>CALFUN010000039.1 GCA_937929915.1 uncultured Caulobacterales bacterium | reverse complement strand
TCTAATCGTAAGAACACAAGCAAGCCTATCATTAGTCACAACTTCTGAACTGCAAATCTTGTGTAAACACAGTAACCATTTGAGTAAATATTTAGATATGGACGGAGCCGAGCGCATAGAAGCGCGCTGCAAAAGCTGCGGTTATAATTGACATGAGTGCCCCAAGCAGAATCTGAGGTATAGTGCCTGGGTGCAGCTTCAGCACTAATCCAGCCATCGGGATACCAACCACCTGACGGGTCGCCATTTTCTGTCATCCGGGCAACAGAGGCTTCAACGCCTTTAAGCACAGACAGCGTCATGACGGGATTATCGCTGCCAAAGACTTGCCGAATACCTGTTTTATCCCATAGTGCAAAGTTGTCGGCGTGCTTTGCGCGATCATGCCCTAACAAGGGCGCAAAATTTTCGAGCACAGTTGTATCAGGATAGGCAAACATAGGTTGCGTGGAAGCTATGACATCAAGTTCTCGAAAACGCTTTAAATCGGCAAGGCGCGGCATTTCAGCGTGTTCAATGCGGTGGCGGCTGTCGCGAACACCGTTTGTCTGCTGAGCGTAGTCAAAGGCATCAAGAGACTCGGCAATCGTACGCCGCGAGAATATGCTTAAAATCAAAACTCGCAAAAGAGGGCCGCATGAGCTCAAAATGATCAAATAACTCTACCAGTAAGTGGTAGGAAGTTGGGTCGCAGGTCGCCCACTAATCCTGACTGTACCGTCTTGGCCTTTCGGATGACAATACTTTTTGTTTGCATTTTGATTTGAAGGAAGCCTTACCGCCTAACGATTGAAGAGTTTACTACTGGTTAATTAAAAGGTTTGCTCGAGTTCAGAAATGGCTTTGAGTAATATTGGTCCCCATGTTGATGGGCTATGCCCGCTATTTAACTCCTCAAAATTTGCTTCCCACCCTGAATGTTGAAGGCGTTCAAAAACGCCTTTTGCATTTGCTAAAAATCCTGGTTCCTGAGTGCCACCACCAATATATATAAGTCCGCAGAATTCTTGATTAGAGCATGGGGGTAAGCTTTTCGGAATACCTCCGCCCGGGGATAGCGCGATTGCCGCTTTTGCAAAAGATGGATAGTCGACAAAATAATCATAAACCCAAGCTCCGCCATCCGAAAAGCCAACTAGGCGCCGCCCCACACGTCCTTTTCTATACCCTAAAAAGGCTTCTACCGAGGGGACTATTTTATCAGAGAATCGTTCACGATAAAGGTTGTATTGAGGACTTTCTCGGTTTTTTAAATACTCCAAAGGTCTTATCGCTACGCTTCCAGATGGAATGCCCACCAGAGCTATATTTGGTATTGGTAAACCCTGGCGTTTATAATGAACTTCAACTGCAATAGCGAAAGCCGATACGCTTTCTCCATCTTTGAAATAATATACACTGTCTGGGGAGGTTCCAGGATAAGATCTATATATATTCAAGGTGCGGTAAAAGCCTTCGACATTAAGTTTTGAAACCTCACCTATCATATCAACATCTTTTCGAGATGCAGAATAGCTTTGACTATAAATGTCGTTCAAATCTCCTATCTGCTGTTCGCCAATAATTTCAACATCACCGAATAGGGTTATTTCAGCTCTAACGCCTTTCGGCACAAAAAAACGTGCAATTGATAAATCATGGTTGTCAGGTAATTTTAAACTCTGAAAGGGCGATTGTATATCACAGCATACAAAAGAAGGCTGGTTGGGGTTTATGGATATAATGTTGAGAATTTCATCTTGCCTATCAATGAGGTATTTTCCTTTATAATCGTCAGGATAGACACGATTAATATAGTCAATTAGACTATCTGTCACTTGAACTTTGAATTGGCAAATTTGAGTTTCATCTAAGGGTTTTTTGCATTCAGGTTCTCTGATGTCATATTTATGGATAAGGTCCAATGTGATCTCTTCATTATCGTGGAAATTATCCTGTGCAGCAGCCGTCGATATATTTCCTATTAAAAGCAGGATGGAAACCATAATAGGCTTCATATATTTTAGGTGTTGATCAATCGAAGTGAGTTTCTTTAAAAAATTATCTTTTGTAAACATATCAAAGTCTTGAATTAAATTTGTGCTGCAGAAATGTTGCATATGCTAGAGCTATAGCTTTATCGTCATCGTAGAAACCCCACATCCCTTCCGGATTGCACTCTAAAAACACCATTTGTTCACCTCCGGCGGTTTGCGTTTAGTCTTGACGGTAGCTGATTTTATAAGTCACAATTATATAACGCTATCTTGCTTAGCATCACAAACTTATTCACCACGTCTTAAATCGTATTTTAAATCATTAATTTACAACAAAAAAACCGAGCAAAGCGTTATGCCTTACTCGGTTTAATATTAGCAATTCTAGCTGATATTTTTAATTAAATATCAGTCCTAGAAATTTGTTAAGAACCGTGATGCTGGGCGCCCAGAATCTGCATAGCGTAATTCCATCGCAAATGTCAGGCCAATCGGTGTGATCGGACCATTATCAGTGCCTAAGAATGACGTACCAGCCTGTGTTGTATCAACACCCACAAACCCAAGAGGCAGGCCGCTATCTGGACCAATTTCTACATCATTAACTTCTAACATGAAGAATAATTGTGCATTTGGATCGGCATTAAAAGCCCGTCGGATTTTGAAAGGCAGAGCGCGTGTTCCGTTAAACTGGAAGCTCGCTATATCACCATCCTGACCGGCAATGTCATCTTCACTGCTGAGCACGTCTGTTACAGTGATTGCGCCTGAGACATCGTCAACTGTACCGATAACAAGTCTTGCATTAGAGAAAATAGCCGTAGATCCGACTTCTCCGATCAAGAATGTTTCCGCACCACCGCTCACAGGTGTCAAACCTTGCGCGAGTAATGTACTGACTTCATTACGGTCAAACATTTCTGCATAAACAAAATCATTTGCCCCGATGATTGCACCAGTTCCTGAGAATGTAATCGGGCCAGCTGTACGCTGAACAATCTCATTATTTGCAACAACATCTAGGCCGTTCACTGAGTTGCGGCTTCTGATACTCAATAAAGATGTACGTAATGGCGCCACTTCATCAGCCGTTTCGACACGTCCGCGTCTAATAGCTTCATCTGGGAATATGTTTAACCCAGCGATACCAGAAATAATAGCAGATGTGCTAATATTCCCTGTTGCAACAGGTGTTCCGTCAAGCGCTTCAATCTCTGCTGTGTAGAGGCTGTTACGCAGAACAGGCACAGAATAATCACCATTGATAATAGACTCGGCAAAAACGGCTAATCCGCCTGCTGGAGTTTCAAAGGCCGATGTATCGCCTGAATATGTTTGACCTGCAACGCTTTGCGTTTGGAAATCAACAACTGTAACCGCCGCGTCTGTCAAAGGTCTGCCATCTGCCGCTGTCGCTGTACCTGAGACAAGCGCATAAGCTGTATCAAACGCGATGTCGCCTGGCTGCAAATCAGAAATTGGCGTTGTGCCGTTTCCTTCTTGGTAAATATTCGCAGACGCACCTAAATCATCCGCTGATAATGTGCGAACTTGCTCCTCAGCTGTTGGCAAACCTGTAAAAATGAATGGGAACATTGTTGAGCTACCACCATCATTATCACCTGTTTGGTTTGTGATCGCATGGCTTAAGCCGTGTGAATGTCCAAATTCATGTGTAGATACGGCATCAACATCCGCGCCTGGGCTTACTGTATCTGTGGCCCATAAGACGTCTGACGCAAATTGCACGTCATTATCCATAATTGTGCCTGCAGCATAATCACCCGCCGGAAATTCAATGTCGCCATCCCCATCAATATCAAAACATGTATTGCGGCCAGCTGCAACAGGATCAAATACATCAGAATCGCCATCAAGGTCTAAATCTTCGCCTGCAACAAATGTTTCATCTGATGTTAAGCTAAATGATGGAGATGACGCTAAGGCTGTAAATCCACCTGGTGTAATGAATGTGATTTCATTGATAAAATCACCGCCAACACGCGGGAACGGGCCAAGGTCAGTAATATTTGTGACGTTCATTTCAATATATGAACTTGGGTTATCATTCCAGCGGTCAAGACCCGTTTGAACAATATCTGCGAGCACTTCTGGTGAGATTTCATCAGCTGTACCTGGGTTTGCACCCACATTGCTGTTAAATGTATACTCAACGCTCGCGCAGCGCTCATCCCAGAAGATACCTACAAGCGGGCGTTCAATAAATAAGACTGAGTCATCGCCAACGGATGGAAGCGGTGCCGCAACGGCATCTGGGTCAAATTTAATCACATCTAGCTGTCGGCCAGTTTGGTTTTGTGCGATGGCTGTTGTGCTCAAAGCTGTCAAAACAGCTGTGCAAAGTAATAATTTCGTTTTCATGGTTTTATCCTTCGTATTCTCTTTTTATTCTAGATGTAAGCTATTCAATAGCTGCGTCAGATTCTGGATTCACGCGTACATCGCCAATAACATCCATCGCTTCACTGGCATTCATAGACCCGCCAAAATCTGCTGGCAGAGATACAACACCGTTTACAACATTAAGAACACCTTGGTTAAAACCAACTGGGGCATAGCTGCTTGAATTCGCGATAGGCTGTATAAAAAGAACACTTTCTTCTTGGTCAAAAAACCGTGGTGAGCCTGCAACGACTTCTGCGCCATTCAAACGACCCATTTTTCTTTCACCGCCAGGTGTTTCAACAACGATAAGCTGGCCTGTTGATCCAAAAGCTGTTTCCTTAACGCGAAATTGTGTTTCTGTGAAAGTTTGGCCATCGCGAACTACGACATTGCTACCAACAACTTCGCCCATAACACACGCACTTGCAGATGACACCATATTGTCGAATTCAATCGGCTCTAACGTTGTCGCTGATGCGCCCAGACTTGCAAATAATGCAGACGTAGACACAATGCCTGCGATCCATCTTGATTTTGACATAATATATACCCTTATGTTTTGTTTTATGTATGCTTTATCTAATTTTATATTGGAGAGCTTAAACTGAAATTTAGGGCGACTGACTACCCTTTAAATCTCTTCGCGCTCCAATCATTGATAAAATGTTAAGTCTCAATTAGTAATGGCGCAAGGGCTGGTTCATTATTTTTTCAAAAAAAAGCAGGTGAATCACACATGGCTATATCGCGCCGTAGGCGAATTTTGATTCCACAAAAAATATAAAATATAAACCCCTTTAATAACAGTAGGTTAAATAAGCGCAAAATTTAATTTTTTAAAATTTAGACAGAATTTACCTTAAAGCAAAATATCAACTTAAAGAAGAATTTTTTTAAACAACACGATAAATCGTCAGCAATAAGCCTAAATCCAAAAATGCCACAACTCAACTTTTAGTATGTTATAACTTTTAATAAGCATTATCCTATGCCCGTTACAGCGCAGCTTGCCTCACAATGGGTCATACTCAATCATTTATGATAAATTTATTGGCTTAAAAAAAATGGTGCGGGTGAAAGGACTTGAACCTTCACATCTCTCGATACCAGAACCTAAATCTGGCGCGTCTACCAATTCCGCCACACCCGCACGGTATGTCATGACTTATAAGTCATTGGAGCGCGCCCTTTGCCAATAATCTAGGCTTACGTCAAGCCGTAATCTTAGCTCTTTTTCGCAATCATCGGCGTGCGTCTTAAAGTCCAGAACACCGCTATCAATCCAGAGATAATATTGGCTAACGCAACTCCAATATATGCGCCCATAAGGCCGCCAAGCTGTACGCCAATATAGATAAAACCTACATATAAAATCACTGAACGAATAATCGTATAAATCAAACCATATAATGGCCGGCCAAGTGCGTTTAGTCCAGCGGCGCTGACAAAAACAAAACCATAAGCAAAGATCGTCACTGGCACGATATAAAAATACGGTATGATTTTCTCAATCAGCTCGGCATCACTGGTAAATAAATACGCGACCTGATTAGCAAATATCGCTAAAACAATGGCCATAATTGTGCTCCAAATCAAGCATATCATATAGCAAACGCGGAACGTCTTTTTCACGCGCTCCGTATTCCCAGCTCCGCCATTACGGCCTGTAATCGCGCCAATACAGGCCGATAAAGCATATAGTAAACCCACAGATATAAGCTCCGCGCGGCTGGCAACACCAAAGGCAGCCACATCGCTTTCAGACAGGCTTAACGCCATAATTGAGACCGCTAAAAATGTCGTCACAGGGACAATAATATTTGTACCCGCCGCAGGTAATCCGACTTGCCCAATAATCCCCCAAGCTCTGCAAATAGAGCCCCATGTCATTTCAACAAAAGAAATGGCTTTGCGGTGAATCAGGATAAAGAAAAGCCCGATCATCGCGCCAACAGAATTACCAATTAATGTAGCCAGAGCCGCTCCCTGAACTTCCATACGCGGAAACGGCCCCCATCCAAAAATAAGAAACGGATCGAGTATAATATTTATCACGGCTCCGCTAATCATAATTGCGCTTGGCAATAGCGCCTCGCCATTGGCCCGCAAAATATTATTACTCATGGACGCAACAGATACGATGACAAGGCTTGGCAAGGATATAGCTAAATATTGCAAGGCCATATCCAGCACATCGCCCCGCGCGCCAGCGACAGGTAGAATATAGGGCATCGCCAGCAGCATAAGGCTAACCAAAATACTCATGACAAGCAAACCAAGTAAAATAGCCGCCGCGCCGTGGCGTTTTGCGCGCTCATACTCCCCTTGCCCCAAGGCACGCGATACCGCCGACATCGTCCCAGCGCCCAGGCCGATATTGGCACTATTGCCAATAAATGTCAGCGGAAATGCAAAGGTTAGTGCCGCAAGCGCCATAATAGCGAGTTGCGGACGCGCGGGGTCGGTCAGACGCCCCAAATAGATTGTATCAACAATGCCCGTCGAAATCAGCGCAATCACGCCAATAGAAAACGGCCCAAGCATACGTAGAACATGAACCGTTATAGACCCTTCAAGGACATTCTTATTCAGCCAAGACAAATTTTAATCGTCATCACGATGAGACGGCGCAAAGGCTGCCAATGTTGCCATTTGTGTAATCTCTGAAGCTGTCGCGCCAAGCGAACAAATTTGCACAGGCTTGGACAGTCCTGTTAGGAACGGCCCTAACACGGTTGCCCCGCCAACGGAATCAAGCAGCTTTGTCGAAATAGACGCAGAATGAATCGCAGGCATGACCAGAATATTGGCAGCCCCTGTTAGGCGCGAAAATGGATAAGTAAGCGTATGCATCGGATCCAGCGCAACATCTGCGGCTATATCGCCTTCATATTCAAAATCAACATCTCTACCATCCAGAATACTAACAGCCTCGCGCACTTTTTTCATACGCTCGCCGATTGGGTTGCCAAATGTTGAATATGACAAAAATGCCACGCGCGGTTCAAAGCCAAATTGACGGGCAAAGCTAGCCGTGCTTTCGGCAATATCTGCTAAATCTTGAGCTGTTGGTAGCTCTGTGATATTCGTATCAGCAATAAATAATGTGCGCGTTTTATTCACGACAACAGACACGCCCATTGTGCGCTCATTCGGCTTATGTTTCAAAACAAGCCTGACATCACGCAGAGCAATGTCATAGCTGCGTGTCACGCCCGTAACCATGCCATCAGCCAGACCATGATGAAGTAGCAGCGCCGAGAAAACATTTCGGTCATTATTTACAAGACGCTGTGCATCACGGCGCAAAAAGCCCTTTCTTTGCAAGCGTGAATAGAGATATTCCGTGAACTCTGCATTACGGTCAAATAGCCGCGCATTCAGGACAGTCAGACTATCGGGTTTTTCAACACCCAGCAGTTTCATATTGTCATAAATTGGTTTCTCACGGCCAATCAAAATGGCTTTGCCAAGACCGCGCTGTTGATAAGATTGCGCCGCGCGAATAACGGCAGGCTCTTCGCCTTCTGCAAAAATAATAGTTTTTGGATTCTCAACAACAGATGTTGAAATACCTTGCAAAATTGCCGCTGTTGGATCTTGGCGGCGCGCCAGAGACTTTTTATAAGCCTCCATATCATCAATGGGTTTACGGGCTTCGCCTGTATCCATGGCAGCTTGGGCCACATAAGGCGGAATTTCAGAAATTAAACGCGGATCAAATGGCGCAGGAATAATATAATCTTTGCCATATTTAGGCCGCTTACCATGATAGGCGGCGGCCACTTCTTCGGGCACATCTTTGCGCGCTAAATCTGCAAGTGCCTGCGCGCAAGCCAGTTTCATATCTTCATTCACATTACGCGCACGCACATCAAGCGCCCCGCGGAAAATATAGGGAAAGCCCAGAACATTATTAACTTGATTGGGATAATCAGACCGTCCCGTCGCTATAATCGCATCACTACGCACGGCCTGAATATCTTCGGGTAAAATTTCCGGGTCAGGATTGGCCATCGCAAAGATAATCGGATTATCCGCCATAGATTTAATCATATCTTGGTTGACGATACCCGCGACCGATAAGCCAAGGAATACATCCGCCCCGACCATAGCTTCTTCGAGCGTGCGCAAAGGCGTATCAATCGCATGCGGGGCTTTCCATTGATCCATATATTCTTTACGGCCTTTATACACCACCCCGCGGCTATCTAGGACAACCGCATTTTCATCTTTGACGCCAAGGCGCTTAATCAAACCCAAAACGGACAGGCCCGCGGCACCCGCGCCAGACAGCACCACCTTCATTTCGCTAAATTTACGCCCCGTTAGATGACAGGCATTGATTAATCCCGCCGTGGCAATAATCGCTGTGCCATGTTGATCATCATGAAAGACAGGGACATCCACCAAGTCGCGCAGCTCTTGCTCAATGATAAAACATTCAGGCGAGCCAATATCTTCAAGATTAATCCCGCCAAATGTATTCCCAAAACGGCGCACACACTCGATGAATTTCTCTGCGTCTTCTTCCTCAACTTCAATGTCGAAACTATCAATATCTGCAAAGCGCTTAAAAAGGACAGATTTCCCTTCCATTACAGGCTTGGACGCGGCCGCTCCCAAATTACCGAGGCCCAAAATCGCTGTGCCATTCGAAATCACAGCCACCATATTGCCTTTAGATGTATAATCATAAGCCAGATCAGGATCTTTGGCGATTTCTTCGACAGGAACAGCGACCCCAGGTGAATAGGCCAAAGACAAATCGCGCTGCGTTGCCATTGGCTTAGTTGGCAAAAGGGCAAGCTTGCCAGGGGTCGGGAAAGCATGAAAATCTAGTGCTTGCTGATCTGTAATATACGTCTTTTTCGGGGGACGTTTTTCGAGTTTAGCCACGTCATACACTCCTGATGTCAATGAAATTGAGTATTTTGTCGATTCTTGTCCTGATTTTCCCTCTCCTAGCGATTAAATGCGAAAGGGCATAGCTTTTTTAAGAGCAATAACACATTTATGACAATTAAATTTGATTAAAATTTAATCGCGCAAACTTACTTGCGCACAAAATAAGTGCAATTTGTTCAAAGAATTCAGAAATAGCGGCAGTGAAAACCAAGGCATATCGACTCTGAACACCTGTCTCTGCATAAGACTTGGCATAAAATCGCGCCCGCAAGCTCACCATTACATACGGCGCAAAACTACGTTAGAGGGTGTTATGAAAAAAATCGAAGCTATTATCAAACCGTTCAAATTAGACGAGGTCAAAGAAGCTCTGCAAGTTATTGGCCTGCAAGGCATGACTGTCCTCGAAGCCAAAGGGTTTGGGCGTCAAAAGGGGCATACAGAGCTTTACCGCGGCGCTGAATATGTTGTTGATTTCTTACCAAAGCTCAAGCTTGAGCTTGTTGTCGCCGATGACCAAGTCGAAGCCGCACTTGAAGCCATCCAAACGGCGGCAAAAACAGGTAAAATTGGCGATGGTAAAATCTTTGTTTCAGAGATTTCGCAAGCTATCCGTATTCGGACAGGCGAAACTGGCGATACAGCGCTATAATCTTACCAAATTTCAAACACTCACCCATATTATCACATTGAATAAAGGATTAGAAAATGTCCGCAGATAACCTCATTAAAAAAATCAAAGATGACGGGATTAAATTTGTCGATCTTCGCTTTACTGACCCGCGCGGGAAAATGCAGCATGTCACCTTCCACTCTGATCTTGTAGACGAAGGTTTATTCCAAGACGGCACCATGTTTGACGGCTCATCTATTGGCGGCTGGAAAGACATTAACGAGTCTGACATGGTGTTATTGCCTGACCCCTCTACAGCGAAAATGGATCCATTTTTTCAACAAGACACATTGGCGGTTTTCTGTGACATCTTAGAGCCTGATACTGGCGAAGCTTATAACCGTGACCCGCGCGGTACGGCCAAGGCCGCCGAAGCCTATATGCGTGCAGCCAAAGTTGGTGATAACGTATATTTCGGCCCAGAAGCCGAATTCTTTGTCTTTGACGATGTGCGCTGGGATACAGACCAAAACATCACAGGTTATTCAATCGACTCCTCTGAACTGCCGCAAAATACAGGCACACAATATCAGGGCGGCAATATGGGCCACCGCCCGGGGCCAAAGGGGGGTTACTTCCCTGTCCCGCCCGTCGATAGCGCCCAAGATATGCGCGGAGAAATGCTCTCCGTTATGGAAGAGCTGGGCCTGCGTCCTGAAAAACATCACCACGAAGTTGCCCCCGCTCAACACGAGCTAGGCATGCAGTTTGATACGCTTTTGCAACTGGGCGACAACATGCAGCTTTATAAATATATCGTCCATAATGTCGCCCATGCTTACGGCAAGACAGCGACCTTTATGCCAAAGCCTATGTGGAATGATAACGGTACGGGCATGCATGTGCATATGTCTATCTGGAAAGACGGCAATCCGCTTTTTGCTGGCGATCAATATGCAGGCCTATCTGAGCAATGTCTCCATTATATTGGCGGTATCATTAAACACTCTAAAGCGATTAATGCTTTTTCAAACGCCTCTACCAATTCATATAAGCGCCTTGTACCGGGCTTTGAAGCGCCTGTTATGCTTGCCTATTCAAGCCGTAACCGCTCGGCCTCTATTCGTATCCCTTGGACAGCGTCGCCAAAAGGCAAGCGCCTTGAAGTGCGCTATCCTGACCCAGCGGGAAATCCATACCTAACTTATACGGCGCTGCTTATGGCAGGCCTTGACGGGATTAAAAACAAAATCCACCCGGGCGACCCAATGGATATTGACCTTTATGAGCTATCGCCTGCGGAAAGCGCAAAAATCCCGCAAGTCTGCGGATCCTTGCGCGAAGCCTTAGATGCGCTCGATAGCGATCGGGATTTCCTCAAAGCAGGCGGCGTCTTTGATGATGACCAAATCGACGCCTATATCGACCTGAAAATGGAAGAAGTCCACCGCGTCAACATGCACCCACATCCCGTCGAATTTGACCTTTATTATAAGTGCTAAGCGGTTAAATATACCCAATAGAAAAGCCGTCTTTCGGGGCGGTTTTTTTGTGGGTAGCCTGTAAGAATGAAATTTATTTTACATGACCTAAATACTCTTAATAAATCAACCCCAAACTCCCGCCTTGCCTTATACCCTGCACCCTAATATTAAGACCCCATGCCCATTGCTCGTCTTGACAGAACTGTTTTTCGCCTATCAGGGGACGGCGTTGCCGCGTGGCTAGAGGGGCTAACGACCAATAGCCTATCTGCGCCGATAAGTTTTAATGCGCTACTCACACCGCAAGGCAAGATCATCGCGGATTTCTTTGTTACCCATGACGGCAATACGCTGCTTCTCGACACACCTGCGAAAGTCTCAGACGCGCTGTTCAAACGCCTGCGCATGTATAAGCTGCGCGCACCGATAGAGATCACGCGAACAGAGCTGAATGTCTATGCGATATGGGACGGCCCAGAAAAAAACAAAATGGGCGAGGCAGGCCATATTGACCCGCGCCATCCATCGCTGGGGCGGCGTTTAATAATAGCAGATGAGTTAGACGGAAACGGCAATTATAATGCCCACCGCCTCTCGCTTGGCGTGACGGATAGCGCATATGATTTTGAAACCATCACCACATTTCCTGCCGACGCCAATATGGATTTAATGCAAGGCGTAGACTATAAAAAGGGCTGCTTTATTGGCCAAGAAGTCGTCTCGCGCATGAAACGTATGACGACGGTGAAAAAACGTATGCGGGGGATTATCTTAAATGGCAGCGCGGCTGTCGGGGATAAAATTAAAGCGGGCGATCGGGTGATTGGCGATGTCATTCATGTGCAGGATGGACTCGGCATGGCAATCATACGGCTTGACCGCCTCGCAAGCGCAGACCTATCGCCAACAGTGAACGAGGCTCCAGTGACAATTATGGAGTCTGTGACGGGAAATAATGGCTAAAGCGTCCCAAAGTGATGTCATTATACTGGTGAATGACCCTGCCGCCCTGCCCCGCTTTGCTACGCTCAATGCACAATGGATAAAAGAGCTGCATTTCATGGAAGAGAGCGACAAGCGCATGGTCGCACATCCCGAGATTTACATCCAAAATGGTAGCTATGTTTTCTCGGCACATAAGGACGGAGTTGTCGCGGGGGCTTGCGCATTAAAACGCCATGATGATGGCCAGTATGAGTTAACAAAAATGGCCGTAGATAAAGAGTTTAGAGGCCGCGGCATCGGGCAGGCCTTGCTAGGCTTTATCCATAATTATGCCAAAACCGAAATGGGCCTATCAAAGCTGTTTTTACTATCAAACACCAAAAACGCTGCTGCCCTGCGGCTCTATGCACGCAATGGATGGACAATCAATCATGAAGGCCCGCACCCTGTTTATGCGCGGGCCAATATTGGAATGGAAAAAGACCTATGACGGATAAATCCAGCCACACACAAATCCCCAAAGGCTACATCCATAAGCCCGACACACCGCGCTGTGCTTGGGTGCCGCCGCAAGACGCATTATATTGCGCCTATCATGATTTGGAATGGGGCCGTCCGATTTATGATTCCAAAGCCTTGTTTTCCAAACTCATTCAAGATGGCCAACAAGCGGGGCTGGCCTGGATTACGATTTTGCGCAAGCGTGATAATCTGCTCAAAGCCTATGAAGGGTTCGACCCTGATATTATCGCTCATTACCGCGAGCCTGACCGCGCAAGATTACTCGCAGATGCGGGCATTATCCGCTCAAAGCTTAAGGTCGATGCAGCGATACATAACGCGCAGATTTTCATTCAGATGCGCGATAGAGACGGACTGGATTTTTCCGAATATCTTTGGGGATTTATTGGCGGAAAACCAATCCAAAATAGATGGGCCAAATTTTCGGATGCGCCCGTGAAATCAGGCGAATCCGAAGCCATATCAAAAGACCTTAAAAAGCACGGCTTTAAATTTGTTGGTCCCGTCATTGTCTATGCTTTTATGCAAGCCGTCGGCATGATTAACGACCACAGCACGGATTGTCATGTTTATGCAACATGTCGTGATAATCGAAACATATAAAAACGCTTGGCGAATAGTAAAATCTAGCGTTAATGTGCGACTTTATTTAAAAGACAAACAAAGAGACAATCTGTGAAAGCCGTAATCAGCGCAACAGGTCTATGGACACCCAAAGATTCCATTTCCAATGAAGAACTCGTCACCGGCTATAATGCCTATGTCGATAAATGGAACTCAGAAAACGCCGCAGAGATTGAAGCCGGCAATAAAGACGCGCTCACCTATTCCGATGCAGCCTTTATTGAAAAAGCTTCAGGCATTAAATCACGATTTGTAATCTCCAAAGCCCCTATTTTAGACCCAGAAATTATGGCACCGCGCATCCCCGCACGCCCAGATAATGACCCCTCTATTCTCGCAGAAATCGCAGCTAATGCTGCTCGCCAAGCCCTCAAAACAGCTGGCCGCAAAGCCGAGCATGTCGACGCTGTTATCGTGGCCTGTTCAAACCTACAACGCGGCTATCCCGCAATCGCTGTCGAAGTGCAATCCATCCTTGGCACTGGCGGCTTTGCGTTTGATATGAATGTCGCCTGTTCATCTGCAACCTTCGGCATAGAAGCTGCGCGCGGGTTGATTATGGGCGGGCAAGCCCGCTCTGTTCTTGTCGTCAATCCTGAAATTTGCACAGCGCATTTAAATTTCAAAGACCGCGACGCCCATTTTATTTTCGGCGATGTCGCAACAGCTGTTCTGCTGGAGCGCGAAGATGTTGCCCCCGCCCGTCATTGGGAGGTTATCGGCGCAAAACTCATCACCCAATTTTCCAATAATATTCGCAATAATTTTGGCTTCCTTAATCACTGCGCGCCTGAAGATGATGGATTGCAAGGCGATCGCGGCAAGAAAGGTTTGACCGATAAATTATTTGTGCAAAATGGCCGTAGCGTTTTCAAAGAGGTCGTGCCTTTAGTTGCCAAATTAATTACCGAGCAATGCCAAGCCAATGGCCTTGACCCAAATGATCTCAAACGCATGTGGTTACATCAGGCCAATCTAAATATGAATGTGTTGATTGCCAAAAAAGTTCTCGGCAAAGATGTCGACATTCAACAAGCCCCCGTCGTGTTAGATGAATACGCCAATACTTCATCTGCGGGCTCTATTATTGCCTTCCATAAATATAGCAGCGATTTTGAAAATGGCGATACGGGCCTAATCTGCTCCTTCGGCGCAGGCTATAGCGCAGGGGCCATATTTGTGCGGCGAGTGGGGTAATGCCAAAGCCCGCATTGCGCGCATGGCAACGTATGTTATCTGGACGCAGGCTTGATCTGCTTGACCCCTCTCCTTTTGACATAGAGATCGAAGACATCGCTCGCGGTCTGGCTCGGGTTGCGCGGTGGAACGGCCAAACCTCTGGCGACCATGCCTTTAGTGTGGCCGAACATAGTGTTGTCGTCGAAGATTTATTCTCGCAATTAAATCCCAAAGCCACAAACAACCAGCGCTTAACCGCCTTGCTCCATGATGCCGCTGAATATGTCATTGGCGATATGATTAGCCCGTTTAAAAACGCGCTTGGGATTGATTATAAAGCCTTTGAAGGACGCATCGAAGAGGCCATTCATATCCGTTTTGGCCTGCCGCCCAAAATGCCAGCCGCGCTTAAGAAAAAGATAAAAAAATGCGATATTTACTGCGCGTGGTTCGAAGCCACTCAAATTGCAGGCTTTGACCCGATTGAGGCCGACCAGTTTTTTAGCGCTCCGCCAAAATCAATCGACCTATCAATTAACCCCTTACCGGTTGTAAAAGCCGAACAAGCTTTTCTTGAGCGTTTCACACAATTAAATAATGCTTCTGATGTAAAGCGGTAATGTTGTGTGTAAAATATCCGCTCTATCGGGCTTAATATTAGGATGTTTTGAGCAATACTGACATGACGCTTTGCTCTCACGCTGAGTATTATTTCACACACATAGCTTATTTTAGGTAACCTATTTATAACTTAAAACAGTAGCGCAAGCGTGCAGCTCTCCCTATATAAGAGATATGTTACGTCAAAAGGGACTTTACGCATATGGGCAAAGAACTCGTTAATTGGGAAAATGGCCGCTGGATTGGTCAGACTTTAGAAGTTGAGAACGGCGTCTGCGCTGTGCCGTCCGTCCCTGCGGGTGATTTAGACTACACTGACGAAGTGCGCGCGGCAACGGATCATCTCTACGCCGAAGTTTCCGACTTCATCCCGCCATTTGAATGGCCTGCCTATGCCCCTTTGGTTCATGCGATTAATACGCTGAAAAAAGAGAAAAATGCGGTCATTCTCGCTCATAATTACATGACACCCGATATTTTCGGCCTCATTGGCGATTATACGGGCGACAGCCTTGGCCTTGCTATTGAAGCAACCAAAACAGATGCCGACATCATCATTCAAGGTGGTGTGCATTTTATGGCGGAAACCTCCAAAATTCTTTGCCCTGAAAAGCGGGTCTTTATCCCGTCAATGCGGGCGGGCTGCTCGCTGGCCTCCTCGATCACGGGCGAAGATATTCGGCTCATCAAACAACGCTATCCTGGCATCCCGGTCGTGAGCTATGTCAACACGTCCGCTGATGTGAAAGCCGAGACGGATATTTGTTGTACCTCATCCAATGCTGTGGCGATTGTCGAGCATATTTGCGCTGAGTGGGGCGTGAATAAAGTCATCATGCTCCCCGATGAATTTCTGGCCAAAAATGTCGCCAAGCAAACCAATATCGACGTTATCGCTTGGCATGGCCGCTGCGAGGTTCATGCGCGCTTTTCTGCTCAAGATGTGCGCGATATGCGCAAAGCTCATAAAGATGTCGTTGTGCTCGCTCATCCTGAATGTCCGCCTGAAGTGGTTGCCGAATCTGATTTCACAGGCTCAACCAAAGCCATGAGTGATTATGTTGGCAATCATAAACCGAAAAACGTTATTCTGCTCACGGAATGTTCCATGTCTGATAATGTGGCCATGGAAAATCCCCAAACCGATTTCGTACGCCCCTGCAACCTCTGCCCGCATATGAAACGCATCACATTAGAAAATATCTATGAGTGCCTGCGCGATGAAACCAATGAAGTCCTCGTCCCAGAAGATCAACGCAAGCGCGCACATAAAGCCGTGATGGATATGATTAATGTGAAATTTGATCCCGTAAAAGGCCATTTTGACCCGAGCCTAGCCGATGTCGATGTAAAGGTGATTTAATTGCCTCTAAACATTAAAAGTATCTATTAATGCCCGTCGACAACCTCGAAACTCGCCGCCTACCCGCAGGCGCTGTCCTTGTGGTTGGCGCAGGTTTGGCGGGGCTTTATCTGGCGCTTAAACTCGCGCCGCGGCAGGTTTTTGTGCTGGCCTCTCGCCGCTCATCCAAAGGCGCGGCCTCCGCTTGGGCGCAAGGCGGGATTGCGGCGGCCCTCTCCCCTGATGATAGTCCCGCCTCCCATGCCAAAGATACAATCGCGGCAGGTGACGGCCTTGTTGATCCTGAAATTGCGACAATACTGGCAAGCGAAGGGCCGCAGCGCGTGCGCGATCTTGCCGAGATGGGTGTCCCATTTGATAGGCATGAAAACGGCGAGCTTTACCTCTCTCTCGAGGCCGCCCATTCCATAGCCCGCGTGGCCCGTGTCAAAGGCGATACGGCGGGCAAAGAAATCATCGATGTGATGGTCAAACGCGCCCAAGAGGCGGACCATATTACAGGCCTCATTGGCTGGCGCGCCGAAAGCCTATTGCAAGATGTAAATGGCGGCATAGCCGGTGCAATGGCGCGGCGCGATGACGGAGCTTTATTAGGCATAGAGGCTGATGTCACAGTTATGGCGACAGGCGGGGTGGGCGGATTATTTTCTGTCACAACCAATCCGCGCACCGCGCGCGGGGATGCGCTGGGCATGGCTGCCGTGGTTGGCGCGAAAATGCGAGATATGGAATTTGTGCAATTTCACCCTACGGCCATAGATATTGGCCGCGACCCAGCTCCGCTGGCAACAGAAGCTTTACGCGGCGAAGGGGCGGTTTTAATTAATCCAAAAGGCAAACGTTTCATGCCGCGCTACCATAAAGACGCAGAACTTGCCCCGCGCGATGATGTGGCCCGTGCAATCTTTGCGGAAATCCAAGCGGGGCGGCAGCCTTTTCTCGATTGCCGCGATGCCATTGGCACCCATTTTGATACGGAATTTCCAACCGTCTTTGACAGCTGCATGCGCGCAGGCATTGACCCGCGCATAGCTCCCATTCCTGTGGCCCCTGCTGTGCATTACCATATGGGCGGCATTGCAACAGATAGTTTTGGCCAGAGCAATCTGGACGGACTTCTGGCGGTTGGAGAGTGCAGCGCAGTTGGGGTTCACGGCGCTAATCGTCTGGCCAGTAATTCCTTATTAGAAGCGATTGTCTTTGGCGGACGCGCAGCGGAGTATATTTGCGGGCGCGATTGGGCCGAAAAAAAAGCTGGCATAATTCGAAGCCAACCTTGGCTATCCATACCCGCAGATATTTCGCAAACTTTACGCAATTCGATGACAGCCCATTGCGGGGTGCGCCGAAACGCCCATGATCTCAACGGGCTTATCCAATTCATTGATGACATGATAGACCGCATAGGCCGCGCCAATCCACTTATCGCATCAAAAATGATTGCCAGCGCGGCTTTAGCCCGCGAAGAATCTCGCGGCGGTCATTTCCGTGATGATTTCCCAAAGACACATAAAAAAGCTATCTCCAGCTATTTGACCTTTGATAAATTAACTTAACCGTAATATTCACACATCGTTCATTATCGGCCCGCTAACCCCTTTCCCAATATCGGGGCTTCTTTGAGGGAAATACGATATGGAAATGGCACTATGTATAATTGTAGGTATCGCAGGGTGGTTTATTTTTAAATCTTCACGATCTAAAGACGACAAACCATAATTATTTTCTATTTTAAAATACAATCAGAACCGCTAGACGCACTCTATGATACAGTTACCGCCCCTCCCACCTACAGTCATCGAGCCCATAGTACGCCGCGCACTTGACGAGGATTTTGGCAATAGCGGAGATATAACGGCACAGCTTCTCATCCCTGAAACAGCCACAGCCAAATTGGTTATGCGCGTAAGAGACACAGGCGTTATCGCAGGCATGCAAGCTGCTATAATGACATATGCGATGGTCGATCCGCGCGTAAAATTCACCCCCAAAAAACTCGATGGCTCTAAAGTAAAAAAAGGCGACATCATTGCAACTGTTCAAGGGCCAAGCCGCGCGCTTATATCGGCTGAACGTGTGGCTCTGAACTTTCTTGGCCGCATGTCTGGGATTGCCACGCTGACCGCGCAATATGTTAAACTCGTCAAAGGCACACATACTCGCATCGCAGCGACTCGTAAAACAACGCCTGGCTTGCGGGCAATAGAAAAGCAAGCCGTGTTAGCTGGCGGAGGATTTACCCACCGCGAGAGCCTAGCTGCGGCCATTATGATTAAAGATAATCATATCGCCCTAGCAGGCGGGATTGATAAAGCTATGAAAGCTATTTCTAAAAAGGCTGACCATATGAGCCGCATATCTGTCGAGGTTGATACACATGCGCAGCTCAAAAAAGTGCTTAAATATAACCCCGATGTGGTTCTGCTCGATAATATGAACGCAGCGGCTCTGATAAAAGCTGTTGCCATAGTCGATGCCTATGCAGACCAGCGCCCTGTCCTTGAAGCCTCTGGCGGTATCACCTTAAATACAGTCCAAGCCTTAGCCCAAACAGGCATAGATGTGATGTCGATTGGAGCCTTGACCCATAGCGCGCCAAATTTTGATATTGGCATGGACGCGGCATAGATAAGAAAAAAGCATAGGGACGCTTAAGAAAGCTCAACTGGCTGCAATATTAGATCGGCGGAGCAATCGCGATAGGCGGTGCATTGACAACAGAGCGTTCCGTAAAATTGAACCGATAGAATTTATGCGTCCCAATCTGACGATCAAAGCGCAAATTTGCTGACCATTTCGGATTAATCGCGGTGGTATGGTAATGCGTGGCCCCATGGGTAAAGGGTTTGCCATCATATGTGTACATAAATGCGGCAATGTCCGAAGATTTTTTCCACAATTTACCTTTTGGCATTTTATTCATAGAGCCGTCACACATGAAACTAAACTGGCAGCCTGTTGTTCGGCCAGAGCCTTGATAAACAACGCCGCAAACAGAATTTGGATAATGTTTACTCTTCACACGGTTAAGAACAACTTCAGCCACAGCCATTTGTCCCGAACGGCTTTCAGACCGCGCTTCATAATAAACGGCTTTTGCAAGGCAGTTTTGCTCGGCACGGATAAATTCCGCGGCTTGGCGATGTACGTATGTGACAGGGATTAAATCTTCTATTTGCGCATAATCGCGCGAGATGGACATATGTGTATTTTGCGCCGCAAAAGCGTCTATGTCCTGCGTCTCGTCCAACATAGTTTTTTGATACGCAACCGCTTTAGCGCCCCATGCCGCAGCCTGATGGTCTTCCGCATTGTCTGATAGAGATGAGGAAACAGCATAAGACGCTGTCGCCATCGCAATCAAAGCGGCCGTACTTACAGCAATTATGTGGCGCGTTTTAAACATCGCGGCTCCATACAGATCATATCTACCAAACACAAGCGACTTCGTCACATATCGCATATGACGTGAGACCACTGCATCTTTCATACCAAATCAGACTACAGCATAACGCCGAATATTAAGCGAGCATTAAAATTTTCTAAAAATTAGGTTAATATATTTTAAAAAATCAACTAAAAAGAGAATTCCTTCAGAAAATTCGGCATAAATCTTACTTAAGATAGGTAAAATACGCAAAACCTTGCACATTTATACATAATAACTTATTAAGCTTTAGACGAATTTCGCGGATTTATTTTGCTAATATAGCCGCTTGAGCTGCTGAAAGCCGCGCGATTGGCACACGATATGGCGAACATGACACATAATCGAGTCTTGAATTGTGACAAAATGTGATCGACGCAGGATCACCGCCATGCTCTCCGCAAATACCCATTTTTATGTTTGGGCGTGTTTTGCGGCCTCGTTCAGCCGCAATTTGGATAAGATCGCCCACACCATCTTGGTCTAATGTCACAAACGGATCTTTTTCCATGATGCCTTGCGCAACATAATCTGGCAAGAAACGCCCTGCATCATCACGCGAGAGACCAAATGTTGTTTGCGTTAAATCATTTGTCCCGAAACTAAAAAACCCAGCATGTTTGGCGATATGGCCCGCTTGCAAGGCGGCACGCGGCAGCTCAATCATAGTTCCTACCGTATACGCCAAGGCGCCTACATCCGCCGCAACCGCATCAATACGGTTTTTCAGAATTTCCAGCTCTTTATCAGATGAAACCAGCGGTATCATGATCTCAGCCACTGGCGTTACACCATTTTCTTTGGACACGGCAATTTGCGCTTCAAAGATAGCACGGGCCTGCATCTCATAGATTTCAGGATAGGAAATCCCAAGACGGCACCCCCTATGGCCTAGCATGGGGTTACTCTCAGATAGCTCACGCGCGCGCGCCATAAGCTCTTTGGCAGCGACACCAATATTATCCGCAACGCTACGAATATCCTCTTCGGCATGAGGCAAAAATTCATGCAAAGGCGGATCTAGCAAACGAATTGTGCAAGGGCGGTCTTCCATGATGCGGAAAATCGCGGCAAAATCTTCGCGTTGTACGGGCAAGATTTTCGCTAAGGCCGCTGTTCGGCCGTCTAAATCTTGTGCTAATATCATCTCGCGGAAATAGCCCAAACGGTCAGCCTCAAAAAACATATGCTCTGTGCGGCAAAGTCCAATGCCTTCCGCGCCGAAATCTTTGGCAGTTTGCACATCTAGTGGCGTTTCAGCATTGGCCCGTATGCCCAAAGTGCGGGCCTCATCTGCCCAGCGCATCACCTTGGCAAAATCACCCGATAGCTCTGGCTGCACCATATCAACAGCACCTGCAAAGACTTGACCTGTCGCGCCGTCCACTGTGACAATATCGCCTTTTTTAATGACACGGCCTGCCACAGAAAATTCTTGCGCCTCATAGTCAATACGGATTTGTCCAGCGCCTGACACACAAGGCGTACCCATACCGCGCGCAACTACGGCCGCGTGGGACGTCATGCCGCCGCGCGCTGTGACAATGGCTTCGGCGGCGTGCATACCGTGAATATCTTCAGGAGACGTTTCAACCCGCACCAAAATAACTTTGTGGCCGGCGCGCTTCAATTCCTCGGCCTCATCAGAACTAAAGACCACCTCGCCAATCGCAGCGCCTGGCGATGCTGGCAGGCCCATCGCGACCAAATCACGCGGCGCATCGGCATCAAGTGTCGGGTGCAAAAGCTGATCTAAAGATAAAGGATCAACACGCATTAAAGCTTCGTCTTGGGTAATCTGTCCCGCCTGCGCCATGTCTACGGCAATTTTTAGCGCCGCGCGGGCCGTACGTTTGCCCGTGCGCGTTTGCAGCATCCATAATTTGCCTTGCTCAACCGTAAACTCAATATCTTGCATATCACGGTAATGCCCTTCGAGCCGCTCAAATATATCAGCAAGCTCGCCATATACAGCGGGCAAAGCTTCTTCCATAGAGGGGGCATCATCACCCATTTCTTCGCGGGCGCGGCGTGTAAGCGTTTGCGGCGTGCGGATACCAGCCACCACATCTTCGCCCTGCGCGTTGATAAGGAACTCACCATAATAGCTATTCTCGCCCGTAGACGGATCGCGCGTAAACGCTACGCCCGTTGCCGATGTCTCGCCCATATTGCCAAAGACCATGGCCTGCACATTTACGGCGGTGCCCCATGCGGCGGGAATATCATTGAGGCGGCGATAAACCACAGCGCGCTCATTCATCCAAGAGCCAAAGACGGCATCCACTGCGCCTTGGAGCTGATCTTGCGGGTCTTGCGGGAAATCGCGGCCCAGAGCTTTTTTCGTTGCTGCTTTAAACGTCTCAATCACCGTGGCCCAATCATCGGCGCTCATTTCCGTGTCGAGCATATAGCCTTGCATGTCTTTATGGCGCTCTAAAATATCTTCATAAGTATGGTGATGCACGCCTAACACCACGTCGGAATACATGGTAATAAAGCGGCGATAGCTATCGAGTGCAAAACGTCTATCGCCTGATAATTTCGCAAGCCCTTCGACAGTTTCGTCATTCAGGCCAAGATTTAAAACCGTGTCCATCATCCCCGGCATAGACGCGCGCGCGCCAGAGCGCACAGAGACTAATAACGGGTTTTGCGCATCGCCAAATTTTTTCCCCGTCAGCCGTTCAATCTCGCTTAGGCCAAGCGCGATTTGGTCGTTCATATCGGACGGATATTGTTCGTCATTATCATAATAATAAGTGCAAACATCGGTAGTGAGCGTAAAGCCCGGCGGGACAGGCAAGCCAAGGCTGGCCATTTCCGCCAGATTGGCGCCTTTGCCGCCCAAAAGGTTTTTCATGGAGGTATCGCCCTGCGCCGTGCCGCCGCCGAAATTATAAACCCATTGTGTCATGTTACGAACCTAATTTTGGCGTTTATTCTAACCTTGAATCGCTTCGAAATCAGCGATTTTTTGCGCCGTATCACGTATCAAGCCCAAGAGTCTAAGATTGTTTTCTTTGACAGCGGTGTCATCTGAAATTACTTGCACCTCGGTGAAAAATACATCGACAGGCGACCGTAATTTCGCCAGAGATTGCATGGCCGCTTGGTAATTTTCGCCCGCAAGCGCCGCATCAATCTCTGTTGACGCGATTTGCAGCGCATCAAACACGGCCGCGCCATAAGGCTCATCAGGACGGCTCGGCATGCCTTCGGGTAAATCACCTTTTTTGGCTTCGGCTTTCAGGATATTGGCTGCGCGTTTATAGCCCGCCAGCAGGTTTTCGCCTTCGGGAGTTGTGATGAAGGCTTGCAAAGCTTTAACGCGGTTGACAATGGCGACGAGGTCATCTTCGCCATTCGCAAAGACCGCATCGATGATGTCGTGGCGGATGCCTTGGTCACGCAGGTAAACTTTGAGGCGGTCTAAGGTGAAGGTTAGCAGGTCGTAGGATTTTCTCATCATAGGAGCCAAGCAGTCACCTATAGACTTGGATATTTCGGCTTTGGCTGACTCAAATAACTTATCGGCTAAGTCCAGGAAATTTTTCTTTTCTTTAACCGTATAGTTATTATCAGCCGCGACTTTGTTTATAACATTAGTTACCCCATCAAGCTCCGAATGCTGTTTTTTGGAAATATCTTTGGACAATTCCTTAAATATTCCGATTTGCAACAAAGTCCTTAAATCTAACCGAACATCATTCTCCAAAATAATCCGCACAACACCCAATGCAGCCCGCCGCAGCGCATAAGGGTCTTTGCTCCCCGTAGGCTTCTCATCAATCGCCCAAAAGCCAACCAGCGTATCGAGCTTATCGGCCAGCGCCACAGCCACGGCAACGGGATTGGTCGGTAATTGAAACTTGGGCTTACTTTCATGAGCTTGCACTTTTTTCTCCGCTAGGTGTCTCGGAACCGTGGCCACCTTGAGCCCCCACCCAACTGCCCGGAGCGGTTGAGCCGGCTGATGCTCCAGTGCTGGGCCCACAACCCGGCTGACCGGCCCACCTTCGCCCAGTGTCTGGGGGAGGTGCAGGAGCTGCTAATCTACCAGGACGAGCTGAGTGACCTGCCCCGCTACGGCCGCTTCGAGGCCAGCTCCGGGATCACCACCAACGGCAGCAGCAACTCCGGCACCGACGCCTTCACCATGAGCACCGTGGCGGCCGGGACCGCCTCCACGTCCAGGGCGCACACAGGATCCACTCTGCCAATGAGGGTAAAAAAAAAGATAAAAGGCGGGGTCCAGGGGATAGGGGGTAATGAGCTAGATTGGACACAAGTGGAATAGGAAAGTGTCATATTAAGAAAGTTTCAGAATAGGAAAGGGTAGGAAGAAAAGAAAGTCAGGATTGGAAAGTGTCAGAATTGGTAAGTGTCATACTGGAAAGTGGTCAGAATTGGAAAGTGCCAAAATTCGAAAGTGTCAAAATTTGAAAAAATTCAAAGAGGAATTGACATAGTTGCAATATAGTAGGGAGGTAACAGCAAATGCCAAGGAAGGAATAGGGAAATGAGCTGTCTGATTTGAAAGATATACTGGTTGGAAGTGTTTAGCAACAAGTGTGACAAAATAGAGATGGCCAAGGATAGGAACATGAAAAAATGTGAAAGTTCCGACCAGAATATAAATTGGATAGAGTCAGATTAGGACTGTATGAGTGTATGAGAAAGTGTCAGAATGGGATAAGGGATTCAAATGTGGAAAATGGGGAGCCCAATCTTAGTCAACCTTGAACTAATGACTTACCCCATCTAGCCCAAAGAACTAAGTGCTTGGCTTACAGGACACAACTCTTGGTAGACACAGTACTGGGTGCTATGCTGAACACTTGATGGGCTAAGAAATATTGGGCTTAGAACACATGTTTTGTAAGCCAAAATAGTTAAATACAGCGTAAAGACTTTAACAAAGTTCCTTTCTAGTGAAATTGTTATAAAGCTTTTAGCAAAAATGTGCGTTTTGCATAGTTATTCTTAGCCCATCACATCTAATGGGCTATCACCCTTAGCCCATCAAGAGTTCAGCATTCCACCCAGTGGCAACAAATGCAATGATTGTGATACAAAATACATTGTAAGCCATTTCCTACTGCCTCTTTCCAGGGAGGGCCATCCAGCCTCTGCTCAGGCGGCAGTAACCCGTCTCACACCCACCACCACCACCACAACTCCCATCTCCACCGCCCCTCATCAGCGGCGACGGATCCGCATGCGGCCGGCTACTCGTCCACCACTGGGCAGCCCATGTCAGCCACCTACTTGGAGCTCCTGCACCATGAAGAGCGCTTGAGACGCGTGTCCACCTCCAATGGGTCTGCCAATAGCAGGATGGGGCTGCTCCCCCATGCCACATCTAGGTATGTCCAGCAAATCTATATACAGGAAAAAAGCATTTTTGTGGAAATGCCATAATCATTAGCTCATGTTAAGATGGAAATACCAGTTCTGGAGCGATTATTGAAGTTGGACATCTTTTGGCTCAACCAGTTTTCGGTTGGAAAATACCTTCTTGGGAGTGGGGAGTGCTGCTTTGGAGGAATCAAGGCATAAAGCCAACATGGTTTCTCAGGGATATGGGAAATTTAGGCCAGAGTTGGACTTAGAATGCCCCCCAAAACAAAATAAAATAAAAATGCTTTGTCTTTATGTAATGCCATTTTCTGCCTCCAAATGTATTATGAAGTAAGTCTTGCAGAGGGCTTTTTTGCAGAATAATTAATCCTTCTCACATGCTGGAGATGTTTTACTTGATTATGCCTGATCAACCACTGCCACCTAATATTTCTCCACCCTTTTATGTCAGTTCAAGGCCCATGCATGTCCTAAATAGTACTTGAAAGAAATGCCTTAATATTTTGCTCAGAACCTCTATCTCCTACCATTAAACATCACCTATACCATTCTGCCTTTTCTTCTAGGTCCAGCATTATCAGCCGGTCTGGGGTGAGCCATTTCATTGGTGGGGCAGAGGAGGACCACTTCAGTCTCAGGGGTCTGGGAGATGGCTCCAGCTATGAGTTCCCAGCCCATGAGCCCAAATGTGATTGTGGGATTGCTGATGGCTCAAGGCTGGAGCTCTTCAGGGACAATGTGGGCAACCTGGATGGTGGAAGTGAAGTCTGAGCCTGTGCTGTAATGATGTCAGGCCTGGAAGCAAGTGTGGTCTAGTCTAAATTTTAAGAAATTGTTTGATCAGTTATAAACAAATCCAATTGGCAAAAGTGACAATTTTAGATTGCATGGATAAGTCCAGATCACAGATCCTGTTTGAAAAGTGGATTACTCTGGTAGGAACTGAATTTTGTGACCAAGTTCCAAATGCCAGTTCTTGGACAGAAGCTAAATAAAACAACAAGCACATTACTTGCACATGGGGCCAAGTCCAAATGGCAGATTCCTTTGGAAGAAAACAAAAACAATGTTTGTGTGACATCTATAGCAGAAAGATAGATGCCAGATCTGTTGAGAGCTTGATTTTGTGGCCAATCCAAAATGACATGTGCTACTACAGTGACAAGAATGGAAAGACCCTCTACTATATGCTAAGACAAATAGTGTGTAAGGTTATGATATTCAATTTAAAACCCAATGAAAGAAAAATAATTAAGAAACTAGAAACCTCTTTCTAAAAATGTTCTGATCTGCTCAACACTTTTTGATGGAGAGAAGTTCCTTCTTACATGACTTTGGGAAAAGAACCAATGCCTCGCAGAACCTAAGTTCCTAGTTATGATGAGGAAGATTAAAGACAACTTGGAAGTTTAGAGGTTGATAAAGCTTTTTTTAATAAGCTGAGAAAAAAAATATCATGATTAAAAAGAAATTGAAGAAAGTTTGAAGTCTGAAAGTTCTTCAAAGGCTGATGGATGAGGTTGATAAACCAGTTTGAGGTGCCCAAAGAAAGTGATATAATACTAAGAATGGAGTAACTGATGAAGATTATGATCAATGAATTAAACCAACTCTCAATATCACAAATCCTCAGAACAGACAGGAGAAGAAGCTGGCAGTGCCCAATTTCATTTTAACAAATATTATGTTCTACCTATGTAATGGGTACTCTGTTTGTATTCAACCTTTGTGTCTACTTTTTTGAGTGAATGGAAATAAATGAGGATTAAAAATATAAGGGCTGCATTGTTGGGCCTTAAACCCATTCTTTACTGCTTTTCCACTTAATGCCATGGAGAACTTGTATGGGCTGTGAGTCAGGTGCAGCAACGCCATCTAAGCCCGTGCAGAGCCCAGAAAAAGGATTTTTTTTTTACCATTATCCTGATAAATTTCAACTCCAGTCAGGACATTTATATGAATGCAGTCTAAACCCGGATTTTTTTCAGTGGCTAATCAATATAGACTGGAAGAAAAGATGCAATACTATAGACCGGGAAAAAAGATTTTTTGATGAAAAAAACTGTTTTTTAGGTGATCAAAAATGCAAGAAAAAGTGATGTAAAACCTAAAAAAAAGTTAGTTTTCAAATATTGTTTTCTAGGGTTAAGATATCTTTTTAGGCATAAAAGTCCTGTAGGAGTTTCAGCTTCTTGTTGCAACTGCAACTGCAACAGGGACGGGCACAGTACCAAATGTCCCTATTGCAGTACATGGCTAAAGTAAGGCTGTCCTTTGCAGCGACATATTCTGAAACATTGACAAAATGTACTGCTCCTGTCCCTTTTGTAGTGTCGGAAAGGCAGTCTCTGGAAAAAAAAATCCCCAAACCTTTTCTCAAAATCAGCAAGAAAGGGATTTTTTGTCAAAAATTGCATTTTTTTCTCTCAAAAATGCCAAAAGAGGTGAAAAAATTATTCATAGGGTTCAGTAGCTTAGTCACAAATAATATGGGGGCACATGAGAAAAGTAAAATGTTTGGAAGGAATCGCCATTATATATTAGGTCATTTTTTGTCATTCTTTTTTGGACGACTATGCCAGGCTACATTGATTTTTTAACTTGTTACTTTTGATTGCAAATATGTCAAAAGCAAGTCCTTTGGGTGGAACAGGGATAGTTTCATGTTCCATTTTCAGGATGAAAAAGATGAACGATGGGCTTTTTTGACATTTTTATCACAGCAAGTTAACCTCCAATAGTAAATCCTGTTGCCTTTGCAGTGAATGGGAGACTTTGAACTGCACTCCAGGAATCACTGTCAATGTCATACACCTCCACAGCTGAAGTGAGCTTCCAGTATGTTGTTAATCCTGCGGCAACAACTATTTTCTTTTCTTCGTCGTAGATCTGACAAACTTCACGAGCTCTTCCATTACTCATTTGGCCTATTAGGGAACATAAAAATAAAATATGGAGAATGAATATTTTTTGGGGTTTTTGCTTTTGAATCAACAGTCAGTTATGATCCCTTTGGAGAAGACATTAGCATTCTTGGCCTTGTATGTTCCAGCTCCACTCCACATGGCTAGTGTATCAGCAATAGTACATCAGGCATAACTACTGGTACAAGTCTGATCTAAAATATTTTGTTTCTTTCTTTGAATTTTACACATTTGCAAGGAAGGATATACCAATTTGCAATTAACGTAAATCTTATAATATGTCAATCCTTGCTAGGTGATTTGAAGGCCAAATTAACTATTTGAACCATGAGCTGTACCAAGCATCTTTGAAAAGGTACAAACTTCAGTTTCTGAAAATTGTCTATTTCTCCATTGAAGAAACTCACAAATGCCTTAAAAAAATTAGACAGTGCATTTGCCTCCTTTTTTTGAAAGGTTTGTATTTTTGATTATGTTTCTTTGGATATTCGCAGCAGCAATTAAAAACCAGACCAGGCCGTATGATCAATAATATTAAAAGATTGTGTACTTCTGTTAGGGATAGGCTCAACAAATTTCAAATTTTCAGTGAACTTGACTTCGGTAGTAGGTAAAAGGAGTGGCAGTAAAATGTGATATTAATTTCTTTGAGTTTGTATAAAGAGTAATAGAATAATCAATTTCTCCTGTAATGATTGACCCCTTTACAAGATCATGCCAATTCTCTATCCCCTTTTTCTCTCGCAGCATGCTGGTATTTGTGGACCGGAGGACATTAAACGCGGTGTACCCATCTTCTTGGTGACCATCTCTTCCCTCCAACAGTGATTGGTCTTGCAAATTCTAATAATAGTTTTAGATCAATAAATTGTCTAATAGAACACGCCCTGAAGGACTTGAACCCTCGACATTAGGTTTTGGAGACCTACGAAGTGGCCTCCAGTTATTGCTGAGACACATCTGCCACGACTGTCGGCCTCAATGACACTGGGCCGACAGAAGTAGGTGCCCTCAAACAGAGAGCAGTCAGATAGCTCGACCAGTCGAAGCGGTAGACAGCGCCTACCCCTCGACTCACGATCTGTGCAGTCTCCGGCACTGAGACCTGCATAGTTCCCAGGTTGGTGGTGAAGGGAACGACCTGTGATCGGAAGAGATCATATTTCAGGCGAGGG
>CALFUN010000038.1 GCA_937929915.1 uncultured Caulobacterales bacterium | reverse complement strand
CAATCCTATTTGGTGATGGATAAAATCATCGACGCGATTGAGCATACGGGCGCGGATGCTGTGCATCCCGGCTATGGGTTCTTGTCGGAAAACCCTGAATTTGCTAAGTTGTTGGCCAAGAAAAACATCACTTTCATCGGCCCCAATCCGCACGCCATTGTCTCTATGGGCGATAAGATTACCTCTAAGAAATTAGCCAAAGAAGCGGGCGTGTCCTGCGTGCCGGGGCATATGGGTTTGATTGAAGATGCGGACGAAGCCGTGAAAATTTCGCAAAAAGTCGGTTATCCCGTTATGATTAAAGCCTCTGCGGGCGGCGGCGGGAAGGGCATGCGCATTGCTTATACTGACGAGGAGGCCCGCGAGGGATTTCAGGCTTCTAAAAACGAGGCGGCGAGTAGTTTTGGCGATGACCGTATCTTTATCGAAAAATTCGTCGAGCAGCCTCGCCATATCGAAATTCAAGTCTTGGGCGATAAGCATGGCAATGTGATTTATTTGGGCGAACGTGAATGCTCTATTCAGCGGCGCAATCAAAAGGTCATCGAAGAAGCGCCTAGCCCGTTTTTAGATGAAAAAACCCGCAAAGCCATGGGCGCTGAATCGGTCGCGCTGGCCAAAGCTGTGAATTATGATAGCGCAGGTACGGTGGAATTTATTGTCGATAAGGATAAGAATTTCTACTTCCTTGAAATGAACACACGCCTGCAGGTCGAACACCCTGTTACGGAATTAATTACAGGCGTAGATTTGGTCGAGCAGATGATCCGTTCTGCCAATGGGGATAAATTAAATATTGCGCAGAAGGATGTGAAATTAAATGGCTGGGCGCTGGAGTCGCGGATTTATGCCGAAGACCCGTATCGGAATTTCTTGCCCTCTATAGGCCGCCTGAAACTTTACCGCCCGCCTGCAGAAGCTATGCTCGATACTGGGGCGATTGTGCGTAATGATACGGGTGTGTTTGAGGGCGGTGAGATTTCGATGTATTATGACCCGATGATTGCCAAGCTTTGCACATGGGGCGAGGATCGCGGCATCGCTATAGGCGCGATGAAAGAGGCTCTGGATGTGTTTGAACTGGACGGTATCGGGCATAATATTCCGTTCTTGCAAGCCGTTTATGATCATGATCGTTTTGAACGCGGCGACATCACAACGGCTTTTATCGCTGATGAATATCCAGACGGCTTTGTCGGGGCAGATGTGAATCTTGGCCATGTGCGTAAACTGGCAGCAGTATGCGCGCTTATGCATGATACCTCCGAACACCGCGCGGCAGAAATCTCTGGCAGCTTGCCGAACCATGAACGCCATGTTCCAGATGAATGGGCGGTTGAAGTTAAATATGGCGAAGACAATCGTGTAAATTATAGCGCCGATATTAATGGCGAGAGCGGGTTGCGTACGATTGTCATGAATGATGAGACGGATAAAGCTGCGCTGGAAATGGAAGTTATTACAAATTGGCGGCCCGGACAAAGATTGGTCAAAGCCTATATTGATAATAAAACCTTCAACTTCCAAGCTTTGAAAACACAGCAAGGCTATCAGGTTTTGTATCGTGGCTGTGAGTTTAATATATGCGTGCGCAGCCCGCGCGCCGCGCAGCTCGCCAAGATTATGCCAGTTAAAATCGCGCCTGATACATCTAACTTGCTGCTCTGCCCGATGCCGGGAGTGATTGTCTCGGTTTTGGTTAAGGCAGGCCAAGAAGTGCAGGACGGGCAAGCTTTGGCTATCGTCGAAGCGATGAAGATGGAAAATACCTTACGCGCCGAAAAGAAAGGCGTGATCGCCAAAGTGAATTGCGCCGCAGGCGATAATCTGGCGGTGGATGAGATTATTATGGAGTTTGTTCAGGATTAGATATTGTTCTAACCGCTCTTATCAAGTTCCCCTTGAGTTTCTAATCTTGCGCCATATGTTGCGCGGATGAGTTCGAATATTTTGCCGATAAAACCTTTCAAACCACCCTTTTGGATGCGACCAGCGATGGTGCAGACAAGTCTGGCGAGTTTGAAGTTTCGTAAGCGCGGGCAGGGCGCTATGGATATTGCTGCGCAAGATATGATTTTAGAGTGTGGTTTGGATGAAGGGACGCCCAAAACTGCGCCAAAACCTGTGCGCTTGCTGGGGTCTTATTCGCCTGCGCAAGATAGTCAGGCATTGATGATTTACTTGCATGGCTGGGAAGGCTCGCAAGACAGTACATATGTTGTCTCATCTGCGCGTCATTTTTACGGATATGGCTGCTCTATTTTTCGGCTTAACTTTCGCGATCATGGCCCAACGCATCACCTGAATGAAGATATATTTCTCGCAACACGTTTTGCCGAAGTGTTCAGCGCGGTGGAGCAAATTTGCGCGCTAGACCCCAAGCGGCCCGTCTATATTGTTGGCTTTTCTATGGGCGGTAATTTTGCTTTGCGCGTTGCGCGCGAAACAATCAAGAAACCGATCAAAAATCTCGCGCATATATTTTCAATTAGCCCCGTTATTGACCCATGGCCGGCTGCGCCATTAGTCGATCAAGGCTTGTTGATTTCGCGGTATTTTCTTAAAAAACTCAAAACATCTCTGCGTAAAAAACAAGATGCGTTCCCCCATTTACATGATTTTTCAAAAGCTCTTGAGATGAGAACTGTGATGGATATTTCCAAAGTGATTATCCCAAAATATTCCGCTATAGATAATCTCGAAGATTATTTTAATGGCTATCGTATTGCTCCAAATGATCTTGAGTTTTGCCAAGTGCCAACCTCTATTATTATGGCCAAGGATGATCCGATTGTTCCGCCGAGGGCTATTGATGAATTGAAATTAAGTGCCATGTGCCAAGATATTCGGCTTGACTATGGCGGGCATAACGGCTTTTTCCAATCTATATTTGGGCCAACATGGTATGATGATTATATGCGCTCGGTCATATTGAATGCGAGACGTTAAGGATGAAATTATGAAAATAATATTGCTGGCTATTGCCTTTATTCTTTTTGTATTTTTTATATTGGGCTTAATCTCCCAAAAAGGCCAAGCAAAGGGCATTATTCATGGCCAATTAGCGGAACCCGGAAATGCTCCAAATGTTGTTAGCTCGGAAGGTGATGTTCAGCCTGAACGCGCTGTTGCACCTTTATCGGCTAATCTTGCACAAATCAAAGCGGCGATTATTGCAACGGGCGGAACGATAACGAGTGAGAGCGGCAGCTATCTATCTGCGACCTATATGTCGAAAATCTTTAAATTTGTCGATGATGTTGAAATTCGCAAAGAGAGCGACACTTTGTGGCATATCCGCTCAAGCTCGCGCGTGGGATATTCTGACAATGGTGTGAACCGTAAACGGGTTGAAGCTATACGTGCAGCGCTATAGAGGCTGGACAGCTTTACCATCTATGAAAGAAGATTATGTCAGTTAAGAAAATCGATCATGCAAAAGTTAAATCTCTTGTCACAGAGCTTTTAACAGCCCTTGGCGAAGATCCAACGCGTGAAGGTTTGATTGAAACACCACGGCGCATAGCGAATTTCTGGCGTGAATTTATTGAATATGATGCGGGTAAGCTCGATACAACATTTTCTGCGGTCAAACACAACCAAATGGTTGCGGTGACAGGTATGAAGGTTTGGTCAATGTGCGAGCATCATATGCTGCCATTTTGGTGCGAGGTTTCGATTGCTTATATCGCAGATGATAAAGTGCTGGGTTTGTCTAAATTTGCTCGTATCGCCCATAAACACGCCCATAAATTAACGCTGCAAGAGCAGCTAGTTTCTGATATTGCCAATGAGCTCAAAGAGGTTTTAGGCACAGATGATGTGGCTGTCATGGCCAAAGGCGAGCATTTATGTATGACAATGCGCGGTATCCAAACCCCGCACCGTATGATCAGTTCGGCTTTGTCGGGCAAGTTTCACAAATCTGCGCAACGGGCAGAATTTTTCAGACTTGTCGATTAAGGCTTATAGGCTAGGGTATTGACTCTGAAGAGGTGTCGATAGGCTAAAATCTACTCACTAACATATATATGCGAAAAGAGCTGGATTGTCGGGCTCTTTTTTTATGTGTAGATTAAATGGATATTAACCATGGCTTGTCACAAATTACGCTGAATAAGGATGTGAGTACGTTAAAATGTTTAAATCCGATATACATGAGCTGCTATGCCTATTCGCGGCTGCGGTGATAATCGATAAGCCTATCATTACAGGACAAGCCGAGATTTTCACTCAAGCGGCCATTGAATTTTCACAGGCTACTAATCTTGCACCTTCTGTGAACCGCCCGCGCCTACAAATGTGGTTTGCCATTAACCGCGATAATATTATTTCAAAGCATAAAGATGATGATTTTGAAACATGGCTAGAAAACCTCATGGCACGCGTTGTGAAAATTTACCCATCTCAAGCTGTTTTGGCGGCTATACAGAATATGAGCCGATCCGTCGATAAAAAGAGCGGCACAAAAAAACCGCTCTCAAAGCTTGTTGATAAATATAGAGCGCAGGCGGCGTAGTTATACTTTTATATTATTGATGAGCGCTTGGGCGGCAATCATAATATTAGACGGGCGGTTTATAATTACAGCTCTAGTTAAAACACTCGGGAAGTCCTCTTTCCAAAGGTTTCATGATAGGCCAAATATCATATAAGCGTGTCTCTAACTCCCCTGACTGAGCCGCATATTTACGACATCTAAGACTTCCAGCACAGATTCTGGGATATTTGTACCGGGCGGGAAGACGGCTTTTGCGCCCATATCTTTGAGGATTTGTACATCTTCGGGCGGGATGACGCCGCCGACAATAATCATAATATCTTCGCGATTTTGCGCATTGAGCGCATCGCGTAATTGTGGCACAAGTGTCAAATGCCCTGCCGCAAGCGAGCTAGCGGCGATAACATCCACATCATGTTTGATACCCATTTGCGCGGATTCGGCAGGGGTTTGAAATAGCGGGCCAATAACCACATCAAAGCCAATATCTTTAAAGGCTGTAGCAACAACTTTCTGGCCGCGATCATGACCATCTTGGCCCATTTTTGCGATCATGATTTTGGGCGGGCGTCCTTCAAGCTCGGCAAAGGCTTTGACGCGGCGCATGGCTTCGGTATAGCTTGGGTTGCGACTATCAAAAGCAGAGGCATATACACCGCTCACCCCTGCAGGTTTGGCGGCGTAGCGGCCATAGACCTTTTCAAGCGCGTCTGAAATCTCGCCAACTGTGGCTTTTTTACGCGCGGCATCCACGGCAAGGGCGAGTAGATTGCCTTCATTCGTATCTGCGGCTTTGGTGAGAGCGTCGAGCGCAGTCATAGTTGCATCGGTATCCCGGTCTGCGCGGAGCTGTGTAAGCCGTGCAATTTGTCCTTGGCGGACTTTATCATTATCAACTTTTAAAATCGGAATATCGTCTTTTTCATCTGAGAGATATTTATTGACCCCGACAACACTTTGCGCTCCGCTGTCAATACGCGCTTGAATGCGCGCGGCGCTTTCTTCGATACGCAGTTTCGGTATGCCAGCTTCTATGGCGGCTGCCATCCCGCCAAGGCTCTCAACTTCTTCGATATGGGAAAGCGCTTTGGCGGCGAGATCATGGGTGAGGCGTTCAACATAATAACTTCCGCCCCAAAGGTCGATTTGCTCGCAATGCTTGCCTTCTGTTTGTAAAAATATTTGGGTATTGCGGGCAATACGCGCGGAGAAATCCGTTGGCAAAGCGAGCGCTTCATCAAGAGAATTGGTATGCAGGCTTTGCGTATGGCCATCGACGGCGGCCATGGCTTCGATATGGGTACGGCCCACATTGTTAAACACATCCTGCGCGGTGAGCGACCAACCCGATGTTTGGCAATGGGTACGCAGCATTGTGGATTTTGGATTGTGCGGGTTAAAAGGCGTGAGGAGCTTGGCCCATAATAACCGCGCCGCACGCATCTTTGCGACTTCCATAAAATAATTCATGCCAATCGCCCAAAAGAACGATAAGCGCGGGGCAAAGCTGTCAATATCCATGCCTGACGCAACGCCTGTACGGACATATTCAAGCCCGTCCGCTAATGTGTAACCCAGCTCAATATCCGCCGATGCGCCTGCTTCTTGCATATGATAGCCTGAGATGGAAATGGAGTTAAATTTCGGCATATGCGCTGATGTATGCGCAAAAATATCTCGAATAATCCGCATACTGGGTTTGGGCGGATAAATATAGGTATTGCGCACCATGAATTCTTTGAGAATATCGTTTTGGATCGTCCCCGCAAGCTGTTCTTGTGGCACCCCTTGCTCCTCGGCGGCAGCAATATAGAGCGCAAGGATAGGCAGGACGGCGCCGTTCATCGTCATGGAGACAGACATTTTATCGAGCGGGATTTTATCAAATAGCACGCGCATATCGTAAATGCTATCAATCGCCACGCCTGCCATGCCGACATCACCCGCAACGCGCGGATGATCGCTATCATAGCCGCGATGCGTGGCAAGATCGAAGGCGACAGACAGGCCTTTCTGGCCCGCTGCAAGATTTCTACGGTAAAAGGCATTACTATCTTCGGCGGTCGAAAATCCTGCATATTGCCGGATAGTCCAAGGGCGCTGGGCATACATAGTCGGGTAGGGGCCGCGAATAAATGGTGCAAGACCTGGATAGGTGTTGAGATACTCTAAGCCTGCGGTGTCATCGGGGCCGTAAGCGGGTTTTATGTCGATACCTTCCGGAGAGAGCCAAGCCGTGCCGCTCCGAGACGGAGACGTTGGTGTGCCTAGGTCAATTTTTGTGAAATCGGGGGTCATGATGCAGCGTTCTTTTGAGCGGAAGGGCGCAGTTTTGCCTCTCGGTTTTTATCTGTTGGGTGAAGCGTTACTCCCAATATAGGCTCGGCTGTGTCTGTGCGGATTTTTGCGGCCTGTTGGATACGAGCTTTAAATGGCGAGATATTATCTATCCCTCCATCGCTTTCGATTTTCTGAAACTCTGCCCATGCGGCTTGCGCGAGCGTGTCTGTCATGCGTTCGTGAAAATAACTCCCAAATGCGGCATCTTGCACCTGTCCAAGGTGGCTTTCTTCCATCATCATAAGCTGCATATTCCGAGCAATACGGTAGCCAAAAGGTGTCGCTTGGCCCAGCGCATATGTGAAGGGCCGTAAGGTGATGAAATCAGCCCCGCCAATAATGGCGCCAAAGCCTGCGCTCATAATACGTAGCATATTTGTCCATGGGTCTGTGCTTTGCATCATGCGTTTTGAGGATATGACATGCAGGGATAAAGGCGCGTCTTGGACGCCGAAACTCTCTGCAATGCGGGCATAGATACGCCGGACTGCGCGTAATTTGGCGATGGACATATGCCCGTCTTGATTGGCCGTAAGCTCCACGCCAATATGTTGAGCGGCGCCTTTACCAAGCTTGCGATAAGCATAGGCTGCGCTTGCGGCAAAATAGGCCAGCTCTTGTGCGCTTGTGCCGCCCGTATCATGCACGCGGGCTGCGTTGATAGTTATAAGCCGCCATCTATCGGGAATATTGACTATAAGCTCTGTCAGGCCTTCCGTTTTAGGGCCAAGTCCAAGGCAAATGGGCACATCTTTATAATCTTGAAATAAATTCGCATTGCTAACATCATTATTTGGCGTAAGTGTGATGGGAATAAGGGCCGTATGGACGCGCTCCATTAAGCGTTTTATCTCGCTACGAGATTGCGCATTTATGCCGTTTTGGCCGAGCGTGATGCGTATTGCGCTCGCTCCGCCATTTAAGTCTTCGAGCATTTGTGTGTTGGCAAAGGTAATATCTGGATCGCGCACAGGCGCGGTAATGTGCCAAGGACGGCCTTCTAGTAACGGCGCGCCCGCACGAGGCAGAGCCGCGATCGTGTCAGGCCTATGCGCGGCTGTCGATAATGGCCCGCGGGGCAGATTATCGTCTGTTGTTTTTATAAGGCTATCAAAATTTGCGCCTTTCAGGCCTTTCTCAACAAGGGTTTGCCAATCTTCATGGCGGCTTGGCGGGAAATTATCTGCAAGTGTGAGTTTTGACATGAAGGCGTTTTAGACCATTTTGTTTTTTGTGCAATCTGTCATAGACTAATTTTGATTATAACATAGATGTGACAGGGTAACTTGGTCTGTTTGATATATAGAACGATTGTTTTTTATATAGGTTATTGAAAAATAGCTCAAGCCTCGCTACATGGCTAGCGAAATGGATTAAAATTGGATTCCCTCATGTCAAATGCGCCTACCGAAGAAAAAGTCTTATTTGTTGAACATTTCACAGATCGTCTCTTTCGTTTCGAAATTTCCCGCCCGTCATCCTTCCGCTTTCGGTCAGGTGAATTTATTATGATTGGTTTGCCAGCCGAAGAGGGGCAGAAGCGCCCGATTATGCGCGCTTATTCTGTAGCCTCGCCAAGTTGGGACGATAAGCTTGAATTTTACTCCATTAAAGTGCCTGACGGGCCTTTAACCTCCAAGCTGCAAAAAATTCAAGAAGGTGATACGGTTTTACTTGGTCGTAAGCCTGTTGGGACATTGGTTTTGGATGCGTTATTGCCAGGTAAACGGCTATATATGTTCTCGACAGGAACAGGGATTGCGCCTTTTGCTTCGTTAATCCGCGATCCTGAAACATATGAGCGCTATGATGAGGTGATTTTGACACATACATGTCGTCAAAAGGCAGAGCTATCTTATGGTCTGCGTTTGGTCAATGATTTGAAAAATGACCCGCTTGTTGGCGAAATGGTCGACGGTAAGCTTTTGCATGTTGCGTCTTTAACGCGTGAAGATTACCCGCTCAAAGGCCGTATCACGACCTTGATTGAAACGGGTGAATTGTTCAAAAATGCAGGGACACCAACATTAAACCCGCAAGAAGACCGCGTGATGATTTGCGGATCTAAAGATATGATTGATGACACCGCGAAGCTTGTTGAAAGCTTTGGCCTAAAGGAAGGGTCAAATTCACAACCTGCTGAGTTCGTTGTTGAAAAATCGTTTGTTGGCTAGGGGGGCTTAAGGCAGTCTCTCTTTGAGATTAAATTCATAGAGTCAGCTCGAGTGATTTACGTCTCTGGGCTTTTATATCTATTATCGTGGTTCATTGAAGTCATCTGAACTTGCGCCAAAATCGCCTAAAGTGAGCAAAGAAAAACGGATGCCAAAGCTTGTTGTGTCGCGAATTAAATCACTGGTGAAATTGTTGCGTGAGACAATAAATTCGAAGCGTGTACAATCATCTGAATAAGCGATAGAGCCAGATTGGCGGCTCAAATTATTTGCATCAATATCATAAAAAGCATTATAGCGCATTGTCCAGTTTTTTGTGACACGTAAAGCCGCACCGCCAGATACTTCTTGAGAGGGCGCGAGAGGGGTAAGGCTAAGGTCATTTGCAGCGCTATCTAAGCGGAAATAACGCGCGTTGAATTCAACTATATCCCCGCGATAGCTCAAATTTGAATCTAGTCGGCGTAAGCTACCTGTGTCTTCGTCAATTCGGGCGCGCACATTTGCATTAATACGCCGCGATAAGTTTGCATTAAATAAGCCAACAATATCAGATTTATCCGTCTCAAGCCCCGAGCCAATGGCAAAGTCACCATCTGTGTCTGACGCATAGCTTTGGCCAATAAAGAGTTCAACATTTTTGGATGGTCCCCAATCGGCGCTAATTGCTGCGCCAATATCTGCACGAAACCCTTCTTGCCAGAAATCAAACCCTGTGGCTTTGTTGGATTGCCAGAAAAGGGCTTGGTCAAAATCAACACTGACTCCGTCTTGGAAAAGCGATATTGGGTTGCCCGCAGCATCAACATTGTCAAAATTGTCTAACCTGCCATTACCAAAGCTATAAGTAGCTTGTATGCGAGGCTCTAATATCCATGTGATGCCGCCGCTTTGTTTAATAAAAGGATAGCGAATATCCCCGCCTATTTGCCCAACGCCGCGGCTAAATGAAACGTCATTACCTGGCTCGCCATTTTCGCCGTCCTCAATTTCAATATCAAATTGATCAAAGCGGGCATTGGCAAAGCCTTTGGCTTCAATTCCGCCAGGAAGTATGGTGGATTTGACATAGTCAACCCCCGCGGTTGCACGCAAATAATCTGTACCAATTTCGCGGGTTAAAGCCGTAAAATCACCAAAAGCTTTGGCGCGGCCTCCCAAGATAGGGTCTGTAAAATATTTCTCGGCTTCAATTTTCGGCGCGATGATCGGTAATTGCGCGTCATCAAAGGCGGCCACTTGGAACAGGCCTGTTGTTTGGTTTTCAACCACCCGTGAGCGTAAGTCTTGAAAGCCTGCCGCTGTAATTGCCAGCCGAAAGTCGTTATCTTGGCCAACGACATAAGCTTGTGAGACATTTCTTCGGCTCTCGCGGGTAATCAGTCCGGGGGTGTCAAATTGCTCTGCAATGTCGTAACGCTGAAGAAAGTTGTCATCTGTGGTCAGTTGTACACCAAACCCATAGGCCCATATATCATTGGGGTTAAATTCTCCAGATGCGTTGAAATGCGAGCGTAATCGTCGTCCTAGCGGCGCGCCTATCGCGTTATTGGCAAATAAGCTGGGGTCATCAAAAGCATTTCCGTCACGGTCAAATACGCTGCCATATGTGATGCTGCCATCAATATCTATGCGGCCCGTATTGAAGCTGCGCGAAATGTCATATTCTAATAAAGGGTTGACCTTAGAAAATACACGCGGCGTGAAAGTGGCTTCGGTGTAATCATTAATCGCCCAATAATAAGGGACTTCAAATTCAACGCCTCTATTGCCTGAAAATCCGCCAAAAGGTGTTAAGATTCCGCTTGCGCGGTCTGCACTCGGATCTGGATGGGACAGGTATGGTGTATAAAACACAGGCACGCCTAAAAATTCAAAAACGGCATCATTATAGCGTACAGTCCGCGTGTCTTTATCTTGTTTCACGCGCCGGGCTTTGAGGCGCCATGTGGGCTTTTTTGTTTGCTCGTCCGATTCTGAGCATATCTTACAGGCGGTATAATAGGCGTTATAAAGCTCAATTTCCTCTTGCTCATTACGCGTGACAAAGCGGGCGGCTGTGATACCGCCTGTGGGTGTACGGGAGGTAAAATTAGCGGCAGTACCAGCTTCGAGTTTATTGGATAGCTCAAGCTTGTCCGCAAATTGAATGGCGCCCGTAGCATCAATTAGCACAACATCACCAGAGGCAATGACGAGGCCAGTATTTAAATTATAAACAACACTATCGGCGCGTAATGTGCGGTCTTGATACCGGCCTTCAACTTGTCCTTCGGCGGTTAATAGGCCAGCGGCTTCGTCATTCATCAGCTCATCAGCTTCAAGATAGATAATATCAGGGTCGCGAAACGGGCTGTCTTCGGCCAGATCAAGCTCTTGCTCTGTATCTGCCGCTGTTGTGATTTGCGCAGAAACAGGCACGCACAAGCCAGCTGCCATGGATAAAGCGACGATTGATGTGAACGTCTGAAACGATCTTTTCACAGAGATTTCCCAATCTTCAAATTTATATATTGGTGTGCCGTTCTTTTACAAATGACACCCATAGAACTCATAATATCCATGAGTTTGAGTCTGGCATAGCTGTTGAAATCGTTAGGGTCTATGTGGATTACAGGTTTTTTTTTATTTTGCCGTTAAAATTTGCTCATCTTATTGAAAGAAAGACATTAACGGCGCTTTATATATCGATTGGAGCCCCAATCGGCGGGTATCCTGTCCACCGTTTCACGGTTTTCATGACTAAAGCTGATTGAATACGACTCACATGTGGCAAGGCAGCGATGGTTTGGCGATAAAGCCGCTCATATTGTTTTGTATCTGGCGCTGCGACCTTAATCAGGTAATCCGCATGGCCTGTCATAAGGTGACATTCTAGCACTTCGGGGCGGGCAAGGGCGGCTTTTTCAAAGGCGGATAATATCGATTCACTTTGGCCTTCTAACGTGACCTCGACATAAAATGTCATATTAAAACCAAGCTTTTCCCCGTTAAGCCGCGCTGCGTAACGCTCGATAACGCCTTTATCTTCGAGGATACCGATGCGGCGATGACAGGCAGAGGCTGAGAGGCCAACAATTTCGCCAATCTCGGCAATAGAGAGCCGACAATTCTTTTGAAGAAGTAAAAGGATTTTACGATCTATTTTATCAATCATGGAATTTCATTCTAAAATAAATATATATAAGTGAATTAAAATCATATTTATATGTATTTTTCAATATATTATCGAATAAAAATTATCTCCTTTTTTGCTATGTGAAGCCCAAAATAACCATAAAATATTGGAGTTTCCATGCGGATTGGTGTCCCTAAAGAAATTAAAAATCATGAATATCGCGTTGGTCTGACGCCAGAAAGCGTCGCCGAGCTTGTGCATGATAATCAACAGCTTTGGGTGGAAACAAATGCGGGCGCTGGGATTGGCGCGTCAGATGCTGAATATGAAGCGGCAGGAGCTATTATTAAAGCGACGGCACAAGAAATTTTTGACGGTTGTGATATGATCGTCAAAGTCAAAGAGCCTCAACCCGTAGAATGCGAGATGCTGCGTCCTGGCCAAATCCTATATACATATCTGCATCTTGCGCCTGACCCCGTACAGACACAGGCTTTGCTGAAAAGCGGCGCGGTTTGTATTGCCTATGAAACGGTCACAGATGATGCAGGGGATCTGCCTTTGCTAAAACCCATGAGCCAAGTTGCAGGGCGTCTTGCGATTCAAACGGGCGCAACGGCTTTACAAAAAGATAGCGGCGGGCGCGGGGTTCTTTTGGGCGGTGTTCCGGGTGTTGCGCCTGCTAAGGTATTGGTGATTGGCGGCGGCGATGTTGGATTTAACGCGGCACAAATGGCGGTAGGCCTTGGCGCAGATGTGACAATATTAGACCGGTCTGCTGACGTGATGGAGCGTCTATCTTATCATTTTGGAAATCGTGCTAAGGTTATCCGCTCAACGCCTGCGGTTCTAAAAGACTTGGTTAAGACAGCGGATATGGTTGTTGGCGCTGTGCTTATTCCGGGCGCAGCCGCGCCGAAACTGATCACGCGTGAGATGCTCTCGACAATGATGGACGGCTCTGTCTTAGTCGATGTTGCCATTGACCAAGGCGGATGTTTTGAAACCTCTAAACCGACAACACACGCGGATCCTATTTATATTGTTGACGGGGTTGTGCATTATTGCGTGGCCAATATGCCAGGGGCTGTTGCGCGGACATCGACTTATGCGCTGAACGCGGCGACACTTTGTCATGCAAAGCAAATTGCACGTCATGGCTGGAAGCAAGCGCTTACCAATAATCCGCATTTGCTCAACGGTTTGAATGTATGTCATGGAAAATTGACATATGCAGCCGTCGGACACGCGCAAGGCCTTAAGAGTGTTGATGCTGCCAGTTGCCTTTAATATGTAACTCTTATTTTGCGGTCTTAACGGTATAGCGAATGGTATGATGATACAGCGCGTCTGGTTTTAACAAAGGACTTGGAAAGCTATCTTCATTCACAGCATTTGGAAAATTTTGCGGCTCTAACGCAATGCCGTGATTAGGGCCATAAAGCGCGCCTGATTTTCCAATAATTTCCCCAATATGCGCGCCGCTATAGACTTGCAGTCCTGGCTGTGTGCTGCAGATGATTATCATATGACCTGTTGTGCTGGACATAAGTTTCGCTAGCTTTTTAACGGATTTATTCTTGGCATTATGATGTTTAATCCAACAATCATCAAGATCGGGCGCGGGATGTTTAGCGCGGCTATAGTCAAGCATCGTCCCAGATGTATTTAAGATACGTCCCGTTGGAATATTGTCGTGATCCAATTCGAGGTGTTTTTTACACAGGACGATTAAATCATGATCATCTATGGGCGTTACCCCGCCATCAGTGAGATTGAAATAGCTATGATGGGTGAGGTTTATCGGCGTGGTTTTATCCGTACGCGCCATCATATCCAAAGATAATGTCGTTTTTTGTAGGCTGAAGATCATTTGCGCTCTCACGCGTCCAGGGAAACCTTGATGCCCGTCAGGGCTTGTATGGGTCAAAACAACATAATCGCCTTCAATTTTGCCTTGCCAAAGCCGGCGGTCAAACCCCTCTGGGCCGCCATGTAAGTTATGTTGTCCCGCATTAGCAGGCATAGAAAATCGCGTACCATCTACACTGAATGCAGCTTCGCGGGTGCGGTTCGCCATGCGGCCAATCGCCGTGCCAAAACTCGGATGCGGGCCTAAATAAGGCGCTAACTCATCAAAGCCCAGTACAATGTCCAAACCGCTGGGTAAGCACAGGGACTGTAAAATTGCGCCATATTCTAATATTGTTGCGCGCAATCCGCTTTGAGAGGTTAAATCAAACGCATAGACATCTTGCCCATTTGGCAGCGTTCCGAATTTACGCTTTGTTATCATAAATTCTGCTCAGTCATGAAATATCGCTAGTCGCTATAGTGCCGACTTGCAAGAGCTGACTAAAGTGCGCATAAATATTTGATATAAAACCGCTATATAGACGGAGCCGATTATGAACGCCAAACCCCCGATTCAAGAGAGTATCCAAATGTCTGGAGGTTTCAATATCGCCGATCCAGCACAGGTTCCGCGCCTAGAGGGCAAGGTGAGCGAGACGGAATGGGCGATGCGTGTGCAGCTTGCTGCGACATATCGCCTCTGCGCGATGTATGGCTGGACGGATTTGGTATTCACGCATATTTCCGCGCGCCTGCCTGATGAAGAGGGTGAGCATCGGTTCCTTATCAATCCTTACGGGGTTATGTTTGAGGAGATGACGGCCTCGGCGCTGGTGAAAATTGATACGCATGGCAAAATTTGCCAAGACACATCCTATTTCATTAACCCCGCAGGTTTTACCATTCACTCGGCTGTGCATATGGCGCGCGAAGATGCGGGCTGCGTTATCCATGTCCACACGCCTTATGGTATGGCCGTATCGGCCCAGAAAAAAGGCCTGCGCCGTTACACGCAAATGGCGATGCAGGTTTATGATGATTTGGCCTATCATGATTATGAAGGCATAGCCTTAGAACTGGATGAACGCGAACGTATCGTCAAAGATCTTGGCACGAAAAGCCTGCTCATGCTGCGCAATCATGGCACCTTAACGCTCGGTAAGACCTGCGGAACGGCTTTCCTGCGGATGTATTTTTTAGAAAATGCCTGCAAAGCCCAAATTTTTGCGCAAAGCGTGGGGAGTGAAGATAAACTCATCGAGGAACCCGAAGATATGGGCCATAAAGTCTACGCCCAAGGCGCCGCCGCCTTCGTCCCGGGAATGGGCGATAACCTCGTTTGGCCGGGATTGATGCGGAAATTAGCGCGGACAAATGACGGGTGGGGGTATTAGGGGGCGGCGGCCTTAACTTCCGCGCGTATCGCATCCATAAAATGTTCAGCTTTTTCAGCTTGAGATAGCGCGGTTTGAGGCAAAGCGCTGCGCGCGTGGATTTCATCTTCAAGACGCGGACGCGCTATATCATTTAAAAAGGCCTTATCCATATCAATACCAATAAACCGCCGCCCATGGCGTAGCGCGATAACGCCCGTTGTTCCGCTCCCGCAAAACGGGTCGAGTATCACATCGCCTGCATGTGTAGATGATAGCACAACACGCTCTAATAAAGCCTCAGGCTTTTGTGTTGGGTGACGGCCATGACGTTTCTCGCTTTTCTTAGTCAAGGCAATAGACCAGACAGAGCGCATCTGTTTGCCATCTTTTTTGAGAATATCTTTCTCATGATAATCACTCTCGCGCATCGCTTTATAGTTAAAAACATGTTTGTCTTTTTTCGATGTGCGCGCCCATATTAGGCTCTCATGACTTGCTGTAAACATACGGCAGGATAGGTTAGGCGAGGCATTGGGTTTAAACCAACTTATATCATTTAGCACATGCCAGCCGCCCATTTGCAGCGCAAAACCGCATTGATAAATGGAATGATACGTGCCGCTAATCCAAATCGTCCCGCCAGGCTTAAGCTTACGGTGGCATGCGGCAATCCACATGCGGTGAAACTCGAAATCCGCTTCTGGCCCGCGCGATTTATCCCAAGCCCCTTTATTCACACTAACCATCCGCCCGCCTTGGCAAGTGAACCCGTCATTAGAGAGATTATAAGGCGGGTCAGCGAATATCATATCGATAGAGTGATCGGGAACATGTTGATCTAGCTTTGCTAGCATGTCGCCGTGGTAAAGTTGGTATTGAGAATCGCCTTTGAACATACTTGTCCGTAGGGGTATAATTTTAACGTGTCAAACTTTACAACAGTAAATCAGATTTCTCCAATTTTGATGAAAGATAGTTTAACCAAGCATTTATTGTGCTTTTACGTCTTGGATACATTGATGCGCCTTGTAGCTTATATTTTGCTTTTAAATCTTCTGTTAGAGGAGCCGTTGGGTATTCTTGAATATATTTTACAACTGGATTCAAATTGATTATTTTTAAAATAGTTTGTAGTCTATCTAATTCACTTAATTCAAGAAGCTGCTCTCCTAATGAGGTTAAGTGAATGGGTTTGCCTCTCCCATCTTTTTTCACAAGGCCTAACCACCTTATAGCATTGAAATAATAATTATATTGTCTTGGAACTATAGCTAGATCAGAAAATATTTCTTCTTCTGTTCCTTCGCATTCGGCTACTTTAAAATATCCAAATAATACTTTTTCAAAATCATCCGCTTGAGGGAAGGGCACATCGATTAGAGGCGCATTTAATATGATGTTGTGTTGTATTGTCTGGTGAGAAGCTTTAGTTGGGGGAGTGAGCTTGTAACGTACGGCAGAACTATAATTTAATGAAGGTACTTCATTCACCATATTCATAGGTATGAAAGTAAAAAGTGAGCCTGTTTCATAGAACATAAGATACGTGTTAACGTTTTTATTAATTTTATTCGAAAAATAAATATGCGGATAAACAAGCTGTCGCATATTCATATTGTTAGTTCTACCCATCTTAGCTTCTATGAGCGCGAGTCTAGTAGGACTTTCATATCCTCCATCAACTTCAATTTGAACACTAACTATTGGGTAGGATTGGAAATCATCAGAATTGTTTCTTTTAATTTTAATTTCCATTTCTGATGTGTAACGTCTGCCTCTTACCGTTAAAAAGCTATCTTCTTTTAGTAATGATTTGAGCATACCTGAAGCTACAGCAGCATCTAAAGCTTGAGATTCACTTGTAATATTTTCGAAATCTAAAGTTTGGATATAATTGGGCAAATGAAAATTTCTTGTTGGAATTTGTTCTATTTTATTTAGATCAATCTCAAAAAATGGTGATGTTTTTGCAATACGATAAACACCATTTTTAATAGCTAATATTGATAATTCATTATCTCTAAATGGCTTTGCAACAGATTCTTTGAAATCCATTTTACACATTAATCGAGGTTCACGAAATTCTTTAATTTGAGTAGCTGTTATGTCAAAATACTCTTTTCTATTAACTTCTCCAACAATATCGTACTTTTCGAAAAGACGTTGCCAATTTGTATCGTTTGCAGTCATAAGTTGATGTTAGCTTGAAGTGAAGGCGCGTCAACAATTAAAATAAAACCGCCCCAAATAAACGGAGCGGCTTGAATTTTTAGACTGAACAAACAGTGCTTGAGGCTAGGCTTGGGAAAATTAGCTTTGAGCCATTTTCCCAATAAGTGCGGGAGGGCGATTTATAATCGCCCTAATTTAGAGCCGCGAGCGGCTCTAAATCCCTTACTTACATCATGCCGCCCATACCGCCCATGCCGCCCATATCTGGCATAGCTGGCGCGGCGCTATCGGCCTTTGGCGCTTCGACGATGGCCGCTTCGGTTGTGAGGATTAAAGATGCCACAGAGGCTGCGTCCATAAGCGCTGTGCGCACAACTTTCACAGGGTCGATAATGCCAGCTTTGACCATGTCGACATATTTATCATTCTGCGCGTCATATCCGTAATTGGCTTTG
>CALFUN010000037.1 GCA_937929915.1 uncultured Caulobacterales bacterium | reverse complement strand
GGACACTTTGCTGATCGGTACGTTTGCGGGAACCGACATCGATGGTGACTCAATAACTTACTCACTTGCGGGAACGGATGCTGGGTTACTGGACATCGACAACAGCACCGGGGAGGTTTCCTTTCGGGCTGCACCGAACTTTGAGGCTCCGTCAGACTCGAATGGAGACAACCAGTACGATTTTACCGTCATCGCAACTGACACCGGAACCGGCAATCTGGCAGACAGCCAGAACGTTTCAGTTCAGGTAACGGACGTAAACGATGCTCCGCAAGTGTTGCGGCAAACAACGGTGAACGTCAGTGCGGGACAGTCGGTTGTAATTAGCGGCAACGAACTAAGCTTTGCCGATTCAGAACAGACACCGTCTGAAGTTCAGTTCTTGCTTACCGATGAACCTCAGCATGGAGTATTAACGCTTGGCGGAATTCCACTTTCGGCCGGCGACTCGTTTACTCAGTCTGACGTTACCGCAGGCTTACTTAGCTATTCGAACTTGGATCCCGTCGCTAGTTCTGAGCTCATTACTTACGACGTCATTGATGGCGTTGGCGGGGCAACCAACGGACAATCACTGCGAATCGACATCAGCATCAACATTCCCAGCGGCGGCACTGACGACGGGGAAGACACGGATGATAACGAAAACAATGAAGACAGCAGGGATGAAGAAAACGAAGGTGAGTCAAATGAGAATGTCGACAATGACAGCGAAGGAGATGCAGACGGCAGCGAGGCCAACGTTTCTCAACCCATTGTCCAATCACCGCTGGTCGCGTCGGTCGAGTCGCCAGAGCAGTTTGCGGCTCGACTAGCGTCTCAGCAAGACTTAAGCGTCGGGGATTTGCTTTCCGCCGAAATTCTTCATGAGATCGAAGACGAGGCGCTGGCCCAACAAATTCTTATTGGAATCTCGGCAGAGCGAGCGGCGGGACAATCGATGGAACAATTTGATTCCGATTCGGATTCATCTGGCTCATTCGCGCGGGATGCATTTGGCCTGTGGAAACAGCTTGAAAAATTCTCCAGAAAGGCAGACGTAGACGTGGACATTCGAATGTCCGTAGGGGCGATCACGGTACTGGGTACGTTTGGAGGAATCTTGTGGGCAGTTCGCGGTGGCACACTGATGGCAGTAGCGTTCGCTCAGTTGCCTAGTTGGAATTTCGTCGATCCGCTGCCGATCCTTGATGGCTACTACCGTCGCAAAGAGGAAGAAGAGAAAGAAGACCTAGCCAGCTTCTTCTAGAGCATGCTGCGACGGACGATTGCGTCTGAACAAAGATCAACAGAGCCGGAAGTTGCTAGACTTAAACGATGCGCAAATTCATGGCCTAGCTATCCGCCGGATGAGGCTTTGGCTTCATGTCACTCCTAGCACGGCAACAATCTTGCGCACGTGCCTCAAGTGAACGTACTGATGCACGGCAACACAACAGAGCCATTGGTGCGCTGTCATGCGTCCGTACCATGGATGCATAAACATGGCGTTGGAGTCAAACGAAATGTCGCCTGAAATCATCCAAGACAATTCGCTTACGCTTTTGCGAAAATCTTCAACCGCCTCCCACGTTCCTTGCGAACCCGGGTCATAGTCAGCCATCTCAATCGCACCACGAGGCTCCACTTCCTGCTGCAACGAGCGGATGATCTTCAAGACATCCGTATTGAAGATCGCAAGATGCTCGATCACCATCACGACCGACCATGAACAGGAGCGCTGATCGATACCGATCAACCGAGGGACCTTGGTCGGATGAAAGGCATCCTCCGCGCCAGCGTGCTCCGCGACAGCAATCAATTTCCGACTGATCGACTCGATTGCCTGTATCGTCCGGGTCGGCGAAGCAAACGAGGCGGCAAACTTCAGGCAACCGCCCAACCAGAATCGCTCATAAGCGGGAACGCCCAGCACTTTGTCGCGTTTAAATATTGGGATTGGCATTTCTTCTCAACTTGAATTTTGCGAATCGGAATCAGCTGGTGATTGGCGAAAGCCACTGGAAATCGCAAAGATATCTTTTTCGCCCAGCTGACTATGCAGAAATCACGAGGCGCCGGCTCAATCGGTAGTTTCAATTATCAAACTTCCCGTTTGGATCGTTTAGAACTATCGAGCTTAATCTTGGTGGCTAAAACTACCAACCGACCATCATTTTCTCAGGCACGATTCACAAGAATGAAATAAAGCTTGTTCGACCTTTTGGTCACAGCAAGAATCTATATCTCGCAAGTTTGTGAAATCTTGGACAAACAAGTTCTGGCAACGCTCACCAGCGGACGCTGCACAGACGGGAGATTCAGGTTGATCAGCATGTCTTACTCAAAAGGTGCAACACCGCCGTTTTGGAATCGCGCACGGGGAAGGTGTTAGGATTTGATGGGGTGGAACATTTTTTATTTGGAATTACCACCCGAATGCAGTACGCTTTATTTACGGCATTGCTTTGTCAAAACATAACGGTGAAGCTGGCAGCTCATTTGGACTTTAAAATTGAGATGGCACAAAAGCCAACCCCAATTTCAAAGCTAGACAAAGCACTCGCTGATTGCTGTTGTCCATTCACTCTGATTCTCTATCGCGAACGAGGAATATCATGCATTACGTACTCATTGTTGATGACTCGGATGTCGATCGCCTGTTGATGGAGGGGCTACTAAAAAAGGTGCCGGGCTTTGAAGTGATTGGTGCTCGCGATGGCGTTCATGCGCTGGAGCAACTAAAGGCTTGGTCAATTGACATGGTGATCACCGACATTCAGATGCCGAGAATGGATGGTCTAGAGTTGATGAAAGCGGCACGCAAGGACTATCCAGATATCCCCGTGGTGTTGACGACGGGGATGGGTAGCGAGGAGATTGCGGCCGTGGCGCTGAAGGCAGGTGCCGCCAGCTACATTCCAAAATCTCGACTCAACAAGATGTTGATCTCAACGGTCGAAGAGACATTCGACATGATGTCGAGCGAACGCAACTACAATCGGTTGCTGCAACGATCGATGCGTTCGCACTTTGAGTTTTCGCTGGACAACGATCCGGCTCAGATCCCCGCCTTTGTGGACTTCACCGAGAAGATGCTCAAGGGAATGACGCCATTGAACCGAACTGAGCGTCTGCGCGTTTCCATGGCGGTTAGCCAAGCCCTGAACAATGCACTCTATCGAGGCAATTTGGAAATTGGTGCTCACTACAAAATCCCAACCCCTAACTCACCCGGCACCGAGTTTGAGCAAATTGTAACCGAGCGGCTGGGTTCGGCTCCTTGGAAAGATCGTAAAATCTTGGTTGCAATGGAGATTCGAAAAACGGGATTTGGGATTCGAATTCGTGACGATGGGCCGGGTTTCGACACCTCGAACGTGGGTTCTTGGAGTAATCCAACTTTACGAGGAGTGATCTTGATGAAATCGTTTATGGACGAAGTGATTTTCTCTGGCAACGGTAACGATGTGGAAATGCGATTAACGTTTGCTGCCAGCGGAAATACTAAGACCGCCGATGGCGAAGCACCGACGGGAAAGGCTAGTCCCGATAAGTCCAGAACCACCAACGCGACTTCGTCAGTCGCGGCCCTTGAGAAAACGGAAAAGAAAACCTCGACGAAGGTCCACGGCACTTTGACTTGCAGTCGAACACGTAAGCTGATTCCGATGAACTCGGTTAAGTTCGTCATCGGCCGAAGACCAACCTGCCACCTTGTTTGTGATTCTGACTCGGTCGAGTCTCTGCATTGCCTGCTACTTAATGACGGCGGCAACTGGTACGTAAAGAATCTTTGTGCGTCAAATCCGGCGAAGGTAAACGGAGAATCTTTCGATTACTTGGAACTTGCGACCGGTGACGTACTGACCGTCGGCGATCAAGAATTTGTCTTGCACACGTAGCCGGCAACGGGCAGTGCCCGCAGGCCAAGGATGCGTTTCTCAAAAACGGTCGTCGAATTGCAAAAGCTTGGCCGAGGGATTCCAACGAACTTCGCAATCCCGGAATGGTTTATGCAGCTTTTCGAACCAACTGATGGGCTGATTCGGGCTCAAGTGCAACGTCGTGAATGATTTCCAGCACCTCCCGGTCCGTCCAGTAGTTCACGTGGCCGCGACAGCCAACGGGATGGTTGCTGACTTGTATTTGTGGTTTCGTTTGTGGACACGTTCCGTCAGCGGCTCGGTTCGCGGCCGATTCGCCATGCAAATACGGAATCGTTTCCTCCGTCCAACCGTCGGTCGTGTTTGATCGGTCCCCAATAAGCGAAGCTTCATCAAAGCTAGAGCCGCACTGATATCGAAGAAGCGGATTAAAATTGATCTCAGTTCCAACCGGGTCATCAATGCGAAAGATGTTGGCCCATCGCTCGACTCGACTTCGCAGCGTGGCCCAGTACGGCTTGTCCAAATCAGGATAAATGTGGCCGAAGTAGTGTTGGTACAAATTGCTAAACGGAGAACCCATCGTCACCAACTTCACGCTTTGGAATTGGTTGCTTATCCAAGCAAGCTCTGGATCATTAAGTAACTCAATGGCAATCTGAGTCCCTTGGCTGTGAGCAATCACAATCAACTCGGGGCGTTCCGTCATGGTGTCGCGATAATGAGTCAGAATTCGCTGCATCCGAGCGTGAACGGCTTGCCGCCGGCTGAAAAAAAGATTGCCCGACTCGAATGTCGTCTCGTTGATGTCAAACTCGTCATCGTCGTCCAACACATCTTGAACGTTGGTGGGGCGAAAGTAGAAGTGATTAACGATGTCCAGCACGATATCGAACACTGGACGCAGTCGCGGGAAAGCAAACGCTAAGAGAAAACCGATTGGGACCAACATCGCCATTGCGTATTTATTGGATTCGGCCATCACTCGGCCAATCAAGAAATCGTTATGTGAATATCCTAGTGACTCAAATGCCTCGATCGTGATCACCAAACTGACTCCAACGGCGGCACAACCAGCCAGCACCAGTTGCAGTCCGCCATGCACAATTAAACGAGGCCCGCGGGATCCTGCTCGAAAACGGTCGACAGTCTGTTTTGATCGCCACTGCAGATAACGAATCGCAACAATCCCGGACGCGATCACGATCGCAAGGCACATCATGAACTGGACTCCCAACAGGGGAATGGCTTCGTCAAAGATGTGAGAAAAATCGTCGAACTTTAGAAGCTGACGTGCACTTTGTGCCGTCGTTAGCCATAGCATTGGAATCGCTTGCCCCCAGATTCCGATCGACAGCAGCGGCAACAGCAATGCGATGTGCAACGCCCGGCGGTTGGCTCCGGGACGCATGACCGCCAGCAACCAGCAGCCCGCCATGGCCAGCATCACCAGAATCTCGCAAAACCACAACCAGCCAAGCAGTACGACTAGGACCCGACAATGCCAAAGCAGGCCCGGCCCTCCATGTGCTTGATCTGGGACTGACGACTGACCATCAAACCAGAAAATTTTAAGGATAACCAAGGAAAGCATGTAGATTGCCGTCACTGCCAACCAGAAACATGACCGTTCAATCACTCGGTTTCGAGTCAATCGTCTTCCGATGAACGCGACCGCCAGACTGAAAACGCAGCAGGCTAAGATCACGACTTGGTTCCAACTGGCCCCATCATTAGAGCCCGGCCACAACAATTGTGATCCAGAAATCGCGAAAGCCAGTAGGGCCAAGAACAACGTAACGGCCAGCACGGGGCCATGCAGGACTCGGCTGCTGATTAGCCCCAGCTTCTTCAGCCAAGCAGCTCCGACGCCAGGCTGGTCTGCGGCGACGTACGCCACGTATCGCAAACCAAATAGAATTTGAAACAGCCCGAGTATCATTCCCGGCACGCCATTCATGACGCGTGAAATGTCTCCCCAGAAAACTTCGGCCAGCTTGACGTTCTTACGGCGGATATTCAAATCACGCACATGAACCGGAAACGTTTTTACGTAGCTGGAATCAGCCCCTTTTTCATTCAACCAGACAACGCTGCGGCTTTCTTTTAGCGGCTTTGACTCTTGTGCGATCGAACGAGCAAATGTACTGACTGGGCCACCTGGCTCCGGATCTCCGACTCCATGAACGAGAAGGATCAATTGATCGACAGGCTGGATTGATTCGCTCATTTGCGTTGTGATCGTTGCGGACGGAATCATCCATCGAAAGGACTCGAAGCAATTTGATTGCCATCCCGCTTCGCATCGTCCGATGGAAGTTATGCGCTGCTTTTACTTGCTCTGCTCAGGGAGAAACCCAAACCGGGCTGGAGCGTACCGAATTGATGGATTGGAAGCATCAGTGATCTGCCAACGGATTTCTGATTTCCGGGTAGCGAACAAGTAAATATCCAAAATAGGCAAGCTGAAGGGACTGTTTATACAGTCGATCTAGGCACCGAATCGCCACGGATATTTCCCCGAAACCACCTAATGTGAACACCCGCATTTTTGACGTGTTCGCTCCGAAAACGACACGGGATTAGCCGCTCGAAAGCAAAATCATCCAAAATCCTCGCGTTTCGCCGGGGTTCCAGACGCTGGAAGACTTAAGCAATTTTGATGAATTTACTGGATAAGCAGTTGCAGACGACATCGGTGGCCAACTACAATGCCAATCCGAAGAACGTTCCGCGGCCGTGACGGTTGTTTGTCGTTCGCTAAATTTCGTACCCGTGGTCTCAAGGCCCGTGGCCTCCGGGACTTTTTTAAGTTTTTTTGTTTCGCAACGAAGGAAGAAATGATGACTCATGTTTTTAAGAAGTCATTGGTGATGGCAGCAATGGTCGCAGCGTTTGCTGTAGCTCAGGCTGGTAACGCCATGGCTCAAACGGCTGGTGAAGTACAAGCCAGTGTGGACCTGAACACAGGTGAAGTTGTTCTCGACATCGGCAGTGGTTTGTTGATTTTCGGACTTGAAGGCGTTGCATTCGATAATGCAGCAGCTGCAGCCGGCCTGCTTGCGATTGATCCGAGCGGATTGGGTGAAGGGTAGGTTGCCACGCGTTACTCACCCGTCTGCCACTGTCCACTATCCGAAGATAGCTTCTCGTTCGACTTGCATGTGTTAAGCCTGCCGCCAGCGTTCGTTCTGAGCCAGAATCAAACTCTCAGGTTGAGAGTGTTCTAACTGTGTCGTTCATTAACTGGCGTTACATATAAATATGTAGCGCTTGTTGCGTTTCAAAGAAATAACGAGATCCACTTTAGACTTACACGTAAGCCCAAGCGATATCATTATTTTCATAAAAGAAACGTCAAAACGTCGTTAGTACAATAGTTTGCAGCTTGTTACCAAGTCTGCTCACAACTAAACGCCGCCTGCGTCTCTCTTCTCAATATTCACGATGTCAAATAGCGAAAAACACATAAAAAACAATGTCTTCCAAAATAAAAGGCCCGTGTGGGCCGCCCCGTCGGTGTGTATGTCCGCCGCCGAGGAGCGCTATATAGGCAAAGGTTTTTGCGACTGCAACACCTTTTTTCAAGAAAATGTCTTTTTTCTGCATTCTTTTTTTTGTAGCGTAATCGCAGAATAAAAAAGACAATAAAAACAACACCTAACCCAAAAACACTCTTTTCAGAAAGTTTTAAAATATGCCAAAATTATCAGCAGAATTGGGCATAAAAGGCATTTCTGCCGTTTTAGCGTTGCTTTTCTTGACAGCCTGCATAGCACAACATGACTCGAAACGCAATTATCGGCTGGAATCAGCCGCAACCCCTGCATCGGATTCGTCAAAATTACCTGCAAAAAACCTAATTATTTTTATTGGGGACGGCATGGGTGTCTCAACCATCACGGCGGCACGCATTTTTGATGGACAATCAAAAGGCCTAAGCGGCGAAGACAATCAGCTCGCATTTGAAGATTTCAACAATTTGGCACTTGTAAAGACATATAATACTAATGCCCAAGTTCCCGATAGCGCGGGGACAGCCACGGCGATCTTATCAGGGTATAAAACCAATATCGGCGCGATTAATGTAAAACCCAATACAGACATCTCAAAAATGGTCTTGTCGAGCTGCGTTACGAAGCTCACATCGCCCACATTATTCAAGCGAGCTAAGAAAGCGGGACTCTCTGTTGGCCTCATAAGTACGGCACGTATTACCCATGCCACGCCCGCCGCGATGTACGGACAGGCTGTCTCAAGAGATTGGGAGCAAAAATCCGATATAGACCCTCGCGCGGCCAAATATGGCTGCAAAAGTCTTGCCGAACAGCTTTTAAAAAACACACCCGATATTACATTAGGCGGCGGCACGAGTAAATTCACCGATGAACAGCTTTCAAAATGGGCGAAAAAAGACGGGCATATATATGTCAGTGATGCGCAGAGCTTTCGCGCAGTTCCCAAAGACAAAACTGTGCTCGGGCTTTTTACAGAATCCCATATGAGTTATGATGCTGACCGCGATGACAGCAAAGAACCCTCTTTGGCTGAAATGACCGCTTTTACCATTGATGCACTCGCCGCGCGTGATACGGGATATGTTATTCTAATCGAAGCCGGCCGCGTTGACCATGCCCATCATGACAGCAATGCCTATCGCGCTATGAAAGATATGCAGGCTTTAAATGCCGCCGTGCAAGTTGCCAAAGACAAGGCAGGCGATGACACACTTATTATGGTAACGGCAGATCATAGCCATGTCTTTACAATTAGCGGCTATCCGGCGCGCGGCAATCCAATTCTCGGACTTGTGCGCAACCCCGACCCTGAAGCAGGCGAGCCAGCCAAGGACTATGCCAAGGATTTAGACGGCAAGCCTTATACGACACTTGGCTATGCCAATGGGCCAAATATACGCGAAGCTGACAGCCCAACTCTTACAGATAATCTTGTTCAATCAGACAACTACCAACAGCAAACAACCGTCAGGTTAGAGAGCGAAACTCATGCGGGCGAAGATGTGCCATTATATGCAACAGGGCCAGGTTCGCATTTAGTCCGAGGGGTGATAGAACAAGATGAAATCGGCCACATCATTCATACCGCATTGGGCTTGAAGTAGCGGGCACTCACTTTTGACACTCAATAAAACAAATCCTGCTAATTTAGCAGGATTTGTACTTTATATGTATCAGATCAAATGTCTTGGGCTGATAAAGCCTAGCGCGGTTGCTGCCTTTGCTGGCGGATGCGTCTTTCTAACCGTTTGCGGGTCGGCATCTGTTCTTCACTCGATAGCTGGCCATCGCCGTCACGGTCAAAATTGTCAAAGCGCTCATCATTTAGCGCAATAAATTCCGTTCGCGAAATTTGGCCATCTGCATTTCTGTCCATGCGCTCTAAAACGTGTGAGCGATCAAAAGACTTGCGCCCCAAATCAGCACGACCCGTTTTTCGATATTGCTCGCGGGCTGCATTGAGTTCGGCTTGGCTGATATTCCCATCACCATCGACATCAATGCCGCCAAGCTGGCGCCTCTGCGTGCCAGTTAAATCTGGATCAATCTTGGTTTGACGGTTTTTTCGGACGTTCTCAATCGCAGCACGCCGCTTATCTTGGTGAATATGGCCGCCTTCATTTGTATCAATATAAACAAAGTCACCTGATTGCGCCCGCGCAGCTCTACGCTCGCGCCGTTCGTTTTTTCTCGCTTTAACTCTGGCCAGACGCTCTTGCTGGCGCTCTATGCGTTTCACTTTACGCCGTTCAGCGGCCTCTGTCTTTGCCTGCATCTTATCAAGGCGGGCTTGAATTTCAGCGCGGCGTTCAGGGCTTAGGCTGGATAAATCAAGATTATGACGCGGCGATTTACGTACAGGCGGAACCTTTTCTTCGCTTTGAACACGATCAATGTTGTCCGCGCGCCTATTTTTCTGAAAGCTGCGTGCCTCATCCCCTGTCCACACACCGTCTGAATTCGTATCCGCTTGATCAAATTGCGCATTTGCCGCGCGGCTATATTCAGCGCGGCTTACAACACCATCCCCATTGCTATCCGCTGGCGGAGATGCTGCTACCATAGCTATTGAAGATCCGCTTATAACAACAGCAGCAAATATTTTCGTATAATTTGACATATATGCCCCTTTTCCACTCGCCTTTTCACCCACAAGAAAACACGTGTCAGCTATATAGCGCCCTAGCTGAACATAATCTGACTCAAGCCGCAGATTGAAGGTAAAATAGCAGACAAATTACAGTTGATTTATATGCGGCCCGTCAAAGGACTATATCAGAAAAACATCATCCTGCATAGATAAAGCGTTTATCGGCCTCACCGCGCAAGACCATGCGCGCCATAAGCTCGCCGCTCCCAGCACATAATGTCCAGCCCAAATGTCCATGACCCGTATTCACCCATAAATTCGGAATAGAGCTTGCGCTAATATAAGGCCGTCCCGCGCGGCTGACAGGTCGCAAGCCCGTCCAAGTCAAAAGCGGCGGGCCCAATGCCTCCATAAGGTGCGGGGCGATGTCACGCCAACGGTCTAATAAATATGTCTCATCAGGCTTATCCCATGTGCCCGAAACACGAATATGGTCTTTGAAAACTGTTAAAGCTGACCGAGACGCCGCATCCATAACCGGTACATCAGGCAAATCCATGTCAGGCCGCGCATAATTGACCGCATAGCCTTTGATAGGCTCAAGCTGAAGGCTTAGTCCAAGACGAGCCATGATAGCAGAGCTTTGCGGGCCAGCGGCAATAATCACATGGTCAAAATATGGCGGTAAATGCATAGCGGGCCTTTCTGGCGAAAGTCTGGCTACAATACCATTATTTTGAGGCAACAAATGCAAACCCTCTGCCTCATATATAAAGATGGCACCGCGAGAGACCAAACTATCCGTTAAAGCCTCACCGTAAAGCCGTGCATTCCCCGACATATCATCTGGAAACATCAAAGCAGGATGCCCAAATGTTGTAACAGAATCTATTAAAATAGAACTCTGCACGCCAAAATTATCAAAATTTTTCTGAGCCTGTTGTGCGGCTTGAATATCGGAATATATTTGCAAGCACCCCTTGGGCCGCTCTAATATGTCCACCAGATTTAAGCGCTTGAAATTATCTTGGAGTAACGCACGACTTTGTAAGGCTAAGTCGAAAACAGCGTGGTTTGCCGCGCGGGTTAAAGCATCTGCTCTGTCTGGCCGTTTATCATCATTGGCCCAGCTTTGAGATTGGCTGGGATGTATCATACCCGAATTACAAAAGCTTGTACCGCGCATAGGCGCGGCGCGGCGTTCAAAAACCGTAATTTTGATTTGGCCCGCGCCAGAGGCTCTCATAAGCGAATCTGCGCAAGACAATCCAATCAGCCCCGCGCCAATAATGGCAATATTTAACGGCTTAGGCATTTACATCTCGAATATATCTTGGAAAACTTAATTTATGGAGATTTATATATTACGCTTTACCAGAGCCAATGTTAACACCCATAATGACACTTATTCACGATTATAAATAGATAACGCGTCATTTGTTCAATCCACTGGAGACATCATGCAAGTTTTAAGCAAAAACATATTCTATGCAGGATTAGCAGCGGCTGTGTTGAGCGCATGTTCCGCCTCTGATAAAGAGAGCATCGTTCCGCAAGCCCTTATCTCAACACCGCAAGGTTCCGTTCAAGGGGTCAGCACAGATACCGACGGTATTTATAATTTTAAAGGCTTGCCTTTTGCCGCGCCGCCCGTGGGAGATTTACGCTGGGCCGCCCCTGCCCCTGCCCCGCACTGGAGCGACACGCGCATGGCCGATAAATTTGGTAATCGCTGCATGCAACCTGATTCAGAAAGCGGGTATTTTAACCGCCTGATTGAAGGGCATGGCCTTGGCGGATTTAAAAACTTTTTGATTAAGCGCTATATAGCTTCACAAAAGCCGTCTCCGATGAGCGAAGATTGTCTTTACCTTAATGTGCGCACAGGTAATTTAGGCAAAGCCGACAAACAGCCTGTCATGGTGTGGATACATGGCGGCGGGCATAGTTTTGGCTCTAGTGATTTGGCATATTACCAATCTAATGGTCTTGTTAAAAAAGATATTGTTCTTGTTACCATAAATTACCGTCTGGGTGCCTTTGGATATATGTCACATCCTGCATTATCAGCAGTAGACCCGAATGGCGTATCTGGCAATTACGGCACGCTGGATCAAATCGCAGCTTTAAAATGGGTACAAGGTAATATTAGCGCCTATGGCGGTGACCCAGATAATGTCACGATTTTCGGCGAAAGTGCGGGCGCGTGGTCCGTGACAGAAATGATGGCCAGCCCGCTTGCAAAAGGTCTATTCCACAAAGCGATTGGCCAAAGCGGCTCGTCTACATATCATATGATACAAATGGACGACACATCTAGCCCCTATGACGGGCAAGGCTGGCCAAGCGGTTACAGCAAAGGCATCGCCGCCGCACAAGCCCTTGGCTTTGACACGCCTAGCGCGGCAGATTTACGCGCGGTGCCTGCCGATGAAATTTTGGCAAAATTACCCGAGGATGCTTATGACGCGTTTCATCATCAACGTGATGGATATGTATTTCCTAAAAATGTCGGCCTTGCCTTTCGTGATGGCGATATAAATGCTGTCCCTTATTTGACGGGGTATAATGCAGATGAAGGCACGTTGTTTTTCCCAGATGATCCCCAGCCTACTGTATGGCTTGAAGACCTTAAAGCCGGGTCAGCCGCTACGCTCAACACGGTCTTAACCGCAGCTTTTCCGACGCAAGCTGCCTCTATTATAGACCTATATAAGCTTGATGAAGATTTCACGACCGCTGGCACGCAAATAATGGGTGACGAGATTTTCGGTACCAACATCGTCTATACTGCACGGCAAGTCGAAGCCGCTGGGCAGCCGAGCTATGTTTATTATTTCTCGCGCGTTCCGCCGAGCAAGAAACAAACATTAGGCGCATTTCACGCCGCTGAAATCCCTTTTGTCTTTGATAGTAATATTTCGATTTTGGGCCTTACAGAGGATGATAAAAAACTCACGGAGGCGATGATGACCTATTGGACAAATTTTGCCAAGACATCAAACCCTAATGGCGCCTCAAATTCCAATGACGCCCAAAACCCCAGTGACGAAGACCAACCTCATTGGCCAAAACATGATGGTAAAAACTGGATGCATTTCTCTGGCAATACGGGCCAGCCTATCACGCAAGTTCAAACACATATTCGTAGCTCAAAACTCACAGCTTTAGATGAAGGCTTGCAGATTAAATTAAAAGGGCTGGCCACAGTCAAAACAACTGCCGATACACCGCCCGATCAAGTTCAATCACCCCCTTCAAATTCTGCCAATGACTGACGCTTTGCGTTCACAATAAGACGCGTTACATCTGGGCGGGAATAATGCCCGCTTGGATCAAAATTTTGCCGCTCACGCCGAACAAGTTCTGGGTCAAGCTCGCAATAGCGTGTACCGATTTCGCCTATTAAAGGCTCTAGCACCCATGTCCCATCGGGTGCCGCAACGCAGGAGCCGCCATTAGCAGGCATGTCGCCCAAACTGCGGCGTATCTCATCGGCAAAAGGCGTCTCATCTCTCACATCTTCGGGGCGCATAATTGCCGATATTGACACTGAATAGCTGCGACCTTCTTTGGCAAGCATGCGTGTTAGATCTTCGGTATTTCGCATATTCCCCGGCCAGCACGCGACATGCACATCTTCGCCTTGCGCATATAGCGCAGCGCGCGATAATGGCATCCAGTTCTCCCAGCAGTTTAGCCCGCCAAGTGTAAAGTCACCCATCCGGTGGGTGACAAGCCCGTGGCCATCCCCCGGTGCCCAAACAAGACGCTCTTCATAAGTCGGCTGAAGTTTACGATGCACCGACTTAATCGCGCCCGCCTGATTAATATAAACAAAGCTACAATAAAGCGAGTGTCCAGAGCGGTCGCGCGGACGCTCAACTATGCCCAGATAAGCCGCCATTTTTGCCGCTTTAAGTGCAGCACAAACCTCATCTAAATGCCCGTCTTCAATCGTAATGGCTTGGTCGCTATAATGGGCGAAAATTTCTTTTTGTTTTGCATTGTTAAAATTTGCGCCGCCCGTCCCGTCAAGCCAAAACGGATAGCCCGGGACGAAACTTTCGGAAAACACAATTAAATCTGCATTTTGCGCCGCAGCGTCTTTGATTGTATCTATCACTAAAGCTAAAGCCGCATCACGGTTAAGCCAAGCAGGAGCCAGTTGCGGTAAAGCTAATTTTATCATGCGAAAAGCCTATATCTCTGATCATTTATATATAGTGATTTATTATGACATGTATTACGCAAAAAAACACGCCTTGCTTCCACTATATAACATTAATATCAGGCAGATTTTAGGTCAAACTCTTATAATTTGGCTGCAAAGTTTGTCCCAATAGATAAGCGGACTTCCATTGCCTCGGCGAGACACCATACCAACGTTTAAATGCCTTAGTGAAAGCCGCTTGGTCATTATAGCCTAAATCTTGGGCGATGATGCTAAAGGTTTTATCTTCGGATAGGCTGGCGTGAAATATTTCTCGGCGCACATCTTCAAGTAAGTAGCGATAGCTTAAACCAGCCTCCTCCATATCTTTACGCAAAGCAGCCCATGTTGTTTCCATACGGTCTGCGATAATATGTGTGCTGACAGATCCATTTTTAAGCGCAGCATGCATGGCAGTTTTTATAGCAACTTTCAGCTTATCACATAATTCTGAGCCTTTCAGCAGGCCCATGAGCTTGGCTTCGGCTCGCGCAAATTTTTCCGCATCATAAGTCGCGATTTCATGATACATTGTTTTTTCGGAAAATTCTATTCGCAAATATGGCTGATTAAACCGCAGGCGACATTTAAATAAACGGTGATAAGCAAATAAATCCGTCGGCTCATCATAAGGAAAGTCTACTTGCAATATCCCTTGGCCCGAGCTCCAAATCAGCCAATTATATGTCGTGCAATATGACGCAGCGATAGAGTCAATAACATGCCGATATGTCTTCATATCGCGCATAAGCGGGCGAAAGGTCATGAAATGCCGAATTTGCCGTGTATGCTCATCAAGTTCTTGATCATAGGTGATGTCACCTGCATCAATCGCAAGCTGTTGGTATTTTGCATTTGTGAGAATAACTTGCGGCATATTTTGGCAGTAGCTATAAATAATACCTGTTTGCGAATAGGCTGAAATTCGAAATTTAAATCCAACATTTAAGCCAATATAAGGATCTTTTAAAACTTGCGCGGCGTGATTAAAGACAGCAGCCATACGCTCTAATGGCACACGTGCTAATAGATTTTCACAATCCTCAGGAATCATATTGGCAATGTGAAACGCCCGTTTTTGAGGCAGTCCTAAAGCTTCTAACCGATCAAATAGATCTAGCATGAACCTTGTCGATAAGGTCATTCTCATTTTATCGCCCCGTCCTTTCTCTTGCAGACCCTAACTGACACCGATAGTTTTGGGAATAATTATTTCCATTCCTAGACGACAAAAGCCGAAAATGACAAGTTTTATAATATTCGCAAACAATACAGCTCGGCAAAATCTCCTTATAACAGCCTCGTAAAGGTCAAAATGGCGTTTACGGGGCACGGCCGAACGGGTTTAAAATAAATCCGTTCGGTCTTACTTTGCAGACTAGCCCCAGACTTCTATATGGTTTTCGCGTTTTATGCGATGCTGCGATGTTAACTTCACCAAAGAGGCGAGTCCTAATGGCTGTAAATAGCCAAGCACCTGTTTTTGTGCCGCATCATCCAAGGCGGCAAAATCATCCGTAACGCGTTGCAGCATATAAAACCGAGAGGGCCGGACAGCACAGCCAATGGAGACATCACCATGTTCAAAGCTCCCAAAGCCCAGCACCGCCATTTTCGGATTGATGCTCGCAGGCGTGCCAGCCTGGGCTTTAGGTAATGCATCTAAAACCTCTATATTCATGATAAGCTCGGGGAGAAAATACTTGGCTATATATTGAAATAACGGCGCAACTGTTTCAGGCAAATCCGCGTTTGGTTTGTAATAGGGCATGTCCGAATAATCGCCATGCGGGCTATTCATCCGCTCCGTCCAGCGGTAAAGATTGGGCGCGCGGTCTTTCATACGGCTCGCTGGCACAGGGTCGCGGGCCAAATGCGCGTAAAGCGAACACATCATCCCGTAATCGCCTATATTGGGCCTATCCCCAAAGATATAAGGCGTGCGTTCAAAATGAGTGTCTAAAATCTCCATCAACTCATCAAAGCTGCGTTCAATTTCAAAGGTCGTTTGCGAGGTAATCCCAAGTGCAGGCAATAACCCAGCAAATTTCTCCATCGTCTTACGGCTCTGTGTTTTCATGTCTTGGCTCGCATCTGGCCCTTGCCAGCCGCCAAAACCATGACTGATAAATCCATGCGTGCGGTCTGGAAAATTCCAGCGGTAATGCATGGCCGGGCGAATAAGGCCTTCATCCCCAAATAGCTCTAAAATTAAAGCCAGTATTTTTTGCAGCGGATCTTGCGGATAGACACTCACTTTGCCAAACCCTTGGTCTTCCAAATAATCAATAATATCTGTGCTATCTTGAACAATTGTGCCGTCAGGCATCTCAATAACAGGAATTATACGCCGGCCAATTTGCGGAAGAATTATCGTTTGAAAATGCGCATTGACGGGCGCGACTTCCTCAAAGGCAATAGCATGCTTAATTAGGTAACTGCGCACTTTTCCCGTAAACATCGAGATTTTCATACCGTAAAGTGTCAGCGGGGCGCTCATGGCTTTGGCCTTATCGCTTCACTTTTGGCAAATCAGAAAACACCGCCGCGCGGCCCTCTTTGGCGGCCATCATCGCTTCGCGCATTTCGCTGGGGATAAGCATAGACATGTTCCAAATACCGATATTATCAAGCGCGTCCGCTGTGCTGTGGTCGCGGCCATAGGTAATTGCGCGTTTACAGCCATAGACGGCAAGTGGCGGTTTAGAAGCGATGTCTTTTGCCGTTGCCATAACCGCCTCCATCATAGCGGCTTGGTCTGCGAAAACCTCATTATATAGCCCGTAAGTTTTACAGTCTTTCGCGTCCATCTTACGGCCCGTATAAGCCAATTCGCGTACAATACCTTCGGGCATGTGGTTGAGGATACGCGGAAACGTCCCGACATCGGCTGTCATGCCGACATTAATTTCATAAATTGTAATAAAGCTATCTTGCGTAGCGTAGCGCATATCGCAGGCCGTGATCAAATCAACACCCCCGCCATAACACCCGCCTTGAATCGCCGCTAACACAGGCAGGCGGCACGCTTCTAGTACAGAAAATGTGCGCTGCATCCGTTTAACCGTGCTGTAAAATTCTGCGCCATGTTGCGGGTTATTCTTATCGCCGTTTCCAGATATTTCTAACCCGAACATAGCAATATCGATACCCGCCGAAAAGACTGGCCCTGTGCTAGAAATAACGATGACCCGCGCTTTGGCATTTTCGTCAATATCTTCGATAATTTTCGGCAAATCTGTCCAAAAATCAGCACTCATTGCATTGCGCTTTTCAGGCCGCGATAAAATAATATGCGCGATATTATCCGCTATGCTGACATCAAAAGATTTATAGCTCATCACATATCCTATAATTTAAATAAATAGCCTTTGGCAGGGCTAGCTTTGCCTTCTAAAAACGCGGCATAGGTTTTCAAATAATCGCCAATATCTTCGCTGATCTCGACGGATAACCACGCTTGCGCATTGTCGCAAAACGGTATCCAGCGCGCGGCGAGATTTTGCGCAAAACCGTCCATGCCCCAATCCTTAATCCGTAGCTGCGCGCGATCTGGCGCAAAAAACATTACCGCAGGCGCGCCAAGTTTTGGCTTGGGCGGCGCGCTGCCTTGCCAGTGGGATTTGCCTACCATGCAATTATAGGCAATATTTTCTTCGAAATGTTCATAAAGGCGGCGCGTCACATCACCGTTTCCGGCCATGTCGACAATGACCGTTTTCACTTCAGGGTTAAGGTCGGTAAGGCTATCATAGCTTTGCACCTCATCATAAAAGCCAGTGTCTTTGGTAAAGTGCGCATTTCCTTCAGATGTAAGCCCCGTGACTTTAATGCCGCTGCGCGCTTTAAGACAATAGGCTGTCCCCATGGCCGTTTTAGACGAGGCGGAGAGCAGCAAAACCTGCTCCGCACCAAAGAAATTTTCATCGGCTAAAAAATCGTCAATTAAAAAACTTGTTGTAAATAAAGGCCGCAGCACTGGCTGCAAATCTTTATGCCGAGCAAAGCTCGGATCGGTATCTATAAATGTGTAGCCATTATAGATCGGATGTAATTCCATGCGATGAGTATTGCCATCTTGGAAGCCCATAGATGTTAATTTTACAGGTTTCATATCTAGCGTTTTAGCGACAGGGAAAAAGCCGTAAATATCTGTACCCACAGCCACATCCGCGCAATTTGATTCTATGACTTTCGCATAACCCCAAACGGGCATACGCCCCCAATGGGCGGCCGTCTCCATCTTAATGTCATAGGCCTCTGGCGCAAAGAAATTCCAATACCCTATTATATCACCCGCCACCATATAGGTGATATTATTCGCCGTTAACGCCCATGGCCCAATCTCAATACGAATAAAATCTGGCGCCAGTTCACCCGCCTCTATATTGACCACGGATATATCCGTAAAATCCGCGCGGTTCACTAAAATTGTTTGGTTCATGAAAACAGTCCTTGGGCATTACATGTCAGAAGGATTTGTCCGTCCAGCCCCGCCTTGCGGTGATAATGAATTTGACGATAGGCTTTAGAACGTGTCAGCTCAACCATTTTCGCAGCGCTGGGATACATAACAAGCGCCATCATATCCCAATCACTTTTCGCCTCTGCTGGCGCACCGCTTCCGATAAATGTAGATAAAATGTCTCCGTCATGAATAGATGTAACACCGTGAGGGCTCATAATTTCATTAAAAGCCTTGGCATAACGCGCATAAGCTGTACGGCCAGAGACATCTTCGCCGTCATCATAATCAGCCTTATCTTTAAACTTTAGCAGGTTGAGCATATAGACAGGCGCGTTTTGATCTTGCGCCATCATCGCGTTTACTTGCGCTTGTGTCGGGTGCAGGGCATTTTCTAGCATCATTAACCTCTTTACCAAATTTATACGCTAGGCCGCCCGCCTCCAAGGCTCAAGCTTTATGGGCCTTTATCATCATAACATTTTTGCATAGCTATCTGGGCTATTACGCACTTTGCAAATCCGCACGCTCTTGCTTGGCCCATAATTGCGCATAAAGCCCCCCGCTCGCCAGCAGCGCATCATGTGTGCCTTGTTCAGCAATTTGTCCGCCGTCCATAACTAAAATAGTATCAGCTTTGACAATCGTTGACAGCCTATGAGCAATCACCAATGTTGTCCGCGATTTTGAAATATCATCTAGCGCGCTTTGTATTTCGCGTTCCGTGGCACTATCCAAAGCAGATGTCGCTTCATCCAAAATTAAAATTGCAGGGTCTTTGAGCAAAGTTCGCGCAATCGCTACACGCTGTTTCTCCCCGCCTGATAGCTTCAATCCGCGCTCCCCGACAAGCGTATCATAGCCTTTGGGCAGTCCCATAATGAAGTCATGAATTTGCGCGCTTTTCGCGGCAGATTGCACATCAGCTTCGCTCGCATCAGGCCGTGCATAGCGGATATTATAGCCAATCGTATCATTAAATAGAACCGTATCTTGAGGCACAATACCCAGCACGCTGCGCAGGCTATGTTGGGTCAATATACTTATATCTTGGCCGTCAACCAAAACACGCCCGTTGGTCAGATTGTAAAACCGAAACAAGATACGCGAAAGCGTTGACTTACCCGCGCCCGTGGGGCCAACCACTGCAACCGTCTGCCCCGCGCCAACTTCAAAGCTAATATCTTTCAAAATCGCGCGATCATCATCGTAGTGAAAGGTCACATTATCAAAGCGAATATGCCCCTTTACATCTATAATATCTAACGCGCCGTCTCTATCCTGAACCTCTGGTGTTTTATCCATAAGTGTGAACATTTTTTCCATATCCGTGAGCGCTTGTTTGATCTCGCGATAAGCAAACCCTAAAATATTGAGCGGGCGGTAAAGCTGTGTCATGACAAGCATAACTGCGCTCATATCCCCCACACTCATACTGCCTTGAACAATATAATAGCCTGACAGGCTTATCATTAATACAAGGCCGAGATTCATTAAAAATGACTGACCTATATTGACCGTTGCTAAAGAGGTACGCGATTGTATCGCCGCTTTTTGGTAACCTTCCATCGCACTGTCATACCGTCCGATTTCAAAATCTTCGGCAGAAAAATATTTAACCGTCTCATAATTCAAAAGACTATCCACGGCCTTACCCGCCGCTTCCGTATCGCGTTTATTCATCTCGCGGCGAAATTTCAGCCGCCATTCCGTCGTCATCACCGTAAACGCAATATAGCTTAGAACAATGAGAGCCGCGATGACCGAGAACCATCCATTGTAAGCTATCCAAAAAACTGTTGCGGCAATACCAAGCTCTAAAAATGTCGGCCCGACATTAAATAATAAAAACCGAAACAAAAAATCAATCGAGCGCACACCGCGCTCTATAATGCGCGATAGCCCGCCTGTACGTTTTTCCAAATGAAAGCGTAAAGATAATTTATGTAAATGAGCAAAACTCGCCGTTGCCACACTACGCTGGGCAAATTGCGCTACGGGTGCAAATAAATATTCTCGGCCTTCAGTGACTAAAACCGCGAATAATTTTAGCAATCCATAACCGATCGCAAAGCCAATAACCCCCGTCCATGCCTGCGCCCATGAAGATTGATTGTTCGAGGCCTGATTGACCGCATCGACGGCCCAGCCGAACAAAAAAGGCGAGCCTACAAGGACGATTTTCCCGAATATAGTCAGAATAATCGCAGAAAAACTACGCAATTTAAATCCAATATTCCCCTCTGGCCAAAGATAAGGTTTTAGCCGCCACAACCCGCGTAATTGCCGCATAAAGCTTTGCTCTTTTAAAGCATTATCAGGCTGATTATCTTCGCCAGAGCTGTGATGAGACGGTGACATGGCCCTCATGTGGAGATAATGTGGGCGCTTGTAAACCCAATCCTAACTCTCTTTTGTTACAAACAAAGAAAATAATGGGAATGGGTGAATAAAATGGCGATGTTAAAAGAAATATTACCAGTACAACCAAGAGGCACAGATCGCCGTAGCGCGGTTCGCCCCGGACAACAGGATTGGCGTGTGAACCAACGCTCTTATGACTTCATCGGCGTAACATTTGACCCTCTCTCGCCGGTACAAACGCTAGCCCGTGCCAAATGGATGACAGCCAATCATGGCTTTCGCTATATCGTCACGCCTAACGTCGATCATCTTGTGCGTATGTCTAAAGAACCAGACATATTCCAGCCATTATATAATAGCTCCTGGCTCTCCGTATGCGATTCTCGTATATTGGAAATTCTGGCGAAAATCTCAGGCATTCCGCTCAAAGCGGTGCCGGGGTCAGATCTGACGCAACAATTATTTGATAATGTTATTTCCAAAGATGACGTCATTAATGTCATCGGCGCAGATGCTGATATTATCGCAAAAATAAAAGCCATTTACGGCCTTAACAACATCAATCATTATGAGCCGCCTTTCGGGATGCGTCATAAACCCGAAGCCATTGCCGCGACAGCCGCTTTCATCGCACAGCACCCTGCTCGTTATAATTTTATTTGTGTCGGAAGCCCTCAGCAAGAAATGGTCGCTAAGGCGGCATTAGAGCGCGGGGATTGTGTTGGGCTTGGCTTATGTGTTGGCGCGTCGTTAGACTTTCTGGCTGGCCGCGTCAAACGCGCCCCGCTCTGGATGCAAAAAGCGCGTTTAGAATGGCTGCACCGTTTGGCATCTGAGCCAAAACGCTTATGGAAACGCTATCTGATTGAAGGGCCAAAAATTTTCTATCTTTGGTTAAAATGGAGCCTGTCTCGCAAAGCATCGACCAAGTAAGTCATTCGCTCAGTTAATCATCTGCTCAATCATAATTAAATTTTCGCGGCTAACTCTGTAAATATGTCTGCAACTGCATTATCGCTAATGGCGACAGGTATGCCTGCATCTGATGAGAGCCGAATATCCATGTTTAACGGCGCCGCTCCGAGATAAGGAATGTTCATTTTTTCAGCCTCTCTTTGCGCCCCGCCTGAGCCGAAAATATGATGCGAGTTGCCGCAATCCGGGCACGTAAACACCGCCATATTTTCTATAAGTCCTAAGACTGGAATATCCACCTTTCGAAACATAGCGACACCTTTTCTAGCATCAAGCAATGCAAGGTCTTGCGGCGTTGAAACAATCACGGCCCCTGCGGGTTTTATATCTTGCGCCAAGCCAAGCTGCGCATCGCCTGTCCCCGGCGGCATATCAATGATAAGCGTATCAAGCGCGCCCCAATCTACATCCCATAACATTCGCGAAATCGCGCCTTGCACCATTGGCCCGCGCCATACAATCGGCCCGTCATCTGGCGTCAGAAAACCGATAGACATGGCTTTGATGCCATGAGCTTCTAAAGGCATAATCAAGCGGCGCTCTTGTTGTGTCGTTGTTTTTGCCATTTGCCCAGATAGCCCGAGCAGCATGGGTACGCTTGGCCCGTGAATATCGGCGTCAAGCAATCCTATTTTCTGCCCCGACTTGGCCATTGCTGCGGCAAGGTTTACAGCTAAAGTCGATTTCCCAACTCCGCCTTTAGCAGAGGAAATAGCGATAATACGCCCAATCTGGCTATCACCTTGATAGCCCTCTGGGCGGCGCGGTTGATGCGGATTACCTTTGCGCTTGGGCTTACCGCCTATGGATGGCGCAGATTTATGCGCAGATAAAATGACTGCGGCTTTGTCAACACCGTCCAAAGCTGCAAGCGCAGTTTGCGCCGCTTCGCGAATGGGAAAAAATTTCTCCACTTCGGGCGGCGGGATTTGTAACACAGCCTGCAGGACACCATCTGTGAAATTCAAATCTGCGAGCCGCCCCGCCGCGACAATATCTATATCCGCAAGCGGGTCGGAAATTTCTGTGAGCGCTTTAAGAGCTTTAGCTTCAGAGTAAGACATCAAGGTACATTCAAAATTGCTTAATTGGGCAGAGATTGCGCAGCGGTGGATTGCGGCGGCGGGCAAGCTGATATGAGTTTGCCGCTCGGCAGGAGGCGTAATGGAGGTTGGGACGTAATTTCATCTGCATGATGAACCGCCGCAAAGGACATAACCACGCTTTGATCTGCGGCTACATTAACCGCATTTGGAAATGACGGGAGATCAAGGTGACGCCGTATGAAAATTTTATCCGTTTCAAGCCGTATATAATAAATTCTGCCGCGTGCCTCATTGACTTGATCAAAGCCTTCCACGACCCAAAATTCAGATGCCGAGGTTCCGAGCGGTGTAGGTTTCACGGGTGTTATGGCGATGATATTTCCGTTTAAAACTATCTCATGATCGCCCGTTATATTATCATAATGGAGCAGACCCCCGCCAATTTCCCCATGATCATATCCTGCAAGCCACCCTGTTTTCGTCGGAATAGCCGCACTTAACATACGCCGCCGAGCGGGTAATTTTACGGTTTTCGGCCTATTGAAAATCTGCCCCCCTTCGAAAAAAGGAAGCTGTTTGGCATCACCGCGAAAATCAAATCCATTGACTTCACAATTTGGTATAAAACCACCGCCTGATGGCCCGTTAACTGAGCTTTCTATTTTCGCGGATGTCATCGCAGATAAAGCGTCTCTCGCCGCGCTGCGTAGACCCGCAACAGGTGCTGATATGGCCATCATATTTAACGGGGCTTGTGCCGTTTTGACTTTGCCTTCGCCAAGACCTAGAGCGGCTTCTTTTTGAACGCGCCAATCCTTGTCATAACTCAGAGCCTCATTTAACACAGGAGCAGCGGCGGGGCGCAGCTTGGGGTTCGTCATCATCTGACGCGCGATGCGGGCAAAGCCATATATCGCCTGAGCTGTATCTGCTCTATAATTTAAATCTCGGTCGCGTTTTAATAAAGCCTCCCACATAAGCGGCGCGTAACGCGCGGCATGCGGATTGACTTTTTTATCAAACGCAATGGCATATGCAGCTAATGGGACATCTGAATTTTCGAGACTATCTAAAAATGCTTGATGCACCTCGACCGTATTGGGCAAGCTTTTCTGAGCCAATGGCGCGCTATTCATAATCGCGTCCATGGCCATCATGCGCGCAAGGGGCGGTAAGGCTTTATCGGCAACCAAAGCATGCGCGAAATGCATATAAAATCCATCATCAATCTCTGCATTTCGTGCCTCATGCCGAGCCTGCAAAAGCTGCGAGACCGCGAGGGCTTGGCGGGTTGTTTTTAAATTTGGCAAAGCCGCCTTAAATTCCGACAACGCCATGTCAGGGTTGTGTTTGTAAAGCTGTGCATAAGCCTCGCGCGTGATCTCTGGCTGTTCTGATAATAAAAAACGGCTCAGAACGGGTTTTGATTGTGCGTTTGCAAATGTTCCAATTAAAGTGATAATTTCTGGCGTCGGGTTATCTGCGCCCGCTTGCACTAAATCCTGAAAAACCGCAGGCGGCAAAGGCGCTGCCGTCAATCCATTGCTGCTATCACGCCCTATTGGCCTCATAGCCATCTGCCTTAAAATTTGGCGGCTTTGCGCGCCTATATCAGCCTTGGGATGAGACAAGGTTGCTATCGCGCGGTCACGGATTAAGGGCGTGCCAATATTTACGAGAATCTGGCTATGCGCTTTTATATCACCACGCGGCCATAATCTTGCGATCTCATTTTGGGCATCAGGCGAGAATTGCCAGCTCGCATCTGCAAGAATATATTGCGCGCGCCGCACAGCTTTTTCACGATCAGAGCCCATAAACAGCAATAGGCGATCTAAACCACCGCGTAATTTTTGAAAGTCTTGAGCTAAGACCTGATAATCAAAACTATCTGGATCATGAGCCAGCAAGATTTCGGTGCACCTATCTAAGTCTTGGCAGACATTTTGTTCGGCTTTTGTCAAGCGCGCCTCTGGCGCCGCAATTTGCGCGTCAGCCCAATTCCCGCTTAACATGGCAAGGCTGAGTACAGTTACCACGCACCAAGATTTTTTGAAAATTATAGACCAAGCCGCACATATCATGAGAGTGATTTAAGGGGTAACCTCCAACGCGGCAAGCAATCTTCGCGTATATGACAGCGATATAATGTGAACCTATGCACGCCTCTTAAAAGGTTCACTCACAACATCTCACGATATTTCACAGTTTTAATGACGGATACGTCATGAATATGTCACCCTCTTGTTACAAATAAGCTGTTATAGAGCGCTCATCCATTTTCATGGATTTCCCCTTCGAACTGGCGGCTTCTTTTATTAGAGCCGCCCTTTTTCGTTTATATCCTCTTATATTCATGACTCTTTTGTCATTTACTGGATAGCGTTCGGCAATACTATATATGGTATGTCTATATCTGGTCTCCCGTTTCCCCCTTCCGCGTTCGAGATCATAATAATTGGGCTAGTCGACTCCAGCGGCTAGCTCATTTTTTAGGGCTCATACCGCCCGCCCCTAACATGGCTTTAACCGCATTGACCAACTGAGCTTTCGCAACTGTGTCTTGCGCAGGGCGAGCAGATTTCCATTCTTCATTAGACTGGATAGCTTTCGCCGCTTCCGCGCCCAAATATAAATCCTTTAGTGTAACTTCGCCTTTTTCCATTTCATCACTGCCCATCAATATAGCAATTTGTGCATTGCGGCGGTCAGCATATTTCATCTGCTTAGTAACATTGCCGCTGCCGATAAAGACTTCCGCGCGAATATTGGCGGCCCGTAATTCTGCGGCCATTTTAAAATATTCTCCCATTAAGTCACGATCAAAGGCGCAAATAATCACGGGCGGCTGCACGCTTGTTTCAAGAGCTTCCATACGCTCTAGCGCGGTTAAGAAGCGCGAAACGCCAAAGCTAAAGCCCGTGGCAGGCACGGTTTGCCCCCGAAAGCGCGAAACAAGATCATCATAACGCCCGCCTCCGCCAATCGATCCAATACGCACAGGGCGCCCTTTTTTATCTCGAATATCAGCCAGCAATTCAACTTCAAAGACCGGGCCTGTATAATAACCAAGACCGCGCACGATGGAGGTATCAAAGCTCACCCGATCAGGGCCAAAGCCTGTCGCCGTCAAAATAGAGTCGATGACCGATAATTCTTTGACGCCTTCAAGACCGCGCTCAGATTGGCCCATCAGTTTTTCAAGAACTTGGATAGTCTGATACCGATCTTCAATGCCTTTCACACTTTCAACACCCTCCGTACACGTCATAAATTTAAGCACGGCCTTAATGCCCGATACAGGCAAGCCCGCACCATCTGTGTAATCGCCGCTCTCATCCTTACGGCCTTCGCCCAATAGCGCTTCAACGCCAGAGATACCCAAACGCTCAAGCTTATCTATAGCCCGCAGCACTTGAAGGCGTTGCAGCGCCCCTTCATCCGTATTCGGTACGCCTGCGCTTTCTAAAATCCCGTCGAGTAATTTACGGTTATTGACCCGCACGGCATATTGCCCGTCTTTAAGGCCTGCCGCGCGCATGACTTCGGCCGCCAGCATAATCATCTCTGCATCGGCGGCTGGCCCTGCCGCGCCAACGCTATCAGCATCGCATTGCGTAAATTCTCGAAAGCGTCCCGGCCCCGGTTTTTCATTGCGAAACACACTGCCCGCCTGATAACGGCGATAAGGCTTGGCGAGCCCGTCATAATTTTCGGCCACATAACGCGCAAGCGGGGCTGTTAAATCATAGCGCAAACTCATCCACTGCTCATCATCATCTTGCAAAGCAAAAACGCCAACATTGGGACGGTCTTCATCTGGCAAGAACTTCCCAAGCGCATCGGCAAATTCAAAAGCAGGGGTTTGCAGCGGTTCAAAGCCATGCATATCATAAACAGAAAATGCCGCATTTATCAGGCGGCGTTCAGCGCGCAATATATCCGCCGACCGATCTTCAAATCCTCGCGGGCGGCGCGCTTTTGGCCGAAACGGTTTATTCGCTTTTTTCTTTTTATCAGACATGAGATGACACGCTTTACATTATATGAAATGCGGTCTTTAAGCCGTTTTTACACAAAGGGAAAGGGCCGTGTTAGAATTGCGTCTTTTGCAATTTGCCGTGTACATCATTGATCTGCATAAGCGCCGCAGACCCGTAATATTTCACCAGCTCTGGCGTGAATATACCAGCGGCGACCGCCGGGTCAGTTTGCACAAGCACTTGGGCATCTTCAAGGCTTTCAACATTGAAAATCAACAGGCCGCGTTTGTCTTTATCCTCCGAAAACGGCCCTGCCAGAACGAGCTTTTTTTCGGCCGCCAACCGCTCCATATTGGCAAAATGTCCGTTAAATAATTCCGCTCGCTCGGCGGCGTCTGTAATCTTTGCATCCATCGGCCCTGTCTTGAGAATAACAAGCACATAACTGCGCATGCCATATTCATCCGCGCCAAGTTTTTGCGCCAGCTGCGCGTCATAAATACTTGGCGTTTCCTTCGTTTCAAGCCGCGTCTTATCCGCCCCGCACGCCGAAATATTGAGACAGACTAAAACCCCAAAACCTAAACTTAAAAGCTTCATCACAAACCTCATACAACTGCCATTCTAACTTGATATTCAGATTACATTCAGGAAATAAAGACTACAAAGGAATGGTCAATGGCTGGGGGGTTATTGACCTGAACGGGGCGCTGCGATTTATCGCCGCCCCGTTCACCTTTTTAATCATCATTATATTTATGCATATGCTTGCGAGCATGTTTGGCCGCGCGGCCGGAAACGCGTTTACGCCACATGCGAAAGCTACTCGGCTTCATATGGCTTTGCATAATTTTAATCACATCTTTTTCAGCCAGTCCTGATTGTGTCTTAATGTCATCAAAGCTCGTTTCGTCATCCCATGCCATCGCCACAATCTCGGATGTCGTTAAGCGCCCAGCATCGCGTCGTGGGCCTGCGGGAATAAAATCATCAGGAAATTTACGCTCACGTGTCATTTTTAGGTATTTACCAGCCCCATCAGTGCTGCCGTGCTAGGATCATGATTGCCCGTTTGACCCGCCTGCATTTCTGTCAAAATTGTTGTCGCCAGTACCTTACCGAGTTGCACGCCCCATTGGTCAAAGCTATTGACGTTCCAAATCACGCCTTGGACAAAGACTTTATGTTCATAAAGCGCGATAAGATGACCCAGCGCAAACGGCGATAGTTCATCGAGCGTGATGGTTGTTGACGGGCGGTTCCCGGGGAAAGCTTTTTGCGGGATAATAGCCTGCGCATCTGGGCGCGGCTCTAATTCGGCGCGAACTGCATCCTCATCTTTTCCGACCATAAGGGCTTCGCTTTGCGCGAAACAATTTGCCAGCAAAGCCGCATGGTGGTCTGGCCGTGCGCTATGGTCTTTTAGGACTGCGATGAAGTCCACCGGCGCGCCGCCATAAGCCCCTTCGCTTGGGCCTTGATGTAGCCATTGAAAAAATGCGTGCTGCCCATTTGTACCCTCATCGCCCCAAATAATTGGACAGGTCAGCCCCGCCTCCGTGCCTTCGCGCGTGATACGCTTACCGTTGGATTCCATCTCAAGCTGCTGCAAAAAAGCCGCGAGTTTACGGATGCGCCGCGCATAGGGAATGACCGCCAATGAGCTATAGCCAAGCCCGTTGCGGTTCCATATCCCCGTAAGCGCCATCATAACGGGTAGATTATCTTGCAAAGGCTGATCGCGAAAATGCCTATCCATTGCCGCAGCGCCGTTTAAAAACTCTGCGAATATATCTGGGCCAAAGGCAATTTGCAGGGATAAGCCAACAGCGCTCCAAACGGAATAACGCCCGCCAACCCAATCCCAGAAATCAAAAATTTGTCCAGGCGGAATATTAAAATCCAACGCGCCATCTCGGTTGGCGGTTACAGCAATAAAATTATCACCCGCTGTCTCGCCAAGCGCCTGCGTGAGCCATGTCCGTGCGGCTTCGGCGTTCATGCGCGTTTCTTGTGTTGTAAAAGATTTGGACACGACAACAACTAACGTCGTGGCAGGGTCAAGGCCGACCAGCGCATCTTGAATCGACGCCCCGTCTATATTTTCAGCAAAGCGCAAATCCAGCGCCATATCCGCGCTCGCTTGGAACGCATCGGCGACCAAACGCGGGCCTAAATCTGATCCCCCAATACCGATATGGACAATGGCTTTAAATGTGCCCTCACGGCGAATTTTATCAGCAAAACTCGCCATATGTTCACGCATGTCAGCCACTTCGGCCTTCACAGCATCAGAGCCGCCAACGCCGCGGAGTGCCATATGCAACACAGCACGATTTTCAGACGTATTGACTGTTTCGCCAGCAAATAACTTCGCGCGCCATTCTTCAAGATCGCAAGTTGCCGCGAAAGATAATAATGCGTCCAACGCGTCTTGACTCATCGCTTGTTTGGAAAAATCTGCCCGCAACGGGCCTTCGCGCATCACAAAACGCGAAAGGCGGTCTGGCTCTGTATCAAATAAATCACGGATAGAGACGGGTTGCTCCGCAAGGGATTTTAATTTTGCAAAATTATCGGCGCGGGTCATAATCGTCTCTTATTTATCTTAATCGTTATATTTTATGGTTAGCCTAAAGCTGCCTTCTGCGCCGCGCATAGCTCGGCAATGCCTTTGCTCGCAAGACGCATAAGTTCGGCCATTTCATCGGCTGTAAAGGGTGTATCTTCAGCGCTGGCTTGCACTTCAATGATACCGCCTGTTTGTGTGAAGACAAAATTGGCATCGGCTTGCGCGGCGCTATCTTCAACATATTCCAAATCCAGACGACATTCCCCGTCCACAATCCCGCATGACACAGCCGCCATCGGGTCTGTCACAGGATTTTCAGATAGTTCGCCGTTTTTCACAAGGCCTTCGCAGGCCTGAAACAAGGCAACCCATGCCCCTGAAATAGAGGCTGTGCGCGTTCCGCCATCGGCTTGCATGACATCACAATCAAGGATAATTTGGCGCTCACCGAGCTTTTTCAGATCAATCACAGCTCGCAAAGACCGGCCTATAAGGCGTTGAATTTCGACCGTCCGCCCGCCTTGCTTACCGCGCGCGGCTTCGCGGCCATTGCGCGAATGGGTTGCACGCGGCAACATGCCATATTCCGCCGTCACCCAGCCAGATCCCTTGCCCTTCAGCCAGCGCGGCACACCCGGGTCAATACTGGCTGTACAAAGCACATGAGTTTGCCCAAATTTCACAAGACAAGAGCCTTCGGCATAACGGGACACACCCGCCTCAAAACTAACATCACGGAGTTGATCGCGGGCACGAGATTGAGGGCGCATAAGAAAACCTTTAAAAATTGCTTATTGAATCTAGCGCTCCCTAAAGTGTTTACCTAGAAATCACAATGCGCTTTGCAATTATAAAAGACTCTAATCTTGAAAGCCGTGAAATAATGACCCACATAGGGGCTGTTATGAGTGAGACTGTCCCTTATTACTCCATATCTGATTTGGATGTTCGTGCGCGCGATATTTTTCGCGATATTGTCGAAGGGTATTTGGAAACAGGACAGCCTGTTGGCTCTAAAACTTTGGCGCTATCTGGCGGGCAAAGCCTATCACCTGCAACCATTCGAAACACTATGGCAGAACTGACGCGTTACGGATTGCTCGGCTCCCCCCATATCAGTGCAGGCCGTATTCCGACACAGGCAGGTCTGCGTCTTTTTGTCGATGGTCTTTTAGAAATCGGCGATTTACCCGCTCAAGAGCGCCAAAAGCTAGAAGCCCGTCTGGCGGCGCAAGGACATGCCCCCAATCAAATGCTGGAACATGTCTCGGATATGCTTGCGGGTCTGGCGGGCGGAGCGGGATTGGTTTTATCGCCATCTATAGCCCCCCAGCCTCAAGAGCAGGCTTTGCGTCATGTCGAATTTGTTAGTCTGGATGATGGCCAAGCCCTTGTTGTGATTGTTTATGCCAATGGCCAAATTGAAAACCGCCTCATGCCGCGCCCCGAAGGCTTGCTGCCTGCTTCATTAGAGCGGGCAGGGAATTTTCTGTCCGCGCGCCTAAAGGGTCGCCGCTTATCCGAAGCTCGTCTGGAGATTTTAGATGAAATCGCCAAAGGCCAAGCGGAAATTGATGCAGCCGCACAGAATTTGATAAAAGCGGGCCTTGCAGAATGGGCCGGCGAGGCCAAAGGTAAAGAGTCACTGCAAAAAACATCAGAAAAACGCTCTTTAATCGTCCGCGGGCAAGGACACCTCCTTGACAATTTGGAAGCGCAAACCGATTTGGAGCGCATACGGATGTTGTTTGACGATCTAGAGCGCAAAGAAGACCTCATCGCACTTTTGGATAGAACAGAAACAGCGGACGGCGTAAAAATATTTATTGGCACAGAAAATCCATTATTTTCCTTGTCAGGCTCCAGTGTTGTGATAGCGCCCTATCGCGACCAAGACCAAAACATATTGGGCGCATTAGGGGTCATTGGCCCAACACGACTTAATTACGCGCGGGTGATACCGATGGTGGATTACACCGCGCAACTGGTCGGGCGCTGGCTCGGCTCTGAACGAAAATAAGATACGACATAAGGATTGTCACAATGGTTGGTAAGAAAACATCAGATACCCCTTTCATGGATGCCTCTACGCCTTCGGGTGACGGGATGCCTAGCGATGCAGAACTGGATGCGCTGCAAGCCGCGATTGATGCTGAAAAAGCAGGCATGGCAGACCGCGCCGCTAAAGAGGCTGCCGAAAAAGACACGGCTGGAAAAGACGCGGGTGAAGCTGGTGCAGAAGACGCTGAAACGCTAACCCCGCTGCAACAGGCCGTGAAACGCACAGAAGAAGTGCAGGCTGAATTAGCGGCGCTCAAAGACCAAGCTCTGCGCGCTATGGCAGATGCTGAAAACGTCAAGAAACGCGCCGAGCGCGAAGTCAACGCCGCGCGGATATTTGGGATTGAACGCTTTGCCCTTGATGTCTTATCCGTGCATGACAATTTATCGCGTGCTCTCATGACTTTGGCGGGGACAAATAAAGAAGACCTTGGCGAGAACGCAAAAAACCTTGTCGACGGGATTGAGCTAACAGAAAAAGATCTTATTCTGACCTTATCACGCCACGGCGTTAAGACCGTGCCAGGTGTTGGGTCAAAATTTGACCCGAATGTTCACCAAGCCGTTGCGCAAGTCCCTTCTGATGAAGATAAAGGCAATGTTGCAACTGTTATGCAAACAGGCTTTACGCTCGGCGAGAGAACTTTGCGCGCCGCCATGGTGGCTGTATCCACTGGCCCTGCAAAATAAAGTCACGTGCCAGAGCTTCCTGAGGTTGAAACCGTCAAGCGCGGCCTTGCCCCCGTGATGGAGGGGCAAGTCTTTGGCCGCGTTACCTTAAACCGTACAAATTTACGCTTTCCCTTTGATCCGAAATTCAAGCAGCGCCTTGAGGGCCAAACCCTAACGCGGCTGTCTCGGCGAGCAAAATTTCTACAAGCCGAGCTGTCGTCAGGCGATAGGCTGTTCATGCATCTGGGCATGTCGGGACGCTTTACAATCAATGACAAACCACAAGGCCGCTATCAACGCGAAACGGGCGGCACGGCCAAACATGACCATGTAGTTTTTGAGATGCAAGATCAACACGGCCAAGACGGCGCGCGTATTACATATAATGACACACGGCGCTTTGGGTTCATGGAACTTGTCGCGCCTGGTGAAACCTACCGCCTTGATCATATCGGGCCTGAGCCGCTCTCCAATCAATTTAACGCACCAGAACTGCGCGCACGTCTCAAAGATAAAAAGAGCCAAATTAAAACCGCATTGCTCGATCAACGCATTGTGGCGGGCCTTGGCAATATATATGTCTGCGAAGCTTTGCACCGCGCCCGCATCAACCCGCAGCGCGCCGCTGGCAAATTAAAGCAGAACGAGACAGACATTCTGGTTCGCCATATTAAAGATATTTTGGCCGAAGCTATAGAGGCAGGCGGCTCATCCTTGCGCGACTTTGCGAACACAGATGGCGATTTGGGCTATTTTCAACACAGGTTTCGGGTTTACGGCCAAGAGAACAATCCCTGCCCCGATTGTGCCGCCCCTGTGCAGCGCATTACGCAAGGCGGGCGCAGCACGTTTTTCTGTGGGGCTTGTCAGCACTAAAAACTAAAGCTAAAGGGCCGCCTAAAGATAATAAAGGAGGCCAGAATGCCTTACGACAATATAGAAATCACGACAGATGGCGGTGTGGCCATCATTCAACTTGACCGCCCCAAAGCGCTTAATGCGCTGAATAATAAGATGATGGGCGAAGTCGCTGATGCTTTAACCAAGCTCGAAAAAGATGACAATATTGGCTGTGTCATCGTCACAGGCTCTGACAAAGCTTTCGCGGCGGGGGCTGACATCAAAGAAATGCAAGACACGACATATCTTTATAATTACAAACATGATGATTTTGGGAATAAGCATTGCGCCATTGAACGCTTTCGTAAACCGATTATCGCCGCAGTATCAGGCTATGCACTCGGCGGGGGCTGCGAGATTGCCATGATGTGTGACTTTATCATTGCGGCAGAGACTGCAAAGTTTGGCCAACCTGAAATCACACTTGGCGTCATGCCGGGTATGGGCGGTACGCAGCGCCTCACCAAAGCCGTAGGCAAGGCCAAAGCCATGGATATGTGCCTGACGGGCCGTATGATGCTGGCCGAGGAAGCCGAGCGCTCTGGGCTTGTCTCGCGCGTTGTACCCTTAGACGATTTAATGTCTACCGCCAAAGAGGCCGCCCATAAAATCGCCGCGCAAAGCCAGCCTATCGCGATGATGACCAAAGAAACGATCAATACATCTTTTGACACCACGCTCACACAAGGTATTCAATTTGAACGCCGTTTATTTCATTCCATGTTTAGCACCCATGACCAAAAAGAAGGCATGAGTGCGTTTACGGAAAAACGTAAACCACATTTCAAGAATAAATAACACGTAGAATTTGGCATCTATGCCTGTTGACGTAGCCCCGTGCTACGTCTATAGGCGGCGCTTGAAATTTGAATCTCCTGCCAGATGCAGGGCAATACTCTGAGGATAATATGGCGAATACTTCATCAGCCAAGAAAAACGTACGTAAAATGGCCCGTAAGACAGCCGTGAACAAAACACGCCGCTCTATGGTGCGCTCGACTTTGCGCAAAGTTGAAGATGCGATCACAGCGGGCGATAAGGCTGCTGCCAATGACGCACTCAAACTCGCCGAGCCCGCAATTATGCGCGCTGTCTCAAAAGGCGTGTATCACAAGAACACAGCAAGCCGTAAAATCTCGCGCTTGAATAAACGCGTAAAGGCTATCGCTTAACGCGCATAAACGATACATGTTTGTTTTTAAAATACTGAGGCGAGAGCCTCAGTTTTTTTATGCCAAAAATTCCGATTTCACCTCATATTTTACATGATAATATATTGATAAAAATCACAATAAGCTTCGCCGAAACAGCGCATGTATTTGACTTAAAAAAAAGTTAAAAAATATGATTCTTTTTTTCATAGCTAAGTCTGCTAGATTCTTAGCTTTTTTTTGAGTCAAGTTTTAATACAGCAGATTCATGAAAATTTCCACATTGACGTGCTTGAAAAGAGTCTGTTTAAAGAAGCTGTAACGCCACATGCGACTTAGCATTCTTGGCAAAGAATAAGAGATAGCAAGCCTGCTATCGCTACATTCTTTACGTATATATTACGACTGGGGGGACATAGCGGCCATAATTTCTTGGTGGCTGTATCCAGCAAATAATATTGTTAATTCATAGGATTAGCCTTGGCTAACCCTATGGGTAATTATGGGTGACGAATTAAATGGCTAACATGACTAAGACGCGTATGGGCAACACACTAGCCGTTCACGCGGGGACACAAGAACAGACACACACTAAAGCTCCAGACCTTTACACAGGAGAGCCGCCTTTGCACAGCGCCCATAATACGTGGAAGCAGGTGAAAACCGATTTATCCTATGCGCTCGGGCCAAATGTCCACCGCTCTTGGACAGCTCGTTTGCGCATCATGCATGCCGATGCCAATACTGTCACACTCGGCGCGCCATCAAAATTCATCGCGTCAAAAATAGAAAATCAATATGCGGATACTTTGCGTCGTCTGTGGAAAAAATATGACCGTGTCGACCCGCCTCGCAATGTGTCTATACTTGTAAGCTCCGCACATGGAACAGCCCAAAAATCAACGCCCCATCAAAACTACAAACTGGCAACAGAGACACGCGGGGCCAATATAGTCGCGGTTAACTCACCTGCACATAACCCATCATCGCATCATTCACGCCCAAATATGAGCGCCGCGAACGCAGATGCAAAACAAGATGCCCCCTTGCATGCCAATGATCGGCAACGCGCGCGGCTAACATTTGATAATTTTGTTGTCGGCCCTTCAAATGAGCTTGCTGTCGCTGTCGCGCGCCAAGTGGCCAGTGCAAAGCCCGTGCAATTTAACCCGATAGTTCTGCACGGCGCCAATGGCATGGGTAAAACGCATCTACTCTATGCGATTGAAAATATGCTACAAGTCAACACACCAGAACACCGCGTTAAATTTATGAGCGCCGAAAATTTTGTCTCAGCCTTTGTCGCCTCTGTACGCGGGTCGGGCCGCGAGGCGATTAATGCGTTTAAAACGAGCCTGCGCGATGTCGATCTTCTGATTATTGATGATGCCCATTTTATTACCGATAAACCTGGTAGCCAAGAAGAGTTCTTGCACACACTCATTAGCCTTGTCGATTCAGGTCGCCAAATCATCATCGCAGCGGATCGTCATCCTGATAAAATTGATAAAGCCTCTGAACGGCTAAAATCCTATCTATCAAGCGGGCTTGTCTGTAAAATTGGCCCTGCCGATTATGAATTACGTTTGCGAATTTTAGACCGCCTCATTGCCCGTCGCCGCATGACTGGCAATGCAAGTCTGGCTATTCCGCAAAATGCTCGCGACCATCTGGCAGCCCGTATGAACGCTACGCCGCGCGATCTTGAAGGTGCCTTTAATCAAATCGTGGCACAAAGTGAGTTTCTAGGCACGCCCATTTCACTAGAAACCGTGCAAGAAACTCTATCGGATTCGCGCTACATGACGGGTCAACGCCTCACCGTTGACCGCATCCAGCGCGCCGTGTGTGACGTGTTTAAAGTCACTCTAACGGATATGGTGTCCAAACGTCGTGCGCGCGTGATTGCACGTCCGCGCCAAGTGGCTATGTATCTGTGCAAAAAAATGACCAAGCGGTCTTTGCCCGACATTGGACGCCGCTTTGGCGGACGTGACCACACAACGGTTATGCATGCGGTCAAGCGCATTGATGAGCTACGCGCGCAAGACGCAACTTTTAACGCCCAAATCGAAGCTGTCGAGGATATACTCAAAGCCTAAAGCCATGTCCTAAAAACGCCGCGCGCCGTGATAAATTTCTTCAAAAATCACAGCCTAAAGACTTGGCAAAACGGGCAATTTGGTTATGGTTTAGCAAATATTTAGAACGGGCCCGCCCATAGATGCGCGCTCATAATTACACAGGCCGAACAGATGAGACTTTCGATAGAACGTAGTGCATTGCTCAAAGCCCTTGGGCATGTTCAAAATGTTGTTGAGCGTAGAAATACAATTCCGATATTGTCAAATGTGCTGTTAACCGCGCAGGATAATGTCTTAACATTTGTTGCCACAGACCTCGACATCGAAGTGTCCGAAGATACAAGCGCAGAGATAAGCGCGCCCGGGCAAGTCACGGCGCCTGCGCATACTCTGTATGATATTGCCCGCAAATTGCCCGATGGCTCACAAGTTGTCTTGCAAATTAATGCCGAAGAACGTTTGGATGTCGATGCTGGCCGTTCGCACTTTACATTACCATTATTACCATCTGGAGATTTTCCGAAAATGACGGCAGATGGCTTTACGCATAATTTCTCTATGCCTGCCCCTGCCTTGCGCCGCCTGATCGATAAAACACGCTTTGCTATTTCTACTGAGGAAACCCGCTATTATTTAAACGGCATTTATATGCACGCCCATAATAATGTGCTGCGCTGCGTTGCGACAGATGGACATCGCCTTGCATTGGCAGAAAGCGAATTACCTGCAGGTGCAGACGGGTTGCCAGGCATTATTATCCCGCGCAAAACTGTCGCGGAAATTCGCCGCCTCATTGATGGGATGGACGCAGATGTAACCTTGAGCTTATCAGACGCCAAAATTCGCTTCACGGTCGGGTCGGCTGTCCTGACTTCAAAACTCATTGATGGCACATTCCCAGATTATGAGCGCGTCATTCCAAAAGGTAATGAGAAAGAACTCACTATCGACAATAAAGTCTTCGCCGATGCCGTTGACCGCGTGGCTACAATTTCTGCTGAGAAATCTCGAAGCATCAAAATGGCTTTATCAACGGATAGCCTGGCTCTAAGCGTCAATAACCCTGAAAGCGGTAACGCCCATGAAGATTTGCGCGTGGATTACAGTGCAGATTCGCTCGAAATTGGCTTTAACGCAAAATATTTACTCGATGTCACCAATCAAATCGAAGGACGCGACGCGACTTTCTGGCTTGATAGTCCAGCCAGCCCTGCTTTGGTCAAGGATAGTGAAGACGAGAACTCACTTTTCGTTCTTATGCCGCTCAGGGTTTAATATGCAAAGCCGCCTGCATCTTTCCATATGGCTTTTCTAACATCACTCCGTCTTGTTGATTTTCGCTCATATGCAGGGCTTGATATACCGCTTAAAAATGGCCCTGTCGTTATATATGGCCCAAATGGCGTCGGAAAAACTAATCTTTTAGAAGCTATCTCTCTGCTCTCGCCTGGCCGCGGGTTACGCCGTGCATCTATGGATAGTCTGGCGCGCATGGACAAAGAGACACGCGCACCCGCTTGGGGGATTAATGCTATTTTAGATAGCGGCGAGCGCATATCTATCGGGCAAGTCCCCGAACATCCACGGCGGCGCACCGTAAAAATTGACGGGAAAACTGCAACAGGACCGCAACTCGCACACTTACTCGCGATCATGTGGCTTACCCCTGCCCAAGACCGCCTCTTTACAGGGCCAGCAGGGGATCGGCGTAAATTCCTTGATCGTTTCGCTTTAACCCATAACCCGCAACATGGCATTGCGAGTTTGCGCTATGAAAAAGCCCGTGCGGAACGCAATAGGCTACTCTCTGATGGTATCCAAGACGCTGGCTGGTATGAAGCCCTTGAAGCCGACCTTGCCATACAAGGGACAAATATCACCCGCGCGAGAATTGAAACCGTGACCCGCTTACAAGACGCGATTAATGCACGTGATTCTATTTTCCCTAAATCTATCTTAAAACTTGAAGGCCATATTGAAACGCTTTTCGCAGAACTGCAAAATTTTGAAGACGTAGAATTTGCCTTTCGCGAGCAACTTGCGGCGACCCGAATAACAGATATGCGCGCTGGCCGTACGTTGATTGGCCCGCACCGCATGGAACTCTCTGTGACGCACGCAGCCAAAGCCATGCCCGCCGCACAATGTTCAACGGGCGAGCAAAAAGCCTTATTGATTGGGCTTATCCTAGCCCATGCGCGCGCGCAGTCGCATATGCAGCCCATATTATTGCTCGACGAAGTGGCCGCGCATCTAGATTCGGCGCGCCGCGCGGCTTTGGCCGAAGAACTCCTCGACCTTGGCACACAAATTTTTATGACAGGTACGGATGCCGCGCTTTTTTCTGATTTTGCCCATCGCGCGCAGACTATCCACATGAAAACCGCGCAATGAACAAGTCAATGTAGGATTAAACTAGATTAAAAAGCTATCGCCTTAAAACCTGTTAAAACAATAGCTTATGCTAAAAAAACGCCCTACCATCCGAAGATGGCAGGGCTACGGTACTGAAACGGGGCGCAATGTCCAGCACCGATCTATGTCTTACCCCCCACGGTAAGATTGATTGCTATTTTAAGCAAATTTACCTGAACACTATCTGAACGTTTTTTTATCGCTTGGAAACAGATAAAAACACACAAAAGTTCAATTAGATGTGCATAATTTTAGGTAACTCTCCTAACTCACCAGCCGCATCTTGCATAAATAACTCTTTTACTGGCGACATTTCGTTTATAGTCTTGAGAGCTAGCCGTCTCATATGACCAAATACAGGGTTTTTAACGCCAAACGCTTTATTTAAGCTATGCGTCACTGCGCCCATGAGGCGCACGTCGATATTACGCCAAATATTATAATCAATCAAGCCTGCAACTCCTATATCCAATCCGCGTTTCTGCGCCAGATCAATACCTTCAGCAAGCGCTGCGACATCACGTAGTCCTAAATTCAGACCTTGGCCCGCAAGCGGATGTATCACATGTGCCGCATCGCCAATAAGCGCCAAGCGCGGGGCGGAAAACCTATCTGCGACTTGCAAAATTAGCGGATAGGATTGACGCGGTGTCTCTAGGGCTACAGTTCCAAGATAATCACCCATACGATCCGTTAAAATATCACAAAAGTCAGCTTCGCTAAATTGCTCTAAAGCTGTCACAGCCGCCGTTTTATCTGACCAGACAATCTGGCTACGATTGCCCGGTAAAGGCAGTACAGCCAGCGGGCCGCCGCGCATAAAGCGTTGTAAAGCCAAACCTTTATGGGGCAAACTATGCTTGATAATCGTAATGAGCGCGCGTTGAGTATAATCTGTACTTTGTACATTTATGCCTGCCGCTCTGCGTATATAAGAGTTTCGGCCATCTGCCGCGATAAGGAGTTTTGCGCGCAACGGAGCGTCCTGCCCGGCCAAATGTAGCTCAACGCCATTTGCATCATGGCTATGCTGTGTAATTTGCGCAGGCGCAATCATAAGCGTATTATCAAGGCCCTCAAAAGCGGCCCATAAAGCCTGCCGCAAATATTTATTTTCAATCATGACGCCTAATTTATCAGCTTCATCGAAATGAATTTTCCACGGCGCAGCTTGCGAAGCTTCATAGGCCATCATGTCTAAAATCGGTTCAGCCTTAGCGCCCAAACGCACGCCTAATCGCTCTAACATGCGCAGGCTGCTCGCTGCGATTGCAGAGGCGCGGTAATCTTCGGGCATATCATCTTGCGTGCGGCGGTCTATCACAGCCACCGATACACCCGATTGCGCACAAGCGACCGCAGCAGACAGACCGACAAGGCCTGCACCAATAAGGAGAATATCAAAGTTCGTTTTCACACACCCATCTTATGTTATTTCGAACATTACGAAAACCCCCTAATTGTTGTATTTTATCTATATTTAAAAGCTCTATTAACCCAGCATTTACGCCTTTCCTTCACACTTAGGTCATATAATTTGAAGGACTTTTATGACACCTCCGCCCTCTGCTACCGCGAATGCCTCCCATATGAATTATGCGCCTGAAGATATTCACGCCATGATGGAAGAGCTGCAAGCACAACAGGGCGGCGCCTTTAAACGCGCAGTTATCGCATTAGCCATGATCGGATTTGGTTTGGCTATCACGCTCTGTATCTTAAGTTATAACCCGTTTGACAGTACAGGCGATACGGCAGGCTTGGGTTCTGTATCAAATTTACTCGGCCCTAACGGTGCCAAAATTTCAAATATTTTAATGCAGGTTCTAGGCTGGGGCGCGCTAATCGTTGCAGGACTTTTCATCATATCTGGTACCAAGCGTATTTTACGCCCAAAACCTAAAGGCAGCCGCTTTGACCGGGCGCAGCGTATTGTCCTTGGCATAGCCGTTGTCATTTTTGGAACGGCCACCTTATCCGCCTTTCCGATTCCGCAAAGCTGGCCTATGGCAGCAGGGCTTGGCGGCTGGATTGGAGATATATTTCATCTTAACGCCAAAGCTATTTTGGATAATTTCAACATACCTTTATCTGGCGCTATCATTGCGCTGTTAAGCTTTGCTATAGCCGCATATGCTTTGGCCCGTTACTTACGTATCGTTCGCCGCGACCTTGTAGATATTGCAGATGCTGCAGGTTTGGTTTGGGCGTATATTCGTATTGGCATTGACCGCGCCGCAGGATTTATTATGCGCCTATTCCGTAAAGGCTATGAGGCTGAAATCAACCCAGAGGGCGCGGCAGATATGATCTATCGTGGTGTGCCTGATACACCGCAAGCGGCCATAACACCTACGCCGGCCCCCGTTAAACCCACGACCATGCAAGACTTAAAAGCCGAGCCCGCCGCCAAACCGCGCGCCCGCCGTAAAGCCAAACCCAAAGCCCCTGAATTTGATTTTTCGGGCGAAACAGATTTTGTCTTACCAGGCCTTGATTTGCTCAAAATGCCGCCGCCGCGCTCAACCATTCGCGATGAAGGCGCATTGCGCCGGGCTTCGGAAAATCTTCACCGCGTATTAGGAGATTACGGGATTGAAGGCGAAATGGGTGATGTCCGCCCTGGCCCCGTTGTCACCTTATTTGAATTTGAACCCGCAGCAGGCGTCAAATCCCAGCGCGTCATTAATCTCTCCGATGACATTGCCCGAAACATGACGGCGCAATCGGCGCGGATTGCTGTTGTGCCAGGCCGTAATGCCATGGGGATTGAGATGCCAAATCATCGCCGCGAAACTGTTTGGCTACGTGATATGCTCGCCTCTGATGCCTTCCAAAATTCTGATGCAGCCTTGCCGCTTATTATGGGCGAGGATATTGGCGGCTCGCCTTTTGTTACAGATTTATCAAAAATGCCGCATTTGCTCGTCGCGGGTACAACAGGATCTGGTAAATCCGTAGCCGTCAATTCCATGATCTTATCATTGATGTATAAATTGCCGCCAGAGAAGTGTAAATTTATCATGATTGATCCCAAAATGCTTGAGCTATCCGTCTATGACGGAGCCCCGCATTTGCTCGCCCCTGTGGTGACAGAGCCGAAAAAAGCGGTTGTGGCCCTGAAATGGACTGTGCGCGAGATGGAAGATCGCTACCGTAAAATGGCAAAAATTGGCGTGCGGAATATGGCAGGTTTTAATGAGAAAGTCGCCGAGTTCAAAGCCACAGGTGAAACGCTCTCCCGTACGGTGATGACAGGTTACAATAAGGAAAGCGGCGAGCCTGAATATGAAACCGAAGAGTTAGAATTTGAAGCCATGCCCTATATCGTCGTAATTATCGATGAAATGGCAGACCTTATGATGGTTGCGAAGAAAGATATTGAAGGCAGCGTGCAGCGCCTTGCGCAAATGGCTCGGGCCGCTGGCATTCACATGATTATGGCCACACAGCGTCCATCTGTTGATGTGATTACAGGAACGATTAAAGCCAATTTCCCAACGCGTATTTCCTTCCGTGTTGGGTCTAAAATCGATAGCCGCACAATTTTGGGCGAACAAGGCGGTGAGCAACTCCTTGGCAATGGCGACATGCTCTTTATGGGCACAGGCCGCCCGCGTCGTTATCACGGGCCATTTGTATCAGACGGCGAAGTCGAGCGCATAGCGAAATTCGTCAAAGCCCAAGGCGCGCCAAGCTATCTTGAGGACATCACCACAGAGCGCGAAGAACCTTCCGCGGATTCAGGAAAACCGAGCGGGAGCGGTGGGAACTCTCTGTTTGATCAAGCCGTAGAAATTGTTGCACGCGACCGCAAAGCCAGTACATCCTATATTCAGCGCAAATTATCTATTGGCTATAACCGCGCTGCCGACCTTATAGAGCGTATGGAAGGCGAAGGCATGATCGGCCCAAGCGGCTCTGGCGGTAAACGCGAAATATTCTTACCTGAGGCCGATGGCGGATTTTAGGAAGTAAGTGTTCTTGGTTTTAAGCTATTCTTATAAGCATGGCTTTATGAAAGAGACTTCAATAATCACTTGAAGCTTGTTACATATTCATGAGATGAAGGCGTAGAAACCTTGGAGAATCCGTGGGAGCATCCGTGAATCATCACTGGCAAAATCAATTTACGCCTTCGCAGCAAGATGCAAAACCGCGTTATAAATTCATCGATTTATTTGCAGGTATTGGTGGGTTTCATTTGGCTTTACATAATCTGGGCGCCCAATGTGTGTTTGCCTCAGAAATAAATCCTTACGCCCGCAAAACATACATCGCTAATCACTCTAAAATATCGCCTCAACTCTTTCATGAAAACAGATTCATCGGCGACATTAAAGATCTTAATCTATCTGATGTGCCTGAATTTGACATATTATGTGCAGGATTTCCATGTCAGCCATTTTCTCAAGCAGGGTTTAAAAAGGGGTTTCACGATTCAAAAGACAATAGAGGCAATCTATTTTTTGATATTATTGACATTCTTAAGCATAAACAGCCTCCCGCTTTTTTCTTAGAAAATGTTAGGCATATCAAAAACCATGATGATGGCAAAACATTTGATACAGTCCGTAAATTATTAGAAGGCCTTAATTACTCTTTTCATTATAAAATGGTGAAAGCATCGGATCATGGCTTACCTCAGCATCGACCTAGAATTTTTATGGTAGGCTTTAAGGGGGAAAAGACACAAGATAGCAATTTCAAATTCCCCGACCCTATACCTTTAAAGCAAACAATGTCAGATATATTTGGAAAACCCTGCAACAAAGCCATAGGATACACTTTACGCGTTGGAGGACGCGGCTCTGGTATCTTGGATAGACGAAACTGGGATTGTTATTCTGTGAATGGAGACATCATACGGCTAACCTCAAAAGAAGGTAAAAAAATGATGGGACTGCCAGATGATTTTATTTTTCCTGTTTCCGAAACACAAGCTATGAAACAATTAGGAAACTCTGTGGCTGTTCCTGCCGTGCAAGCGACTGCAAAAAACATAATAGACTACCTCAACAATAAATCTGATTATAATAAGTCATGATGTTAACATCAGACATGTTAGCAAATAAAAATCTAATATCTGGGCCAAAAGTTAAAGAAGCTTTTGATACATATTTCTCTGATATTTTACGCTTAAACTACCATACGCCTTCAGAGTTTATCCGCACTTTATGAGATAGATACCCTGATGGCTTGCCATCCTCCCTTAATGGTAAAGTCTTTGAGGGATTACTCGCAACATTACTATATAGATCAAATATTCGCCCGTTATATGTCGAAGCTATGCTCTCATTTGTCCCGAATGTAGAATTTGATTTTGTAGCTTATAGCCGAAAGTTTGGCCCCATAATTTTATCAGCAAAAACAAGCCTACGAGAACGATATAAACAAGCTGACCTAGAAGGTATGATGGTCAGGCAAGTTCATAGAAAAGCTAAAAGCTATTTGATTACATTGGATACAAAAGCTGCGAATTTAGTCAATCGTAAAATCGAAAATGGTCAAGTCCTCGGATTGGACAATGTGATCGTAGCCACCAGCAATGCGTTTGATATACTCATCACTGAATTATCCCATATGCAATTCTATACACCTGCAAAAATTGATGTTTTATCTAGCAAGCGCTTGATCACCGAATAACTCACATCTACCAAAGATGCTCGAAAGCTGTGGGTCTGGTTTTAATGAATAATATGATAACAGGTAATCGAAATTACAGTTCATGTCATCAAGACAAAAAACACCCGGATGAACCGGGTGCCGAATTTTATTTTATGTTGTGTTACTCGTTTAGAACTGTCCTCGAACGCCCATAAAGAAGAACCGTCCGCGCGGGCCAACAGGCCGAGATAAGGATCCTAAGAATGGCTCTCTGTCGGTTACATTACTGATCCCACCATAAAGTCCCAATTTTTCAGAGAATTCATAGTTCACGTTGAGGTCTAACTCAGCACTGCTCCCTGTGAAAAGCTGCGATGGGTCTGCCAGGCCCTCATTGTCAGATACAACAACCTGACCACCCACAATTTCGACATCGGTTAGAGCCGCATTCGTAAATTGTGACGTTGAGTCTTCAAATCTGACTGTTCCGCCGACATTCCACTTACCGTATTCCCAATTCACACCAAAATTGAAAATCCATTCTGGAATTCCAATAACGCCCAAAAGATCGCTAACGGTTGCTTGGTCTGTTGTCAAAAGCTCTTGCTGTAACGGATCAGGTTCCGAAGCAATCGTTTCCGCGATAACGGGGTCACTTTCTGTGAACCTTTCAATGAACCGTGTCCCAACAAGAGATGTTTGTATCGAACCAAGATCATTTCCATTATAAGATGGCAAATCAAAGTTATACCTTATATCAAAATCCACACCTCTAGCACGGAGTTCGGCAAGGTTGATATTACCTGACTGGAAGCCTGTAATTTCACCGCCATCAGCAATCGAAGCCCGCTGAACACTGTCACAGAACTGATTGTTGATACTTGGCAAATCCACACAAGCCGAAGCGATTGCTTGACCTGTTAAAGACCCAACCGCATCTGTAATTTCAATATCATAATAATCAGCAACAACGACAAGGTTATCAAGCCATCCATTTAAAATACCACTTGGCTGGAATACGCCGCCAATAGTGAAACTGTCAGATGTTTCTTCAATCAAATTAGGATTACCACCCGTTGTACCCGTAACAAAAGCTGTTAACTCATCGGCAGAATTAAAGTTAGGCGGCACGAATAAGGCGCAATTTGCGACACGGTTTGAGCTACCATTATTGATATTCCCATCATCACATGGGTCGGCATCAACACCGATAAATGCTGCCGCTTGAGGGGCAAATAACTCACCGATATTAGGCGCACGAATGGCCCGTGCATAAGTACCCCGAAGTGTGAACCAATCTTTTGGCTGATATATACCACCAACAGAATAAGTTTCTGTATTACCAATCGTATTGTAATCAGAGATACGACCAGCAGCCGAAACTTCTAGATATTTCGCGAATGGGAGATCTTTAAGGAGTGGCACTTTGATTTCACCAAAACCTTCATAAACTTCAATCCCTTGACCGTCTGTTGGAGATGCAAATATAGGAACTGAATTATTTTCGACAACAAGACCTTCAATAGAGAAGAAAGCGTTCGGCGTAAATTGTGACGTATCTTCACGATATTCAAACCCTGCCGCAAAACCGATAGGCCCAGCTGGTAACTCGAAGAACTCAGATGAATCACCTGACACCGTAAGAAGAACTTGTTCTTGTGTAATAATCGTATCATTTTCAAGATCAACAAATGCAAAGTCTGCGCCTGCACCTTGAATAGAATTTGTCCCTAAAATATTAACTGGCGCACATGTACCGTCACCGATTTGGAAAGTGACAGGCCGCGTAGCACTGCTCACATCAGTGCCGTTAATCGTTGTGCCATTAGCAAATAATGGCGGGCCACCAACAAAAAGCGCTGCTGGAGCCGGTAAACCTGTCAATTCAGATCTACAAACAATATCACCTACTTGAGCAGAACCGGCATCGATCACGAGATCTTGGCCGGCGCGAATAGCGTTAAGCGTTCCAACTCCACCTGCGCCAAAAGCGACATTAGGGTTTGTTCCATCAAGATCCGCAGCTGTTAGAGCAACTGCATCAATCGCTGTAAAATACCGATCATTAAGCCGAGACCTTACATTATTGCTATCAATATCTGTTCGGCCATATGTATATGAGGCTTCATAATCAAAACCCAAACCTGGGATTTCCCCGCGGAAACCAGCAGCGGCACGGATAGTTGAACGTTCTGTTCTGTTACCAGCCCCGACCTCTGAACCTAAATTATCCCGAGCAACAAAGATACTTGGCGATGTATCTGGAATTAACGCATCAAGAATTGGAATTTGCGCTTGAATTTCCGCAGGCAAAAATGGGTTATCAAGTGCGATTGGAATATCATCTGAAAAAGGGATACCAGCAATAGATTCAGCTTCAGTGAAAGTGAGTTTACCTTCTGCAAAAAATGTAACATTTTCATGCAGTTCATAATCCACCGCGGCACTTGTCACAAATCTTGTAATCTCAGGTATAAGCGTTAAATCTGGAGCAACATTACCCACAGGAATACCATCGCCGCCTATCGCATTAAAACTTCCTGTCGAAATACCAGGATTAAAGGCTCTTACGTTACCTGTGACAGGGTCGATGATTTGTAGCACTGGAATGTCCGTCCCAGGAATTGTTGGAACGACATCTACGCCTGGCGTAAAGTTATTAACAAATGAGCCCAAAGCACCAAATGGAAAAGCAAATGGCGTAGGGTCAACTGCAATAGTTGAACCTGCACTGGAGACTGGGAGTGTACGATTTGGAACAAATGCCTGTTCAGAATTAGGAGCAAGCCCCAAAATACCATTTAGAAACGCGTTACTATTGTTCAAGCTAGAAAAACCAGACCCTGCAAAGTTCGGACGGTCACCATTTACAATGCTAGTAGAATGCGCAATTTCTGCGGCAAACACAGCGCTCCCTCTATCATCGCCAAAAGTACCACCAGTTGCTATCGAACCAAAAAAGTCCTCAGCATCACCTTCATCACTAATGCCGCCTTGGAAGCGATATTCGATACCATCGAAATCTCGGCCTGTACGAGTGATAAAGTTCACAACGCCAGAGACAGCATCCGCGCCATAAACAGACGACGCGCCGCCTGTCAAAACTTCTGTACGTTTAATCAAGGCTTGCGGAATTGCACTGATATCAACAATGGCCGTGCCTCCGATTCCTGGAACGTGACGTCGACCATCTTGAAGCACCAAAGTTCTATTTGATCCAAGGCCGCGTAAATCAAGAGTACTCGCGCCTGTCGCAACTAATCCCTGCGCAGAAGCAAGCGATGCTGGATCTGAACCTTGCAAGGCAGGAATATTGCGCAAAGAAGTAGCAATATCAATATCACCAGAATTTCTAAAATCATCGATTGTCAGAGATTGCACAGGGCTTGGCGCTGTCAGAGCTGCATCAGTCGCAATACGCGATCCTGTTACGATGATCTCATCAGTCTCTTCGCTGGAGTCTTGAGCTTGGGCCGATGTGGCCATGACAGATCCCATAAGCGCAAGTGTAAGCACACCACAAGACGACTTCAAATAGGTTTTTAAATTAGTTCTATGTTTCATAAATTTCCCTTAACTGGCCGGTAACCTATAATTGGCCCGTCATCCGTTCAAAAATCAACAAACTTACGTTCATTAATTGGCTTGTTATTTAGCTTTATTACCTAAAAGTAACGAGGTTTACATTGTCAAAACAAATTTGGAATTCAAGCACTTTTTTCACAAAATGGCATTCAATTCTGAAGTGTTGCCTCATTGCTACGCAAAACATCATGCAAAAGAACATTTTTTAAGCAAAATGATCTCTTTTGAAGTGCTTTTATGCAAAAATATTTGCAGTCCCGCTTAATAGCCATGTGATGAAGAACAAAGGAAGCCGGCGAATGTATACAATTATGATCAACTGTGCGTAGATCCTATCATTCAGCATGAGTTTATCGGGCAAGCGCAAGGCGCTCATCCGTTATTTGCAATTTTGGCGGCCTTAGCTCAAACTTTCCAAAGCGGCTGGCGTGAATGTCTCCAACTCATCCATACGGTCTGCTTTGACTTTGGCAGCCCAATTTGGGTCTTGCAAGATCGCGCGTCCAATGCCGATAAGGTCAAATTCGCCGCGCTCCATACGTTCATAGAGCTGTTCTAACGGGACAGTTTTACTCGTCTCTCCGCCAAAGCTGCCAATGAAATCACCTGACAAACCGACAGATCCAACAGAAATTGTCGGCAGTCCGGTTAGCTTTTTCGCCCAGCCCGCTAAATTCAAATCCGAGCCGTCAAATTCCGTTTCCCAAAATCTGCGTTGCGAGCAATGCAATATATCAATTCCTGCATCGACAAAAACACGCAAAAAGTCTTCGAGTTTCTGCGGTGTATCCGCCAAACGCACCGTGTAATCTTGTTGTTTCCATTGCGAAAACCGTAAAATAAGCGGCATATCATCAGGCATTTGTTTTTTACATTCACGGATAATATCCGCCGCAAAATTCGCGCGCCCAACTAAATCACCACCAAATCTATCTTCGCGAATATTCATCGCATCCCAAAAAAACTGATCTATAAGATAGCCATGCGCGCCGTGTAATTCGACCGTATCAAATCCAAGTCTCGCCGCCTGTCCCGCCGCATCCGCATAGGCCATGACCATATCAGCAATATCCGCCTCGCTCGGCACATAAGTCACAAGCTTGCCTTTATGCGTAATACCAGACGGGCTATCGGAGGTCGCATCAGGATACGCCCCTGTCCCTGCCTTGCGCATCAATCCCATATGCCAGATTTGCGGTGCGATTTTACCGCCTACAGCATGGACTTTATCTGCGACAGCTTTCCAACCCGCGAGCGGTTTCTCACCGTAAAATTCTGGAATATTCGGATCATTACTGGCCCCGCCGCGGTTAATTGTTGTACCTTCTGTAATGATAAGGCCAACATCCGCGCTCGCACGCCGCGCATAATAATCCGCCACGGCCTGCGTTGGAATACCGCCTGGGGATTGACTACGTGTCATAGGTGCCATGACAATACGATTTGGCAGGGACAAGCCTTTACAATTAAAAGGCTTAAACATTGGGTTAGTCATGGCAAATCCTATTGGTTTCGATTGAGAGCAGGATATGGGTTCGCCCAATGTATGAAACAAGGATATAAAGCGAACTATTTACACCTTATTTAAACTTTAAAGCACCACCGAATAATGGCCTTTTGTGCATGGAGACGATTTTCGGCTTCATCAAAGACCGCGCTTTGCGGGCCATCAATGACGGCGGCGCTGACCTCTTGGCCACGATGGGCGGGCAGACAATGCAAAAATATTGCGCCTTTAGCCGCAGCCTTCATCACCGCCTCATTCACTTGGTACCCCGTAAAATCAGATAGGCGTTTATCGGCGTCTTCATGGCCCATCGATACAAATGTATCTGCGATCACAACATCTGTATTTTCGCAGGCTGTAAGCGGGTCGGTGATAAGGTCAATCTTTGCGCCTTCGCTGCGCGCCACCTCAATCACTTGGCCCTGCACAGCATAATCTGGCGGCGTAGACATCCGTAGCTTATAGCCAAGTTTTGCGGCTCCATTGATGAAACTGACCGCAACATTATTACCGTCCCCAACCCACGTTAAGGTCATATCGGATAAATCTCCGCCGCGTTCTTCGAGGGTCTGCAAATCTGCCATAATCTGACATGGGTGATTATAATCCGTCAGGCCGTTTATGACGGGTACCGCCGAATGCCGCGCAAGCGTTGTGAGTGTCTCGTGGCGATTGGCCCGCAGCATAATGCCGTCAACAAAGCGTGAGAGAACTTTAGCTGTGTCTTCCACGCTTTCCCCGCGCCCAAGTTGCATGTCCGAATGTGTGGCTGTTATCGCGCTACCGCCTAATTGCCGCATGGCCATATCAAAACTAAAGCGCGTGCGGGTTGAAGATTTTTCAAAAATCAACGCAAGTGTTTCGCCCGAAAACGGCGCATCTTTATCAACATGGCCTTTTGGCCGGCCAACACGCGCTGATTTGATGCGGCGAGCTTCATCTAAAATGATACGCAATTCACTTGCATCTATATCGGCAAGGGAAAGAAAATGTTTCGGCATATGAGGCTCATGCAAAACGCGCTATTAGCGAATTTCACATGCGCTGTAAAATCATATTAGGTTTAATGCCTATTGCCTATTTAAACGTCATCATCGTGACAAATTTAAACATCATCCCATTGACGAGCCTGCGTAAATACCTCGCGCAGTTTACCGACAGCTTCGCGTATGTGATCGGCCGTAATGATAAGCGGCGGTGCCATACGCAGGACATTATCACCAGCTGTCCCCACCAAGAGGCCTTTATCAAATAAAGCCAAACGCACATCGACATTTTTTTTCTTAAGCTTCATGCCGCAAAGCAAGCCTTTGCCGCGCACATCTTCAACTATATCTGGAAACTCATCTTTGAGGCTCTCAAATTGTTGCTTAAGCACATTGGAAATTTGCACAACATGATCCAAAAATGCCTCATCGCTCATTATGTCAAAGGCTTTATTACCAACAGCCATCGCCAGCGGATTACCGCCATATGTAGTGCCGTGCGTTCCTGGCACCATATGTTTGGCAACTTCGCCAGAGGCAATACACGCCCCCAATGGGAACCCGCCGCCAATCCCCTTAGCCGCTGCGATAATGTCAGGATAGGCGCTCTCGCCCGCCCATTCATGCGCAAATAGCTTACCCGTACGGCTCGCCCCGCATTGAACTTCGTCATATATAAGGACAAGATCATTTTTATCGCAAAGCTCACGCAGACCGCGTAAACATTCAGGTGGCAGCGGCCGCAAACCGCCTTCGCCTTGCACAGGCTCAACCATAATCGCCGCTGTTGTGTCGCTAATAGCCGCCTCTAATGCGTCGTGATCGCCAAATGGCAGGTTGATATATCCAGGCAAAGCTGGCCCAAAACCTTCAAGATATTTCGGATTTCCCGTAGCGTTAATCGCAGCATTTGTCCGACCATGAAAAGCGCCGCTAAAGGTCAGAATATCAATACGCTGCGGGCGGCCTTCGCCAAATTGATAACGCCGCGCGGTTTTCATTGCGCATTCAACGGCCTCAGCGCCTGAATTGGTGAAAAAGACTTTATCGGCCCATGGTAAAGCCTTGCAATATTTACCCGCAAGCTCATGTTGCCCGTCCACGCGGAACAAATTGGATAAATGCCATAATTTTTCAGATTGATCTTTGACCGTCTGAACAAGCTCGGGATGGGCGTGTCCGAAGGCTGTGACAGAAATGCCAGCTATGAAATCTAAATATTTATCATTATCTTTGGTGTAAAGATAAGCGCCTTCGCCGCGCTCAAATGAAACTTTAGGAGGATTGTAACAATCGTAAAGATGGTCGCCTTTGGCCATAATGCCGTTTCCTTTTAGGACTTAAGCCGCCAGCCTGCGCGAAGCACCAACATGACGATAGAAAATAAAATAATATTGATTACGGTAATAAACACAACACCTATCAAAATATTTGAATCAGCTGTCCCCAAAAATCCATATCGGAAGCCATCAATCAAGTAGAATAATGGATTAAACTGGATCAGTGTTTGCAGAAAATCAGGCAGCACCCGTACCGAATAAAATGTCCCCGATAAAAATGAGAGCGGTAAAATGATAAATTGATTGACCACTGCCAGATGATCAAATTTCTCCGCCCATATGCCGGATACCACACCAATCATCGCCAGCATGACTGCTGCCGAGAGGCCAAAGAACACAATCGCCCAAATATGCATCGGCATCATGGGCGTAAATATTGAGAGCGCAATGGCCGTAGCTATCGCTACAAGCACCCCGCGCGTGACCGCTCCGCCAATCCAGCCAAGTGCTAATTCCAGCGAGGATAAGGGCGTCATCAACACATCTGAAATATAGCCAATGACTTTACTTGTCATAATCGAAGACGAGCTATTGGAGGCCGCATTATTTAAAATACCTAACATCACAAGTCCCGGCGCTAAGAAAGCCATAAAGGCTTTTGGGTCAGGGCGCAGCTCGGCAAAGGCCAAAACAAATACGGCCATATAAAGTAAGTTTGAAATGATGGGTGCAAGTAAAGTCTGCGGGCCAACGCGAATAAAGCGCCGCACTTCTTTCATATATAAAGTGCGCAGCCCCATCCAGTTAACGCGCCCGAATTTACGCGCCTGCGCGGGTAAAACAGCTGGCTGGGCTAGCGTAGATGGCGTCTTGGCAGTCCTTGACATAAATTATCCTCTTTGCGCCGCCCTATCACTTCTAAATCACGACGTCTGTAAAAAAATATCACACAATATGTAGATTACCTGTGGATAGGATAGTCAAACATCTTGTGGTTTGCGACAGTTTCATTACCTTATATTGTGTCAGGTGAGCTAGGGGAGTTCATCCAAAATCAATATATAGTGCTTGCGTTTGCAGGCCTAATCTCGAAAATTAGAGAGTAAATCTATGGCTTGGACAGATGATCGCGTTGCGACATTGACGAAATTATGGGCAGATGGCTTATCAGCGTCTCAAATCGCGAAACAACTCGGCGGCGTGACGCGCAATGCTGTGATTGGTAAGGTTCACCGTCTGGGCCTATCAGGCCGCGCAAAGCCGTCTAATCCGAAGCGCAAAACCGTCACGACGGCGAAATCAACGAAACCGCAGATAAAAACCACGCGCGCGCCTTCTGCTCCGCGTACCCCGCGTATTGTCGCCGCCGCCGCGCCGCCTGCCCCGCCGCCGCTTGACGCGAAACCTATGGCAAATGGCGAATTTGCCACAATCCTGACAATTACAGATCATATGTGTAAATGGCCGATTGGTGACCCTGGGAAATCAGATTTTCGCTTTTGTGGCCGCAAAACAGATCCAGAAGAGCCTTATTGCGTCCCGCATAGCCAAGTGGCCTATCAACCCTCACGCCGCCGCGGCTCATCACAAAAAGCGATTGGACCAAACCCCACAAGCCGTAAGCGTTTAATGTAAAGCTTGCCGCATATGAAAATCACAAAACCCTTCATGATTATGGAGGGTTTTTTGATGTTTGTACTACAGCCCCGCCTCTTCCCATCGCCCGCACCGCATGCTATGCGCGCGGCGATGAGCACAACCCTTATATCCAATGTAGAGACAAGCTTGCAAAACGCGCCCAAAGCCGCCGTGCAAGATATGCGTATTCGCCTTGTAGGTTTGGGCCGCAAAGAGATTGCCGCCCATCTTGAAACGCTTGGGCCGGAGCTTGGGATAGAACCGAAGAAAATCCGTATGCGCACAAAGCAGATCTTCCATTGGATTTATAATTACGGCGTCACTGAATGGGGTCAGATGACAAATATTGCCAAAGGGCTACGCGCCAAGCTTGAGCGGCATTTTTCTCTGGCGCGTCCTGAAATTGTTGAACGCCTGATAAGTTCGGATGGCACGCGGAAATATCTCATTCGTATGGCTCCCGGCATTGAAGTCGAAAGTGTTTTCATTCCCGATGTCTCTAAAACAGGCGCGCTTTGTGTCTCCTCCCAAGTCGGCTGTACTTTGACGTGTAAATTTTGTCATACAGGTACACAGCGCCTTGTGCGCAACCTCACCCCTGCCGAAATCGTGTTACAGGTCATCATCGCCCGTGATGATCTTGGTGAATGGCCGACAACACAAGATAACCGCAAGCTCACCAATATTGTTTTTATGGGCATGGGCGAGCCACTTTATAATACAGAGAATGTTGGCGAGGCGCTGGACGTTATTTGCGATCCTGAAGGGCTTGGCATTGGTCGCCGCCGTATCACAGTATCAACCAGCGGCGTTGTCCCTGAAATCGGGCCGATGGGAGAGCGTACACATGCGATGCTCGCAATTTCTCTGCATGCCGCAAATGATGAACTGCGTAGCGAGATCATGCCGATTAATAAAAAATACCCTCTAAAAGAATTGATGGAGGCTTGCCGTAACTATCCGGGGCTCAATAATTCACGGCGTATTACATTTGAATATGTCATGCTAAAAGGGCTCAACGATCAACCTTGGCACGCCAAACAGCTCATTAAGCTGCTCAAAGGTATTCCCGCGAAAGTGAACCTTATCCCATTTAACCCTTGGCCTGGGACAGATTATGAATGCTCGGATTGGGATACGATTGAGACATTTGCAGATATTGTCAATGCGGCTGGCTATGCCAGCCCAATTCGAACGCCGCGCGGACGCGATATTCTCGCAGCCTGCGGTCAACTTAAATCAGAATCCGAGAAAAAACGCGCCAGCCTTATTCGGGCAGAGAGCAAAACGCAGTCATAAATTACGCATGCAACAAATACACTTTCGTAAATATGGCGCAGGCGAAATCTAATACATTTAATCGGCTCAAAAGCGAATTTTTCACTTGATTCACAAGCCCAGCTTACGCATGCATAACAAGATGCGATATGTGGGACGCAGACAATAGGTTTGCCATTCATTAAAAAAGAAAAACATATGACCCCTGCCCTTGAAAGCCTCGCCTCAGGATTTCCCTATTTAATTTTCTATCTTTTAACCATTACAATCATCTATATTATGGGCCTTGTGATCTATGTTAAACTCACACCACATAATGAGTTAGAGTTGATACAAAATGGGAATATGGCTGCCGCCATTCATTTTTCCGCCCTGATCATTGGCTTAGCTTTGCCGCTCGCGGCCTGTTTAATCAATAAATTTTCATTATTTGATGTGGCTGTGTGGGGGAGCTTTTCATTGTTCCTGCAGCTCTTTCTATTTCGCCTCACAGATGCGATTTTTAAAGGCATGCCAGACCGCATTGTCAAAAACCAAACTGCGCCCGCCTTAGTATTAGCGGCGTTTAAAGTGTCTGGCTCTATTATTCTGGCATTCGCCATTGCGGGTTAGAGGTAAGCTCTGGTGAAGTATTTTCCTGACTGGCTCATATATCTTGCAGTTTTACTAGCGATGTTATGGGGCGCAAACCTCGGAGACGAAGATGTCGCCCCGCCAATTTCCACGCCAGAACTCGGTATAATGTTGCCCAGTGAAAGCCCGCGAGACAACCAAGTCCTTGTCAATATTGATGTGCCTGTTTCAAGCGTCGGCACCGCTTTTGCGATTAGTCAGACAGGCCGCTGGATGACAGCGCGCCATGTCGTCGATGGGTGTTCAGACATTGGTATTAAAATCGGGAAAATGAAAATCTTGCGCGTTAACGCAACCATTTCGCAAGAGGCGGATCTGGCGATTTTAACATCGGATTGGACGCGCCCTCCGCTTCCCAATGATCTACACACGCAACGCCAAATTGGAGAGGCGGGGTATTTTTTCGGCTTCCCGCAAGGCCTTCCTGGCGAAGCCATTGGTAAGCTACTCGGCCGCAACCGTATGGTTGTTCGCGGGCGCTATAGATCCGACGAATCTGTTTTGGCGTGGTCAGAAATTGGCCGCACAAATGGTATATTTGGCTCTTTAGGCGGCTTATCAGGCGGGCCTGCCTTGGATAAAGACGGCGAAATTATCGGCGTTGTCACGGCAGAAAGCCCGCGCCGAGGACGAATTTACACCGTTGCCCCCAAACATTTGCGCCGCCATATTGAACCGCAAGATATCGCCCCAGAGCCTTTAAAGTTATCCGCCTATGCAGCAAAAGCTGATATGCTACGCCGTGACCGCCGCATCGTTCAAGTCATTTGCATGGTGTCATCATAATTGCCATAAGATGTTATGGCTCGCCTATTAAAACTTGCCGTTTTTTTCGGACTTTTGCTAGCTATTGGCTATGGCATTAACAAATTCGTACCGCAGCAACATTTGCCGTGGCGCGCGCTCAATCCAGATGCGCCATTAGGTATGGCCACGAAAACGCAATTATTACGCCTCTCCTTATCTCCGTCAAAAACCTGCATGAATATGGCAAGTCAGATCAGCACTTTGCAAAGCCGTCCCGCAGACCCGCACCGCCCGAATAAGACATGCGGCTGGGATATTGCTCGCCATGTTAGCCAAAGCATGAGCATAAAACTCGCGCCAGATGAAGTCGATATGCAATGCCCTTTATCTATTGCCAGCCATCTATGGATGCGCGAAATCAATCAAATCGCGATAGATGAATTTGGCAGCCCCGTCACAACGATTATCCATTTTGGAACTTATGCCTGCCGCCGCCAAGTCGGAAATGGCTCTGGGCAGTGGAGTGAACATGCCTTTGCCAATGCTTGGGATATTGCTGGGTTTGAACTTGGCAATGGACGCATTATTACTGTTAAATCTGGCTGGAACGGCGAGACAGATGAAAGGCGGTTTTTACGCCGTAGCCGCAAAATCGCTTGTAAAGTCTTTAATGTAACGCTCTCACCTGATTATAATACCGCCCATGCCGATCATTTTCACGTCGATATGGGGCCTGTAAAATCCTGTCGATAAATCAATAAAATATTTAAACAATACCTTTACTGTTAAGGATGTAACCCATGATCTTTACGGTATAGGCATATAAGCGTAACCTATTATAATTTGGAGTATTTTTGAGCCCTATTCGACAAAATATCATCAAAACCGTCAATGCGCTAACAGCGCAAGACTGGACGGCATGGGAGGCTATGCGCGCTGAAAACTCGGCCTTAATCAGCCCATATTTTCACCCGAGTTACATTCGCCGCTTAAATGAACTTGTCTCTGATTTGCGTGTGGTGTGTGCCTATGAAGATGGAAAAAATATTGGTTTTTTAAGCGTACAAGGCCGAAAAACCACCCGGCCTGCTGGCGCGCCCTTTAGTGATTTTCATGGCATTATTCAGGCCGTAGATACACAGCTTGACCTTATAGATATATTAGCGGGCACGGGCATTGATGCCTATCATTTTAGCGCCGTCATTTCGAGCGGCAATATCCCTGAAAAATACAGACTTGATTACCAAGATACAGCCGCGCTCAATATAGGTACCAGCGCCCAAGATTGGCGCGAGAGCCGTGACGATAGTTACCGGCGGCATATGAAGTCTACGCGGCGGCGCATTCGCAAAGCCGAAAAGGATATAGGCCCGCGGCGCTTTGTATTCCAATCCGATAATCAAGACACATTTGAGCAACTGATAAGGTGGAAGATTAAAAAATTCAGCGATACAGGCAAATATAATGTCCTCTCTGCCGATTGGGCCATGGCCTTAATCCGCGGGTTGTGGGAACAAGCGAGCGAAGACGGTTTACGCTGTGATATGCACGCACTTTATTTTGGCGATCACCTCGCTGCAGTAGATTTAGGCCTATCTGACGGCATTGTATTCCATAGCTGGATTGTGGCCTATGATCATCAATTTCAAAATTACGCCCCCGGCATACAGCTCCTTGAAGGCCTTATAGATGCTGCGGCGGATTTGGGTTATAAGCGCATAGATATGGGCGCGGGGTTAGAGGGTTATAAACGTCATTACGCCACCCATGGCCATCCTGTTACGGCAGGCTTTATCCCGGTCAAAGGCGCGGCTGGAGCAATAAGCGCGCTCTACGGTACTGCAGAACGTTGGGGACAAGGCCCGCTTAAAGATATGCCCGGAAAATTAAGACGGCGCTATTCGCAGATTGCGGCCTGTGAACACAGCCGTACAAAGCGAGCCAAAGCCATGTTAGAGGCTATTCTAACCACCTCAAAACAGTAAGGCACGCGCATTCATTGCATGAATTACTCGCTATATTTTACCCTATAACACCCATCATATCACAAAATTGTGCAGTTATTTTGACGAAAATTAACATACGGCATGGGAATTCTTTGATATGGTCAGGCCACGTATAATCGCAATCTCTTTCTACTATTACGGACTAAAACATGATGTTAAATCTTAAATCAGCTCTCATCTTATCCGCGTCAGCTGTGCTTTTAAGCGCAACTCCAGCTCTTGCCCAATATGGCAGCGGCAATGGCGGCAATCGTAGTGCAGCCCCAGCCTCTCAACCTCGCGCCGCAGCGCCAGCACCGCAAAGCGCTAATAAACGCGCCTTAAAAAAGCAACAAGAGGCTTGGAGCAAAAGAGAAGAATTAGAGAAAAAAATTGCCCGACAAGAAGCGCAATATGGTTCTGGAACAAAAGAAGCTGCGCAAGATAAAACGAAAGATGCGGCAGATAAAGCTTATGGCTCTGGCACTGAAACTGCCAAGAAAAAAACTAAAGACGCCGCCCACGGCTCTGGCACAGAAGGCGCAAAAAAAGTCAAGGATAAGGCTTACGGGTCTGGCACAAAAGGTGCGGATAAAGTCAAAGACAAAGCTTATGGCTCTGGGACTGAAAAGGTCAAAGGTGCAACTCACGGCTCTGGCACAGAGGGCGCAGTTAAAGACAAAGCTTATGGATCTGGCACCAACACCGTCATAGACGCCAAAGATAAAGCTTATGGTTCAAGCCATAATGGCGCAAAAGTGCCGTCACAACAGTCTCACGGCTCTGGTACATCTGGTACAAACGCTGCTGCGCCGGCCCTACCGCTAAATTGCCCAGCTGGGACGACCGCGCAGCCCAACGGAACTTGCTTGCTAACAAGCGGTAGTCTTCCAGGAACTTAAAGCGGTTTCAAAAGACAGTAGGATTTCAATATTTAAAATATGAAGCCTCAATTCATATGTCTTATCGGAGCTGTCCTTATCGGGGCGGCTCTCTTTTTTATTCGGCATCTCTCTTTTAGCTTCCCGCTGGGCACAACCACGGCTGACCATCCTTATATCGCTTTTACAGCGACCTTAATGCTCGCCAATTTCATCTGGCTTGGCTTAATATTTGGCTTAAAACGCTGGACGCAGCCCAATGTCATCAATCAAGATAGGTCTTGGCGTATATGGATGTGGGGCTTAATTGGGTTAAGCCTTGGGTTTCGCGCTATGTATTTTGGCTCTATCCCAATTTATGAAGATGATTGGAACCGTTATTTATGGGACGGCGTGAGCATCACCCAGCGCGTCAGCCCTTATAAATATAGCCCAACGGAAGTTCTCGACCAACTTGCAGATAATAGAGACATAGACGGGCAAAAAATCATAACAGCCGATGACGGAGAAAGATTATTAAAGCTCTCAGATGAGGGTTACAGTCTTTTACAACGCATCAATAATCCTGACCTTACAACAATTTATCCGCCCAGCGCACAAGCCGCTTTTGCGCTAGCGGCCATGATCAAGCCTTTTGATATTAATGGATTACGGCTTGTCTTTTTAAGTCTCGAAGCGGTGACGATGTTTTTATTAGTCAAAGCCCTAACACTTTACGGGCGCGCCTCGCTTTGGGTCTTGCTATACGCGTTCAATCCGCTTTTGATTTATTCGGCGTTTAATGTTGCCCATATGGATGTGGTTTTGCCGCCATTTATGATTGCAACACTTATCTTGATTAAACGCAGACCTTATCTGGCAGCTATCGCGCTGGCTGGCGCGGCGGCTGTGAAGGTCTGGCCGCTTATCCTTGCCCCAATTTTATATCGGGATTGGGTCAGGCGGCCGCGCATATATGTAAGCGCCGCTCTCTGTGTTGCACTATTATCCTTGGTCTTATTCTGGCCCATGATTTCTGAATTACGGCCAAGCAGCGGTCTATCAGCTTATTCTCAAAACTGGCAAAGAAGCAGCTTTCTGTTCCCGGCTATCTCGAATTTACTACAAGGTATCATATCTGACCCGAGCCGTTTTCTACGCCTTGCTATAGCGGCAATTTTAACTGGGATGAGCCTTTGGTTTGGGTTTGGCCATTTATTAAAACCTCACGCAAGCCAGCTGCAAAATAGGGATATAAACATAATACCGCGCGCGATGATGGTCGTTACGCTCACGCTCTTGTTCTTATCCCCAACGGGCTATCCGTGGTATGTAATTTGGGTGATTATGTTTATACCGTTCATACCTTATTATGGCGTCGCCATGCTATGCGTGCTTGTACCGCTTTATTACGTTCGTTTTGCGCTGGGCGAGCAAGGCCGCTATGAGATTTACCAATCATGGCTTGTTCCGCTACAATTTGGCGTACCTATGGCCATATTACTCGGTGAATATTGCCTCGGGCAATTACAGCATCTTCGCCTAGAGAAGGGAGATCATCATGCTTAATCCCATAGCCAATCCCGTTATTAAAGTTGTGATTCCTGCGCGAAACGAAGTCAAAGCCATTCCCAAAGTCATCAATGAAATTCCTGATTATATCGCGCAGATTATTGTCGCGGATAATGGCTCGACAGACGGAACCGCCAAGGCCGCTCAAGCGCTTGGCGCAAAGATTGTTTATGTGAAAGACGCGGGATATGGCCGCGCCTGTCTTGCGGGCATTCAGGCCGCTGGCGCGTGCGATATTCTTGTATTTCTTGACGGAGATGCCTCTGATTATCCCGAAGACATGACGGAGATGCTCGCACCTATTATTGCCGGCGAAAAAGATATGATGATTGGCTCGCGCATAAATAAAACGATTGAGAAAGGCTCCCTCACCCCGCAGCAAATGTTTGGAAACTCACTGGCGTGCTTTTTAATGAAGATATTTTGGAGAAGCAAATTTACGGATCTTGGCCCCTTTCGCGCTATTCGTCGTGAGAGCCTAGAACAATTAAATATGCACGCGCCCACTTTTGGCTGGACAGTTGAAATGCAAGCCCGCGCCCTTAAGCAAAAATTGCGCTGCGGGGAAACAGTTGTACGTTACCGAAAACGCATTGGTACATCGAAAATATCTGGCACGGTTAAAGGCGTTATTTTGGCAGGCTATTATATCTTATTCACGATATTCAAAGAAGCGCTTACGCCGAAACAAAAACCGCAAAGGGCGGTGAACCCAACCTCCGCTAAGTTAAACTCTTAGGGTTTTAAGTCATATCACATCATAAAAAACCCCGCATTGAGCGGGGCTTTCTGTCATATATCATCTGCTGTATTTACCAGATTTTGACCCGTTTTTCTGGAGCTAAATATAGCGCATCACCTGGCTGCACATTAAACGCTTCATACCATGGATCAAAGTTGCGCACGATACCATTGGCGCGATATTCACCAGGGCTATGCGGATCCGTTTTCACTTGGTTGCGCAGAGCTTCGTCGCGGCTCTTAACTTGCCAGATTTGTGCATAAGATAAGAAGAAACGCTGATCGCCCGTTAGGCCATCAATGATAGGCGCTTCTTTGCCGTTAAGGGAGTTTTTATAAGCGTTATACGCCATTGTGATCCCTGTCAGATCGCCAATATTTTCGCCCAATGTCAATCGGCCATTAACTTTCACACCTTCCAAAGGCTCAAATGCGTCATATTGTGCGACAAGCGCATCAGCACGGGTTTTAAACGCATCCCCATCAGCGGGCGTCCACCAATCGCGCTGCTCACCATCGCCATCCGTTTTACGGCCTTGATCGTCAAAACCATGACCCATTTCATGACCAATCACAGCGCCAATCCCGCCATAATTCACAGCCGCATCAGCTGCGGGGTCAAAAAATGGCGCTTGTAAGATAGCCGCAGGGAAAACAATTTCGTTCAAGCTTGGGTTATAATAAGCATTGACAGTTTGTGGATTCATACCCCACTCATCGCGGTCAATCGGCCCGCCAAGTTTGCTGATATTATCTTTCCAACCCCAAACTGAAGCAGATTTTACCGTCCCGATTAAGTCATTTTTATCAACTTTTAGATCAGAATAATCTGTCCAGACATCAGGATAACCAATTTTCGGATTAAACTTTGCGAGCTTATATTGTGCTTGCTCTTTTGTTTCATCGCCCATCCATTCGAGATTATCGATACCCTCTTTAAACGCAGAGCGTAGGTTTTCGATAAGGTCAAGCATTTGTGCCTTAGAGCTTTCAGGGAAATACTCTTTCACGTAAACTTTTCCGACAACTTCGCCCATTGTACCATCAATCTGGCCAACAGCGCGTTTCCAGCGTTCACGCTGTACAGGCGTACCGCGTAAAGTTTTCCCGTAAAACTCAAAACTGGCCTCATCAACGGCTTTAGGCAAGTAAGCCGATTTACCGCTAACATAGCTAATCGTCATATAGTCTTTAAGAACATCCACATCTGCCTCAGCAAAGATTTTTGCTGTGCCTTCAATGGCATCTGTTTCGCGGACAATAAATGTTGTCTGCCCTTCAAGCCCAGATGTTTTCAACATAGTCTCCCAAGGGAAACCACCAGCCATTGATTTAATCTCACTTAGAGTTTTCTTATTATATGTTTTGTCGCGGTCACGGCGCTGCGTTGGCGTCCAATGCACATTTGCGATTTTTGTTTCAAAGGCCATAACAGCACTCGCGCGCTCTGCGGCATTATCAACACCCGCAGCGTCCAGCATAGCGGTCATGAATGTGACATAAGCGGCGCGCTGCTCATCAGGCTTTTCGCCTTCATCCAGATAATAACTCCGATTTGGCATACCCAACCCAGCTTGAGTTAAATATACAATGTAATTTTCAATATCTTTTGCATCAATCGCTACAAAAGGCGCGACTGGTGAGCGGATACCAAGGGCTGGATCAGACATACGCACGGCAACGTCATCATGAGAGGTTACGCTGCGAATATGTGCCAAATCCTCTTTGATAACGTCCATGCCCGCCGCTTCAATGGCGTCTGTATCCATAAACGAAGCATAGAAATCCCCAATTTTTTGCTCATCCGTGCCATTAGGGGCATTTTTCGCAGCCGTCTCTTCAATGATTTCTTTGACGCGATCTTCGGATAAATCTCGCAAAATGCCAAAACCGCCATAACGTGAACGGTCTTCTGGGATTTCTGTATTTTTAATCCATGTCCCATTGACGTATTTAAAGAAATTATCACCTGGCTTGACGCTCTCATCAATATTGGCCAGTTCAACCCCGAATGAGCCTAATGTCGGCTTCACGCTGACAGCCGCCTTAACTGTGCTTGCCGCGCTTCTTGCGTCATTCACGGCACCTTCACCGCCGCCACATGCGCTTAAACTTAGTCCAATCGCAAGAACACTTGCCCCCAATAAATGTTTCAAACCCATTTTATTCTCCATTTGATTTTTTTTGAATTTTACTCTTTATACAGTTTATTTTTAATGTTGACAGAATTTATTCTGCAGGCTGCTGCGTAACTGTGGTGCCGCTCCAGCCATCCGCCTGCACCTCTCCAATAATGTCTTCCGCCTCCATACCCTCTAGCGCCAAAGCCATTTCAGGATCATATGAGCTGCCGAGTTTTGGCTGCCTTACGCCGCCTGATATAATCGTGCGGAAGATACGCGTAATATCCACGCCAATCCCGTAAAGCGCTGGTACAAGAATAAGCGTCAGGAAGAAGTCAAATAACACACCAAATGCCAGCGCGACAACCATGGGCTTAAGAAATTCCGCCTGAGCCGAAGTTTCAAACAAGATAGGCATAATCCCAACAAATGTTGTCACAGATGTTAGCAAAATGGGGCGGAAACGTGCAACACACGCATCCAGCATGGCTTGATAGGCTCCAACACCTTTATCGCGTAATCGGTTCACATAATCTATCAAAACTAGATTATCATTAACAGCAACACCCGATGCGGCGAAGAATCCAAAGATACTGAAAATCCCGAACGGTACGCCTGTGACTAAATTCCCAAATATCATACCAATAAAGGCAAAAGGAATGGCCACCATAATTAATAAAGGCAGTGCATAGGATTTAAAAGCAACCGCCAGCAAGACATACATCATGAATACAATCACAAATAAGGATAGTAAAATTTCACTGATAAACGTAGTTTCCGCCTCATCATCCCCCACGCTCAAACGCGATACAGCAGGGTGCCGTAATTCCCATTGCGGAAAGAAATTTTCATCTAAATCTTTTCTCACTTCTGCCAAAGCTTGCGGCGTGCCTCTGACGCGCGCACCTGTATAATTTACCTGCTTTCTGTCGCGGCGCTGTATGCGGCCCACACCCGGAGCAAATTCAACATCTGCTACAGAAAAGAGCGGCACTTCTACGCCATTAGCTCCGCGAATACGTAAAGTTTCAAGCGAGTCGATACTCTCGCGGTCTTGTGTTGGGTAGCGTACCATGACACGCACATCTTCGCCATTTCGCGGTAAGCGCTGAACTTCAAGTCCAAAAAAGGCTTGGCGCACCTGTGTCGTGACATCGCTTAATGTAATGCCAAGTGTTTCCGCGCCAGGTTTCATATTAAAGCGAATTTCACGGGCCGAGCTTTCAAGGCTATCCCAAGCATTCGTCACGCCATTATATGTTTCTATTTCTTCTTTTAGCTCCAACACAGCGGCCCGAAGCGCGATTTCATCGGCTGAACTTACGCCGTAAAATAATCTCCCGCTATTCTCACCGCCCCCTTGCGTGAAGCCATATGTGACGCGAAAAGCATCAGGAACGGGGCCAACATATTGCTCAAGCTTTTCGGTAATCGCTTTTGTTGACGCATTATTTCTATTTTCCACGAGGGTTAAACCCAAGAACCCTTGCACCTGACGGGCATCTGTTGCGGTGCCGGGATTAGAAATTAAATCCACATCAGATGCAATGCCGAAATCCGCAGAAGCATTGGCATTTAACGTAGCGATACCAGTATCTAATTGGGCGCGGGCTTGTTCTCGGCGCTCATATGTTGTGCCTTCAGGAAACCGTATCGTCACTTGAATCATATCACCTTCCACTTCGGGAAAGAATGAACGCGGGGCAATACCAGCTTGAAGCAATGATATGGCCATAATCATTAAACCAATAAAGGTCGCGAGCGTGATATAGCGAAACTTAATAACCTTCGCGACAAATGGCCTAAACACTGTTTTCGCAAAGCGCACAAGACCATCCGCCAAGCCTCTTTGAAATCGCATCAATCTATTGGTTTTATTTTCATCAATCGGTTTAAGGTGACGCAAATGGGCTGGCAGAATAAAGAAAGCTTCAATTAAAGAGAACGTCAGAACAGCAATGACTACCAAGCTAATTTGGCCAAAAAGCGCCCCAAATGATCCTGACAGTAACAAGAACGGAATGAACATCATAATTGTCGTGATGACCGCAAAAAATACAGGTTTAACCACCATATTGGCACCCGCAATGGCCGCTTTTTCGCCTAAGACTCCATTTTCTGTGTGAAAATAAACACTTTCTCCGACCACAATCGCATCATCAACAACGATCCCGATCACCAGTAAAAAGGCAAAAAGCGAAATCATATTCAATGAAATACCGATCGCGCCCGCAATCGCCAGCGAGCCCGCAAATGCTGCGCCAATACCAATCGTTACCCAAAAAGCGACTTTCGGCCGTAAAAATAGCATCAGGGTAATCAACACAAGCACCATGCCCGATAACGCATTGCTGCCAATTAACGACATACGGCTATCAAACATTGTCGATCCGTCAAACCAGATGTCAAATTTCAAATCAGGCGGAAGTTTGTCGTTAATGTCTTTTTCGAATTTCCGAATAGCCTTGCCCGATTTCGAGATATTCATTTCATCCGTACTTAGGACTTGGAAAACGGCGGAGGGTTGGCCTTTATAGGTTGCGTTAAATTTTGCATCATCAAAACCATCAATAACTGTGGCAATGTCTGAGACGCGTACAACGCCGCCATTTGCGGATTGGCGGATAATAATTTTTTCAAAATCTGCTTTGCTATTCGCCAAATTTCGGGCGCGTAATTGTAAATTACCGCCCGCCGTTTCAACGCTACCTGCTGATAAATTAACAGAGGTTCCCGCAATCGCGCGCGAGACCTCATTAAATGTTAGTCCGTAACGGCGTAGATTATCTTCAGAGACTTCAATGGTCACTTGCTCTGGCTGTTTTGAAATTTGATTCGTGAGCTGCAATCCGGGCAGTTTCGTAATTTCAAAGCGCAAATCGTTGGCCGCGCGTTGCAAGGTTAAACGATCAACATCCCCATAAAGCGCCAGATACATAATATCGGGCCGCAACTCTTGACGCGTAATTTGTGGTCGAAACGAATCTGGCGGTAAATTTTGGATACCATCAATGCGAGATTTAACTTCGTCTAAAATTTTATCATAATCTACATTGACTTTCGTGATGACATTGATTGTTCCGCTGCCTTCACTCGCTGTAGATTCGATGTAATCAATACCGTCAAGACCATCGACAGCCTCTTCGGCGCGCGTCAAAAGCTGTTCCGCTACATCGCGCGGGCTAGCCCCTGGCCACGCCATAGAAATTGTAATGCCGTTAAATGTGGTTTGCGGGATAAATTCACGCTCCAAGCCTTTATAACCCAAAATGCCCGCACAGAGCATGATGAGCATTATAAGATTTGCGGCAACGGGGTTTTTAACAAACCAAGCGATCAAATGTTTCACTTCTGATCTCCCTGCGGTGCGTCATCCGTTTTATTCACCGCGCGCGCCTCTGATGGATCTGTTGTGGTATCATCTTTTTCTTCAGACGGGTTATCCGATTTTTTCAAAGGTTTTTTAGGCGCTTTTTCATCGCCTTTTTGGGGTTTCTTACCCCAACGACGTTTTTTCTTTTGAGGTTTATCAGCCGCTTTATCCTTTGCCTCAAGCGCTTTTTGCCAATCTGGTTTCGGCGGATCCACAAGGACTGTCTCAGGATTATTAATATCCAGCGCTTTAAGCGGGATTGAAATACGGTTTTTCGATAAAGGCGATAAAACAATTAATTCCCCTGCCTCTACGCCTGAGCGCAGAACAGCGCGGCTTGCATCCGTATCAAGAACCTCGGCCTTGCGCACATCAACCTTGCCTTTATCATCCACAACATAAACTTCATTTTCAGGACGCAGCCCGTCGCGAGGTAATATTACGACATTGTCAAATGTTTTGCCCTCCAGCCGCGCATCAACAAAAAGCCCCGGCGCTAACGGGACACCATTATTGGACACACCTTTACCGTAAGGGTCAAAAACTTCTGCAATCGCAAATAAAGCGCGGGTCTGTGTGTCATAAACAGGATCCGTGCGCATGATGCGCCCTTCCCAAACCTGCTCTTGGCCTGCAATAATGGCGCTTAAACTGACACGCGGCGCAGTCTGTCTGGACGGAGCAACATAAGCGATTGGCAAGTTAATTTTCGACAGATTATCATCGGTTAAAGGCAACCTAACCTCAACAATATCAGTCGAGAATATGCGGCCAAGCTGAAACCCTGGCCCAACAAATTGTCCTAAATCAGAATTTTTTGTTCGCACACGTCCTGAAAATGGCGCGCGGATTTCTGTCCGAGTTAATTGCAATTTCGCGCCTTCAAGCTCTGCCATACTCGCCTGCAAGCTCGCTTCAGCTTGTTTGCGTTGTGGTTCACGCAGTGCCAATGACGAAGCATTCCCGCCGCCCAGTTCCGCATAATCCTGACGCGCAATATCACCTTCCGCGACTTCCCTGACGAGGGCTTGCTGGGCCTGTGCAACATTGGCTTCGGCGCGAATAACAGCAACTTGATAATCCGCATCTTCAAGGCGTATCAGAACTTCGCCCTTTTTGAAAATCCCGCCTTCAATAAAATTAGGCGACACATAGACAATTTTCCCGCCAACTTGCGGCACGAAATCTATTTCCGTTTGCGGCCGCGCCTCGCCTTGCGTGCTAATAGAGAGCTGCACATTATCACGCACGGCGTAATCTGCTAAAACAGCCAATGTATTAAATGTACGCTGACGCTCTTTAGGCTTCTTATTAGCTTTGATGGTGATAATGGTCGCCGCTATAAATCCGATAATAATCAGAAGCGGGAGCAATATCATTGCAACTGTCTTAAAAATATCACTCTTATCCGATGGATCGGTGTTTACAGGTTTATGTGTATTGGCGTTTTGCATATCATTAATCTATTTACAGCGTCATTGCGCCAATGAGTTAGAAAGATTTGAAGGCATAGTCTTATTATCAGAACTTAAAACGTCGCGCGGGAAGTTATCCAAATCTCCAAATCGCCCGCCGCCCAGCGCAACATGGAGCTGAACACGATTTGACAACCGCCCTTTACGCGCGGCTATTAATTGACCTTCGGCAGTCAAACTACGTGATTGCGCATCCAGTAGCTGCAGAATTGTAGCCAAACCTTCTGAATAACGCAATTCCAAACGTTCTTCGGCTTTGCGCGAATCATCTAACGCTTGGCGAAGCGCTGTTTCTTGCTCGAGTAACAATCTTTCTGCATCCAGAGCATTTTCCACCTCTAAAAATGCGGTCAAAGCCGTATTGGCGTAATCTTCAGCTTGCTGCTGTAAAATCGCGCGTTGCTGCGTCACATTCGCTTTTAGCCGTCCGCCTTGATAAAGCGGGCGTGTTAGGTTAGCAGCAATCGTGGCCGCAAAGGCGTTCGGGTCAAATGTATTGGCTATACTTGTCCCAAGCAGACCTGGATTGGCTTGAAATGTTAGACTTGGCCGTAAAGCTCGTCGCGCCTCATCAATTTGCAAGCCTTGAGAGCGCAAGCGAGCTTCTGCAGCCAGCAAATCAGGGCGTTTGGTTAAAACATATTGAGGATTAGCAGCCCCGCCCAATTCAGGTAAAGTCGGCAAATCCGTGGTCGCCTCTAATTCTTGCGCAGGATAGCGTGAGAGCAAGACTTCCAGACCGCGCGATATATTGGCGAATGTTTGTTCGCGCTGCGCACGTGTTGCTTTCGCATTGGCTAAGGTTGAACTGGCCAAACGCACATCCGATGATTCCGCAACTCCGCCCTCATAACGTCTTTGGGTTAAGCGCAATGAGCGCTCTCGCGTCACAACTTCGCGGTCAGAGAGTTCGCGCAAAAGACGCGCCTCAATAAGATCAAACCAATTTTGTGACACTTGCCCTGCAACGGATAGGTTTGCCCCAGCTAGATCTGCCTTATTGGCTTCAATATCGAGCTGGCTTGTCGCGACACGGTCGCGTACGCGGCCCCATAAATCCCATTCCCATGAAATATTCGTGTTTAAATTAATATTATTCGAACTAGGGAAAATATCATTACCACGTTGGTTGCGCGCAACTTGCGCGCTGCCATTTAAGATCGGTTTTCTATCTGCTTTCGAAATTTTCAGTCGCGAAGCGGCCGCATCCAACCTGGCATAGGCCGCTTTAATATTTCGGTTCTCAATTAAAGCCTCATTGACAAGCGAGACAAGCACAGGGTCATCAAAACTGGCGACCCAATCTGTATCTGGCAAGTCTTCAGGCGCCAAGCCTGACCAGCCTGATGTGATTTGCAGATCACGAGCTGGCTCTACAAGCGCAGGCTTTGGCGCTAGCGGCGAATTTCCAATCACAGGTATGCCCGCGCACGCACTTAAACACAGCGCCGCACTCAGACTTATCGTTCTTTTATATACGCCTGTAATTTGCATGGTCCTCTCTCCCACTTCCTTAGGCACTTACTTAGGCACTTACTTACCTTTTACATAGTGAAAGTCAATGAATATTTATTGAAAAACAATAATAAATATTCCTCATGACATGTCATAAGCTCAAATCTAAAAGAAAAATAGTTGCAATTTCGCAAGTTTTGGTATTCTTGACTTGATTTTCTTGGCACATTCCCGTTTTAAGTCATCATTGCTATTCACCGCCCCTTAATAAATAGGTTGGCACATCGATCAAAGGCACATTATGCGCCCCACACGGCAAGATGTAAACGCGCAAGACCGCCTGCCTTTTTCAAGCTCTCCTTCCAAATATAACTCACCGGCCCAAAACAAGAACCACAGCTCTAGCAATAGCCAGGACGATATATTCGTCCTCACTTGCCTTGGCCTTAGCGCGTTATTGATTTTATCTTTGGTCACACAGGCCGATATACGCGTGAGCGGGCCTATTTTAGGCATTTTTTTCGCTCTTGCACTGATTTACCGTACCGTAAAAAAGGCAAAGGCCGCACATATAGAGCAAACGCAAAGCCTGTATATAAATAACCAAAATGATCTATATGTGTCTGCGTCGCAAATGGTTGACCTCATGCCAATCGCGGCGGTTTTACTCGATAAGCGCAATCGTATCAGCCATACCAACCCTCTCGCCCAAAAGCTTATCGGGGTCGAAAACACCAACCGCCCGCTCATACATTATATACGTGACCCAAAATTAATAACGCATCTGTCTCAAGCGCTCGCGGGCTATACACCCGACCCATTTTTAACAAAAATCGAAACGCCGTCTAAGCGGTATATCCGTTTATTATTTTCCCAAGCGCAATCTCTTGAAAATGGTAGTTCCCAATCTTTGACCTTAGTGATTTTTGACGATGTTACAGATATGCAACTCAATCAGAAATTACGGGCTGATTTTCTCGCAAATGCCAGCCATGAGCTAAAAACACCGATTGCATCTTTGATGGGCTATATAGAGACATTGCAAACTCACGCAAAAGACGACCCAATCGCACGCGAAAAATTCCTTAATATTATGTATGGTCAAGCCGAAAGGATGCAGCGCTTGATTAGCGACTTATTGTCTTTACGGCAAATTGAGCAAGTCGCGCATATTATACCGACAGGAGCGGGTGATTTAGACACCGCCATGTTAGCCGCGATCGATTCTGTGACCCCCATGAGCGAAAAACGCTGCGTTAAAATTGACTATGACAACAAGGCAGGCAACACAAAATTCAATGGAAAGCAGGATGAAGCCGTACAAATGTGTCTAAATATCCTTAGCAATGCTGTGAAGATTTCCCCTATGAACAGCACCGTATATGTGACTTTAAAATCCCTTGATGACTGGCATGATACACGCGCCTTTGCAGATACAGCGCTTGATGCAGATGCCTATCAACGCCATATTATTACCGCGCCGCCATCACCCTTGCCATGTTTGCGGCTCACCATTTCCGATAGCGGCCCAGGCTTTGCCCGAGAGCATATTCCGCGTATTGGCGAGCGCTTCTATCGCATTGCTGGGGATTTATCATCAGGCGAAAAAGGCACTGGCCTTGGTCTTGCGATTGTCAAACATATCGTCAAACGCCATCGCGGCGGACTTTATGTGCGTAGTAAGCCTGGCCAAGGTACAGAATTTTCAATCATCATGATGCGCGGCGATAACGCGCAAAGCGATCACACTCAAACTGACCTATAAAGTGAAAAATACGTGCTCATTGGGCACATGATTTTAGTCTTGTAAATTTTTGATGACAGAAAAACTTACGCTATTTCGGTGCAAGAACCATTGTCATCATGCGGCCCTCTGTCTTTGGCTCAAATTCAACTTTGGCAATACCTTCAAAATCTTCTTTAACACGCTGGAGTAACGTCATGCCGCGATCCATATGCGCCATTTCACGTCCTCTGAACCGCACTGTGACTTTCACCTTATCGCCACGGTCAAAGAATTTCGTCATAGCTTTGGTTTTTACGCCATAATCATGCGTATCAATATTGGGCCGCATTTTAATCTCTTTAAGAGATTGCGTGCGTTGATTTTTACGGTTTGCCGCTTTCTTCTTTTGTGTTTCAAAGCGCATCTTACCATAATCAAGCACTTTGCAAACAGGCGTTTCGCCTGGCGCAACTTCGACAAGATCAAGACCTGCACGGCTGGCCGCAGCCAAGCCTTCGGCCAAAGGCACAACACCCATTTTCTCGCCTGTCTCAAGAATTAATAAAATATTTGGATTTGTAATATCGCGATTAATTCGCGGGCCCTTAGGTTTTTTGACGGGTTGGGCGGACAATGGTCGTCTAGCGATATTCGAATCTCCAAAAATACTGGCTCACGGTGAGTGACAGCAAATATGCGCATAAATTGCCGCCGTTTCAAGACTAATCGACAGGATTATGCATTTTTACGGCTGCTTTACATGTTCATATAGTCGCAATGTTGCTTTTTGTAGGCTTGTTTTGGAAAATCTCTCTAAAATACGAGCGCGCGCGACATCTCCGGCATCTGGTAAACCTTGATCCGTTTGCAATATCGCCTCCGTTAAGGCTGGGACATTGGCAGACGGGACAAGCCAGCCTGTGCGGCCATCAATAACCGTTTCTAGCGCACCGCCATGCGCACTCGCAATCACAGGCTTGCCCATAGCTTGCGCTTCAGCGGCGGTACGGCCAAAAGCTTCTGGGTCTGTTGACGGACAAATCACAATGTCACTGGCGGCATAGGCCAGCGGCATATCTGCAAAATGTCCTGCCAATATGACCCTATTTTCAAGCGCATGAAACTCGATTTGTGATTTTAACTCATTGACATAATCTGTACGGCCCTGCGCATCACCAAGGCACACTAAATGATAAGATTCTGGCAAAGCCGCCATTGCCGCAATCGCAACGCGCTGCCCTTTCCATCCTGTGAGCCGCGCAGGCAAAAGCACAACTATCTTGCCCGCACCGGCTCGCCAATTTTGCCGTAATTGAACAATATCTGCTGTCGATATTTGCGCAGGGTCAAACCGTCCCATATCCACACCGCGCGGAATAACCGTAATTTTCGCGGCCTCAATATCATGTTCTTTTAAAATATGCGCTTTTGTAAATTCCGAATTGGCAATGACGCAATCCCCCTTGGCCATCACAGAATTATAAAATCGTTTCACGCGAGATTTGGCATTATAAATACCGTGATAAGTTGTCACAAAAGCTATATTTTCCGCGCGCGCGGCAAACATAGCAGGCCAAGCGGGCGCGCGCGATCTGGCATGGACAATATCTATATCATACTGCGAAATAATCCGCCTGATGCCTGCAATACGCCACGGCACGGATAGAATATTTTTTGACCCAATATTGGCAAAATGATTAACCCCGCCCAGTGCCTCTATATCAGCCGCCAAACGCCCGCCCCCTGACAGTACATGCGCACCATGTCCCTCGGCTATAAGAGCTTCGGTCATTTCAACCGCTGTGCGTTCCACACCGCCCGTTTCGAGCGCGGGTAATATCTGCAAAACATTCATGGCGCTTGCTTAACATGGCCGCCCCGCATAACAAGACCTCATGGAAACTATAGAATATTTACCAGCGCAAGGTGGCCATAAATTAGCCTATAAACGGTCAATAGGCACTGGCCCTGTTATCATATGGTGCGGCGGCCTTAAATCAGACATGGACGGCAGCAAAGCTGTGCATTTGCACGCATGGGCACAGCAGCGCGGGCAGGCATTTATCCGCTTTGATTATTTCGGCCACGGCCAGAGCAGCGGCGAGTTTACAGAAGGCACAATCAGCCAATGGGCAGAAGATGTCTTAACTATAATGACGGCATTGTGCGCAGATGAAGATGTCATTTTAATTGGCTCATCTATGGGCGGCTGGGCGGCGCTCCTTGCAGCCATGGAGACACCAGCCCGCATAGCGGGTATGGTTTTAATCAACCCCGCGCCTGATTTTACAGAAAAGCTCACCGTGGCAAATTGGACACAAGCCCAGATTAAAGCGCTCGAGGATGACGGGATTGTCTATGAACCATCAGGTTATGACGAGCCTTATGCCTATTCCAAAGCCTTGATAGATGATGGCCGCGCACGGCAAATTTTAGATGCGCCTATTCATCTGTCTTGCCCTCTACATATATTATCTGGCAGCGAGGATTCTGTTGTTCCCACCGCCTATGCCGCAAAACTATTGGGCGTCTTGAATATCCAAAAGGGCTGCGGGGATGTGCATTTCATCAAAGTTACAGGCGCAGACCATAGCCTATCCAGACCAAACGATTTAATGCAGATAGAGGCCGCATTATCCAGTATATTAGCCCATAAAAATAATGTATAACGCCGAACGCTCTCATCCTTATAGTGGTCTTACAGCACGGGCGATCAAACGAGTTTTAACCGAGCAATTTCGCGCTGCAAATATCGCGTTCCCAGACAATGATGCCTTAGAGCTTGTCATGAGCGCGGCGGGGTTGGACGCAGCCGAGTTAATCTTGCAAGAGGCCTACCCGCTCCCATCCGATATTTGCCAGAAAATTTCAGATTATGCACAGCGGCGCTTATCTGGAGAGCCTGTTGACCATATTTTAGGATGGCGCGAATTTTACGGACGGCGATTTTCTATAAGCCAAAATGTTCTCTCACCGCGCGCAGATACAGAAATTCTCATCACCCACGCCCTAGCTAATCTTAAGGCTCGCCAAGCGCCCAATATTCTTGACCTTGGTACAGGCTCAGGCGCAATATTGATTACATTGCTGGCCGAGCGTCCTGATGCCGTTGGTATAGGTGTGGATATAAGTCAAGCGGCTTTGGATATAGCCCGAGACAATGCCAAAACGTTAAATGTAAGCCGCCGCGCGGATTGGCTCTGCGGGCATTGGTTTGCCCCTTTGCACGCCAATATGCAATTTGATATGATTATCTCCAACCCGCCTTATATAACATCGGCTGCCATGGAAAATTTGCAAAGCGAGGTGAAAGATTATGACCCGCATATTGCGCTGCAAGGCGGCCCAGACGGGCTAGAGGCTTATCGCCAGATTTTAAACACGGCTCAAACATGGCTTAAACCGGGCGGGTGGATTGGGTTTGAAATTGGCTTTGATCAGAAAATAACCGTAGGTGCATTATTAGAAAATGCAGGTTTCGTCGATGTTCAAAGCCATAAAGACATTAGTGGTCATGACCGCGTTCTATGTGCTTTTAACGAAATTATCACAAAGTCGTAAACCGTAACATTTTATAAAAAAAAGGCTTGCGAATATATCTGCGTTTGCTACCACAATATAGCAGATATGAAGCGCTGTTGTGACAGCCTCCTGCTAAAGCCAAACATGATAAAACCCGCAGCCTTGGCTGGGATAGCTTCGTTTGGCCTAATCAAAGGACAAGCAAATGAAACGTCAACGCGGACGAAATCGCAATCATAAAAATAATAATAACAACCACAATAATAACAGGTCTTTAGATAGTAATGGCCCTGACGTAAAAGTACGCGGGACTGCGGCGACAATTTATGAAAAATATACGACCTTAGCACGCGATGCAAAAACATCAGGCAGCCGCGTGAAGGCAGAAAATTACCGTCAACATGCCGAGCATTATCTGCGGCTTGTTAATATTCAAGAGGCGGCTAAACAAGCCGCGCAAGCTGCACGCGAAGAAGCCGAGGCTGCACGGCAAGCCGCGCGTAATGAGGCTGGCGAGACTGAAGATGAAAATCGCAGCGAAAATCGCACGCGTCGTAACAATAAAAACACACGTGGTCGTCAACGCCGCGAGTCTGAAGATCGTGAAAATCAAAGCGCTGCAAAAAATGACAGTCAAAAACCTGATGATCCAGTGGCCGAAACTTCAAATTCTGACGCGAAACAGGCTGAAGCCTCTGAACCTGCTGCATTAGAGCTTGTTGATCCTAACAGCGCGGCGGCAGATGACGCAGTCACCCAAGAGACACCAAAGCGCCGCCGCAAAGCCCCCGCACGACAAAAATCAACCGCTAAAGTAAATGACATAATCGATGATGCGGAAACAACCGAAGCGGCGCAATAAACGCAACGCAAAACTGAATCCTATCATTCTATCAATAAAAAACCTCGGTTCAATGCCGAGGTTTATATATGCCTTAAAAATACGGCATGGCGTTTAAATTTAAGCTTATGTCTTTGGGCCAGGTTTAGAGCGTAAAGTCCCGTCTTTTTTCAAAAGCCGCCCCTGCGCGTCGCGTTTAACTTTCACACCAGGCTTTGGCCCGCGTTTCTTGCTCGTGGTCGCTGCCGTTGTTTTAGCTTTGGATTTTGATGCCGCACGGGTTGTAGATGCCGTCTTTGAAGCTGACTTAGCGGCAGGTTTAGGGGCAGGTTTTTTAACCGGCACAGACTTTGCAGGTTTCGCTGCTGGGTTTTTGGGCGCCGTTTTGCGAGACGGCGGCACCTTCACATCATTCGCAGCAGGTTTCGTAACCTGCGAAGCTTTGGCGGATGTAGTATTCATCGACTCGCGCGCTGATTTTGTCGCAGCTTGCGTTTTTTCGCCCGCTGTTTTTGTGACTTCCCGCGCACGAACCGCCGCAGCTTCGGCGACTTTGCGCGCTTCCGCCATTGGGTCAATATTGGCAGTTTCAGACTTCCCGCCATCTGGAGACAGGTTATCATTAATCCGAAAGACAGCGACAGCCAGCTCGCACATGAGGCGTACAATAACTAATGCAAGTAAAATTGTCACAAAGAATTCAAAGAAATTCACGATGGCCGCCAACGGCCCTAAAGATATTGCATCAAGGGCGGTTTCAAAGAAAAACAATCCCAATGCAATAACGGCCAGCCAAAAGAAAGGCAGGACAAGTTTTTCTTTCATTAATTTATCAAATGAGAAAAAGAAGTTAATTAAATTTTTCATGACCATCACCATTATCGTCTTATTATTTATTTAAACTAACGCAAAGCACAGCGAGGCGCAAGTTTCTCGCCTCTTTAAGCTATATAATTAATTAAAGCGTTAATTTGCAGATGCAGTCGACGATGTAGGTGCCTTTTCCTGATAGGCTGTATTTTCAGCTTTAAGCTCGATCGTATCTTTTTTAATAACCTCAGATGCAGCGCGTAATTTATTAATTTGCGCACGGCGTTTTTTAAAGCTTTCTAAATCCGCCTTTGCAATCGGCTTACCAGAGAGCTGTGAGAGGCGGCGCGGGTTAATTTTCTTGCCATGATGATGAACTTCATAATGCAAATGCGGCCCCGTGGAGCGTCCCGTTGTACCAACATAACCGATCACTTGGTCTTGTTTCACATAGCTGCCAGATTTCACGCCGCGGGCAAATTTACTCATATGCGCATAGGCTGTCTTATAGCCATCTGTGTGGCGAATCCGTACATAATTACCGTAGCTTCCATAACGATTTGCTCGCTCCACAGTGCCTGAGCCTGCCGCCAAAATAGGCGTGCCGCGCGGCGCGGCAAAATCAACACCTGCATGAAGTTTACGGTACCCTAAAATGGGATGTTTACGCCGGCCATAAGATGAAGACAGGCGCGCGCCGTTAATAGGCGTAGCACGTAATTTACGCTTGGCCGTTTTACCTTTGGCATCATAGAAATTCTCGCGCCCTTTAGAATCTGCAAACAACCAATATTCAGATTGCTTGCCGCGCGGGCTAAAACTTGTGTAAAGCAGATCCCCTGCCTTAATAATCTCGCCTTTCCGATTGCGCGCGACTTCGAAGAAAATCTCAAACTGATCGCCTGGCTGTATATCGCGCTGAAAATCGACAGAATATTCATAGATATTAGCAAATTGCGCCACGACCTTATCTGGCGCGCCAAGCTTGGTTGCATCTACGTAAAGTGAATTTTCAATATTGGCCGCTACCGAGAGTGTTTCATAGCGAAATTCAGCTGCGATTTGCCGCGCTGTGTAATCTTCGCCCTCGCGCTTGACAAAAACCGTCGTTTCAACATTGGGCTTGAATGTCAAATGCTCTAATGTATCGCCAATAAAATGTAATTCAAATGCATGGCCCACACGCATATTTCTGGGCTTAAAGACACTGGCAAAAGCTTGTGTGACTCGGTAAGCCTCTTGTCCTGACAGTCCTGATTTTTGTAAAAGCGGGCCAAGATTATCCCCCGATTTGAGCGTAATTGTCTCTGTTCGGGTATTAGATACCGCAAATTCTGGCGCCAGTGCCATATCGTAGCGCGTTAAGTCCATTTTAGGCACAGCCTCCACAATAGCTTCGGGCGTAGCAGCTTGAGCTGGCGGGTCGCCGCGCAGAAATGATATTGCGATGATGGCACTCACACCGCCAATGATTAAAAATCCATACCGATTGCGATGCGGGATCACTGTATGAGAATAGGTTTTGAACGCGTCAAATCTCACCCATAGGGCTTTTTTCATTTCAGATAGGAAACTGGTCATGAAGCCTCAATTTTTCCACATATTTATATAATATCACTCAACCTAATCATAGATATTAAGCGCCTTACCCTACATAATAGTTAACGAAATTTACCTGAAAGTAAAATTACGAAAAATTATGGTGCGTTTACACATTAAAGCGTAGAGCAACGTTATAAAGTCAAATGACTATCAAAAAATATAAGGCCCTCCAACCGTAAATGGCAGAGATAACACACATAGCCACACTGCCAAAACAGTCTCAAAGGCCGCGCCGAAAACGTCCATGGTGGGTTTGGGGACTTTGGACTCTCTGCGGATTTATCCTCATTCTCACTATTATCAGCGCAGTCATTTGGTCAAATAAAGATAGCTTGCTTGAGACTCTCGCCATTCATAAGCTCGCCGATAACGGCATAAAGGCCGAACTTGATATTGACAGCCTATCAAAAACGCGCGCCGTTTTAGACAATGTCAGCCTGTCTTATGACGGACAAACCTTCTTTACCGCAAAGCATATTGAGGCAGTTTATGATTGGCGCGGCGCGCTAAAGGGCCAAATACAATCCGCTATCATCACGCAGCCCCGTGTGGATATTACCATAGATAAAACAGGTAAAATCATCAATGACTGGCTTCCGCAGCGCCAAAATAATGCACCTTCAGACGGCATTCTGCCTGAAAATGGCGTAATTGTAAAAAAAGGTGTATTTCTTATTCAAAGCCCATATGGCAAAGCCCGCCTTAGCGGCGATATACATCTTGATACGCCTAAATCTTTCACCGCCACGCTCTCACTTGCCCCAACGCAGCTACGTTATAATGAATTAAATCTCACGGGCGGCGGAGAATTTAATATCGATATGCGCGGAGCAGTTCCCAAGCTTAACAGCCATTTGAACCTATCCGATATATCGCATCCCGCAATAGACGCCAAAAACGTGAGTCTGCGCATAGACGGGACACCCGACATAGATAAGCAGAGTTTTCAAGGGCAATTAAACGTCCGCCTGGATAGGTTACAAACCGCTCAAGCCTATACAGATAATAGCCAAATAGATTGGAACGGGCATATCCAAAAAACAGAGCCGTTTTTTGATTTAAAAGGCACATGGATAGCAAATTTAAATAATGCGCGCATCCCTGACCCTATACGGAGTGACGATCTGGCAAACTCCTTATCCTTTTATGTACCCCTCATCAAAACTCCGATTGCCCAAAATTTCGTCCCTGAACTTCGCCAAGCTTTAAATAGCCTCTTAACGGGTAGCGACATCCATGCACGCGGGTCATTAGACAGGGATGATGCGGGTTTTAAATTACAATTCAGCGCGCCCGCACAGATAAAGTCAGCCCAAACAGACCTTACCCTAACACCGCATATCGCCGCGCCCGCTTATTATTTTAATCGCCGCACACAGCACATAACAGCTATTTTAGATGCGGCTTTCACGGCGCCCGCAAATCTAAGCTTAACCGATGTAAGTTTTAAAGCCCGCTCCATAAATGGGGTGCAAATTGACGGTGTTGATAGGTTTAGCGCGCAGATAAACACACAAACACCATGGACAGGCTACGGAATTGATGGACGGCCCGTACGGCTCGCGCCGCTATCTGTGGACATGCACTATGATGGTATGGATATAAATGCCCGTAAAGTCGCGTTGGCTGGGTCTGTAGATTATGATGGTGTTTTACCGGGCGGCTATGTCGAGGGGTTGAAAATTGCGGGGGACATGGCGCTCAATTTGAACCAAAATGGCCATATGACCCTTGGCTACCGCCCGAGAGCTGCAACACAGTTGCGCATTGATAAATTAGATACAAATACAGAGTGGACAGCGCATAACCTGACCGCCAACATAATACCCAATGCGGCTTTATTTGAGCTTATCGGGTCTGAGAATAAAAGCCGTGCCAATGCAAAACTGTCCGATGTAAGCGTCACCCTTCAGCGCAAAACTAATCCTGCACACTTAAATATCACCACCAATTCACTCAGCGCCAAAGGGCAGTTAGAGCGCGGTGGCAATGCGGCACAGTTGCTCAAACAAAATTGGGACATAGACTTCACCCAAACCCTTATCACCAGCGATGATTTACCCGGCCCTGATACTATAATTACAATGCCAGACGGCACATTACAGGCGTCACTCATCACAGATCAAACGCCCGTTTTTGATTTAAAAACCCCATCAGCCGACATTCAAACACAGCTTGTGAATGCAAAAGCTATGCAGCTGCATCTACATGGCCAAGCGGATAATTATGATATTGAACATAGCGGCGGGCGCGTAAAACTCACGGGTAACACCCTACCTGCCCTCCCGATTACAGGCCGCCTAAATGTGGCAGGCGGAACATTTATGGGAACCGCTAAAGCCCGCTTGCCGCAAGCAGACAATACGCCCATTACCATGTCATATAATATTCGCGACGGCTCAGGCTATGCCGATGTAGATATTGACGCCTTGGAATTTACGCCAAATGGCCTGCAACCACAAAATTTAATCTCGGCCTTACGGGGGAAAATTGCACAAGTTGAAGGCCTCGCTTCGGCGAAAATTCATCTTGAATTTACCCGCGGCCAAGCTCTGAAAAGCTCTGGCATAGCCAAGATTATTGACATGAATTTGGGGACAGCTCCTGGGCCTTTGACTGGTATGAATATGGAACTGACTATGGATTCTGTATTGCCGCTTGTATCTCGCGGGCGGCAACGTATTACGGTGGCAAGCTTTGACCCTGGCCTACCGCTGCAAGACGGTGTTATTGACTTTGAGCTTGTTAATGGCGGGGTAAAAATCCATTCTGCCAAATGGCCTATAGGAGCTGGGTTTTTCTCTCTTGACCCGTTTACTTGGCAATATGGCGCTGAAGAAAATCGCCTCGTCATGCGCCTTGCCGATGTAGAACTTGGTGAATTTATGGAAAGCATGGGCAATGACCGTATTGATGCAACAGGACAGGTTCAAGGTGAGTTTCCTATCGTTATTTCAGGCGTCAATGTGCGCGTTGATAACGGATATATTATTGTCAAAGATGGCGGCACTATCCGCTATACACCTCAAACGGTAGAGACCGCCCCGCCCGTCAGTTACACGCAAGAAGAAGCCATTAAAATTCTTCGCACAAAAGATCAGGCCCGTTATAGCTCGCTGGCGAGAGATACATTGCGCGAATTTAAATATAAAGAATTATCGGTTAAAGTGAACGGCGCATTGGACGGAGACGTAGAGCTTGGCACTATATTTCATGGCTCCAACTCCAAAGTTCTGAACGGCCAACCTTTCGAATTTAATATTAATGTCGTCGGAGAATTATTTAATATTCTGCGCAGCTTTGACAGTAATGCGCAAATTAAATCTCAACTCGAAAAACAAGGCATATCTTTAGATGGCCTTACCTTAGACACAGATTAAACACAGCGTCATTACGCAACACCTGTAGTATTTGGCCCTGCCGTCCCAATAATATGATCGGCAACAAAGGCATTATCTTTACGCTCTTGTCCAAAACTACTCATCGGGCCATGTCCGGGTATAAAGCGCATATCATCGCCTAATGGCCAGAGCTTTTGTGTGATCGAGTTAAGTAAATCCTGATGCTTACTTTTTGGGAAATCTGTGCGGCCAATGGAGCCGCGAAACAACACATCACCGACAAATGCAATTTTCATCTTTTGATTATATATCACAACATGACCGGGTGTATGGCCCGGCGTATGTGCGACCGTGAAATGAACCCCTGCTAATTCCAGCACATCTCCATCTTCCAGATAACGGTCAGGCACAACATTTCGGCCCATACCTGCATGGCCATAATTGGCCCAATGCAATTCAATATCATCCATCCAAAACTGATCATCTTTATGCGGGCCAATCACAGATACGCCGAATGTGTCTCGCAGCTCTTGCGCTCCGCCTGCATGGTCAAGATGTCCGTGTGTGAGCCAGATTTCCTTCAGCGTCACATCTAAGTCTTTCAAAACAGATTGCAAGCGCTCCGCCTCGCCGCCCGGATCAATCAGCACAGCCTCGCGGCTGTCTTTATCGTAAAGCAAGCTACAATTTTGCGCAAAGGGCGTGACGGGAATAATTTGTAAATCAAGTTGAGCCATAAAGACTATGTGGTCAGTTCCGCCGAAACGGTCAAGACCGCAGCCCATCTTTATTGCCAGCGGCATTACCTGTTTTTCAAAATAATCTGACCATCACACCCTATCACAGACAAGGCGTCTTATCTATTTATGTTCATATAAATTATTTAATGGTACGGGTGGTCGGAATCGAACCGACACTCCAATGGAACGGGATTTTGAATCCCGCTTCGTCCTAATAAACTTACGGTTTTCAGGCTGTTTTGGCGACGAAACGTGTTTCGTTTGACCATTTTGACTACCTGTTCCTAGAAGTTTTGCACTTACGTTGCACTTAAGGATGCGACAATGCAAGTCAGGCTAACAAACAACACAATCGAAAAAGCAAAGCCTAGAGAAACGCCATACGAGCTACGCGACACAAAATTAGTCGGATTGGTAGTTCGAGTTCAACCAACTGGAAAGAAAACCTATTATTGCCAGTACAAACGAGGAGCGAGGGTTAGGCTAGGAGTATTTCCATCGCTATCTGTAAAAGACGCTCACACAAAAGCTCTAAAGGTCTTTTCTGACTTCCATTCGGGCAAAGACCCACGAAAGCCAAAGCAAGAGGCCGCGCGAATTGAAAAATTCGAGGAATTCCTAAAGCTTCATTATTTTCCATGGGTAGATGTTAATCATAAGAATCCGAAAGACACAAGAAATCGACTACTTGCGGAATGCGGGCATTTTTCCAAATTTCGTTTCACGGAAATCACACCTCTTTCAGTTGATAAGTGGCGTTTGAGGAAGATAGCTAACGGGAATTCACCTCATACCGCCAATAAATGCTTTGCATATCTTAGAGCTGCTTTATCCAAAGCCGACGAGTGGGGTATACATTCCCCAAACCCCATCGCAAAGATGAAGAAAATTAAGACTGCTAAATCTTTGAGGGTTCGGTACTTAACTTCAGACGAAGAAGTGCGATTAAGGCTTAGTTTAAAGGAAAGAGAGAGCGTAATAAGCTCTAAAAACCTGTCCTACTATCCTTTCAAAGATCATTTGATGCCAATGGTTCTTATATCATTGAACACTGGCATGAGACGAGGCGAACTGTTCTCATTAAAGTGGGAGCATGTGGATTTTGAATTGAAACAAGTTTCTATTACCGCCGAGAATGCAAAATCACGTAAGTTTAGACACATTCCTCTAAATACCGAAGCGCTTGAAACTTTCAAAAATCTCTTTGGCGCTGGCATTGAGTCACAAAAGTATGTTTTTCATAAGAATGACAACAAACCATTTAAGGACGTTAAAAGTGCTTGGGCAAGCTTAGTCAAAGAAGCAAATATTTCAAATTTTCGCTGGCACGATATGCGCCATCACTTTGCATCAAGGCTAGCTATGGCAGGGATAGACTTGAATACCGTTCGAGAGCTTCTTGGGCACAGCTCATATGAGATGACATTGCGATATGCTCATTTATCAGCAGGACATAAAGCAGATGCTGTTGCTTGCTTAAATTCAGAATAGGGTTACTTTTAATACCTCGAAAAGATGGATGCTATAATGACAGAGTGGATTACTCGAAAGCCCTCAAAACATACAGGGGCACCTTTCTGAGGTCTTGGGCTTTCAGTTTTCTCAAGCAAAAGCATTGGAGGTTGCGAGTTGTATAGCTCTTGTCGAAATGTTCTTAGAGGACGTGCTTGAAAGCTACCCAAAACTTGTTTCAAAACTAATCAGGCATGAAGTTGTTTCTAATACTTGATGACGTGACATACGCACAAATTTTTATCAACGCAGAAAGTTCTTGATTTGAAATAGTATGCGGTTAGACTCTCGTTACTGGTATTAAGCCTTATGGCCTTATTCCATACATAAGAAAAAGTAAAAAACACACGCTCACAGAAACTCACAAAATCAAAGAAATTCTGACAGTCTTTCACAAGGCTTTGAGGAAATTAATCACCGAATCGAAAGCTAGCATCGCTTTCCATGACTGGTGATCTGGGTGGAAGGTTAACCAACTGCCTGAAGGATGAATGCGCTCTAGCCAGAGCATAACTAGGCAATAGCAGGAGGACTCAATATGAGCCTTCAATTTTTGAACAAATTGAATACAGGAAAGACTACTGGTTATACGAATACTTGGACGTTACCAGATAAAGAAACGACTTGGTACAAGCGCAATCAGCGTCAAAGCCAGTACGAAGAAGCAACAGCCCAAACGGGCAAGAATGTTTTCTTTAGTATTAACCCGACCAAAACACCAAAATCTTCATCGCAAAGAGCGACGAATAAAGAAGTTAGCGAACTATCTGCTGTATTCTTAGACTTGGATGGTCGGAATGATAAGAAACCAAACAACCCTAAAACGACTCAAGAACTAATTGATTTTCTTGATGGCACTATGCTCCCACCACCAAACTACATTGTTGCGACAGGGGGCGGCATTCACGCATATTATATTGTAGAAGGCGGCTACTCTATAACGGATGATGAAAGTCGGCAAAATGCCGAAGCTTTGACAAAGGGTTTTACAAGCATAGTTCAGTCGGAAGGTAAGAAACTCGGCTACATTTACGATAGCTGCCAAGACCTTGCGCGTGTTGGTCGGATGCCCGGCTCTTACAACAATAAAGGCGATACTCCCAAGCTCGTTGAAATTGTCAGACAGTCTGATGAGACATATAGTTTTGCAGAATTGTGCGAGTTCATACCAAAGCCAGAGACAAAGGCGGCAAAACCACGTCAAAATTTCAAAGCTAAAAAGAACGAAAAGCCTTCGGACGGTCTCGCTAAATTTGACCCTATCTATGAGGGCTGTCCATTCGTTAAAGACAGCGTTGATAACTCCGAAACGCTGGAGGAGCCGATTTGGTATCACACCTTGACGATTGCCAGTCGTTGCGAAGATGGGAGGGCGGTTTGTCACCAAATATCAGAGGGATACTCGGATTATGACTTTGACGAAACCGAACGCAAAATAACTCATGCTTTGTCTGAGTCTTCGGGGCCAACGACATGCAAATATATTGCGGACACATTGGCTTTTTCAGGCTGTAAATCTTGTCCTATCAGACAAACAGGAAGTTTAACTTCCCCTATTGGTTTAGGCTTCATTCAGTCTGAATTAGCAAAAGTTATCAGTCAGTATGTCTATTGCTTAACCACAAATCAATATTTTGAAGTGGGGGCGTAATCATGGCCGCACTATCAGACAAAAGCTTTGGCGTGAAACACATGAGTCACGCTTTCAGAAAACCTACCACAGACTTCAACCTATGTCAGTATTCTTGTAAGGTGAGAGGCACAACGTATCTTGCTGGTAGGGCAAAATTTATTCACCAAGGCGAAGATGTTTATCTGAACCTTTGGAAGAGTAGCGATGTAGTTCCTGTAAAAGGCGATTGGTCAACCATCGCGAAGCACTTCGAATTCGTCATTGTTGACGCTGAACAGCGTAGGCATTGGTATAACTATCTCGCTTGCAAGTTCCAGCGCCCCAGCTTGAAATTAAAGCACGTTCTGTTGCTGACAGGCGGACAGGGCATTGGGAAATCGTTCTTTGGTAGCCTATTCAAGTTCATGCTTGGCTCTCAGAATGTAGGCATAGCCGAGACAAGCCACCTTCGAAGCGAGTTCAACTCTGTGTTCGTGAACAAGGAACTCATCATCATTGAAGAGCTTATGGCCGCTAAACACTTGGAAACTGAGAATATGATGAAGCCCCTTATTAGCGAGGCAACCATCATGTGTAATGAGAAGTGTATTCCAAGGTTTGAGGCAAAAACGCCGCTAGCGTTCCTTGCATTTAGTAACTTCAAAAAATGTATCAATTTGAGTGAAGATGACCGCCGATGGCATGTTGTACATTCAGAGGCTGCCAAGCAGTCGTCTGAATATTACGATGCGCTCTTTGCCGCGAGTGAGGCTGAAGGTCCAGCCTTCATGCACTACCTCATGCACGAGCATGACTTGAGTGGTTTTAATCCCAACGCCGCGCCGCCCATGACGGATGCTAAGGACAATCTTATACATCGGAGCTTCACGCCTATTCGTGCGGCGCTCACAGATTTGATTGAGTCGGGATTGCAGCCGTTTCACAAAGACATTGTGAGCAGTGCTGAAATAGATTTGCACCTTTCTATGTGTCCAAATGTAAGTGCGCGTTCTCGTGAGACTAGGAATGTTACCGATACGCTCAAGCAAATGGGAAAGTCCTCGCTAGGACAACGTATGGTGAAGGGCGTTAGGCATTCGCTATGGATTATCAGAAATCAGGAAAAATGGTCTCAGGCGGAGTCTGAGGCGATTAGAGAAGAGTTTAACAGGTAAACTCAAGCACCCGTTCGTGTGGACTTACCACGCGGGCGGGCACGCTTGCTACTACTGTACTAAACTCAACAAACAGCACTGGATCAAATATGGAGATATAATATGACTACCAGAAAACATAAAAATACTGTGGCTCACGTTCAAGCGATCCTAGCACCTAAGGACTTTTTAGACAGACTTGAAGAGCTATACGGAATTACCAAACCGTTCCCATGGCAGGTTGTGTCACGATTGCAGCTTTCAAGAGCCATTGGCGTTCACCTTCAAACGCTTGCAAATTGGGATATTCGAGACAAGGGGCCAAAACCTACACCAAGAGGAACTTGGCGGCAGAATAAGGTCTATTATCCCATCGCTAATGTAATGGCTTGGCTCGACCAAAAACCTGGTTGGGAAGTTTACCAAGAATGGCTTAAAATCGAATGCCCAACGCAAGATGTCGGGTCACAGTCACAGTGCCAGTCGCTGATTGAGCAACTCATTGAAACTCGAACTTACAAACAGCCCCAGTGGAAGCAAAAGCTCAGGTTCAAAATTCCTAACTTCTCTTTTGAGAAAGGAGTTTATCTATGAGTAAATCACATAAACCCTTAATTGACTTTCGTGAGTATATCCAAAAGCGACGGATAACCGACTCAAGGCAAGGTGACTTCACAGCCAGTGCAAAAGTTGACCCTAATCTTCCCGACGCTCGAAACTGGGAAGAATTAGAGGACTATCTTTATTCACACTTTATCTTGAGGTCGGAAGCTATGTTTTCTGCAGCTAAACTAGTATGGCAGCAATACCGTAGTCAGTATCCAGCATATATGTATAGGAACTAACTGACAGCTTCAGTTAAATTTGGAGTCGCACTTGTTGCGGCTCTTTCCTCTCCAAAATTTACAAAAAAAATACCATAAACAAAAATTATACAATCAATAACATCGCCCCGAATAGGTAGGTAGTAGACTAAGAGGTAGTGTCCTTCTCGTGACCTTCGGCAACACTACTAATTAAGAACTTCAACGCCATGAGGGTAACGAAAACAATATTCAAAATAACGGCCCAGAACAAAAAGTTCACGGTATTTATCATCCAAGGAATTACTTCTGAAGGTAAAAATGTTTGAAAGTTCGAAATTTTGAAAAATTTGTCGAAAACTAAGATGAATATTAAAATTAAAGTCACTACTGATAGGTAGCCAAACATATAAGATGTATACTTCCTTCGTGTTAGGGGTTCTTTTTCCCATCTTTGATTATCATTGCTCCAGCTTTTTAGAGTCGCTTGATCTTTTTCCTTTGAGCCAAAAACCTTTTCAAGAGACTTGCTTGAGAAAGTCGATACCGCAGTCAATGAAGCTACGTAAAAGGGAAATGCAAAAGTCAAAAATTTTAGAATTTCGTCTATAATCTCTGTGGTTATTTCTGGCAGATCCTTGTTAATTAAAAAACTGAGAAGATACAAAATTACCGTCAAAATTAATGGTGCAAATACATCCAAAAACAGTTTGGACTTAGTGCCTTCTCCATAGCGTATCTTAAGATACGCCAACGGTTGCAGCAGATATCTTATCCAAGAAAGCATTTTACCACTTCTGGGGGGAGTTGATAAGTAACATCATAGCTTCGGCTAATTCTCCATGAACTTTATCATAGCATGAATTGAGGTCTTGTGAGAAACCATTGACAGTCTCAGCTCTACTATAGAGTTTATCTAATGCATCCCCCTCCTCAGTCTTGAAACGGGTGGAGACATATTTCTCTTGCTCATTGTCTTTCATACTTACGCGAATATAGTCGAATTCTTGTTCACGAGCTTTCCTGTTGAGTTTTCGGATGATTTCTTGAGCCCTTTCATGGTTGTCGACGGGCTTTAAATGAAAACGCAGCCGTTTTGAAACGTGCTTAATGGCAGGGTCAGTATCGGGGCCAGTCGCACCAGTAACCTTATTATCTATAAATTCGACAGAAGACAGATATCCCTTCTTTAGATCAGCCTCTAAGGAACCTGACGGACTAGAAGAGTGGCCGATAGAAGGCCTATAGGTCATATCTACCTTTTCATTTTTCACCTGCTTTTGGTAAGAGAAACGTGGGTCTTGTTTTGTTGCCTCATAGATTAGACCGTTGATGTACGGCATAACTAAACTTCTAGATATTCCGACAATCACCTCCAAAGCAGCTCTGTATCCATCGATACTTTTGTGGCTGGTATCTAAGGATACAACCAAATGTGACGATTGTCCGTTGGTTTCGCCCTCACTGGGGGCGACGCTTCTTGTTGTATTTTTTTCAATATTTGTAAATGATGGATTGGCGGCGTCTGGATTCCCACGTTTTATCAGCAACCGATACTCCGTTTTACCTTCGTTCCTCCAAAAGTCAGATATAAAGACTATATTATCCGTTATAGGTGCGCCCGCCACCTCACCTATTGTTTTTAAGTTCATTTTACCGGGGGTTGGCATAAATCCATTAGCGCTAAATAGTGCGTAGTGTTTACCTGATTTGTAGACGGTTTCCAAAATGTCCATCAATTCGTTCAACGTCAGGATTGGGGAGTTGTCAGGTATATTTTTGGGGCTTGTTTGCGCCTTGAGTTTGAGAAGAAGAATATCACGTTCTTTTTTCATCGCCGCCATAATAGTCCCCAATATAACACTCAGCTCAAGGTTTAGTAGGTGAGGCATTGAAGTCAACTAGATTTTCCCACGCGAAACGGGGGTAAATTTCTTTGAAACTTTGAAATAGTATTTTTTTCTGAAACTGTCACAGAACCAGTTTCAGACACTCCTAGGTCGTTATATACCTTTCTTAGAAAAATAGGTGGGTACCTTCGTAAGGGTTAAGCAAGCAAAGCGTCTGCTGTAGTCTCTAATACAGCAGCCAGCGCTTTAAGTTCATGGTCTTTTACGCCTCTATAGTTTTGCTCAATTTCTGAAATATCGCTCTGAACAAAATTATACCCATGTTCCACGCAGAGGGCAGCGGCTAGGTCAGCCTGTGCCATGCCCATCTTCTTACGGATGGCTTTGACATTGGCCCCGCAGATATTTCCTTTTCGAGTCACACGCGTTTTGGTCATGCGAGAAAAATGGAATATATATCATTTTAGTGTATACTTAATAAGTATATTGTGAGTAGAATCTTCTTATTATTGCTTAACAAGGAGAGTTTTATGAAAGCATATATGATTGTGGGTGCATTGATGATGACAGGATGTGCAACAGTGCCACCAACTGACGTGCCAATATCGTCTAAATTTTCTAAAACGGATGTTGCTTGGTTTGATGGTGCAGGAACTGGAACGCTAGAAGGTTCAGCGTTCTTGCGAACTAAGGGTGGTGCAGTGAAAACTTGTGCTGGCTATGAAGTTCAGCTTTTGCCCTATAGTTCCTATGCGGCAGAACGAATGCGTTTCATCTATGGGAGTGAAGCAAGCGGTCATCTGTTTGGCCCTCGCCGCGCGTGGAAGTTTAATCCAGACGAACCAGATTTCTATAAGTCCGTCAAGAAGACGGTTTGCAATGCAAATGGAGAGTTTGAGTATAAAGACCTACCATCTGGAGATTACTACATCATAGCTAAAGTGACTTGGGACATTGGAAAGGTGTTTAATGAAGGCGGTACGCTTATGAAAAAAGTATCTGTTGCCACGGGTGGGACTGAAACAGTAACTTTGACTGCGAATTAGCTATCAAACCACTGAAACAATTACCCTCGATTATTGTTTTAGGTTAGCTTTTGCATTTAATCCGCACTTAAGTTTTTCGATGAAAATTTTAGTATCTTATTGAAAAAAGCGCTTAACCTGCTAAGTTGTTGATAACATTAACAAACGCAAGACTGCAACTCTTTGGTACGGGTGGTCGGAATCGAACCGACACTCCAATGGAACGGGATTTTGAATCCCGCGCGTCTACCAATTCCGCCACACCCGCATCGAAGATTTCAGCTCTATAAAGCAGGAGGTTTCAAAAGACTATAGTTGATTTCACCAATCTCTTAGAAAGTCCTGCTAAAGGCCATTATCTGCACACATAATCATCTTGTTTTTCGCATAATTTACAGATAGGCCCACGCCATGAAAGGCCGTCTTGCATTTTTAGATCGTTGGTATGAAAATACTAAAGCGCTTGCGCGGCACCCGCGCGCTTTTCCGCTACTATGCGGCCTGTCCTTTGCGGAAAGCTCTTTTTTTCCTATTCCTGTCGACATCATGCTCATGCCTATGGTGCAGGCTAGCCCTGAAAAATGGTGGCGTCTTGCACTTTGGTCGAGCTTATTTTCAGTCCTCGGCGGTATATTTGGATATTTTATTGGCTTAATGTTCTTTGAGACGATCGCAGGCCCTTTGCTCAATATGCTGGGTAAAACGGACAGCATGGAGATTTTCCGAGATAGCGTCAATAAACATAGTGGCTTATGGGTTTTCGGCGCAGGGTTTACACCTTTCCCTTATAAAGTCATAACAATTATGAGCGGGGCGGTGCCTATTAGTTTTGGCGTATTTGTTGCCGCCAGCACGCTCTCGCGCACATTACGCTATTTGGCAGTTGCTGGTATTGTACGGCTCTTGGGTCAACAAGCCGAGCAATGGATGAAAGAGCATTTCGCGGTTTTCACGATTGTGAGTTTTGGCGCGCTCATTGCACTTTATATGGCTTATAAGCATTTTTTTGGGCATTAACCCAGCCTTTTGCTAGCGCGAATCTGGCAAAAGCCCAATCACAGTTTTAAAGCCAAATCGCATAAATGCCTGCTGACGCGCGGCATGTGTGTCTGGCCCAATTAAAAATACCGTATCTTCGCGCGGCGGACGCAGCCGCCTGACGCCCTTTGGCAGCACTTGCGCCAATAGAGTTTCAACCCGTTTTGCGATCGCTGCGCCGCTATCAATCCATTTTACAGACTGTGTAACACATGCCTTAAGTTCATCACGCAAAAGCGGAAAATGCGTACAGGCCAAAACAACGGCATCCACGTCCATACCGTGCTTGCTGGCAAACATCGGGCTAATTTCGCCTTTAATCACATCCATATTAACAGGCTCTCCAGATAATTTCGCCTCTGCTTGGTCGACAAGGTTGACAGAGCCTTGCAAAATCACGTGGCAATCACTGGCAAAGTCTTGAATGAGGCGGTCAACATATTGCCGTTTCACTGTCCCGGGCGTGCCTAATACACCAATGGTTTTTGTGCGTGAATGGGCCGCGGCAGGTTTAATGGCAGGAACAACGCCGATAACAGGTATAGATAAAACTGCACGAATATCGGCCAAAGCTGTCGTCGAGGCGGTATTACAAGCCATCACGACAATATCAGGATCGAGCATATATGTTAGCTCAGATAAAAGTCTCGGCAGACGCGCTCGCAAGGCGAGTTCCGCTTTTTCGCCATAAGGCCGAAACGCATCATCCGCGACATAGGACAATCGCAGATTCGGACATCTTCGCCGAATTTCTTCGACAACGGATAATCCCCCAACCCCAGAATCAAATATAAGCGCATGTGCCATAAAACCTTCTTGGCGTGATTTTCTAACTAAAGCGTTATGATTTGGGAATTTGGTTTATTTTATGGCCGCTTCGCGCCATAGACACAGCATGACACACAGCGTCCAAAATTCGATCTTATATCGTAACCGCGTCTTATGGCTTGTCTTAGGTCTGCTGTCTATTCGCTTAGTTACATTATGGCTCTCGCCTTATAATTTACATGGCGATGAAGCCCAATATTGGGCATGGGCGCAGGATTTGGATTGGGGGTATTTCTCCAAACCACCTATGGTCGCGTGGATGATCGCCGCAACAACAGCCCTTTTCGGTGATGCCGAATGGGCGGTTAGATTAGGCTCGCCGCTCCTGCATAGTGCTACAGCCTATTTGATTTTTTTAGCAGGCCGAAAAGCCTTTAGCCCGCGTGCGGGGTTTTGGGCGTGTGCGGTTTATATTCTCATGCCTGCTATATGGGTGTCCTCAATGATTGTCAGCACGGACGTGCCCTTACTATTTTTCTGGGCCTTGGGCCTATATGGGTGGGTCTCTTTACGGCTGACCCCCACTTGGCGACTGGCTGCGCTTCTTGGCCTCGCCCTTGGCTTTGGCATGATGTCAAAATATGCCATGATGTTTTTCATCCCCCCGCTCATACTAGCCATTATCTTTGATAGTCCAACGCGCAAAGCCTTACTCGGCCTTAAAGGCATCAGCATAGTGGTTTTAGCCGCAGCTATCCTTGCGCCAAATATATGGTGGAATAGCGTAAATGATTTTGCCACCATCACCCATACGGCTTCCAATACAAGCCTTGATGGCAAGACATCATTTTTTCATCCATTCGAATTTTTAGCGTTTTTTAGAGATCAATTTGGTGTCTTTGGCCCTGTGCCATTTATTCTATTACTTCTAATATTATGGCGCATAATGTCACACAATTCCCAAACCATACAATCTAGCGCAGCGGCCTCAACACAAACGGCAACACCGTCTTTATTATTATGTTTAACCTGTTTTGCTCTCACCCCTTTGATCATCATTTCTGTGCAAGCTTTTCTATCGCGCGCCAATGCAAATTGGGCCGTGAGCGCCTATCCAAGTGCCGCGATTTTGTTAGGGGCCGCAGCCTTGCAAATACCGAAATATAAAAACTGGTTAAATCGTGGATTATTGGCGCAAAGTCTGTTTTGTAGTTTTCTATTGATTGTGTCTCTTTCGCCGCACCTTGTGAACCGTCTTGGTATTGCCAATTCTGTTAAGCGCTTACGCGCTTGGCCGCAAACCGTTCAAGCGATTGAAACACGATTTGCGCAAGGGCATGAAGGCCGTAATTTTGACTCTATTCTTTTAGACCACAGAATTATGTTTTATGATGTCAATTATTACGGCCTGCCGAAAACGGCGCCCATATATATATGGCGTAAAACCCAAACGCCCCAGCATCATGCAGAGCTCACTCACCCTTTTACTCAGCAAGGCCAAGACCCAATATTATTAATTAATTATTCCGGAAACATACTTGCATATTTACAACAAGATTTTGAGCGCCTGGAGCCATTAGCACCTATTGAGATTGATTTGGGCGGCGGCAAGCGGCGCAAAATGAAAACTTGGGCAGCTTACGGATATAACCCGCCCGCTCGGCCATAAGGATTTACCGCTTTGTTCCCCAAAGCTGCGCAAGGCGCCGATCTCGGCCGCATCCATTGCGGTATCTTTTATAATGGAAGCTATTTGTTTTATAATAATCTTGATGATAATCTTCAGCGTCATAAAAAGTTTTAGCCGCCAAAACGGGCGTGACAAAATCTTGCGAAAAGGGCTTATTTTTAACAGCTTCAGATTTAGACGCTTGCGCCTGCGCTAGCTGCTCTGGTGTTGCAAATACAGCCGAGCGGTAACTTGAGCCTTTATCACAAAATTGGCCGCGATTATCGGTTGGGTCAATCGTCATCCAGAAACGATCTACCAGTTCACGGTAACTCACCTTATCAGGATCGAAAATAACTTTAACCGCTTCAAAATGCCCTGTTTCAGTATAGCTCACTTGTTTGTAATTCGGATTATCAACACCCCCGCCCGTATAGCCTGATATAGCTTCAACAACGCCGGGAATTTTCTCAAAATCAGATTCGGTACACCAAAAACAACCACCCGCAAATATGGCCGTGGATAAACCATCAGAGCGCGTATCAACATACGCCCTTTGCGCAACACTTTGTACAGTCGCCGACGGGCCTGTTTCATAGCCAATATCGGCCTGCGGCGTGGTTTGTGAACACGCAGTCACCAATAGCGAGGCTAGACCCATCGTCAAAATTGCAGATAAATATTTCATAGATATATAATCTTTCAGCCGCCTTCTATTTACCAATCACAAAACAGTTATACACTGTTAATTTCTGGTAGCCTTATAAGCCGCCAGCGCGCGCTCTCGTGCCATTTTATGATCGACAATGGGCTTAGGGTAAGTTTGGCCTAATGTGACGCCTGCATATTCCAAAATATTGGCGGGCGCCTCCCATGGGCGGTGAATATATTTTTTCGGCAGTTTTGCGAGTTCTGGCACATATTTACGCACATATTCGCCCTCTGGATCGAATTTTTCACCCTGACTAAAAGGATTGAAAATACGAAAATAAGGTGAGGCATCCGCCCCGCTTCCTGCAACCCATTGCCAGCTTGCGGCATTTGACGCAGGGTCAGCTTCGAGCAATGTGTCCCAATACCACGCCTCACCCATACGCCAATCTTGCAGCAAATGCTTAATCAAAAAACTGGCACAGACCATGCGCACACGATTATGCTGCCAGCCTGTTTGCCACAGCTCTCTCATGCCTGCATCTACAAAAGGATAACCCGTTTGCCCGCATTGCCACCGCGCCAAAGCCAGTTCGTCTATATCCCACTCAAAGGCATCAAAATCTGATTTAAAATTCTCAGTGGCTAATTTCGGGACATGATAGAGCAATACATATGAAAATTCTCGCCAGCCAATTTCAGACAGAAATTTATCAACATTTTTGCCGCTATCCTGTGCCATATGCCAGACTTGCCGCGGCGAAATCTCGCCATGGGCAAGATAAGGCGATAGTTTTGATGTCCCGCTTTCATTGGCAGGGATATTGCGCTGCTCATCATAATCTTCAACGGCATTATCAAGAAATTCCTGCAATCTTACCCGTGCATTGTCTTCCCCAGCCTGCCAGCTTTGCATGATGTCTTGACCCCAGCTAAGGGCTTGCGGACGCAGTTTTAAATCACTTAATTCCAGTGATGACATTGGAGAGCCCATTAATTTATTGGGCGTTGGCAGAATATCTTTGACTTTAACTTGTGCCCGCACAGCTCGCCAATATGGTGTGAAAACTTTGTAAAACCCGCCTGTTTTTGTTTTTATGTCCCACGGCTCTGTTAATAGATTGGCATTGAAAGACTGTACATCTAACCCGCGCGCTTTAAAATCTGACTTCAAGCGCGCATCTATATCGCGGCCAGCTTCCGTATAACGGCGATTCCAATAGACAGATTTAGCCCCTGATACTTTAATAAGGTCATCTAACACATTACTCGCTTGGCCGCTTCGCAAAATCAAAGTTCCGCCGCGTGCCTTTATGTCATTTGAAAGCGAGCTAAGGCTGTGATGCAACCAAACATTTTTCGCTGCGCCATTTTCACGGCCAGAATCCGTTTCTTGGATATAGACCAAAATAAGCGGGCGGCTTGTTTGCACAGCCGCGTGCAAAGCAGGGTTATCTGTCAGCCTTAAATCACGGCGAAACCAGACAATGATGGGCGCCTTATTGGAGACATTATTCAGTGTCATAAACGCACAGACTCCTAAGTAGGTTTAATGAATATATAACGCCGAAATATCAAATAAATCCGCCATGACAGATTCAGCCGTCGGCCAACGCCCCGCACCTTTTCCGCGAATACGATATTCATCCCCATCGTTAAAACGGAAGATCGCATGCGCTTCTTCGCCTTCGGCCTGCGCGAGAAAATTATTTAAGCTCAGATCTTTTAACTCCAGAGTCGCAAAAAACCCATTCCGGTCTTCCCAGAGATTTGCCACACGTTTCATGGCGCCTTTAGGCGGAGTTTGAGGCGCAAAGTCTTCGATTGTATCGCGCGGAATATCTGCCAAGTTTAAATTTTCTTCAAAAGCAAGGAGTGCGATTAACCGAATTTTCGCCGCAGCATCTGCGCCGCCAACATCCGATGTCGGATCAGCTTCGGCAAAGCCTTTCTCTTGCGCCTCTTTTAACGCCTCTGCGTAAGTTTTACCTGCGCCAATTTCATCAAGCATATAATTTGTTGTGCCGTTTAGCAAAGCTTCAACGCGGCTGATACGTCCCTTTTCGCGCAAGCACATTTCCAACACAGGCATGCCTCCGCCTGCCGCGCTCGAAAAAAGTAGTTGCGTGTTTGTAGCTTTGGCAAAATGAATTAATTCTTGCCCGCCTGCCGCAATCGCTTGCTTATTGGCGCTGACAACATGCACGCCGCGCGTAATCATATCACGCGTAAAACCTAATGCTGGTTCAATCGGGCCAGATACATCTATAAAAATATCAGGTTGGCTGGCCAAAACATCGCTGAACTCTGTTGTCAAAATTTCAGGCGGATAGCCTTGGTCGATATATTTATCTTTCTGGCGTACCATAATTTTTACCAGATCAAAGCTCTCTGGATTGGCTTGAATTTGGCGAAAGACACCCCCGCCAACGACACCGCAGCCTAACATCGCAACACGCAGCTTTTTAATCTTCGGGCTTTCCCCAAGCTCGCCCGTCTTTGGCCCAACAGATGTATATTTTGGCACGCCAGGCATCCCCACGCGAAAACGCACTTCATGTTTGCGGGCAAAGCCAAGCGCTTTGGGAGCAATTAAGGGCGCCGCTTTTTGCGCCGCATCATCCCAAGAAATCTGCGCATAGCGCATTGGCTTTGGGCCAGCTTGTTTGGGGTCGCGCTCATAAATCCCGTTCACATCTTTTAGCAAAACCGCCTCAACACCTAATTGGTTGGCAACAAATAAAGCCGTCAAATCCGCCCCGCCTTGACCAAGCAAAACCGCCCGATCATTTTTACCAATTCCGACAAAACCTGGCATGACAACAATATCGTGATTTTTTAAATCTTCTTCAAGCTGGGCGGTATTTAACCCTGTCAATTTCGCATCCGTAAAATTACCTTCTGCGGTTAATCCCAAATCGCGGGCCTGCCTTACAAAAGCTGGCGCACCAATACGCTCAAGAGCTAATGCAAGCAGGGCCGCCGAACGGCGCTCTCCAAGTTGGATAAGCTCTGGTAAGTTTTTCGCGAGCCCCTCAGGCCCGATTTGGCGGGCTTCGGCTTCTAATATATCCGTCTGGTCGCCTTGTGCCGATGTCACCGCAACAACATTTTGACCCTGACGGTAATGCCGATAAATCTCTGACGCAGCCCGTGTATAATCATCAAGCGAGCGCAAGACGCTATGGCCAAAATTTAATACAATCACTGGGACGGGCATGAGGATCACCTTAACTTCCAACAAAATATCTTACGATATTCCAGAACGGGTCACTAGGCGCGAGATTTTACGATGTCAATCGGCGAATAAGTTTAGGCGAATTTGAAGGCTTCGTTTCTATCAAAGATGTGAGCCATTGTGACCAATCGCGAATTGCTTTTCGCTCTGGGTAATGTATGGGGCAGTTATGACGCACCAACCAATAGATAATATGCCGCGAAAGAAATGGCCACATCTGAAAAATGGTTTAAAATTAAATTGTCCGAAATGCGGGAATGCCCCTTTATTCACAAGCTATCTAAAACCCATCAAAACCTGTCCATCTTGCGGGCAAGATTGGCATAATATACGCGCAGAGCTTGGCCCCGCTTGGGCGGCTATGACATTAGCCGCGCATATCATCATACCGATTTATCATTTTTTTATTTTCGGGTCGGGTTGGCCAAATTGGTTGCAAATATCCGTTTTAATGGTTTTAGCGACCGCATTATGCTTGATGATTTTACCGCGTATGAAAGGCTTATTTATGGGGATTGTCTGGCTTTTTCGTACACAGGATAGCTAAATTTTCCTAATTGACGCAACGCACACTTTCTAGCATAGAGCTGCCATCATCAAGACCAGCTTAGGGACAGGCCCGATACGAGTCATCGTGATATGCTGGGGCAACCTTGTTAACACAAACAGAAGGTGCCAAATCCTGCAACCCATAAGACGGGTTGGAAGATGACACGACGCCGTTTCCGCGCCGCGCCGCTTCCTCGCAGATTTGAAGCTATGGAGTAGAGCCATATGGCGCGTGACATTGAGTTTAACCTTGGCACATATGAGCTTGCCCGTGGCTGTACGCTAAAAGATGATATTGTCATGGGCCGTAGCTACGGCAATATTAACGGGCCTGTCATTGTCATAATGGGCGGCATTTCCGCATCGCGCTTTGTCGCGGATGCGCAAGAGATAACACCGCGAAATAATGGGCGCGGATGGTGGTCGCGGCTTGTGCATGAAGGCGGAGCGATAGATTTAAGCCGCTTTCATGTCATAGGTATTGATTTCGCCCCAAATCTTGGCAGCTCTCATTGCCCCGAAGCCATCACAACATCCGATCAAGCCAGGCGATTAAAAGCGCTTTTAGACGCGCAAGGCATTGATAAAATCTCTGCCATTATTGGCTCATCTTATGGCGGCATGAGCGCGCTCGCTTTTGCACAAAACCACCCCGAAGCCGTTGCCCGGCTTTGCGTAATTGGCGCAGCGCACCGCCCTTATCCGATTGGCGTTGGATGGCGCGGCATCCAAAGACGTGTTGTCAGGTTAGGTATAGAGGCCGGCAGGCCAGAAGCAGGATTGAAGCTGGCCCGAGAACTCGCCATGACAACCTACCGCACGCCAGAGGAATTTGCCGATAGATTCACACTTGAAGAAACAAGCGCCAATCCTGCAAAATTTGATATTTGCGATTATCTTGGTTCGCGCGGTGATGTCTTTGCGGCCAATATGGATGCACAAAGATTTCTGGCCTTGTCCGAGTCGATAGATTTACACCGCATCGAACCCGAAGCGATTACAACGCCGACTTTGCTCATGAGCGCCATTTCAGACCAGCTCGCCCCGCTGCCCGATATGCGAGAACTGCGCGACCGTCTTGGCGGGCCTAGCGAACTATTTACATTCACCTCCCTTTACGGCCATGATGCGTTCCTCAAAGAATATGACGCTATGGCGCCGCGTTTGGCAAAGTTTTGTGAAGGGCTGGGCTAAACTCAAAAAAGCATAAGAAACAAATTGAAAATGACTGATAAAAAAACTCAAATTGTCCAAGCGCAAATCGGCGCGGATCCCGCTTATGGCTCTATCGCGCCGCCCCTTTATATGTCTTCAACCTATCTATGGCCGAGTGTTGATGAAAAAGGTCTTTATGATTATGGCCGCAGCAATAACCCAAACCGCACAGGTCTTGCGCAAGCTTTGGCCGAGCTAGAGGGCGGGTTTGGCGGTGTCATCACCTCATCAGGCATGAGCGCGATTGATCTATGTCTGAACCTTATCAAAGCCGATGATTTAATTATAGCTCCGCATGATTGTTATGGCGGCACGCATCGCCTACTGACCCACCGCGCCGAGCAAGGACGTATTCGTGTCAAATTTATTGACCAATCTGACACAGCCGCATTGAACGCAGCTTTGGCTGAAAACCCCGCTATGGTTTTCATAGAAACGCCGTCCAATCCGCTTATGCGCCTTGTAGATGTGAAAGCTATAGCTCGCGCGGCCAAGGCAAGAGGGGCAATCAGTGTTGCTGATAACACATTCTTATCACCTATGCGTATGCAGCCTTTGCAATTAGGCTGTGATATATCTGTGCATTCAACAACTAAATATCTCAACGGCCACAGTGATGTGGTTGGCGGGGCGGTTATTACAAAATCGGAAACCCATCATGAACGCTTAGACTGGTGGGCAAATTGCGCGGGCGTCACAGCTGCGCCCTTTGATGCTTACCAAACATTGCGCGGGCTGCGGACATTATCCCTGCGCATGGATAGACAAGAAGCCAATGCAATCGCCATCGCTAAATTTTTGAAAAAACATAAATCTGTCTCAAAGGTTTATTATCCAGGGCTGAAATCTGACCCGGGATATAAATTGATGAAAGCCCAGCAATCTGGCCCAGGCGCGATGTTATCGTTTGAACTAGCGGGTTCTAAAGACGCAGCATCAAAACTCGCCAGCCAGACAAAATTATTCCGCCTCGCGGCCAGTCTTGGCGGGGTTGAAAGTCTCATTTGCCAGCCATCGACCATGACCCATCGCGGTATGGCAGCTGATGCGCGGGCCAAAGCTGGTATTTCAGAAAGTCTTTTACGTTTATCCGTTGGAATTGAAGCAGAAGTAGATCTTATCGCAGATTTACAGCATGCTTTGACGAAAACTCAACAATAAGCGCAATATTTGACCTTATCATACGGAGTAAATCTAAGGTTTGCGCAAATTTTTCGCTTGAGTGTTTTGAAAAGACTCGATATGGCAACATAAACTTAAACGGAAGATTATGCATCCCATACTCAAAAGCTCTGACATAAAGGTCAAAATTGCAGCGCCTACTCTAGGCGTTGATACGGCTTTATTGGGTTTAGGACTGCTATCTGTGGTTTCTTTTGTGGTGCTCATCATGGGCAGGATAATGAGCGGGATGTAGGTAAATTAAAACCCAAGCTACCCGCTCTATATTGAGCGGGTTTTTTTTTGGCAAAATTTAAATAGGCGTATAAATACTCAAATCATGACAACATCTCATAGACCTCATAAACCCTCCAAACGCAGCGATGCGATTGTCAAAGGCCCAAGCCGCGCCGCCGCGCGTGCAATGTTACGTGCCACGGGTATGGACGATGCTAATTTTGACGGGCCGATTATCGCTGTCTTCAACACATGGACTAATATGGGGCCATGCAATATGAATTTGGATAAGTTGGCTGTGCCCGTACGTGCCGGCATTCGCGCGGCAGGCGGCACGCCTGTTGATTTTAATTCCATCGCGGTGAATGACGGCATTACTATGGGCAGTGAAGGCATGCGCGCGAGCCTGATGAGCCGCGAAGTCATTACCGATTCAATAGAGCTGGCTGTCCAAGGCCACAGCCTTGACGGCGTTATTATCTTATGCGCATGCGATAAAACAATTCCCGCAGCGGGCATGGCGCTTGCGCGGATGAATATCCCCGGTGTGGTGCTATATGGCGGCTCTATCATGCCTGGACATCATAAAGGCCAAGACCTATCCGTCCAAGACGTTTTCGAAGCTGTCGGCGCTTGCGCGGCTGGCATTATCGACGCTGAAGAATTAAAAGATATTGAAAAAGCCGCCTGCCCCGGCGCGGGGGCTTGCGGGGGACAATTCACCGCAAATTCTATGGCTATGGCTATGACATTTCTGGGCCTATCGCCGATGGGCGCCAATGACATACCTGCAGTAGACGCAGCCAAAAATGACGCCGCCTATAAAGCTGGACAGCTTGTTGTCGATTGCGTCAATAAAAACCGTCTTCCGCGCGGCATCATCACAAAAACAGCTTTAATGAACGCAGCTATTGCCCTGTCTGCCACAGCCGCGTCTACAAATGCGATCTTGCATTTATTAGCCATTGCTAGCGAAGCCCAAATTCAAGATTTTGACATTGATGCTTTTGATGTCATTTCCCGAACAACGCCTGTGATTGGAGATTTAAAACCGGGCGGGAAATATATGGCTTATGATCTTTATGCCGCTGGCGGCTCTGGCCTAATCGGCAAACGCCTTATTGAGGACAGGCGCATAAAGGATAACCCAACCGTAACGGGCCGCTCCCTTTTTGAAGAAATTGTGGATACTCAAGAAACCGAAGGCCAAAATGTTGTTCGCACCTTCTCTGACCCTGTGAAATCTCGCGGTGGTTACGGTATTTTATATGGCGATATGGCGCCTGAAGGCTGCGTTGTAAAACTGGCGGGACATGGCGCGCTATTTTTTAAAGGCACGGCCCGTATATTTGAATCCGAAGAAGCCTGTTTTGATGTTGTGCAAAATAATGGCATCAAAAAAGGTGACGTTGTCATTATCCGCAATGAAGGCCCCTGCGGCGGCCCCGGCATGCGCGAAATGCTGGGCGTCACAGCCGCGCTTGTTGGACAAAACCTCGCTGACCATGTCGCTCTTATTACGGATGGACGTTTCTCTGGCGCGAGCTATGGTTTTGTCATTGGCCATGTCGCCCCCGAAGCGGCTCATGGCGGGCCGATTGCCTTTGTCAAAGAGGGTGACATCATTACAATCGACGTTGAAGCCCGCACCATTAATGTTGATGCAGACCTAAAAGCGCGCGCGAAACATTGGACGCCGCCTAAACCCAAATACCCCAATGGCGCTTATGCCAAATTTGCTAAATTAGTTGGCAGTGCCTCAAAAGGGGCAGTGACCTCATTCCCATTTGATACGTAAGGAACCCCTCCATGTCTTCTCTCGATATTTATTATGATAAAGATTGCGATCTCTCGATCATCAAGAAAAAGAAAGTCGCCATTCTGGGCTATGGCTCACAGGGCCGCGCCCATGCGCTTAATCTCAAAGATAGCGGAGTTCATGTGGTTGTCGGTCTGCGCCCAGATAGCGCAACCAATAAAAAAGTCATCGCCGATGGTCTGGACGTTAAAGCCACAGCCGATGCTGTTAAAGGCGCGGATATTGTCATGGTACTCACGCCTGATGAGCTACAAGCCAAAATCTACCGCGAAGATATTGAACCCAATATCAAAGAAGGCGCCGCCCTTGCCTTTGGTCACGGCTTTGCTATTCATTACGGCCAAATCGCGCCGCGCCGCGATCTTGATGTCATCATGATAGCGCCCAAAGCGCCGGGCCATACGGTTCGTAATGAATTTGAAAATGGCCGCGGGATTCCTGACCTCATTGCGATTGCTCAAGACGCGAATGGCGGCTTTGCGCTTGAACTGGCGAAATCCTATGCCTCAGCTATTGGCGGGGGACGCACTGCGATCATTCATACGACCTTTAAAGATGAAACCGAGACAGATTTATTTGGCGAACAAGCCGTACTTTGCGGCGGCATTGTTGAATTAATTAAGATGGGTTTTGAAACGTTAACCGAGGCTGGCTATCCGCCAGAATTGGCCTATTTTGAATGTTTGCACGAAACCAAACTTATTGTCGATTTGATCTATGAGGGCGGCATTGCCAATATGAATTACTCCATTTCCAATAATGCCGAATATGGCGAATATGTCACGGGCGAAGCCGTTATCAATGATAGCTCCCGCGAAGCCATGCGCACGGCTTTACGCAATATCCAAAATGGAGATTACGCCAAAAGCTTCATCCAAGAAGGCGCGCTGGGTTATCCAAGCATGACAGCTCGTCGCCGTAATATGGAAGCCCATCAAATCGAACAAATTGGCGGCAAATTACGTGAAATGATGCCATGGATTTCTGCAAATAAAATTATTGATAAAGACAAAAATTAAATCGAATATACTTCGCCCATTTCATATGGGCTTCACTTATATCTTAAGACACCAAGGTCAAGAGCCATGACAACCGCGACACAATTTGATCGTCAACAAACGGAAATCCTAGCCAATCGCGAACCAAAATCTGGCGCGAGACTTTTGCTCGAATCCATTGCAGCTCAAGGCGTGGATATGATTTTTGGTTATCCCGGCGGCGCGATCATGCCTGTCTATGATGTTCTGCCTAAGATTCCAGAGCTTAATCATATCCTTTGCCGCCATGAGCAAGGTTGCGGCATGGCCGCTATTGGCTATGCGCGCGCAACGGGCAGAACGGGTACGTGTTTTGCAACGTCTGGGCCGGGTGCTACAAATCTTGTTACCGCCATCGCGGACGCTTATTTGGATAGTGTTCCCGTTGTCTTTGTCACCGGCCAAGTTACCTCTGACCTTATGGGAACGGACGGATTTCAAGAAGTTGATATTTTCGGTATAACTCTGCCAATCGTCAAGCATAGCTATATTGTGCGCGACCCAGCTGATATTCCAGGCATGATTGCTGAAGCCTATTTCATCGCCGCCGAAGGACGGCCCGGCCCAGTGTTGATTGACCTGCCCAAAGATGTCGCCAATGCTTTGACCCGCGAGCGTCACCGCTGGCGCCCCTATCCCAAAGTCAAACCTGAAATGGGCCAAGCCCAAGATATTGCTGCCGCCGAAGCTTTAATCCGCAATGCGAATAAGCCGCTCTTTTATATTGGCGGCGGCATTGCCCAAGGTGACGGCGTTACAGAATTACGAGAACTTGTAGACCGTACAAAAATCCCTGTCGTGAGTACGTTAAAAGGCCTTGGCGCGATGCCGTCCGATCATCCAAATTATCTCGGCATGCTGGGTATGCATGGCTTAAAGGCCGCCAATTATGCCGTGCAAGATTGTGATTTATTAATCGTCGCAGGCGCACGTTTTGATGACCGCGCTACGGGCAAGCTCGATACCTTTGCCCCTCACGCCAAAGTCATTCATATGGACATTGACATTGCCGAGATTAATAAACTTCGCCGCGTTAATGTTGGGCTAGACGGAAGCTTGAAAAAAAACCTCGCCGCGCTTGATCCTTTTAAAAACGGCCAGATACGCAAAGATATTTCAGCGTGGACACAGCTTTGTTATGATCGCCGCGCAGAACATGAATGGGATTATGATGCCCCCGGTGATTTTGTCTATGCACCCAAGCTATTGCATGATCTTTCACGCCGCGCGGATGATAGTGCAATTTTTACCTGCGATGTTGGTCAGCACCAAATGTGGGTGGCGCAGCATTGTTATTTTGACGACCCTAAAGATCATATAACTTCTGGCGGACTTGGTACAATGGGCTTTGGTTTGCCCGCAGGTCTGGGCGCAAAGCTTGGCGCGCCAGAGCGCACTGTGATTACAGTATCGGGCGATGGGTCGATTATGATGAACATCCAAGAATTAGCGACATTGTTTCGCTACGACATTGCGCTAAAAATCGTCCTGCTCGATAATTCCGCGCTCGGCATGGTGCGTCAATGGCAGGAAGTGTTTTTTGATAAAAATTATTCTGAAACGAATCTGAGTGATAATCCTGATTTTGCCAAAGTCGCAAGAGCGTTTCAAATTGATGCTTTCACAGTCAATACGCGCGATGAGGTTGATGCAGGCATAGACCGCTTATTAGCCGCTCAAGGCCCAATCCTCATGCATGTTAAAATTGACCCGAATGAAAATGTCTGGCCATTAGTTCCGCCTGGGCGCAGCAATGCCGATATGATGGAGCGGTAGGGATGACTAAAAGTTCAAAATTTTTGCGGAAGCTTATACTGACCACATCTTTCGCCTGCATTTTTATAACATTTGCAGTTTTTGTGTATTCTGTTATTTCGCTTCGAAATCAATTTGGTTTCAACATCTTTCAGCAACTGAATTCTTTTGGAATAGGTTTATCTGTTCCATTGATAGGAGTCTGGATCGCCAGTCAAGTTCAAAGAATTGACCTTCTGACTAGCCCTGCTCAAGAAACACTGTTCAAAATTTTAGCAATCATTTCTATAATTGTTTTAGCATTAAATTTTCTCGTAGATTTGACTCAGATCGCATCTGGCAATCTAAATGCGTTGAGAGTCATATTTATGAAGGTGCTCCTCATTTCCGTTTTATCACTCGCAATAATATGGCCGGCTCAATTTGAGCGCAGCCAAGATTCCGAAGAGATTTTCGAATGACCCAACTTCAACGCGATAAAACTTTCGAGCCTTCGGGTGTTAACGGTAAGCTCAAAGTCGTCCTCCATGATGTGAGCGGTACGCTTATCCGCGCGCTTGGCACGATAGAGCGGCGCGGTTATGATTACCGTGATGTGCATTGTACGCAGCGCGTGGACGGCGATTTTGACCTGCTTGTCCATATCGAAGATACAGGCGGGCCAAATAATCTCGATACATTATGCAAGCAATTAGAGCGACTTTACAACGTCGTCTCAGCCGAAATGGTGGGGCGACGTAAAAGAGCGGAACGGGCCTAACGGCGCACCCTCATTTCCTAAATTTAACATGAAATGAGATAGACATGACACACCATATAACAATATTTGACACAACTTTGCGCGACGGCGAGCAAGCGCCGGGTTTTTCTATGACGGCGGGACAAAAGCTGCGCATGGCCGAAAAAATCGCGGATATGGGCGCAGACATCATAGAGGCTGGCTTTGCCGCCGCCTCGCCAGGGGATTTTGACGCTATAAAAGGCATCGCCGAGCATATTGATAGCGCTGTGATTTGCTCGCTATCACGCTGCAATGAAGGCGATATTCACGCCTCTGGCCGCGCGATTGCGCCCGCTAAAAAACAGCGTATCCATACATTTATCGCAACCTCTCCGCTGCACCGCGAATTTAAATTAAAAATGGATAAAACTGAAATCATTGACCGCGCTATCGCTGGGATAAAGCTTGCTCTTGAATATACCGATGATGTCGAATTTTCAGCCGAAGATGCTATTCGCACGGAACGTGATTATCTGGCGCAAGTTGTCGAAGCCGCGATTGAAGCGGGCGCGACAACAATTAATATTCCCGATACAGTCGGCTATACAACGCCCGAAGAAATTCAGAATTTATTTGAATTTTTATCAGGATTAAAAAACGCAGATAAAATCACCCTCTCCACTCATTGTCATAATGATTTAGGACTGGCGGTGGCTAACTCTCTCGCAGCGGTGCGCGGCGGGGCGCGGCAAATTGAAGGCGCGCTGAACGGCATTGGCGAGCGCGCGGGTAATAGCGCGATTGAAGAAGTTATTATGGCGCTGAAAACCCGAGAAGATTTCTTTAACGCCAGTTTGAACATTAACACGCAGCAGATTTATGCCGCGTCAAAATTACTTGCGACCATCACAGGCAATCCTGTTCCGCGCAATAAAGCTATCATTGGCAAAAATGCCTTTGCACATGAGAGCGGTATTCACCAACACGGTGTTTTAGCAAACCGCGAAACTTACGAAATTATGAAACCCGAAGATATAGGGATTTCCGAAGACAATATTATCCTTGGTAAACATTCAGGCCGCGCCGCATTAAAGGTACGCGCGGAAAAACTCGGTTTCACGCTCAAAGACAATCAATTACAATCTGTATTTATTGAGTTTAAAAAGCTTGCCGATGAGAAGCGCGAAATTTTTGATGCTGACCTTGAAGCCCTCATTCTTGGCGAGGCTGTCGGCACGCAAGGGCCGTGGAAACTTGACAGCCTTTATGTCAGCGCAGGTTCAGATGATGGCCGCAGTCCCGAAGCTACGGTTAGCTTATCGCATGAAAATGGCGAGACAAAAGAGGCTGTGTCTGAATCGGGCGGGCCTGTAAATGCTGTTTTTGAGGCCATTTCTTTAGCCGCAAATTGTAAACTCAAATTAGAGCATTTTTCAGCACAATCTGTTTCTGGCGGTAAAGATGCCATGGCCGAAGCTACCGTGCGCGTCTGTACAGAATTTGAAACATATCAAGGTTTCGGGACAAGCACAGATACTATATTGGCCGCAGCCAAAGCCTATCTGGATGTCATTAACCGCATTGAACGCCGGGCCGTACGGCAAGCCTCTATCGCAGCGCAGCATTAAAGGTGGGGCATAATATGGCAAAAACACTCTTTGATAAAGTCTGGGACCGGCATGTTGTTATCCCTGAAACGCCCGAGCATCCCGCAACGCTCTATATCGGTCTGCACTTGATCCATGAAGTCACAAGCCCGCAAGCTTTTAGCGTTCTAAAAGAACGCGGCCTTTCTGTGCGCCGCCCTGACCGCACTTTAGCAACGATTGACCATTCAACACCAACTTTAATAAGTCCTGATGGATCACGGCCCTATGTGACGCCGCAAGCGGAGCGGCAGGTCGAAACCTTACTGACAAATGCCAAAACGCACGGCATTGAAACTCATGGCTGGGATAGTCCGCATCGCGGTATTGTTCATGTCATGAGCCCCGAATTGGGCGCGACACAGCCTGGCATGACCATTGTTTGCGGGGATAGTCATACCAGCACGCATGGCGCATTTGGCGCGATTGCCTTTGGAATTGGGACAACACAAGTTGGGCATGTACTGGCCAATCAATCTATTCTCATGCGCAAACCTAAAACCATGGCGATTGAGATTAACGGCACCTTGGGGCATGGCGTCACGCCCAAAGATATTATCCTAGCTATTATTGCCAAAATCGGGATTGGCGGCGGGACAGGTTACGCGCTGGAATATCGCGGTAATGTTTTTGAAGATATGAGTATGGATGGCCGTATGACAGTCTGCAATATGTCGATTGAAGCAGGTGCGCGCTGCGGTATGATTGCGCCAGATCAAACGACATTTGATTATCTAAAAGGGCGTAAATATACGCCCAAAGATTTCAATGCGGCTTGTAAAGATTGGCTCTCTTTGCAAACAGATAAAGGCGCAAAATTTGATAAAACCGTTATCATGGCCGCCGAAGATATTCGCCCGATGGTTACATATGGTACCCATCCCGGCATGGCGATCGCTATTGATAGTCTCATCCCGCCTGCAGATACGGCCGCGGATAAATCCGCATTAGACTATATGCAAGTCACAAGCGGAACAGCAATGTCTGGCACAAAAATCAACCGCGTCTTTATTGGCTCTTGTACCAATTCGCGCATGGAAGATTTACGCGCGGCAGCAAATATTTTACGCGGGCAAAGCATCGCGCAATCTGTCACAGCTATTGTTGTTGCAGGGTCTGAAACCATTAAAGCTGAAGCTGAAGCCGAAGGCTTACATGAAGTTTTCCTCAAAGCGGGCGCGCAATGGCGAGAGCCGGGATGCTCTATGTGTCTGGGCATGAACGGTGATATTGGCGCGCCGGGAGAATTAATTATTTCAACATCTAACCGGAATTTCGCAGGCCGCCAAGGGCCGGGCGTACGTACCGTTTTAGCTTCTCCTGAAACGGCGGCCGCCTCTGCTATTACAGGCATCATTACCGACCCTAGGTCTGTTATGGCTCCCCCAATTCCTTGCAAACCCAATCTAGGGAGTCCGGCATGAGCTTTAAGCCTATCACACAAATCACATCGAAAACGCTTGTGCTACCTGCAAGCAATATTGATACAGATCAGATCATGCCTGCGCGGTTTTTGACAATGACAACCAAAACTGGCCTTGGCAAACATCTCTTTCATGACTGGCGCTATAATGATGATGGAACAGAAACAGATCATGAATTAAATAGTCTTGCCGCTAAAGATTGCCAAATTCTGATCGGCGGTCATAATTTTGGCTGCGGGTCTTCGCGCGAACATGCGCCTTGGGCATTAACGGATTACGGGTTTCGTGTTGTGATGAGTTCTGAGATTGCAGATATTTTTCGCGGCAACTCACTTAAAAATGGATTGCTTCCGATTGTCATTGATAAGGCTGCTCACCAATGGCTACTCGATCATCCCAGCGAAGAGGTCACTGTCGATTTAGAAAGCTGCGAGGTGCGCCTGCCGAAAAATGGCGGGACTTATAAATTTGAAATAGACGCCTTTTCTCGGCATTGCTTAATGCAGGGCATAGATGAGATGGGCTACCTACAAGGTCAGTCAGATGCCTTAGATACATTCGAGGCCCGTTATGAGCGCAATTAATTTCACCTATCTTCCCGGCGACGGGGTCGGCCCAGAAGTTGGCGCAGTCGCAATGACTGTTCTGCAAGCTATCGCGGAAAAATATGGGCATGATTTAAAACCGGCACAATATTTAATTGGCGGAGCAGCGATTGATGCAGGGCTTAAACCTTTACCCGATGATACATTTGCGTCTTGCCAAAAAACGGGAGCTATCTTGCTTGGCGCAGTTGGCGGGCCGAAATGGGATCATTTAAAGGGCGCTGATCGTCCAGAGCTTGGCGCATTGTTACCTTTGCGCAAGCGCTTGAACCTCTATGCCAATATCCGCCCCTGCAAGCCATATCCTGCGCTTATTGATCATGCGCCGCTTAAGCGAGAGCGGCTTGAAGGGACAGATTTTATTGTTATGCGCGAATTAACGGGCGGGATTTATTTTGGCGCAAAAGGTCGTGACACTCTCGGCGCTTATGATGAATGCCGCTATAGCGAGATTGAAATAGAGCGCATCGCGATTAAGGCATTTGAGCTTGCGATAACGCGGCGCAAAAAAGTCACCTCAGTAGATAAATCCAACGTGCTGGAAACCTCGCGGCTTTGGCGGCAAACCGTTATGAAAGTCGCCGCAAGCTATCCGAGCGTCGAGCTAGAACATTTACTCATTGACGCCATGACTATGCACATGCTCACACGCGCGCAAGATTTTGATGTTATTCTAACAGAAAATATGTTTGGAGACATCCTCACAGATGAAGCGTCTGTTCTATCAGGATCCATGGGGGTTGTTCCGTCGGCCTCTATATCAGACGGAACTATCGGCATGTATGAACCTATTCACGGCAGCGCGCCTGATATTGCAGGGCAAGGTATAGCCAATCCGCTAGCGATGATTTTATCAGCCGCATGGATGTTGCGCCTATCTTTGGGCTTGCCCGCTGAAGCCCAAGCCATTGAAGATGCCGTGGCCGCAGCTCTGGACGGCCAACATGTCACAGGTGATTTAGGCGGGAGATTATCAACGTCGCAAACGGGCGATTGGATAGCGAATTATGTCCATCAATCTTAACGATCTTAAAGCCCGCATTGATGCGGCTGATGTTTATGGTCTTGCCAAACGTACACCTTGCGAATTTGCGCCAAAACTTTCAAAGCAATTAGGACGTAATATCTGGCTAAAACGTGAAGATTTACAAGATGTCTTTAGTTTTAAAATTCGCGGAGCGGCAAACCGCATTGCGGGATTAACCGACGCAGAAAAGGCCCGCGGTGTCTGCGCGGCGAGTGCAGGGAATCACGCCCAAGGCATTGCAGCAGCAGCGCAATATTACAACACAGAAGCGCTTATATTTATGCCTGTAACAACCCCTATGATTAAGGTGGATGCCGTTCATGCGCGCGGGGCCAAAACTCGCCTGATCGGGGATAGTTACGACGAAGCTTGCGAAGCTGCTATAGCTTACGCCAAAGATAGCGGCGCTGTATTTATTCACCCTTTTGACGAAATTGATGTCATCGCCGGACAAGGCACTGTCGGTAAAGAAATCCTCGAACAAATGCCGCGCACGCCAAGCGCAATATATGTCTGCACTGGCGGCGGCGGGCTTATCTCTGGGATTGGCACTTGGGTTAAAGACGCCGCGCCCAATGTAAAAATATTTGCGGCGGAACCTGTGGGGGCTGCAACGTTAAAAACAGCGATGGATGCAGGAAGACCAACGCCCTTACAGCGCGTGGACGGTTTTGCAGATGGTGTGGCCGTGCGGATTATCGGCCAAAACACATTCGAGATTTGCCAGCAGATTGTTGATGAGTGCTTAACCGTCACCAATGACGAAATATGCGCGGCGGTTAAAGATATTTTCGAAGCCACACGCACAGTTGTCGAACCTGCAGGCGCTTTGGCCCTCGCAAGTGTCATTCGCCACATCAAAGATGGTCATGCCCCGCAAGGTGATTTAGTTGTGACACTATCAGGCGCTAATGTGAATTTTGACCGTATCGGCCATATTGTTGAACGCGCAGAACTGGGCGCAGGCGAAGAAATGCTCTTTGCCGCAACCATTCCTGAACAAGCCGGCGCGTTTTTAAATTTCGTCAAAGCGCTTGGGAATCGGGCTGTGAGTGAATTTAATTACCGCTTTGCTAACACCCAAAATGCCCATGTACTTGTCGGTATTAAAACACAAGATATGCAAGAGCGCACAGCCGTGGTTACAGCTATGGACGCGCAAGGGATTACCGTAACAGATTTGTCCGAAGACCGTCTTGCCAAACGGCATTTACGCCATATGGTTGGCGGGCGCGCAAGCGAAGATATTCCCGAAGTGCTGTACCGATTTGAGTTTCCCGAACGCCCAGGTGCGCTCACACAATTTTTAGAAACCTTAGATGCGCGCTGGAATATTTCTGTGTTCCATTACCGCAATCATGGCAGCGCCGAAGGGCATGTACTTTGCGGGTTTCATGTTCCAAAGGGGGATATTGACGCGCTTGAAGATAGTCTTGCTAAAACGGGCTACCCCATGGCGCGCGAAAGTGATAATCCCGCTTATGCCTATTTTTTACACGCCTAAAATTTTCACAGCATAATGAGGCTAATATGATAGGCGCAATGCCAATCGCCATTGGTCTTATCCTCATCTCTGCACTGACCAATGCCATGATTGGCGCGATGATGAAACGCGCAGATGACCGCCTTTTATTTCGCGGCATTATGGGCGGGTTAAGCGCGCTTATTTTACTCCCAGCTCTTATCTTTGTCCCCGTTCCGCCGCCATCCGTTTGGGTGTGGCTATGTTTGGGTGCAGTTTTGCATTTTGCTTATCAACTTGCGCAGATTGGCGCCTATAACCGTGCAGATATGTCGCTTGTCTACCCCATTATGCGCGGAATTGCCCCTGCTCTTGCGGCAGGCTTTGCGCTCATTATCTTAAAAGAGCCGCTCACGCCGCTGCAATGGGGCGGTATGGCCATAACGGTTTTAACTTTATTTGGCTTTGCGTGGCCACACAAACACATCACAGCGCCGCCATTGAATACCAATATTAAATTCGCGCTCGGCTTGGCCGTATTCTGCGGAATATTAACCGCGCTTTACACAGTTATAGACGCCAAAGGCATTCGCTTATCTGAAATATTATCACGGTCCGTTTTAACGGGTAAAATGGGATATATATTCTGGTTCTTTGTCTTAGACGGCATTGGCATATGGGTGATTATCTTTATGCTGCGCGGCCAAAATATAATAAACGGACTGAGCGGTAAGGCTATGCGCGGATCACTCGCGGCTATACTTAACCTAATTTGCTACGGATCAGCCTTACTGGCCTTTTCTCTTGCTCCGATAGCGGGTCTAGCCGCTATGCGTGAATTGAGCATTGTCTTTGGCGCAATTATTGCCGCGTTTTGGCTCAAAGAAAGTTTCGGCGCACGGCGCATTGCACTGGCGATAGCCCTTGCCTTTGGCTTAGTTTTGTTACACTTGGCATGACATGACAAATATACCTTCGCCCCCAAATTCTTCTCCGAGTAAAAAACCCAATAATGTCTGGCTCGATTTCGGTCCGCTCTTGATTTTCTTTGCGGCCTTTCAATATTTCAAACGCCAAAACCCTGATGAGGCTATGTTATGGGCCGCAGGTATTTTTGCCATCGCAGCGGTGGCCGCTTTAACTCTATCTTGGCTAAAACATAAAACTGTATCGGGTATGTTGATCTTTGCCACAGCGATTATTGTCCTGACAGCAGGGCTGGCGATTGCTTTTGATAATAAAGCCATATTCTTCATCAAACCCACCATCATCAATATCTTGTTTGGGATTGCTGTGATTGGCGGTGTCTTTCTTAAAAAGAACGTTCTCAAAATGATGATGGGCAGCGCATTTGAAATGGGCGACAAACATTGGAATATATTAGCTATTCGTTGGGGTGTATTTTTCTTTGCTATGGCGGTTTTGAACGAAGTTATTTGGCGGAATTTTTCTGAAGATTTTTGGGCAAGCTTTAAAGTATTTGGATTCTTACCGCTCACTTTACTCTTCACAGTAACCCAGCTCCCATTTATTCAAAAACATGGCACTTTATTAAGCCATAAATAATGGGTATCAAAGACTGGCTATAATCCCCATTGCGCTCTGGCCAAAGCAATGAGATCCAGTTCTTTATCATGATATTCGCCGTCGGAGTGCGAAATTTCGCTCATTGCCGCTAAAATATGATCTTTACCCTTCATATTAGATAAGGCGATTATGGGTTCAAGAATATATAATTCACGTTTATCTGACTTTAATTGTTTTTGTTTTTCATCACGATGTGCGACAAACCAATCAAATGCCATTTTTTTCGAAAATAACATGTCTGGATTAAGCCGTTCTCTGACCTTTAAAGCCTGCTCTACAAAGCAATCGACTTCTTCCTTATAAACCCTGTCGTCAATAATAATTGAGAAACTCAGCAGCGTTAATATATGATTCCAATGTTCCACGTGATACCCCCACAATATCTTTGCGCACCGTCTATATAATGAACTTTAAGCTCTTATGAATTTTTTTCGAAAACTTATTTACCTTTGTTAACTTTAAATCATGAAGCTTATGCGCGGCTTCGCTAAAAACACCTATATTATAATAAAATGTTAACCACAGATATGCTTGTCATTGGACATAAGCTCCTTGACTGCACATTAGCTAAACAAGATGAAGGTTTAGCTGTGTGGGATGCTTGTGTCAGCGAAAGATATGACAAAATATATGCGTGTAAATGCCGTTATTGCTGCGATCAATAACGATACAAATTGGGATATTGCCGAAAGTGCTGAAAAAATGCATTTCTATCAGCTACGCGCAGCCCATAATGTTGGCATCTTCGAGCCGTTTACGGAAAGTCAGCAATATTTGATGGATTACTTGACCAACCGCCTAGCAGGAAAACGTCTATGCGATTACGCATGGCGCGCTTTTGCACAATCTTGTGTGAGCGGGCCAATCACGGATTGAAAATCATGCTTTCCCTGCTATAAGCCGCTGTAACTAGACAGACACGGCTTATAGGCGAGGATTATATGGCATCTTTAGACAGTTTTAAATGCGAGCGCGAGATTACGGTTCGCGGCGGAACATATACATATTATGATTTAGGCGAAGCTGAGGCAAACGGCCTGACAGGCATTTCAAAGCTGCCGCGCTCCCTCAAAGTCTTACTGGAAAATTTGCTACGCCACGAAGATGGCAAAACTGTCAAAAAAGAAGATATACAAGCTATCGCAGATTGGCTCGGACCTAAAACATCAACCCATGAAATTGCTTACCGTCCAGCGCGGGTTTTGATGCAAGATTTTACAGGCGTGCCTGCCGTTGTTGATCTGGCTGCCATGCGAGATGCCATGGTGAATCTTGGCGGCTCTGCAGATGCAATTAACCCGCTCACCCCTGTCCATTTGATTATCGACCATTCTGTTATGGTGGATTATTACGGTACGAAGACAGCCTTTAAGAAAAATGTCGAACGCGAATATGAGCGTAATGGCGAGCGTTATGATTTCCTCAAATGGGGCCAAGAAGCATTTGATAATTTTGCTGTTGTACCGCCCGGAACAGGCATCTGTCACCAAGTCAACCTTGAGAACCTCGCCCAGACGGTTTGGACGAAAACAGCTGACGGCAAAACATATGCTTTCCCGGATACACTTGTCGGCACGGACTCGCACACCACCATGATTAACGGCTTATCAGTCCTCGGATGGGGTGTGGGCGGTATCGAAGCCGAAGCCGCCATGCTCGGCCAGCCTATCTCTATGCTCATTCCTGAAGTTGTCGGCTTTGAGCTTAAAGGTAAGCTGCCCGAAGGCGCGACGGCGACTGACCTTGTTCTGCGCGTTGTTGAAATGCTCCGCAAAAAAGGCGTGGTGGGTAAATTCGTTGAATTTTATGGCCCGGGCCTTGATCACCTCTCGCT
>CALFUN010000036.1 GCA_937929915.1 uncultured Caulobacterales bacterium | reverse complement strand
TCTAATCGTAAGAACACAAGCAAGCCTATCATTAGTCACAACTTCTGAACTGCAAATCTTGTGTAAACACAGTAACCATTTGAGTAAATATTTAGATATGGACGGAGCCGAGCGCATAGAAGCGCGCTGCAAAAGCTGCGGCTATAATTGACATGAGTGCCCATATAGCTTGTCTCATAAAGAGGACTGTAACCAAAGCTATGACAGCGAGGGTTGAAATAGTGATTATCTGATCACGTCAGAAGGTACGTTTTGACGGTTTGTTGCTCATTTAACATAGTTCGTTTAGCTCTGATTACTCGGAATAAAGGACTATGTTTGCTTTATCAATTATGTATTTAGATGTCGTGTTTTACTGATCTATTAGCACCAATTACCTCGATGCCCTTATTGCCTATGATTCCTGACAATTCAATAATGGTTGAGTATGGAGCCTCTGCTGGCAACCCTATACCTCGTAAACACCCTACAACTTCGATTCCTCAATAATCTGGCTTTTCAATATAAATTAGCGGTTGAAGGTAAACTTACATATTTACCCAAGGCTTGACTCCTGTGACTGTTAAGAACCACGTGTTTGGAACAATCCCCGGGTTGATTTGTGATGTTTCAAAATCAATTCTTCGACAAGACTCCGCCGCTGGTAAACACTCTAAACCTTGAATATCTGTTTCCTGCATTTCACCCTCCTGGTGTGAGCTAGGCTCTTTAACAGGCCTCCCCCTATGGTATATCATAAGTGTCGCAAATGAGGGCACTGCAATATTGAAAAAAAGGCTTTGCAGTCGCATATGAGGGTACTGCATAATCAATTTACAAGCCTCAATTTAGGCTTAGGTATCCCATTTACGACTGCAGTGGCTCCCATTTGCGACTGGGTTTTGTTTTTTAAAGACGGTTTCCAGTTCTGATATTCACGGCTTGCTGGCTTACCTTTCTTAATGGGCAGGCAGGTTAAAGCGTATGTTGTCGCCTTTCCTCCATTGGTGCTAAATCCCCCTAAATTTATAGGTTGAAGAAATCCTTTAGAGCAGAGGTTTTTAAGAGCCTTACCAGCGGTGTTACGGCTAACATTCGCTTCATTGGCCGCATCACGCACGCCAAGGGCTATCTGAGCGTTATTTGCACCATTAAGCCTGTATGCTACCCTTAGATATACTGCGACCTCTTGTGGCGTTAAAGAGGCCCAGGCATCACTGTTCATCATGTGGTTTTGAAGGGCGAAAAACCGCCCCTCTTTATTGATAGGATTACCTTTAGAATCATGCTTAGGCATGTCCATACCTCTGCATATTTGCGATTACACGAGCATGTGCTTCACTGACGCCATAACGCCTGCAAATCTGTCTCGATGCAAGTTTGATTGCACCTGGCCGTCTATCAGGATGTAAGCGGCGAAGGTCACTTGATTTTTGAGTATTGGAAGTGTATTGATTATCCATCCTGTAGCCCTCCATTCTCACTGATTGGATTAGGACTCGAAGCCGTCGCGGTTGCCTCCGCTGACGGTTTCTTTCGTTTTGGATATGGTATTTCTTGGCTGGTATGACCCTCCCTAAGCCACCAGCGCTTATGCTGACCGCCTAGATCATTTTTCTCCCATCGATGGTCAATACCCACACCAGCATTAAGCATCTCGGCGTCTAGGAATTCATTGATGCTATATGCCTGTTTTTGAGAAATGTCGTTCATGGTATTACTCCGTATGTTTAAGAACAACACTTCTTTTAATCATATCTAATTCTATGTAAGGCAAATAAGCTTATTTGCCCTAACTAGATACGGGAATTACATATGTAGGATTATCGGCCAAATATTCGTTTACATAATTTTTTATGCTTGTCTCGCTTGGAACAGCGTGTCCCCTTTTCTGCAATTCTTCTAGCGATTTTGAACCTACATCTGCCTTAGTGTGCCACCCATCAATACAATTGCCTATAGGACCATATACCTGAAAAAGCTCGCCTATGACATCAAGACTTATCACTTTCATACTGCTAGCACGTTGTGCAGTAGTCTTAGTTATTTTGCCGTTCTTCAAGTCAGCTAATGCGCTAAAATTCACTAGAATTTTAGTGTATTCTTCTCCATCAACCACCACCCGATTATCAACCCTTTTGAACCGATGTTTTTCTAAGCTGCGGACGGATAAATGCTTATCAGGCCTCTTAAACAAATTAAATGCAAGTGTCTTGCTTTTGGCTTTACGAATGAAAGTAAGCGGTATTGTTACGTCCTTACAAGAATAGACTTCATGGCCCTGTATAGGCGGCTCTTTGTAATCAGCAAGACATTCAAAAATACCCCTCAGTGTCTCAATTAACTTCTCTTTTTGAATTTCATAATTTTTCTTGCCCCGAATTTGATAGGCCCATTTATTATCAATATTGTCTAATGTTTCTTGGTCTTCAACATCACGGCCTACGATAATTTCAATATCTTTCGATGCAGTCTCATAACAGTAGTCATAAAACCCATTTATAAGGCCATATTTGTTATTATTCATTTGCGTAAATACTTCATCGCCGTATCGCAGTTTTAGCGCTGCATGGAGAAGTGGAATATAATTTGCCTCACCCATGAAGCCTCACAATCTCGCCTGATTGAATACCGGCGCAATAGATCATGATCTAAGCCAATGCTCGCAATACGGCCTGAGGCTCTTTATCCATAACACGGAGCAGAGTTTTTGCTGCACCACTCGGTTCACGTTGCCCTTGCTCCCATTTACGATAACCAGAAACACTTACACCAAGAAATGCAGCCATAACATCTTGCGTCACGTCCATACGGCTTCGGATGCTCCTTACATCAACCGCCTCAATAGTATTTACAATAACACCCGTATCCTTGCCTTGAGCATGAGCCAGGGCTTCACTCATAGCCTGTTTTAATTCTTCACCAAATGTTGCCATTGTACTAGCTCCGTTGTGTGTCCTTTATGGCCTTAGCTAATGCCTTGACCGTTTTCTTATCATCTGCCGATAAATCCGTGACTTGGTTTTTGGGATAGACCAAGAGCGCATAAATCGGCGCATCGTCACTGAAAACATACAAGATAACTCTAGCACCGCCTCGCTTGCCTTTTCCCTTTGCAGGTACTCGTAGCTTGCGCACACCACCCGTTCCCTGAATAAGGTCGCCATACTCTGCGTAAGCCGCAATGTAGTTAATCAAATCAGCTTTTTTGCTTGATTAAACAGCTTCGCAGCTTGCTTCGTAAAAAGCGTTGTTTCAGCAACAGTTTGCATGACTACATATAACCCAATGGGTTAGTTATGTCAAATCTTTTATGTTCTCCAATATCCATTACTATTCACTGGCATTCAAGCTTTGAGGAAAAGGAACAACGGATGCAGAGCTTTTACCAGCGCAATAGTCAGACCATAACGGCATAAGCTTACAGCGCTTCTCAAGGGCATCACCACGCGAATAAGCAAGCTCTACAGCACTCCCTACCCTATGAGATAAAGCAGCCTCAGCAACTTCCCTTGATACATTCGTCTTATCCCCGCACCGCGTTCTAAATGATGCTCTAAAGCCATGCGGGACATAATCGCCAAACCCCATACGCCGCATAAGCATAGTCATAGACATATTCGACAACGGACGTTTGGGACGCTTACCGGGAAAGACATAATCAGAATGTCGTATCTCATGCATAGCCCTTAATATCTCCAAAACCCTATCAGTCAGAGGAACAATATGCTCATGATTATTCTTCATCCGCTTTGCAGGAATACTCCATAACGCATTATCAAAGTCTATTTCAGACCATACAGCCCCAAGGGTTTCGTTAGATCGTGCCGCTGTTAGGATTGTAAACTCAAGCGCTCTAGCTGAAATGCTATCAATCTGTTGAAGCTGCAGAATAAAGGATGGAATATCAGCATATGGCATGGCGGGAAAATGCTTACGCTCTATCTTATTCGCCCCAACCATCGCCTCCTTAAAGTGACCGTCCCATCTGGCAGGGTTACGCCCTTCCCTCATGCCAAGAGCCTCAGCATGGCTTAAAACACGCTCCAGACGCCTTCTAAGGCGCAACCCTGTCTCTGGGGTCTTTTCCCATACAGGCATGACAACCTTGCGGCAGTCAGCTTCTGTAACGGCTTGAACCTGTAACTCATGGAGAGGCTTACAGTCATTTAAGAGCGACTTACGCCATTGCTCGGCAGTCTTATGGCTTTTCCAAGTCGGGGCCAGCTTTGATAAAAGCATCTCAGCAACTTGGAGGAAGGTCTTAGGCGCTTCTTTCTTCCGCTCTGCAAGGGGGTCAATGCCAGCGCTGATTTGGCTTCTAACAATATCAGCTTCTTTGCGAGCATCTGCCAGATCAAGAGCTTGAGCGCCCGCAGCACTACCGAGGCTCATCTCTTTGCGCTTCTTGTCTTGTGTCCAAATGTAAGCCCATGACTTCGCGCCCGACTTACGGACTTTCAGATAAAGGCCAGCACCATCGCTGAGATAACCCCACTTCTTCGCGTTCTCTACCTTCTTGACCGAAAGCCTATGTTTTCCTGTTACCATTGTTGCAAATCACACGACCTAAAAGATGACCTAATTTTTATCATGGTTAGAGGCGAGCTACAATGAACGGCTGTGAATAAACATGAAAAATACACACTATATATCAACCGTTTAAAAGGACAGCAAAAAAACAATGAAAGACACCTGTTCGATAGAGGCTGCTACCTCCAAAAATTCTCCTCTTTAAATGTTTGGTATATTTACATGAATGAGTGTTGTGGTTTTTACGCTCTAGCACATGATCTAAAGACCATTCAAAACACAGCCTTAAATCATTCATTCATACCCGTGACCATTATCACGGCATGATTCTAAAAAAATAGTATGCAAGGAATTGCATTTAAAAGGAGAACAGCTATGGCTTTATTCGGATGTAAAACAGAAACATGGTGCAATAGTACGCCTAATGCACATGAAAACGTAGAGCAACACAGCTTTACTCATTACAAGAAATGTAATATTTTCGGTATCAAATGGTCTAAAACTTGGGAAACAGGCCCTTTTGATGGGCCTTGTCCTGAAAAACTTTTACTTGATAATGATGAGACTGATAATTCAGACCCTATTTTACAAAATTTGCATTTGTCTGCGCAACAAAAGTATTACTTTACAGGAATTGTGTCCGAAGCAAGGCTTAATGCTCTTACAAAATAATAAAGCGATAACTAGAGATAACTGTAGTAAATTCTGAAATTCAATAAATATCTCAAATTAGATTCGGACCTCATATTTGATTGCAAAAGACTGGAAAGACCTAATTTTCTTTGACACTGCCCTACTCTTGCGGCACAAATATTTATGGATCCAATTTCATCTCTTATCGCGGTCAGTGTGGGTTACCTTATGGGGTCAATCCCTTTTGGATTGTTATTGGCCAAAGCCTTCGGACAAGGCGATATACGCACTATCGGCTCTGGTAATATTGGCGCAACAAATGTGCTGCGGACGGGCCGCAAAGACATCGCTGCGCTGACATTATTATTAGATGCGGGCAAAGCGGGCCTTGCGGGATTTATCGTTGGACATTTTCTCGGCGCACCATTTTCATTCATCGCCGCCGCCAGCGCCTTTTTAGGCCATTGCTTTCCTATCTGGCTTAAGTTCAAAGGCGGCAAAGGCGTGGCAACATTTTTCGGGGCGCTGCTTGCTCTTGTTTGGCCTGTCGGATTAATCGCAGCGGCAACATGGCTTATCATTGCCTTTATATCGCGCTATTCCTCGCTAGCCGCGCTCTGGGCCGCAGGGCTTGCGCCAATAACTGCCATTTTACTGGGCCGTCAACATGCCGCTTTTATGGCTGCCTTTATGGCGCTTCTGATTTTCATACGTCACCGCGAGAATATTGGTCGCTTGCTTAAAGGCCAAGAGAGTAAAATTGGCGAGTCTAAGTCTTTGTGATGCCTGATCAATGAAACTTCAAACCCTCTCATTTAACGAGCGCCGAGATTGGTTGCGGCTAACACGCACTCAAAATGTTGGGCCTGTGGCATTTCGCGATTTGCTTAAACGCTACGGTACAGCCACACAGGCTTTAGAGGCCTTACCCAGCCTTATACGCCGCAAATCCATTTCTCCGCCAAGTCTGTCTCAAGTCGAAGCTGAGATGGACGCCTGTGATAATCTTGGCATAAAACTCATCGCAGCTTGCGAGCCTGATTTTCCCAAATATCTGCGTGCTATAAACCCGCCCCCACCTATCATATCTGTTTGGGGGCATAGTGAGATTTTGCATAAAAAATGTATCGCGATTATTGGCTCACGCAATAGCTCCGCCTTGGGCTTAAAATTCGCCGCAAGCATGGCGCATGACTTAGGGGACGCTGGCTATATCATTGTTTCGGGCCTTGCGCGCGGCATTGACGCCTCCGCTCATCACGCTAGCTTAGAGACAGGTACGGCAGCCGTTTTGGGCGGAGGCATTGACCATATTTATCCGCGCCAGAACACTGAGCTTTATGAGCAAATCCAACATCGCGGCGCACTGATTAGTGAAAGCCCGCTTGGTTATCGCGCGAGCGCGCGAGATTTTCCGCGGCGTAATCGTATCATATCGGGGCTATGCTTAGGTGTGGTTGTCATAGAAGCCGCCGAGCGTTCTGGCACCTTAATCACAGCGCGCTATGCGCTTGAGCAAAACCGCGAAGTTATGGCCGCGCCAGGCTCTCCGCTCGATCCACGCACAAAAGGCTGTAACCGCCTCATACAGCAAGGCGCAGCGCTTATTGAAACAGCCGAGGACGTTATCAATGTTATTGAAAACATCCGTACGCCTATGATGATGGAGCCAAATGACGGATATGAACCGCACCCATTTGATTATAATGCGGCGCAAAAAGATATTGAAGCCGCCGGCCCTATCCTGAAATCTTTACTCTCTGCCACTCCAACGCCGCGTGATGACATTATTCGCGCGAGCGGCTTAACGGCAGCGATTGTCAATGCCGCGCTTTTAGAAATGGAGCTAAATGCCGATATATTAGTTGAGGCTGATGGCCGTGTAGCGTTGAATGTAAATATTTAGCGCGGCAACACTTACTCCCGGTAAGGTTCTAATAAAGCATCAAGACCGCTGGCCAGATGCGTTAACTGAGCGCCCTGAGCAAGCAACATAAGCTGCTCCATCATATCGACGATATAAGGCTTGGCAACTTGGTCTGGCATTGGGCAATCCACGTCTAATGCCTCGCCGGCCTTGTCTATTTTTGCATCAGCTGTCATATTTTACTCCGCTAATAATGTTTAAAAACTACGCCCTTTATTGCCAATTTAAATCAAAATTAGCCGTGTATAATTAAAACCCTCATACACCTATTAAGTGTATTTATATTTTATACGTTAAAATAGCAAGTGGTGTTGAAAGTAATTTTCCGCACACTCATCTGTTGACATATGCCCGCACCTCATCCACATGGCGGCCAAAGTGAGATGTTGATTTGCATCTTAAAAATAAGAGAAATATACCCCGCCATGAATTTAGTCATTGTTGAATCGCCCGCGAAGGCCAAAACGATTGAAAAGTATTTAGGTAAAGATTATAAAGTCTTAGCCAGCTTTGGTCATGTAAGGGATTTACCATCCAAAAATGGGTCTGTTGATCCAGAGAATCAATTTGCGATGTCATGGAGCGTGGATACAGACTCGAAAAAACGTATCAAAGACATTGATAATGCTCTTGCAGATGCAGATAAACTCATTCTTGCAACTGACCCGGATAGAGAAGGCGAAGCCATTTCTTGGCATTTACTCGAAGTTTTATCCAAGAAAAAAAGCTTCAAAGGCAAACCCGTTGAGCGCGTTGTCTTTAATGCCATTACCAAAAAATCTGTCACAGAGGCCATCGCCAATCCGCGCCAACTTGACCAAGAACTTGTTGACGCCTATCTTGCGCGCCGCGCCTTGGATTATCTCGTTGGTTTTACACTCTCGCCCGTTTTATGGCGCAAATTGCCCGGCGCGCGCTCTGCGGGCCGTGTGCAATCCGTTGCCTTGCGTCTTATATGTGAGCGAGAAAATGAGGTTGAAGCCTTCATTGCGCAAGAATATTGGACGGTACAAAGTGATATGGCATCCGCGGGTGGAGGCGCCTATCAGGCCCGTCTTATATCTTTAAATGGCGATAAGCTTGATAAGTTTTCATTAAATAATGAAGCCAGCGCCATGGCTGCCAAAGCCGCCGTTGATAGTGCAAACCTCTCGGTTAAATCCGTCCAAGCCAAACCTCTGACACGTAATCCGCAAGCCCCGTTTATGACATCGACCTTGCAACAAGAAGCCTCTCGCAAACTTGGTTTTTCCGCGACACAAACCATGCGCACCGCCCAGAAGCTCTATGAAGGCGTTGATATTGGCGGCGAAACGACAGGTTTGATTACCTATATGCGGACGGACGGCATTTCCATGGTCGGCGAAGCGATTAGTGACTGCCGTGCCTCTATCGCCAGTAACTTTGGCGATAATTACCTGCCAAGCCAGCACCGCGTTTACAAATCCAAAGCCAAAAACGCACAAGAGGCCCATGAAGCCATCCGCCCAACAAGTTTTGCCCGTACGCCTGATAGTATTCGCCTCTCTGGGGATATGAAAAAACTTTATGAGCTAATCTGGAAACGCGCCATGGCCAGTCAAATGGCGTCTGCCAAGCTTGAGCGCACAACGGTTGAGATTGGCGATAATGCAGGCACAGTCAGGCTACGCGCTACTGGCCAAGTTGTCCGTTTTGATGGCTTCTTAAAACTCTATGAAGTCACAAAACCTAAATCTGCCGATGGCGAAGATAATGAGGATGATAACAACACCCTGCCCGCCATAAATGAAGGGGACACCGCTACTGCCAAAAAGACCGATGCAGAGCAACATTTCACCCAGCCCCCGCCGCGCTATTCCGAAGCCTCATTAGTGAAGCGTATGGAAGAATTAGGGATTGGCCGCCCATCAACTTATGCGTCTATTCTGAAAGTGCTGCAAGATCGCGGCTATGTAAATCTTGATAAACGCCGCTTTACGCCCGACGATAAAGGCCGCCTACTAACATCATTCCTAGAGAATTTCTTTAGCAAATATGTCCAATATAATTACACCGCCGACCTTGAAGAACGCCTTGATCTTGTCTCTGCAGGTAAGCTGGATTGGCAAAAGTTATTATCTGATTTCTGGAATGAGTTTTCTGCCAGCGTGGATGAAACGAAAGATTTGCGTGTCACGCATGTTCTTGATGCGCTCAACGATTCATTGCGCTCGCTTGTCTTCCCTGAACTCGAAGATGGCAGTGATCCGCGCAAATGTCCGAAATGCGATGATGGACAGCTCTCGCTTAAGCTTGGAAAATTCGGCGCGTTTGTTGGCTGCTCTAACTATCCAGAGTGCAAAATGACACGCCCCTTTGGCCAAGGCGAAGGCGCCAATGAAATGGCAGAAGATAAAATCCTTGGTCAACATCCCGAGACAGGCAAAGACATCGTGCTTAAAACAGGCCGTTTTGGCCCTTATGTCGAAATGGAAGGCGAGAAACGTCCCAAACGCACCAGCCTGCCAAAGACTTGGGAATATGAATTGATGGATTTGGAAAAAGGCTTACGCCTTATTCAACTACCCCGTAAAATTGGATCTCATCCCGAAGATAATAATCAGATCATCGCAGGGCTAGGCCGTTTTGGGCCATATATCAAACATAATACAACCTATGCCAGCCTCCCTGAAATCGACGATATGTTCGAGATCGGCATGAACCGCGCTATTGAAATGCTCGCAGAAAAACGGGCAAATCCTGGCCGCGGACGCGGTGGCAAGGTTGTCAAAGATCTGGGCAAACATCCAAAAACTGAAAAACCTGTGCAGATCATGGAAGGCCGCTATGGTCCTTATGTGAAATATGAAAAAATCAACGCGACAATCCCGAAAGACACAGAGCCCAAAGATGTGACCATGGATATGGCTCTTGAATACATTGCCGCTAAAGAAAAAAAATCTCCCGCAAAAAAGAAAAAAACGGCGGCGAAAAAGAAACCTGCGGCGAAGAAAAAACCAACGGCAAAGAAAAAGGCGACGGCTAAAAAGAAACCTGCTGCCAAAAAAACATCAGTTAAGAAAGAGGCCTAACTTACGGATAATATGGAACTTTCTCGCGACACCATATTAAAGGCGGTTCGCGCTCGGCCAGATATTTATGATAAAAAACGTCTGGCGCGAGAGCTAGGCGTCAAAGGCGATGCGCGCCGTGAATTGCGCCGTTTGCTTCGAGAGCTTGAAGAAGATGGCGTCATTATTCTCTCCTCTCGCAAAACGTACCGCGAGGCGGATGCCCTACCTGGCGTTATGGTCATTCGGGCTATTTTGGTTGATGATGAAGGCGACCTTATCGGAGAACCTGAAGTTTTCAAAGGCGAAGGCGAAACCCCGCGCGTCATCATACGCGATATGCCTATATCTAAAGCTGCGCGTAAAACTAAAAATACACATTCACAAAGCATGGGGGTTAATAGCCGTGCGCTATGTCGTATAAAAAAACGCGAAGACGGTAGCATCATTGCTACTGTGATGAAAAAACTTGGCGAAGGCCCGACAACGCATCTGGGTATGCTTTATAAAGGCGGGCGAGGTTGGCGTATTCAGCCCGTATCAAAAAAGGCGCGCCATGATTATAAACCCGCCAAAGTTAGCGATGAGGCGCAAGATAAAGATCTTGTCCTTTTTCGCTCGACGCGCAGAAATCAAGGCGATCTAAGGATTGCTGAAATTATTGAGACAATCGGCTCTGCGGCACATGGCAAATCAGCTTCTCTGATTAGCCTATATGAAAATGATATTCCGATGGGATTTGACGACGCGGTGATTGAGGAAGCTAAATCCTTGAAACTCCCAAAGCTTGTCGGGCCGCGCGAGGATTTTCGCGAGCTTCCGCTTGTCACGATTGACCCTGTTGACGCTAAAGATTTTGACGATGCGATTTTTGCACGACCCGATGAAAATCCAAAAAATAAAGGCGGCTGGATTATTTGGGTCGCGATTGCGGATGTCAGCGCCTTTGTGACACCCAATTCAGCCTTAGACCGTGCGGCAAGAGAGCGCGGAAATTCTGTATATTTACCCGACCGCGTAGAACCGATGCTTCCGCATGAGTTATCTTCTGACCTCTGCTCACTCCGCCCGCATGAAGACCGTGCCTGCATGGCTGTACGTATGGTGTTTGATAAGCACGGCGTTAAACGCAAACATAGCTTTAAGCGCGGCATAATGCGTTCCCATGCACGGCTCACCTATGAACAGGCGCAAGAGGCCTTTGACGGTAATCCCGGGCAAGCAGCAGAGCCTGTGCTGGATATATTGCAAAACATCTACGCAGCTTATGGATCGCTAAAAAAAGCGCGCACGCAAAGACAACCTCTCGCGATTGAGCTACCCGAGCGCCGCGTGCATATCAATGAAGCTGGAGACGTCAGTAAAATCACGATTCGCGCGCGCTTTGACGCACATAAGCTCATTGAAGAATTTATGGTCGCCGCCAATGTGGCCGCCGCCGAAGCCTTATCAGAAAAAAACGTCCAAACAATCATTCGCCGCCACGAAGAACCTGCACGCGAAAAATTGCAAGGCCTATGTGACTTCCTGCCAGCTCTGAATTTAAAATTCTCACTGGGCGAGCGGGCGAGCCCTGCCCGTTTCAACAAGTTACTCGATCAGGCCCGCGCCAAAGACTTTGAAGAAACGGTTTCTATGGCCGTATTACGTAGTCAAAGCCAAGCCTATTATTCACCAGAAGGCTCAGGGCATTTCGGGTTAAACCTAGAGCATTATGGGCATTTCACATCCCCTATTCGCCGCTATGCTGACCTTGTCCTGCACCGCGCATTGATTGCGACATTTGGCCTAGGCGATGACGGAACAACGCCCGAAGAAGCGGCGCGGCTGAAAGAAACGGCCGAACATATCTCCGCAACAGAGCGCCGTGCTATGGTGGCAGAGCGTGATGCTAAGGATCGATATATTGCCGCCTTTTTAGAAAAGCGTGTTGGCGCAACATTTGACGCACGTATATCTGGCGCAACAAAATTTGGCTTATTCATTACCCTAACCGAGACAGGGGCCGACGGTCTTATCCCTGCTAGGTCATTGGGTCATGAATATTTCGCATTTGACGAGAAAACCAAAGCTTTAATTGGCGTAGAAAGCGGAGATACATATAAGTTTGGCCGTCTTGTCAAAGTCCGGCTCGAAGAAGCCACCCCCGTCACAGGCGGTTTACTATTTGAGATGGTATCTAAGCCTGAAAAAGGCAAACCTCCCAAACGTAATCATCGCGGGAATTCTGGAACTGGCGGTTATGGCAGAAACAGGAGCGGAAAGTCTCGCGGGGCCAAACATGCCCGAAAGAGGCGTTAGACATAAATTATGAATAGAGCTATCAAAGATAACGAGGCAAATCGTTTTGGTGATATAAAAATCACCCAAAGCGAAAAAAGCCAGCGTAGCGCTTTAAAACGCGCACCGCGCCCGCGCATCGCTTCAACATTGGTGCTAACCTGCGGCCCGAAAGATAATTTAAAAATCCTCATGGGGCAACGCAGCAAACGGCACGATTTCATGCCAAGTGTCTATGTCTTCCCAGGCGGACGGGTTGACCGCGCCGATAGTTATGCGCCTTACGCTCATGACTTATCCGCTCGCACGCAACGCATTTTAGAAAGCGCCTATAGCCCGCGCAAAGCCCGCGCGGTTGTTTTAGCCTCAATTCGCGAGACATGGGAAGAAACGGGATTGATGCTCGGCACGCCTGCAGCACAGCGGCGCAATATCAATCATGCTAGCTATGATGATTTTCGCAAAGCGGGCCAACTGCCCGACCTGCGCGGTATAGACGTCTTTGGGCGCGCGGTCACACCGCCCCATCGTCATAAACGCTTTGATGCTTGGTTTTTTGTCAAACATATGGGCGAAGTTACGCCCCCGCCCGTACAGAATAGCCAAGAACTCCTGAATGTAGATTGGTTTGATTTCAAGCAAATCGCAGACTTAGAGACTCAGCGCGCAACGGCTATGATGCTGGATATTTTGAAGCGATATTTAGCCGCAGATAAACCACCACACGACATATTTTACTCCAAAGCAGTGCATGGCACCTTAAAGCAGTTACGTTTTCCATAAACACAGCCAAAACAATCACGCCATGTGTTGACATGGCGGCCTATATTGCTTATCCGCGCTGCAAATATTTAATGTTAGGAAGGGCTCTGTGCCATGGCGAAGCCAACAACTATCAAAATCCGTTTAAACTCAACAGCGGGCACCGGTTATTTTTATGTAACCAAGAAAAATTCACGCACGATGACTGAAAAAATGGTCAAAAAGAAATATGATCCAGTTGTACGTAAACACGTGGATTTCAAAGAAGGTAAAATCAAATAATTTTGCTGATTTAATCTTTGCGGCAATGCTGCAAATATAATTTCAAAAGCTGCTGTTTAAGCGGCTTTTTTTGTACCTGCAGCCAAAACGCAGTTTCGGCCAGCTTGTTTTGCCTTATAGAGCGCATCATCGGCTCGCCGGAAAACATCCCGTAATTGCTCGCCATGTTTGACTTGTGCCACGCCTGCACTCGTTGTAATCATCAAAGCCTGCCCATCGACATAAACTGGCGTGCCTGAAATCAGAGCCCGTACGCGGTCAGCGGCAATTAAAGCCGCCTCTTCAGTCGTATTTGGCATCGCAACCATAAATTCCTCACCACCATATCGGCTCACGACATCAACAGCGCGCATATTTGACATGAGCCGCACAGCGACTTCTTTTAATATCTGATCCCCCATATCATGCCCTAAAATATCATCAACGGAAAAGCTGTTTGTGAGCTAGAATTTGTATCGCGACATCTTAATCTTGTTGGCATATTTCGTGATGGAAGCGGTCGTGAAAGTTTCTTTCGACATTGATCGATAGAATTGGAAGATAATGTCCTTTTCCTACTTCTTAATTCATCTAAATTCTCAGTCGTCATCTTGAAAAATTAAAATGTAGAGTAATAAAACTGCTCAAATCGATTTTGTTATTATCCTATTTCGAATCTCAGTTCTTCTCACGCAAAATCAAGTCTTCTGTG
>CALFUN010000035.1 GCA_937929915.1 uncultured Caulobacterales bacterium | reverse complement strand
CTCAAAAACCTGTCATGGGAGTTGTTGGCGGAGCAAAAGTATCTACCAAAATTGACCTACTTAAAAACCTTGTCAGCAAACTTGACCGCCTTGTTATTGGCGGTGGTATGGCCAATACATTTCTATATGCTCAAGGCTATGATATTGGTGCATCGCTTTGTGAAAAAGACCTTAAAGATACAGCCTTGGACATTATCACCGCTGCGAAAAAAGCAAACTGCGACATTATCTTGCCTGTCGATGTTGTGGCCGCAGAAAACTTTGCCGCAAATGCCCCGCACCGCGTCTGCGCTTTGGACGCAGTTAAGCCTGGCGAGATGATATTAGATGCTGGTCCTGAAACTGTGAATAAAATTATGGACGCGATGGAAGCGAGCAAAACTCTCATTTGGAACGGGCCATTAGGCGCCTTTGAGATCTCGCCATTTGATACAAGCACCGTTGAAGCTGCAAAATTTGCGGCCAAGCTTACAAAATCTGGCAAATTAATTGCCGTAGCAGGCGGCGGTGATACCGTCTCCGCGCTCAACCACGCGGGCGCAGCCGATGACTTTACCTTTATCAGCACAGCCGGCGGAGCCTTTTTAGAATGGATGGAGGGCAAAGCTCTCCCTGGAGTCGACATCCTCAAAAAATGAGGACATAATAAAGCACTGGAGACAGACATGGATATAGCTGCATTAAATGATATTGCCCTGCGCATGGTAACGCCGGGTAAAGGCCTGCTGGCTGCCGATGAGAGTTTTGGGACAATCGGAAAGCGATTTGACTCTATCAATACGGAAAACACCGAAGACAACCGCCGTGATTGGCGTGAAATGTTGTTTCGGACAACACGCGCGATGGAAGATCATGTCTCTGGCGTGATTTTATTTGATGAAACGCTGCGCCAAAATGCCAAAGACGGTACACCTTTGCGAAAACTTATCGAAGATGCGGGCGCTATTCCTGGGATTAAAGTTGACCAAGGCATCACGCCTTTGGCGGGCCGTGCAGGCGAGAACATCACACAAGGCCTTGACGGGCTGCGCGAACGCCTTGCGGAATATTATGAACTTGGGGCGCGCTTTGCCAAATGGCGAGCCGTGATTGAGATTTCTCATCCCGAACAATATGTCGCCCGCACGCCGACCATTGGCGGTATTAAAGCCAATACTCACGCATTAGGCCGCTATGCGGCGCTCTGCCAAGAAGCGGGCATTGTTCCGATTGTTGAGCCTGAAGTCCTCATGGGCGGACATCACTCTATTGAACGCTGCCATGAGGTGACAGAAACAACCCTAAACTCGCTTTTCACAGAATTATACGAACAAGGCGTCAAACTCGAAGGCATCATTCTCAAACCAAACATGGTCGTCGCGGGTAAAAAATGCTTCGATCAGGCCAGCGTAACCGAGGTCGCCGAGCGCACGATTAAAGTCCTCAAAGACACCGTTCCTGCTGCTGTGCCAGGTATTGCCTTTCTCTCTGGCGGGCAAGACAATGAAATCGCCACAGAGCATTTGGATATGATGAATAAGATCGGTGGTTTCCCGTGGAAATTGACCTATTCCTATGGCCGCGCTTTGCAGCAATCCACACTCTTTGCGTGGCAAGGTAAAGCCGAAAATTACGACGCAGCGCAAGCGGCATTTAATCACCGCGCACATATGAATGGCCTTGCCAGTTTAGGGCAATGGAGCGCAAGCCAAGATGCCAAAGCGGCCTGACGGCACATCATATAAATTAAGTATGGCCCGCAATTTGCGGGCTTTTTTATACGCTATGAAGAGCGAGAGTTTTACGCTAACACGCCCCCTATGAAACTGCCCAAACATCCTTATTTATGGCGTGAGCATGGCCAAGAAACGCGCTTTGAAAACCCATGGATACGCGTCGATGAATACCCCGTCACCGACCCAAGCGGTCTGCCAAAAAAATACGGCTTGGTGCATTTTAAAAACAAAGCTGTTGGCATTATTCCCTATGCTGACGGCCATATCTGGCTTGTTGGGCAAAGCCGTTTTGCCATGAGAGCCTATAGCTGGGAAATCCCTGCAGGTGGCTGCCCTGCTAGCGAGGATATGCGCGAAACGGCCCGCAGAGAACTGCGCGAAGAAACAGGCATCACCGCGCAAAATTTTAAAGCTATATCCCGCTTTCATTTATCAAATTCAGTTACGGATGAAACTGGCATTTTATATCTGGCGACAGGCTTAACCCACGGCGCTACACAATTCGAATCTACCGAAGATATAAGCGTAAAAAAAATAGCGTTAGATGAGGCCTACGCAGCGGTTGAAGCCGGCGACATCACACAAGCTATATCCATTATGGGCATTCATAAATTAATGCTGATGCGCCTCATGGGCGAGCTGCCAAAATGAGCGCGGCAACGCATCTTGATTATGATGTCATCATTATAGGCGCAGGTGCGGCAGGGCTTATGTGCGGCGCGGTTGCAGGGCAGCAAGGCCGCTCCGTTTTAATTCTCGATCATGCTTCAAAACCTGCCGAAAAAATCCGCATCTCTGGCGGCGGGCGATGTAATTTTACAAATCTTTATTGCGAGCCACATAATTTCATTTCGCAAAATCCGCATTTCGTCAAATCCGCTTTGCGCCGTTATACGCAACATGACTTCATAGCACTGGTCGAGCGTTATGGCATTGCCTATCACGAAAAAACCAAAGGGCAGCTTTTCTGTGACGGGCGCTCACAAAGCATTATTGATATGCTCCTATCGGAGTGCGATGCGGGGCAAAACACAATTCAACTTGGCACGGATATTTTGGGCGTCGATAAATTTGGAGAGGCTTTCATTGTCACCACACCGCATCAAACGCTGAATTGCGCAAGGCTTGTAATCGCATGCGGCGGGCCGTCTATTCCGAAAATGGGCGCATCGAGCTTTGGTTATAAAATCGCTGAGCAATTTGGGCTCAATATTATTACGCCCAAACCTGCCCTTGTTCCGCTAACCTTTACAGATCAGATGAAACTCCCGCTTAAAACTCTCGCAGGGGTAAGTACAGATTGCGTAGTTCGGCATGATAAGGCCGAATTTGACGAAGCTTTATTATTCACGCATCGCGGCCTCTCTGGCCCTGCGATCTTGCAAATCAGTTCTTATTGGGAAGCTGGCGATGCGATAGAAATTGACTTAACACCAAACCATGATTTGACCGCTTTGCTTAAATCCGCCCGTATGGAGAGCCCGCGCCAATCCCCCAAAAATTGGCTCTCACAATATCTCCCCGCACGGCTCGCTGAATTTATCGCGCAGAACATCAAAGCAGCCCGCTTGGCCGATATGTCAGATTTGGACATTATGAACCTCATGCTACTTGTCAAAGAATGGCGTGTTAAGCCCGCTGGAAGTGAGGGCTTTCGCACCGCCGAAGTCACCAAAGGCGGCGTAGATACACATGAATTATCCTCCAAAACCATGGAGGCGCGCGCAATTAAAGGCCTCTATTTTATTGGCGAAGTTGTCGATGTAACTGGGCATCTTGGCGGTCATAATTTTCAATGGGCTTGGGCGAGCGGCGCGGCTTGCGGACAGGCCATTTAAAGGCTAAAGAATGGCCATGAAACGCGCCAATAAGGTCATAGATTTAAACGCAGATATTGGCGAAGCCGATACTGCAGATTGGGCATGGGCCGAGGCGCAAATTGTCATGGCGATAAGTTCTGCCAATATTGCTTGCGGGGGGCATGCAGGCGATGATGAAACCATGCGCACAACCATACAAGCCTGCAAGGATAATGGCGTGACGATTGGCGCGCATCCTGCCTATCCTGACCGTGAAAATTTTGGCCGCAAATCCCTGACGCTAGGACAAGAGATAAGCGCCTCGCAGCTCAAACAATCTTTGACAGAGCAAATTGTTAAACTGGCAGAGATTGCAGCTGAAAACGACATGCCCATCACCTATGTCAAACCACATGGAGCGCTGTATAATGACGCGGTGATTGATATGGAAAAAGCCAATATCATCACCCAAGTCATAAATGATATTGACCCAAATCTTATTTTACTAGGCGGGCCTCAATCTTGTATGCAAATGGCCGCGAATGCGGCAGGCTTAACTTTTGTCGCCGAAGGCTTTATTGATAGGCGCTATACCGATGATGGCCACTTACAGCCGCGCAGCGAGGACGGCGCGGTTATCACATGCCCGCAAGCCCGTCTTCGCCAAACTCAATCTTTAGCCAGCGCAGGCCAAGTGGAAACAATCACAGGCAAACCGCTTAACATTCAAGCGCGCTCTCTGTGTCTGCACGGCGATAGCGCAGGAGCCGTTGAAACCGCGTGGCAAGCCCGCCGCGCAATCGAAGCTCTTGGTATTCAAATTAAACCTTTTGCAGGTTAATGTGAGACGTAACCAGCCATGACACAGACACTTCCTCGCATAAGCGCCTATGGCGATCATGCTCTGCAAATTCAATATGATGTGGATGGGTTCTCTACCGCTATCAATGACGCCGTTCACACCCTTGCCGCGCAGCTTAAGACGGATGAGAATTGGATAGATATTATAACGGGTTATGACAGCCTTGTCGCAACATTTAATAGTACCGCTTTGACAATAGATAGCGCCAAACGCAAAGTCGAAGACACTCTGATCCGCACACCGCAATCCGCATCACCCCAGACACAGAACCGCCTCATCGATATTCCTGTGACATATGGCGGCGCCTGTGGCCCAGATATGGGAAATATTTGCCAATCGAGCGGATTGAACGAACAGGCAGTGATTGAAAAACACGCCGCGCAAATCTACCGCGTTTGTATGATGGGGTTTCTGCCAGGATTTGCTTTTCTATCCGAAGTCCCCAAAGCCCTGCACCATCCGCGGCATGCAAATCCGCGCGCCGTTGTTCCCGCTGGCTCTATCGGTATTGCAAATTGGCAGACGGGCATATACGGTCTTGATAGCCCAGGGGGTTGGCAAATTATTGGGCGTACAGATCAGGTGATGTTTGATAAAACCCGAAAGACCCCATCGCTTATTCAGGCAGGGGATCGCATTAGGTTTATCCCGCAATGATTACAGTTTTAAACGGCGGCACACGCACAACCTTGCAAGATGATGGCCGCGCGGGACATCGCGATAAGGGTATCCCCACAAGCGGCGCCGCAGATCGCCTGTCTTTTGCGATTGCGAATTTTCTGGTTGGGAATAGATGGAATATGCCTGCCTTAGAATGTGCGCTAGGCGGGCTGCATTTACGCTTCGAGCAAGCCGTGACAATCGCTGTCAGCGGAGCGGAAATGTGGGGGCAAATTAACGGCCAAAACTTTGCCATTAATCGCGCCTTGCACGTTGAAAAAGGCGACATCCTTACACTTAGCTATGCGCGCGCGGGATGCCGGGCCTATATCGCTGTGGCAGGCGGGCTATCAGGAGAGACATTTCTAGGCAGTCAATCAACCTATATCCCCGCAGGACTTGGCGGGATTGAAGGCCGCGCAGTCAAATCAGGCGATAAGCTCTCTATTGCAGGCGCTGCGCCTTACGGCCCGCAAAGCCTGCCCAATGGCTACGCGCCGCAACTCTCGAAACATATTATTCTGCGCACCCGCCCTGCGCCTGAATGGGACTGGCTTAGTCTTGAAGGAAAACGGTTTTTATTCACAACGCCGTTCTACGCAACCGATGCCACAGACCGCATGGGCAGCCGTTTAAAAGGTGATAAAATCACGCTCAATCATTCACAACCCATGGTCAGCGCGCCGCTCATTCCTGGCAGCCTTCAAATTCCCCCGCACGGACAACCTATTTTGATAGGCATAGACGGACATTGTACAGGCGGCTATGCGCGGGCCTTGCAGGTTATCCAAGCCGATATTTGGCTACTTGGTCAAATTGCGCCCGGTAGCGGTATTAGTTTTCGGCGGTGTTTTGCAGAAAATGCGCCAAAGATATTAGCCTCGCGCCATGCCTTTTATAATGGCTTAATTCCAAATTTTCGGTTTTAATACTCTTGGGTCTGCCATTTGATAATTACGTTTTCCTCGACGATCAAAGAACGGGGCGGCAACTATATTTTACCTCGCCTGAAACTATCATTACGGCAAATAGATGTGATGACGTTGCGCCAGCTTTTGCAGCCATCGAAGCCGCGCTCGCGGATGGGAAATATATCGCAGGTTATTTCGCCTATGAGCTTGGCCTAGCTTTAGAACCCAGCTTGCATGATTTATTAGGTGCCCCGCAAACTCTTTTAAAACTCGGGGTATTTAACCCGCCTAGCCACGCCGCCCCCGCGCAGCTTTTATATAGCCGCAAATCTTTAGATATTCAGATGCGTCCAGATTGGAGCGAGACGGATTATATATCTCGCTTTGAACGGCTTAAAGATTACATCACAAAAGGACATTGCTACCAATCCAACCTGACATTCCCGCTTCGCGGACAGACCGATGCGAGCGCAGAGCAAATATTTGCCGCATTTCGCCAAAACCAACCTGGCCGTTACGGGGCATTACTCAAACTTGGCGGGCCAGATATTATCAGCTTTTCACCTGAATTATTTTTCGAGCGCAGTCCCTCAAATATGAGCCCCAACATACGCATGCGCCCCATGAAAGGCACGCGCCCGCGCGGTCATAACAATGATAACGACATCGCCCAAGCCATGCGCGCAGACCCAAAATCACAAGCTGAAAATCTAATGATTGTTGATTTATTACGCAATGATTTATCGCGCCTTGCCAAGACAGGCAGTGTCAAAGTGCCCGAGCTTTTCACGCTCGAAACCTATCCAACCTTGCATCAAATGACGTCGCAAGTCACAGCGCAAGTCAATGATAATGTGTCATGGCTGGAGATTTTTAAGGGTTTATACCCTTGCGGCTCGGTTACTGGAGCACCGAAAATTCGAGCTATGGAGATTATCTCTGAGCTTGAATCTGGCCCGCGCGGCCCCTATTGCGGCGCGATCGGATTTATCGCGCCAGATCATTCCGCCTGTTTTAATGTTGCTATCCGTACGGCTGTTTTAGATAAAGGCACGCTGCGCTATGATGTCGGAAGCGGTGTTGTTTATGATAGTTGCGGCGCGGATGAGTACCGCGAATGTCTGCTGAAATCTCATATTTTACGCCAAGCCCCTGAACATATTTTCGAAACATTTCGCCGCGACACGGCAGGACATTATATACGATTAGGGGCTCATCTGGCCCGGCTTCAATCTGCCTGCCGTGCAAAAGGTTGGGACTATCCAGAAACAATTATAAAACGCAAATTAGATAAGCTTGCGAAATCTCATGACAATCAAGCCTTGCGTGTGCGGCTCCAGATTGGCCCTGATGCAGCGGGTCGGATAGACACACATCTAACGCATCTGCCATTTCATAAAAACCGCACGCCAATTTCCATTGCCCTTTCGCGCTATGCGCTGCGTCCTGAATTGCAAGAGACGAGTTTAAAAACGTCACGACGGCAATTTTATGACGGAGAGCGCGCCCGCATCCAAGCCCAGCACCCGGTCGACGAAGTTATATTTTTAAGCCCGTCAGACACATTATGCGAAGGCTCGTTTACCTCTCTTTACCTAGAGATTGACGGACAATTATTCACCCCGCCTTTATCTGCAAATATCTTACCCAGTATTTTACGCGCAGACCTAATAGAGACAGGCAAAGCCTTTGAACGCATCTTAGATTTAAACGATTTAGCCCGCGCTGATAAAATTTATTGCGGCAATAGTCTGCGCGGTCTTCAAACGGCCAAATTAATAACAAATAAGCGTCTTTAATTTATCCCATTGACCTGCTTATTTTGCTCGTTAAAGTAAGCCTTAAGGGGAGAGTATTTGCGCCGATTTTTATATAAATTAAAGCCTGACAAACACAGGAAAACATCAAAATTTGGCACGGCCATCTCGCAAAGCTTTTCATGGGCTGCAATCGTCTCTGGTGTAAGTTTTTTAACATTAAATATTGCATCATACGCCCAAGATAACACAGCGAGCCATTCAGACGATTTCACCAAGGCGTTTCGCAAATTAAAACGTAATGACAGCCTCCAATTTGATATGACCACAGCCCCGCCGCCGCCTGAACCGCCAGCATGGCTTATCCCTATTGCTGAAATTATTGGCGCTATATTTAAGGTTCTGGCTCCAATTCTCTATATTTTATTTTGGCTTGGTGTTGGCGCATTGATTATGGGTATTTTATATTTACTGATCACGACCATTATGGCCGCGCAATTTAGCAAAGATAAAACACCCAAAAACGATACATCTTTGCCGCTTTATCAGCCAGAGCTAGCGCGTGCGCGTATTTTACTCGATGAAATCGATGCATTAGCTGCGCAGGGCAAATATGCCGAAGCCGTGCATACTTTACTCTTTCGCTCGATCCAAGATATTGACGCCAATCGTCCAAACGTCATTCGCCGGTCTTTAACCTCACGCGAAATTGGGGAATTAGCGATTCTAACGCCGAATGCTCGCGATGTATTTTCAAACATAGCCTTCATCGTTGAACGGTCATTTTTTGGCGGACAAGAGATAGGCAAAGCTGATTTTGACACAGCCCGCGCCGCCTATACAGATCTGACACGCCAAGATGGACAATGGGCGGGGAAACCACAGCGCGAGCTTGCTGCGTGAGCCGTGTCATAGAGAATAAATTAGCGGGCCGCGAACGTCATAAAAACACCACGCTAACCTTTTTATTCAACCCTAAAACAATTATCAGCCTTGTCTTAATCGGTATATTTTCCTTTGCATCTCTGATTGCGCTGTCAGGCTATGCTGGTGATTTGCGCAAAGATAGAAGCGGTCAGCCCACAGCCACCTCGCGCTCTGCGGTTGGTTATGCGGGCTATGTTCAGCTTTTAAAAGATATGGGGTATGAGGTAAATTTGCCTGCCAATTTAGCCGCGCCCAAACGCCTTTGGGAAACGCGGCCGCTGCGTATCTATAGTCTGACCAATAGCTACCAAAGCGAAACATTAAAAAAGATACCTGAAAAAGAAGCCAAGCTTATCATTCTGCCTAAATGGCAAATAATCACCAAAGCTGATAAAATAGGCTGGGTCGACACACCTTTAAAAAATCAAACCTTCACATCTGATAGCCTCTCAGAATTACTCAAAGACGCAGATATAAATTTAAGCCTTGAACATGCCGACAAAAGCGAAATGGGTACGGATTATGCCATTACATTTGCGCAATTAGACTTATCTGATTTTACCGATACTGATGAGGATTATGAACCGCTTAATTATGATAGTTTCGCCATAAATAGCCGTATAGATTATCTACAATCTTTTATAATCACTGATGAAAATACGCCTTATGATATTATTCTAACCGCGGATCAGCGGCCCGTCATCATTCGGCTTCAAGACACGCAGACCTATATCCTCTCAGAACCTGATCTTTTAAACACGCAAGGGATTTCCAATCAATCACGCGCGCGGCTCGCGGTTAATATTCTTGATGTCATCGCAGAATATGAAAATTTAACATACGGCGCAGTTGATTTTGACCTCTCTATTCACGGCCTTGGCGGCGGGCGTAATATTATCAAACTTATGACGCTGCCGCCTTTTTTAGCCGCCACGCTTTGCTTGCTCGCGGCAGGCGGCATTGTGGCTTGGCAGGCTTTTTCGCGCTTTGGCGACCCATTACGCCGCGAGCCTGATTTCGCGCAGGGCCCTGTATCACTCGCTAAAAGCGCCGCAGAATTCATGTCCGTTGCGGGGCGCGTACAGCATATGGCCCCTGATTATGCACAGCTCACGCGGCAGCAAGTTATACGAAATATGGGCTTAATTGGGCAAAGCCAAGACCATATTGACCGTGCCATCACAGCCCGCGAAACGCAGCGCAAGATAAACCCCACATTTTCGGATTTAACCGTCATAAGCGAATCGGGCACCGAAAACTTCCCCAAAACCCTAGATTTAATTGAACATGCGCGGGCTATGACCCGCTGGAAAGAGGAGATGATGTCGTGAATTTGGACCCCATACAAACCCTTGCGAGCAATCTACGTACAGAGATTGGTAAAGCGATTATAGGCCAACATGATACGATTGATTTACTGCTCGTGGCAATGTTATCACGCGGGCATGTTTTGCTCGAAGGCGTGCCCGGAACAGCAAAAACTTTTTTGGCACAAGTCTTTGCCCATCTCATCAAGGCTGATTTTGGCCGCATCCAATTCACACCAGACCTATTACCGGGGGATTTAATTGGAACGAATTTATTTTCGTTTCAAACCAATAGTTTCAAACTCGTCAAAGGCCCAATATTTTGTGACTTGCTTTTGGCCGATGAAATCAACCGCACACCGCCCAAAACACAGGCCGCCTTGCTAGAAGCTATGCAGGAGCGCCAAGTCACGATTGATGGAGAGCGTTTTGCATTGGGGAATAATTTTATGGTCATCGCCACACAAAACCCGATTGAGCAGCAAGGCACCTATCCGCTACCCGAAGCGCAGCTTGACCGCTTCTTATTTAAACATATTTTATCTTATCCAGAACGTGAGGATGAGATTAAAATCGTGCAGCAACACGGACAGCGCACAGGTACGCCTGATTTGAAAAAGCTCGGGTTAAAACCTGTCGTGACAAAAAAATCTATCTCTGCGGCCTCAGAGGTCATTTCGCATATCCGCCTAACCGACGAGGTCACGCATTATGTCGTCGACCTTGTTCGCGGTACGCGCAATAATCCGCTATTTGAGACAGGCGCCAGCCCGCGAGCCGCGGCGATGATAGCCTCTGCCTCTCGGGCTTATGCGGCGCTGCAAGGCCGTGATTATGTCATCCCTGATGATGTTAAAACTATCGCCCTGCCTGCATTACGGCACCGCGCTATCCTCTCACCTGCCGCCGAAATTGAAGGCCGCACCGCAGACGAAGTTATCACCGCCGTCATTGAGCAAACACAGGCACCGCGCTAGGCTGTGCCATCAAAAGCTGACATAAAAACATTACGGGCAAGTTTTTACCCAACACGCCGCGCCGCCATTCTTATGACACTTGGCCTGCCAGTCACGCTGCTCATTGCTATTATTATACCTGCACTTTGGGTGTTGGGCGCAGGATGGCTTGCGGCTATCTCTGGATTAATTTTACTCGACGGATTTTTGGCAACACCGATAAAATCCATGGCGCCAGACGTGAAAGCCCCAGCAAATTTTTACATTGGCGAAGATGAAGAATTTTGGGTGAAATCCGTTTATGGTGATAAAGTATTGAGCCCAAATTCTCCTGAATTGCGGCTATCCACTAATGACCGCCTCACCGTTGCGCCTCAATATGTCTACGCACAACCCAATGAAGGCGGCCTATTATCTGTCTTTACTCTTGGTGCGCGCCGCCGCGGAGAAGCTGTCATTGAACGTTTATGGCAACGCTGGCAAGGCCCGCTTGGTCTTATGTGGCGCCAGCGCGTTGATGAGCTTTCCATCACGACCCCTGTCATTCCCAATACACGCCTTGTCAAAGAAAAAGCTCTTGAGATTTTCACGCGCGACGCGACATTTGGGAATAAAATTCAAGACATGAAAGGCGAAGGCACAGAATTTGACGCGTTAACTGAATTTCTGCCTGGCATGGATAAACGCGCAATAGATTGGAAACATTCGGCGCGACACCAACAGCTTCTCGCACGTGAATATCGCACAGAGCGTAATCACAATATTATATTTGCTTTTGATAGCGGCCATTTAATGAGCGAGGACATGACCGATGCTCAGGGCCGCGCCGTGACCAAGCTTGACCGCGCGCTCAATGCCGCCATGTTAATGAGCTTTGTGAGCCTGAAAATTGGCGATCGTGTCGGTCTATACGCCTTTGATCATAAACCTTATCTTTACACCCCCGCCATTGCTGGCACACATGCCTTTGCTCAGTTACAAAAGCTGTCGGCGCAAATTGATTATTCAATTTCAGAAACGAATTTTACACTCGGCTTATCGCAGCTTGCGCAAAATTTAAAACGCCGCACATTAATTGTGATTTTCACAGACTTTGTAGATACAACCCAAGCCGAATTAATGCTGGAAAATATGGGGCGTTTATTACGTCGTCATATCGTGATATTTGTCGCCTTCCGGAACCAAGCTTTAGAAGACTTAATTGCGCGTCCCCCGCAAAACTCTCAAGATGTCGCCGAATCTGTTATCGCAGAAACCTTAGTGCGCGAGCGCGATCTTGTTATAGCGCGGCTAAAACGTATGGGCGCCCATATTGTTGATGCTGATCCCGCTACATTAAATATGTCCGTTTTAAATACTTATTTGGAGCTAAAAGCCCGCAATGCCATCTAACTTACAACTCACTTTAAAAAGCCAGCGTTTTCGGGATGAGCGTAAGGAAGATTGGCGCACACTTGAAAGGCTGCTCAGTCAAGTCGAAGCAGGCCGCACGCGGCAATTATCCGATGCTGACATGCTGCGCTTACCACGCCTATACCGCGCGACATTATCCGCGCTTAGCGTAGCGCGGGCCACATCTTTGGATCAAAGCGTAATTGCCTATCTAGAGAGCCTGACGACCCGAGCATATTACGCAATTTATGGATCGCAAATCGGATTGGGCAAACGCATTGTAAAATTTTTCACACGCGATTGGCCCGAAGCCATGCAAACTCTATCAAGAGATACAATCGCATCGGCGGTCTTTCTTATCCTTGGGACATGTGTTGGATATGTCTTGGTTATGAATAATCCTGATTGGTATTATTCATTTGTGCCGCAAGGTCTTGCGGGTGAGCGTACCCCTGCAGCATCAACGCAGAGCTTGCGCAGCGTGCTATATGATAATAACGGCGCGGACGGGCTTGGCATATTTGCGGCCTTTTTATTTTCCCATAATTCACGCGTCGCCATATTATGTTTTGCGCTTGGCTTTGCATTCTGTATCCCTACCATTGTCTTATTATTAATGACGGGTTTAATGCTTGGCGGGTTTATGGGGCTTTATGCGAGCCGTGATCTTGGCTTTGAACTGGGCGGCTGGCTGAGTATACACGGCACTACGGAAATATTTGCGATTATTTTAGCTGGCGCAGCTGGGTTATTTATTGGCCGCGCCATCGCATTTCCAGGTGAAAGGTCTCGCATAGAATCAGCAAGCTATGCTGGCCAAATTGGCGGGCTTGCTATGGCGGGCGTCATTATTATGTTATTTTTCGCAGGGTTGTTAGAGGGCTACGGGCGGCAATTAATTAATGTCGATTGGTTACGATACGCAATCGGGCTTGGCATGCTATCTATATGGCTAGCTTATTTTTATATCCCGCGTGATTTCTCGCGGTTCGATATAGATATGAATACATCCAAGATAAGCCAAAAATGAACCGTAATTTTAGTGACATAGACCGGCGCAGTTTGGTGACACCTGAAGGTATAGATCTGCGCGTCAAGCTTGCCGATATTGGTGCGCGAATCGGAGCTATGACTTTGGATTTACTTATCATTATCGCGATGTTCTTCGCCGTAGTTTTTGCTCTCATATATCTAGGTATAAACACAGGCGCGGGCGAAGCCGCGATCGCTTTAATGATTTTATTCGCCTTTTTTCTACGTAGTTTTTATTTCATGTTTTTTGAAATGGGTCGCCGCGCAGCAACACCTGGCAAGCGCATTATGAAAATCCGCGTAGCTGCGCGCGGCAAACCGCGCCTATCGGCCAATGCTGTCTTTGCTCGAAACGCCCTGCGCGAGATTGAATTCTTTCTCCCGCTTGGATTTCTCGCCAGTGCAGGGAGTGCGGGCGTCGATGGATGGATGAGCGCTTTAGGATTAATTTGGTCTTGTATATTTTTATTCTTCCCGCTTTTTAACAAAGACCGTTTGCGGGCTGGTGACCTCATAGCTGGGACATGGGTTGTGCAAACACCGCGGCCGATATTGGCACAAGATTTAGCCAGCGCAGACATAATTGGCCGTGATAGATTTGCTTTCACACCTCAGCAAATTGAGGCTTATGGTGTCAAAGAACTGCATGTCTTAGAAGATGTCCTGCGCGCCAAAGATAGCGAAACATTAAAAGATGTCGCCGCCCGTATTCGTAAGAAAATAGGCTGGGTGCAATCAGGTGCAGAAGCCGATATTGATTTCCTCAGCGCATATTACGGGGCTTTGCGCGGACGGCTTGAAACGAAATTACTTCTTGGCGTCAGACGCAGGGATAAATTCGATAAGCGCTAACCTAACACTCAATCACATTAACCGCTAAACCGCCTTGGCTGGTTTCTTTATATTTACTGCTCATATCCAAACCTGTTTGGCGCATAGTCTCTATCACTTGATCAAGACTAACTTTCATCTGGCCTGTGCTGTGCAGTGCTAAACGCGCCGCATTGGCCGCTTTCACCGCGCCAATGGCATTGCGCTCGATACAAGGAATTTGCACAAGTCCGCCAACAGGGTCGCATGTTAGACCTAAATTATGCTCCATGCCAATTTCCGCAGCGGCAGCCACTTGTTCTGGCCGCGCCCCCCAGACCGCAGCAAGGCCGCCCGCGGCCATAGAGCAGGCCACACCCACTTCGCCTTGGCAGCCCATTTCAGCGCCTGAAATTGACGCACGCTGTTTATATAGCAGGCCAATCCCGCCTGCCGTGAGTAAAAACACCCGAATTTTATTACGGTCAGGCTGGGCATCATCATCACAACAATAATAGCGAATAATCGCAGGTATAATCCCTGCCGCGCCGTTGGTTGGCGCGGTGACAACTTGGCCCCCGGCCGCATTTTCTTCATTCACAGCCATGGCAAAAACATTGAGCCAATCAAATAGTACTTCGCGTTCATTCACATTAGGATTGCCTTGCAGGTCGGCCCAAAGCTTTGGCGCGCGGCGCGAGACATTTAAACCGCCCGGCAATGTCCCAGGCGTATTTAACCCGCGCCGAATACTTTGCATCATTACATCACAAATTTTATCAAGCTGATTATTGATTTCAGCTTGGCTATGATGGGATAATTCATTGGCAGTAATAATATCGGCAATAGATTTAAATTCGCGCCTGCAATGACCTAGCAATTCCTCTGCGGAGCCAAATGGGTATTGGGCTTTATGGCTATCGACGATTAAATCATCTTTTGGCGGATGTTTAAGCTGATGCACGCTGGCGATAAAGCCGCCGCCCGTAGAATAATAAATACGGCTATCAATTTTCTCGCCCGTAGCATCATAAGCTTCCATTACCATTTCATTAGGGTGTAAATCGGCGGGTGTGTCATAATCTAAAATAACATTCGTCTCAGGATCAAAGCGAATATCGCGGTCATTGAAGCGAAATATCTTATGTTCATATAGCCGCGATAAAGCCGCCTCGGCTTTGGCCATATCCACGGTTTCAGGTTCAAAACTCATGAGTCCCAAAAGCGCTGCGCGCGGGGTGCCATGACCTATCCCCGTAAAGGCAAGCGAGCCGCGAAACAGGATTTTAAATCCAGCCACAGTCTCACTTAGATTAAGCCGCTCTAAACGCTCTAAATAGCGGCGTGCAATACGCATCGGCCCAACTGTGTGGGAACTAGACGGGCCAATGCCTACGCGAAATATATCAAGAACAGATAACATCCATCCCCTTTAGATAAAATTTCTAGCTTGGCAATTTATTTTTTCCAAAGACATTATGCGCGTCCCAGACCGCCCTTTGACCAAAGATGATGCGGTTAACAAGAAGCGCCACGGCCACGCTCGCAATCAATGTCACAGCCATCATATGAATGTAGCCGCCGCCCGGCAAAACTGGCCAGCCATATATAAATACGCCGTATAGACCGACGCCAAATATCACCGCTACAATCATCGCATTAGCGTTGACATTTTTAAATAAAAGCCCAACGATAAAAGCTGATAAAATTGGCATGGATAACAGGCCGTACAGTTTCTGGACCGTATTAATTAAGCTCTCTTGGGTCGCGAAAAACGGCACCATTAACAACCCTAATATCACCATGACGACGGACACCCAAAGAGAGAGTTTTTTGACCTGCGGGTTTTTATCAACATATGTCTCGTGAATATCACAAACCCAAAGCGCGGCAGAAGCATTTAAGATCGAATTAAATGTCGTTAAAATCGCAGCTGCAATCGCTGCTGCAAAGGCACCTGATAAAAATGTCGGCAACAGATCTCCAACGATTGTGCCATAAGCCAGATCATTATCAACACGGCCATAAAGCTTATAGGCAACAATGCCCGGAATAACGATAATAGGCGGTACAATTAACAGACGTATCGCAGCTGCGGCGATGATGCCTTTTTGCGCTTCTTTGACGCTCGGAGAAGCCATAGCCCGCTGCGTGATAGTTTGGTTGGTTGACCAATAAAACATCTGGATAAATAACATACCTGTAAAGAGCGCTGTAAATGGAATAACAGAATCAGACGCGCCGATTAACGTTAATCGGTTTTTGGGAATGCCTGAAAAATCAAAATTAATCGCTTTGAGTGCAACGAAGGTGATAAACAAAGCCAAGCCTAATATCAACACCCCTGAATAGGTATCGGAAACCGCCACAGCGCGCAACCCACCGAAAATCGCATAGGCTGCTCCGATAATAGCAAAAACAATCGATATATAAAGTATCATCGGATTAATTTCGCCAAAGAGCGGCAGCACCACGGCTGTATCTGGCAGGCCGAACATGGAAATCATAAATTGCGAACCACCATAAAGAATCGCAGGCAGGAAGATAAAAATATTCCCAAGTAGAAATAAAATCGAAATCAGAGCGCGAATATGCGGGTTATTATAACGTTTCTCCAGCAGTTCTGTGGTCGTTGTGCAATTATATTTATAATAAACGGGAATAAACAGAAAACACAGCATCATTAAGCCCACGACAGCGGCGAGTTCCCACCACGCCAAAAGCGCCATTTGATTGCCATTCATTCCAACAAGTTGATCCGTGGACAAATTTGTCAGAGTGATAGAGCCTGCAACGAAATACCATTTCAATCCACCGCCTGCGAGGAAATATTCTTTCTCGCCATCTTCATCTGTACGCGCGCCGCGGCATGCCAGATACGTCATAAAGCCAATAAAGCCTGTAATTCCCAGAAAAACGAGAATCTGCGTAAGATCTAAATTCATATTCCCCCCAAACGTTACCCTGAGCCTTATCATACCATATATTTGGCGGCTTTATAGGATAGGTTGACTTGTTATTGTGTCTATAATCACAACACCAGCTGGCGTAATGCTATAAGACTCATCTATGTCCGAGTTCGTTTGTGAACCAATTATGTTCGTTTGTGAACCATAATTTACATAAACTTTATAACGGCCCAAATTACGGCAGCGCAGCCCATCAGATAAAATCTCAATCGACATATCAAGCTGGCTCAATATATCCCTAAATATGCGTTCTGCCGCCGCTGCATCTGGCCACCCAGCCAGATAGGTCAGCTTACCTGATGTCACGATAGCCGCTGCCCCGTCCATACGGTTTTCCGTTATACTCGCGCCTTCTTGCACTTGCACGCAGTCTTGCCAAATCTGAAATTTTCCGCCTTTCTCAAGACCGCTTGGCGCGTCAGGACGCAGGCTTTCAACGGCTGTTACTTTTACGCCAAGCTCTGGCATATCTGGCGGCAGAGTTTTAGGGATACGGAAATTTGGCGTCTTAGACCCGCTACGCGGCCCGATAATCACCTGCGCTTTTGTGGCCTGAATCGCCGCGTGCAGATTATCATTCCATGTGAATAAGCCAGGGATAAGTACCAATTTCCGCGCGCCAAAATCGGCGACATTAGGCGGGATTATATCAACACTTTGGCCAAGTTTGCGCAGGGCACTATACATCTCAAACACAAGACGAAAATAATCAAAGTCTTTCCCTTGCGGCTGTGTCTCCCACGCCCAGCATGAGGCATAATCAAAAACAATCGCAATAGGTGCCTCCTGAGCCAGGCCGCTTTGTAAATCCTGCCAGTCCAGCATATTTATCTCTCGGTTGAATTGCCTAATTTCATCCCATGCCAGAGCGGGCGAGCCGTCAGGGTTTTGCAAACCCGCATGCATTTGCTCTTGCGCAAAAGGGGCTTGTCGCCAACGAAAATAACTCACAACTTCCGCGCCATGGGCAAGCGCTTCCCAGCTCCAAAGGCGCACCATACCCGTCAGCGGAGCAGGATTATATGGGGCCCAATTCACAGGGCCAGGCTGCTGCTCCATCACCCACCAGCGTCCGCGTCCAACCGCGCGGTAAAGATCATGATGAAAGGCTTGAAAGTCAGGATCGCCTTGGCGCATAAAATCGCATTGCCATAGCGCATCCTTATCAGATCTATCTTCGAGGAACCCCATAGGATAGCTGTCCCAACTCGCAATGTCCAAATCATCGCCAAACGCAAAATGGTCAAATTCTGTAATGCGGCCCATGTAATTATGGATGAGCGCAGCATCCGTATGCTCACGCAAAATCTCTGCCTGAGCGCGGTTAAATGCGATGACTTGATCGGAGCTATAGCGGCGAAAATCCATGACATGCGATGGGTTTGGTTCTGTGACCGTTTGATTGGGCAGCTCGACATCATCAAAGCTATCATAATCCATCGACCAAAAAACATTGCCCCATGCTTGATTAAGCGCATCAATCTTGCTGTATTTCTGCGTTAACCAAAGCCGAAATCCATCCCGCGCGGCATGGCTATAAGAGATAACCGTATCATGGCAGCCATATTCATTATCTATCTGCCATCCCGCGATATGAACATTGCGGCCATATCGCTTTGCAAGCGCTTGGGTAATTTTGCGGCATTCTGCAATATATGGCTGATAGGAAAAACAATAATGCCGCCGCGAGCCAAATCCGCGCGCTGCGCCGTCTTTTGTGACCGCAAGCATATCGGGATAGACCTTTAACATCCACCTCGGCGGGGTCGCTGTGGGCGTGCCTAAAATTACCTTTAACCCCGCCTGCCCTAAAATCTCTATTGCACGGTCAAGCCAGCCGAAATCATATTGACCGCGTTTAGGTTCTAATCGGCTCCATGCAAATTCACCAATACGCACCCATGACAAACCAAGCGCAACCATATTCGCGGCATCTTTGGCCCACATTTCTTCGGGCCAATGTTCAGGATAATAACAAACACCCGTTTGAGCTTGGCTCGTTTGCAGGGCAGATATATCAGAGTCAGGTGTCATGTTTTAGCCTTATCACAGCCAAAAACCGCGTAAAGCCTACAGATTTAAATGATGACTATGAGCGCAAAGGCATGGCCGCACATGCCAAACGCTTTCTCCGCCTTTACCCTAGCCCGTTCGGCCCGTGATATAATCTTGGGTGCGGCTATTGCTTGGGTTGGTAAAAATCTTTTCCGTGTCATCAAATTCGATTAAATCCCCCATATAGAAAAAGGCCGTTTTATCGGAGACACGCGCGGCTTGTGCCATAGAATGTGTGACAATGATAATACAATAGCGCTCTTTTAGCTCATCAATCAAAGCTTCCAACTTGGCGGTTGCTATCGGGTCGAGCGCAGAGGCAGGCTCATCCATCAAGATGACTTGCGGCGAGACGGCAATGGCACGCGCGATGACAAGACGTTGTTGCTGCCCGCCCGACAGGCCCGTGCCTGATAATTTCAAACGGTCTTTAACCTCATCCCATAACCCTGCACGGCGCAGAGATTTTTCAACAAGCGCGTCAAGCTCGGCTTTCGAAGAGGTCAACCCGTGAATGCGCGGGCCATAGGCAATGTTATCATAGATAGATTTCGGAAATGGATTAGGTTTTTGAAACACCATACCAACTTGGGCGCGCAGCAAAACTGGATCGAGCGTTTTGTCATAAATATCTTGGCCATCCATCAGGACTTCACCCGAGACACGGCAGCCTTCAATCGTATCATTCATACGGTTAAACGTTCGCAAAAATGTCGATTTCCCGCAGCCCGACGGGCCGATAAATGCTGTGACGCCTCGGTCTGGAATATCAATATCAATACCGTGCAAAGCTTCAAAATCTCCGTAATGGACTTTGACATCACGGCAAGTGAATTTCACATCAGTGGAAGGGGACTCTATATCGCTCATAAGGGCGTTATCCATATTATCACGGCTTATGTCCATAATATTAACGTCTTTTCTCAAGGCGGTTACGCAGCCAAATCGCAACGCCGTTCATCATAACCAAAATTACTAGCAAGATAATAATTGCCGCAGCTGTGCGTTCTGACCAAGCCCGTTCTGCGCTATCTGACCATAGGAAAATTTGCACAGGTAACGCCGTGGCAGGATCGCTGATAGAATTAGGGATTTCTGTCACAAAGGCAACCATACCAATCATAAGCAAGGGTGCTGTCTCACCCAGAACTTGTGCCATGGCAATAATCGAGCCCGTCAAAATCCCCGGCCCTGCCAGCGGTAATTTCTGGTGAAACACAGCCTGAGTGTGAGATGCCCCTAGCGATAAAGCCCCGTCCACCATGGCAGGGCTCACAGAGCGCAGCGACGCGCGCGTGGCAATGACGATCGTGGGAAAAGCCCGCAAGGCCAGCACCATGCCGCCCACAAGCGGAATTGAGCGCTGAAAGCCTATAAAATTGATAAAGACCGCAAGCCCCAATAGGCCAAACACGATAGACGGCACAGCTGCGAGATTATTAATGTTAATTTCAATCAAGTCTGTAAATTTATTCTTCGGCGCAAACTCATCCAAATAAAGCGCCGAACCTACGCCAATCGGCAAAGCCAAAAGAAACGCAATCAGCACAATCATAACAGACCCAATCACAGCAGATGCGATACCCGCCAGTTCTGGGTCGCGGCTATCAGGGTTGGTAAAGAGGATTGTATTAAATTTTTTCTTTATAATTTTACGCGATTTTAAATCATCAATCCATGCAATTTGTTGATCGCTTATTTTGCGCCGCGATTCAGGTACGTCGCGCTTAATATAACCCTTTAACAGCTGGTCGACCTGATCTGATGTTGGGACGGTGACTCGGATTGTTTTCCCAATCAAGCTTGGGTCATTATAAACCATTTGGCGAATTTGATTCGTCGCGCCCGAGGCCGAGACAAGCGCGAACAGCTCTTGCTTGGCCTTGCGCTCTGTCACATCTGGGAATTGGTTATACATCGTATTTTGAATGATACGGCGGTAATTGGCTCCGCGTAATGTCTCGCGATCATTGGTATTTTGCGGATCGATGATAGATTGCTCTAATGTCACCTCAATGGACATGAAATTTTGTTGAAAGGCCGTAAAGCCTGTCCCCACAAGACTAAATAACAGCCATCCCAATGATGCCAGTGCAAAACAAATCGCCGCCACGCCCCACATGCGGAAACGGCGTTCCTTACCATAGCGCTTTTTAAGACGCTTATGGGCAAATTCTGAATTATGGATAGACTTACTTTCCATCAATCATATCTCTCGCGATATTTGCGCACCACGGTTAAGGCAATCACGTTTAAAATCAGCGTGATGACAAAAAGTACAAGCCCGAGCGCAAATGCCGCCAAAGTTTTAGGGCTATCAAATTCTTGGTCCCCGGTGAGCAAAGCCACAATTTGCACAGTAACAGTGGTGACCGCTTCAAAAGGATTGCCTGTCAAATTCGCCGCGCGGCCCGCCGCCATGACCACAATCATTGTCTCGCCAATCGCGCGGGAAATTGCGAGCAAAAATGCACCGATAATCCCTGGCAATGCGCCTGCGAAAACAACTTGCTTCATCGTTTCAGACTTTGTCGCCCCGAGCGCATAAGAGCCGTCGCGTATGGTTTGCGGGACAGCGTTAATCACATCATCGGAGAGCGAGGAGATCAGCGGAATAATCATCACGCCCATCACGACGCCCGCAGCAAGCGCGCTTTGGGTTGGAACTGAAAAACCGAACCCTTCAGCAAAGTTTCGAATAGTTGGGCCAACCGTCAAAAGCGCGAAGAAGCCGTAAACAACGGTTGGGATACCTGCGAGAATTTCGATGAGCGGCTTAACGATTTTACGTACAGATTTGCTGGCATATTCAGATAAATAGATCGCAATCATCAAACCAATGGGCCCGGCTATGACCATGGCTACAAGCATAATCAAGAAAGTACCTGCAAAAATCGGCACCGCACCAAAGGCGCCAGACTGCCCCGCCTGATCCGCACGCAAAGCTGTTTGCGGCGACCATTGCAATCCAAAAAGGAAATCCAACACAGGGACTTTATCAAAGAACCGCAGGCTCTCAAATAAAAGCGACATGATAATCCCAAAGGTCGTCAAAACTGCAATGACAGAGAGTAAAATCAAGGAGAGCTTAATAAAGCGCTCAACGTAATTACGGGCGCGAAATTGCGGCGTAATTTTGCGGTTAACAATAAGAATTGTCGCAAGCCCAGATAGAATAATAACGCCAAGCCAAGCCAAAAGAAACGGCAAGCCGCTCCCGCCGATAAACACACCGCCAATAAAAATAGCAAATGTGACAAGCCCCGTTATCCACGCGGTAAAATAGCCATGATAATTTGCTTGGGAATGCCAATGAGCCATAGAGCCGCGGCCATTCTGAACGGCCCCGCTACGAGCTTGGGCTAGGACAGATTTACGGTTATAAACATAGCCCGCCGCAACCAATATCGCCATAAAGGCAAGAATATATAGCAGATTTTGGTTCACACCTGTCTTGCCTTTTCAACACAATATACATTACATCATTTATATGACAGTTTTATAACTGTATAGGATTACAGCCGCATAAAAAGAAGGCGGCTCTACGCCGCCATTTATCTATAATGAAGCCATCTGTATAGGGTCTATTGGCGATAAGCTGTAAGATTTTCCACAGCGCTGCGCACTTTCGCGCGTTCTGCATCCGGCAGAGGGACAAGACCAATCTCTTCGAGGTAGCCGCCCGGGCCTGAGGCTTGCTCAGATGTAAACTCAAGTGCAAACTCTTTCAGGCCAGGTGTTTGCCCGATATGTGCGCTTTTAACATAGAAATAAAGCGAGCGAGATACAGGATAAGTGCCATTGGCGATATTCTCAAATGTCACCTTAGCCCCGTCAATCGTCGCGCCTTTAATCTTATCGGTATTTTGGTCTAGGAAAGAATATCCAAACACACCAATCGCGCTAGGTGTATTGACCAAAGTTTGCACGAGGGCATTATCATTTTCCCCGCCATCAATCCAATACCCATCTTCGCGAATTGTATGCGCCAATGTACCAAAGGCTTTTTTGTCAGCTTTACGTAAATCTGCCATACAAGCGATTTTCTTAGCCCCGCCTTCCATAGCGATTTCCACAAAGGCATCGCGCGTGCCAGAGGTTGGCGGCGGGCCGAAGACTTCAATTTTTGATGCAGGTAAGGCTGGATTAATATCTGCCCAAGTCGTGTAAGGATTAGGCTGCATTGTGCAATCTGTATCAGATGTTGGCACGTCTTTGGCAAGACCAAGATATACATCTTTAAGGCTCATATCGATGGGAGCTGCATCAATCGCATTTGCGATAACAATGCCATCAAACCCGATTTGCACTTCGATAATTTCGTCAACACCATTACTGGCGCACAAGTCAAATTCAGATTTTTTCTGACGGCGAGAGGAATTTGTCACATCCGCTGTGCTGTCATCAACACCTTCGCAAAATAGCTTATGTCCGCCGCCAGACCCTGTGGATTCGACAACAACATTAAAGCCCGTTTTATTCTTAAATTCTTGCGCAACCTTGGTTGAAAACGGATAGACCGTAGATGAGCCGACAACGCGAATATCTTGAGATCGCGAAGATTGCGATACCGCTTGCGTCGCCTCGCTTGGTGTCTCAACAATTTCAGGCCCATTGCCGCCACACGCTGTAAGAAGCGCTGCACTCGCCGCGCCGATAATGAAATATTTCATAGACATAATATGCCCCTTTAAATGGATTTTCTAAAAAATAACGTTTCTAAAAATCAAACTGCAAACGCGTGATAAAACCAGACACATTATCATCATTCAGTGTTGGATCCGTCACAGCCGCTGCAAATGCATCTTCTAACCCCAGACTAGGCCCAGTATTGGGGCCAGACAAGCCTGCATCGGAATTAAAATAGTTAAACTGTAAGCGCACATGTTTATGTAACCACCAATTTGCACCCGCCGCAAATGTATCCAAATCACCGCCTTGAATACCTTCATCGTTGAGATCAAGCGTGTCATAACGGACATTGAGCGACACAGCCCCCCAGCCCCCTTTTGTGACAGGGTTATCTATCGTTGGACGCTTAAATTTACCAATTTTATAATTGCGGTGACCACCAAAGAAATAGCCTGCACCAATAGACCAAGCGTTAAATTGCGGGTCATCTGTACAAATCGCGACGCCCTCTGCGCAATTTGCATCAATCAAAGCATATTCGGCTTGGAACCAAGCTGGGCCAAATAGACCTGCCAATTCCGCGCCATAAAATGTATCACTATCGGCGATACGCCCTGTTGAAATGATACGGCCTGTATTTTCAACAAATGGACGTTGACGATACCGCAGATCAGCCGCGTCATTTTGCTCGCGATACCGAAAAGACCCGCCCACATGGATAAGACCATTTTCATAAAAACTTGTATCGGGCAGATCAAATTTATACACCGCACGGCCCGCTACAGCGATGCCTTCATTGCCGTTTTCCGTAATCTCTTCTTGGTTTTCACCAAAAATACCGATCTGTAATTGGTAATCATCCGATTTTGTCGCAATCTCAAATCCGATACGGCGATCAAGCTCAAAGGCATCCGTAAAAGCCGCGCGTTCAATAATGGCGGTATCCAAAGATGACGCAGCTTCTTCGAGTGAGTTTTGCGTTTTAAAATGCCCAAGTTTGAAGCTAAAAATACTGCCTTCGGGCTGCCACGTAATAATGGCATCTTCAAGATTAACAGCGCCGTCTTCATCAAATGTCGTTTCAATTTTATATTTCAAATTGTCACCAAATTGACCATGACCTTTCAAGCGCGCCCGGCGCAGAGCTGTCCCGCTAAATTCAAAATCAGCATTATCCGCATCCGCTGTGACATAATCTAAATGCAGACGCCCGCCGAGGTTAATTGTGAAATCATCTTGAGCTGCCGCGAGTTGCGGAAATGCCAAAAATATAGCGATCGCAGTTGCGCCGCGTTTAAAATTCAGTTTCATCGTCATAGCCTTTCAATACGATGTGTGAAAAATTTTGAGAATGTTGTGCGAATCCCCATTCGCAGGCCTCCAAATTTCACAGGCGCATTGCCAGAGTTTTGTGACGATTTATGTTAAATTTTATGATGGTTTTGTGACAGTTTGCCGCAAGCGATTAATGCACTGAAACTATTAGAAATAATTTTAGCATATCTATAAATTTTAAAAGAAAGACTACAGTTTATGATAGCATTATAAGCTGAACTAAGCCTAGCCTAGCAATCGCAAAACTCTTCACCCAGATATTGACGGGTCTGATTATCTGATTTTGATGAGAACATATAGTTTGCGGGGCCAGATTCCATAATTTTACCATCACATAAGAATAAAACATGGTCGGCAATGCGTTTTGTCTGCGGAATATTATGTGTGACCATAATCACGCACGTATCTTGCCCCAAAGCCAAAACAAGGTCTTCAATAGCGCGGCCAGATGTTGGATCAATCGAGGCGGTAGGCTCATCTAGCAGTAAAATCTCAGGCTTAATCGCAAGCGCGCGGGCGATACATAGGCGCTGTTGCTGCCCAAGAGATAAAGACATCGCGCTTTGATTGAGACGAGTTTTGACCTCATCCCATAGCACAGCGCGGCGTAAACTATCTTCAACCAATTCAGATTTCTCAGCGGCGCTCAGTTTCACACCCCGCACACCAAATAATACATTTTCAGCAATAGAGCGCGGAAACACACACGGGCGCTGAAAAACCATGCCGACCTTACGGCGTAATTCCGTAATATCTGTAAATTCACGAATGTCGCGATCTCTAATTTTAATAGAGCCGCGCAGGCTATAGCCGTCAATATCATCATTAATACGGTTCAAAGACCGTAATAAAGTCGATTTACCCGCCCCTGATGGCCCGACAAGACATGTCACCCCGCGTTCGGGGAAAGATGTATGAATCCGCGACAATATACAATTCTCGCCCATCCACACACTCACACCCTCACAGCTCACAGCGGGCGTTATTTCAGGCGCTCCGACAACTTTCAGATATGTGTTAGCAGCTAGCGGCATATAATCTCTATTTTTGACTTAATGTGGAGAGTTTAGACCGCGCATAATATGCAAGCCCAGAAAACAACATGACGAATATAACCAGCGTTAGGCTCGCACCCCACGCATTGCGTAGCGCATCAGGATTTGTCGCTTGCTGGGCAAGGGCTAGAATATGGGTTGGCAGGCTCGCAACAGGCTCAAGCAAAGAATGCGGAACTGTTACACCCGAAAATGCAGTCGCGATAAACATAATAGGAGCTGTTTCACCTATCGCGCGCGCAAGGCCAATTAACAATCCAGTCACGATTCCGTGTAGGCTTTGCGGTAATATCACAGACCATATGATTTGTGCCTTGGTTAACCCCAAAGCTTCGGCATTTTCGCGGTAATGCGTTGGGATGGCAATCATAGACTGATACGTTGTAATCGTCACAGTCGGCAGCAGCATCATCGCCAAAATAATCGACCCAACGAACCAAGAAATGCCCGTAC
>CALFUN010000034.1 GCA_937929915.1 uncultured Caulobacterales bacterium | reverse complement strand
CCTTCACAACGCCCCTGCGGGTGAAAACGGCCCTGTGCTTCAGGACGTGATTGTGGATGCGGGCAACCCAACAGGACCAGCGCTTCCATTCTCTATCACTGAGCCAGTTGTTGAAACTGACACATTAGAGAGCATTGAGACATTCATCTTGTCTGATGACAATGATGTGTTCACAGCGAGCGGCGCTGCAGGCCAAACAGTTGATGGCGGTGCAGGCGATGACATCATTGCTGGCGGCGGAGGCACAGACTTCCTCGATGGCGGCGAAGGCATTGATACTAACTCATTTGAAGGTATCGGCGCAGATGTTGTTGCAAGCTTGGCTGACGGAACTGCGTCTTACGGCGCTGTGAATGAGACATTTGTGAACTTCGAAAACCTCACAGGCTCAGATAACAATGATAGCCTGACAGGTGATGATGTCGATAATGTACTAAGCGGCGGATTAGGCGATGATGTTCTAACGGGCGGATTGGGCGATGATACGCTTATCGGCGGCGAAGGGAATGACACGGCGACATTTGCGGATCTTGCAGCTGACATCGAGGTTGTTGAAAATGCTGACGGATCATTGACTGTCACGACTGCGACAGAAGGTACGGATACATTGACAAATGTTGAAATCCTTCTTGATGGTAATGGTGATGTTATCCCTGTCGGCCCAGCACCTGCCCCTGTCACAACTGCGACAACGGCATCTGCTGCGTCTGAAGCTCCAGTCTTTACATCTCTAGATGTTGAAGATGATGGCGAGGTTTCATTCATTGCTGAAGATGACGCTATCTTGTTCGATGATGCATCAGATGTAAACTTCGATATTGATAGCGGCGATATTGCTGATGACGCTAATGTTGTCGTTGCAGACGTTTTTGAGGTCGCATAAGCCCCACCCTTGGCCTCAAAACTGCGCGCGCTCTTTCTCTCTCTCTCTCTCTAAGAGCGTGCGCCATATATGGCAGCCCCAATCCTTATAGGTTGGGGCTGTTTTTTTATGTTTGTTTGAACCTTTCAAAGCCTTTGCACGACAGAGCTATGTATATCGTTGTCCCCCTGCAATATTTACAGCCAAGAGAGAGACATTATGGCAAAGCAAAAACAGAAAACGCCCCCTAAAAACCTAGGCTTAATAGGCTGGTTTTTTGCCATGGGCCGTGAATTACCGGGCTATTTTGGCCCAATTTTAGCCTTTAGCTTGGTCAGCAATATCCTGTTGCTGGTATCCCCGCTTTATATGCTGCAAGTTTATGATCGTATTTTAACCTCAGGCTCCAAAGATACGTTGATTTGGATGACTTTGATTGCGATTTTTCTATTAGCGATCTTTGGCGCTGCTGAAACAGGCCGCCGCCGTATTTGTGCGCTTGCGGCGGAAGAATTAGAAGAAAAACTGTCTGAGCGTGTTTTTGTCGAATTTGATAATACCCATGATGCTGGGCGGCGTTTACCCAATGATTTGCGTGTCTTGTCACGTATTCGCGGATTTTTTCAGAACCAATCTGTTCTCCCATTTTTTGACTTACCATTTGTGCCGTTATTCTTAGGAGTGATGTTCTTGGTTCATCCTCTCATTGGTCTTGTTGGGCTTGTAGGCGGCATTGTTTTGCTGGCTGTGGCCATTGCGGCAGAATTGACAACGCGGCGCACAAATGAAACGGCGTCTGCTGTAAATTCAGAAGCGTTTAATTTGGCTAGCGGACTGAGCCGTCAACGCTCTGCGATTATTGCTATGGGGTTAACACATAATGCTTTGTTTAAATGGCGCCAATCTAAAGAACAGGCCCGCGAGCTTAATTTAAAAGCTGGTGCAAAGGAAACAGGCTTTGCCTCTGTGACGAAATCTGGCCGCCAGATGTTACAAATTATTATTCTTGGAACTGGCGGTGCGCTTGCGATTACGCAGCAAGTCTCACCAGGGGCTATTGTTGCAGGTTCGATTATTATGTCGCGGGCTTTAGGGCCAATCGACCAAATTGTTGGCGGCTGGAGAGGCATTTCCGCGACACGCTTGGCATGGAATCAGCTTGGCAAAGCGATTGCGAATAATGAAACAAAAGCGCCGTTTACACCTCTGCCGCGGCCAGAGGCTAAGTTAAAACTTGACCGTTTATCTGTGGCTGTGCCGGGATCTCGTGAAGCGCTTATTCGTCCCTTTGGATTTGAAGCCAATGGCGGTCAGATGATTGCGATTATGGGCGGTAACGGAACGGGCAAGACAACTTTATTGCAAACGATTTCGGGGGCTTGGCGTTCACATTCAGGCGCAGTGAATTTGGGCGGACGTGACTTACACGCATGGCCGAGTGAAGATCGCGGTCAATATATAGGGTATGTCCCGCAAGAGATTGAATTGCTGCCAGGCAATGTGGCCGAAAATATTGCGCGCATGACGCAAGCTCAGCCAGAGGCGGTCATTGAAGCTGCGAAAAAAGCAGGCGCACATGATATGATTTTGGGCCTTCCAGAGGGATATGAAACGCCTATTGGTGTGCCGGGGGCAGGCTCACTATCTGCAGGGCAACGCCAACTTATTGGCCTAGCGCGCGCTTTATTTGGCAATCCTGTCTTGGTGTTATTAGATGAGCCGACAGCCAATCTGGATCCAAAGACTGTGTTACAAACGATTGATAATTTGAAGGCTGTTTCAGAGGCTGGCGCGATTGTCCTTATGTCGACCCATGACCATAAATTAATCACAGCCACGAATTCTATTTTGATGGTGCGAGAAGGCGGTATCCTGACAGCCGATACGCAGCAATATATTGAATCATTAAAGCCTAAAGCCGCCAACGCACCAGCGGCACAGCTACGGACTGTAGGAGTCAGAAAATGACCCAAATACAAACACCAACAACAGAGACAAAATTTAGAGCTCTTAAGGATAAAATCGTTTGGAAGATGGCGGCGATTTGCGTGATTGGCTTTGGCGGATTTATGGCGTGGGGCAGCATTGCACCGCTTGAAGAAGGTGTGGCAGCGAGCGGGCAAATTGTCGTCGAAGATAACCGCCAACTTGTCCAACATCTGGAAGGCGGATTGGTTGATGAAATCCTTGTTCGCGAAGGCGAGTTGGTCAAAAAAGGCGATGTGCTTGTTGTTTTGAAAAAAACGGCGTCATTGTCCAACCGTGACCAAGTTGTTCAGCAATATGGCGCTTTAGCCGCTTCTGTCGCGCGATTAAAAGCGCTGCAAACGGGTGCAAGCCAGCCTGATTTTCGGGTGCTTGATAATTTAGATCTGGGCGCAAGTGAACGCATTGATATTATCCGCCGTGAGCGCGGACTTTTTAATCAACAGCGCAATTCCCTTAACGCAGATGTTGCGGTTTTAGAGGCTCGTATTCGTGCCGCCAAGCAGTTACAAGCGTCTAGTGAAGGCCAGATTACGATTGCGCGAAAAGCTCTGGAATCAGCACGCGGAGAGCTTGGTGTTGTGTCTAACATGTTTGAACAACAATTAGCGCGCCGTGACCAAGTGACATCATTAGAGCGTCTTGTTGCGACATTAGAGGGTGATATTGCGCGGCTGGAAAGTGACCGGGAAAATGCGAAAGCAACCGAACTGGATAATACAGCCCAAATTGAGCAAACACGCGCACGCGCGTCGCAAGATATTGCAGCAACGCTGCTAGCAACAAGTGGTGAGTTATTAACCAGCGAAGAAAGCCTTAATGCTGCGCAGGATATTCTTGATCGCTCTGTGATTATTGCGCCTGTGGACGGGGAAGTTCTTAATATGAGCTTTTCAACCATTGGCGGTGTTGTACGATCAGGCGAGACTTTGATGGAAATTGTCCCTGCGATTGATGAAGTGACAGCCTCTGTGAAAATTGCAGCAACGGACCGATCGGCGATTTCAGAAGGTCAATTTGTGCGTACACAATTCTCATCTTATAAAGGCTGGCAAGCGCCAAGTCTGGAAGGTGAAATTATTGATGTGAGTGCTGATTTGAAAACGGATGCGATTACAGGGCTTACATATTATGAAGCTCGTGTGCGTGTGCCCGCGAATGAAATTGCTCGAACACAAGACATAGATATTATCCCGGGCATGCCCGTTGATGTGTTTATTTTCTCAGGAAATAGCCGCACAATGCTGGATTATTTCTTCGAGCCTTTACGTGAGAGCTTATTCCGCGGATTGCGTACCTCATAGTCAAATGGCCCTACGCTTTGTGTCCCGACGTTAAGCTGATATAGGGCTTTTTTACAGACGAGATTTGGAGAGAGATCATGTCATTGACATCAAATTTAAAATGCACAGCTATGTCAGCTGTTACCTTACTGGCGTTAGGGGCTTATAATTCCGTCCAAGCGCAAAGCTTGGCGGCCGAATCCACAACAAATTGCTTGCGCCTTGCTGATGTTTTGAAATTATCTGCGGAACGCGCGCCGTCTGTATTAATTGCGCGAGGCTTTGAAACAGAAGCGGACTCGCAGATTAAAGAAGCCAAATCCTTATTTCGTCCGCGCGTATCTGCATTTGGCCGCTCGGGCGCGGGGGATACAGGTATTGTTGATAGTGGTGTGTCTAATCAAGCTGGCTTGCGGGCCTCTCAGCGTGTGTTTGACTTTGGCGATGCAAAATATGCCCGCAGAACGGCGCAAAGTAATTTTGAAGCGTCCATAGAAGATACTCGTCAAGCGCGCTTAACGGCTGCGCGGGAAACGGGGGCGACATTCTTGACCTTGCTTGAGGCGGAAGAGCAAATTGCGCTAACGTCTCGGCGGCGTGATTATTTCGCCCAGCAATTAGCCGCAACTGATAAATTATTACAAGTTGGCGCAGCGACACGCACAGAACGCGCCGCTGTAGCTTCTCAACTCGCGGATGCTGAAAGCTTTGTTTTAGAACTAGAATTTCGCCGCGAAAGCGCGCTTGCGCAAGTGCAAATTGATACAGAGTCTCGGGTTAATCATTGTGCTAGCGAAATTGGTACAAATAACCTGCTGAAAAATAACTTTGTAAGATTGCAAAATGAAGAGGTTGCGGCTCAGGCCGCGGTGGCGAATAACCCTAATATTAAAGCGCTAGATAAGCGCGCCGATGGCCTGGAAGCGGCCAAAGAACGCGAGCGCCGTTCACGGTTGCCAATTTTGGAAGTCGTTGCAACGGGGGCTTACTCTTCGCTGGGCGGCTTTGATAGCTTTGAATTTCAAGAGCGTATTGGGGTAAATGTAACTGTGCCGCTTTATGCAGGTAATTCGATTGCGGCGCGGCGCCAAGGTGCTGGCGCGCGCGAAGCTGTGGCACGCGGCCGTGTTTTGGATGCCAGACGACAATTACGTAAAGATGTGAGTATTGGCTACCGCCGTATCGCGTCATTAGAAAAGCAACTCATTAGCCGTAAAGATGTTGAAGCTCAAACGTTACTGCAATTTGAAGCCGCTGAACTGGAGCAGGCCGCAGGGACAAAAACTTTGAGAGACTTGATAGAAATTCGGTTAGAATATGAGCGTGCTGGTTTGCAAACGCTGAATGTGAAATATAATTTAGAGCGCGAGCGCCTCATCTTATTATCTCTAACGGCGGCTTTGCCGATTGATTAATAAGAAAACCCCGCCAATTTTAAGAGGCGGGGTTCAGAGTGTATTTAAAGTACTTTTAATTAATGGGCTAAAACAGCCAGTAATAAAAGTGCGATGATATTCGTGATTTTAATCATCGGATTGACCGCTGGGCCAGCTGTATCTTTATAAGGATCGCCAACCGTATCGCCAGTCACAGAGGCTTTATGGGCTTCGGAGCCCTTACCGCCATGATTGCCATCTTCGATGTATTTTTTGGCATTGTCCCAAGCCCCGCCGCCAGCTGTCATAGACAGGGCAACAAATAAACCTGTGACGATCACGCCCATTAACATCGCACCCAGCGCCGCAAGCGCATTTTCCGTGCCTGCCATCATTTTGATTGCAAAGAACAAGACAATAGGCGCGAGAATTGGCAGAAGGGACGGCTTGATCATTTCTTTAATCGCAGCCCCTGTTAACAAGTCAACGGCCTTGGCGTAATCTGGACGCGATGTGCCGGCCATGATGCCCGGGTCAGATTTGAACTGACGGCGAACCTCTTCGACAATAGACCCTGCAGCGCGGCCAACCGATTGCATCGCCCATGCCCCAAATAGATATGGCAATAGACCGCCAACGAATAAGCCAACGATGACATAGGGGTTTGTGAGTGAGAAATCAGCCGTAAGACCAGATAAGGCATTACCTGGTTGAGCTGAGAAGAACTCAATGTCTTTGTAATAAGCTGCAAAGAGAACAAGCGCGCCAAGACCCGCAGAGGCAATGGCATAACCTTTGGTCACAGCCTTTGTTGTATTTCCCACCGCATCAAGCGCATCTGTTGTGTTACGCACTTCGGCGGGCAATTCTGCCATTTCAGCAATGCCGCCAGCATTATCTGTCACAGGGCCAAAAGCGTCGAGCGCGACAATCATACCTGCCACGCCGAGCATAGCGGTAACAGCAATGGCGATACCATAAAGGCCGCCAAGGCTATAGGTACCGATAATACCAAAAACGATGATAAGGACGGGAATGGCTGTGGCTTCCATAGAGACAGCCAAGCCTTGGATAACATTGGTGCCATGACCCGATTCAGAGGCTGCTGCAACAGATTTAACAGGCTTATATTTTGTGCCTGTATAATATTCCGTGACAACAACAATAGCGCCGGTAATGGCAAGACCTATAAGTGAACAGAGAAATAAATCCATGCCTGAAAAGCCTGTATCTGCAATCTCGCCAAATCCGATAGTTTGCATTGTCACAAGGTAAATCGCGCCAGCCGATAAAACGCCTGTTGCGATAAGACCTTTATAAAGTGCGCCCATAACATTGGTAGAGCCTTTGCCCAGACGTACAAAAAATGTGCCAATGATAGATGTTAAAATACACACACCTGCGATCGCCATAGGATAAAGAGAAAGCGAGCCGATGTCTCTAAATAGGATAGAGCCTAGAACCATGGTGGCCGCAATAGTCACGACATAGGTTTCAAATAAATCTGCCGCCATGCCTGCGCAGTCACCGACATTATCACCAACATTATCCGCGATTGTGGCTGGGTTACGGGGGTCATCTTCGGGAATGCCAGCTTCGACTTTACCCACCAAGTCACCGCCAACATCAGCGCCTTTGGTGAAAATACCGCCGCCAAGACGCGCAAAGACAGAAATCAATGAGGCCCCAAGTGAGAGAGATACAAGACCATCAATCACTTCGCGGCTGCTGGAATCGTGCCCCATTGGGCCAGTCAGGATATAGTAATAGCCGGCAAGGCCGATTAGGGCAAAGCCTGCCACTAACATGCCTGTAATTGCGCCCGCTTTGAAAGCAATGTTCAGCCCAGCACCTAAAGAACTACGCGAGGCTTCCGTTGTCCGCACATTGGCTTGAACAGAGACAAGCATGCCAACATAGCCTGCAATGCCAGATAAGACCGCGCCAATAATAAAGCCGATAGGTGCAATTGCGCCGCGAAATAAGATAAATAATAAGATGGTGACAACAATGCCGACAATGGCAATCGCTGTATATTGTTTTTTCAAATAAGCTTTTGCGCCTTCTTGAATGGCACCCGCAATTTCATTCATGCGTTCATTACCAGTTGAAGCTTTCATCAAGCTTGCACGGGCCAGTACCCCGTAAATAACAGCGAGTAAGCCCGCTGCTATGATCAGATAAAGAGTCATAGTGATCTCCCCATAATTTAGCCTATTGGCTGTAAAGTTATGAAGTTGGCCGTGCGGGACAGATGGAAAATCTGTGGCACGCTTCCCCTCGCGAGTATGAAGTTGGCCGTGCGCTCCCCTTATGTCTTATGAGCACAACGCTTCCCTTCGCGTATGGATAAACCTTAACGGCGAATGAACAGGAATCAAGGGTGAATTTCTGTTTGCCGGTCTGTTCGTTTCTTTCATTTACGGATTATCACTCTTATATGGGACTCATGTCAGCTTCTTATATATCGCAATCCGATGTAAAACCTTTAACTAACGGGTTTATCCACCGCCGCGCATCAGAGCGCGGTATGGCAGATCATGGCTGGCTGCAATCGGCGCATAGTTTTAGCTTCGCTAACTATTATGACCCAAACCATATGGGGTTTGAAAATTTGCGGGTGATTAATGAAGATAAGGTGGCTCCGAAAATGGGGTTTGGTACCCACCCGCACCGTAATGCGGAAATATTCTCTTATATCATAGACGGACAACTGGCGCATGAAGATACGCTGCGAAATAGCTCTATTGTCGAGGCAGGCGCGGTGCAATATATGTCAGCTGGGCACGGCGTGCGTCATTCCGAATTCAATCCATCGGACACTGCGCCTGTGCATTTCTTGCAAATCTGGCTTACACCTAACCAATCGGGCGGAGAGCCGCATTATGCCACACAAGATATAAGCTTTGCAGATAAAGACGGTAAATTAGCCTTGTTTCTCTCCCCAAATGGCCGTGATGGGTCTATGGCTATGCGCGCTGATGCAGATGTCTATGCAGCCTGTTTAAATAAGACACAGACGATTGAAACGGAACTGGCCCAGACCCATAAAGCTTGGGTGCAAGTGGCGCGTGGCCATATGTTTGTGAACGGTCAGGCGTTATCGGCTGGCGATGGATTGGCGATCACGCAATCAGGTAGGTTAATTTTTACAGCCAATGAGGCGGCTGAATGTCTCTATTTTGATCTCTATTCAGGCCAAACTTAGCGCTTAAAGCTTAACCTGCGGCTTTGATACCAGCTTGAATAAGCTCAGCGGCTTTATCAGCCTTCTCCCAGCCTAAAATCTTGACCCATTTATCTGGCTCTAAGTCTTTGTAATGGGCAAAGAAATGCGGGATACGGTCTTGCATGACTTGTGGTAGGTCTGTGTAGCATTCTATATTATTATAATATTGTGTAAGCTTGCTGTGAGGGACAGCTACGATTTTTTCGTCAATACCGGCCTCGTCTTCCATCATCAAAACCCCGATTGGCCGCGCTCTTACGACAGAGCCCGGCATCAAAGCGCGGTTGCCAATCACAAGAACATCTGTTGGGTCGCCATCATCTGATAATGTGTGCGGAATAAAGCCATAATTGCACGGATAACGCATGGCCGTGTATAAAAACCGGTCAACAAACATGGCGCCAGAGGCCTTGTCCAGCTCATATTTGATAGGTTCACCGCCTAAAGGAACTTCCACTATGACGTTGATGTCAAAAGGCGGGTTTTCGCCAGCTTTTATTTTGTTCATATCCATGGCGGGCGTATTAAAGCTCGGCGGTGCGAATGCAAGAGGTAAGATGTTAAAATTATGTGATTTGGCGTCTTATGCTGTCGAAAATACAGCCCAAAAGCCTGAGCCTATCATTAAGCCCCCAATGATAATATTAAACCCGCGAGCTGCCTTTGGGCTTGTTAGGAAAGCTTTGATCCGCTGCGCGCCGAGCGCATAAGCTGCTAACCCGACAAGCTCTGTAATTGTAACCGTGATAAACATGATGAAGATTTGCGGCGGCAGGGGTAAGTTTGCATCAAAATAGGTAGGCAGTAAGCCGCCAAAATAGACAAGCGGCATTGGAGATGAGAGCTGCAATCCTATTCCGCGTGTATATAGCTTTGCGCGCGGGGTTGGCTGCGTTGAGGATATAGGTCCAGATGTGAGGTCAGGTAGAGGCCCAAATATGGTTGTAAGCGCCAAATACAGGATGACTAAGACGCCAAGGACTTTCATAATAAGAAAGGCTTGCGGATAAGCCGTTAATAAAGCCATGGCGCCAGAAGCTGCCAGTAAGAGCCAGACCACATTGGCACTGGCTATACCAAGCGCGGCCAGCATTGCGGCTTTAAAATCATATCGAAAGGCACTGGCAAGGACTAAGCCAACCGCTGGGCCAGGTGTTAACCCGCCAACAAAGAACAAAATAACGAGTGAAATCCAAATATCGAGAGACACGCGATTAAGCCTTTTGTAAATTTAATTATAAACTGGCTTGCGCGTTAGCAATCTACAGGCCATCTGTCACCCCATGGATAAGCCTGATACCATATCGCCAGACGGGCCGCTCAATACAGCCAAACCACTGCAATCCATTCTGGATCATGTGGATGCGGTTATTGTTGATGAAAGCGCGGATTTGAAATCTATCATTGAGAGCTTTGGGGATCGGGCTTTTGGGCCTGTTATGCTATTGAGCGGATTGTTTATGCTCACGCCTTTAGGGGCAATTCCGATGGTGCCAGCGGCCTTTGGTTTTGTTGTCATTACTTTTGCCGTGCAGTTATTAATGCGCCGTAACACGCCTTGGATGCCCAATGTGCTATCTAAGGTGAAAGTGTCGTCAAAACGCGTCAGGCAAGTGAAACGCAAAGTTCAACCTGTTCTGGCGAAGATTGACGGCATTATCCGACCGCGTATGCAATGGGCGGCGAAAGGCCCGTTTCAGGTTTTGGCAGCTTTCATCGCGATTATCTTATCTGCGGCCATGGTGCCGCTTGGCGCTGTGCCTTTTGCGGTATGTATACCAGGATTTGTATTGGGGTTGTTGGGGCTGGGAATTACAGCAAGAGACGGGATAATGATGTTAATGGCTTTTACATTATCGCTGGCTGCATTTGCGGGTATTTGGGTTTTACTGACTTAAGTGATCTAAATATTGCGCAGCTTGCGAATCATATATGGGGTTTAGCGCCATAGATTTTTCCAAAAATAAGATAGCTAATTTTGTCTCGCCTTGTTGGGCGGCAATTAACCCTGCATCTTTTAATAATTGCGCCGCGCGGTCAGTTTCAAGCGCGAGGAGAGCTTGGCTGTAGTCTTTTTGTAACAATAAAGCCATGCGGCGATTATTATCAAATTTGCGGTTTTTCGGCGCTTCATAGACCGCGCGTGTGAATTCAGATAGCGCCTCATGTAAACGCCCTTCTTTGAGAAAAGATTGCCCGATATTATTGGCTGCAAGGCCTGAACGCTGTCCTGAGAGCTGTGCCATAGCATAGGCTTGGCGCGCTTCGCTCCCGCGCATTTTTGTATCTAATATTTGCCCAAGCATATTCCATAGGCGGGCATCATCCGATGTTTTTTCTAATTGTTTACGTAAATGGTCTTCGGGGTTTTTAAGTGTATTTTGTAAAATGCCTGCAAGCAGTAACCCGCTTTGGGCGCGTATGTTATCATGCGCAAATGCCTTATAAATACCCGCGGCTAATGCAATTTGCCCCAAAGCTAGAGCGGCATCTGCATAACCTATAGAGGCCTGCATTTGCTGGGGGTCATGCATATAAACATAGCGGTAATGTTCAAACGCCAAGCGGTAATCGCCATCTTTAAAAGCTTTATCGGCTACGGGGATATGAGATAGGACGTCAAATACATCAACAGAGCTATGTTCAATGGGGCGGATGTCAAGACTGTCTGTTTGTGAGATTTTAGATTCATCGGAGGGTTTTGTACTTTTTGCATAACCAGAATTTGGTATAGCCATAAGGACCAACACCATGCAACATAGTGGTAATCGGGATATGTTTTTCGAGGCTGACATATTAAAAGAGGCTGGCATATTAAAAACTGCCATTAAATCCGCTTGCGATACGTAAACCCGCAGGCATTAACAGCATCACCATAATTGTTGGGAAGATAAATATAATTAAAGGGACAGTGAGTTTTGCCGATAAAGCCATAGCTTTTTCTTCGGCTAACATCATACGTTTATGGCGCATTTCTTCTGAAAACGCGCGTAAAGCATGTCCGACAGAACTGCCCATTTCTTCAGCTTGTTTTAACATAATTGCAAGGGCTTTTGCGGCGTCTAAATTAATACGACCTGCAAAATTCATCATGGCTTCATGACGATTGCCGCCCGCGCGCAATTCTAAATTCATAATGTCTAAATTGACTTTGAGTGCGGGATAGCGGCCACCTAACTCATGGCTAACTCTGACGAATGTTGCGTCCAGACCTAGGCCCGCCTCAACACAGGCGACCATTAAATCCATCATATCAGGAAAACCGCGGCGGCAGCTATCTGTGCGCTGGCTTATTTTTCTGCGGATGAAAAAACTTGGTGCCATAAGGCCAAGAACAGCAACGCCTAATGCCATTATGATTGTTGTAGATAGGCTAAAATAATTATTTATGACTTCCCAAAAAATAAAAAATAAAATTTGCGGAATAAATAAACATAATACACGGGCGGCCAAAAAACTTTGCACCGCATTGGCTTCAAAATATCCCGCTTGAGCCAAATTATACCGAATACGCGTGATTTCTTTTGCATCAGGGAGTGTTAAATGGCTTCCTAACTGAGACAATATATTTTTTTTATCTTGCTTGGTATCAAGTTCTGCGATTGCTTGGCCATGACTGTTCATGAGGCGGCGTTTAACGCGCTCGCTTTCTTTTAAAGCATTACGGACGGCGAGAACACACAGGATAAGGGCGATGGCTAAAAAGCTAATCGCAACCATAATTGTAAGGGCATTTGTAAAATCTAATACCATAATAATTCTATATTTTAAAATTAATCATTTTGCGCATGATTAAATTCCCAATTCCCATCCAAATGAATACACCCCAAAACATATATTTAATTTTAGGATCATCGCTCACTTCTCCATAAAAATCAGGGCTAATGACTTGGATGCCAAAATATAAAAGCAGCGGCGTGACGTTTAAAATAAGCGCAGACATGCGGCCCTCGGCAGATGCGGCTTTGATTTTAAGCCGCATTTTCTGGCGCTCACGAATTGTCTTTGCATTGGAACGCAAAAGTTCAGCTAGATTACCGCCCGTGCGCTCTTGTAATCGTATCATAGCTGAGAAAAGTTCAAAATCCTCATGGCCAACACGGTCTGACATGCGCTGTATGGAGGCACTAACTGAAGCGCCAAAAGTTACTTCATCTGATGTTATACCAAATTCACTTCCAATAGGGTCAGGCATTTCTCGGGCCACAAGGGCCATAGATACAGGGACGGGGTGCCCTGCAGACAGAGAACGGATAATGACATCTAGAGCTTCGGGTAGTTGTGTGACGGCTCTATTGCGCCGGCGTTTGACCAAAAATGTTAAAATAACTATGGGTAAAATAAGGCCTGCTGTGGCCCCAAAGAGGCTCCATAATAATGTGCCTTTTAAAAGAAAGAGCGTTAGGCATAATGATAGCGAAAACCCCCCTAACGCATAATATATGCCATGGGTGCCTAATGGTAATCCAGATTGCAGAACTAATTGTCCTATCCAATTAAATAAAGGCTCTAAATCGCCGCCATCATTTAAGCCGCGCGATTTGCGCATTTTACTTAGAATAACAGATTGAGGGGCGTCATCTTTCATGCGCCTTAATCTGTCATTGGCAAGTTTGACCCGTACAGTGGCTTGACGGCCTGCGCCAATCATGACTTGTAAGCCTAAAAATCCTGCACAAAAGATCAGGAAATAAACGATATAAATAGGGGATAATTCCATTACCCAATACGGTCTTTGATGGTCTTTTCAAATATACGCCCCACAGGAAGAGTTTTGGGTTCAAATAAACCATCTGGCAGTGGAATGTTGCGCGTGATAATCTCTTCAAGGCATCGCGGACGAATGCCTGTAGAGCGAAACTCTCCGATAACCTCATGTTTGGGGCCAGTGCCCGTGCGGGTATAATTAAATAATTCTTGCATTTGAATTACCGCGCCTTCCATACCTGTGACTTCGGCAATAGAGGTGATTTTACGCTGGCCATCGGATAGGCGGGTTGCTTGAACGATAATGCCTACGGCAGAGGCAATTTGGCCCGCGACCGCTTCGGGTGTAATTTTCATATCACCCATTGCAACCATTTGCTCAAGGCGGGTGAGGGCATCGCGCGGAGTATTGGCGTGAAGCGTGGCCATAGATCCTTCATGACCTGTATTCATGGCTTGTAACATGTCAAAGGCTTCTTCGCCGCGCACTTCGCCTAAGATTACGCGGTCAGGCCGCATACGTAGAGCATTCTTCACAAGCCCGCGTTGCTTGATTTCGCCCTTACCTTCAATATTTGGTGGTCTTGTTTCCATGCGCGCCACATGAGGTTGTTGTAGCTGTAATTCGGCAGCATCTTCGATTGTAATGAGGCGTTCTTTTTCAGAAATAGATTGCGAGAGCGCATTGAGCAAGGTTGTTTTACCTGATCCCGTACCGCCTGAAATTAATATGGTAACCCGCGCTTTACACGCCGCCCATAGAAATTGTGCAACGGAATCTGGTATAGCGCCAAATTCAACAAGCTTATCTAATGTCAGAGGTTTCTTTGAAAATTTACGAATAGACACCAAAGGCCCGTCGACAGCGATTGGAGCAATCGCCACATTAACTCGAGATCCATCGAGCAATCTGGCATCGCAAAGCGGCTGGCTTTCATCAACTCGCCGTCCAACTGTTGATACAATGCGGTTCACAATCCGCAAAAGATGATCTTCACTAGCAAATCTGACAGGAGAGAGTTCTAACTCTCCGCCGCGTTCAACATAAACCATTTCATGCGTGTTAATTAAAATATCTGAGACGGTTTCGTCTTGTAGCAAAATTTCAAGCGGTCCAAGGCCTGTCATTTCGTTAAAAATACCATTACTTAATTCTTGCAGTTCGGCATTGTTGACTTTGAGACGCTCTTCGCGAGCCATCTCTTTCACAATATCAAAAACGCGGCTCTTTAAGACGGATGTTTCAAGGCCGTCTAATGATGTTAAGTCAATTTCTTCGATTAGGCGCGCATGTAATTTTATTTTAGTATTAAGCCAAGCCGCGTCAGATGATAATTGTTCAGACTGAGACGGCGTTGGGTTTAAAGGTGTATCTAATTCTGTAGATGCAGATTCAATATTGGCTGTATCATCATCTATTAATTTAATTAAAGATTCTGGGCCTAAGCAGTCTTCTTCAACATTACCGCCATTTTGTATAGGTAAAGACTCCGGGGGCGGGGAAACAATCTCACTCTGTTTTTCTGTAGATTGAATATCATTTAATATTTTTGAAAACCGTCCCATGGGGGAAATTTACTGGAAAGGGTCTAAAATCTACTTATTAAACAAGCTTAATAAAGCGTTATGCCGCATTTATTGATGCACTGAAATCATATGTGTTTTGAGATTGATTTTCTGTTTGCATATGTGGTGAGTTATTGGCCTCGCAGCTCTCAAATATTTTTTTAATTAATATGCGTGTATCTTTTACATAACGATTATCTGGACGAAGAGCGCCAATAGGCTCTCCGCAATTAATAGCTTCGCGGCATGTATCTGAATCAATGCAAATTGTTCCTAAAACCTTACGGTCTAAAACCGATTCTGCATCATTGAGGCGCACGGTGTTTTTAAAAGACCGTCTTTCATATTTGCTTAAAATTGGATGACAATTTGGACTCACTTCATGCGTAGCTAGAGCAAAAGGGCTCATTATTCTATTTAATGTATTGCGGGCCATATGCAGGGATGAAATTGTAAGCTCGGAGACTATCCCGACAAAATCTGCGCCGCCTATAACCGCAGGTGTCCAGCTCTGTGAATAGCGCGGCATATCAATGACAACATATTGGTAGAGCAAAGATGCGGCATCTAGCATCGCCATAACCGCATGCGGATTAATGATTTGATTGGCGCCAGATATATTTGGCACAGCTAATAAGCTCACACCGCATTCATGTGTACTGACAAGCGCAGATGTAAATGTTGTATCAATGCGGTCCGTGCTGCCTGATATATCTTCAACGGATAAGCTCGGGAGTAAATCTAAATGATAGGCACATGTTCCGCCCTCGAAATCTAGATCAATTAAACAAACTTGCGGGTCTTTGGGGTGGCGTATGTTTTTTTGTTTGTCTTTACATTTCAGAGCCAGTTCATATGCGATTTGCGTTGCAAGACTTGTTGTCCCAACACCGCCGCTCGCGCCCATAAATGCAAAGACTTTAGACGTGTGTGGTGATGCCGTGCTTTTCGGCGAATTTACGTGAGCCGTTGCGGTGATTTCATCGCGATCTATGTCATCTATATCTGCATTAGATCTTGATATATCCTCATTGACAGAGGTTGAATCATTTCCGTCATATGATGGAATCATTAAATCTTCAGCTAAGCATGACGGATGATCGTCCATATGCGCTGAGGGGTTGTCTGCACTCGCATAGGGCTTGCGTTTATCCGATGCCCGCCGATTAAAAAAACTACCCATTTATATGCTCATCCCTATCTATCGCCTCATTCATTCACATCTGATGTCACGGATTCAGGCAAAGGAGGAATTGTATCTGTTTCATAAGCTTCAAGCGCTAAGTCTCGGCGCGTGCGATTAGCAGGAATGTATGTATCCATTTTTTGCTCTGGCGTCGGCGCAACAATTTGGGCGGCCATATTGACATGAATAGCTTTCCCAAAACTCGCTGTGTCAGATGAGGTTGCAGGTTGTGTCGTCGCGCATGCTGATAAAACGGCCGCGCTCATCACCAAAGCTGTATGGATGATGTAAGGCTTATTGAATGGCATGACCGTAGCTCCCGGATAAAACTGGTATGTTTGTGTCTGATATATCTGAGTCTGATAGATCTGAATCTGGGCCTTCTAAACGCCCATTTACAAAAGCATCAAAATCGGATGGTTTTGTGATATAATCGAGCGGTGATGCAAGCTGTGAGATGTCAGAGACAGGCTGAGCTAAATATGGCGTAACAATGATAACTAATTCCGTCTCGGATTCTTGATAGCGCGTTGACGAAAATAAAGACCCTAAAATTGGAACATCAGAGAGCCATGGCACTTGATTGCGATCATTACTGCTCGTTGTTTGCAATAGGCCTGCTATAGCAAAGCTTTGTGAATTACGTAATTCGATTGTTGTATTGGCCCGGCGTACACGTAAGCCTGGGACACTGACACCTGCAATATTCACCGCACTGCTTTGGTCAAGCTGGCTGACTTCAGGGGCCACTTGCAGGTTAATGATACCATCATCTAAGACGGTAGGCGTGAAGGCGAGTCCTACGCCAAATTTACGAAACTCAATACCAATTTGTCCAAGGCCGCTTGGCACAGGAATTGGAAACTCACCGCCTGCGAGAAAACTTGCGGTTTCGCCAGACATAGAGACAAGGTTCGGCTCAGCCAATGTGCGAATAATGCCTTTATCCTCAAGAGCTTGAATTTGTATATCAAGCGCAGCCGCGCCAATGCCGCCGCCTAAAATACCGTCTAGCGCAGCATTAGCGATAGTTGAGCCTGCCGATACGCTAAAATCACCCGCATCAATACCAGCTGTTGGGCCTTGATTGCGCTGGGTTAAGACATTTATGCCTAACTCTTTAACCGCATTACGGCTGGCTTCGACGAAGCGGACATGCAGCATAACTTGATGACTATCTTTAACGTCCAGACCATTTGTGATGCGATTCGGGGCAAAAGCTTGGGCAATTTTTTCAGCCCGTTTATAAACATCTTCTGTAGACACATCACCTGAGAGATATAATCCGCCCGCAAGATGCCTGACCTCAACCCGTTCATTTGGGAAGGTTTCAAATAAAGACTTCTTCAAACCAGCAATATCAAATTCAACATTAATATCGACAATATCGACAAGGCGGCGCTGTTCATCATATAGCATAACATTTGTCTTGCCGCCCGCTTTCCCAAGAACTTGGAAGGATTGATCCGACAGAACGACAACATCAGCGATTTTTGCATTCGCAACGCGGATTTCTTTAAAAGCTTTATCCGTTCGCAAAATAACCATATTATCTTTGATGACGTTTGTACTGATACGGTCAATTTTTGACTGATTATCTATCCACGTGCCCGCATAACTCGGCGTAGCGGCGAAGAGAGCGAGTAAGAGACTTGCTGAGACGCATTTGAGGACGTTGGTTTTCATCTGCATTATCCTCCCACCAAATCTTTGGTTGATAAAAGCGCGGGAGGTGTATCGTCTTTACCTTCGCTTAGAACAGAGACAGATTCTGTAGCTTCGCCGCGAATAATTGTAATTTGCGCGACATTATGCGCATCCGCTTTTGGCGTAATTTTTGGCCGCGGCTTAGAGCTAACTCTAGGGTAACTTTGTGATTTGCGAGTTGGCTTATGTGTTAGGTGCGCAGTGGTCACAGACTGTGTAGTAGCTGGCGTTGTTTCTCCCAGGGAGCGCAAAATGAGGGATAAATGGCCGCTCTGTGTTGCAACGGCAAGGCGCTGGGCTTCGCTATGACTGACTTCAAGCGTGACAGTTTTTGCTAGGCTGGCGCGGCTTGTTTCATCTGATTGATTTTGGTCAATTCCCAAAACTTGTATGGATTGTAAGAGGATGTCAGATTTGTAGTTTTGCGTTTTATCATCTGGGCTCGGCATGGCTGTGTAAATGATGTCGACAATATCTCCGGGTACAACAAAACCTGAAACACCTGTGACAGCGTCAACACGGATAGAGGCTGCACGGTAACCTGGCTTGATGCGGGCTGATAAAGACCCTTTACCGTTCGGGCCGCTAATTTTATGCGGCAAAATCGGCTCATTCTTTCGAATGGAGGTTAAAGCGATGATGGTTTGTGGGGTGTTTGGATCATACCCCATGATGTCTTCAAAGCTTGTGAAGTTTTCAAACGGAACAGCATCTTCAGGAAATTGCGCGATCTTAATCGCATCTTTTGAAATGATGTCTCCAAATTGAAAGTCTATATCTGCAACAAGTACAGGCACGGTGTTCTGGATAGGGGCTTTATGGGGCGTGAGTACGGATCGTGTTTCTCGAAATTCATTTTCGACAGCGCCGTTAATCCATCCGCGTGCGAGAAAGACAGCCATTAATCCAAAGGCGGCACTCGCACCTAATGTTATTATTGTATTTAGCCGCATATCTCCCAGACCCTATTTTGACCCTATTTTTATAATTTGGAACAATATGTAGAGAAAAATAGAAAAGTATTTCTCAAAGAAGACGGTTTGTATTCGGTCAAATTATTAGCTTAACGAAGTCTGAATTTTTAGCTCTGAACCGAAAATGAATATTTTCAACGCTTTTTAAAACGTTAAATCCCCGTTAAGCACAAATGGGTATCTTATAGAGGATATAATCATCTAAGGAGACCCCATGCGTAAGATTGTAACCTTGACTATCGCTGCTATGTTTTTAGGCACGGCTGCAACCCCATTCGCTTTAACGGCGAAACAAACTGTTGAAAAAGAGATCATTCGGACTTTGGATAATGGCCAAAAGGTCACGGAACAAGTTGAAGCCAAATTAGTGACGCCCGGCGAAAAGGTCGTTTACACATTTGATATTTTCAATGATGAAAATGATGTGGTCACTGACCTTGTTTTAGCAATGCCAGTGCCCAAAGAAATTCGGTTTATTGAAGGCTCTGCAGACCGCGCAGGTGCGCGCGTGCGCTATTCTGTTGATGGGGGCGAGTCTTTTCTATCAAGAGATGCGCTGCAAATCCGCGGTGATAATGGTGTGCTTCGGGCGGCAACGAGTGATGATATTACGCATGTGCAGTGGAATATTGCAGGCCCTATCGCGATCGGTGCTAGTGACAAAGTCTTGTTTAAGGGCCGTTTACGCTAACCTAATATCCTTCAATTTTCTGAATTGACAAAAATATTATTAATTATCAAACCCTTCCAGATTTTCTTCTGGGAGGGTTTTGTTTTTAAAGGCGGTATTAAAAATTAATTTTTAAAATACTTAAGAATGTGTAAATTAATAATTATATAAACCTATTTAAATTATTGATATATATATGTTTTTTTGATTTAATTAATAGGCGTTAATTGATATTTATTTATTAATTAACCATCCTTCTAAGGGGGCGTTTAACCATTTTCATGTAGATTTATCGTGTCTTATAAAAAGGAAGTGGACATGATTAACTCTAAAAAATTTATGAAAGGCTTACTTGGAGCGTCTGCTCTAACAACTCTTTCTGCGGGGACAGCTTTTGCACAAGTTACAACGCCCCCAAATGACTTTACGCCAGCTGGGACGAGCGTATCTAACACCTTTACATTGGATTACTCTGTAGGTGGTGTCACGCAGCCTCCAATCGATTCAAGTGATCCTAGTGATCCTAACGGGCCAACATTATTTACGGTTGACCGTTTGATAAATCTAACTGTGGAAACTCAAGGTGATACAAATGTCGCGCCAGGCGCAACAAACGAAGACCTTGTCTTTTCTGTTTTAAACACAGGTAATGACACACAAGGTTATGCGCTGACTGTTGTAGAAGAAACAGGTGATGATTTTGATACAGATGCGCCAACGAGTACAACGCCTCTGCTTGTCTTCATTGATGATGGCGATGGTGTCTTTGAACCGGGTGCAGGCGCAGGACAAGATGGTGTTGGCGTCCCTTATGACCCAGCAAATCCACCGCAATTAGGGCCAGATGAAGCGCTTTTTGTTGTTGTTCAACAAGATATTCCAACAAGTGTTATTGATGGTCAAGTGGCTGATATTTCATTAGTGGCTGATACGCTTGATGCTGGTACAACAACACCAACGGTTGGCGATGCTGATGGTAATGCACTTGAAGGTGCAGCAGAGAACGTGCTCGCCGATGGTACATCTACAGCTAATGAGCTGGCCAATGAAGGTGATGATTCTGCGACAGGTACGTTTATCGTTGCCGCAGCGGATGTTGAGGCTCTTAAAACCGTTTCTATTTTCTCGGAAAATGGTGCAAATTGTTCAACAATTCCAGGGACGCCAACGGGCGGATTTGGGGTTCCAGGTTCATGTGTTGAATATGTGATTACAGCAACGAATTCAGGCTCGCAAGCCGCTACAGATATTACTGTAAATGATATTTTGCCGCCTGAACTTGAGTTTAGTGCTGCAATTTTCGGCGGTAATTTCACAGGTGGCTCGTTTGCGTCACCTGCACTGCCAGCCGCGGGTACAGATTGTACTGGCGGGGCCTGTGTTGTCAATTTAACAGGTGCAACACTTCCAGCACCTATTGCGCCTGCAACGACATCAGTCGGTACAGTCACAATTCGGGCGATTGTGAAATAAGGCTGTGAGAAGACGTGCCGTTTGGCACGTCATTTTGGGATGAGTATGAGGGCATTTTTTAAATGCGCTCATACCACCTGCCCAAATCTCTCAAGCGGATGTGGACATGACATTATCACCTAAACATAACATCGGAACGGTTATATTCGCAGCAACGGCATGGCTTGCCTGCGCTGATGCATCTCTTGCCAATAATTTTGGTACGGATGTTACGAATATTGCGACAGTTTCCTATACGCTCGGACAGACAATAGAAACTGTTGTGACGCCGCGCGCCGTTTTCACGATACGTCCACCTGCAACTCCAGCTGTTATTGAATTTTTCCGTGTTTCGGAAACGGCAACGGATCCCATTTACCGCAATATAAATGGCTCTGAGTTTAGTCCATCTGGGCAATTAGACGGGCCGTTTACCGCGATTGGTGAACCTGTGACAGCGGGCGGACAATTAGTTGATATATCTGGCCCTGTGCCGCTCATTCCCGCCACAACTTATCTGGCAGGTGAGCTGATGTTCATCCGCGTGGTAGATACGGGACAAAATCTTGATTCAAATGCCATTGATACGATTGTAATCACAGTATCTGCAGATAATGGGGATGCGATTACGCTGCGTTTGTTTGAATCTGAAGCCAATTCAGGTGAGTTTTTTGTATATTTGCCTTCCACGCCTTTAGCCTCGCCGCAAAATGATAATATGATTTCAGCGGGCGGGAATACGCAATTAACGGCGACCTATATAGATGCTTTTGATTCAACAGATGTGACTGTTGATACGGCGATTTTAAACCCGCTCAATCGTGTTTTCAGCTCTGTTACGGGTGAACCAGTAGATGGCGCTCAGATTACATTGATTAATCTGGATACAGGTCTAGAAGCTGATGTCTTTGGTGTTGATGGGTTTTCGACATTTCCATCTGACGTGGTTTCAGGTGAAGATGTTTGGGACTCTAGCAACCTTGTCTATGAAAACGGGCAAGGCGAGTTTCGGTATCCGCTACTAGATGCTGGTAACTATGCCGTGCGTGTTGATCCGCCAGAAGGCTATACATTCTCATCAGTTGTTGGACTTGACCAACTGACAAGCGTAGGGGTTGATGCTGGGAAAACTGGGGATAATGGCTATGTGATTCTACCTGCCTCTTTCGGTGAGGCTATTACGCTGGATAGCGCAGGGACTTTGCGCTTTGATATTCCTCTTGATCCTATTTCTGATATTATTGTCACGAAATCTGCAGATCGTACATTTGGGGATGTGGGCGATTATATTAATTACAGTGTGACGATTGAAAATCGCGGCACAGCAACGGTACCTGCAATTTTGCATGATACTTTACCGCTTGGATTTAGATATGTACCGGGCACATCCCGTATTGAGCAAATATCAAGTGATGAGCCGCAGGTCAGCGCAGATGCGTCGCTTTTAACATTTGATATGGATTTGATAGCCGCTGGCGAATCCATTACTTTAGATTATGCACTTTTAATTGGCCCTGGCGCAACGCTTGGGGATGCCGTGAACGCCGCCGTTGTGCGCGATGGTAGCGGTGAGCAAATTTCAAATATTGCCCGCGCGGGTATCACAATACGTGAAGATTTACTGCGCAGTACCTCTACGATTGTAGGGCGTATTACAGAAAAATCTTGTGATGGTGATGTAGAGTGGGTGCGTCCTTTAGAGCGCGGCACTGGAATAGCTGGCGTGCGCTTATATATGGAAACAGGGGCTTATGTTGTCTCTGACAGTGACGGTTTATATCATTTTGAAGGCGTAAGCGAAGGCACACATGTTGTGCAGGTCGATAAAGAGACTTTGCCGCAAGGTTTCGAACTGATGACGTGCGAGGAAAATACGCGCTATGCAGGGTCAAATGAAAGTAAATTCGTTGATGTGCAAGGCGGTGGTATTTGGCGTGCCAACTTCTATTTGAAGCAAACAGGCGCGCGTGAAGAGATTGTTGAAATTGAAGAATTTAATGATGCTAAAGAGCATTTAAAATATGACGAAGCTTGGCTTGAAACTCAAACAAGCGATATTGAGTGGGTTTATCCAGATACAGACCGCACGCCGTCAACAAGCTCTACGAATATCGGGATTAAGCATGGCAGAGATCAATCTATTACGCTAACGATCAATGATCGCGATGTTCCAAGTTATCATTATGCAGGGCGTAGCAATAATGCTGATCGCAGCGTCATGATAAGCCGCTGGCGTGGTATCGACATTCAAGATGGCCGAAATGTTGTCATTGCGACGGTGAAAGATAGTGATGGCAATGTTATTAAAACTTTGCGCGAAGAAATTTGGTTTGTAAAAACGATTGCACGAGCAACGCCTGTTCCGACAGAATCTATTTTAGTGGCGGATGGCCGCACTGCGCCAGAAATTGCTATTCGTCTCGAAGATCAATCTGGGCGTCCTGTACATGCAGGCCGGATCACAACGATCAATCTAGAGCCGCCATATCGTCTATTTGATGAAAGCGGTGATAACCGCTTGCGAGAGCAGTCCGAAGATTTAATTGCGCCATTATCGGCTCGTCAAGATTTGTCAATCGGCACGGATGGTATTTTGCGCGTGAAATTAGAGCCAACGCTGCGCACGGGTAAAGTCACAGTGATTGCGACGTTAGATAATGGCCGCCAAGTTCCGATCTATATGTATCTTGAGCCTGAAAAACGCGACTGGATTTTGGTAGGTTTAGCGGAAGGTTCTGTTGGCTATGATAATGTGAGCGGCAATAGTGTGGCTTTGGATGCAACAGGAAATGTGGCTGATGACGTTATTACCGATGGCCGTGTCGCGTTTTTTGCAAAAGGTTTGATTAAAGGTGACTGGCTTTTAACGCTGGGCGTAGATACAGATCGCCGCCGCGGGAATCGTGATGGTGCATTCCGCGATGAGATTGACCCGAATGCGTTTTATACGCTTTATGGAGACCGCTCTTACCAAGAGTTTGAAGGAAATTCACGCTATCCAGTTTATGTGAAGCTTGAAAAGCGCCAAGCTTATGCGGTGTTTGGGGATTACGAAACAAACATCACTGAAGGGCGTTTGACGTCATATAATCGCCGCTTTACGGGCTTAAAGGCAGAGTATCTTGGCGAAAATGTGCAAGTGCTTGGCTTTGCAGCTGAAACGAACCAAGGCTTTGTAAAAGATGAATTAGCTGCGGATGGCACCTCTGGCACTTATCAGCTGTCTAATGAGCGGGTATTGCCGCAATCTGAGCAAATTATTATTGAAACGCGTGATCGGTTCCGTCCTGACGTGATTGTCGAGAGCCGTACACTTGTACGTTTCTTAGACTATACGCTAGATTACCTCACAGGCCAGTTAATCTTCCGCCTTCCAGTGGATGCGACAGATGCGAACCTGAATCCAAATGTGATTGTTGTGGATTATGAAACATCAGAAGATGCTGAACGTAATGTGACATTTGGAGGACGTGTTCAGGCGCAGTTCCTCGACAAAAAAATTCAAGTTGGCTCAACATTTGTGCGTGAAGATGGGAGCGCATTGACCGCAGGATCTCAACAAGTTCAAGTGGGCGTTGATGTTATCGCAGATATTACTGACAATACGCAAATTCGCGCAGAATATGCGATTACAGATAATAATTCTGCGGGCGGCGGGACGGCTGATGCAACCTTAGTTGAAGTCGTGCATAATTCCGAAAAACTCACAGGAGAAGCTTTCTTCCGCGAAGAAGAAGCTGGCTTTGGTCTGGGTCAACGCGCCAGTAATACCAATAATATAAGACGTTATGGCGCGCGCGGGAATTATACATTGGATGAATTTGAAGATGAAAAGACAGGCCGCCGTGGGCAGCGCCGTATTGAAGCGCAAGCTTTCCGCGAAGAAAACCTATCAACGGGAGATTCTCGCAATACAGGCGAAGTACTGGCAACACATCAAGGTAGCCAGTTAACAGTGTCTGGCGGCTTGCGAGCCGTGCGCGACAATATTGTCAGCGGCGAAGATCGCAATTCGACTTTGGCGATTGCACGGGCATCATATTCATTGCCTAAACATGGCGCGACAATACAGTTAAGCCATGAGCAGCCATTAGGTGGTGATGATGAAGTTTCAGGCTTCCCGCAGCGCACAACGATTGGTCTTGATAAAACAATCGGACAGCGCGCAACGGTATCTGTGCGTCATGAAATCAATGACGGGGCGGGTGTGAATGCGCAAAATACTGTTGTGGGTGTAACAGCTACGCCGTGGAATGGGACAACTTTAACCGCAAATACGGATGCTGTGACAAATGATAGTGGCCGCCGTTTAGGCGCGACGATTGGCGTTGATCAACTTGTCAAACTCGGTGATAAATGGGCCGTGTCTGGTGGTATTCGTAGCCGCCGTGTTTTAGATACAGATACGGAGTTTTTGCAAGTTACGCCTGACGCCGCGATCTCGCCTTTTGAGGTCAATGAAGACTTTACATCGGCTTATGTCGGCGCGGCTTATCGCAATGAAAAAACATCAGGCTCTGTGCGGGTTGAAACTCGCCAAACAGAGCAGGGTGATACCTATATTGCAACAGCTGGTGCAGCGCGCGAGCTGACAGAGACTTTATCTTTTGCGGGCGCGGCGCGCGGACTTATAAATGATGCAGGCCCGACTGAAAATTCTTCAAATCAGCTTGATGTGCGTTTTGGCGGAGCTTGGCGTCCGCGTGATGAAAAGACGATTGTATTTAACCGTCTGGACTTTAACCGCAGTGAAGATGTCCTTGGTCAGCGCACGTCTAAGGTTGTCAATAATTTCGCGGCAAATACACTGGTGAATGAACGTTGGCAGCTATCAACGAATTGGGGTGTGAAAAATGTGCGTGCCGATATTGCAGGTCAAGAATTTAGCAATACAACGCATCTGGTCGGCGCAGAGACCCGCTTTGATGTCACAGAAAAGATTGACATTGGTTTCCGCGGGCAATTTATCAGTAATACAGATGGTGATGGCCGCTCATTTAGCTATGGCCCGTCCATTGGTGTGTCGCCTGTGAAAAATGTTTGGATTAATGCAGGCTATAATTTCTCAGGCTTTAAAGATGATGATTTTGAGGCTGCAGAGTTTTCCCGTGATGGCGTTTACTTGCAGATGCGCTTGAAGTTTGATCAAAACACAGCCCGTGGTCTTTTACGCCGGATTAGCCCAGCTGCCAGCGCGGCAGGCCCAGGCGCTTCGCAAGCGCGCAGCTATTCACAGCCTTAAATTATACGGCCAATGCGCGTTGCGGATTGTGCTGACGTTGATTGAGCAAGAATAAAATAGATGCGGTTAAGTCTGCCGATATAATCGGCTTGGCAAGGAATATATCCATACCAACACGCAAGCACTGCGCATTAATAGCCGCGGCTGAGTCAGCGGTCAGGGCGATAATAGGCGTGTTTTTATGTGGATTATCTGTGGTACGGATAATCTTGGTGGTTTCGATGCCATCCATAATGGGCATATGAATATCCATAAGGATTATATCGACAGTATGGTTTTGCAGAACCTCCAAGGCTTGCTGCCCGCTTTCGGCTTCCAGACAGATACAGCCCGTCGAATCGAGGAATAGGCGGATAATGTCGCGATTTGTCGCCATATCTTCGACAATGAGAATTTTGAGGCCATTCAGGTCTTGGAGCGTAGGGGTTTCAATATGCGGCAGCGGCGCAGCGGCGGAGTATTCTGGCTCATAGCTAAGGGGCGCGCCATGTAGCGGTTGTTGCCCTGAAACTTTACTAGGCTGCATCAGATCTAAGATATTTTCGGATAGATTTGCCTCTAAACTTTCATCTAAAACTTCATCTAAGCTCTCATTGAAGTCTTCACTGTCTGAGACTGCGTTTATTATATCAATCGCTTCTAAATCACCGCTGGATAGCGGTTCATGGGCTGCCGCTATAGCCTCAGGCTTTAATAGGTCTGTGCCTATGTCTGTTGCCTGAGTTGAAATATTGGCCAGCGAAGCTTTCATAGTGAACGTAAATTCAGAGCCGCGCCCAGCATTGGACACAAGGCTCACATCCCCGCCCATCATGCGGGCTATGGCTTGTGTAATGGCTAGGTTAAGTCCCGCCCCGCCATGTTTGCGCGTCATGGAGCTATCGGCTTGCAAGAAAGGCGTGAAGAGTTTGGCTTGGACAGTTTCGGTGATGCCTTGCCCTGTATCGGCGATAATGGTTTTAATCTCCATGTCCTGATTATCATTGACCTGCGCGGTCATATGCACATGGATACGGCCAGATTGTGTGAATTTTACCGCATTTGATAATAGATTCTGCAAACATTGGTTAAAGCGGGCAATGTCTATATGCATATCTTGATTGATAGTCTCATCCATAAAGGCGGTGAAGGTTAGGTCTTTATCAATCGCTTGCTGTTCCCAAATCGCGATTACCGCTTTTATATCCTCATAGGGATTGACCTCATCGGCATAGATAGACAGTTTCCCGCCTTCAATATGTGACATGTCGATAATGCTCTCAATGATAGCGGTGAGATCATTGCCTGAATCGAGGATAATTTTTGTTTTCTGGCGAATATCGGGATCTTTATGATGATTGGCCAATAAATCGGCGATGCCAATAATTCCGTTAAGGGGCGTGCGCAGCTCATGTGAGACCATGCCAAGAAATTCTGACTTCATCTTATCAGCAGACTGGGCCGCTTTGGTTTGAATGGCGAGTTCTTTGGAGATTTGACTACGGTAACGGGCAAATAATATTGCGGCCGTGGTGGAAATGGCGAGGATAGCTGCGAGCAAGATTAAAAGCTTTGTGATGCGTTTTTGCGCCTCAAGCTGCGCGGCTTTGAGGTCAGCTTCGCGTTTTAAAGATTTTTCGCGCTCTTCTTGCCGTGCGCGGTTATTCTCCAGATTAGCGAGTAAATTTGTCGTATCCCTATTGTTACGGTTTAAAATTTCTTGAACGCTCACATCTAAGCGGCGATTCATTAGGCGAATCGCGCGCTCACCTTGGCCTTGACTCAGAGCGATTAAGGCTTCGGCATATAAAATACCGTCCGGGGCAGGCTGTGAGAGTAAATCTTTAACAGAGCGCCTCGGGCCAAGTTTTTTAAGCTCCCGAATGGCCGGCGCAGTTAGGCCAAGCCCAGCATAGGCAATAGCAGATTGTGTATGCGCTTGTTGAAGAAAAAAGGTGATTTCTGTCTTCTTTAGAGTTTTTTGCGCGTGCTTTAAGGCTAAATCATATTTGCCCAATTCATTATAAACTTCGGCAACGCGTAAATCGGTTAGCCCTGGCGTGGTGTTGTCTGTTTGTTCTTCGAGACGCAGCAAGATTTGCGCCAGCTCTTTGCCTGTTTCATGGTCACGTGAGTTTCCAACGGAATACATAAGATTATTGAGAATCGAGACTCCATTTATCTCAAGGCCAGAGTGGATATGTAAATCCACTAAATCTTGTGATGTTTTCACTGCCAATTCGGTATTATTCTGAAGGTTATGCAAATAGGCGACGATGTTAGTTGCATATAATTTGGCTTCGCTAACAGCCGAGTTTAGCACATTTGGTATGAGGTCAAGCGCATGATTGGCATCTTGTAGCGCAATAATATAATCGCGTTTATAGCTGTGAAAAAGGCTCGAATAAATATGGGCGTGGCTGGCAACAAACCAATCCGTGTGAGTTTTATAAGGCTCGATTTTATTTATGACCGTATCGGCATTTTTATCTAGGTTGTTATGATCAATGACATTGATAATATCTTGGAGTATTTTTCCAATTTCTTGATCGCGCTGAGTGCCTTTTTGATTAGCAGTTTTATTATAAGTTTGAATAGCCAAATTTAAATCAGCGTCAATTTCTTGACTAATGATTTTAGACACCTCCTGCCTTAAGATAGTTAACTCGTTTAAAGGCACAATATTATGTTTAATTTTATCAACATCATTTTTATCTGTTAAAAATTCAATATCTTTGGCTAATTCTATAGTTTCAGATGCAATAGTATTAGTTTGAGAATTGCTCTTAACAGGCATGCACACAAACAAAGCCATAGCCGCGCTGCACAGTAAAGAGTGTTGTTTTATGTATTTAGGCATAGGTCTACCAATGAAATTATTGCCTTAATTATCATGGTAAATGATTAACTAATCGTTTTAATGCATTAGATAATAAAAAACCCGCTTTCGCGGGTTACTTTTAAAGTTTTAAGCTTAAAATTGTGTGGTGTAATTAACCAATAATAATTGGAAAAGCAGACGCTTCTACGCCTATAATAATTGGAAAAGCGGATGTAGGTGCCTCTGCGCCTATAATAATTGGGAAACCGCCCACTACAGCTTCTACTTCTTCATGTGTTAATTCGCGCATGATGGTTCTCTCATTTTTTATATGTAAACACCCCGTTACATATAATTAACGTTATACCTTAGTATTTCATCAAGGTTAATATCTTTTCAGGCGAGCTGTTTTTTATAACTACCCTTACTTGGTATCAAGGCTGTCGATTTTAAATTGAGCTATTCTGTGTAAGTTGCCATTTAAGTTGTAAAGGCTGTTAAAAAATAAGGTTAAACAAAGGTGAAGGCTTGGGGTGAGCGCGGCGTTTGTTACAGCCGTATGACGCGGTCTGAGTTTTCCAAAAAGGCTGGACGGTGCGCGATAATCACGCGGGTCATCGGCAAAGTTTTTATAATTTGAACAATCGCAGCTTCGGTTTCCACGTCCAAATTTGCTGTGCCTTCATCCAAAAATAAAACCTTTGGGTTTTGGTAAAGTGCGCGCGCGAGTAAGACACGCTGTTTTTGCCCGCCCGATAACACCGAGCCCATATCGCCAACCATCGCCATATAGTTCATTGGGATTTTCGCGATTGTGTCATGTATCTGCGCGGCTTGCGCGGCCTGCGCAACGCGCTGGAGGTCAATTTTGGGGTCAAAAAAGCTGATATTATCGGCAATCGTTCCCGTTAAGAGGCGATCATCTTGCATGACAACGCCGATATGGCGTCGCCAATTCATTATATCCATATCGGTCAAATTCTGACCATCCACCGACACTTGCCCGGTCACCGGCGCATAAAGCCCAAGCATGAGCTTCATCAAGGTTGTTTTCCCGCCGCCAGATGGCCCTGTGAGTGTCACCATCTCGCCAGCTTGAATATCCAGATTGAAATCTTGCAAAACCCAGGGGTCAGACTCGCTATAGCGAAAGGCAATATCTTTCAGGCTTATCGCGCCTTGAATGGCGTGCGGTGTATCATCTGTATTTTGTATTTCCGCCTCTTCGAAAATAATATCGCTCAGACGGTCAAGATGCAGCGAGAGTAAGCTAAATTCTATGGCCTTTTCGAGCAGCATGGTCAGGCTATCGGTGAAATATTGACGGTAAGCCAGAAAGGCAACAAGCATACCCAGAGTAAACCCCGTATCGCCCGCTTGCATCAATTTGGCCGCCGCCCAGACAACCAAGATAACTTGCAGCCCTGTGATAAGCGTCATGAAAAATTTACGAGCTATAACAAAGCGGCCATAGCTGACATTGGCATTGATGAAATCCGTATAGAGATTGCGCCATGCCGCTTCGCGCTCCGCTTCGCGGCCAAATAATTTCACCGTTATATTGGCGCGAATGCTCTCAATCAGATGCGTATTTTCTAAGGCTTTGGTGTAAATTGTTTCTTCTTGTGTGCGGCGTAAATGCGGATAGATGAGCCAAGTGGACAGAATCAGCAGTGCCGCGCTCCCTAAAACGATTGTGCCTAATATGGGCGCATATAAAAACATCACAACAAGCATGAGCGCCGCCATAACACCGTCAATTAAAACGCTCACAACAGATTGCGTTAAGGCTTGCTGTATAGGCTGGGTGCTGCCCATGCGGCTAATAATGTCGCCGACATGGCGTTTTTCAAAATAACGGGCCGGCAAGCGGATAAGGTGCCGAAAGACATTGCCGACCATCTGCAAACTCATTTGATTGCCATACACCAAAATAGCCCAGCTCCGCGCCGCTTCGGCTATGGCGCGTAAAACCGCCAAGCCGCCAAATCCGAGCGCTAAGGCCAGCAATATGTTGGTCTGCGGATTGGGCAGGGCGGCATCTATGACGAGCTGCAAGTAAAACGGACTGAGCAGGACAATAGCTTGTAAAATAATGGATAGGCTCAGAGTTTGGAAAATGGCGCGCTTAAGGCCGATCAGTTTTGACCACAGTAAACCGATATGAGGCTTTAACCGCGCATCTAACGCAGAAAATTGCGCTGTCGGCGTTAGCTCTAAGGCCACGCCCGTGAAATGTTTAGACATGTTTGATAAGCTCAAGCTGCGCTGCCCAATGCCTGGATCAATGATAACGGCCTTATCGCCTTTTACGGATTTTAAGACGACATAATGATTTAAGTCCCAATGCAAAATGGCAGGAAGTTGCAGCTTATGCAAATGATCCATATCGAGCCGTAAGGGGCGGCTGCCAAGGTCTAAACTATCGGCAATTTGCATGATAGATTTTAGCGAGGCCCCAGTCATAGATACAAGATGCTTTTGGCGCAGCACATTTAAATCAATATTATGCCCATAATAACGCGCAATCATCGCCAGACAAGCAAGCCCGCACTCGGTCATCTCCGTTTGTAAGATTACAGGTAATTTTGCCATTACTGGCCGCCCGAGGCTAGCCATTCAAATAGGCTCACTGTCCTGACCTCTGCGCTTGTGTCTGTATCTATTGGAACCTGTAGCCAGAATAAAGCCGCGCAGAGAATTGCGATCAGCCCTATGAGTAGCGCAGTAATGATCCATGACCCGAGCGGGGCGCGCAGAACCACCTCGCCGTAAAGTGCGCGTGAGCGGTGATCAAGGGCTTCTTTTCGAAATAAATTAGACATGGTTTGGGCCTAGAACTGCGAACGTCATCTGTAAAGCTTGCTCTTGCTTAGTCTCTATATTTTCCGCTAGGGCCAAATGATATAGACAGACAAAACGACAGTCTATGTGCGTAAGGTTATAAGGACATATAATTATGGAAAACTTGCCTGACGGCTTTCATTGGCTCTCATTACTACCGCCTGTTTTAGCAATCGGCCTTGCATTGATGACGCGGCAAGTCTTTTTATCGCTAGCGGCGGGCATATGGCTCGGCTTTGTGATTTTAGCTGGCGGTAATCCCGCCGCCGGAACATTTGCAGCGATAGACGGTTTTGTTGATGTATTTTCTGATGCGGGTAATACGCGCATTATAATTTTTACATTAGTGGTCGGGGCTTTGATCGCCCTTATACAGCGCTCTGGCGGCGTAGACGGTTTCGTGCAGCGGCTTTTGAACTGGCTTGACGGGTTAAGTGTCAAAGCCAACAGCAAAGGTCAGCGCAAAATCGTGGAATTATTGGCCGTTATAACGGGAGTGTTTTTATTTATTGAGAGCAACATCTCTATATTAACTGTTGGTACGGTGTACCGCCCCGTTTTTGACAAGCTCGGTATTCCGCGAGAGAAACTGGCTTATATCACAGATTCAACTGCGTCTCCGTCATGTATCTTAATCCCTTTTAATGCTTGGGGTGCGTTTATTACAGGGCTTATCGCCGCGCAGGGTCTGGCCAATCCATTTGGAGTGCTTTTATCTGCCACCGTCGTAAATTTTTACCCGATATTGGTCTTTGCTATCCTCATTTTCGTGATTTTATCAGGTAAGGATATAGGCGAGATGAAGCGTGCCGAGCAGCGCAGTGCACAAACGGGCGCACTTGTTCGGCAAGGCGCGCAAGTGATGATGGCTGATGGCGCGTCAGGCGTCGATATTAAATCAGGCGTGAAACCTCAAGCGCGGTTTATGCTCTTGCCGATTATGGCAATGGTTATTTTAATGCCGTCATTTCTTATCATGACAGGGCAAGGCGAGACATTTTTAGCCCGCCTGCAAGGTGGCTCTGGGTCGAAATCCGTTTTATATGCGACAAGCTTTGCCGTATTATTTGCTATGATTTTATATAAAATCTTTGGCGTTCTTAAAATTCGTGAAAGTTTTGAACAAAGTCTTTTGGGGATGGCGGCGATGGTCCCGTTGGCGATTTTAATGGTGCTAGCTTTTGCGCTGGGCGCATTATGCCGTGAACTGGGGACGGGGCAATATGTGGCGGATGTTGCGAGTCAATTTATCAATCCAGCTTTGGTGCCTGCAATGATATTTTTGGTCGCCTGTTTTGTGGCGTTTTCAACAGGTACAAGTTGGGGTACATTTGCGATTATGATCGCGATTGCCATTCCTTTGGCCCAATCTATGGATGCGAATATCAGTCTTGCGATTGCGGCCTCATTAGGCGGCGGCATCTTCGGAGATCATTGTTCGCCCACTTCTGACACCTCCATTATTACAAGCATGGCTACAGCCAATGACCATATTGATCATATACGCACACAAATCCCTTACGCGCTGATTGGGGGCGGGGTGACAACGGTTTTATATCTAATTTTAGGCGTTTTGGGTGTCTAAGCGTTTATATACCCATTTGAACTTCGGCAAATGGATGAGCGCAAAATATAAGAGCTTATCTGGCGGCCCATACGCCAACAATCATGCTCAGAGGAATAGTAATAAATTCTGCAAGAGAGAACGTCGATAGCGAATATCGCGCCGCGATGTGAAGCGTGGATATGAGATCAGGCTGGGCGTAAAAACTGGTTTTAAATGCGCCAATAAATGTAGGTATAGGGATAATGCAAATGGCCGATAGACCCCCAGCCAAGACCCCTAAAGTAGCTCCGCGCATTTTGCGGGCGATGAGTGTCCACCAAAAACTTGATATTATAAATGTGACGACACAGACGAGGCCCGAGAACTTTAAAATATCTGACACTATATCAGCTTGAACGCCGAGTAAGCGGTAGGTTAACAGGCTGCTATAAATAGCTGCCAAAACGCAGAGGGTTATGACAAATTTGCGGCGGCGATGATTTTTATGAGCTATATTTAAGATCGTTAATCAACCAAATTATCCCAGAAATTTTTAGCTTTATCAAAGAAGTTTTGACTTTCAGGGCTTGTTTCAATTCCGCCTTCGGACGCAAATTCTTCGAGCAATTCACGTTGGCGTTTATTGAGTTTTGCAGGAGTTTCCACGGCTAATTCTACATACATATCCCCGCGCTGGGCGCTGCGTAAAACGCTCATGCCTTTGGCTTTAAGTCGCATACGTTTACCGTGTTGACTGCCTTCAGGGATTTTAATTTTAGCGCGTCCGCCGTCAATGGTTGGAATTTCAATATCTCCGCCAAGAGCAGCGACGGTCATAGGGACGGGCGCGCGGCAAAACAGATTTGCGCCTTCGCGTTCAAATAGATTATGCGGCTTAACTGAGACGAAAATATATAAATCACCGCGTTGACGACCCGCGCCGCTACCGCGTTTTGGCGCGGCATCGCCTTGGCCCGTCAGGCGTATGCGCGTGCCGTCTTCAACACCTGCGGGGATAGAAACATCCAAATCTGTTTGCATGCGGGTTTGCCCTTGCCCGTCACATTGACGGCAGGGGTTGGAGACATATTCACCTTGTCCGCCGCAGGTTCCGCAAGCGCGTTCCATAGTGAAAAATCCTTGCTGTGTGCGCACGCGGCCTGCGCCGCCGCATGTGCTGCAAGTTTCAACAGAGGCGCCTGGTTCTGCGCCGATTCCGTCGCAGCGATCGCAATCATCCGCGATTGGGACAGTGATGTCTATATCTTTGCCTTTGAATGCGTCTTCGAGAGAAATTTCCATTTCATAACGTAAATCAGAGCCGCGCTGCGCGGTGTTTCTACGTCCGCCGCCGCCGCCAAACATATCCGCAAATCCGCCGCCCGCGCCGCCGCCGCCGAAAATTTGCGAGAAAATATCATTGAAATCTTGGAAACCAGCGCCGCCCCCGCCCATGCCGCCTTGCTCAAAGGCGCTATGGCCATGCCGATCATAAGCTGCGCGTTTCTGGTCATCAGATAGCACGCCATAGGCTTCATTTAATTCTTTAAACCGCGCTTCGGCCTGCGGATCATCAGGGTGACGGTCAGGGTGACATGCCATGGCGGCCTTACGGAAAGCCGATTTCATTGTCTTGGCGTCTGCGCCTTTATCGACACCAAGAATATCGTAATAATCTCGTTTAGCCATGGCGAGGAGTTCCTGTTAACATCCGTGTTTTATAGAAAGAAGCCCGCCTCTGCGATGCAAAAGCGGGCCAAAAATGTCATCGCTACGTTTTATGCTGCGCTTTCATCATCCTCGACATCTTCAAATTCGGCGTCGACAATGTCGTCATCTTCAGCGTCAGCTGCCGCGGATGTTGGGCCTGTGTCTTGATCTGCCGCCGCATTGGCGTAAATCGCTTCGCCCATTTTCATGACAGCTGCCGTGAGGACTTGCACCTTATCTTGGATAAGCGGTGTATCATCAGTATCAGCAACTTCGCGCAGCTCTTTAATCGCTGTTTCAATCGCCTCTTTGTCATCTTCGCCGATCGAATCGCCATGCTCTTTAAGGTCTTGTTCGGCCTTATGTGTGAGAGCTTCAGCTTGGTTCTTGGCTTCAGCAAGCTCGCGGCGCGCTTTGTCTTCATCCGCATTCGCTTCGGCATCTTTTACCATCGCTTCAATATCAGCATCAGACAAACCGCCGCTGGCTTGGATACGAATTTGCTGTTCCTTGCCAGTTGCATTATCTTTGGCAGACACATTGACGATACCATTGGCATCAATGTCAAATGTGACTTCGATTTGCGGCATGCCGCGCGGAGCTGGCGGGATACCCACCAAATCAAATTGGCCGAGTAGCTTATTATCTGCGGCCATTTCGCGCTCACCTTGCGAGACACGAATTGTCACGGCTGATTGATTATCCGCTGCCGTAGAATAGACTTGAGATTTCTTCGTCGGGATTGTTGTATTTCGGTCAATCATGCGCGTGAATACACCGCCTTCGGTTTCAATACCTAAAGAGAGCGGCGTAACATCGAGCAGAAGGACGTCTTTAACATCGCCTTGTAAAACACCTGCTTGGATAGCTGCGCCCATGGCCACAACTTCATCAGGGTTAACACCTTTATGCGGCTCCTTGCCGAAGAATTTTGTCACAGCGTCTTGAACGGCTGGCATACGTGTCATACCGCCGACCAAAACAACTTCATCAATATCAGCGGCTTTGATACCTGCATCTGCGAGGGCTTTCTTACATGGCGCGATTGTGCGTTTGATAAGATCACCGACAAGCGTTTCGAGCTTGGCGCGTGTCAGTTTCATATTCAAATGCTTCGGGCCAGATGCATCTGCAGTAATAAAGGGCAAATTGACTTCATAGGATGAGGCCGTTGAAAGCTCTTTTTTCGCTTTTTCAGCTTCTTCGCGTAAGCGCTGCAATGCTAGCTTGTCGCCTTTTAGGTCAATACCTGTTTCTTTTTTGAATTCAGTATTGAAATATTCAACAATGTGCATGTCAAAATCTTCACCACCAAGGAATGTGTCGCCATTCGTCGCTTTCACTTCGAAAACACCATCGCCGATTTCTAGGATGGACACATCGAATGTCCCGCCACCCAAATCGTAAACGGCGATTGTTTTACCATCTTCTTTGTTCATGCCATAAGCGAGCGCGGCGGCTGTTGGTTCGTTGATAATCCGTAAGACTTCAAGGCCTGCAATTTTACCCGCATCCTTTGTTGCTTGGCGCTGGGCGTCATTAAAATACGCTGGAACCGTAATAACCGCTTGTGTGACTTCAGAGCCTAGGAAATCCTCGGCGGTTTCTTTCATTTTTGTTAAAATCATAGCCGAAATTTCAGACGGGCTTAGAACCTTGTCGCGGCCTTGGATATAGGCATCGCCGCCTTTCCCTTTAACAATGCTATAAGGGACAAGCTTTGAGTCTTTTTTGACCGCAGGGTCTGTCATCGCGCGGCCAATAAGACGCTTAACTGCATAATATGTGTGGTCAGGATTTGTCACCGCTTGGCGGCGAGCGGTTTGGCCGATGAGGCGTTCGCCTGCATCTGTGAAGGCAACAACGGACGGTGTTGTTCGCACGCCTTCAGAGTTTTCAATGACACGCGCTTTGTCGCCGTCCATAACGGCTACACAAGAGTTCGTCGTGCCTAAATCAATACCAATAACTTTAGACATGGTTTTGCTCCATTTTTCTTGGGCCTTTAAGAAGCACCCAAATACGTTAAGTGTGTAAAGGCGCGCAGAGCGGCCTTGTTGAGAGCGATATGGGGGCGTATTTTTATCGTGCAAGGGGGAGATGAAATTTTTCTGCGGCATAGTGTCAGTATTTTCACAGCGAAGCGTATTTTATGCAGTCCTGTGTAAAATAGGGCTTATTATTTGCCTTTTGCCTGCGCTTTTGCCAAGAGTGTGAAAGATTATCTAAGAAATTGTTATGATGTATGAACGTATCGTTATCTTAGGCTGCTGGCCGCTTTTATTGAGCTTATTATCCGTTCAAAGCCAATTTGGGCAAGGGATGGTCTTAAATTTAAGAGATGGTCTTGAATTTGCTCTGTCTGATTGGGTATAAATATGGGTGATGCAGCGACAGAAAAATTTCCGTCTGGTTTTGCTCATTACCCACTTTATTTTGATATTGCGGCGCAACGACACTTAATCGAGGCTGTTAAAGCTGGCGTAGCAGATGCCCCATTTTATCAGCCGGTTATGCCGCGTACAGGGACGCCCCTATCCGTTGTTATGAGTAATTTTGGCCCGCTTGGCTGGGTGACAGATAAGGCACAGGGTTACCGCTATACATCTGTGCATCCCAAAACACATATGCCTTGGCCTGTCTTGCCGCAAAGCTTGCAAGATTTATGGGATGATGTGAGCGGCTATGCTGCCCCGCCTGAAGCGTGCTTGATTAATTGGTACCGCGAAGACGCGAAAATGGGCTTGCATGTAGATAATGACGAACATGATGTGCGCGCGCCTGTTGTATCTGTTTCATTAGGAGACCCTGCGATGTTTCGGTTAGGCGGGCCAAAACGCGGCGGTAAAACGCAGGGGATTAAACTATTTTCTGGGGATGTCGTTGTACTCGGCGGGGAGGCGCGCCAATGCTATCATGGAGTCAGTAAAGTCTATTACGGCCAAAGCGCGCTGGTTCCGCGCGGCGGACGAATTAATCTGACTATGCGCCGAGTCAATGAAATAGACAGGGTATGAGTCTCACGCTTTATGATATATTAGGTGTTGGCGGTGTCATCATCATTCTTATTGCCTATTTGTTTTTGCAACTTGAAAAACTCTCTGTAAAAGATTGGCGCTACTCTGCCGTAAATGGCATTGGGGCTGTTTTAATCCTCATCTCATTATGTTTTAGTTTTAATCTGGCATCATTTATCATCGAAATTGCTTGGCTGCTCATCAGTTTGTTTGGTTTGTATAAAGCGCTAACTATGCCTAAATAGACCATGATAAAATTCCGAATAAACCCGAATAAAAGAGAGACTTTATGTCTAATATTTTCACACCGCTGACATTGCCTAACGGCCAAAATGTACCCAACCGTCTTTGTAAGGCCGCGATGGAAGAAAATATGACCGAGCCAGGGCAAGTGCCTGGCACAGCTTTAGTCAATTTATATAAAAGCTGGGCAGCGGGCGCGCCAGGTATGATTTTGACTGGAAATGTCATGATTGACCCAACGGCCATGACAGGGGCGGGCGGCGTTGTGCTAGAACATGGCACTTTGGATGATGCAAATATTCGGCAAAAATTCGAGGCTTGGGCCGAAGCGGGCAAGTCTGGCGGCTCAAAGCTTGTCATGCAAATCTCGCATCCGGGGCGGCAAATCTATGCGGCGCAAGGCACGCAGCCTGTCTCCGCATCTGCTACCAAACTCAATATGGGATCACCAGCGGCAAATAAAATGTTCGGGCAGGCACGGGCCTTGGAAAGCGATGAAATTCGCGGAGTCATTCGCCGTTTTGCAGAAACGTCACTTGCGGCGCAAAGCGCGGGTTTTGAAGGTGTGCAAATTCATGCAGCACATGGCTATTTATTAGCGCAATTTCTTTCTCCATTAACGAATTTACGCACAGATGAATGGGGCGGCCCGCTTGAAAATCGTGCGCGTTTATTGCTCGAAGTTATTCGCGCGATTCGGGCGCGTGTTGATGATAGTTTTATTGTTGGCGTGAAGCTAAATTCGGCAGATTTTCAAAAAGGCGGCTTTGATGTTGAAGATGCGCGCCAAGTTGTAGATTGGCTAAATGGCGAAGCTGTAGATTTTGTCGAAATTTCAGGCGGGAGCTATGAGAGTGCCGCGATGATGGGAAATGCGGCTGATGGCCGTCTTGATAGCACAGCGCGGCGTGAGATTTATTTTCTTGATTTCGCGAAAGACATCGCGAAAACGGCAAAAATGCCGCTCATGGTGACAGGGGGCGTGACCAAACGTAAAACGGCGGATATGGCTTTGGCCGAGGATGGCGTGGATATGGTGGGTATCGCGCGGGCCATGGCGTATCACCCAAACCTACCGGCCGATTGGAAGTCGGGACAAAATCTGACCGCGGCTGTCGCGCATGCCAAGTTAAAGAATAATATGCTGGCGGGCCTTGCAACTATGGCGATGACGAAATCTAACCTTTATAGAATTGGCGCGGGCAAAGCGCCAAAACCGTCGCCGCAGCCGATTCTATCATTGATTGCCCAGCAAATTCGCCAAAGCACACAAACCAAACGCTACCGAGCTTGGCTCGTGTCCAAAGGTCATACATTATTGGATTAAAGGCGGCTCTCTTAAAGTCCGATTGAGCGGTAATGCAAGGCGATGTCATTAATGGCTGTGTAAAAGGCGGCTGTGCGCAAATCTTCTAGCTCTGGGCGCTCTAATAAAGCTTCGCGAATATTATTATAGGCTCCGCGCATTGTATCATCAAGACCAGCCCGTACAAGGTCAATTTCATCAGCGCCTTCAATATATTCGGATTTGAATTTTCTGCTGAACTTCAAATTACCGCGCTGTTCAAGCTCATTGAGTAAGAGCATGTTTTTGCCTTCATCACGGCGGCGCTGTAGGCGGCCAAAACGGATGTGGTTGACATTTTTGACCCACTCGAAATAAGACACTGTCACGCCGCCTGCATTGGCATACATGTCGGGAATAATGACAACGCCGCGATCTCGCAAGATTTTGTCAGCCATCGCAGTCACAGGGCCATTAGCGGCTTCGATGATTAATTTTGTTTTGATATTATGGGCATTAGACAAGTTAATTGTGCCTTCAAGCGCCGCTGGGATGAGAATATCACAGCTATCTTCCAGCGCGCTCGTATCGGGGGGTGTGACTGTGCCGCCTTTAAAGTCTGATAGCGGACGGTCTTCTAATATATGTTGTTTTAAGGCTTCGATATTAATGCCTTTGGCGTTGCGAATGACGCCGCTACGTTCAACAACTGTGATAACTTTTGCGCCGTCTTGTTCGGATAGGAATTTGGCCGCGTGATAGCCCACATTTCCGAGACCTTGAATGACGATTTTTTTGCCGTCTAAGTCACCACGAAGCCCGGCTTTCTTTTTATCTTCAGGATGACGGAAAAATTCTTGCAGAGCATATTGCACGCCGCGCCCTGTGGCTTCTGTACGGCCCGCAATCCCGCCAAGATGGACAGGTTTGCCTGTTACGCAAGCATTGGCATCAATATTTGTATTATTTAAGCGGCGATATTCATCGACCATCCACGCCATTTCGCGCTCACCAGTTCCCATGTCAGGGGCGGGCACATTCAAGGAGGGGTGGATAAGGTCGCGGCGCGCTAATTCAAATGTAAAACGGCGCGTGATACGCTCTAGCTCATCTTCATCCCAGTCATGCGGATTAATACATAGCCCGCCTTTGGAGCCGCCAAATGGTAAATCCACAAGCGCGGTTTTATACGTCATCAGAGCCGCAAGCGCTTCGACTTCGTTTTGATTGACATCAAGCGAGTAGCGAATTCCGCCTTTGACAGGCTCTTTATGTTCGGAATGAACGGCGCGATACCCCGTAAAGGTATGAACTTCGCCGCGTAACTTTACACCAAAACGCACCGTATAAGTGGCATTACAGACACGAATTTTTTCAATCAGCTTTGGTGATAAATCCATGTAACTGGCGGCGCGATTAAACATTAAGTCAACACTTTCGCGGAAACCTAATTCTTTACTATTTGGTTGTGTAATATTTGACATAACGCCTCAATATTTTGAATTTATAAGCAATACAATGTATATTTAGATGAAAACACGAAATAATGTCCCTTTGTGAAAATCTTGATATAGATTTGGGAAAATTTAACGCAGTCTTAGGCATTTTTTGTCAATTTACGACATAAATTTTGTGGGACGTTTAAGGCGCCAATATGACAGATCAAATCTATCCATCGCATCCAGAGCTATCGGGGCAGCCTGCGCCTGTAAATCTGGATCAAAACTCTAATCCTTATTTTACGAAGGCGGCCAATGCGCTGGCTTTGCCTGACCCGTCTTATGAAAATAACTCGCCTTATCACCATTACCCAATGCCGAAATTGCCGCATAATGCGGCCTCTCAAGCTCAAATGGCACCCGCTCAGACCCTTGCTCCTGCTCAAGCGCCTTTTCAACAATCGCCTTTTCAACAATCGCCTGCGATTCACGCGCCTGCGGATAAATTATTACAAGAAGTGACATGGGCCGCGCCTGCGCCTGCGAATATGACAGCGCAAGGTTTGCAACGCTTTGAAGCCCCAAAACAAGAGGCAGTACCTGCCTATCCGCCTATGCCGCCCGTTCAAACGCCAATATCCACGGATAAAACGTCAAAGCTTACGGGGCATGGCGTTAGGGGGCTGCTCTCTGCGATTAAGCTGCCAGTCTTGCGGCGTTCGCAGCAAGTGCAGCAACAAGCACAACAAGATAGGCCCAGCGCGGCGCCTATAAGCGCGCCTGTAAGTACGGATGTGAGCGCTCTTGAGATAGAGGCAAAACCACAGCGCCCGGCATTGTTAGTTTTTTTAATCGGCGCGCTATTTGGAGCTTTGATAACATATCTTCTAACAACCACATTGGCCCAGCATGCTGCTGAGAAAGACTATGCGGTTATTGCCGCATCACAAATAGCCCCTTCTGACTCGGCTGCTTTAACCAAGCCTGAAAAGCTCAATGATGATGTAGTGCAACACTCGCAGTCAACTCAGATGTCTCATGCAGACTCAGATGCCGTTTTTCTGGATGAGCAATTAAAGTCAGATGAGTAATATAGACTAGATATAATCTTTAATGATTTCTGCCTGCCTTACGGTCACGCGCTTTTAATAAACGCAGGCGCAAAGCATTGATTTTGATAAACCCACCCGCATCAGCTTGGTCATAAACGTCATCTTCTTCAAAAGTAACATGTTCTTGTGAGTAGAGCGAATAGGGCGATTCGCGGCCAATAATGCTCACGCTACCCTTATAGAGTTTAAGCCGCACCGTGCCTGTGACAAGCTCTTGTGATGTGTCGATGGCAGCTTGCATCATGTCGCGTTCTGGTGAGAACCAATAGCCATTATAAATTAATTCAGCATAACGCGGCATAAGCTCGTCTTTGAGGTGAGCTGCGCCTTTATCCAGAGTTATCTGCTCAATTCCGCGATGGGCCATTAATAAAATTGTCCCGCCAGGGGTTTCGTAAATGCCGCGGGATTTCATGCCAACAAACCGGTTTTCTAAAAGATCAAGACGGCCAATACCATTCGCGCCGCCTAGCTCATTTAGGCGTGTGAGCAAGGCCGCAGGGCTCATCGCAACGCCGTTAATTGACACAGCATCACCGCGCTCAAACCCGATTTCAATTATCGTTGCTGTCTCAGGCGCAGCTTCAGGGGATACTGTACGCTGATAAACAAATTCTGGTGCCGCTTCATTTGGGTCTTCTAAGGCTTTGCCTTCGGAGGACGTATGGAGCAGATTTGCGTCAACAGAGAAGGGGGCCTCGCCGCGTTTATCTTTGGCGATTTCAATGCCGTGTTTTTCCGCATATTCAAGTAATTTTGTGCGCGAATTTAGCTCCCATTCTCGCCATGGCGCGATGACTTTAATGTCTGGATCAAGCGCATAATAGGCTAGCTCAAAGCGCACTTGGTCATTCCCTTTGCCCGTTGCGCCGTGGCAAACCGCATCTGCGCCAACGTGGTGAGCTATTTCAATTTGGCGCTTGGAAATCAAAGGCCGCGCAATCGAGGTGCCAAGTAAGTATAAGCCCTCATAAACGGCATTGGCGCGAAACATAGGAAAGACAAAATCGCGAACAAATTCTTCGCGTAGATCATCAATGAAAATTTCTTTAACCCCTTGCGCTTCGGCTTTGCGGCGGGCGGGCTCTAATTCTTCGCCTTGTCCAAGATCGGCTGTGAATGTGACGACTTCGCAGCCTTTTTCCTCTTGTAACCATTTAAGGATGATGGACGTGTCAAGTCCGCCTGAATAGGCAAGAACGACTTTTTTAGGTGTACTCATAACCAGCTCCAATATGCGCGAGCGTGGATTAGCGGATACAGATGAAATAGGAAACCTATTTCAATGAATATGACGTCTTATTTTTGTGAGTGATGTAACGATTGCCCCAAAATCCGTTATAAGGGTGGATCATATCCGTTGCGCCATTGGCATTAACAAGTGCGCGGCCATCATTGTGCCAACCAAAAAGCCCGCCTTCCAAATTTAAAACACTTTGCGCGCCAGCTTGTGCGATCTGTGTTTCAAGCCGTGTGGCTAAATGAGATGAACGCCGCCCGACAGAACAATAAACAATCACGGTTTTACCGTCTAAATCCAAAGGCTCAAGCGCTTGGGCGCTGCTGTCAGGGTCAATTTGCACAGCGCCTGCAATATGGCCGATTTTATATTCCGAATTTGGACGCGTATCGAGCAGAACAAGATTAACATCATTTTGCGTTATGCGCGTTTGTAAGTCATCGCGGCTAATATGGCCTAATTTTGGATAATCGTCGATAATTTTGCCATGTAACTTGTCCAAGCGCTTGGCTTGCGAAGACGGGGCCTTGGCGGGCTGAACGGCCGCAGATTGCGCGAAAGGCAGTTGCGGTAGGGCAAAGCCAACCCCGCAGAGCAAAGCCAATGCAGATAAGGTCATAAATTTCATCAGGCGCAATATCTTTCTCATATTTACAACAGAGGGTGCTGCCCTTACTAACACAAATATCGTGGGGAGTGCTATGCGTATTATAATCACATATATTTGTTGCCTTATTGGAATCTTCGTGTGTTTGAGCTTTGGCTCGGCCACATATGCCCAAGATGCACAGCCGCCTGCGCCTGTCGCGGCGCAAACCCAAGACGCTCCGCCATCCCAAGACGCTTCTCCGCAGGCCGAACCTGTCACGACAGCGCCGCAAACGCCTGAAACTTTAGAAAATGATATTCAAGCTAAAATCGAGGCGGCGGATAAAGCCCAAGCGCAAGCCTATGAGGCTTTGCGCCGCAAATATGAGAGCGAGGATACGGCCTTAGAAAAAACGACTGATGTTTTGCCTCAAAACACTGCGGATAAGCCGCCTGGACCTAGTTTCATTCCGAAAAATGCTGATGAAGCCAAAGCTTTAGGCAAAAAAATATTAGATAAAGTGCTGGGCTGGCTGACAAGTCCTGTGTTTTTAGCCCAAATTGGCGCTGTTTTCCTCGCATGGTTTTTGTCGCCTATTTTTACGAAAGCTATCCGCAAGCGCGTATTTTTATTCCGAGATCCGCCTGAAAAAGATGTAAAGTTAAGGCTGATACGCGATTATATTTACCGCTCACGTGAGTTTCTACGCGCGGCGATACAAGTTGCTTTGCTCGCTTTGTTTGCAGTGATTTTGAAAAATATCCCGATTTTGGGTCAAGACTGGCTTGTGAAATTGGCGCAAGGTCTGGCGGTTGTTTTCTTGCTTTACAGCATCATTAAAACCTTCATCACGAATGAAATGGTTCAAAAACTCGCCATTTGGATTGCGATCCCAATCGCATTGCTCATGGTGTTTGGGTATTTTGATAATCTGACGGCCTTTTTAAAGGGAACCGAATTAATGCGGATGGGCGATACGCCGATTACGCTGATGACGGTCTTGCAGCTTGGTATATTTGGCGCGCTGTTTTTCAAACTTGGCGGTATTGCGAATGATAAAGGCCAAAGGGCGATTCGTTCTCAAGAATCTTTGGATAGTTCAACGCGCGAAGTTGTCTCTAAGATTTTCCAAATTGTTCTTTTTGGGATAATTTTTATTCTAGTCATGGGCGCGGCAAAAGTTCCGCTATCTGGCCTTGTTGTGATTTTCTCTGCGCTGTCTTTGGGGATCGGTTTGGGCTTGCAGCCTGTCGCCGCTAATTTTGTCTCAGGCATGATTATATTATTTGACCGCTCTGTCAGAGTTGGAGATTTCGTCTCGCTCGGGGATGGGAGCCAAGGTTTTGTCGAAGCGATTAATATGCGCTCAACCACCGTTGAAACCGCGGACGGCAAAGATATTATGGTGCCCAATACGACCTTCATTGAAAATTCATATGAAAATTGGACACATAAAGACCCGCGGCAGCGTTATGAGGTGTATTTCTCTGTCGCGTATAATACGGATATTGATAGGCTCGAGGATATTGTCATTCCTGTATTTACCAATCATCCAAGTGTCTTGGACGAACCTGAAAAGCCAGATCTGGAATTACGCGAATTTGCCCCGTCAGGTATTAACTTCGCAGTTGAGTTTTGGTGTTCAGGCATTGATGATGGGCCGAATAAATTTACCTCTGATTTGAATTTTGCGATTTGGCGCGTTTTACGTGAGAATAATATTCTAATGCCGCTCCCGCAAACCGAAGTGCGGCTTTTAAAATAAACAGACCGCTTATAGCCGATCTGTTTTATCTGTGCATTTATTCTGGCGATAGGCCGCACGTATAGAGTCTATATCGGCCCGCGCGCTACGGCTAAGGGCTCTATAATCTTTTTGAGGGTTGCCAGCCGCCGTCTCTTGGCGGCCACGCCTATCAAGCGCGTTAATGCCGTCTGTTGGCGGTTTTGCCGTAATATTGACATCCCGTTCATATGCAGCTTGCAGAGCGCGTAAATTATCACATGATGTTAAGGCATAACGCTCTGGATTTGTATGTGTTGCGCAAGCGCTCAGGCCAAGTGTTATAAGCCCGCATAACAAAAATAGCTGTTTTGACATCGAATTCCCTTTATTGCGAGCCGAGCTTTGGCTAGACTTCTAGCGAGAGATTTGTAACATGAAACCCCGTTGGAACATATATGCCCAAACCTAAAAATCCTGTCATGCTAATCACGGGGGCGTCTGCGGGGATTGGGGCGGCGATTGCTCGTGAATATGCGATACGCGGCTGGGATTTGGTTCTAGTTGCGCGCCGCACAGAGCGCCTTGATGCGTTAGGTGCAGAATTATCCGAAGAATTTGGCATCACGGCCCATAGCCTCACGGCAGATCTCTTTGATAATAAAGCTGTGCCAAAATTAATCTCGGCGATTAAAGCAAAAGGATTGCGCATTGACGGTGTGGTCAATAATGCAGGTTACGGTCATCCAGGGCTATATTTGGATAGTCCGTGGACAGATCATGCAAGGTTTAATCATCTTATGCTGAGTGTACCGTGCGAGCTGACCCATGCGCTTTTACCTGATATGATTGATCGTGGTTTTGGGCGGGTTATGAATGTGGCAAGCCTTGCGGGGCATATGCCAGGCTCTCGCGGGCATACATTATATGCAGCGGTCAAGAGCTATCTTGTGAAATTCTCCGAGAGTTTAAATTTGGAAATGGAAGGAACAGGTGTGCTGGTGAGCGCACTTTGCCCTGGGTTTACATATACAGAGTTTCATGATGTGAACGGCACGCGCGAGGCGATGAATAAGCTACCAGCCTTCATGATGATGGATGCAGATGAATGTGCCCAATTCGGTGTTGAGGCGCTAGAGAGAAACCGCGCGGTTTACATAACAGGACGAGTGAATAAGCTTATAGCCTTGCTTGCAAGATGGCTTCCTGTGTCCGTGACGCAAAATCTTATGGCGCGCAATTCAGAAAAATTTAGAAAGACATAATGCATATGGCATCCACTCATGCGCCAATAGATAACGTTAAAGCGGATCCGCGCTTATTTGTGGCATTGGATTTGCCGAGTATTGATGCGGCCCGCGCTATGGTAGACCGCCTTGGCGAGAGCGTGGCGAGCTACAAAATCGGGTTACAGCTTTTGCCCATTGGCGGCGTAGAGCTTGGACAGGTACTTAAAGCCCAAGGCAAACATATATTTTATGATTTTAAACTGCATGATATTGGGGCCACTGTTGAAAAAGCGACGCGCTCCATTGCCAATCTTAATTCAGGCGCTGGCGCGAATTTTTTAACCGTGCATGCACGGCCTGATGTTATGAGTGCGGCAGCCATTGGCAAAGGACAGTCCAGTTTGAAGATTCTCGGTGTGACTGTATTAACCTCACTGGATCGCCAAGCGCTGATGGAAATCGGCTATAATGATAATACGGAAGATCTTGTTATGCGCCGTGTCGAGCAAGCCTTAAAAGCGGGCATTGACGGGGTTGTCGCCAGCCCGCTTGAAGCGGCCGCTATTCGCGCAGTTGTGCCAGATGGGTTTTTAATTGTCACGCCAGGTGTGCGCCCTGCTGGGACAAAGGCAGGGGATCAAAAACGGATTGCAACTCCGCAGGCCGCGCTAAAATCAGGAGCGTCGCATTTGGTTGTCGGGCGGCCAATCACGCAGGCAGATGATCCTTGCCAAGCTGCGCAGGCCATTACGCAAAATATGCAGTTTTAAAATGCTTTATAGATATAAAAAACCCGCCATGAAGACGGGTTTTGAAAAATATATTTATTGAATTTGCGGGCTTACCAACCGCATCTTTTCGTTTTTGGCGCAGAAAATCCATTTGCGCCATAACGTGATGACCAAGCTGGTTTGACCTGCGTGTTACAAACAGGCTGCACAGCAGGCCGTATAACCGGGCGCGGCGCGCAGCAGGCCACAGGATAACGGACATAAATCACAGGACGTACAACGCGGTAATAACTTGTCTGCGCAATAGGGGCAGGCGCGGCAGGTTTAACGACATTGTAACAACCTAAAACACGGCCGCCATCTGGATTATAGACATTTGTTGGGCAATTTGTTGCCCGCAGGCTTTCATTCGGGCCAAGTCCAGCCACTGTGCTAGGCGCACCCGTAAACCCAAAGATTTCAACCTCTGAGCCTGCATAGGCATTTGAAATAGACCCTGTGCCATATTTCGCATCTGCATAAGCGGGCGAAGCTACGCCTGCATATGTGTTAGAAACAGAGCTGTGATATGTGCCTGAATGATAGGCTGTATTTGAGCCATAATGACCCGCCAAAGCATATGTTGAGAGAGTTGCGCTCACTGTTATAAGAGCCGCGCTTTTGATTAAACGAGATACCATTTTCCCCACCTTTCATTTCTCACGCATTTTCGCGTTTGTTATAAAGACTTTAAAATTGAGGCTATCAAGTTGATTCCCGCTTTAGGAGAATTTTGCGCCTCATTTGTTAAGCTCCGCAGGATGCAGAGCTTAACATTATTTAGAATTAATGCGTCCAAACACCTGTTGGACTCACCGTGCCGTAAGGGGCATTATGGGCAGCATGCGGGCCATGACCAGCCGTTTGGCATGTCGGCGTTGGAACACCGATAACAGGATGAACGACTTGTGTTGGTAATTTGCGCTTGCAGATAACCTGTGTTGCGACTGTATCGCCAAAATTTGTAAGACCTGAGGTTTTTTCCCAATATGTCCCATCAGCGCCGACATTAGACGCAAATGTTCCGTGACCTGCAACAACCGGAGCGGTTGGCTGTCCATATGCAGGTTGTGCATATTGAAGCGGGGCGTGAACAGGCGTGGGCGTTGGCAAAGCGGGTAATCCGCTTGCGAAAACAGGGCCAGATAGAACAGGGCCGCTGAGTGTTGGGCCTTGAATAAATTGGGCATTCGGGCCTGCATTTTGCAGCACATGATAGGTTTCAGAGCGCGGAGCCACACCGCCATTAGCGATAGGTTGCGCGATTGTACGGCCAGAATTTAATACTTGGTCGGCCCGAACCGGGTCGCGGTCAACAATAGAGGTTGGAATATGCGCGATACCTGGTGTGAGTGTATTGTCACCATATTGGCGCGGAATGAATTTTGATGGATCATAACCGCCGCCAATCCATGTGCGAAGCGGCTGCTGCGGCTGATAGGTTTGAACTTGAACAGGCGCGATGGGCGCTTGAACAATAGGGGCTTGAACAATCGGCGCTTGAAAGACTGGAGCTTGAACAATCGGCGCAGGTGCGGCGACGCCAGAGCCTGCACGGCAATAGACGGTTGAAGATGGATTACATCCGCCTGTAAATTGTGACGGTGCATCAGATAAAGCAACATTTGGCGCAAGGCCATGAACGCGCGTAATCGATACATTTGGCGCGTGCTGGAAATTCACAGAGCGCAGATGCCCCAAAGGTTCCGTGTTACGTATCGTCACAGGGCCATATTTCGGCGTATAAGGGTCGACAACAACCGATCCTACGTTACAGTTTTGCCCTGCAAAACATCCATTTGCAAATGCAGTGCCTGCGGACATCGCTAGAACACCTAAAATGCTGACACCGCCAGCGATTACAGTTTTGATCGGCATTCTGCCTCTCCCACGTTAGCGCGCAAAGAGACATTCCTTGCGCAAGTTAATCTCGCAGGTGCAAAATAGCGATCATGCCTGACTTAAAAGTCGTAACAAATTCCGCCGCGTTCCCAATCGCCATAGCGTGTGGGTTCTGCACCTTTTGGACCAGCTTTTTCAGCAGGACGGCTTGCCTCTTTTGCGGCCTGCGCCTTACGGCGCGCAGCAGCTTCTGCTAAAGCGCGCTTTGCAGCGGGCGTTAGCGTTTTGGTGATAGGGGGCGTTTTGTCAGGCACATCTGTCATGCCTGCTTGCTATCCCTATCTATGCAATCCGTCAAACTTGAAACATCTAGTCTGACATTTTGACCCATCTTATTGTCTAAGGCAGGTCAATGGTATGAACCGTGTTGATACAGTATGAGCGATAAAATTTGATTAAGTGCGCGTTAGGCCGTTATTTACCATAGTTCTTAATTTTCACGGGACGTATCGGCACTATCGTTATCGCTGTGCCTCTGCTAGGGGGCAGGTTATGAACGATAAATTCACGAAAAAACCTCCATATAACCGTCAATCTACACGTGCGAGGCCAGCGATGCCGCCGCCCACGCGCCAACAAATCGTTGTGCGCGATTCTGTTAAGACTCGCCGTGCGGCTGCGATGGCGTTGCAAGATATTTTAAAAAATAATACCGTTTTAGAGCAAGCTTTAAGCAGTCTGGCCGATTATAATACGTTATCATCACGTGACCGAGCCTTTGCGCGTGCCATTGTAGCCACAACATTTCGGCGGCATGCCCAAATTAAAGCGGCGTTAAAGCCCTTTTTACGCGAAGCGCCGCCATCTTTTACAATGTCAGTGCTGCAAACGGCCGCCGCGCAAATTTTATTTTTAAAAACCCCAGCTCATGCCGCTGTTGGCGAAACTGTTGATGTTCTCAAATCGCGCAGTTCGGCGAAAGGTTTTGCTAAAATGGCCAATGCCGTTTTACGCAATGTTGCCAAAGAGGGGCCAAAGCTAGCGGGGGCTGTTGCGCCAAGCGCGAATATACCAGGCTGGATACGCACAAGCTGGGAAAAAACTTATGGTAAGGCCGAGCTGCGCAAAATGTCGGCGCGCTTGATGAAAGACCCCGTACTTGATTTGCAAATAAATGGGAACGCGCATGAGTGGGCGCAAAGACTTGAAGGCATGGTCATTGGCAAACATACTGTGCGTTTGCAAAGCATTGGGGATGTCACAGCGCTTGAGGGATTTGAGGAGGGGCATTGGTGGGCACAGGACATTGCTGCGAGCTTGCCTGCACAAATTGCCAAGGGGCTTGGCGGTGATTTAAAGGATAAAAAGATTTTGGATTTATGCGCAGCGCCAGGCGGGAAAACGCTACAGCTTGCCGCAATGGGCGCTGAGGTTACAGCTTTAGATCGATCAGAGACGCGGTTAAAACGTCTTGAGGAGAATTTAGCCCGAACAGGGCTGAAGGCCGATATTGTCTGTGCGGATGCCTTAGAATGGGAGGCTGCCGAAAAATTTGACGTGATTTTGCTTGACGCGCCGTGTTCTGCGACGGGTACATATCGCCGCCACCCTGACGTGCTTTATAATCGTACGCCGAAAATTGTGTCTGATTTGACCAAATTACAAGATAAGTTACTTAAGCAGGCAGCAAAGTGGGTAAAGCCCGAAGGTCTTTTGATATATTCCGTCTGTTCGCTTCAACCTGAGGAGAGCCATCCACGTATTAATCGCTTTTTACGCGACTTGCCAGATTTTCGCCTTATTTCCATTCCAAGCTCTATGAACACTGAGCTAGGGCTTAATTTGCCTGAAACACGTTTTGAAGGCGGAGCCTTGCGCAGTTTGCCGTCAGATTTATCTGAAAATGGCGGTATGGATGGGTTTTTTATCGCGGCGCTTGCATATAATAACCGGCCAAAGGAAGAAATATAGTTTTGTAAATCCTGTATTAACCTTAATTTGGTCTATAGATTGCAAGTCAACTGCCAAGATGTTTCAAAATGGGAGGCTCATATGAGCACTAACACATTAATCCGCACAGCTTTGATTGCCACATTAGGTGTATCAGCTTTGTCAATTTCAGCTTTAACGAACGCGCAAACGTCAAGCCGCTACGGCAATGTAGGGGCATATGAGGGCGGTCATTGCGAGCAGCCTTGTCCTGTTGTCGCGCCAGTGCCGCAAGCCCCTGTTTATATACAGCCGCCCGCTGCGCCAGCCGTTGTTTACACACAGCCTGCGCCTGTCTATGCGCAACCTGCCCCTATTCCTGCACAGCCAGCGACAGTTTACGCGCAGCCTTCGCAAATTTTGCCAGGCACGTGCCCAGTTGGCACAACAGCCCAGCCAAATGGGACATGTTTACAGCCAAGCCATAGTCAATCCTATACGAGCCAGTCTGTAGAACCGTCATATTCTACGCAGTCATATACGACACAATCTGCGGCCACATCATATACAACACAAGCCGCGCCTGTTGATTGCCCTGCTGGTACGACAGCGCAGCCTGATGGGACATGCCTACAATCAGGCACGAGCGGTTATACAAGCTCTTCAACATCAAGCTACGGGTCTGACTCAAGCTATTCTTCATCAAGCTCTAGCACTTACAGCTCTAGCGATTACGGCTCTGGTAGTACGGTGTATTCTGGCGAAACAGCGGCCTGTCCTACGGGGTCAACAGCGCAAGCTGATGGGACGTGTTTGCAAACAGGCGAGTTGGGTGTCAGTACGACGTCAAGCTATGGGTCAGGTAGCACCTATCAAGGCGCTACGGTTGATCTATATACAGGCGATGCTGGGGCCACCACTGGGTATCAAGCGCCAGCCACACATGGCTCTGCAAATGATTACCTACCGGTGAGAAAATAAGTTAGATAATCAACGCCATATTTGGCATATTTAAGAGATTACCTGCCCGCCTTGAGATAAGGCGGGTTTTTTGTGGCTGACTTTCGAGAAAATTTACGGCTGACATGGCCCATTATCTTGCGCCATTAGGTCTGCGCTGTTAATAAAAGTCTTATGAGCGATAATATATTAATTTCCCCATCAATCCTGTCGGCTGACTTTGCAGCCTTAGGGCAAGCTGTGCGCGACATTGATGTGGCGGGTGCAGATATGATTCATATTGATGTGATGGATAATCATTATGTCCCGAATTTGACCATAGGACCAATGGTTGTCAAAGCTCTGCGGCCTCATTCTGATAAGCCTTTCGATGTGCATTTAATGGTAAAACCTGTTGATGGTCTGATACCTGCATTTATTGAAGCTGGCTCTGATATTATTTCCATTCACCCCGATAGCGGCCCTCATGTGCATCGTAGCTTGCAAACAATCAAATCTGCGGGTGTAAAAGCAGGTCTTGTCCTCAATCCTGGCACGCCAATAGATGTTGTTGAGCCTGTGATTGATTTATTGGATATGATATTAGTGATGAGCGTAAATCCAGGCTTTGGCGGGCAGAGTTTTATCCGATCACAACTCACCAAGATTGAAGCCTTGCGCGGTATGATAGAGCGCTCGGGACGTGATATAATCCTTGAGGTTGATGGCGGCGTAAATCCGATCACATCGCAAGACTGTATCGCCGCAGGAGCAACGTCCTTAGTGGCGGGGAGTGCCGTATTTAAAGGGGCGGGCAGCTATGCTGATAATATTCGTGCGTTGCGAGGGCCAGTAGCCTCGCAAGTCGCGTAACGCTGCGCTGGATACGAGCCTTTGGGCCCGCAATAACATGTCTCAACGCATTCCATTTTGGACGCCTTATGCGAGTCTGGTAAAGGCACAATTACAGCCTCTATTTTCACGTTCTACATTTGCAAGACACGCGGGGTCTGGAAAATTTAAGACACGTATATCGGCCTTTCATCCTGCGGCGCCCAGTTTTAAAATTGGGGATAGCAGAGCGGCTGAAAAGCTGATGAAAGGGCAATTTGAATATAGCGGCCAAAGCCTTGATGTTGGTCTGCAAGGCGATCCATGGACTGTCGCAGTGCCTTCAATGGATTTTGCCTATTGGTTGCATGGATTTGATTGGCTGCAGGACTTGCTCAGTCAGAAAAATGGCATAGGTCAAGCCCGCGCCATTGGCTATGTTGATAGCTGGATTGTGACTTACGGGAAATGGAATGATTTTTCATGGCAGGCGGATATATTAGCGCGCCGTCTGTTTAACTGGCTCACGCTCTGGACGCCGACATTTTCTGATAATGTCGATAGCGCGATTGGACGACGGCGGCGCGGTGCGGTATATAAGCAATTAAAAGCCCTAAAGACGCATTATAAATCGACGCAGCCTGGCCTTGCGCGTTTGCGCGCCGCTGCGGCGCTAGCCATGGGAGGCGCAAAACTTGTTGAGCGCGCGGATGGATTTCTCGCGCGAGGATTAGATTTACTTGATGCTGAAATTGATGTGCAAATTTTATCTGATGGCGGACATGTCTCGCGGAGCCCGGGGCAGACCTTAGAGGCTTTGGAAATTTTATTATCCTTAGATACATTATTACAAGATCGCGGTGTTGAAGGTTCACGCCATATGTCTCGCGCGATTGATCGACTAACGCCAATGGTTGCTTTTTTTAGACATAGTGACGGGGCTTTGGGGACGTTTCACGGTAGCGGCGAGAGCCGCAAGGCGCGTATTGACCAGCTATTAAAAGCTGCGCCGGGCGAAGCCAAGCCCTTTGGCTATTGTCCGCATACGGGCTATCAGCGCGTCGAGCGCGGCGGCGCGACTTTAATAGTCGATTCAGGCACATCTCCAAACCGACCTTATGATACACGCGCGCATATGGCGCCCCTTGCGTTTGAGTTATCTGTGGCAAAGGGACGTATGATTGTGAATTGCGGCTGGAACGATATGCAGCCGCGGGCTTGGCAACGCCCTGTTCGGGCGGCCGCTGCGCACAGTACCTTGATTTTGGATAATCGATCTCCGGGACGTCTTCTGCCGGAAGGTTGGAAAACAAACATTTTAGGTGCGGCTATTTTAGATGAATCTGGTCCTGTGAAGGCCGCCCGTAAAGAGCAAAGCTCTGGGGTTTGGCTGGAAATGACGCATGATGGTTACCGTGCAGATTATGGGCTCTCGCATAGGCGGCGATTTTTTGTAGATGATAAAGGCGATGATATTCGCGGCGAAGATAGTTTGTATGTGCCGCTTGGGTCGCAGCCCATCCGCAGAGATGAAATCGCTTTTGATATTCGCTTTCATTTTCATCCTGATGTCAGGGTAAGCCTGTCACAAGATCAGCAAAGCGCTTTACTGATTGTCGACGGTAAATCAGGCTGGCGGTTTAGATCAGATGGCGGCCCCATAAAGGTGGAGCCTTCCGTATATTTATCGCAAGGCCATAAGCCTGTGAAAACGCAGCAACTTGTTATTTCAGGTAAAGCTTACGGGGACGGGGACGGGGAGTCTCGGTCTAATCGCGTGCGCTGGTCACTGCGTGAATTGAAAAGCCGCACATCATGAACGGCTCTAAGATACCGATATATCGCCCGCCCATCCTTTTCTTAAGAAGCTTGGCGCTAATTTTATTTGATGTCTGTTTAAGTTATGGGGCTATGCTGGGCGCTGTGCGCTGGCGTTATGATTTTCTCAACAAAACTATTCCAGCCAATATAGACCATATAGCGGCCTTGATAGCAGGGATTGTGACCTTATCTGTTTGGGTAATTATGCGCCAAGATCGCGCTATTTGGCGATTTACATCCCTGAATGATTTTCGCAGATTATCGGCAGGCGTCATTATAACGGCCTTTATTGTGCCTATGATATTATTCTTATTTTTTGATAGGGGTATTAATTTCCCGCGCTCTGCGCCGTTCATATCTGCCGCTGTTTTTATGGGATTAATTGTTGTTAGCCGTTTAGGCGCTTTGCTCTTTATGAACGGGGATTTTCGCGCTTTATTTCGAAGAAGCGCACGCGGGGCATCAAACGCCTTACTCATCGGCCAAGCCAGTGAATTGCATAATTATTTAAAAATTAAAACCCGAGAAAAAACAGGTATGAATTTCAACCCTGTGGGATTAATTGATACATCAGGGCAGTATAAAGGCCGGTCTATTCGCTCTATTCCTGTTTTAGGAAATATAGATGATTTGGAACGTATTTATGATGATATTGCAGGCCGCCAAGAAGGCCCGATGCAGTTGATTTCTGTAGATTCACAGCCAGATCCTAAAGACACCGCAAAACTTATTAAAATAGCCACAGATATTGGCGCGCCGCTCGCCCGCAATACGCCAGATATGGACGGCAAGCTCAGTGCTTTTGAGGCGGCTGATTTAATTGGCCGCGAAATGCGTCATCTAGATATTGGGCCAGTGCGCAATATGATAGAAGGCTGTAATGTTTTAGTGACGGGTGCAGGCGGTTCCATAGGCTCCGAGCTTTCTGAGCAAATTCTAGCTCTTGCCCCAAAACGATTAGCCCTCGTCGATAATTCTGAGTTTAATCTCTATACGCTTGAAAATACATTAGCCCCGCATAAAGACGTTCAAAAAGAGGCTTTATTTAAGACTTATATTTGCGATGTGACTCATGAAAAGCAGATGTCTGAGATATTTGCAACAGAGCGTCCTGATATTGTCTTACATGCCGCCGCGTTAAAACATGTTCCGCTTGGTGAAAAAAACCCGATAGAAACTTTGCGTACAAATGTTTTAGGTACGCATGTAACACTGGATATGTGCGAAGCTTATGGGGTGAAACATTTTATCCTGATTTCGACAGATAAAGCCGTGGAACCAGCCAATATTATGGGGGCGAGTAAACGGATTGTCGAAATGTTGACTTTGGCCCGCCAAGCACTTGTGCCCAATATGCAAGCCGCGGCTGTGCGCTTTGGCAACGTGCTGGCGTCTCGCGGTTCTGTCGTGAATTTATTTGAAGAACAAATAGCACGCGGCGGGCCTGTGACCGTAACGCATCCTGATGTAGACCGATATTTTATGAGTGTGGAAGAAGCCTCCGCCCTTGTCTTGCAAGCCGCAGCGCTTGGCATGAATACAGCGCAGCTACATGGAAATGCCTCTTCGAATATTTATGTTCTTGAAATGGGAGAGCCAGTCAATATTGCCCGCCTTGCGCGGCAGCTTATTCGTTTGCGCGGGAAAATTCCAGATTTAGATGTGGAAGTCCGCTTTACAGGCTTGCGGCCAGGTGAGAAATTAACAGAGCGGCTTATCCATAATGAAGAGAGCTTAACGCCAACCTCTATTGATGGCGTGCAAAAATATACGGGCGAGATGGTTGACCCTAAATCCGTTATGCGGCGTATTAAGACATTGCTTTTGGCATTAGAGCGCCGCGACCGAGGTGATATTCGCCGGGCTCTTAAAGCGATATTACCTGATTACAGTCCAAATGGCGCGCTTGAAGATGTCTCTAATGTCGTCGATATTTCCTATGATGAGGCCAGCGAGTAGTCGTACCATATGGCAAGATTATCCCCAAGATATGAATAATTGAGCCCAAGCTCTAGCCATTATTGAGCGGTCATGATAGAGCGCGGCCAACATAGATTCTTACGGATATTATCATGCCAATCCCTAATCCTGACCTCCCGCCATTTGACCGGGCACGCCTTGCGCCTGTTAAGCGCGCCTTGCTCTCTGTATCGGATAAATCCCGCTTGATTGACCAAGCAAGAGAGTTGCATGCACGCGGGGTTAAACTTGTCTCAACAGGCGGCACACGCGCAGCCATTGAGGCAGCGGGTATTCCCGTAAAAGATGTGTCCGAGCTTACCAAATTTCCTGAAATGATGGATGGCCGCGTGAAAACTTTGCACCCTATGGTGCATGGCGGCCTGTTGGGCGATAGAGATTTGGCCAGTCACAAAGATGCGATGCATGGGCATGGCATTCTGTCCATAGATGTGTTGATCGTGAATCTTTACCCGTTTGAAAAAGCTGTCACGAGCGGCGGGTCTTATGAAATGTGTGTTGAGAATATCGATATTGGCGGGCCAGCTATGATACGCGCGGCGGCGAAAAACCATGCCCATGTTGCCGTCTGTACGGACGCGCAAGATGTCGATGCGGTACTTGCAGATATGGATGCCAATAATGGCCAAACCTCTGGGGCGTTGCGCCAGAAACTCGCGGCGAAAACTTATGCGCGATCTGCCGCTTATGATGCGGCCATCGCTAATTATTTTGCTGATCATTTGGGCGATCCTGCTCCTGCTTACCGCGCGCAAGGCGGCGCGCTTAAGCAAGCTTTGCGTTATGGTGAGAACCCGCATCAAAAAGCGGCCTTTTATAGCGATGGCAGCCCGCGTGCAGGTGTCGCGACAGCGCAACAACTTCAAGGCAAAGCCCTAAGCTACAATAATATAAATGACACGGACGCTGCTTATGAGCTTGTCGCAGAATTTGGGGATAATAGCCAAGGGGATAAACCTGCTGTGGCGATTATCAAACATGCCAATCCGTGCGGCGTTGCAGTGGCGGATGATTACATCACGGCCTATAAGACTGCGCTAGCTTGTGACCCTGTCTCGGCTTTTGGCGGCATTGTCGCGCTAAATGGTAATCTTGATAAAGCGACGGCGACAGAAATTGTCAAAGTCTTTACCGAAGTCGTTATCGCCCCTAGCGCGGATGAGGACGCGATTGCGGTCTTTGCTAAGAAGAAAAATCTGCGCTTACTTATCGCTGGCGGATTGCCTGATATACGCGCAGCCTCTATCACGCAGCGCAATGTTGCAGGCGGAATTTTGGTGCAAGACCGCGATAATGGCTATGTCGCCGATGAAGATTTAAAAGTCGTGACAAAACGCAAGCCTTCGCCTGCCGAAATGGCGGATATGCGCATGGCGTGGAAAGTCGCTAAACACGTTAAATCTAACGCGATTATCTATGTCAAAGACGGCGCGACTGCAGGGATTGGCGCAGGCCAGATGAGCCGTATTGATAGCGCGCGTATTGCTGCGCGCAAAGCGCAAGACGCGCAAGCCGCAGCAGGATGGGACGCGCCGCGCACGCAAGGCTGCGCTTGTGCCTCTGATGCGTTTTTCCCTTTTGCCGACGGTATGCTCGCCGCCGCGGCTGCAGGGGCGACAGCGATTATCCAACCAGGCGGCTCTATCCGTGATGATGAAGTTATCAAAGCCGCCGATGAACAAGGCATCGCCATGGTGTTTACGGGCATGCGGCATTTTAGGCATTAAGGTTTAATCGGGTATTTCGTCGTCGGGATAAAATATACGATCAACGCGTTCTTCAAATAATTTCGCGATGTCAAAGGCGAGCGGTAAAGACGGGTGGTGTTTACCCGTCTCTATGGCATTTACGGATTGACGCGCTATGCCGAGAATTTCTCCAAGCTTGGCTTGTGACCAACCGCGTTCCTTGCGCAATTCTCGAACGATGTTCTTCAAGATGTCGCCTTAGTGCGTAAAAAGTAGGTTACCCCCCAAGCCGCGAAAAACATTGGCCCGTAAAGGAATGACCAAAAAGACGGTGCAATTTGATAAAGTTCAAAGAAACCCCATATCACAGCAAATGACAGGACGATTCCTCCGCCAATTAACATCGCGCTCATCTGTTGTTCTCTGGTATATTCATCGGTTTCTTTAAGAAATTTCCCCATAACACCCAAAATAAATATGATTGGTAAAGCGTTCGATAGCGCGACAACAATATATTGCCATTTGGCGGGCTCTGATGTGAACGCTAACCAAAATGGACCTGCAAAACATAAAACCACATAAATTAGAATTAAAGGCCAGAACCGTCTTTTATAATTGCGATTGGCTTGCGTGAAGTTTTTCTTTTCCATAACTCTCTCTCCAAAATGTCGTGTTATCTTGACATAATGCGTAACGGCTATTTTGTCAAGTTGACGCGACATTTTATTATTTGAGAGGTGTTGATCTATGGACATTTAATCCAATGGATGAAATCTAGCCAAATCAAATTCTAGCAGTCCACCTGACCCAGAGAATGGATCATAGAATTGTGGCTCTTGAGTGAGCCACAATTTATTGCGTTTAGTTTATATTATTTAAACGACGTAGTCGTTCTCTTCTTCTACGTTCTAAGCGTTGCTGTTCACACTTTAAACGTTGATTAGTTTGACGTATGCGTGATTGATGCATACGTAGCTTAGCTCTTAATTGTGCAGCGGTCATTTATTTGTCTCCTGAAAGTGTATCAATGTTGTTTCCAACACGACCATCAGGATTTGTACGTAAATAAGGGTCTGCACAGCGGGGTTTAACGACATGAGCGCCTTTAATTTCACCACGTTCAGTCATTTTTATAGCTGTTTTAACTGGCGTGTAGTTTTTATTCCCACTTAACTTCACGCTTGTGGTGCGTCCGTTAGAGTCAGATTTTGCACCAATGATGCGTTTAGGTTGTTTTGATTTGGACATTTTCTGTCCTTTCATAATTAAAACCCTTGCAGCCGCGAATCATTGTGTTACGAATTAATCGTAACTGCTTAGGTAGTTACTGTTATGTGCCGGCTGTCCGTATTGCTTGGTAGGCTGGACAGCCGAGCACTCGAAAACGAAGCACTCTCGCACTTCTGTCTATATATAGTGGTCATTTCTCGTTACTCGTCAACACCTAGTATTTTCTTATAAGATGGAAAATAGTTACTGAATCTTTAACCCCTTGTAATCAATGCTAATTTTTATTTTCTTGTTATCTTTCAGTGACTTATTTTGATAAGTAATCCACATGCCTTACAAATTTGTGGATAACTTTTCTACCTTCCAATCTATCCTTCAATTCCCTAAACTCACCCCATGACCGACTATCCTTTTGAACGTACAAATCAGATTTACCCAGCGGGGAGTGTGTTAGAGGTGCGCGCCTTTGGGGTTATTCGTCATTACGGAATTGCTACGGGTTACGGCACAGTGATTCATGCCTCGCGCCGTTTTGGGCGAGTGGGCGAAACCGACATGGCGGCGTTCTCGCAAGGCGGAGCAGTAACGCTTATCCCTTATAGTCATCATATGGACGGCTCTGCGATTGTTGCCCGTGCGCGTCTGAAAAAAGGGCAGCGCTATAATGTGATGATTAATAATTGCGAGCATTTCATCACATGGGTTTTAGAGGGCAAAGGCCGCTCCCCGCAGCTTGGCCCGCTTGATGGCCGCAGATTATCGCGCGAGTAAAGTAACTTGCTTAATTAGGATGAAGTTTCTCAAACGTTTACGGATAGAGTTATAAAAACTAAAATGACTCGATCAGGTGAATTAAACCATTAGGCTTCACATAAACTCTGTAATGTGGGACATAAGAGTAAGCATCTGTTTTGCCTTTGACATCAAAACTGGTTAGAGCCTGACCTTTGATTAATTTAGGGCACTTTGTTGACCCTAAATCTTGTTCGTCTTGTAAAATTGTTGCGCCAAGAGCTTCTAAATGTGTTTTGAAGGCCTCAGCTTTTACAATCGGTTTCAGTTGCATGCCGAGTTCTTTTCTTAGTGTAGCTTTGTTGTTCGTCGCACAGAGCCAGACAACTGCTTCACCTGCTTTGTATTTATCCAGCTTCACGCCAGTGTCTCCTGTGGTGGATGCTTGGCAATTCGTTAGATTTAATGATAAAACTGCTAAACTAAAGACCCAAAATTTGTTTGTTACCATGCTAGCTCCCTTAATCAAAAGCTGCGCTGTATTCTGTTTCTTCATAATCCATTAGGTCATTATTCAATCCAGGCAATCGTACATCCGTGTTATTATCAGGCTCTTGCCCAGTGACAAGTTCATAGGTATCGCCTGCATATGTGTTCGAATTTTGTGACCGGGGTTTATATGGAATATCTTCATCGTTAATCGTTTGATTGAATTTATCAAACTGTGCTTCAAGTTCATCCATATTACCACGGATTATGAATGAATTAACTTCGAATGTCCCAGGTATGCCAGCGTCAACTTGTTCTGATTTGTCATTGTCTAAGGCTTCCACATTGACACCAGAAAAAGCTCTATCTCTTATGGCATCTATAACCCCACCAGGGTAACCAGGCGTGGTTGGCCCCGCACGTGCATATCGAACATCCCCAGTGGTTAAATCTTCATATTCTAAAAAGGCATGCCCATATTCACCGACCAAAGGAGCTGACCCAATTTCATAGGCTTGCAACCTAACTTCTATATTTGTGTAATCAACTGGCTCTACGTTTAAATCATTATTTGGTTTTGTCGTTTCTCCTGCATCATTGACGTGGTCATTCGAACCATCAATGGACGTAGATTCTGATTGAGACGGAGATGAGAAGCCCTGTTCTACCCGCGCTAACACAACATCTTGCTGTGCAAATTCTATATTATGGGTCTCATGATTAAAATTGTCAGTTCCAATTTGGAGTGAGCGGGCTAATTTTACATCTTGAATGACCTCTGCCATGGGAGCGCCTGTTTTTTGAGCGATATTTTGAGCTATGTAATAAGGCTCTAGGACAGGGGCAGGAATGCTTTGCTCATTCATATGTTCATGGCCAGCAATGAGTATAGAACTCACCCTATCTTCCGCCGTTTGCATGGGAAAGTCAGAAACATTGATTGTTTCAATATTGTTATCGTTTAACGTGTCCAAGAGAGCTGCGGGAGCCGGTGAGTTAATGATATTTTGAAGGGAACTATTAATCTGCGTGTTTGTGTTGTTCAGCTCTTGTATGTCATTGTGTAATATTTGCGCCGCATCTTGGATATTTAAACTTTCCTCTGCCATATATTAACTCCACAGGTGACTACCTTAGAAATATTTTTATGGATAACAATGTCAATAATGTCAATAATGTCAATAATGTTTTGGATACTGAGTAAACCCCACAAAAAAACAGCCCTCAAATGAGAGTTGTTTTTAAATTTGTTCGGAAATGGTTGTAAAAGTCTACTCCGCTGCCTCTTGCGCTTCGCGGGCAAGGTTACGCAGCACGTAATGCAAGATACCGCCATTTTTGTAATATTCATGCTCATTGTCGGTATCAATACGCACGGCAACGGTGATGGTTTTGGATTTTCCGTCGGGATAGGTAATGTCAACGTCTAGCGTTCCGCGCGGCTCGAGGCCTTCAATGCCTGAAATGCTCACGGTTTCATTGCCTTTCAAGCTAAGACCAGCCCAGCTATCGCCATTGGTAAATTCAAGCGGTAGCACGCCCATACCGATGAGGTTCGAGCGGTGAATCCGCTCAAAGCTCTCGGCGATGACGGCTTTCACACCCAGCAGGATTGTGCCTTTGGCGGCCCAATCGCGCGAGGAACCATTGCCGTAAAGCCCGCCTGCAAAGACAACGAGGTCTTTATTGTCATTGGCATATTTC
>CALFUN010000033.1 GCA_937929915.1 uncultured Caulobacterales bacterium | reverse complement strand
GAGATGGTTATGCCTGGCGATAATGTTGAGATTAATGTCGAGCTTATCGTGCCAATCGCGATGGAAGAAAAGCTCCGCTTCGCGATCCGCGAAGGTGGCCGCACAGTCGGCGCCGGCGTCGTCGCTAAAATTATTGAGTAGAAATTTATCCGTTTGCGGGGAAAATTATTTTCCCGCAAATTTTGTTATTTGAACGCGTAAAGATTAGGGCTCCGTTATGGATCGTCAAAATATCCGCATTAGGTTGAAAGCTTTCGACCATCGCATTTTGGACACTTCGACAAAGGAAATTGTCTCGACGGCTAAGCGCACTGGCGCGACTGTACGTGGGCCTATTCCTTTGCCAACTCGTATTGAGAAGTTCACGGTTAATCGTTCACCGCATGTGAATAAGAAATCTCGTGAGCAATTTGAAATCCGCACGCATAAACGCATGTTGGATATTGTAGACCCGACGCCCCAAACGGTTGACGCGCTTATGAAGCTCGATCTGGCTGCTGGCGTTGATGTCGAAATTAAGTTGGGAGCGTAAATCATGTTGCGTTCAGGTATTCTCGCCAAGAAACTCGGCATGACGCGCATCTATGATGATGCGGGTAATCACGTGCCAGTGACGGTCCTCTCGCTTGAGGGATGTCAGGTTGTGGCGCAAAAAACACAAGGCCGCGATGGTTACAGCGCAGTTCAGCTTGGCTCGGGCGAGGCGAAGGTTAAGCGCGTTTCCAAAGCAGAGCGTGAGCGTTTTGCGAAAGCGGGCGTAGCGCCTAAGATGAAACTCGTTGAGTTTCGCGTTGCTGATGACAACCTCATCGAGGTTGGCGCCACAATGAGTGCGGATCATTTTGTTGCGGGCCAAAAAATCGATGCGGCTGGTATCACAGTCGGTAAAGGTTTTGCGGGGGCGATGAAGCGTCATAATTTTGGCGGACTTCGCGCGACGCATGGTGTGTCTATTTCGCATAGATCGCACGGTTCAACAGGGCAGTGCCAAGACCCAGGTAAAGTCTTTAAGGGCAAGAAGATGGCAGGCCATATGGGGGCTGTTCGCCGCACGGTTCAGAATTTAGAAATCGCGCGTGTTGATGCTGATGAGGGCCTATTACTTATTCGCGGCGCAACGCCAGGCGCTAAAGGTGCATGGATTGAGCTTCGCGATGCTGTCAAAGGCGCAAAAGTTGATGATCTGCCAGTGCCGGGTAAGTTTACAGCGGCAAGCGCAGCGAAAGCGGATGCGCCAAAAGCTGAAGATGCGCCTGCGCCAGACGCTGCATCAAGTGAGGAAGAATAGTCATGAAACTCGACGTTCAAACACTTGCGGGTAAGAAATCAGGGTCTGTCGATCTCGACGATACTGTTTTCGGAAATGAGCCGCGCAAAGATATTTTGCACCGCATGGTGCGCTATCAGCTCGCCAAGCGTCAATCTGGTACGCACCAAACGCAAGAGCGCGGTGATGTGTCTAAGACAACAAAACGGATTGGTCGTCAAAAGGGCGGTGGTACAGCGCGTCATGGTAACGGGTCTGTTTCGCAGTTCCGAGGCGGCGCAAAGGCGCATGGCCCGCGCTCGCGTAGTCATGCTCATAATTTACCGAAAAAAGTGCGCGCTATGGCCCTACGTCACGCGCTTTCTGTTAAAGCGAGTGCAAAGGAGCTTATCATTCTTGATGATGCGGTTCTTAAGTCGGCTAAAACGGCGGATTTGCGTAAATCTTTAGAAAAAATGGGTGTTACCAATGGTCTTATCGTTGGCGGCGCGACTTTGGATGAAAACTTTGCCAAAGCCGCGAGTAATATCCCTAACCTCGATGTGCTGCCGAGTCAGGGCGCAAATGTATATGACATTCTAAAACGTCATACATTGGTTTTGACAAAGCAAGCTGTCCAAGATTTGGAGGCTCGCTTAAAATGAGTATAGCTGCCCGTCATTATGATGCTGTGCTTTCGCCCATCATCACTGAAAAAACGACGATTGTGTCTGAAAACAACCAAGTTGTTTTCGAAGTCCCACTCAGCGCGTCAAAGCCTGAGATTAAAGAGGCTGTTGAGCAATTATTCAAAGTCACTGTGAGTGCCGTAAACACAATGCGTGTTAAAGGTAAAACAAAGCGTTTCCGGGGTCGTCCGGGTCGCCGCAAAGATGTCAAAAAAGCTATCGTCACGTTGAAAGACGGCGATACAATCGACATCGCAACTGGTCTGTAGGAAGAGAAAATGGCTTTAAAGACATTCAATCCGACTTCACCGTCTCGTCGTCATCTTGTCCAAGTTGACCGGTCGCACCTGCATAAGGGGCGTCCTGAAAAATCTCTAACCGAGGGTTTGACGAAAACAGGTGGTCGTAACAATACGGGTCGTATCACAATGCGCCGCCAAGGTGGTGGTCATAAGCGGCTGTATCGTCACGTTGATTTTAAGCGTGCTAAAAAAGACGTGAACGCGACTGTTCTGCGTTTGGAATATGATCCGAACCGGACGGCTTTCATTGCGCTTATCGAATATAAAGACGGCGAAAAGTCCTATATTCTTGCCCCGCAGCGTCTCGAAGTTGGCGATAATGTTATCTCATCTGATCGCGCTGATGTGAAACCTGGCAACACGATGTCGCTTCGGGTTATGCCTGTTGGAACAATTATTCATAATATCGAGCTTAAGCCTGGTAAAGGCGGCCAGATTGCTCGCTCGGCTGGGACATATGCACAGCTTGTTGGTCGTTCAGATGGCTATGCGCAGGTGCGTTTGAAGTCTGGCGAAATGCGCATGGTTCACCAAACATGTTTAGCGACGGTTGGCGCGGTGTCTAACCCAGATCATATGAATATTAATTTGGGTAAGGCTGGCCGTAAACGCTGGCTTGGCAAACGTCCGCAAGTTCGCGGTGTGGCCATGAACCCAGTCGATCACCCGCATGGTGGTGGTGAAGGCCGTACCTCTGGTGGTCGTCACCCGGTCAGCCCGACCGGTGTCCCTACCAAGGGTTATAAAACTCGTTCTAACAAACGCACGAACAATCTCATTGTTCGTCGTCGCCGGGCTAAATAGCCTAACAGGTAATACAGATGCCACGTTCACTAAAGAAAGGACCATTCATTGACCATCACCTTGCTAAGAAGGTTGATGAGGCAGTGTCTGCGAACAGCAAAAAGCCAATCAAGACATGGTCACGTCGTTCAATGATCAGTCCTGAAATGGTCGGTTTAACCATTGCGGTACACAACGGACGGCAACACGTGCCGGTATTGATCAGTGAAAACATGGTTGGTCACAAGTTGGGTGAATTTTCACTGACCCGTACTTATCGTGGTCACGTGGCGGATAAGAAGGCACGATAATGGGTACTTCAGCAAAACTACGTCACGCGCGCATCTCTCCTCAAAAGGTACGACTGATTGCAGATCAGGTTCGTGGCCTTGAAGTTGAAAAGGCGCTTGAGATCCTGACCTTCAGCAATAAAAAGGCTTCCGGGTTGGTCAAGTCGGTACTCGACTCGGCCATTGCCAATGCGGAACACAACGATGGTGCTGACATCGACGAACTCAAGGTGGCCGAAATAATGGTTGATGCCGGTCCCACAATGAAAAGAATCCAACCACGTGCGAAAGGCCGCGCTAACAGAATCTTAAAGCGCACCAGTCACATCACCGTGGTCGTAGGGGAATAAGTCATGGGTCAGAAAGTACATCCGATTGGAATTCGCCTCGGCATCTCTGCTGACTGGAATTCCACCTGGCCCCGCTATGGAGGCCAGATACTTCTCT
>CALFUN010000032.1 GCA_937929915.1 uncultured Caulobacterales bacterium | reverse complement strand
ATATTTTACGAATAGGGTTTTCACGCCAGTTTAAATTGAAAGCAGCACGCTTCTTAAAAAAGAACATTTCATTATATGGTAAATTATCATGCACCCACCAGGCTAAGCTCTTCCAATCTGCGCCTTTTTCATATTCTTCTGAAAACCAGTGAATTTGAATACAGGCCGTCGCACCCATATTACCATCCACATCGCGTTTATCCCATATATGATGGGCATAGTTAGCCTCATTAGATGCACAGCCATGTTGATTTCCGTTTTCCGCACCCTTCCCGTTTACGGTAGGGGAGCGATAAGCTGAACGGATAACAATATGCCCAAATTTAGCCCGTAAAGGCTCTAGCAAATTCTGGCAGAGCTGCGTTCCTGCTTCGACAGCTAGTTTTGGGTCTTCGGGGTAATTTGGCAGGCCGTAAAAATCACCAATACTCGAATATAAAAATTCACGCATAAAGAAATGTTCAGACAAGCGCACCCGTCCTAATTTTTCAAGAGTATCATAGCTCGCGATTTTACGTGGTACTGAGTTCATCATGTGTCTTTTTTATAGATAGGCTGGACAAGCCAGCCTATGACAGTTTGGATGATATGATAGACAGACATCACAGCGGCAAGTTCCCATGCTTCTTCCACGGGGTTTGCAGTTCTTTATCTTTTAGCAGAGCAAAGGCGCGGGTGATGCGTTTTCTTGTGCTGCGCGGCTGTATCACCTCATCAATATAGCCAAGCTCTGCCGCGCGGAACGGAGAGAGGAAACGCGCCTCGTAATCGGCGATGTGGGCAGCAGTTTTTTCCGCGTCGCCTAAATCTTTGCGGTGCAGAATTTCCGTGGCCCCCTTAGCTCCCATCACCGCGATTTGCGCGCTCGGCCATGCGTAATTCATATCCCCGCCCAGATGTTTCGGCGCCATCACGCAATAGGCCCCGCCATAGGCTTTGCGGGTGATGATGGTGACTTTCGGCACAGTCGCTTCCCCAAAAGCATAAAGCAATTTCGCGCCATGTTTAATCACCCCGCCAAATTCTTGGCTTGTTCCCGGCAAAAACCCTGGTACATCCACAAGGGTGAGCAGCGGAATATCGAAAGCGTCACAAAAGCGTACATGACGCGCAGCTTTGCGCGAAGCGTCACTATCGAGGCACCCCGCCAGCACCATGGGCTGATTGGCCACGATGCCAATCGTTTGGCCTTCAAGGCGAATAAACCCGCAAAGAATATTCTTAGCAAAATCACTTTGGATTTCAAAAAAATCACCCTCATCCGCGATTTTTTCAACAAGCTCATGCATGTCATAAGGCAAGTTCGGATTGTCTGGCACAAGCGTATCCAGCGAGGTATCAATGCGGTCATGCTTATCAAAAAATGGCCGTTTGGGCGAGCCTGCACGGTTATTGAGCGGGAGGAAGTCAAATAAGCGGCGGATTTCTGCGATGGCTTCCATGTCATTATCAAAAGCCCCGTCCGCGACTGAGGATTTGGTTGTATGTGTTTTGGCGCCGCCAAGCTCTTCGGCGGTCACAATTTCATTCGTCACAGTCTTTAGCACATCTGGCCCTGTCAGGAACATATAAGAGCTATCGCGCACCATAAAGATGAAATCGGTCAGCGCTGGCGAATAAACCGCTCCGCCTGCACTTGGGCCCATAATGACAGAGATTTGCGGGACTACGCCGCTGGCTTTGATATTGTTTTGGAACACATCCGTATAGCCCGCCAGCGAAGCCACGCCCTCTTGGATCCGCGCCCCGCCGCTATCATTTAATCCGATGATAGGCGCGCCGTGCATCATGGCCATTTCCTGAACTTTGCAAATTTTCTTAGCATGTGTTTCAGATAGAGAGCCGCCAAAGACAGTAAAGTCTTGTGCAAACACAAATGTCTTACGGCCATTAATCGTGCCCCAACCTGTGACAACACCATCGCCCGGAATATGGGTTTTTTCCATCCCAAAATCGACACTTCGATGTTTCACAAACATATCAAATTCTTCGAAACTATCAGGATCAAGCAATAATTCGAGCCGTTCGCGCGCCGTCAGCTTGCCTTTAGCATGTTGGGCGTCAATGCGTCTTTGTCCGCCGCCCTTACGGGCCTTTTCACGGCGCTCGTATAATTGTTCTAAAATATCGCTCAAGACAGCCTCCGCCAAAACGGCCAACCCAGAATTCGTAGCCAATCTGTTTCGTAATGTCGCACACTAGCTTTGCTTTGGGGTATATCAAGCCTAATTTACGAATAAATTCACAGGATTGGGGCAAATATCGCCTATATAGCAAGCACTGCATATACATTCCTGCACCGCAGCCTTGCAGCTTTAACGCTTGAGTTTTTATGGGCTTTAGGTCAAGAGACACCCAAATTGACGCTGGCGCATACTCGCCGTAAACTTGCTGTAACGAATACGTAAATAGCTATGAAAATAAACCGCTCATATATCATCGCTGCCGCCCTTTTTATCTTAATTGGTTTATGGTTTGCTGTGAATAATATCGGCAAAGACAATACCGTTATTGGGCAAACTCAGGCGCAAACACGCGCAGCTATCGAAGCGAATTCTCAAAAGCCAACGGTGCAAGTGCGCGCCATATCCGCGCGCGTTCACGATAATGTCTTAGAACTTTACGGTCAAAGCGAAGCTTCGCGCGAAGTAGATGTCAAAGCCGAGACAGCCGGACTTATCGCCGCCACCCCCATAGCGGAAGGCCGTATCATTGGCGCAGGCACAACTTTGTGCCGCCAAGATGTCGGCGCGCGCCAAGCTATATTAGATCAAGCCATCGCCAATAAACGCTCCATTGAAACAGATTTAAACGCGGCGCGGGTTCTGGCCGATAAAGGCTATCAATCCGCCTCTCGCGTCACCGCATTTGAAGCGCAAATGGACGGGGCAAAAGCAACGATCAAACAAGCCCAAATCGAATTAGATAATGTCGTTATGCGCGCACCCTTTCAGGGCATATGGGAACGTCAACAGGCACAAATAGGTGATTATCTTGCGCCGGGCCAAGCTTGCGGGTTACTTGTCGATCTCTCACCCTTGCATATTGTTGTGCAGCTCACCGAAGACCAAGTCAGCGCCATCACCAAAGGCAGCTCAGCCGATGTGGCCTTAGCAACCGGCCAAAATGTAACAGCTACAGTCGCCTTTATCGAAGCGAAAGCTGACCCGGCTACGCGTACATTTCGCACCGTTATGCATGTGCCAAATGATGACTTTGCTCTTAAAGCAGGTGTAACAGCTACAGTGCGCTTAAAAGCTGGCGAAGCTATGGCGCATCAAATTCCGTCAAACATTCTTGCTCTTGATGATAATGGGACAGTCGGGGTGCGGTATTTGGATGATAAAAACCGTGTACGCTTTGCGGCTGTTAATACGATTGACGAAGATGACAATGGCGCATGGGTCACAGGACTACCCCCTGTGGCGCGAGTTATCATTGAAGGTCAGAATTTTGTGTCTGAAGGCATGGAAGTCATCCCAAACAGTAGCTATAATAGCGAGCCAGCATCTCGCAACGCAGCAAGGCAGTAAGCTTTGCCATGAGCCTTAAAGCGAAAACCACACAGTCCAAAATATCGCCTAATGCAAAAGGTCTGCCAGCCATTGTTGGCTTCTCTATACATAATTGGCGTATGACGCTTGGGATCATGATGTTTGCTGTGATTGGCGGGTTTTTCGCTATGTCACGCTTGCCCTTGGATGCCGAGCCAGACATTCCCGTCCCTTTTATCAATGTGCAAGTTGTTTTGCCAGGTATATCGCCTGAAGATGCCGAAAGGTTGCTTGTGCGGCCCTTAGAGACCGAGCTAAAAAGTATTGACGGGTTAAAAGAATTAAACGGCATTGGCGCAACGAATATCGCCTATGTTTCCATGGAATTTGAAGCTTCATTTGACCAAGACAAGGCGATTTCGGATGTTTTAGAAAAAGTTGACCGCGCCCGCGCCGAGTTTCCCGAGGATGCTGAAGAGCCGATTGTTGAAGAGGTTAGCACCTCAACTCTGCCCATTATCACAGTTAATCTTTGGGGAAACGCCCCTGACCGTGAATTACAAAAACGGGCCAAAGATCTCAAACGCCGCATAGAAAGCTTGCCGCAAGTTCTCGAAGCCAATATTTCGGGCGAACGTGAAGATATTCTTGAAGCGGTTTTAAACCCCGCTCAAGTCGAAAGCCTTGGCATTACCTTTGACGAAATTGCCGCAGCCATTAGCCGTAATAATAGCCTCATCCCTGCGGGCGCTTTGCAAACACAAAGCGGGAAGTTTAATGTTAAGCTTCCAGGCCTGATTGAAAACCCTGCCGATTTATCAGACCTTGTTGTGCGCCGCAGCGCTAATGGGAGCATTGTGAAACTGGGTGATATCGCTCAAATCCGTAAAGGTTACCGCGATGTTGCCAGTTTTGCGCGTTTTAATGGCCGCCCATCTGTTTCATTGGAAGTTAGCAAACGCCAAGGTGAAAATATCATTGAAACCAATACCTTAGTGCAAGACCTCGTGACAGATATATCTAATAGAGATGACTGGCCCTCTACAATTAATGTAACATTTAGCCAATCGCGCTCCACTTATATCCGAGATATGATGAGCGAGCTTTTCTCCTCTATCGTCAATGCTGTTGTCCTTGTCTTTATTGTCTGCATTGCCGCGCTGGGTTGGCGCTCTGCACTTTTTGTTGGATGGGCAATACCTGCCAGTTTCTTAATTGCCTTCTTTCTGTTCTTTGTGCAGGGCGAAACAATTAATATGATGATCCTATTTGGCCTTATCCTCTCGGTCGGGGTTTTGGTCGATAGCGCCATTGTCATTGTTGAATATGCTGATCGTAAAATGGATGAAGGTTTAGAGCGCCTTGAAGCTTTTAAACTGGCAGGTGAGCGCATGTTCTGGCCCATTATGTCATCTACCGCGACAACACTCGCAGCTTTTATTCCCTTACTATTTTGGGAGTCCATCACGGGTAAATTTATGGCCTATTTCCCGCGCACGATGATTTATGTATTATCGGCCTCAACACTTATGGCTCTGATATTTTTGCCAACACTTGGCGCGAAAATTGGCTTTACGCCGAAAAGGAAAATCAACTCCAATGCCGCGCTCTTATCCGCAGCGGAGGGCGATCCGCTCAAGCTCACAGGTTTTACGGGACTATATGCAAAATTCATCAGTGTCATTGTGCGCTTCCCTGAATTGGTCATGGCCGCAACGGCCATAATAGGATTAGTTATTCTCATAACTTTCAGTGCCCGTATGGAAGGCCCGCCGCCAAAGCCTGTTGAGTTTTTCACGCAAACGCCAAGTGATAGATTATATATTCTCGCACGCGCGCGCGGAAATACAACGCCGCAACAAATCATAAAAATCGGTACAGATATTGAAAACCGTATCGCCAATATTACAGGTATTGAATCAGTTTACACAGTGGTCGGCGACGGCGCAGCCGGTAATGGCGCAGGCGGGGCCTCCTTAGGCGGGCCAAATAATGTCCCATCCGATACAGTTGTGCGCGTTTACACAGAGCTTCTCCCCTTTGCCGAGCGCCGTAATGTTCTCGATATTCAACGCGATATTGAAGCCGCTGTGATAGGCATCCCGGGCATTATCACAGAAGTCACAGCCGAAAGCCAAGGCCCGCCCATTGGCAAAGATATTGGCATACAAATATCCTCCGAAGATCGCCAAGAGCTGGCCTTTATCACGCAAAAGGTTCGTGCAAAACTGGAAAGCATTGACGGTATTATTGATGTCGAAGACACCCTGCCTTTGCCGGGCCTTGATTGGGAAATTGTAGTTGACCGCGCTGAAGCTGGGCGGCTGGGTCTGGATATTGGCCGCATCGGCTCTGTCATTCAATTTGTCACGGAAGGCACTTTGGTGGGGCAATATCGTCCGCTTGATGCTGATGAAGAAGTCGATATTCGCATACGTTATCCCTCTGATGCCCGCGATGTCACGCAGCTCGATAGTCTGCGTATTCAAACCCCATCTGGAGCCCTGCCTTTATCATCTGTTATCACCCGTATTGCCAAACCGCGCCAAGATAAAATCGAGCGCCGTGATCTGTTGCCCTATTATGTTGTGCAGGCCAATACGCATCCAGATTTTGCAACAAATATTCAAATTGATAAGATGAATGACTGGCTTGAAAATGAGGCGAATTTACCGTCAACAACGAAGGTGAAATTCTTGGGTCAACAGGAAGAAAATAGCGAAGCGGTTCGGTTCGCTATAGGCGCGTGTCTTGCGATTTTATTTATGATGAGCGTGATTTTACTGTTACAATTTAATAGTTTCTACCATGTATTTTTGACATTATCTGCCGTGATTATGTCTGTCTTTGGCGTAGTTTTAGGACTCGCCTTTTATCCTTATCTTAGCGTGATCCTGACCATTACAGGCGTGATCGCTTTGGCGGGAATTGTCGTAAATAACAATATTGTTCTAATTGATACGTATCAGCGCTTACTGGAAAATGGCTACGGCGCTGTGGATGCAGCCATTCGAACCGCGGCGCAAAGATTACGGCCTGTTTTCCTCACCACGCTTACAACGATTGTCGGTCTAATGCCGCTTATTTTAGGGTGGCAAGCCAATATTTTCACAGGTAGTTTTTCGACGAAAGGCTCTAGCACCTCTGAAATCTGGGCACCCATTTCCTTTGTTGTCGCCAGTGGGTTAGGCTTTGCAACCATTTTGACTTTGATTGTCACACCCGTTTTACTGGCTGCGCCCGCGGTCATGAAAGGCCGTATTTTAGGGCTATGGCAGCGGTTAAAGCCGCCTACAAAACCACCGCATAGCTCGGCTGGTTCTCCTGCTGAATAGGCTTTAGACTGGCTTCATAACAACAGAGAACCATTACGGCCTAGCGCTCTCGCTTTCTGGCAGCTTTATGGTTTCGATTTGGCCTTGCTGTGCAAAGACCACGGTGCTTTGCGAACCACCGCCGATGAGACTACGCCGAATTTGCCAGCGCAACGGCTCAAAACTGACAGATAAAGATCCATCATCACCGTCTGTTTGCGGTAAAGGCGGTAAACGCTCAAAGACCACACCAATGCGCACCCGCGGTGCATTTAGGCGTAAAAGCTCTGCCCAAACATCATATTCCCCAAGGGGTAGCATTTTACCTGCCGTAAAGTTCCAGCGTCCATCGGCTTGCACAGGTGTCTCGCCAATAGCTTGTTCACCCAGATAAATCCTAACCCGCCCTTCAGCAGAGGTCGAACCAGAAAAAATGACGCCGCCAGCATCATCATAATCTATCGCGCCTAATGTTAACGGGCCTGTTGTTGGCGATTGTCCAAATGGCGATTGGATAATACGGCTTGGCCCGCCAGAGGCACATATCATAACCAAAGCTGGCGCGGTATAATTTGCGCTCGCGACATTTGGCCCTGCGGGTACGGGCAGACGAAATATCGTCTCATCACTGCGAATACTGACCTCATCTTGTCCCGTAAACATAAGCGCTTCGATTGCCATAGCCTGACCATCAATATCGAGCGTGACCCCCCAATTCCCTTCCGCGTCAGTTTTAATTTGCCGCAAACGTTCCCCGCGATTGAGCAAAACAACCACGCTGCCGGGATCTGCCATACCTGATATACGCATCTTTCGGCTTGTCTCTGTCGAAAACTCTGACACATTTTCAAACGATGCTGGCTGCATACCAATTTTATCTGGATTGGACGCTGGGCTTACAACTGATATATCATCTCCGCCAACTCCCGGAATTTGCCCATTACGGGTTAAGCCTGAAATTTGGACAATGAAAAACATAATAAAGGCAATCAAAAGCCCCCCTAATGTCATCCCAATATAACGATATTTCATAATGACGGCCCATTTTGTCACTTCGATCGGCTTTTGATATAAAGCTTGGCTAAGGTAAGCGGTCAGTCTAACAAATCAACTAAGAAATGCGGGACATATTACTAGGAACGCGCTTATGGCGAATATTTCAAAAGACCTATCATATTCTATCTGTGTGTTTTGCGGATCATCGAGCGGGCAGAACCCACGCCATGTTCAACTCGCTAAAACTCTCGGCAAAGCGATTGCAAATCATGGCGACAGGCTTGTTTATGGCGGCGGCGGGTTAGGCCTTATGGGCGCGCTCGCACGCGCAGCTCATGAAAACGGCGCGCCTGTCCTTGGCATAATGCCTGAATTTCTATCCGATATTGAAAAGACATTCACAGATGTCACACATGAAATCGTAGCTGACATGCACACGCGCAAGAGCCGTATGTATAGCGAATCCGATGCTTTTATCGTGCTACCTGGCGGCATTGGTACACTCGAAGAAGCCATTGAAGTCTTATCGTGGCAAAGACTGAATTTGCACAATAAGCCAATTATTTTCTTATCTGATACACAGTATTGGGATGGATTATTGCAATGTTTGACACACATTATTACCGCAGGTTTTGCGCCGAACTCGTTACAAGATGTTTTATTATCAGCCAGTAGCGTCGAAGCGGCCTATAATTTGATGATAAAAACCATATTGCATCCATCTCAAAAACATAAGCTGCTTCATGCCAAAGATGTTGGCAAGGATGATATTACCGATAAAATTTAAACAACCATGCGGCTCATGATAAGCTCAAGATTGGCTTGATCCACGTCGCAAAAACTCCCTATGTCTGTCGAATCAACATCAAGCACAGCAAAAAGTGAGCCATCTGGCGAAAAAACAGGGACAACAATTTCAGACTGGGACCGGCTATCACAACTAATATGACCTGGAAATGCGTGAACATCTTCGACAATCACCGTTTGCCCAGAGGCGGCCGCAGCACCGCATACACCTTTAACGCGCCCCTCTCCAAACGGAATACGTAAGCAGCCCAGCGTACCTTGATAGGGGCCAATGACAAGCTCATCTGGCGTGTCAGGATCGACCAAGTAAAACCCTGTCCAGTAATAATAATCAAACGCATGATGCAGTAAACAAATCGTCGTTACGAGCCGTGCTGTAACATTTTTTTCATCTTGAATAATGGCCGCTAATTGCGTCATGACCTCCTTATATATTGTTTTTTTCGAGGCCGTTGTGATGTCAGATTGATTATCCATAGCGGAGTTTTGACGTTTCATTTTAAAAATGGCAAGCGTGTATATAAGCGTTTCACCAAAAGTTCATCAGAGGTAAACAGATTAAGTTAAGGCGCTAAGTATCTTTGCGCCCGCCGCCTGTCCGCTACGCCACGCCCCTTCAACACGTCCGCCAAGGCACCAATCACCGCACGCCGCAAGCTTTAGCTTTGGGTCAAAAAGACAGTCTTTCGCGGGGCCGCTTTCTACGGAGGCATATAACCAGCGGTGCAAAGCAATATGGGCGGCCCCGTGCAAATCAATTTGGCAAATCTGGCGTGCCGCTTCGATAAGCTGCGATTGAACCCAATCACGATCAACCTCTTGGTGCTGCTCTGACCACATCGCCTGCGCATGAATGACAAGACATGAAACATCTGCGTTACGATTAGGCTTGGCGCTATTCACCGCCATCCAAGCAATCGGCCCCTCGTCAAGCCTTAAGCTGTCCCAGCCAAAATCTTGCGCCTCTGGCAAAGCTATCATGAGCGCAAAACACGCTTGCAGTTTTGCAGATTTCACGCTTTGCATATCGGAAAAACTCGCGGGTAATATATGTTCGGCTTGCGCGGGCGGCGCTGTGCAAATCACGGCATCAAAACCAGATTGAGTTTCCCCTGTTTCAAAGCCTAATGTCCATTGATGATCCATAAGCTGTATAGCCGAAACGCGGCCGCCCAATGTAATATTTAAATTTTGGGCGAGAAATTTTGGCAGGCTATTCATACGCGGCGTGCCAACATATCTTTTGCCGCCTATATCTTGAACATAATCACCAGATTTCAAATATAAGGCACGGCCCGTCCAAGGCGCGGCAGCATTGGCTGCTATCGCCTCTTCAATGACTTTGCGAAACTCAGCCCCCTTAACCGTAAAATATTGCGCGCCATGATCAAATTCATAAAGGCCCGCATATCGCGTCGACATGCGTCCGCCTATCCCGCGAGATTTATCCAATACTCTCACATCATAATGCGGCGCCAAAACATGCGCAGCTGATAATCCTGACATCCCTGCGCCAATTATTGCTATTTTCGGGCGTGAGGACATATGGAGTATCTTTTACATGATTATATTTAAAGGGTCTATTCGAACCCAAAAGCTGATTTTCGAGATCGGTTCCAAAACCGAAAAAATCGTGTCATATCTACATCATCTGGCGCATTGATAAAGGGCTTATCTTTTACAATTTCGACAACATTATTTTGGGCAATTTTGCCTATTATTTCTAAAAATATTGGATTAGGTGTATCAGCCACATAGAGTTTTCCGTCCACACAGATATTGCGCAATAAGGTTTCCGTATCGCCTTGATAAACCGCAACCCGCTCTTGTAAGCCAATCAAGCATTCATAGATAAATGTGAGACGTTTTAAACTATAATTTTGACGTTCAAAATAAGCGTCATCCCATATGAACACGGCACAAGATGGCTCGCTTGCATGACTAAATACAGGATGATCCAAGCTCAAACTATCTTCATGCAACCAAATATAGCTCTGTGACATTTCGCAAACCTCTTATTCTGGCGTAGGTAAATTTGGAAAAAGCCGCACATAAACCTCTTCATATGTTCCCATAAGTACGGCATTATTTTCTTGGGATGTATCCAGAGTATCAGGGGAGAATGTCTGCACATTTTCAAGATTATAATAGTAAGGCTTATGTGAAAACGTACTGGCGACCCATTGCCAAGACAAATTATTGGATGCGGGATCTCCATCTAATAGGTGAGATAAGAAAAACCGTGCCCCAGCCTGCCATTTTATCCGCCGCCAGTGACAAATATAAGCCGCTACATAGAGCCTGGCATGATTATGCATTGTGCCTTGCTCTAATAATTCACCAATAAAGGCATCAATACAGGACACGCCCGTCCGTCCTTTTGCAATATCTTCAGGCAGGTCATCCGCATAATCCTGCGCGCTAAACCCTGTCTTGTAATCTTCAGCATCTTGCCAAATTATCTCTGGGTTAACACGGTATAAGCGCTGCCAATACTCCCGCCATGCCATTTGCTGTATGAGTTTTTCGCCGTCCCGTATTTTGACCTTGGACATAATAACATCGCGTATATCAGCCAAACTCAACACCCCATGGCGAATATAAGGCGATAAGCGCGTGACCTTCCCGCCAATATGATTGCGTGTTTTACCGTAATTTTCGGGATCAATTTCACTCAGCCGTGCCAAAGCCATGTTCTTATGACCGCGCGTGGCTGATATTGTCATATCCTCATCATCCAAATATGGGCAAAGCTGACGAATATGCGCCGTTATAGCGGCGCGGTCGTCAAAACTGGCTAAGTTTAACGGCTCAGATTGCGGGCTGTTCGTCTTTTTTTGAGGCAGTAGCGTCATAATAGCTGATATGGGTTGGTTGATAAATTCATTATATCTCTTCCTAAATTCACAGTAAAAAGACAGTCCCATATGCAGTCAAAAAGCAGTTGGCATGCACTGCATCATAACAATCAATAAGTTATGACTTTAAATGTTCGAAATCGAATGCTAAATGGGCAAATATCACTAGATTTTCATATCGAAATCAAATATGACAGCGCTGTCAACAAAACGCATATGTAAAGGACGAAATATGCCCCTCAGACTTGCCATTAATGGTTTTGGCCGCATTGGCCGCAATGTTTTACGGGCTTTGCATGAAAGCGGACAGACCGATTTACAAATCGTCGCCATTAACGACCTCGCCTCGCCTGATAACCTCGCTCACCTTCTCAAATATGATTCTATCCATGGGCGGTTCCCGGGAACAATTTCGCACACAAAAGATAGCCTCAATATAGGGTCCGGCGATATGGAAGTGACGGCCATACGCAATTTAAAAGATCAGAATTGGGCCGATAATAATGTCGATATAGTTCTGGAATGCACAGGCTTCTTTACGGCACGCGATGCAGCAGCCGATCATCTCGAAGCAGGCGCGCGGCGCGTCCTTATATCAGCCCCGGGGAAAGGCGTAGACAATACTATTGTTTACGGCGTGAATCATGACACGCTTACCAAAGACCATATCATTGTCTCAAACGGCTCTTGTACGACCAACGCGCTCGCCCCTGTCGCTAAGGTTTTGCATGAGACATTTGGTATTGAAAATGGGTTCATGACGACGGTTCATGCCTATACGGGCAATCAACCCACGCTTGATACAATCGAGCCAAAGGATTTCAATCGCGGCCGTGCGGCGGCTCTATCCATGATACCCACATCAACAGGCGCTGCCAAAGCCATTGGACTTGTCATGCCAGAATTGGACGGCCGGCTAGACGGCAAAGCCATTCGAGTTCCCACACCTAATGTCTCTGTTGTTGATCTAGTCGTCAATACGCAAAAAGCCGCGAGCGTTGCAGCCGTCAACCAAGCTTTCACGCAAGCTGCAAATGGCGCGCTTAAAGGGGTTATGCAAGTCATAGACGATAAGGTTGTCTCCATAGACTTAAATCACGATCCGCACTCATCTAGCTTTATCCCAAGCGAAACGGTTTGTATGGGCGAACATATGGTTCGTATCTTATCTTGGTATGATAATGAATGGGGGTTTTCCAATCGTATGCTAGATACAGCCCGAGAAATGGGACGGTTTATTTAAACCGCGCCTGACTGGCTCTTTCTTGACATGATTTTCAGGTTAAATCCGTGAATTATGACTGTTCAGGGTCAGTCACAACGTATAGGCGGCGCTGTTAAACACTACCCAAATGACGCGGCATATTGGTTTTGAGCGTTTGAATCGCCGAACGAATACGCGTTTTTACGGTTCCGAGAGGCAATCCTGTTTCTTCAGAGATTTCTTGATATGTTTTAAATTCCATAAAAGCCATTTGAATGGCCTTTTGCTGCACCTCTGATAAAAGCTGTATATGGTCTTTTAGAATTTGAGAGCTTTCTTGCGAGATATAGCTAAATTCAGCGGACGGCACTTCTTCGTCAGCAATGACCTTCATGACTTCAGGATCACGCACATCTGTGCGGTTATGTTTGCGGTTATGATCAATCCAGCTATTTCGTGTCACTCTATACAGCCAAGTCGCAAAACTGGCTTTAGTCGAATCAAACTGATCCGCACGTGTCCACACTTTAATCATGACATCTTGAAGCATATCTTCGGCCGTCTGCGCACTGGCCCCGCGCTGAACCAACCATGCTCTAAGCTTAGGGCCATATATTTCAAATAGGCTAGCCAAAGCTGACGCATCTCTTGTTTGAACAATAGCTGTCAACCAGACAGCATCACGTTCTGCAGAGTTTATGGTTGTATCGCTTGTCATTAATCTACGCAGTCTCCTATTGGTAATTTCAATAAGTCCTATGCGTTAGCTTTATATGCTAATCGATGCCCATATAAGGGCTTAAAGCATGAAAGTCATGAGAAAATTTAATTATTCCTCAGGATAACAGTTTAAAATAGATTTTAGTTATTTTCAACACCCCTCAAGCATCTGATACTAAAACACTCTTATCTGTTTAAGGCGTAAACACCGTATATGTTACATCGGCGGATATAGAGCCAACACCTTGCGAAAAATCATACACATTTAATATACCGCCAGCCTGACGAAGATTATATCGGGATTGAAAACTTACCGCTTGCGACAGAATCGTTCCGTTACGCGCCGCTGTTTTACGCCCGCCATCGAACACTTTTACAGGCGGCCCGTCCAGATCAGCCAAAGTGCGCAATGGCCCAGGCTGCTGTCCTATCACAACTCCGTCTCCGCCCACGGACGGGTCTTGTGCATCTTCGCCCCAACGATTAGCCCCCGCCCCTGCATTACCTGTTGTTTGCACGCGCAAACGATAGCGGATATTGCTTAAATCAAGCGCCGTAAAATCGCCACTCGTTTGAACATTAGACACAGAGCCGTAAATATCAAAAGCGGCATTAGAGGCGACAAAAAACCTTGAGGCGCGATTTCCATTATTTAGAAGCTCAATATCTGTATCGTCTGACAAACCAAATGCAGTAAAGCTATCCGCGGCATCTAAGGTTTGATTGGGCGCAGCGCTAGTAAAAACTCCGCCAAATGTTGCATTGGTCACGTCAAGCTCGATGCCTGATTCTTCACCGTTTTGTATGGGGTTAAATTGCTGATTATTAAAATTAATCGTCACACCATCATCAGCAATTAAGTCAGTTGCAGCCGTACCCGCAGCTGTGTCGAGAAATAAAAAGTCAGTGACAATACCGCCAATACCGCCCTCTTCTTGAAATCCATCCGCACCAAAAACGATAACAACAGCATTGGCGCGCAGAAACGGTCTATCAATCACAGACGCCAATACGGGGCTGCTTATTGTCATCATACATAGAGATATGAGAGGTAAAACATCCCTAGCTAGTCGCTTTTGCGTAAATTCCCACCCAGCCTTCATATCTACACTTTAGAGTTTCCACTTAAATCTTTTATCAACGAATATCCCTAAAATTATGTAAAAACGCAGGGCTTTTAAACGCTATCCCCGCTCCCTCAAGGCTATTTCAGTCAAATTTTAAGGTTATCTTAGTGTCAAACCTTGACATTAATTTCTTTAATACATATATTTCTGTTATAACAGAAATTACATGCAATAATGACGAATACCGCTAAACCTGCAACTATAAAGAGGTCAACATGGTCGAGTTTAAATTTGAAAAAAGAGATAATTTTCATATTAATCCGAAGCCCTGCGAACAGAGCCATATAGACAATTATTATAAAACTTTACGTGTCGCCGCGGTCAAACTGGCCGGACAACCTAAAGAGCTAGGACAGCGCGCGGAATTATACCACAGCCTCTATAAGCACTCTCATGGAAACCACACATTTCCCCTAATCGCAGCTCATGGGGCTTTATGGGCGAAAGGTTATTTTGATCTCGGGGCACGACTGGCGAAGATATTAGCCATCCAGTTCATTTTAAACCCAAAATTAAAACGTGAAAAACAACAACAATTAGAAAATTTTGCCGAGAGTTTTCGTGAAATCAATCGACAAGTCTGTGTGGAAACATATATCGCCTATCATATGACAGATAGGTTTGGTCATACACATAATTTAAAAGCATTTTTCCCAGATAATTTCATCACAGCATTAAACAAATGCCATAAAGCGCGGCGGCTCGGATTTATGTTATCTGCCGAAGATAAACGGGATTTATTCGAAGTCTTTTTTAACTGGGAACAAGACAATATTGTGCATCCCGAAGTCATGAAAGCTGCCAAGAAACTCGATTGGCCGCTTATAAAATGGATTGCCCTCAAGCCTCTTATTCAATTTCGGTATTTCCCAAAATCACGGCCTCTCTTTTTTAAAAACTTCTTAAGCAAGTCTGAGCGCATTGAAAAAGGCAGACAAGCTTTTGAACGTGCCCAACGAGCAGGATGGGACAACGTTGATAAAACTCTAAATGATTATGCCGTAAAACCCGTCCGCATTCAAAACCATACGGCACCTGCGCCGTTAGCATAAATCTGTCAATTTTCGCATAGATAAAGGTTCATTATATGCCCTCCAAAGATATAAATATACCGCCAACAGAGATCAGCTTTAAGCCATCTAAAGGCGAAACCTTCCCTAAAATTCAATTTCTATCTGTCGCTACGGTCATCGGTTGGACTGGCGTTCTCATCGTTGATATAATATCTTTGATATTTTTCAACCAAAGCAATTTTAGCATTAACACAACCCTGAATGCACTCGCACTCATAATACCTTATGTGATTATTGGCCTGCCAATCGCTTTTATATGTTGTTATTTCATTGGCCTCCCCATTTTATATATTGCTGAAATCTTTACCCCCATAACTCTATCATTTACAGTTCTTATGGGCCTTATATTGGGCGTTATATTTGGCAGTATAAATATTTATGTTCTAATCAGCTTACAGACAGAGCATTGGAAAATTGTATTAGATTGGATCTCGACAGTCGCCATAGGCGGATATGCAGGCTATGTCGGGCATGTAACAACCAACCCTATAATTAAGCCGCAAGAGCTAAATATATTTAACTAAATCACTGCATTATTTAACATCTAAAATCATACGCAAAGTTTCAATGAAGATAAGATACCAAGGCTTGCATTCTCAGATAGGCACCTTACTTTAAATCCATGCCTAGCTCTGCCAATATCAACGTCCGAGAGACGCCTGCACTTTGGACACCGCATAAGCCTGTGCGCCCTGAGAAATCCGAAGGCGGAAAACGGTTTCGGCTCGTCAGCGAATTTGAACCCAAAGGCGATCAACCCAAAGCGATTAAAGAGCTTGTTGCTGGCCTAAATTCTATTGAACGCGACCAAGTTCTACTCGGCGTAACCGGGTCAGGTAAAACCTTTACAATGGCGAAAATTATCGAGCAAACACAGCGTCCTGCTCTCATCATGGCCCCGAATAAAACGCTCGCGGCGCAATTATATTCTGAATTTAAAAGCTTTTTTCCAGATAATGCAGTCGAATATTTTGTCTCTTATTATGATTATTACCAACCCGAAGCCTATGTGCCGCGTACAGATACTTTCATAGAAAAAGACAGCAGCGTGAATGAACAAATTGACCGCATGCGCCATGCGGCGACGCGGGCCATATTAGAGCGCGATGATTGTATCATCGTCGCCTCTGTCTCTTGCATTTACGGTATCGGCTCAGTAGAAACCTATACGGCGATGACCGTTGACCTTGCTAAAGGCCAAGAGATTGATCAGCGCGCACTCATGGCCCAATTTGTCGAGCTACAATATGCGCGCAATGATTTGGCATTTCAGCGCGGTACATTTCGTGTGCGCGGTGATTGCGTTGAGCTTTTCCCCGCCCATTATGATGATATGGCATGGCGCTTTGATTTCTTCGGGGATGAAATTGATGCGATTACCGCCTTTGATCCGCTGACAGGAAAAAGCCTTCAGAATTTAGACACTGTGCGCGTTTATGCCAATTCGCATTATGTCACGCCGCGCCCAACTTTGCAGGCCGCGGTCAAAGGCATAAAAAAAGAACTCCAAGATACTCTGAAGCGTTATGAAGCCGAAGGGAAATTACTCGAAGCCCAACGTATCGCCCAACGCACAGAATTTGATCTAGAGATGATTGCCGCGCAAGGGTTTTGCTCAGGCATTGAGAATTATTCCCGCTATCTGACAGGCCGCGCGCCAGGGGAGCCGCCGCCGACATTATTTGAATATCTGCCCGAAGATGCGCTTTTATTCATGGACGAATCACATGTGTCGGTGCCGCAAATCGGCGCAATGAGCAAAGGTGACTTGAACCGCAAAACCACATTATCCGAACATGGCTTCCGCCTGCCCAGCTGTATCGATAACCGCCCGCTAAAATTTGAAGAATGGGACGCCATGCGCCCGCAATCTATTCATGTTTCCGCCACGCCAGCAAATTGGGAAATGGAGCGCACAGGCGGCGTCTTTGTCGAGCAAGTTATTCGCCCAACAGGCTTGATTGATCCGCCTGTCGAAATACGTCCTGTCTCCAAAGATGGCGGCAATCAAGTCGATGATATTATTGACGAAGTTCAAAAAGTTGCGGCTCAAGGCTACCGCTCACTTGTCACCACCCTAACCAAGAAAATGGCCGAAGATCTCACTGAATATATGACAGATCAAGGGATTCGCGTGCGCTATATGCATAGTGATGTCGATACGCTGGAACGTATCGAAATCATCCGCGATCTGCGCCTTGGTAAATTTGACGTATTGATCGGGATTAACTTGCTGCGCGAAGGTCTTGATATTCCCGAATGTGCTTTTGTTGGCATTTTAGATGCTGATAAGGAAGGATTTCTGCGAAGCGAAACCTCGCTTGTGCAAACGATTGGCCGCGCGGCGCGAAATGCCAATGCGCGTGTCGTGCTATATGCTGATAAAATCACAGGGTCTATGCAGCGGGCTATGGACGAGACTAAACGCCGCCGCGCACGCCAAATCGCGCATAATGAGACACACGGCATTACGCCGCAAACTGTGTTGCGCGGTGTGGCCGATATGGTCGGCGATAGTCAAGCCGCCGAGAAAATCAAAGATGCAGCAAATCGCTATACGCCCTCTGGTCAAATTAAGAAAAAATACCAGCAAGACAGCACGCCTGCTCTCGAAGTGGCCGAAAATGGGCAAGCGGCCTATATGGGCGGCAATATGGTCGCTATATTGGCAGATCTTGAAAAACGCATGTTTGTCGCGGCTGAAAATCTTGAATTTGAGGAAGCCGCGCGCCTGCGCGATGAAATGCAGACGCTCAAAGCTCAAGCCATTTAAGCGTTCATAATGCGCATATCTTCATAGTTTTAGGCAATAAAAAGCAGGATTGAAGTAAGGGGGGCTTCAATCCTGCTAAAACACAACTAGATAAGAAAGGGGGTCTTATCCGAGTGTTATGCCAAGGGAGTAAGGGGGCTCACTTGGCGGTCATTCTCATTAAGGGAGGAAGAGAATAATCACCTTAGACACTATTTTTTGGGCGGTGACCATAAAACAAAATGTGAAGTTATGTGAGCATAAAAATACAGTAAAGGCTTGAACCTTTCCAGCGCACAAGCCGTAAGGCTTAGAGGTGATTGAAGGAAATTTCATATATTTTGCGAAAAAAAAACAGAATTGGAAGGGGCATTCCAATCCTGCTATATTATCACTCGATAAGAAGGGGAGCTTATCAAAGTGCAGGCCAAGGGAGTATATGGGAGGAGGGTCTCGCTTGGCAGTATTCTCTTAATTAGGGGAAGAAGAGAATATGTACCTTAAACACTATTTTTCCATCACAGGCCATAAAACTATTTGTGAGCATATAGGGTCCCAAGATCATCCCATCGAATCATCTTAAAATCTTGCCCTCCTACCCGCTTATATCACCCATCAAACCGGCCCGTTTGCGTATCTTTACGCACATCCTTACCCGCAAAAACGGCGCCGTTCATCACCGCATAAACCCCTGCTCCTAAGGTTTGCGCGGCAATCAACGCCCCGCCAAGATTAAACCCTGCATCCGAGCGCCCAAGCGAATAAGGCCGCATAGCCCCTGTCAACACCACGGTCTTATCGCCTGTTTTGCCATCCAAATATTTCGCTGTTAGCTCCATAGTCCCTGTACCATGCGTAATCACAATTTGGGAGTGGCTAGCAGAATTTACAGCGTCTAGAATCATAGCTCTATCCGCCGCATCCATATCCAGACTATCTTTTTGCATTAAAATGCGCATATCAAAATCTGCGCTGCGGCCAGTTTCAAGAACATGCGGCACTTGGCTGCGTCTATCGGGGCAAAATATCAAACCTTCGGTAATTGTATCATGCACTTTATCTAGCGTACCGCCGGTGATTAGAATTAAAACTGTCATAACTGCCTCATATGATTCTGGTTCTATATACCAATCTGAACGCACGATAAATGCCAGACATGGCAGCTATGAAAAATTGTGCATTCACCTTTTATGAGCCGTCTGCCAGTCTTATATAAGAGCTGACACCCGAGCCTAAAGTTCTATATGAATAGGAGAAGCATATGCGTCTAACCATGATGAAAAGTAAAATTCACAGAGCCACTGTGACGCAAGCTGACTTACATTATGAAGGCTCAATTTCGATTGATGCAGATTTGCTCGACCGCGCGGATATTTTACCCAATGAACAAGTTGATATTCTCAATATCACCAATGGCGAGCGCTTTACAACCTATGCCATTACAGCCCCGCGCGGCTCAAAAACCTTTGGTCTTAACGGCGCAGCAGCGCGGCGGGTGCAAATTGGCGACAAAATTATCATCATCACCTATGGCCAAATGAAAGCGGAAAAAGCGCGCAATTACAGACCGAATGTTGTGTTGCTCGATGAAAACAATGAGGTCTTCATCCCGCCTGTGCATTAAGAAACCTCTCTATTATTCTAAAATCTCATAAACCAAATTCACGGTTACACTGAGCGTTTGTTCACCTGCAGATATGGGTGTGGACACGGATAATTCAGCGGAAGCTTGTGCGCGTAGCTCATAAGGCCGCGATATAAACCCGCCGCGGCTCTCGCTTATAGAGGTGAGCTTGCCAAGCTTGACACCTGCCGCCTCTGCCATAGCTTGCGCTTTAGCTCGCGCCTCTTTAATCGCTTTTTCCCGCGCATCTGCCTTTGCCGTTTTTGTATCTTTGACAGAAAAACTCACCTGGTTAATATTATTAACGCCCGCTTTGACAAGCGCATCAATCATAACGCCAACAGTTTCAATATCATCGCTTTTCACAGTCACCGTGTTGCGCGCCTCGTACCCATCTATGCGCGGTTGAGTACGGCCAGTTCTGCGGTTGTCATAATTATAGCGCGGCTGCAAGGACAGTTGTGACGTGGTTATGTTTTTCGCCTCAATCCCAGCCGCTTCAAGCTCATCAAACACGGCCGTCATTTTCGTCGCATTGGCAATCATCGCTTCGCGGGCTGTCTTGCCTTCAGATACAGCGCCTGCATTCACCGTAGCTATATCTGGCGTCTGCGCAGATGTGCCTGTTGCAGAGACTTGGATATGCGGCGCTGGAACCGCGCTGCTCGTGATATAGGTCGGCCCGCCGCTATTACAGGCCGAGAGCGCCAAGCCCAAACATGCTGTTGCTGTTATATATATGTGTTTCATAATCTTTCCCTTAACCCTAAGCCCCACACTGTATCTACTCTCCAGACTGTATCTACTCTCCAGGCTGTATCTACTCTATAGACGATTTACGCACAGTCTGCCAATAAAGCGAATGAATATATACTGAACAGATACTATCATAACGCCCTAATCGAGAGATAATATGTTAAAATATGCCCCCGCCCTCTTAACGCTTGTCATCGCTAGTAGCAGCTTTGCGCAAGCATTACCAACACGCGCAGATAAAGCGCTGGCCGCAGGATATAAAGCAATGTTCACCTGTTCGGCGACATTTAATGGTAACAAGACCAAGGCGCAAATTGCAGCGCAAGAATTGGATAATATTTATCCTGATTTTGGCCCCGCTATGAAAGCTATTGGCGAGGCACAAATTAATATGGCTGAAAAATATGTCACAGTAAAATTCGAAGATGACATAGTTCCGCGCATCTCTGTTTGGCGCGAGCATTTAGGTTGCACCGCCCTGCCCCAAGGCGCAGATATAAGCTTTGCAGATACTCTACCGCGCGTAAAACTTAAAGCGTCAAAATATAATCCTGCCGATATGATGTGGCCGCAAGGGGATAAGCTGCCTAATGATCCATTACCCAACACTATCGATAAGCAGGCATTAGACGCAGCCATTACAAAAGCCTTTGATGGCGGTTTCGAAGGCCGTACAACATCTGTCGTGATTGTTCAAAATGGACGACTTTTATCTGAGCGCTATATAGACGGCTTTGATATGCACACATCTCAGCGCACATGGTCTGTGGCCAAAAGTATTGGCGCATCCATTTTAGGCGCCGCGCAGCACCAAGGCTTAATTGATGTTAAAGACAAAGCTGGGCTAGAGGCTTGGTCGCGCAAAGGCGACCCGCGCGGTCAAATTACAGTAGAAAATTTGCTGCATATGAATAGCGGCTTGGAGAGCGAACCTGCGGGAAACCGTACGGATAATATCTATTTTGGCGGCGGTTTAACGGCGCAATATGCCACAAAAAACCATCTCCACGCCCCGATTAGACAGCGTTGGCGCTATGCCAATAATGACACGCTCTTGGCAATGCGTGCGCTCCGCGAAGCCATGGATAATGATAAACGTTATCACGCATTTCCATTTAAAAACCTGCTGCATAAAATCGGTATGTTTCACACAGTTCCAGAAATGGATTGGGGCGGAGATTTTATCCTCTCTAGCCAAGTCTGGACAACAGCGCGCGACCTGGCACGGCTTGGGCAATTATATCTTGATGATGGTGTTTGGAACTATAATGGTAAATCAGAGCGCATCTTAGATAAGGGCTGGAGCGATTATGTCGCCGCGCCTGCCTCAACACAGCCGCCCAACCGCCAAGGCGAAAACGCGTTAAAACCAGGCCGCGGCTATGGCGCGCAATTCTGGCGCTATGAAAATTATGAAGGTGTTCCCAATGACACTTATGCCGCTCTTGGTAATCGCGGGCAATTTCTTATCATCGTCCCAAGCCGCAATGCTGTAATCGTTCGGCGCGGATATGATTACCGAGGCAATTATTTTGACGGACCAGCCTTTGTCAAAGATGTCTTAGCAACCCTGCCATAATCATTTTAAGCTATCATCGCTATGAGCTTTGCTAACCCAGCCTTTGGGAGATGATAACTTAAACTGCAATTAAGTGTAGCTATACAAGCAAGCTTGGCTTTACATCCGCCGCGCTTCGGGCCATCCCCTGCTTATGACGACTCCCCATCTTACTCTCAAATCAACCTTCGGGTTTGATAAATTTCGCCCCGGCCAAGACGAAATCATTGCAGAGATAATGGCGGGTAGAAATGTTCTGGCTGTCATGCCAACTGGCGCTGGCAAATCACTCTGCTACCAAGTGCCCGCTTTATTATTTGACCGCGTAAGCGTGGTTATATCGCCTTTGGTTGCATTAATGGATAATCAAGTCGCAGGCCTTCGCGCCAATGGCGTAGAAGTTGCCTGTATTCATTCTGGACAATCGCGCGATACCAATATTGCGCAATGGCGGCGGGTTGTATCTGGAGAAGCGAAGTTACTTTATCTATCTCCCGAGCGCTTAATGAGTCCACGTATGATGGCGGCAATGACACGTTTATCGCCTGCCATGTTTGTTATTGATGAAGCCCATTGTGTCTCCAAATGGGGGCCTGCTTTTCGGCCTGAATATGCCCAGCTAGAGCAGCTTAAAACCGAATTTCCAGACGCCATTATTGCCGCCTTTACGGCCACAGCGGACAGTGCTACGCGTGACGATATTGCCAATATTCTATTTAATGGCAAAGGCCAAATCATTATCCACGGCTTTGACCGCCCCAATTTATCCCTTGCCATTAACGCCAAGACAGACCGTAAATTACAGCTCACGCGCTTTATGGAAAATATGCGCGGGCAATCTGGAATTGTTTATGCACTCTCACGGAAAAACACAGAGGAATTTGCTGCGCATTTAGTCGCCGCAGGCCACAAGGCTTTGCCCTATCATGCCGGTCTTGATGCGCAGCTTCGCTTTGATACGCAAGAGCGGTTTATGGCCGAGGACGGTATGGTCATCGTTGCAACGATTGCTTTTGGTATGGGCATAGATAAGCCCGATATTCGGTTTGTTTATCATACCAACTTGCCTAGCTCACTTGAGGCTTATTATCAGGAAATTGGCCGTGCGGGACGAGACGGCGACGCGGCTGTAACAGCTTTATGTTACGGGCTTGATGATGTCCGCATGCGCCGCCAATTTATCATGAATGACGGGGCTGGTTCAGATCATCAAAACCGAGAGTTAAGACGGCTTGATGCGCTTCTATCCTATTGCGAAGCTTCTACGTGCCGCCGCCAAGTCATGCTGGCTTATTTTGGCGAAGATGCGAAGCCATGCGGGAATTGCGATAATTGCGAAACGCCGCCCGAAATGATTGACGCAACACAACCGCTGCAACATATCTTAACCACAATCAAAGATACGGGCGCTCGCTTTGGGCAGGCGCATATTATTGCCGTTGCGCGCGGTGCTGATACAGAGCGCATACGTCAATTCGGTCATCAAAACACCAAAGGTTACGGCAAGGCCAAAGCCATTGGCTCGCCTTATCTGCAAGGGTTGATACGGCAAGCTCTGGCGAGCGGGCATATCGCCATGGATATTGAACGCTTTGGCGCGCTCACCATTACGCCAAAAGGGCAAGCCGTTCTGAGCGGCCATGCCACATATGCCTGTAAGGTCATCGCCGCCACCAAGACAAGACAGCGCGCCGCTCACCAACACAGTAAAATAACGGCAAAAAAGACTTTATCCGAACGTGATGCCGAACTTCTCTCACGCCTAAAAGCCAAACGCATGGACATCGCACGCAGCCTTGGTAAACCCGCCTTTATCGTCTTTTCTGACGCAACCTTAATAGATATGGCTCAAAAACGCCCTGACAATCCCGACGCTATGCTAGATGTCTCTGGCGTGGGGACCGTTAAATATGAAAAATTTGGCCCTGCATTTTTAGAGCTTATTAATAGCCGCGATTAAGCCCCCTTTAGGTCACCAAGCTCGCATGCTCGCGCCCCGTTAGTGCTTCAATGTCGCTGATCTCTTTGGCGATTTGCAATATAGGCTCTAGGACTGCAGTATGATCCTCCTCAAGACCCGCTGGGCCTTGCACATAACGCTCAATATAAAGCCGCAGGGTCGCGCCCACTGTGCCTGTTCCAGACAAGCGCATGACAAAACGGCTACCACTTTCAAATCCCACGCGCAGACCTTGATTTTCTGATACTGACCCATCAATCGGGTCATGATAAGTAAAGCTATCCGCAAATTTCACCACTTCTGAGCCAAAGCCTTTACCAGCTAGATCAGAGACTTGCGCGCGCAAATGCGCCATAACAGCATTGGCTTTCTCTGTCTCAACCGCCTCATAATCATGCCGTGCGTAGAAATTTCGGCCATATTCTTGCCAATGGGCTAACATAATCTCTTTCACAGATTGCCGCCGAACAGCAAGAATATTTAACCACATCAGCACCGCCCAAAGCCCGTCTTTTTCGCGCACATGGTCGGAGCTTGTGCCCGCACTTTCCTCGCCGCAAAGACTGATACGGCCTGCATCTAAAAGGTTTCCAAAAAACTTCCAACCTGTTGGCGTTTCAAAATGCGCAATACCGAGCTTTTGCGCAACACGGTCAAGCGCTGCGCTTGTTGGCATAGAGCGCGCTACGCCAGTCAAACCAGCCTTATAAGCCGGCACCAAATGCGCATTTGCAGCCAGTACAGCCACACTGTCTGATGGCGATACAAAACCCCCCCGCCCTAGAATGATATTCCTATCCCCGTCCCCATCTGAAGCTGCGCCAAAATCAGGCCCGTCAGGCAGCATCATTTTATCAAATAAGTCTTTCGCATAAATAGGATTAGGGTCAGGATGATGTCCGCCAAAATCTGGCAAAGGGGTGCAATTCATCAAAGCCTTATCTGGCGCGCCAAGAGTATCTTTTAAAATCGCTTTGGCATAAGGGCCTGTAATAGCGTGCATCGCATCAAAACACAGGCTATGATTATCTGCGGTCCAATCTTTAATCGCTGCAAAATCAAACAGGCTCTCCATCAGCTCGGCATAGTCTTTCACAGGGTCAATAATTTCAACGACCATATCGCCAAGAGTAAATATACCCAGCTCAGACAAGTCTATATCTTCGGCTTGCAGGGTTTTATAATGCGTTATTATTTTTGAGGTTTCAAAAATAGCATTGGTCATCGCCTCACTGGCAGGCCCGCCATTTTGACCATTAAATTTAATACCAAAATCCCCATTAGGCCCGCCTGGATTATGACTAGCGGAGAGTACAATTCCGCCTTGGGCTTTATATTTTCGAATAATATTGGATATGGCTGGTGTGGAGAATAACCCGCCTTGTCCGACAATAGATTTTGCAACGCCATTGGCCGCTGCGATAGATAAAATAGTTTGAATGGCAACATCATTATAATAACGCCCATCCCCGCCCAAAACTAATGTCCCGCCGCGTAGGTCTTCGGCCACATCAAAAATAGATTGGACGAAATTTTCTAAATAACCTGGTGTTTGAAACCTAGTGACTTTTTTACGCAAGCCCGATGTCCCGGGCTTTTGGTCGTTAAACGGGCCTGTCTTAATCGTCAGCATTATCTTGCCTTTCATCTCCGAAGCAGTTGTGCCAGCTCACATAAGATCAGCTCAAGCTTTACAACATCAGATAAATTAAGAAAGGCTCTCTAAATCTTCGCGCGATAACTTCGCTGCGGCAAAATAAATAAGCCCCATGAGAATTGCAGGACGGCCTTTACCGACCATTTGAGACAAAGCCGCAAGGAAATCAGCATTATCTGGCGAGAGCCGCACCGTTGTTCGGCGTTTGGGGGCAAATACATCTTCGGAAAACCACGCAGCTATGTCCGATACATGGAAATCTTCGCGAATTTGCGAGAGCGTGCGGTCAATCACTTTAGACCGTGCGCGCGTTTTCATCCGCTTCCCCATTTGCTCAATGAGAGCTTGCGCTCCCGGTTCGATCATCATTTCAACGGCTTTTTGACTCATACATCCACATAACGCATCAGGGTAAGCGAAGCGTTAACAATCGCAGTGAAATGAAAGCGGCAACGCCCGTTATTTTGGAAAAATTAAAGCAGAGTTAATGCAAGCTAGCAAATGAAAGATTTTTATGCTTTCATAATCTATTTTCGATTTTAATGCGTAGAATCCGCCATATAGCCAGATATAAACCAAACCCTAACACATGCCTTGTTTTGAAAGATTAAATGACTTTCAAATTTTCAATACGGGCAAAAAAATCGGCATTCAATGCGCGGGCTTCATCTCCTAAAACGCCAATGACGGTATCAATACCCGCTTCTTGCAGCAAAGCGGCCCCGCGCCAATGCACGCGCGGGTCAGGATCGATAATAGCTATGACACAGCGCGTAATCTTTGCATCAATCAATGCACTGGCACATGGCGCTGTTTGTCCGTAATGCGAACAAGGCTCTAGCGTGACATAGGCCGTTGCGCCTTGCGCCGCTGCGCCTGCCACTTGCAAAGCATTGGCCTCTCCATGCGGCCGTCCGCCATCAGAGGTTACGGCGCGTGCAAGGACAACACCGTCTTTAACAAGCAAGCAGCCAACGGCGGGATTTTCACCTGTTCGCCCAAGCTGCGAGCGCGCTAAGTCAAGCGCAGCTTGCATATATTGAACGTCTGTCGCCATTATATTAGACAGATTTGACCTTGGGAATATCTGGTAAGTCTTTAGCACGTTTTTTATCCAAATATCGCGCGGATTTGACGTTAATCGTGCCGTCTTCAAGGTCAATAAGTAGCGGATTACCTGTTGGAAACTCAAAGCCGGGAATGTCTGTGTCACTCACATGAAAGAGCTTTTTTAATAGCGCACGTAAAGAATTTCCATGGGCTGAAATAATGACATTCGAATTGGCTCGTAAAAACGGCATGACCTGATCTTCAAAATAAGGCAACACACGCTCACAGGTCATAGACAAGCTTTCACCTGAGGGTAATTGACTCGGTGTGATATGGGCGTATTTCATATCATTTGACGGATGAAACTCATGATCTTGCGTAATTTGCGGCGGCGGGACATCAAAACTGCGGCGCCAAATATGCACTTGCTCATCGCCGTGCTTATCGCGAGTTTCTTGTTTATTAAGCCCCGTCAAACCCCCATAATGTCGCTCATTTAAACGCCAATCTTTCGTGACAGGAATATGGAATTGCCCCGCCGCTTCTAGGGATAGCCATAATGTTTTAATGGCGCGGCGCTGATAGCTGGTAAATCCAATATCAAATTTAATATCTTCTTTGGCCAGCAATTTCCCAGCTTTCTTAGCTTCCTTGACACCTTCCGCCGTGAGGCCAACATCAACCCAGCCCGTAAAGCGGTTTTGGAGGTTCCATTCAGATTGTCCATGACGGACGAGGACGAGAGAGCTCATTTCATATTCCCTAAATTATTTAAGTCGTAAGGCGGCCAAGCCCCTAAGATTGCGGACGCGCAATCGTTTGGCGAACACCACCTGTATAAATTCCGTCACCATACGCCAAGGCAAATAAGCGCTTTTTATCAAGACTGACGTGATTCACATATCTCCAAAGGCAGGCGTAAACAGGTTCAATAAGATTATGTAGCGGATTTTCTGCGGGCGTGCGCTCTATCCCGTCATCAATATAAGGCTGGCAAATTAAAGTATCCGCCGCCCCTGTTTGTTTGACCTGCCAATGCGTACGAAATTCCAACACTTGTAGCTCATAAACAAGGCGAAAAATTGTTGAGAGCTGACCCTGCGCCCCTGCCGGTGTTTCTGGCCATGTTATCATGACACCAGATTGCGGATGCGCCGCTATGCGCTTATCTGCATCATAGGTCGTAATATCATTTAATTGCATTGTCTGTTGTGTCATGATTTTTCCGTTAGATTACACATCTATATTGCATATCAATGCGCGTCGTTCCAGTTTTTCGCAGCATGGGCATCCACACGTAATGGCACGGTGATATGCGCCGCAGGATTATGGGCGTTTTCCATAACATTTTTGGCGATTTCAATTAATCTATCCGCGCTTGTCTCTGGCACTTCGAAAACCAGCTCATCATGTACTTGAAGGAGCATGCGCGCGCCGTCAATCGCCGCAATCGCCTTTGGTATACGCAGCATAGCGCGGCGCATCACATCGGCCGCCGCGCCTTGAATGGGCGCGTTAATCGCTTGGCGTTCGGCAAAGCCTCTGACGGCTTGATTTTTATCCATAATCCCTTTGACGTGGCATTTACGGCCAAAGATGGTCGTGACAAACCCATTTTCGCGGGCTTCGGATTTTGCCGCTTCCATATAGGTTTTAATACCCGGGAATTTCTCGAAATAAGATTTGATGTAATCACTGGCTTCGCTGCGGCCAATACCAAGATTATTGGCAAGGCCAAAGGCACTAATACCGTAAATAATCCCAAAGTTAATGGCTTTGGCACGGCGGCGTGTAACCGCGTCCATATCCGCAATCGCAACCCCAAACATTTCGCTGGCTGTCAGGGCATGAATATCCACACCATCAGCGAAAGCTTGTTTCATTGTCGGCAGATCCGCAATATGGGCAAGCAAGCGCAGTTCAATTTGAGAATAATCGGCCGCCACTAAAACATGGCCTGTCTCTGCCACAAAGGCGTCGCGTATCTTGCGGCCATCATCGGTGCGTATCGGGATATTTTGCAAATTTGGATCAGATGAAGACAGACGCCCCGTTGTGGTGGCGGCTAATGAAAAGCTCGTATGCACGCGGCCCGTATCAGGATTGATTTGCTCGACCAACGCATCAGTATAGGTAGATTTGAGTTTAGAATAATGCCGCCAATCTAAGATGATTTGCGGGAGTTTTTCGCCCGCGGCGGCAAGATCTTCGAGAACCCCTGCGCCCGTTTGCCAAGCCCCTGTTTTGGTTTTCTTACCGCCTGTCAGTCCCATTTGGTCAAAGAGAATTTCGCCAAGTTGTTTAGGGCTACCCAAATTAAACTTCGTACCCGCCACCTCATAAGCATTGTCTTCAAGACCTGCCATTTTCTGCGCAAATACCCCAGAGAGCCGCGCAAGTTCCGTGCGGTCAACTTTAATCCCATGATTTTCCATTGCAGCGACAATTTTAGGCAAGCCGCGATCTATCGTCTCGTAAATGGTTGCTACATTTTCAGCGGCCAGTTTTGGCTTAAAAAATTTCCACAAACGCAATGTTACATCCGCATCTTCGGCGGCATAGGGTGTGGCTTCGTTGAGGGCTATTTGGTCAAAGGTTTTCTGCTTTTTACCCGTACCTGCAATGTCTTTAAAACTAATCGGTTTATGTCCGAAATACATCTCAGCTAAAAAATCCATGCTGTGATTATGCAGGCCCGTCGCAAGAGCATATGAGATCAACATCGTATCATCATAGGGCGCGGGATAAAGGCCGTAGCGTTGAAACACGCCCAGATCATATTTGAAATTTTGCCCGACTTTCAAAATATTTTCGGCTTCAAGCAAAGGTTTTAAAGCACGTAAAGCCGTTTCCATTGGAATTTGTTGCGGAGGCTTTTCGCCAAACATATCCTCTGCGCCGCCGCCTTCGCCAATATGGGCTAGCGGGATATAGCAGGCCTCATTATCCGCGACAGCCAAGCACACACCCACCATCTTCGCAGCCGCGCTATCCAAGCTATTTGTCTCAAGATCCACGGCTATGATGCCAGCTTCAAAGCCGCGTTTTATCCAATGCGTCAAACGCTCAATCGTTTGTACGCATTCATATTTGGATTTATCAAATATGACGTTATCTGGCGTGTCCTTCTGCATGGGGTTTTGATAGCTCGGTTTTGTATCATCTTTGCGAATACCGTCCGTATCGCCTTCGCCAAGCGCGGCGCGCACGCGTGTTGTCAGCGTTCGAAATGTCATGGCCTCTAAAAAATCAAATAGCTGATCTATATCTGGGTCACTAACGGCCATATCTTCGATAGGGACGTCTACAGGTACATCTGTTTTCAATGTTACAAGCTCTAGCGATATGCGAGCATTATCGATATTGGCCATCATCTTTTCCCGGCGGCCCTTTTGCGGAATTTCGCTGCAGCGTTGCAGCAATGTTTCCAAATCACCAAATTGTTCGAGCAATAACACAGCCGTTTTCACACCAATACCAGGCACACCAGGAATATTGTCCACACTATCCCCTGCCAGCGCTTGAATTTCGATAACGCGCTCTGGGCCCATGCCAAATTTCTCAATCACTTGCGGCGTAGAAATCGCGCGGTTTTTCATGGTATCCAGCATAGAGACTTTATCAGAGACGAGCTGCATCAAATCCTTATCAGAGCTGATAATCGTCACGCGCGCGCCTTTGGCTTCGGCTTGCCGTGCATAAGTCGCGATTAAATCATCCGCTTCATACCCTGTCATTTCAATGGCCGGCGCGCCAAAGGCCCGCGTAGCATCACGTGTTAGCGGAAATTGCGGGATTAAATCTTCGGGCGTTTCGCCGCGATTGGCTTTATAAGCTGGGAAAATATCATTCCGAAAAGTCTGACCGCTCGCATCAAAAATCACCGCGAAATGTGTTGGCCTATCTTCATCAGTTTGGCCGCGTAGCAGCTTAAACAGCATATTGGAAAATCCTGCAACCGCGCCAATCGGCAACCCATCCGTTTTGCGCGTTAGAGGCGGGAGCGCATGATAGGCTCTAAATATATAGCCTGACCCATCCACCAGAACGACATGAGAATTTTTATCAACAGGCGCCGTAGCGGTCATGGAATGTCCTTTAAATCTTGCGTCGTTTTAATGGAGGCCAGACGGTATTTTCAATAGCCTAAGCGACATTTTACGGTATAAAACTGTAAATGCTAAAAAATGGCCCATTAAAGCCATAATTGAACCGCAGCAAATTGCATAACAACCGATGAGAGTTGATAGGAAAGGGAGAGCTAGAGTTTGTATCAATCTGTTGACACGACTGACGCACAAACTTCGCACGACAATCAGGCGGCCGCCAAACAAGCCTATAGAAAACCTATCATTATCGGAACATTATGCGCGGCAAGTGCCATATGTTTTGCCCTTATCTATGCACAAAGCACAAATCCGCCGCCTAAAGCCGAAGACATAACGGCTAGCCAAGCCAGTCATAACGCCTATCTAAGCGCTATTGGCGAATCAAATGCGGCTCTTAGGCGCGCGCGTTTGCAAGATTTCTTGAGAATATATCCAACCGATGAGCGCAGCAGCGCGGCCCAAGCCCAGCTAGAAGTCCTCACGGCTTATGAAACGCGTGATTGGAATCATATTACCAAAATCGCTTATGAAAATAGCCTATCCCATACATTGCGCCTGTCTGCTTTAGAAGACTATAATCAACGCTGGGGCGGGGATTTACTCGGCGGACGCGCTGATGATATTCAGGCTTTGCGCGCCAATATCCTTGAGCTGCCTGATGTCATTCCCAAAACTGACCGCAACCTAGATGCAAGCCAAAGTCCTATCCCTGAGACTATCATAAGTGATAGGCTTTTGGGTGAACCGCGGCGCCGCGCCGTGACCCTACCATCGCCCCCGCCGGTTAGGCAAAGGCCTGTGGTCAAAGCCCCCGTCAAAGAGGTTATTGTAAAACCAAAAGTGCGGCGCAATGTGACGCCGCGCTATCCACGAAAAGCCTTGCGGCGCAATGTCAACGCCCTCGTCGTGCTAAGTTTAAGCATTGATGCTAAAGGGAAAGTACAAATGACAGAATTGATTGATGTACAAGCGCGGCGTTATGAAAAAGACTTTATAAAAGCCGCTGAACGCGCCGCCTTACGAACACGCTATCATCCGCAAACCATAAACGGCAAAGCTGTGCCCGTTTCGGGTATTATAAAAAAATACAGATTTCGCGGATAATAGCGCTTATGAAGACGCTTTACCTGCACTTGCCTTAGGATTAAATTTAAACAGCCTATCACAATATTTACACCGCACAGATTTATCACTGCCCATATCCATATAAATAAGCGGGTGGCCCAAAGCCCCGCCGCCGCCATTACACGATACACGCTTGGTGGTGACAATTTCCAACTTATCTATTTGCGAATCTGACATGGAAACCCTCATGGCTAACTTGATATTTGATATTATATTCTGCCACTATGTTATCTGTGACAAAATGAAATAACGCTTGAAATGCCTCATATGACAGGCCTATGTGCAGGTCAATCACCTCAATACGTTAAAGCGTTGAAGATAGGAAATGAAAACCGCATATGACAGATAGCGAAAGTCCCGCGATTGAATTAATCGGCCTGCAAAAAACCTATAAAGCCAGCAAGAAATCTGCGGCTAAAGAGGCATTAAAAGGCATTGATCTGGTCGTTCCGCGCGGATCTATATTTGGGCTGTTAGGCCCAAATGGCGCGGGTAAATCAACCTTGATTAATATCCTTGCAGGTCTTGTGAATAAAAGCGCTGGTACCGCCCGCATTTGCGGTCATGATATTGAGACAGATACACGCCAAGCGCGCGCATCAATCGGCATAGTCCCTCAAGAGGTTTCTATGGATGTGTTTTTTACCCCCTTGCAGGCCTTAGAGCTTCAAGCAGGTTATTACGGCGTACCTAAATCCGAACGGCGCAGCGAAGAGATACTCGAAGCTCTGGGACTCACCGATAAACGTCACGCCTATGTGCGGCAACTCTCTGGCGGGATGAAACGGCGTTTATTAATTGCCAAAGCTCTTGTCCATAACCCACCCGTTCTTATCTTAGACGAGCCGACGGCCGGGGTGGATATAGAATTACGCCGCCAATTATGGGCCTATGTCGAAACACTTCATGAACGCGGAACAACTGTTATTTTAACCACCCATTATCTCGAGGAAGCCGAAGCGCTTTGTGATCATATTGCGATTATCCATCAAGGTGAATTGGTCGCAAATGAAACCAAAAATGATATGCTCTCACGCTTTGATAAGCGGGTGCTAAATATCACAACAGGGCAAAAATTAACCGTCATTCCAGAAGGCCTTGCTAGCTTGAAAAGCTCTATTTCCAATGAAGGTCATCTCTGTATTGAATATCGAAGCGGCACAGATTCTATTCCTGATTTGCTTGAGCGCGTAAAAAAATCAGGCATCGAGATTCAAGATTTACGTACAGAAGAACCTGATTTGGAAGACGTATTTATGGCTTTAACCTATGCGAGCGGTAAAAAAACGCCATAAACATAGCTTGAAAAAGCTTTCCATATATGACGCGCCGCGATAGAGGCGCACATGGATCATCATCAGGCCATATCCTCTTCCAACGAGACAAGCAGCTTCCCGCAAAGCTGGGGCGAGGAGTTGTCTATATTGCTAAAGCTTGGTCTGCCTATGGCCGCTACGCAGCTTATCCAATTTTCTGTCTATTTTTTTGACACGGTGATGATCGCGCGGATTAGCCCTGTTGATGTCGCTGCGGCTGCACTAGGATCTGTGATTTATTTCCTGCTTTGGATGATCGGTAGCGGGCCAGCCATGGCCGTCACCCCGCTTGTATCGCAGGCTTTAGGCGAAAATAAAGATGATCTAAAAAACCCGCGCCGATCTGTACGCATGTCGATATGGGTGTGTTTTCTTATGCTACCTATCGTGCTGGCTTGCTTGTTTTTGACAGAGCCTATGGCCTTACGCCTAGGCCAAGACCCTGATGTGGCGCGCAAAGCCCAAGCTTATGTTTTAGCCCTCGCGCTGGGTTTACCTTTTGCTTTAGCCGTTATGGCATTGCGTAATTTTCTGGCTGCGCTGGGTAAGACAGGCTTTCCGCTTGTGCTTGTAACAATCATCACAGTCATAAATATTGGCTTGAATTATATCCTGATTTTCGGGAAATTCGGCGCGCCGCGTTTAGAACTTGTCGGGGCAGGCATAGCCTCCTCTTTATCTTATATTATCGGCTTCTTTTTATTTGTCGTCTATATTCAATCCAATAAACACACCAAAGTCTATAATGTGTTTAAGCGGTTATATCAGCCTGACTGGAGTCGTTTCAAAGAGATATTGGCCCTCGGCTTCCCCATTTCCATAACGACCATCTTTGAAGGGGCGCTATTTAATGCTCTTGTGATTATCACAGGCATTATCGGCGTCATGCAGCAAGCGGCATATCAGATAGCTTTAAACGTCGTTGCGCTCGCCTTCATGCTCCCTTGGGGCATGGCTATGGCGGGGTCTGTCAGGATAGGTCTTGCACGCGGGGCGAAAAACCGCCTTGCTGAAAAGCGCGCCTCTAGTACGACCCTTATATCTTGCGTGCTAACAATTTCGCTCATAGCGGTGCCTGTAGTGCTATTCCCTGAGCAAATTAGCCGATTATATCTTAGCCCAGAGAAAGCCGAAAACGCGATTGTTGCGCAATTTGTCATTGGCTTTTTACCCTTAGCTGCGGCCTTTATGCTCTTTGACGCGGCGCAAGTTGGCGCCAATCAACTCTTGCGCGGTCTAAAAGATGTGAAAGCGCCTATTTTCATAACGGGCGTGAGCTATTGGCTGATTGGTTTCCCTATCGCATTTTATCTCGCCTTGCATACAGAGCTTGGGGCAAATGGCGTTTGGTTTGGCTTAATGGCAGGACTATTTTGTGCCGCTATCGGTCTGGGAACACGGCTTTTATGGCAGCTTTCAACGCCATATCAGGATCTGAATCTTTAGGCGCGTTCGCTAGGTTTGCATCATCTTCGACAGGCTCGATTAAAAAATGCCGCCCTTTTCTATCTTCAATTTCCACCACCCAAAGATCAGGGTCTTCGTCAATACGGCGATTGACATATGTATCTATAGCGGCTTGATCAAGGCCGTTTTTTGGCCACCAAACCGGGGCGCCATCTATGTTTCGAATGGGGCGGTATAAGGTATATATGACCTCCCCTTTCGTGACCTGACGCGTAATGAGCAGATAAGCCCCTGCATCCTTATCACCCTTGCGTAAAATGGCAGAAAATGCGCCTGCACTGGCGGCGCGGCGCATTAAAGCACTAACAACAATATCGGTTTTAAGCTGTGGCATTGCCCTTGCATAGCCTGTTTCAAGACAGCGTTGAACACATTATAGGCAATTATTTTCAAGAAAACGCCTCTACGCACCTGATCTGGCATCAAAATTGCTTCGTTAAAGCTTCATTAATCATGAGGCATTGGACTATGTTCCACCCTAAGACGATCGCCAAACATACAGTATGGCTGGCCACATTACTCTCAAGCGCCGCTTTATTGAACTTAGCGAGCGCCATGCCGGCCAATGCACAAACACGCACAAATACGCAGTATAACTATGCCGCGCCATTGTCTGATATTTCCGTAGATGACAAAACAGCAGAGCGCAGAACATTAGATTGGCGTAAATCTGAGCTAGAGTTCACATTTGATCTGCCTGCGGGTAATTTTACGAATAAAATAGAATTATTAATCAGCGCAAATCCTCAAGCTGGTGTGAATGTGCGAGCGCCTTTAACTGTTCAATTTAACAATGATGAACCTGTTATGCTCGATGTGAATGGACAGGCCTTTGATGCACGCGTCACATTTGATCCGCGGAAAGCACGCGCCTCGCGAAATGTTATCCGCATTAGCTATAATGCCGAAAATGGCGCAGAGTGTATTCTGCCTCAAGATGGCGGCTGGGATATTGATTTAAAAGCGTCAAAACTCGCTATTAACAGCCGCGCACGTCGCCGTTCAGTACAATTTCGGGAAATTGATAACCATCTATCAACGGCGGGGCTTGCCCCGCGCAGGGTTGGCCTGATTGCGACAGGTGAAAATGCCACACAATTACAAGCCTTAGCCGCGCAAGGCATTGGGTTACGTATGGATAATTTACCTAATTTTACGACACATAATCAGGGCAATGATTTTGAAGTTATTATGGCCCGCAGGTCTGAATTATTTCAATATTTCGCAGATGACAGCTTAGTCGCAGGCCGCGATGCCGCCATTATCATTCCGCGGGGCCGCCCTGTGAAACTTGTGTTTACAGGCGATACAGACGCAGATATTTTATCTGTCGTTAAAAGTTTTGCAGAGCGCCGTCTGCCAACAACGCGCCGCTCTACGGTTAGACTTGGCGAAATGCATCTACAAACACCTCTAAAAACGAAGCTTGTGCGTTTATCAGGCACACGGTCTTTGGTGGATATTCCAGGTGTTTCAGGGTTTTCAAATTGGACAGGTGACGATTGGGCCAGCGGGCCAAAATCCTTGCGGTTCGACGTCACAGACCCAAGCGCTATGAGCGGCGAAGTTCTCTTACGCCTTGCGAGTAGTAAAAATATATCTGACACATCAAAACTCAGTGTTAAATTAAACGGTAAGAGCCTTGGCACAACCCTTTTGGACCGGCCTCGGAAATCTGTCGCATTTGATATTAAACCCGGCATATTACACGGAAAAGATAATATTTTGACGTTAATGCCAGATTTAACCCCGAATACGGTACCAAGCTGTAACCACCCTATTGGGCCAAATTTCCATTTGGGCGGCGGGTCTAAGATTATCCTGAATACGGACACACCATCCGCCGTAACCGAATTATCTCGAATGACAGCAACGGCTATACCTTTTTCTGATGAAAAAGGCGCGCAAAGTTATATCGCAATGACAGGCAGTCAATCTGATTTCAATGCCAGTTTGAAAGTTCTAGCACGTCTGGCCAAGACATCAGGCGAAGGTTTAACCGCCGCGCAATATACGCGCTTTATTAATTTAGATCAGGCGCAACAAAGCCATATTTTAGTGATGGGGCCATCAAATTATTTACCCAGCAAGCTAGTTGAAAATGCCCCGCGCGCCTTAAAAGATGCCTTGCGTGGTCAGGCTTTTGAAGGTGATAATTTACTGTCGGCCAATATCGAGAAATTTGCCAGTCTTGACGATATGGCGAGTTTTAAACTTGCGGCGCAGCGCCTGTCACAATCACGGCGTATAAGAGATGGCGGCGTAGCAGCCTTATATCCATCGCAAAGTTCGGATGCACATATTGTCGGCGTCATCACCAATACGCCAAGGCAGGACTATATTACGAGCGCGAAAACTATTTCGCAAAATCTATATTGGTCTAAAATTAAAGGCGGCGTTGCGCGCTGGAATAATGAGACAGTCTTAAGCGTACAAGCTGCGCAAAATGTGAGCGGTTATATTTTGCCAAAAGGTGAAAATACCTCTGCAAAACCCCGCTTTAATTTTGACCCGTCTATCTTTGATAACATTTTCAATAAAACATCTGATGTCATCAATCAAACATGGACTGGTTTGAAAGCTCTCACGGCAAAGCTATTTGATAAAGAAGCCTCTATCACTACGGAGGGCTCTAATATTGAGGCGGCTAAAGATACGATGAAAGATATTAGGCCAACGCTAAAACGCGCTAAAATTGGGCGCGAAATATCGAGTTCGGATACAGCAACGGCAGACACAAATTTAGCGAGCGCAGCACACAATAAATTACATGCCGCCAATGAGTGGGCCCAGAATGTAAGTGCAAATATACGTAAAAGCATTGCAGAATTTGATCTTAGAAGATCTATTGACACTCTACAAATGCGCGTTCGGCCTTTGGGACAAAGCATACGCACCCTATTCAAGCCTAGCCAAGTGCCATATGCCAGTCAAAGCTTGGCGCAGCGCTTATTGAGCCCTGCGGCTTTAATCTTATTTTTTGCATTTATCTTAGCTTTAATCGGGCTACTATCTTCAAGCGCATCGTCTCGTAAAGATCGTTGATATTGATAAACGCTATTTATGAAATGAAATTTTGAAAAAAGCGCAGCAGGCTTGATGCTATAAAGCTTTATTAAAAAATTTAAGAGAGTTTATTGCGGCTCTAATGGTAAGTGTATAGAAACTGTCGTGCCTTTATCTAATTCACTTTCGACCTGCATATCTCCGCCATGTAACTCGGTTAGGTTTTGCACAAGGTTCAAACCTAGACCCGTACCACGTTCAGAAACCAGCATAGCGCCTGTACCTTGTTGATATGGCTCGCTGACCTTATCCAAATCACTCGGGCTCATACCGATACCATTATCTTTAACATATAAAACCAGCTTATCGGTTTCAGGCTCTACGCCGATTTGAACCAAATCCCCGCGCTTTGAAAACTTCACGGCATTTGAGAGCAAATTTAGCAAAATTTGCCGTACAGCCCGGCGATCTGCGCGTAATAAGACTGGCACATGGTCATCTATATCTATTTGCAAATCCACTTCGGCTTTATCCGCAGATGGACGCACCATTTTTACAGAGCTACGAATTACATCCGCCACATCAAATTCCGTATAATCTAGCTCATATTTTCCCGCATCGCTTTTGGATATATCCAGTACATCTCCGATAAGATCGAGCATATGTTGCCCGCTATCATGGATCATATCTGCATATTCTGCATATTTACTTGGTAAAGGCCCAAAAAGCCGCGAGCGCATCATATCAGAAAAGCCGATAATCGCATTTAACGGCGTGCGCAGCTCATGGCTAACGCCTGCAAAAAATAAGGTTTTATCTTGGTTATCACGCAAGGCGATAGCTTGCGTACGTCTTAACTGTTCAATGCGGGTTTCTTCATCAGACCGGTCCGTTGTATGCAGTAATATCCCGCCAGAGCGTAACGGCGTGACGCGCAAATCATAGGACATCATATAATTATCTTCATTTGGCCAAGACAGTCTTATAATTTGATTTTGGCGGGTGGCGCGGGCTTCGCTCACGGCGGCATTAAAATGGGATTGCGCCGTGTCATTATCCTTAAACAAAGTCGAAAGACTACCAATTCGCGCTATATCATTTAAACCAAATTGACTTTGCCCTAACGGGTTTGCGCCAATTAAATCCCCTGACGGTGAAAATTCAAACAAGCCGCCTTCTACACCATCGCGCCACCGAGTCCCTGTGGTTCCCAAAACCGACACTTGCCGAGTATTTGCCGCTATAAACATAGCGCCGAATAAAAGTGCTAAACTCGCAGCCAAGCCTGTCACCCTCCCCCAACTTATTTGTACATCCGATAAAGGCGCGGCAGGCATATAACCTTCGCGCTCAACAAAGAAAATCACGCCGCCAATAAGTAAAGCGATCAGTATGGTTTCAAGAAGCTTTTCTCGTAAAAACAACATTGCCAAGGCTATCGGGCAAATAAACATCAATCCCATTGGGATAACGCCAAGACTAGCACTTGCAAAAGCGGCAAGCCCTGACCAAGCAAATATAATGATAATCTGCGCCCACTCCCTGTTCATGAAAGGTGTCAGCACCAGATTGATTATGGCAGGAATAGCCCCAAATATCGCCAGCGCGGCCAGTCCCATCATGTCCATACCACGCAGATAGGCACCCAATAAGGCCGCCATTAATGCTGCCAGCCAAATCAAGCTTGGGGTTATTAATTTATTATGAAAGCGGTCCACGTATCATCCTAATTTACCCACCCTATATACAGGTTCATAATGGCTTAATCTCTCTATAAAGGCCCGAAAAATAAGAATAAAGCGAGACATTTCGCGCCTTAAGCGCTTTTGCCGTATTTTTACACCTACATTTTAACATAATAAGAGAGCTTGCAGCCTAGCGCTGCTAGGCTTATGTGAGCTTCATGCAAGCTAATCTTCAAAATATACCCAGTGATATACAAGACTTAATCGATGATTTCGCTTTTTTAAGCGATTGGGAAGAGCGCTATATGCATGTCATAGATATGGGGAAATCTATGCCGCCTTTGGCGCCTGAAGAAAAAATAGATATTTACAAAGTCAAAGGCTGTGTGAGCCAAGTTTGGCTTGTAAGTGATGTACAGGACGGCAAGCTCGTTTTTCGCGGCGATAGTGACGCCCATATTGTTAAAGGTTTGGTTGCTGTTGTGCTGCGAATTTTTTCAAATCGAAGCGCGGCGCAAATTATGGCTTTAAATGCGAGCGAAATTTTGAAAGCTCTCGAACTTGATGAACATTTATCCCCGCAGCGCTCTAATGGGTTAAAAGCCATGATAGAGCGTATTCAAAGCCAAGCTCAAGCTTTGACACAATCATAAATCTGAAATGAAAGCTTAGTCAAAAACAGCCGATAAACGCTCTTGACCGACGCCCTCTTTTAAATCTCGAATTTCGTAATAAATTGACGTTAACCCCGCGACCGTTAAAAACAATATGACAATCTGCGACAAGGCTGCACCTATTGCATATAAAATCCAAAATATCGTCGTTCCGCCCTCTAATAGAGCCAATGTTTGATTGCCAAAAGGCAAAGCGATTAAACTAAAAACGGTCTGAATGATGAGCGAAATCACCACCAAAACAATAAAAAACAACAATATCCAGCGTTTTGATCCGCTAGATAAGTTCCATGATCGTGCCAAACTATCTATTGGGCCTTTTTGTTCCATTGCGATAATGGGCGTTATTAAATACCACCCCAACACCAATAATAATCCTGGTATAATAAAGATTATAAATCCAAGGATAGCCCCCATAAAAAATAAAATCGACGCCCCAATCGTCACCCAAATGCGAGAGACACCGCGCCGCCAAGATTCGCGAAAACTTGGCGCCGATTCATTATAAAATCCATAAATATTATGTGATAAAGCAATATATAAAATTGCCGTTACAGCTATAAAAGCCAAATAAATCAAAATAGTCATAACGATTATAAACGGTGTAAATGCACCTTCAAATCCATCAAAACCACCGCCTGTTATGAACTCACCATAAGCGCCATTTGGCAAGAGCATGGGCCAAAGGCTGATTAAAAATGTTGGAATACCGAGCACCAACCCTACGGGCAGCCAAAACTGTTTAGCGCAATATAGCGCGCCGCGAAATGTACGGCTCATCATACGCCCAAAATCAAATTTTTTCAAATTTGGGTTTTGCCAATCATATTGATACTCAGCTCTTGGTTGATCTGAATTTTCCGTCATAACCCCCCCTTATCACGCCGTAAATTCTAGCTTATGTGTCTTTATCAGAATCAGACTTATCAGTATCAGATTTACCAGATTCAATACGGGCCTTAAACGCCATATCAAAACCCAGAACAGCGATGACAGCTGCAAAAAGCGCAAAAAGCGGATGCCGTAAAGTAAAGAAAACCATGATACCAATAACAAGGCCAATAATTATTGCGTAAGGATGTAACTTCATGTGTCTAATTCAACGTCCCAATATAAATAGTCAAGCCATGTTTTATGTAAATGATTTGGCGGAAAGCGGCGCCCTTGCGCCTGTAACTGGTGCATAGTCGGCTGAAAAGGTTTTATCGCAGGATGCATATGCGCATCTTTTGGCAAACGTCCCCCTTTTTTAAGATTACAGCTTGAGCAAGCTGCAACAATATTCACCCAGCTTGTTTTCCCCCCAAGACGGCGCGGAATAAGATGATCAAATGTTAGCTCATCCGGGCTACCGCAATATACACATTCAAACCCGTCTCTTAGAAATAAATTAAACCGCGTAAAAGCAGGATTACGGGTTTGTGGCACATAATCTTTGAGCGCGACCACGCTAGGCATTTGCATCTCAAAACTCGGGCTACGCACACATTGTTCGTAAAAATCTACGACATTTACACGGTCAAGAAAGACCGCCTTAACCGCATCTTGCCATGACCAAAGGGATAAAGGAAAATAAGATAAGGGCTGATAATCAGCGTTTAAAATCAAGCAGGGATAATTACCTTGCTTGACAGGGACAGCATTTTCATAAGCTATATCGCTCAAGGCTATATCAACACCGCTCACGCCCTTACCTCGCAGCTTGTTTGCTGAAAGGACTCGCAGACTCGTTGGCCCATATAATTTGGCGAGATATTTACACTGTCATTATAACTGAAAACATGGCTCCTTTTCGTATGACTATAGATATACTCAAAATGAGAGCTATGGCAAATTCTATCATTTGCTAAAAATATTACGATTTTCGGTATTTATTTCACTCATTTTCATGAAATCCTGTCCATATCGCGATTTCGTTAAGCTTTCATAGGGTTTGCATTGTATTTTCTTTATATGCGATTCGCACATTATATCTTGGCCTTAACATGGCCGTTCTGCTTTGGGTTTCAGACCGCTTATGGGCAAGATGGGACATCAAACGTCTCTGGCAATGCCTTGCCTCAATCTTCACCCCAAACCTCTTCTGCTTATCAGGATTTAACATTGCCGCCTACCGCGCCGCTAGCTCGCTTACAAAAAGGGCGGCAAGAGCGACGGCTTAAAACCTTAGACACATTGGACATTCAACTATTCGCGCGGCGTATGGGCCAAATCAAGTCTATAACGCGCGGCAATCAAGGCGAGCTTTATGTTGCCGATGAAAAACACGGCCGCATTTTTACAATTCCAGACCATAATCAAGATGGCCGTGCCGAGCAAATTCTGCCTTTGCCTTATCAATTTAACGGCCCCAGCGCGGTGGCCTTTATAAATGAAATACTCTATGTCGCCGACCGCGAGGCAGTTTGGAAACTTATCAAAAACCAAACCCCCATAAAGCTAGCAAGCTTACAGAATATTCAAAGTCAGGGGCGGTATTTTTTAACGGCTCATCAAGCCGCTTCCACGCAAGCCCCTGAATTAACTCTGGGATATTCAACCCCTGACAATAAAGCTCGTCTTATTTCCATCGACATAGAGACAGGCAGAGCACAATTATTAGCTGAAACAGATGGTAATTTACTACGCCTTGCCGCTGCGCCTCATGCAAGGCCTTGGGTTGTATTTAGCAAGGCCGGCAATGTGCATATCGGTATAAATTTCGATAATGCTGTGAATTTTGGCCCAGATTTTCAGCTAGGTGGCATAGCGCTGCCCCACATAAATAAAACCACTGATAATTGGCCAGATACTTTAAAAGACCATATCTTCATATCAAGGCAGAACGCTTATGATGTTGTCGCGGTGCCAACGGCTTTGGGCACAGTTCTTCCGCGCGGCCGAGATATTTTCTCAGGATTTCAAAATGGCCGCACGGCTTGGGGCACAACAGGTGAGCTATATTTGGACGGGCGCGGCTTATTTATCGCCGATCCGTATAATGGAGATTTATGGCTTATTCAATCAAAGCCCAAAGCGAATAAAAGCTCTAAAAAAGACACCGTTAAAATCGCGCTTGATAAATTAAATGCCGTCAAAGAACAGACCGAGGCACCTTTAGCGCGCAACCCTTTAGAGGGAATTTATGATAGCCATTTCCCAGATCCCAATGCTCCGCCGCAAGATAAAGATGCGCAAGCTCAACCCACTCCGATTGAAAAAAACACACCACGCTAAATTTACCTCACATCGCGCCTATGCGTATCAACAACCGTAGCGCAGTTCATAAATTGCCCAAGGCGTTCAAGACGGAAAATGACCTGATCCGTCATCAAAGCGCTCTCTTCTTGACTGACAGATAAAATCAGCGTCTCGTCGTCTCTATAAAGTTTAAATTCTTTCAACAAGTCAACTGAGCGGCCTGTCGCAACAATCGCCAATCTTATAATCCCGCCAACAGAGCGTGCGGTATTGATCTGCTCTGGAGTTAAAATAGCTTCAACCGCCGATTTATTCGGCACGGCCCGTTTATATGTGAAAGACCTAAATAAAATAAGTGCCAGAAAAGCCCGTTCAGCATGTGTAAGCCCCGCAATCGGGGCGTATAAGACATTTTCAAAAACAAGCTCGGCCCGATAATCAGGATGTAAATTTTTACCGATACCTGCTAAAAAACAAGCCGCCTTATAAAGCCTGCGATCAGACGTGCGATTAAAAACGGTTGGCAAACTTTCTATGATATTTTCGATAAATGCAAATAAAGGCGCGCCAAAGTTTTTTTCCTGCTCCGTGCCATGTGCAAAATCAACGCAGCCATCCAGCATAGCGTCGCGGCTTTGCATAGCAGGAGAGAGCGTATCAAAGACCATACCTTCGCGCAGCCCTGCAATGGAGATGACAACCTTTTGCGCCTCTGTCAGGGCGAGTAATTTTTCTAACATCAACCCCGCATAGGGCAGCGTTTCAGCTCGCGCGCGGCGCATACCCGCCCAATCCAAAATCGTCTCCAGCCCGTCAGTATAGGCCCAGCGCGCCAGAGATTTAGCTTCGCTTGCACCTATCTCATAAGCTTGCAAAGTTCGCATTGGATATAAGCTGCGCTGTTGGTGTATGGCGGCTAAATTACGCCACGCCCCGCCAATTAAATATAATCTATCCGTATAAATTAAATCGGGAGGCAAAGGCCGCAAAACATCATCAATTTGCTCGCCCAGTTCTGCATATTGGGCGCTTATAATTTTTCGTAAATTTGCACCAACGACATCAAATGGGCCAAGCGGCAGCGAGATATTTTGCCCAACCTGCCCATTTGCCACTTGCATCAGTTCAAGACTGGCCCCGCCCAAATCTGCCGCCAAACCCGTTCGGCGCACATCGCCTGCAATTAACCCCATAGCAGATAAGCGGGCTTCTTCTTGGCCGCTTATAGGCTCTATATTCAAACCTGTTCGTGCATATATATCTTTGAGAAATTCTGGCGCATCTTTGGCAACCCGCATCGCAGCCGTTGCGCCAATTAATAATTTAGGCAAATTTCGCGCGCGCGCAATACGGTAAAACCGCTGTAAGGCTTGCAAGCAAGCCTGCTTACCTGTTTCTGATAAGCGGCCTGTATTTTTTAAATCACGCCCTAAACCTGCCAATATTTTCTCATTATAAACAGGTGTGAAATGCGCGCCATAAACGTCATAAATAACAAGCCGAATTGAGTTTGACCCTATGTCAATCACACCTAATTGCGACTGAGGGATGGGGGTCTTTATCATTTTGCGACCAATATTGGCGCGAAAGCTACGGACATATCTAAATGACGCGGCGCATGTGTTTCCAAAGAATGACCGCGCCCCGATAAAGACGGATTTTCCATAAAATATCCATGAGCTGAGAATTGCTCACTTTTTTGATGAACTCTACGGCGTTCATATCGGCCCGTTGATTGCAATTCCCAACTATTCATATTGTCCAAAAGATTAGCCATCATGATTTGATCTAAAACTTGATTATGCACAGCAGGCGATTCAACGGGTATAAAGGTTTCAATTCTGCGGTTTAAATTTCGCGGCATCCAATCTGCGCTCGAAAAATAAACTTTGGCTTGATCTGATGGCATAGGGTATCCATTCCCAAAACATATAATCCGAGAATGTTCTAAAAATCGCCCAACAATAGATTTAACACGGATATTTTCCGACATATTGGCGACTCCAGGGCGCAGGCAACAAATTCCGCGTATAATCAATTCAATATTGACGCCTGCGTTCGAGGCTTCATATAATTTCTCGATCACGCCTTGATCCACCAAAGCATTCATCTTGGCCCATATCGCGCCTGGACGACCAGCCTTTACATGGGTAATTTCTGCATCAATTAATCGGTATAATTGTTCGCGCAGGCTTAAAGGCGCCGTAATTAATTTCTTCATATGCCGCGGCTTAGAATAGCTTGTCATAAAATTAAATAACTTCCCGACATCTGCCCCCATGTCTTGATCGGCTGTGAATAAAGCTAAATCCGTGTAAACTTTTGCATTTTGTGCATGGTAATTACCTGTGCCTAAATGGGTGTAACTACGTAATTTATCCCCTTCCTTGCGCAGAACAAGGCTGACTTTGGCATGGGTTTTATAATCCACAAATCCGTAAACCACTTGCACGCCCGCTCGCTCAAGATCGCGCGCCCAGCGCAAATTCGTCGCTTCGTCAAACCGTGCTTTTAACTCGACAAGCGCCGTAACATTTTTACCCGCTTCCGCCGCATCAATAAGCGCGCAAACAATCGGACTATCATCAGAGGTTCGGTAAAGCGTTTGTTTAATCGCAACAACATGCGGGTCTTTGGCAGCTTGCTGCAAAAATTGGATGACGACATCAAATTCCTCATAAGGGTGATGTACTAAAATGTCTTTGGCGGCGATAGCGGCAAAACAATCACCATCATATTCGCGAATACGTTCAGGGAAACGCGCGGTAAAAGGCGAGAATAAAAGCTGGTTTGGTGCATTTTTTAATAGGCCAGATAAATCTGTCATACCCAAAAATGTTGAATCTTCCTGAATACTTTCATCCCAACATTCAAAACCTTCTATTAGAAACTCGCGCATAGCCTCGGAAATGCCTGTCTTTAATTCCAACCTTATAACACGCCCGCGCCGACGCTTTTTTAGCAGAAATTCAAAATGCCGCACGAGATCTTCGGCCTCCTCATCAACCGCAATATCACTATCGCGCGTAATTCGAAAAACGCCCGTTTCCAGCAGGTCAAAATCGGCAAAAAGCTTTGGCGCAAAATATGTTAAAACATCTTCAATTACGACATAGTCACGGCGTTTATTTGCTTGATTAAGACAAATAAAACGCGGCACATGCGCTGGCACGGGAATAAGCCCAAACATAGGTATCTTCGTCCCTTTTTCTTGCATAGCGAGCGCCATGCCAAATCCTAAATTTTGCAAAAACGGAAATGGGTGCGCTGGGTCAACAGCAAGCGGCGAGAGGAGCGGCAGAATATTTTGCTTATATTCAGCTTGCAAAATTTCGTGTTGCGTCTCGTCTAAGTCTTCAATAGCTAAAACTGAAATTTTTTCCTCTTTTAGCTGTTTGCGCAATTTGCGCCAAGATTGACCCTGAGCGCGCGTGATTTTCCCAACGCGTTTTGTAATTTTCTCAATTTGGCGCTGCGGCTCTAACCCATCAAAGCTACAGGCTGTCATGCCCGCTAGCTGTTGCGTGCGCAGGCCAGCCACACGCACCATATAAAACTCATCTAGATTAGACGCAGAAATAGACAGAAACCGCACGCGCTCTAAAAGCGGAATATCAGGATTTTGAGCTTCTTCGAGAACACGGCTATTAAAAAATAGCCACGATAATTCTCTATTAAAATATCGGCGCGTATTGTCCGCTTTCATATCTGTACTCACATATTTGAGCCCAGATATGACAGTCATACCTTATAAAAACAAGGCCGCAAAATAACGAATGTGAAATATATTATAACGGTTTATTAAGCCGCCGTTGCTCTTTGATTATCAGAAATGAGCGCAAAGACAGCTTCTGCCGTTGGCGCAGCCCTTAGGCGCTGACGCATATCTTGCGACCGTAACAAACGAGACACCTTTGCCAGTGCGCGCAAATGTACACTCCCCGCGCTCTCGGGGGCTAAAATAAACACGATTAAATCAACAGCACGGTCATCCACCGAATGAAAATCAAGCGGGGTTTCTAACCGTACAAAGACCGTCATAACACGATCAATCCCTTCAATCCGGGCATGAGGCACAGCTACGCCATTCCCCACACCTGTCGATCCAAGGCGCTCACGCTCTAAGGCTGCATTTATGATGTCACGTTCACAGAGCGTGGCATCCATTGGAGCAAGGGTCTTGACAATGCAAGCTGCCACATCTTGAAAGAGTTGTTTCAAGCTTGTGACGTGCAAGTCAATCAAGACGCCTTCGGCGCTAAATAGGTCTTCAGAAGACATTTTATATCTCATTTTAAATCCCCGTTAGAATGACACGCAGGGCACGCACCATTCCAAGGGGCGCCTATAGTTTTTCGTATTTACCGAGTCAATGTCTAACTCAGGTATAATCGCAGTTGATAATACGTATCAAATCTAAAGGCACGCTACCATATTTAGGCCCAACAGACAATGGTTTGGCAGCTCACATTTCACGTTAATCACTCACATTATTGTGGGTCTATCCACCCAATATGACCATCGGGGCGTTTAAAAACGACATTCACGCCGCCATGTTTAGCGTTATGAAATACAACCACTCCGCTATCAGCTAAACCCAGCTCTAGTGCAGCCATGCCAGGCGTTAAGGTTCTGATTTTACTTGTAGATTCAGCAATCACCATGGGTTCATCCACTTCGCTTATATCGACTGAGTCGTTATCAGCAGTGTCCTCCATGACAGGGTTTTGCACAACAAACATAGCGGCATTTTTCGCTTTGGCTTTTTGGCTATGGTCTTTCAAACGGCGTTTATAACGGCGCAAACGTTTTTCTATATGGGTCATCGCCTCATCAGCAGCGGCGTAAGCCTCTGGTGCCTCGCCCTGCCCTTCCATTGTTGCCCCAGAGGGTAAATGGACTGAACATATCGTTCGAAAACCGGACCCTTCACGGCTCACACTGACCTGTGCATCGCCATCCCTATGTATATATTTATCCATCATCTCTTCAATTCTCCCCGTAACCCGCTCACGTAGAGCTTGAGATACATCAATACCTTTAGACACGATTTGGATTTGCATAGGAGACCTTTTAGTAGTTTTGGATAAGGCGCAGTAGCACATTAGAACGCATAAGTATGCCCAAAATTTAGAGAATCTTTGTCATGCGTCAAAATAATTGAAAGCTGAATTGCATGCTAAATATCTGCATATATCTTACGCGGTTTAAAAAACGTCACTTTGCGAATATAGCGGATCAGGACCATATTGATTAGGGCCATGCGTCCCGCGCATAGCAAACCAAATGCAATTTCCTATGATAGAAAAGAATTGAATTAAAGGAATTTGTCCAACTATACCAAAAACCAAAACCAACCATCCCGTTTGGCCAAGATCATGAAACCGGCGAACTTGGATAGCAATATTTGGGATAATATTGGCAATGAAAAATATAAACAGCCCAAGTGTTCCTAATATAGCAGCAGGGCCAAACCCGTTCGTTTCATCATTAACAAGGGCGTCCATGCCTTCAAAACCGCCAACGCCCATAATAATTAATATGCCAAAGATACTATAGCATGTTGCTTGAAACAGCTGAACCCACCAATATTCTGAGCGTTGCGAGCGGCCCGAAAAATCAACATATCGTATATAAAAAGCACGAACAGCTTGTCCAAAATTTAGCATATTAAGCCCCTACATTACCTTCAACATCAGTTTCAATCAAAAACAGATGCCTCGCTACCATATTTCGGGTTGTGCCCAAAGCAGTTATCGCTTGCTTTCGTATCAATGTAAAAAAATATAAGCAACATAATCACGGCGAGTTTTATGAGGCTGCGCGACGCGTAAGTTTCAGATGTACCGCATGATAGGGCGTATCGCCTACCATATGCGCGCTATGCCCATGAAGTCCTGCTTTAAACTCAATATGAGGCTCCAGATAATCCTCGGCGATATATATATCTCCTTGACTAAACTCGCGATAATCTCCGCTTGGCAAGGCTATACGCATAGTGCCGCTCAAGACGATTAACAATGTCGGATCGCCTGCCACATGAAACCCTGCCGCATAAGTTTCACTACGCCGCAACCGAAAATTCACAGCCTCAATTTGATCCGATAATTGCCGCGAAATATCCCCGTTTAGCGTAATTTCACGTGTGGAAAAATAAGAGGCACCCAGTCCGTCATTTGTAATTGTGGGGATGATTACAAGCGACACATCTGCCACTTAAGTCTGGCCGCCAAAACTCTGGCTCCATGCACTTACATCATCATCTTCAATTTTGGTAAATAGCACATCAGGCGCCGTAATATTCAGGCCGCGCGGGAGCGCATCAAGCAAAGCTGCAATGCCCTCACGACCGCCAAAATTCCAACTACGATTGGCGTGCGGAATATTCATTGCATCTAAAATCTTAGCTGCCGCATCAGGGATAATGGGCTGTGCGATAATCCCAAATAATACGACAAGATTAAGACCATAACGCGTGCCAATCGCAGCTTGATCAACATCTGTTTTATAATGCGTCCACGGCGCGGCTTGGGTTAAATACTCATTGCCGGCCGCCCAAATCGCGCGTGTCTCTGCCATAGCTTTGCGAAATTCGCGCGACTCGTAATATGCGATTAATTGCGGGATACGTGTTTGTAATTCTGATGTAATCCACGCTTCAGCTTCACCTGCAACACCGCCATCTGGCACTTTACCGTCAAATTTCCCAACCGTATATTTCGTGATACGGTTAACAAAATTCCCCAATACATTGGCTAGGTCAGAATTAATTGTCGCTTGGAATTCTTCCCAAGTAAAGGCCGCGTCATTGCCCTCTGGTGCATTGGCCATCAAGTGCCAACGCCAATAATCAGACGGCGCTATCTCGCGCGCCTGATCCATAAATACACCGCGTTTTTGCGAAGTTGAAAACTTCCCGCCATACCATGTCACCCAATTAAACGCTTTGAGTTGATCCACGAGCTTCCATGGCTCACCGCTGCCCATAAGCGTGACTGGGAAAGAGAGCGTATGAAAAGCCACATTGTCTTTTCCCATAAATTGCACATAACGCACATCATCCGCGCCTTTATCTGTACGCCACCAACTCTCCCAATCTCTCTCAGGGACCTGCGCGGCCCAGTCCTGCGTTGCGCCAATATAAGCGATCGGCGCATCAAACCACACATAAAAGACCTTACCTTCAAACCCTTCGCGGATATTTCCATCTGCATCCACAACAGATACACCCCAAGATAAATCTCGCGTTATCGCTCTGTCGCGCAGGCCTTCATCGAGCCATTTTAGCGCGATAGACATTGCAAGCGGCGGCCAGCCATCTGCAGCCTTCACCCAATCGCGCAACTTATCACTCATCGCAGATTGTTTGAGGTAAAGATGGTTTGTGTCACGCACTTCCACATCTTTTGACCCTGAAATTGCAGAATAAGGATTGATTAAATCAATCGGATCAAGCAGCTTACCGCAATTATCACATTGATCGCCTCTCGCGCCTTCAAAATCGCACCCGGGACATGTGCCTTCGACATAGCGGTCAGGCAAATAACGTTGATCTGCCTTAGAATAAACCTGCTGCGAGACACGTTCTTCGATGAGGCCATTTGTTTCTAATGTGAGTGCAAAGGCCTGCGTCAATTTATGTGTTGCTGCCGAAGATGAGCGGCCAAAATAATCATAAGACAGGCCAAAATACGCCCCTGCCTTTTTCTGGGCTTCATGCATCTTATCGCAATAATCTGAGACATCCATGCCTTCGGCCTGCGCCGCCAGTTCAGCTGGCGTGCCATGCTCATCCGTGGCGCAAATATATAGCACATCATGCCCCAGCAAACGCATCGCTCGCGCATATACATCTGCGGGCAGCATAGAGCCCGCAAGGTTTCCAAGGTGCTTGACACCGTTAATATAAGGCAAAGCCGAAGTAATCAGTATTTTAGACATAGTGCTTGCGTTCTAGCGCGCCAATCTCTGTGTGCAAGGATTGATTATGATTTCGCGTTACATTTGCTAATCTATTCATTGCAACACTCCAAATAAGAGACAGACCAATATAAAGGGCCAACGGGTCGTAAAATTTGAATATCAGCCTATAAGCCAGCCGTTTGCCTATAAGCCAGTCGTTTAATGGCTGCTCACCTCATATAAGTTTGCAAATGAATGCCTTTCCAAGGATTTATTTTCAATGCCTTAGTGATAAATTTTAGGGCGATAAACAGTGATATGAAAGGAAATGAAAAAAAATCATATAAATGTAGAATATAGACTTGCCAGACAGAGCTCTCACCGCTAAACGGCGCATCTTAAATCCTATGCTACCAGTGCCCCTATAGCTCAGCTGGTAGAGCACCTGATTTGTAATCAGGGGGTCCGCGGTTCAAGTCCGTGTGGGGGCACCATTTTTCTTAATAAAATCAATGGCTTAAGCGATTTTTAAAAATCGTAAAATTAGGCTGAAAAACCCAAGGGACCAAATAGGGACCAATTGCCGGTGATTTCTACGGTATTGAGGTGCATTTCTCTAACATTAAAGCTCTGTAAGACTTCTCAATAAACGAGCAATCGGGATCACAATCAAAGCGAATCATAGTCTCTGGTCTGACAAACTCATGACGTCATAATTGCGTTCAAAAATTTGCTTTGGTTTGACAAAATGACACTTTTGCATTATATCACTTATGATATATGAGTAAGTGGACAATTGAAGCCCTACCCGCCGCAAAGCGCGAAGTTAAATCACTGCCTCGCGACCTACAAGCGAGGTTCTTTCACATTGGCGATATGCTCACTGAACATGGCCCGCAACAAGTGGGCATGCCGCACGTGCGTCATCTCGAAGGCGGATTGTGGGAAATGAGAATGAAAGGAAAAAGCGGAATAGCGCGGGCCATTTATTTTACGGTTGTCGGCAAACGTATCATCGTCTGTTCGGCCTTTGTGAAAAAGGCCCAGAAAACGCCTAAGCAAGAATTGATAAAAGCTAGAAACCGCATGAAAGGATTTGAACCATGAGTACACAAACTGAGACTTTCAAAGATATGAAATCAGAGTTTTTGGCAGATCCCAAAAACAAAGCGGCTTATGATGAATTGACTCCAGAATATGCGGTAGCCAGCGCGATGATTAAAGCGCGGGCCGAAGCGGGCCTTACACAAGCGCAGCTCGCCGAAAAAGCCGGCATGACGCAAGCCCAAGTTTCAAGGCTCGAAAGCGGTCAATGGCCCACGCCAGCAACAATTGAGAAGCTGGCGCGTGCCTTAGGTAAACGCGCGGAGCTGCGTTTCGTATAGATCTATTGAGGCTTGGGACGAGACCATACCAAGTCAGCGCCGTCTTCGCGGGCAAACAATGCCGCATTGATAGGCTTGTCCATTTCCGGACCGTCAAGTTTGACACTGATATAGTCCATAGGTTCGCTATCATCTTGCGGCT
>CALFUN010000031.1 GCA_937929915.1 uncultured Caulobacterales bacterium | reverse complement strand
CCCTGATGTCCCGCTCTACGTCGCGCCGTCTGAAACGCCATACTCAATCCTCAGCCCCAAAGGTCACTGCATTTGTCCAAGCTGCGGTCATGTCGAAATTGCCAAGCTCGGCAAAGGCAAGAACAAGAAGGTCAATCTGACGTTGCTTGTCCATCCCGAATGGCTGGCGGGCAGCCCAAAAACAGCCGCCGATGGGACGGAGTTTGGAGGTTCGGCCCAGGACAGCGTCAAAGATACAATTGCCTGGGACGCCGAACGTGCATCCAAATTACGACTTTTGGAGGTGCGCGGTGCCTTACCTGACTCCGTGACCTGCCCAGAAACGAATGTGACGTTTGAAACCGGGAAAGACGGCGGAACGGTGCCCAAGAAATCTAATTATGCTTGCGGCTCATGCGGTACGGTTCAGGACGTTCTCAAAACAATTAAAGCCAGCAAAAAAACCGGCCCAATGGCTGGTTATGCTGTGCAAGCCTTTTCACCACATCGAAAAGAAGAGAAGGTGCCATATGGCGGGCGATACTTCTTACCCTATAAGGAACGACTGGCCGAACAGTATGACGCAGCGCAAGCGGAGTGGGATCGCCGCAAAGAGACTGATTTAGCAGATCTTTGGCCTAAATCGGAGCTCCCATATGGCTTTATGACGCATCATTTGCAGGGTGGCGTTCCAAATCACGGGTTTACGCATTGGTGGACGATGTTCAACCCGCGCCAACTCCTCGTTCATACGCAGCTTTTGAAAGCGATATTGGAAGTTGGAGACTACGATTGGAAAACCAGAGAATTTATTATCGGAGGCTTCCAACAGTATTTAAGAAATCAATGCCTGTTTAGTTTTTGGAACCCTCAGCGCGACACCCCAGAACCAATGTTCTCAAACAACAATTATCATCCCAAATCTACACTAATAGAAAATTGCGTTTTTGCGAGTTTGGGACGAGGAAATTGGGCATCAAGCACCGAAGGCGCTATTCAGGCGCGGGAATGGGCCATTCACCCATGGGAGGCCGTAAGTGTTGAGACATTGCGGCGTACACACCCAGAAATTGCATCAGAAACATCCGGCAAAAGTGAGAAAGTTTATGCTGGTGATCCTTTGATCGGTGCTGATGTCCTTCAAGCCTCATCAACAGAATTAGAGCATTATGCGGATAGTTCATTAGACCTCGTCATCACCGATCCCCCATTTGGTGGGCTCTTGCATTACTCCGAACTTTCTGACTTCTTCTATGTCTGGATGCGCCTTCCTCTGAAGGAAAAATACCCCGATATTTTCGGTCCGGAATACACGCCAAAATCCATGGAAGCGGTTGCCAATAAAGCCCGCGAACCAGAAGACCCCGACGGATTTTATCAGCGGCTCCTAACTGCTTGTTGGGCGGAAGCGCACCGCGCGCTGAAGCCAGGCGGCATGCTGGCCTTTACGTTTCATCACAGCGAGGATGCTCCTTGGGTGTCAGTGCTGGAGTCACTGTTTGATTCAGGCTTTTACCTCGAAGCAACCTACCCCATCAGGTCGGACGAAACGAAGGGAGATGGCGAGTTCGGTTCCAAGACGATTGAATACGACATCATCCATGTTTGCCGAAAACGAACCGAAGAGCCTAAGGAGGTAAGCTGGGGCCGTATGCGGCGTGAAGTGCTGGCGGATGTCAAACAGCTTCAAGGCATGCTTGAAAACCACGCAAAAGCGGGCTTACCTGCTGCCGATTTGCAAGTGATCCGCCGAGGTAAAGCGCTGGAATATTTCTCCCGCCATTATGGTAAAGTCTATGTTGATGAAGGGCGCGCGATTTCCGTTAAAGATGCTTTGGTCGGTATCAATCAGCTCATTGACGAGGATTCGTCCCAGGGATCTGAGCCACCTCCGCTCAACGCTGAGCCGATTACTCGCCAGTTCCTGCGCATTTTCGACGGCAAGACGGAAGTCGCCCGAGATCAAATGCAGAAGATGATGCGCGGATCAGGCATAGCCCCTGACGAGTTTACAGGACGCGATTGGGCGTATGAGGAAAAGAAGGTCTTTCATTTCGCTGATCCGCTGGAATTTGCACAAGACTGGCAAGGCAAGCACAAGCGGCGACTTACGTCTGATCTTGACCAAGCCTTGGTTCTTATCGGCTCATGTTATGACGGCAGCGGCATCAACGCTTCCGACACACTCAAGAATGAGAACTTCAAACCTCACGCCGCTTTGAAACGGCTATTGGAATGGCTGGCGAAACGCGCCCCAAATCAGACTATGCGAAACGCCTCGTCTCGCGCGATGACAATCTACAATAGTTGGGCGGAAGCGAATAAGGCTGCCGTTGCTCAGATGTCTCTGTTTCAGGAGGATGGAGCATGAAGCAGCTAACAGACACAGTCTGGCAACGGCGCGGCGTAAGCTGGGTTTGGGACGATGATGCGCTCAACTGCGTCGCAAAACCAAGCGAGGTCTGGAGCCTTCGAGAATTGGTTCGTGCAAGCAGATCTTGGCCCGAAACACTTCCTTGCAATGACGATCAAACTGTTGTCGTCGCAGGGCTCGATGCCTGTCTTGATCTCATGTCTCCGCAGGATGGAGATGCGTGGCTCGGCACTGATTTGAAGTCAATCATTCTATCTTTCCAAGACGCTTATTCAGGAGAAGCTGCCTTGGTGTTTTGGCTTCCAGGCGGCGAGAGACGCTTCCACGCTGACATGGCAAGTGACGCCATACGTTGGAAGTGTCAGGCCTCTTACCGTGATCAGAATATTGAATTTGGACGCCTGCTTTGGGGAGAAGCGCGCGAATACCCTCAAGAGATTCTGATGGAAGGCGGTGCCAAACCTGCCGGCTATTTCCATCTTCGTATAACATAGACTGGTGGATGATGACCGATAGCGAAACTCTCAATCCCGGTGAAAGAATCTCTCATCCTGATTTTGGAGCTGGCGTCATACTGGATGCAGTATCGGACGGCTATGTCAGGGCTTTCTTTTCCGTCGGAGAACGGCGCGTTCCTTTGTCGAGCGTTCAGTCTGAAATATCGCGCACAGAACGTATTTTGAGAAATGTTGAAGCGGACGAGAATCGGGCCCGGAATATCTGGTTGTCTCATGAGGCTCATGCGCTTCCCGTCATGGAAAGCGCTTCTGCTCTAACATCCGCTCGTATTGATTTACTGCCGCATCAGGTTGTTCTAACTCACCGCATCGCGACGGCATCTCCCCGCCGTTACCTTATTGCGGATGAGGTCGGCTTAGGAAAAACTATTGAAACCGCGTTGGTGCTTCGCGAATTGGCAAGCCGGGGAGAATTGAGCCGCGCGTTAATGGTCGTGCCTGCTGGACTCGTCAATAATTGGCACCATGAGCTAAATGATGTCTTCAATTTGAATTTTGAAGTCTTCGGGTCCGAGGGTGATATCACCGACAGAAAAACCAACGCCTTTGCAAAACATGATCGGCTGATTGCGAGTATAGACACACTTAAACGCCCGTCCCGGATTAAAAAGCTGTTGGCCGCAGACCCATGGGATCTGGTTGTCTTCGACGAAGCCCATCATCTGACTGCGCACAAAAATGGAGGTAAAGTTAGAAAAACGGAGAATTACAAGCTCGGAGAAGCGCTGAAGTCTCATTCCCGCGACCTGCTCCTATTGTCCGCAACGCCGCACCAAGGAAACCATTTCCGGTTCTGGATGATTATTCAGCTCCTAGATTCAACACTTTTTGGAAACCCTGAAGAGATGGTTCACAATCGGCACAGATTGAACACGGTTATGTTCCGCCGAACAAAGGCTGATGCTTGTAAGCCTGACGGCGAACCGCTCTTTGCACGGCGCGGCGTTCATACCGAAGCCTTCCTAATGAACGAAGAGGAGCGGCGCTTCTATGAGGCGCTGCGCGATTATCTTCGTGATGGATTTGACCTTGCAAAACGGCAAGGCAATCAAGGACGAGCTCTTGGGTTTTTAATGGCCATTTTCCAAAAAATAGCTGCGTCAAGTTTCGCAGCCGTGAGGCGGACGTTGAAGCGACGGATGCTGATGCTCACTTTGCACGAAGCCCATCTTCGCGACCGAGAATTGGATATTGAAAATCGTGAACGCCTTTATGATGAAGCGCGTGAGATTATCCATGCGGAATGGAAACTATCAAAAGGTATAATGGGCCGAAGCGAAGCCGACCGCGTGATGTCTGACCTCAAATATAAGCTGCTAAAAAAGCTGGATGAAGAAGCTCTAGCGATGGCTTCTGACGAAGACGGTCACGAATTCTCTGCATCAATAATTGAAGATTCGATTTCTGATGTTGTTGACTTACACCTCCCCGAAGAGCGCCTCCGAATAGCGGACTTACTTGGGCAGTTTCCAAAGCAGCGCGAAACGAAAGTTCAGAAACTCTTAGACGGACTTGGAACTTTATGGCGGCAAAATTCGGACGAGAAAATTGTAATATTTGCCACCTATTTGGGAACTGTTGACCTCATCGCGCGTGAGATTGAAGAGCAGTATCCAGGTCAAGGAGTTGCCGTGCTTAAGGGTGGCGACCATGGCGCAAAATCGGCAGCAGAAAAGCGCTTTCGACTTAAAGACGGTCCTCGCGTTCTGATTTGCACGGCTGCAGGTCGTGAAGGCATAAATCTTCAATTTGCTCGGGTGTTGTTCAACTTCGACCTTCCTTGGAACCCGATGGACATGGAGCAACGCATTGGACGTATCCACAGATATGGCCAAGCTCACACGGCCCAAGTCTACAATTTGGTATTGTCCGACACGATTGAGGGGAAAATATTTCTGCTTCTCGATGACAAACTTACAGAAATTGGACGAACGCTTGGAAAGGTAGACGATCAAGGCAACGTAGCTGAAGATTTGCGCTCTCAAATTTTGGGGCAGCTTTCTGAGAAGCTGAATTATGACAAACTATATCAAGACGCACTATCTGATCCGTCGCTCGAACGAACATCGGTGGAGTTAGAGGCTGCACTTTCCAATGCTAGGGAAGCCCGTGAAGTCGTTTTTGACCTTTTCCAAGATTTGGACGGCTTTAGTTTAGACGACTATCAACCCCTTTCGGACACAAGCTCGGGATTAAGCCGCATTGTTGAATTCATGGCAGCCTCTGTTTCGGATCGGGGTCAATCCTTAGTCAAACATGACCCTCATACATACGTTTTGACGGGCCTTCAAAATCGAAATGACGTCACATTCACGCTTGATCGAGATACCGCAACAAACACTGAAGCCGTGGAGCTGCTTGGTATTGACCACCCCCTCGTGCAGGACGAACTCATACGATGGCGAAACCTTGCTCCTGAAACGCTCAGCATAAGTGTGCAAAGCCAGGATGGGCAAACTGCCTTTCTATGCTTTTGGCGAGTGGAGAGCAGTGGAAAAGGCGGAGAGCGACGCACAACGGTTCAAACAATCGCAGTTCATAAAGACGGGACGCGACTGCCATCAGTTGAGAGATCTGCCAAGTCTTACATCGACCTTCCGACGGCGATATCTCCGCTTTCCGATGAAGAGCGTATCTCGATATTTGCGACTGTGATTGAACCGACACTTCAACGTGAACTTCGTCATAAAGGTGCGGTAGATGGCGAGGGAAGTTATAGTGCCGAGCTCATAGGTTATGTCGAAATCGTCTAAATCAAGCATATTCCAAATTTGTATTTCCGAATCTGCCGGTTACAAATCACTTACAATATTGCCTACTGTTTCATCTTAGCCCGTCGCACCCGTGAACTAAAATGGTGAAAGCATGCTCAGTTCACGGCCAACCTCTTCCATAGCAAGCGGAGTAGTCCTAGCGGATATCAACCAAAGGCAAGGCTTCAACGAATTGATTGCATATTGGATGAGCAATTTTCAAGAGTTCATCACGCCGATAGACCATCGAACCACCATCACCATAGCTGGGCCGCGAGTTCTTGTGGCCCATAAGTAAACACCGTAATCCGTAGTCCAGCCCCGCCTCAAGCATCCGCTTCTCGAACGAATGTCGTAGCGAATAAAGCCGATGGTCTGGCGTGGCCTGCAGGCCGCGAACGCGCAGCGCATCCATAATTGCTTTAGACATGTGGTTGCCCTTATTGCGGTAACGCGGAAAGCCATTCGGAGCGCGCTTAAAGGCTTCAAGCGCGCATCCCACAAGTGGAATGTCCCGCGATGACGCCACCGCTTTCAATTGGCGGTCTGCTCGTGAGCGTATCTGAATGTAAGGCACGTCTGCATCCAAAATGATGTTCTCTGGCATTATGTTTGACAACTCACTGGGACGGCAGCCTGTCTCAATCATCGCGTAGACGATTAGCGTGGCTTCCGCGTTTAACCCCTGAAATATACCCGGCTCTAAGAAACGTGTCCGCACAAATTCGTCAGAAAAGCATGGCACGTCTTTTGGTGGTTGCTTTGCAAAGTTCAAATTACGAAACGGGTTTTCCCGGTTCTCATCGCCCTCATATTCCCAATGTTCTCGATAGAGCTTTCGAATGTTGCCGAGGTCTCTATTGGCACTGTTTGTCGTTAGCGGTTTTGACCCATCTTTTGGCGCGACACGCGCCGCCCACCAATTGTAATATTTACGAGCGTGTTCGCGCGTGATTTTGTGCATAGGCACATCGCCGACCACTTTGATGAAATTGTTAAGGGCACGCATTTTGACTTTGCGCCAAGATTTTTTTTGTTCTTCTGATTTTCCAAGCAATTCACTCACAGCAATTTCGTCACAATAGATTTCCATGGCTTTGCTGATTTTCACAGATGGCCGCTCGACTAATCCGAGCACGGCCTCTGCCTCAACTGTGCTGGGTTCCGGTTTGGTGGGGATAGATTGCAGACGCTGCATGATGTCGGCCAGAGAGGCGACATCAGCGAGTTCAGCAGCGGGTGAATAGATAAAGCCACGGGCCATCGCACGCTGTCTCGCAGCCCTGTAAAGGCTTACAGCCATATCCGGCGGCATGTCCCCTTGAAGCGAGAGTTTCATCCAATACTGATCGTCGGCTTCCACAAGCGCGTCGCGTCTCGCGCGGGCAACCTCAAGCGATTGCGTTTTCAGGGCCTTACGAATGACGCCTCTATCATCAACCGAGGCATACTCAGTGGGCACTCGGCGCTGGTAATGCCAACGGTTGCCCCGCAGCTTGAGATACTGATTCAAGTCCCGCATAACACCCATAGTGTAGCTCCTTTTGTAGCACAAAATGAGGCACAAAATATCAGGAAATCTCGGGAGAATGCAGGATGTCGGGTAATTTATTGAGGTTTTACAATAACTTAACCGGACTGAATCCGAAATAAATGGTGCGGCCGAGAAGACTCGAACTTCCACGGGTTTTACCCCACAGCGACCTCAACGCTGCGCGTCTACCAATTCCGCCACGGCCGCACATTTTTGCCAAAGGCTTTGTCATAAAGACCAGTAGAACGGGCCGTATAACTATGGAAAGTTGATTTGTGAAGCTTTAAATTTCACACAAACCACGCCATAAGACCCCATGATCGACATTACAAAATTAAAAACGGCAGAGGATGTTGAATGGCGGGTTAGCTACGCGCTTATCCCTTACCCTGACGCCCTTGCCTTCATGGAAACCCGGATTAAAGCCATCTCAGCTGGTCAGGCGCGCGAATTGGTTTGGCTTTTAGAACATCCGCCGCTTTATACCGCTGGCACGAGCGCTGACCCGAGCGATCTTGTCGCGCCAGACCGCTTTGATGTGTTTAAAGCGGGACGCGGCGGCCAATATACTTATCACGGGCCGGGGCAGCGTGTGGCCTATGTTATGCTGGATTTGCGCACACGCGGGCGATCCGTAGCCAGTTTCATTCACGGGCTGGAGCAATGGCTTATTCAAACGCTGGCAGAACTGGAGGTCATCACAGATCGCCGTGCAGGCCGCGTAGGGGTTTGGGTAGAACATGGAGATGGACGTGAGGAAAAAATCGCAGCGATTGGCGTGCGTTTGCGCCGCTGGGTGAGCTTTCACGGCATAAGCTTAAACGTTGCGCCAGACCTATCGCATTTTTCAGGTATAGTCCCCTGCGGGATCACAGAGCATGGCGTGACGAGCCTTGAGGCTCTGGGTAAAATATCCGATATGACGAGCGTAGATGATATATTACGCGCGCACTTTGAAGAGATTTTCTCGCCGACAATTATATTGGATTAAAGCCCGTCTTGCGGCTTTAATCTAGGCCATAAAAAACCCGCCATGACCAAAATCAGGCGAGTTTTAATTCATTGGTATAGGTTTTAAGTTTGCGGCCCGAATTGATTATCGTGGGCATCGCCTTTGATCATTCCGTTAAATAGGAAGGCTATACCGTAAGACAAAGCCGCGCCTATAAGAGGCACGACAATTTTACCAACCGTTGACATAGCTCCGCCTGATGCAGCTTTAAACATTGCTCCAAAGTCACCAGCTTCAGCGGCAGCCGTCGCGGCCTCTTCAATAGCAGCAGCAGCCTCAGGGTCTGTAAACATAGCTGGCAAAATCATGCTCATAATCGTGGCCAAAACAATGTAAACGATAATTGGAAGAAGACACATCCAACCTGATTTACCACCATCGTGATAACGCTTTACCCATAACACAACCCAGCACCACAAAAACACTAAGGTCAAAATACTCAAAATTGCCAAAGCTGATGATATAACAGGTAAAAGCCCCACACCTAATGTAATTAGGACTATAAGAGTAACCCCCTTCATAAAGTCGCCCGAGTTAATTCGCCCGCTTGGTGAAAATAATAAATTGCCCATAAGAATCCCCTTCAAAATTGTTGTTTATCAATAAATCTTGACGGATAATGACAAAAAATCAAGAGAAATCGTTATCAACCATCTAAATATTTTAAGGCGGTGGGCCATAAATGTTTGTTTTTTCATCACTTTTGGCTACGCCCAACCATAACGTGAATCCTACCCAAAGGCTTAAAAGAATCGGCTTTAATACCTTTTCACTCTCTTTTAGGCGTGGTTGATAGGCCTGTATGATGGCCTCGCGCCGCTCAGGATCAATCGTGTCTTTACGGTCATATTGAGAAAACTCAGTAAAATATTCCGATCCGCCAAACGCTAATATACCTATAATTAAAATCGAAAGCGTTAAAACAAGACAACCCGTCAGCGGCCAAAATGTTCGTCCCATATCGTGTAAGCGCTTACCGTAAACACTATACATAATTTGGAACAACAAAAAGACATAAGCCAGCCCTAGCCAAAACTCTACCGCGCTTTGCGGGGTAACGTGATCCATTAGAAAATTCAGCAAAAGAAAAAACCCAATAAACCCGGCAAAGGCCATCCAGTAAGTTTTCCGCCCAATTCGCCCAGACGGCGAGAGCATGAGGTTTATAATTGGCTTCATATTATACCCTTTAGGCGTTTAATGTCGTCTCAATATGGCTATTGGCTTCGAGGGTTTTATGGACAGGGCATTTATCTGCAATTTCTAAAATCCGCGCCCGTTGCGCCGCATCCACATCCCCTTCAATGATGATTTCACGAGTAAAAACATCTTGCGGCGGCGCATCACCGCGCGCAACTTTCTTGTGCGAGACTTTGACTTCAAGCGTCTCAACCGACCAGCCTTTGCGCTCAATATACATACGCATAGTCATATTTGTGCAAGCCCCAAGCCCAGCGCTTAAAAACTCGAATGGCGATGGCCCAAGATCAGAGCTGCCATAACTGACAGGTTCATCGGCATAGAGACGATGATTGCGCGTCGTCGTCACATCTTGCGTATATTTTCCGCCAAGGCGTTCTTTTACAATAACAGGTTCAGCCATATTCTAACTCTCCAATAATCGGCACAAAGCCATAATTTCGGCGCAAATAGCATCCGTTCGGTCTTTGGCATCATCCACTTGTCCCCAATGTTTGATCTGCCAAATTTCATCAAGGCGCGATAACTCAAAGCCCGCCGCGCCGCTTATATGCGTTTCCATCACCGCCAAGGCCAGAACCGCAGAGCCGAATGTTGCAATCAAATGCACGAATAATGTGAGTTTAATATCATCTAACTCACGCGCATAATCAGCCACTGTTTCTAAGGCCGTCTCCTTTTGCGCAATAACTTTAAGGCCTAGCGTTGTCTCTAGCGCCACACCACGCTGCCCGGCCCATGCCAAGATTGGGTCCCAATGCTTGGCTTGATATTCCAGATATAGACGCGTTTCATCACTGCGGTAACACAGCAAATCCGTAGCTGTATATTTGCGCGCCTCTGCAATTAAGTCAGCACGGGTGTCCGGCGTTCGCTCTATCGCAACATTGATAAGCCGCGTCACAGGCATCGTCAGCGGTAAAATATCTTCGCCCTGCGCGGCCCATTCTGCGGCAATCAGCTCTGATATATGCCGTGTTGGTACAGATAATAGCTGCTTATTTTGCTGGCTTGGTGTTTTCAGTTGGCGACCATCGAGCAAAACAACATAGCCGCCATCAACCGCGCCGATACTCACATCTTTATAAAATCGCTTCGCGATGCCTTTCGCTTTGTTTTTAATATCAGGGAGACTGTGGGTTGCAGATCCGTCTGTCATCACTGCAACCCCTCCCAATCGACCTCATCTTCGCGTAGATTAAAAGCAAGAGTCTCAAAGGCAATTTGCATATGCTTTGGTAAATGCGCCAAAATCGTCAGCGGGTCTTGACCCTCGCGCGGCAAAGTTAAAGACCGCGCATGCAGATGTAGCCGCGTTTCAAGCCCGCCCGGCATAGGGCGATCTGTCATATATTTAGGATCACCAGCGATAGGCGCCCCTAAAAGCTGCATATGTAAACGAAGTTGATGCGTTCGCCCCGTGAGCGGCATCATAGACACCCAGGCTGCGCGCTGCCCAGCTTGGGAGAGAGTTTGATATAATGTGCGAGCATGTTTTGCACCCGGCGCGCCGTGACGCACAGCTTCCATGACTTCTTTACCTTCATGAATATTGCCAAAACGGTTATCCAAACGGCCTTTGGCCATATAACCTTTAATCTCGCCAGCATTGGGTTTAGGCACCCCATTGGTAATCCCCCAATAAATCTTCTCCGCGCGGCGCGATTGAAATGCCCTACCTGCCCATTTCGCAGATGCGGCAGATTTGGCAATTAACAAGACACCTGATGTGTCCCGATCAAGGCGATGCACAAGCCGGCACCCCTCACCCAGCGCAGGCAGCATACCGTCAATATGGCGCGTTGTATTTGTTCCGCCCTGCACAGCTATACCCGCAGGTTTATTAATCGCGAGCAGATCAGCATCTTCGTAAATCACAAGGCCACGAATAAAAGACTTATCTGGCCCGCTGACAGGGGCTTTTTCATTTTGATGTGTAGGCTCTGGGAGCGGCGGGATGCGAATAATCTGCCCTGCCTCTATACGCAGATTGCCTTTGGCCCGCTTCCCATCAACACGGAGTTGTCCCGTGCGCAAAAGTTTTTCAACGCGGCCATGGGCAACATGTGGAAATTGCCGTTTAAACCACCGATCAAGCCGCGAGCCTGCATCGGTTTCAATCACTGTAATTTGCTGAACACCGCTCATGCCGAATATATCCCGCGCGCGAGCCATAGACCTGCAAGGAGCGCCAATAATGATAGCCCAACAGATAGCCCAATATAGCTCACAAATGCGCCATAAGCTTTGCGCTCTAACATGAATATACTCTCTAAAGAAAATGCGCTAAATGTGGTAAATCCCCCAAGTAGGCCTACTCCAATAAAAAGCCGCAAGCTCTCATTTTCGCTACCTTTACTGTTTAAGTAACCCAATAAAATACCCATGAGCGCGCTACCGATAACATTGACGGCGAGTGTCCCCATCGGAAACCCAGCGCCGAATATGCGCAGCGTAGCTAGGCCAAGCAAATAGCGGCCTGATGCACCAAGCGCGCCGCCAAGGGCAACATATAGAACAGAACTCATGGGCAACCCTCTAAGCGAAGAGACGGCTATGCGCTACAAAAAACCACCTTATAAAATAGGCATATTGGCTAAAATGTTGACGCGCCAATATTTGCGCATCTGAAATTTAACGATCTGCGGATGGGACATAACGCAGCGGCAATGTTCCGATACGCCCATTACGGTCAATTTGGATATTCCAATTTCCTGTATATCTCTCCGATAATAGCAGGCTTTCAACCTGGCGCGTGGAGGTGACTTCTGTTCCGTTAATTTCCGTAATTAAATCGCCGGGACGCAAGCGGTTTGCACTGGCAAAGGTGTTACGTTTTATCTGGCTTACCAATACACCTGACACATAGGGGTCAAAGCCTAATTCTTCGCCTAAAGCGGGGCTCATATTGACAATCATCGCACCGTCAATCGGGCTTTGTGTGTCAATTTCGCGCTCATCACGCTTCGGGTTTTCTTGGGGTGTATCCACACGCACTTTGCGGCTCGCTTCACGGCCATCACGAAAATAGCGAATATTCGCAGATGTTCCGCGTTTTAAAGTCGCCAGCTTAAAGCGCAGGCCGCTATCATCATTTATGTCCGTCCCGTCAACCGACAGGATAACATCGCCTTTTTCTAGCCCTGCCTTATCTGCTGGGCCGCCGCGTAGAATTTCATTAATGACAGTCCCGCGCGCGCGGTCAATGCCCAGCGCAGCCGCCATTGTGGCATCAACGCTATTTGTGCGCGCGCCAATCCACGGGCGCACAATACGTCCTTCCGATAAAGCGCTATCCACCGCCCGCGATACAAGTTCGGCAGGTATGGCAAAACCAATCCCATTTGAGCCGCCAGAGCGTGAGAAAATCGCCGTATTTACACCGATTAGCTCACCTGATAAATTGACAAGAGCGCCGCCGGAATTACCTGGGTTAACCGCGGCATCCGTTTGGATAAAGCTTGATACATCCGTCACATTGGTTCGCCCCAAAGCCGAGACAATGCCGCTGGTTACAGTTTGACCAACACCAAATGGATTACCGATCGCCAAGACAATATCACCGATTTCAAGATCGGACACGCTCAAAGGCAAGCTTGGCAAGATTTCGCCATCTGTATCGATTTGCAAAACGGCAAGGTCTGTTTCTTCGTCTTGCGCCACAATTTTGGCTTCAAACTCACGGCGATCATTTAAAACAACCCGTAGCTCATCCGCGCCTTTTACGACATGGGCATTGGTAACAATCACGCCATTACCGCGCACAATAACACCCGAACCAAGCGAGTTTTCCGTGCGTTCTTGCGGGGCGCGGCGTGCGCCAAACATTTCATCGAAAAAGGACGAGCGCGTTCTGCGCAAGACTGTGCGCGAAGTAAAAACATTGACCACAGCCGGCGCGGTATCTTTGACAACTGGGGAGTATGAGAGCTGCACTTGCAGATTGCTCTCTGGCACGATTTTCGTCGGTGCTGGCTCAAAGAATTGCGCTGTTGCTGGCACGCCGCCCAATATAAGCGCGGATCCTAATAGAGCTGTAATAGACTTTTTCATAGCTTTATATTTAGGGGTGAAGTGAGACTTTACCAAGTGGCTTTATGGTAAGCTATACGAATTTTCATTTTTGCTGGGGCCAAAATATAAGCTTTTTCATGCAAAATATAAAAAAGCAGGACGAATCTCGCCCTGCTTTGCGCCTATATCTCTAACCGTAGGGGGCATTGAAAAGACGATGTAGGCGTTTTACGCATTCCTAAATAATGTGGCATGTTAAATAATGCGTCATATTATTTTTGCGGATATGTCTGCGCCTGTGTTTCACTTAACGCTTTTTCCGCTTTTTCCAGTGCCTTAAGCGCCTTAGCCAATTCGCGCTCTACCCGTGCCAGATCACGATCTGCATTTCCGGCAGATTTCGAGCTTTCTTGCGCGCTTTCAACCATTTTGGTGGCCGCGCCTAATAAGCCCTCTAATTGCGCTTCATGCGATTGTTTAATAATGAACTGGAATTGGCCCGAAACGTCATCTGAAAGCTGCCCGTCATTTAATTTGGCCAATCTTTCAATATAGGCAGCATTATCCCCATCAAATTCAAAATCTTCATCAAGGGTGAAACTAAAGCTCTTACCGCCTTCAAAATTTTCTATATTAGCTTCAACTTTTGCAACGATTTCTGCAATTTTCTCATCGTCAATACCGTCCATATCGCTCAGTATAATTTTCATATCTTCTAGGTCTTCAAACCCTTGCAAGTTTTTCAAAACCTTCAAGCTCTTTAAGCCTTCTAATGACTTTAAGCCTTCCAAGGCGCTTAAGCCTTCTAAAGACCTTAAACTCTCTAAAGATTTTAACCCTTCAAGACCTTTAATCACCTCTATATTCAGCCCCTCTAGCTCACTTGGACTAATTTCCGATTTAACGCCGTTTTCATCAATACGGTAAGCTTGCACGCGCCCATCTTCATTATGAAATTCAAACTGGCCATGTTTGTCATCAGATTTGATAATCGCTCTTGATTTTAAAACAAATGTATTTGTATCGGCTCCAGCCTTACCCGCCAGTTCTTCGGCTTGCGGCGCAGGCGCTTTATTTGAGGCTAAGGTCAAGGGCGCTGACACAAACGCTCCGCCTAAAAGAATGGCCGCAGTGACACGCCGAGACATGGATTGACTCGATGGCGTATCTTGTAAAATTTCAACACGTTCTGCCAATGGATGTGCCATGCCAAGAGTTAAAGGGTCATCAACCCCTAGATTAAATAGTTTCACGTTTCTCTCCTTTTGAAATTTCAATATCATCATTTACAGATTGAGTGAACGCCAGCCCCAGCGGTGCATTAATGGCGTGTTTAGGTGACTGTTTTGCCGCTTGAACCAAGGTGCGAGCATAATCTTGTTTTGTCGTTTTATCTTCGCCCAACCGGCTTAACAGATAGGCATCACAGGCCGCTTCTTGGTCTATACGAAACTTATGCGCGGCGTAATGAATCAATGGATTGGGCCAATTTAGCGCGCGAAAGACAAGGACAGAAAATGCCGCCCATAAATCAAATCGTTTGATATGCGCCATTTCATGTATCAAAGCAAAGTTCTGCTGCGCGGCATTATATTTTTGCGTAAAATCTTGCGGTAGAATAATCATAGGACGCCAAAACCGTGTCACCATTGGGCCAAGCCCATCTGGCGACATCCGAATTTCAGGGCATGTCTTTATAGGCAATTTTGCCATCGCCGCTTCGATAGCAGGTCGTAATTCTGCGCTCACAGGGCGCGTTTTTAGGCGTAAAAGACGTATTTGATATAAATGGTTTAATATCTGATAGCCAAACCACACAGCGGCAATGATAAGCCAAATGGCTATAATGACGCTACTCATATCCAGATGAGATTGCGCAGGGCTCGCCGCTATGGGGCCCAATAATGCGTCAAACGGAACCGCTTGAATCGGGACAGATTGCACCAAAGGTTCGGGCGGCGTGACTATCCAATCTGTCAAGATAGATGGCAAAGTCATTGGCGGCATAAATAAGCGAATAAGCGGCAAGAGCCATAAGGCATAGGCTGCACTTGCCCCAAAACGCCGCGCGACTGCTCGGCGTATAAATAAAATACAGGCGACCAAAATACTGACAGTTATCCCTGTCTGTATTGCCCAATCTAACACCCCATCAGCGCTCACGATTTTATATCCATATTTTTCATATTTGCGATTAAAGCTTCAAGCTCGGCTATGTCATCTTCGGATAGACCATCAGCGCCTGCCAAATGCGCAACAAGCGGCGCCGCGCGGCCGCCAAATAAGCGGTTGGACAAACTTCTCGCAGCTTTGGCCGCATAGTCATCTTTCGACACAAGCGGGCTATACAGATAACGGCGGCCATCAGCTTGTGTTGTTAAGGCTTTCTTTTCAACAAGACGCGCCAATAATGTCTTTACCGTCCGCGGGTTCCAATTTTTAGAACCTGATAATTTATGCACTACATCCGCCGCTGCTAATGGGCTCTCGGCCCAAAGAACATCCATAACATCAAGTTCAGATTGCGTGATACGGGATTTCATAAGAGCATCTCTCATTATTGACTACATATGTAGTCCATACATGTGACTACGAATGTAGTCAATCAAATAACCATTAAATTTTGACAAGAAAAAACCCAGTCTGAAACTGGGTTAATCTATCATTGCGCTTTGAGCGTACTGGCATAAGGCATGCCATCAAAAATTGGGTCAAGATATTTATCGCGGCCTCCGCCTTCCCATTTCTGGACATTTTTAATACAAAATCGTTTTAGTTCTGGAGCTTGCCCTGCCCGTTTGCGTTTAGCTTCATCTTTCTGGAAAGACTTAATTTCGCGCAAAGATGTCGGCGTGCCGTTCGCGCAAGCTGTAATAATATTAGCTGGCGTCACATTGGGCGTCTGGATGAATTCTGTACGATTATAGGCAGCATAATTTACGCCAACGCGCGTTCCAGCGAGGTATTTCACAAACACCATACGGCGATAATCAGGATTATCAGACGGCCCACTTTCAATCAGCAAGACAGGGCTAACATCGCCAAATTGCGCTTGCGCCGCATTGATGGGCAAGCCTGCCAAACAAGATGCGATCATTGTCACTTTCAAAATTGGTTTCACATTCAGCATAGCTGCCTCCACATACCCACATTAAGCCCCGTCTTCTCTTAGCAAGTTTTAGGCCGTTTTGCCTCAAAGAGTCAGTTAAATTTTCGAAAGCTGGTACATTTTTAAAAAAATATAGTGTTAACTGCGCGATAGCATAGGGAATTTATGTTCTGCGTATGACAAATCAATCTAATATCAAAACACTTAAAGTTTTAAAAATCCGTCAGTTAAATTTCGCCAAAAGACCAATACGGCTTTAAATACAGCTGCTACAGATAATGCGCTTGCACGCACCTTGAATGGAACTTAGACAACCTAAAACCCTCTAAAAACTAAAGGATATATCATGAAATATTTGGGGCCACTTTCACTTCTTTTAAGCCTTGCAGCATATTCAGCATTTATACATACAAAACCTAACCTAGCGCATGCTAATGATCTCCCAGAAGCGGCTCAAAATGCCGAAAATGGTGACGATGACAGTAAAACCGATAAAAAAGATGACGATAAGAAAAAGTCAAAAATCAAACCTTATGAAGATGTAATCACGGACAAAGCCATAACGCGCCAAGGAGTTTTCACAACGCATCTTGTTGAAGGTAAAGTTTATTTTGAAATCCCTGAAGATCAGTTCGAGCGTGAATTTGTCTGGCAAGTTAAGGTATCTGGCATTCAGACAGGTAAAGGCACAATCAGTACGGATAGCGCCCGCCAATATGTATATTTCGAACGGGTCGGTGATGAAGTCCTCCTCAGAGCACGAGACTATTCCGTTATTTCAAAAGACGGTGAACCCGAAACCTTTGTCGTAAAGAAAACGGATCTTGATGCCATTCTTGCGAAGATGAGCATTGTTGCCTTTCATGAACATCGCGAAAACGGGAAAACCATCAAAACACCGCTCATCGATATTAGCGCCGCTTTTAAAGGGAAAATTAAAGGGTTAGAAGGCTTAGAACGCGGCAAAATGGATGAAAAAGCCTCCGTAATTCGCGAAGTGAAAGCGTTCGAAGAAAATATCGAAGCACGTGTCTTGGGGAAATTTGAAGTCAAGCCTGCGCCGCGTAGAAACGGGCAAGGCAGACCTGCACCGGGCCGAAACACCCCGCCAGCAGAACCTCAAGATATTACAGCAGAAATTCGCCACTCTATTCTCGCTCTGCCAGAAACATTGATGAAACCTCGTCATTACAATCATCGTGTAGGTTTCTTCGATGCGCGGTATCAAGATTACACAGGCGAGAAAAACAAGGTTCAAGAGACGCGGTTTATCAAACGCTGGCGCCTCGTCAAAAAAGACCCCAGCGCAGCCCTTAGCGAACCTGTCGAGCCGATTATATGGTATATTGATCGCGGCACACCCACACGTTACATAGAGGCTACACGCGAAGGGATTGAATTCTGGCAAGAAGCCTTTGAGCAAGCTGGCTTTAAAAATGCCATCATCGCCAAAATGGCGCCAACCATAGAAGAAGACCCAGACTGGGATCCTGAAGATGCCCGCTATGCTGTAATACGCTGGGTACCATCTACCATTCCCAACGCGCAAGGCCCTCATGTCGCTGACCCACGTACAGGTGAAATCATCGAAGCCGATGTGCGCATGTATCATAATGTGATCAAACTGGTTGAAGAATGGTATTTCGCGCAAGCAGGCGCGACCGATCCGCGCGCGCGTAAATTACCGCTGCCCGATGATGTCATGTCCGATCTGGTACGTTTTGTTGTGGCACATGAGGTTGGCCACTCAATCGGCCTTCACCATAACTTCTTGGGCTCAAATGCTTATACGGTCGAGCAGCTACGAGACCCTGAGTTTGTGGCCAAGAACGGTGTGGCGTCGTCCGTCATGGATTATGCGCGGTTTAACTACGTCATCCAACCCGAAGACGGTATCTCGCCAATCGATTATGCGCCAGGCCCCTATGACAAATTCGCGATTGAATGGGGGTATAAAGAATTCCCGGGCAATTTGACGGCTGAGGAAGAAATTCCGCTTCTCAATACAATAGCGGATCGCCAATTAGACAATCCAGCTTTTCGTTGGGATAGCTATTCCGATGCCGCGCAATGGGATCCGCGTATCCAAACCGAAGATATTGGCAATGACGCCATAGAGGCGACCCGTCTTGGCATGCTAAATTTATCCCGTATCATGGATAATCTGGTGAATGCCGCAACTTATGAGCCCGGTCAGAGCTATGGTGAACTTGAGGTGGCTTACGGCGCGCTGGCTAACCAATTTCGCCGTGAATTGGGTCATGTGACAAAATATGTTGGAGGCTCTGTCTATCGCCGCGAACTCGCGCAAGGACAAAACCAAACAAATGTCTATGACAGCTATCCACTAGATAAGCAGCAAGACGCTCTGAATTTCCTCAAAGAAAATGCCTTTAAACTACCAGAGTTCTGGCGCCATCCAGAGGTCTTAAAACGGATTGGCCATGACACTTATTTGGAAACTGTGAGCCAGTTTGGAGATCGGACATTAAATCAGCTTTTATCACCAGCTCGAATTGCTAATATTGTTGAGCAAAGAGCTGGCGGTCTTGACGTCTATGATCCCGTAAAACTCTTTGCTGAAATACGCACAGCATTATTTGAAGAAGCCAAGCAAAGAAGAGGCGATGTCTCGGCCTATCGGCGTCACCTACAATCAAGTTTCGTCAATATGATGATTGATAATCTTGAACCTAAAAAAGAGGCGGGCGAAAATCGAGTCACTGAAGACTATCACGCTCTTGCGCGGGCATCATTAACGGCTTTGCAAAAAGATTTAAAACGCGCGTCGCGAAGATCTAATTTAGCAGGTGTTCATTTTGCAAACCTATCTGCGAAAATCGACAAAGCGCTTTCAGTAAATTAAACATCTTACGAAAAGAGCTTTATATTTAACACAAATTAGCCCGAAGGTTCACAACACCTTTGGGCTATTTTAAAAACATCTCTAAGTAATTTCCGTGCCCCCTGTTCGGGCCATGTTCATCTACCTTATGTTAGTCTTGTCCTATAATTGAGCAATAGCTTGATTATGACACAATGTCATTGCCGCAAGAATATGAGGTTTAGCCTCTCCAAAGCGAACTGACGTTAAAGAAAGGTCGAGATATGAAATTCATTCCCCTCATCGCTCTGTCGCTTATGTTTTCTAACGCAGTTAGCGCAGTTAACGTAGCTTTCGCCGCTCCGCCGCTCAATACTCCGCCCCTAAGTTCCCCGCCCTTAGACACCACACCTTCTGCGCCGTCTATAGAGGACGCGCTCAAAGACTTTAAACTGCCATCTCAGGCCGAAATAGATGAAATGCTCGCGCAGATGCCCGATTTCAATGCCATTATGGGTGATGTGATGGTTGTCATGAAAGATGAAAAGCTCCGTACAAAGATGAAATCTTCCGCCGAGGCGTTTAAAGATAAAATTGAAGAATCAGATATCTTAACGCAGCGCGATGCAAACGGCTTGCCCGACATTAAGGCACTAATGTCCGTCATGCTCGGCACCATGAGTGATGAAGGCGTTGCAGGCGAATTTCTTGAAGGCATGGCAGAATTTGCTAGCGAAATGGACGCTATCGCAGAGAAGCACGATTTAAAATCATCCCCTAAAACGCCTACGCACCCAAAGCCTTAACCGACATTCACCCCAGACATATCTCCGATAGGTAAGCTGCGTATGCGGCGGCCTGTCGCGGCGAAAATCGCATTCGCAAAAGCCGGCGCTATTGGCGGCGTACCCGGTTCCCCAGCTCCACCAAGACGAGCATCACTTTGCAATATCACAACGTCAATATCGGGCGCATTATCCATGCGCACCATGTCATAATCATGAAAATTACTTTGCATCACAGCCCCGTCTTCAAGGCTAATATCTCCGTAAAGGGCCGCCGTTAGACCGTAAATAATCCCGCTTTCCATTTGCGCTTTAAACCCATCGGGATTAACCGCCATGCCCGCATCCGCAGCGCAGGCCACATGCACAGCACGCGGCATATCGCCGTTCACATCCACTGTAACAACTTGCGCAGCAATCGTCATAAAGCTCTCAACAATAGAAATGCCGCGCGCTTGACCCTCTGGCAGAGGCGTTTCCCAATTCCCAAGTTTCGCCGCTGCGTCTAATACAGCCAAGAAACGCGGCTTGCCTGCCAGTAATTTACGCCGATATTGATATGGATCTTGGCCAGCCTTATGCGCCAATTCATCTATAAAACTCTCAATAAAAAACCCATGTTGTGTGTGGTCAACAGAGCGCCACGGCCCAAAGCGTAGATGAAGCGGGCTTTCAACATATTCGATATTTTGGTTAGGAATATTATACGGCACGCGGCTCGCCTCTGGCGGATCCATTTTATGCACGAATAGACTATCCCATGCGCTCGGCATACCATCTGAATCTATGGCCGCGCGCAGACGGTTTGTTACGGCAGGGCGATAATGATCTTGCTGCGTTGTTTCCTCACGCGACCATATGAGCTTAATCGGCATGCCTGTTTTTTCGGATATTTTAACAGCTTGCAACGCATAATCTGGCACAGCCCTGCGGCCAAAACCACCGCCCATAAAGGCGGTATGAAGCGTTACATCTTCGAGTTTTAAGCCTAAAATTTTCGCCGCCTCTGCGCGCGTGCCAAGCGGGTTCTGCGTCCCTGTCCATAGCTCACATGTCCCGTCTTTTACCCAAGCTGTCGCATTCATCGGCTCCATACATGCATGTGCTAGGAACGGAACATTATATTCAGCCTCATGCGTGCGATCGGCGCGCTTCATCGTTTGAGAGACATTCCCTTCCTTGTGGATGTCTTTACGCTTGGCGTTCTCAAAAGCTTTGGCATATTGCGCAAAAACGCCCGCTTGATTGAGCTGACTTTCGGCAGATTGCGTAAATGTCACCTCCACAGCCTCAAGCGCCCTTTGGGCTTGCCAGTAACCATCGGCAACAACCGCTACATAATCGCCCATATTGTAAATGCCCTGTACGCCCACCATTGCCTTGGCTACGCTTGCATCCATAGAGGCAACGGATTGTCCGTGGACGGGGGCCGCTTTGACAGTGGCATATTTCATGCCCTCAATATGCGCGTCCAGGCCGAACATTGCCGTGCCGTCAACTTTCTGCGGAATATCGACCCGCGGCAAAGATGTTCCCATTAATGTGTAATCTTTACGAGCTTTAAGCTTTGGGGTTAGGCTGGGTTTAAATGTGGCCGCGAGCTGTGCAAAATCTGCAAAAGGCGCAGTTTTCCCGCTCTCATCATGATAAATATAGCTCTTTTGCGCGCGCAAGGACGATACAGGCACATCCCATGTTTTCGCCGCAGCTTTAAGCAATAGCTCTTTCGCGGCCGCGCCTGCCGTTAACATGGCGCCGACCCCGGTGAACCGCACAGAGGTTGACCCGCCCGTAATCTGTAGATTCATCGCTTTGGTAATGCCCAAAAATGCCCCATTAAGTGTACCGAGTACAAATCCCGGCAGCTTGTCTTTATTGACCATAAACTCGCGCCCAAGCACATAATTAGCATAGGCTTTTTCGGCAGGCGCTTCCATAATATCCATAGCCGCCCAATCCGCTTCCATTTCTTCGGCTAGCATCGCCGAGAGAGCCGTATGAACGCCCTGCCCCATTTCTCCGTGCGGAATGATAGCTGTGACTGTATTATCTGGTGAAAGCTTAACCCAAGCGGTGAGAAGGCTCTCATCGCCCGTGGCGGCAAGCTTGGCCAGTTCATCCGTACGGTCACCGGGACGAATAGCCACCCCTATCAACAGCGCGCCGCCGCCAATTACGCTGGCAGTTATAAATCCTCGGCGCGTCCACTTCTGACCGCGCGTTCGCGCAGCGCGTTTGGCGATCTTAGCGGCTTTTTTCTCGGCTTGAGTTATCTTATCCATGGTTAAGCCGCCTTAGCCGCAGTTTTAATCGCAGCTTTAATACGGCTATACATGCCGCAGCGGCAAATATTCCCCGCCATAAAGCTTTCAATCTCATTATCACTTGGATTCGGATTTTCAGAGAGCAACGCAACCGCAGACATGATCTGCCCTGATTGGCAATATCCGCATTGCGGGACTTGGTGCTTTATCCAAGCCGCTTGCACAGCATGGAGCGTGCCGTCAGCCCCCGCGATACCTTCAATAGTTGTCACATCTTGTCCGTCCACATCGCCAATGGGGGTTACGCAAGACCGAGTCGCTTGTCCGTCCACATGTACGGTACAAGCCCCGCAAAGAGAGATGCCACACCCAAATTTTGTTCCAGTCAGGCCTAATTGCTCTCGAATAGCCCATAGTAAGGGCGTCTCAGGGTCAATATCAACCGTTTTGATGTGCCCGTTAATCCGAAGTTGCACCATAATATCCTCCTGCATCGATTAAAGATTACAGCGCCAAAATGAATATGCAAGGCCATGTGCAGTTTGGTCTTTATGCGGAAATGTTGAACACTATGAATATAAAGCCATCCTGATCATAAACGCTGCGCCGCATAAAGCCATTTTAAGGCATAAAAAAACCCACCTCAAAGAGACGGGTTTTAATATTATATAGCATTAGACGCTCAATATCAGCCGCCTTAAGCGTCAGCCGCTTCGGCGCGTTCGCGATCAACCTTGCCTTTGGCACTCTCATCACGATCAACAAATTCAATCACGGCCATTGGCGCATTATCACCATAGCGGAAACCCGCTTTCATGATACGTATATATCCGCCTGGACGATCTGCATAACGCGGGCCAAGAATATCAAAAAGTTTCTTTGATTGTTCTTTATTGCGCGTGCGCGCAATGGCGATGCGGCGGCTATTCAAGTCACCTTTTTTCGCAAGCGTCACAAGCTTTTCTACGAATGGACGTAATTCTTTGGCTTTTGGCAAAGTCGTAACGATTTGCTCATGCTCGATTAGGCTAGATGCCATATTTGCGAACATCGCCTTACGGTGAGACGCTGTGCGGTTTAACTTACGATGGGCCATTTTATGACGCATGGCTTTATCCTCTTTTTAGTGACGACTTAAGCGATAGCTTAAATATGATCGTCATATTTCTTAGCTAACTCTTCGATATTTTCTGGCGGCCAATTTGGCGCATCCATGCCTAAATGCAGCCCCATAGCCGCAAGCACTTCTTTGATTTCATTCAAAGACTTACGGCCGAAATTAGGTGTGCGTAGCATTTCTGATTCTGATTTTTGAATCAAATCACCAATGTAAACAATATTGTCATTTTTCAAGCAATTTGCCGAACGGACGGATAGTTCAAGCTCATCAACCTTACGCAGAAGTGCAGGGTTAAAGTCTAGCTCTGGCTTCTCTTCGCCGCGTGACATATCTTCTGGATCATCAAAGTTGACAAAGACTTGGAACTGGTCTTGCAAAATACGTGCTGCAACGGCAATCGCGTCTTCTGGCGTGACCGCCGCATTGGTTTCAATGTCGATAATGAGCTTATCATAATCAAGCACTTGGCCTTCGCGTGTATCTTCAACGCGGTAAGCCACGCGTTTGACAGGCGAGTAAAGCGCGTCAATAGAAATCAAGCCAATCGGCGCATCTTCGGGGCGCGATGCCGCTGCGGACACATAGCCTTTACCTGATGTAATGGTGAGTTCCATGCGAATATCTGCGCCTTCATCTGCCGTGCAGATAATGTGGTCTTTGTTTAAAACTTCAACATCAGCTGTTTCTTCGATGTCAGCGCCCGTAACTGGACCCGGGCCTGTTTTGCGAAGCAAGAGCTTTTTAGGGCCGTCAACATGCATACGCACAGCAAGGCCTTTGAGGTTTAAAACGATATTCGTGACATCTTCACGCACATTCGGAATAGATGTAAATTCGTGCACAATCCCGTCAATTTGCACCGCTGAAACAGCAGCCCCCTGAAGCGAGGATAGCAATACGCGGCGCAGCGCATTGCCAAGCGTCATGCCAAAACCGCGCTCTAGCGGTTCAGCAATAATCAGCGCTTTGCGTTCTGGATCACGGCCCGGTTCAATCTCTGGATTGATCGGACGAATAAGTTCTTGCCAATTTTTTTCAATCACGATGTTCGCCTTCTATATAAGCGTTTGGCGCCCTGCCATGCAGCGCGCCGGTGAAACTTCTGCCTTCGCCTAAGCGAAGAAAATACCTTTATACGCGGCGGCGTTTTGGTGGGCGGCAGCCATTATGCGGGATAGGTGTTACGTCACGAATTGTCGTGATTGTAAACCCTGCCGCTTGCAGCGCTCGCACAGCCGATTCGCGGCCAGATCCTGGGCCATTTACATTGACCTCTAATGTATTCATGCCATGCTCTTGCGCCTTGCGCCCAGCTTCTTCAGCCGCAACCTGCGCCGCATATGGCGTAGACTTACGCGACCCTTTAAAGCCCATAGCCCCTGCTGAACACCAAGCTACAGAATTACCTTGGGCATCCGTAATAGTGATCATTGTGTTGTTAAATGTAGAGTTTACGTGCGCGACGCCAGAGGTAATATTTTTCCGGTCGGCGCGGCGGACGCGGCCTGGTTCTTTTGCCATCTTATCTTACCTATTTCTTCTTACCAGCAATGGCCTTAGCTGGGCCTTTGCGTGTACGAGCATTTGTGTGAGTGCGTTGACCGCGAACAGGCAAACCACGGCGGTGACGTAGCCCGCGATAATTCCCCATATCCATGAGGCGTTTGACGTTTTGTCCAACTTCGCGGCGCAGATCACCTTCGACCTGATGTTCTGCATCAATCGTTTCGCGAATCTGCAAAATTTCTTGGTCAGTGAGATCTTGCACACGACGTTCAGCCGAAATGCCAACCTTTTCACATATCGACGCCGCTTTTGCTGGGCCGATACCATGAATATAACGTAGCGCAATGGTTACGCGCTTATTAGTCGGGATATTTACCCCAGCAATACGAGCCACAACGGCCTCCTCAATAAATTACGTCTCTCAACGATGTCGTGTTTACCCACAATTAATGAGCGGTAGCACGACTCTGTCACCGCGAAAGCGGCCTACTTAGTCCTTGTTTACGGTGCCGTCAAGCACCGTTGGGTGTGTTTTTCTGCCTGTTTTTATCTCCCGAATAAACGCGCGAAAAAACCAGTCTTTTTTGTGGCCGCTATTTCGCTTTGGCGATCTAGAACATGGCGAATACTTAAAGCGACAGATTCGATGTCTGTCATGCCATCAACTTCGGTCAATTTGCCCTGTTTGGCGTAAAATGGCAGAAGCGGCGCTGTCTGTTTATTGTAATTGCCAAGGCGCACTTTAAACGCGTCTGGGTTATCATCCTTGCGGCCTTCCTCTTCGAAGCGTTTAATGATTCGTTTCACAAGCGCCTCGTCATCGACTTTTAAACGAATGACACTATTGACGCGCATATCCCGCGCAGCAAGCGCGGCATCTAAGGCCTCGGCTTGCGCAACAGTGCGCGGGAAACCATCAAAGATAAACCCTGCCGCATCTGTGTGGGTATCAAGCTGTTCTTCAATGAGAGCAATCACGATCTCATCAGAAACTAAATCCCCGCGGTCCATAATACCTGCGACTTTTTTGCCAAGCTCTGTTCCAGACTTACACGCAGCACGGAGCATATCGCCCGTTGAGAGCTGTAACAATCCGCGCTCTGCCACAAGGCGTTTGGCCTGTGTGCCTTTACCCGCAGCAGGCGGTCCGAAAAGAACAAGGTTTAAGCCCATTACCCCGACCTATTTCTGTCTACGCCGCATGCGGGATTTTTTGATAAGCCCCTCATATTGATGCGCAATCAAATGAGATTGAATTTGTGCCACAGTATCGAGCGTCACAGACACAATAATCAACAGGCTCATACCGCCAATCAGCATCGCAACAGAGGGCGGGATAGCTCCGCCTTGGCGTGCAATGATAAATTCAGGCAGCACACAGACAAAGGCAACATAAACTGCGCCTATAAATGTTAAGCGAGATAGAACATATGTCAGATATTCAGCCGTGCGTGCACCGGGCCGAATCCCAGGCAGAAAGCCGCCATTTTTGCGCATATTATCGGCCACTTCATCAGGCTTAAACACATAAGGCACATAGAAATAACAGAAGAAGATAATCAGAACCGCATAAAGCGTCAGGTAAATTGGAGACCCATAACCAATATAGGCCAAGATCGTTGTCATAATGCCCGCACCTGCACCGTCACCAGCCGTTGCGATTTGGCCAAAGGTTGCTGGAAGCAATAAGAGTGAACTGGCAAAAATCGGCGGAATAACACCAGCTGTATTGAGCTTCAGCGGCATGAAAGAGCTTTCCCCGCCAAATGTTTTACCCCCTGCCATTTGCCGCTTAGGATATTGCACCAATAATCTGCGCTGGGCGCGTTCCACATAAACGATTAACATGGACAGACCTACGAAGAGGACAATCAAGAAGACAAGTAAAAGCTCTGAGACTGTGCCTTGTTGGTTCAAGCTAAAGGCTTGCAGGATAGCTTTAGGCAGCTCGGCCACAATACCTGCAAAGATAATAAGCGATACGCCATTACCCACGCCGCGCGCGGTCACTTGCTCGCCTAGCCACATAAGAAACATTGTTCCGCCGACAAGCGTAATCACCGTAGACGCTTGGAAGAACAGACCCGGGTTAATCACGGCGCCTGGCGTGGCTTGCAGCGCACGCGCGATGCCAAAGGCTTGGAACGCGGCCAAAAATACTGTCAAATAGCGTGTATATTGGTTGATTTGCTTACGGCCTTGCTCGCCATCTTTATCTAGTTCTTTGAGAGATGGCAGAGAGCCTTTCATCAAAGTCATGATAATCGAGGCGGAGATATAAGGCATCACATTGAGCGCGAAAATCGCCATACGCTCCACCGCGCCGCCTGCAAACATATTTAGACGGCCCAATAACCCCCCGCCGCCGCCATCAAATGCCGCTTGGAAGGCCACCATATCCATACCTGGAATCGGCACAAAGGTGCCTATGCGGTATATAACAAGGATAAAGAGGGTAAAAAGTAGACGATTCTGCAATTCTTTGGCCTTGGCAAAAACGCCAAGGTTCATATTTGCAGCTAATTGTTCCGACGCAGAGGCCATATCCGTCCCGTTCTGATTAAGTCATATGCATTTCTATATAGAGACCTATATAGGAACGACTTGGCGAGACTTAAAGGTCGCCAAGCTTACCTTCTGCTTTTGCAAGCAGATAATAGAAAGTCACACGATTTTTCATACGTGTTGGCTTCATTGTGACACAGACAGCTTTGATTTTTTCCATAGCAGCGTCTTTGTCATCAATGCCCATTTTTTTCTTCATGAAACCTTTTGCGATTGTTTCAAGCTCTGTTTCATCAGAACATGCCACATATTTCGCATCACGGTTTTTAAGAGACGCCCCCAGATATTTTTCAATCTTCGTAACCACAGCTTCGTCCGCATCCGCATCATATTGACGCGTCACTTTAAGATATTCTGACATATCGCCAGCGTCATCTGCCTTCGCGGCTTTTTTAGCGGGCGCTTTTTTGGCAGGTGCCTTTTTTTCAGCCGCTTTGGCTTTGGGTGCAGCGGTTTTAGGTGCAGCGGTTTTAGGTGCAGCAGCCTTAGGCGCTTTTTCAGCTTTTACTTTAGGCGCAGCTTTCTTATCAGCTTTAGAGACTTTACCAGCCTTATCAGCTTTTTCGCCTTTTGCGCGATACTCAACTGTCTCATCAAGAACTGTCACAGAGCCTTTGCCCGCTTCAACGGCCTTGATTGCGCCTGGTGTTGCGCCAGAGACTGTTAATTTCACAGCTTTTGACACGGTGCCGGCCCCGATCAGGCGCACACCATCACGTGAGCGGCGCAATACGCCAGCTTCAACAAGCGCAGCAGCGTCATAATTTGTTTTGCTATCCAGCTTACCTGCCTCGATAGCGCGATTGACATTGTCGATAGATAATTCAGCCCATTGCTTACGATTCGGGTTATTAAATCCGCGTTTTGGCAAGCGCATATGGATAGGCATTTGACCGCCTTCAAAACCTTTAATCGCCACACCTGAGCGTGATTTTTGACCTTTGACACCACGACCGCCGGTTTTGCCCTTGCCAGAGCCGATACCGCGACCAATCCGCTTTTTGCGGTGCGTAGCGCCCGCATTATCTTTGAGTTCGTTCAAACGCATTGTCTTGTCTCCTCGCCTTCAGCCCTAAGGCGTCAGCGCATAAAATGAGGTTTCGATCAGCAGAAAACTGCCGAAGGACTACTCTTCTACGATTTTTACCATGTGGCTGACCTTATTGAT
>CALFUN010000030.1 GCA_937929915.1 uncultured Caulobacterales bacterium | reverse complement strand
GCGCGCTGTCCTGCGCTATCGCCGTCAAAGCAGAGTATCGGCTCTGGCCCTGCCCGCCATAGCAGCGCCAGTTGATCCTCGGTCAAGGCTGTGCCCATAGGCGCAACAGCATGCTCAAACCCGGCGCGGGATAAGGCAATAACATCCATATAACCTTCGGCCACAATCATCCCCCGCGCGCCTTTTTGCGGATTGGATATAGCCTTTCGCGCGCGGTGATAATTATAGAGCAGTTGCCCCTTTTGGAAAATTGGCGTCTCGGGCGAGTTGAGATATTTGGCCTTGGCATCCTTCTCCATCGCGCGCCCGCCAAAAGCCACCAGACGGCCGCGGCTATCATGGATTGGAAACATGATACGATTTCTAAACCGGTCCCATGGTTCTCGGCCTTTATCCTCTGGCTCTATGATAAGCCCCGCTTCTATCAAAATGCGCGCAGAGGCGCCTTGCTGCATCAGCTCATCTTTAAGCGCAGAAAAATGATTAGGCGCGAACCCCATACCGAAGTTTGAGGCCGCCGTTTTCGTCAACCCTCTATTTTTCAGATAATCTCGCGCGCCGCTTCCCACATCACGGTAAAGCGATTTTTCAAAAAAGACCTGCGCCTGTTCCATCCAGCTTATGGTCTTTTTATTGCGCGCGGCGCGGCGCTCTGCATCAGGGTCTGCTTTGGGCATTTCCATACCCGCCATTTCCGCGAGTCTTTCAACAGCTTCGGGAAAGGATAACCCCTCGACCTCCATAAGAAAGGAAATGGCATCCCCATGCTTACCAGAGGAAAAACAGTGATAAAATCCTTTTTCATCATTGACGAAAAAGCTGGGTGTTTTTTCATTGGTAAAAGGTGACAGCCCCGCAAATTCACGGCCCTGACGTTTGAGTTTAACATGGCGGCCCACCACATCCGATGGACGGATGCGGGCTTTTATCTCTTCGAGGAAGGATTCACCAAAACGCATGGGCTTAATCTAGGGATTAATAGACAATAAAGCGAGTCGGCAGGGCAGATTGCCTGTTAATACGTTAGGCCGCCTCTTTATAGCTAGCGGAAACAACTTGATTGCGCCCCCCATGCTTGGCCTTATAAAGCGCGTCATCGGCGCGTTTAAAGACATCACGCAATTGCTCGCCTTTCTGAACCTGCGCAACGCCAGCACTGGTCGTTATACGCAGCGCCTGACCATCGACAAAAACAGGTGTTCCTGCAATGAGAGATCTCACGCGGTCCGCGGCCACTAAAGCATCAGCTTCGTTTGTTTTTGGCATAGCGATCATAAATTCTTCGCCCCCATAACGGCTAACCACGTCAACGGCGCGCATATTTGTGGCTAGTCTTGCGGCGATTTCTTTTAGGATTTGATCGCCCATATCATGCCCTAAAATATCATTGACGCGTTTAAAGTGGTCAATGTCAAACACCATAACCGAAAATGGTATCTCTTTTGTTTCTAGCGCATCAAAAAATGGGTAGATAGCTCTTTCAAAATAGCGGCGATTTCCAAGCCCTGTTAAGGGGTCAGCCACGACCATTTCTAAGTTTTCATTAAAATTATCGCGCAGACTATCTTCGTAAAATTTGCGCTTTAGCAAGGTATTGACACGCGCCTTTAGCTCTTGCGTCTCAATAGGCCGCATCACCGTATCATTAATGCCAATATCATAGGCCCGCACAAATCGCGATGTATCTTCTGGGTCACCAATCACCAATATAGGAATATCGCGTGTTTTTTCATCAAACCGCAAAGACGCACACGCCCGCAACCCATCAAAACTGTCCGATACCAAGCTAACAATCGCCAAATCCATGCCAGCTTTGGCGGCACGCAAGGCTTTAATCGGATCCGTTTCAATCCGAACCGTATGATTTTGACGTAAAGGCTGCGCCATTTTTTCGGCATGTTTGACGTGATCTTCAACGATTAGGATTTTCGCTTTACGGGCGCCAATTTTTGACATCAAAGCCTGGGAATCTACGGCTTCATGTTTGGAATGGCTCAGAAGTTGATCCGTTGTCATTTTTAGCCGTAACAATGAGCGTACACGGGCCATCAAATTAAAATCATCAATCGGCTTCGTAATAAAATCATCCGCGCCCGCTTCCAGACCACGAATTCTATCTTTCGTTTCTTCAAGCGCCGTGACCATAATTACAGGTACATGCCATGTACTTGGTTTTTGTTTAATCGTTGCACAGGCCTCAAATCCATCAATACCTGGCATCATGGCATCCATCAAAATCAGATCGAGCCGTTCTTTTTCGGCAATCTTGATAGCTTCATGACCACTGCGCGCCGTCACAACGTCATAATACTCGGCCTGTAATTTGACCTTTAATAGATGAACATTGGGGGCGAGGTCGTCAACAATCAATATACGTGCAGACATAAGAACAGCTCTTATGCGGCTTGCTGTTCAACTAATTTACGCACAGTTGCCAAAAAGGTCGTAACCGTTATCGGCTTGGCAATATAAGCCTCACATCCGCCATCGCGAATACGTTTCTCATCGCCTTTCATCGCAAAAGCTGTGACAGCAACAATAGGGATATGAGATAGATTTGCATCGTCCTTAATCCATTTCGTGACTTCAAGGCCAGAAACTTCGGGCAGTTGAATATCCATCAAAATAAGATCAGGTTGAAAGGCGCGCGCAATAGAAATCGCTTTTAGCCCCTCACGGGTTTCGCGCGTCTCGTAACCATGGGCTTCGAGCAAATCGGCGAACAACTTCATGTTCAACTCATTATCTTCAACTATGAGGACTTTCTTAGGCATGATTTGTAACATTGTTCCCGTTTCACCATTTATCAGGTCGTTGCCTGCATTATCTTTTCGATGCCCTTTATTGACACAATATCATTAATTAACAGTATGCACGCCAGTTACATTCGATTAACCATAAAACATCTGATATAAAGGAACATATCAAGAACAATATAAGGATTCGTTAAAGCGTGCCACCCTCCTCGCAACTCGCACTTGCTACCGCTTTATGCCGCGATTGTAGCGCGGCATGCCAAAACGCTATATGTGAAAATTGCGGATCAGTGCGTATCTTAACCCATCCTGAATTGGCACATTTATCTATCGCACATGTCGATTGCGACGCTTTTTATTGCAGTATAGAGAAACGCGATCATCCAGAACTGCGCGACAAACCTGTCATTGTTGGCGGCGGGCAGCGCGGCGTTGTCTCCGCAGCTTGCTATCATGCGCGCATTTATGGCGTATCATCTGCCATGCCGATGTTCAAAGCGCTCAAGCTTTGCCCGCAAGCCACAGTTATTCGGGGTGATATGGAAAAATATTCACGCGAAGGCGCGCGCATACGTGATTATATGAAAAACCTGACCCCCTTAGTCGAGCCGCTCTCAATCGACGAAGCTTTCTTAGATTTAACAGGCACAGAACGCCTGCATGGCTGCACACCCTCACAAAGCCTTATCCGGTTACAAACGCAAATCCTCAAAGAGGTTGGCGTGACCGTCTCTGTTGGGCTGTCTTATAACAAGTTTCTTGCCAAGACAGCCTCTGATCTTGATAAGCCTAACGGGTTTGCCGTGTTGGGCCGCGCTGATGCTATGGCGTTTCTTGCCGATAAACCCGTGAGTTTTATTTATGGCATCGGCCCAGCTTTTGCAGCCAAGCTCGCGCGTCATGGGTTGCGCCTCGTCTCTGATATACGCAAAATGTCTGATAAAGACATGGCCCGCAGATTTGGAGATAATGGGTTACGTCTTGCGCGTCTTGCCCGCGCCGAAGATTACCGCCGCGTCAATCCAAACTCCAAACGCAAATCTGTCTCCGCAGAAACCACATTTAATACGGACATATCCGATGTTGAAATTTTAAAAGATAAATTATGGCAGGTCTGCTTAAAAACAGCCGACCGTTCCAAAGCTAAAGACCTAGCAGGACGCACAGTGACGCTTAAATTGAAGTCTGCCAATTTTAAAACAATAACGCGGCGGCGCACATTGCCCCAACCCGTACAGCTTGCCGATATAATATTTCGGGCCTTAGAGCCTTTATTAGAAGCCGAAGCCAATGGCACGGCATATCGCCTGATTGGCGCGGGCATCTCGGGCTTGTCCAAGCCCGTAGGCGATATGGGCGATATGCTTGACCCCATGGCTGCCAAACGCGGCATTGCCGAACGCGCTTCTGATGTGGCCAGAGCGCGCTTTGGCACAGATGCAGTGATGACCGGCCGCACATTGCGCCGCAAGGGCGACATAAACATAGCCAAATCCTTGCCAACAAAACCAACACCCGATCAGGTGGATGCACAAAATGAGGCCGATAAAGAGAGTTAGGCGAAAATAGAATTATCGCACAGTTTTCTGAATATCGCGGTTTATGTGCAATTCAAACACATCAGGTCGTCCATAATGCCCTGTAACATCAAAATCATATTTTCCGCGCGTAATTTCATCCAGATCAACTTGTGCGGCAATAATAGCCTCTTGCCCAAAGACTGGCCCCGCTAAAACATTGCCAAGCGGCGAAATAATCACAGATCCGCCATTTATCAAAACCGTATCAGGGTCATCGCCCTGCACAGGGTGGTAATCATCAGGACAATCAGCGCGGGTTAGATATTGACTGGCAGAGATCACAAAACAGCGTCCCTCAAGTGCAATCGTGCGCATAAGCGCGCTCCAACTCTCGCGGTCATCTACGGTGGGCGCGCAATACAGCTCTACGCCCTGTCCATATTGCGAAAGACGCAGGGCGGGCATGAAATTCTCCCAGCAGATAATCGTGCTAATCTTGCCAGATGGCGCATCAAAAACATCGAGCGTTGAACCATCACCAAAGCCCCAAATTAAGCGCTCTGCCGCTGTTGGCATCAGCTTACGGCGTTTCCCCAACAACTCGCCCGATTTGGAAAAGCACAAAGCTGAACAGTAAAGGGTTGCTCCGCCGCGCTCTATTACCCCTACAACAATGTCAGTTTTATAGTGCTTGGCAAGTTTAGCGATACGCGCCGTTTCAGGCCCAGGAACGGTGATGGCACTTTTGTAATAACGTTCAAACCAAGCCCGCCCATCATCTGAACGCGAGCCAATCGGCGCGCCAAAATGGTGTCCTTTAGGATAACCGCCAATGAAAGCTTCAGGGAAGACAACAAGGTCAGGGGCATCTTTTGCCGCCTTACCTAATAAAGCTTCAAATTTCTCCATTGTCGCAGCTGTATCAAATAAAACACTGCCTGATTGCACAGCGCATATACGGAGTTTTCGCATTATGGCACGCCCTTACCCTCGGCCTTGGCTTCACCTGTATATTGCGCGAAATAAGCGTAAATTTCTTCTCCAGAACGGCTCGCGGCATTACGCCATGTCGGCGCATCTTCAAGATTTAAGACTTTGCCAGACGGAGCGGTGACAATCACAGTGGGCGTGCCTTCAATACCCACCAAGCCAAAGTTTTTTGCGACATCAAGATTTTTATCTTTCATACCCACATCAACATAGACCAAAGAATAATTATCAGCGAGCAATCTGCGGAACCGATCTGTTTCAAAATACCCTGCCAATGCGCGGCTATCATGGCACCAATTTGCGCCCATCACGACAAGACCAAATTTACCGTCCGCTTTGGCCTTGCTCAATGCCGCTGCTACATCAGATTTTGCGTCAGCCGCAGCGACAAATGGTGTTGCATCAGGGTGGGCAAGGCTTGGTTGTGCATGCGCCGTCTTCACCGCAGGATTTCCCGAGTTTTGGCCCGTTGCGCAGGCTGTGAGAGTGGATATAGAGAGGATTATAAATAAGCGTTTCATGGTGCCTTATAACCGAGTTTTCCTTGCGTGAACAGACTATTGGCTGCACTATTGCCACTATGTCATTTTTCAATTTATTTCGCCGTAATCCGCCATCGCAGCCTATAAAGGCGATACCCTCTTCCGCTCCGATAAACCCGCCAATACCCGATCTAGGCTCTACGGATATTCGGCGTTATTTCCACAATCATTCAGGGTTTCAGTGCTTTACCTCTTGGTTTGCCCATTGGGACGGATGGATCAGTGCAGGTCATTGTGTCACGGAAGCCCAAGACCATTTGCCAGATTTTGCCCGTGGTAAAGCCATAAGCTGGCCTAGCAGGCTAGACGCAGCCCTTGTCGGATGTACACCGCCCAAGACCCGCCCGCCTGTGCCAATGATTGGCCAAGATGTGATTATTTGCGGCTATCCCGCGGGCTGCCGTACGATGGAGCAGCGCACAGGCCGTGTATATTATGAACGCGGCGCAGGGAGCTGGATTTGCCACATCTTTGAACCTGACGAGCCTGTTGTCACAGGCATGAGCGGCGGGCCTGTGCTTGATGCGCGCAGTCTGACCCCAATCGGCATTACCATTACGCGCAATAGTCCTGCCGATTTAAATAATGACCGCGACCCTGATGAAAGCGCAGATTTCATCGCCCTATCGGCTGTATGGGATGCGCTTACTTAAACACTAAAAACTCAAATATAAAAAGAACACTCAAATATAAAAGGAAATTCGAGCATAAAAAAAGCGCCGCAAAAGGCGCTTTTCTAAAGAATAAGTCGTTATTTGCTTACGCGATTGAGATATTCTCAACGGCTGTTTTGCCTGTACGCTCATTTACGGCTGTGTCAAAATTGACTTTGTCACCTTCGTTCAAACCCGCAAGGCCGCCGCGCTGTAGCGCTGTGATGTGAACAAATACATCACCTGAACCATCTTCTGGTTGAATAAAGCCGAAGCCTTTTGTTGTGTTAAAGAATTTGACCGTACCGGCCTTCATTTCGTCTGACATAGAATTTTCCTTTCACGTCATGTAGGCTCCAATAGCGAAACCCATTAGGTAGTCGAGGAAGGAGAAGTCTGTACTCATGAAGACGTTAGGTCGGCACGCCGCAATATAGCCGGATAATCTGGCCTCTTCGATTGCGCGCATAGTAAACCTTACAAAATGTAAATGCAAGAGAGGAATTGGCGGGGTAGAAGCCATGACAATTTGCGCTATATAGTCAAAAACGAATAAATTGGAGACAATCGTGACCTTCATTGATATGCTCGGCTATATCGCCGCAGGCCTTACAACGGCCAGCTTTGCCCCTCAAGCTTGGCTTATTATCCGCACACAGCGCGTCACTGGCATATCATTGACGATGTATTCTATGTTCACCCTCGGAGTGATGTTCTGGCTGATTTATGGTCTATTTTCAGGCGACATCCCACTTGTAATTGCCAATGCCATTACCTTCATGCTGGCTGCAACTATATTATGCATCACGGCTAAAACGCGAGATAAGTTAAAGGCAAGAGGCGTTGATGATGGGATGTGAGATGGATGGACAAATACATTAAAGCACAATACCGAGGCATACGCTCCTCTAAATAATACCACCCTGCCCTTATCAGCATGAACAGTATAAAGCTGCACATGTTGTCATGCACGATAAAGTGTTTGAGATTTGGGCCCCTAGAGCCTCCCATGCGCTAAGGTAGGATAGCGGTCATGGCAATGTTAAAACACATCCCTAATCAATATCCTCCCTCACGCTTCCATCTGCGCTCAAATAAATCTGGCCGCCTAAGTCTTTAAACTTCTCGGACATCTCATCCATGCCCGCTTGTGCATCAACGGGGTATAGAGTGGCTTTTTCATTATCCGAGAGGCCGTCAGCATAGTCGCGCACATCTTGCGTGATTTTCATAGAGCAAAATTTCGGGCCGCACATCGAACAGAAATGCGCCGTTTTATGCGCGTCTTTGGGTAAGGTTTGGTCATGAAAATCCCGCGCCGTTTCAGGGTCTAAGGCGAGGTTAAATTGATCTTCCCAGCGGAACTCGAACCGCGCACGCGAAAGCGCGTCATCGCGTAGGCTCGCTGCGGGATGTCCTTTGGCTAAATCGGCCGCATGAGCAGCGAGTTTATAGGTAATCACCCCAACCTTCACATCATCGCGGTCAGGCAGGCCCAGATGCTCTTTGGGTGTCACATAACATAGCATCGCTGTTCCGAACCATCCAATCATCGCCGCGCCAATACCGCTGGTAATATGGTCATAACCCGGCGCGATGTCAGTGGTGAGCGGTCCAAGCGTGTAAAACGGAGCTTCGCCGCATTCACGCAGCTGCTTTTCCATATTAATCTTGATCTTATGCATCGGTACATGGCCCGGCCCTTCAATCATGACTTGGCAGCCTTTTTTCCATGCAATTTGCGTCAGCTCGCCAAGCGTTTCCAGCTCGGCAAATTGCGCGCGGTCATTGGCATCAGCTGTCGCGCCGGGGCGCAGGCCATCGCCAAGACTAAAGGTAACATCATAGGCCCGCATAATGTCGCAAATTTCTTCGAAATGCGTATAAAGGAAGCTTTCTTTATGATGCGATAGGCACCATTTGGCCATGATAGAGCCGCCGCGCGATACAATCCCGCAGACACGGTTCGCCGTAAGGTGAATATAGGCCAAACGCACACCTGCATGGATGGTAAAATAATCTACGCCCTGCTCGCATTGCTCGATGAGTGTGTCCCGGTAAACCTCCCATGTTAAGTCTTCGGCCACGCCGTCCACTTTCTCTAGAGCTTGGTAAATCGGCACCGTCCCAATCGGCACAGGCGCGTTACGGATAATCCACTCACGCGTATTATGAATATTACGGCCCGTAGATAAATCCATGACATTATCCGCGCCCCAGCGAGTTGCCCAAACCATCTTATCCACTTCTTCTTCAACAGAAGACGCGACAGCAGAGTTGCCGATATTAGCGTTGATTTTGACGAGGAAGTTACGGCCAATAATTTGCGGTTCAAGCTCGGGATGATTAATATTGGCAGGAATAACCGCGCGGCCTGCCGCCACTTCGGCACGGACAAATTCTGGCGTAACAAAAGCAGGAATATTCGCTCCAAAGCTCTCGCCAGCTTCAACACGGTCTTGTGCGCCCTCTGTCATAGTCTTGCGGCCAAGATTCTCACGCTCGGCAATATAAATCATTTCTTTAGTAATGATGCCCGCTTTGGCAAATTCATATTGCGTGACCATCTGCCCCGTCTTACCGCGTAGAGGTTTGTTTTTAATTGGAAATTCGCGCGCTAGGAAACGGCCAGACGCTCCGCCATTATCTTCGGGCTTGACATCGCGGCCTTCATAAAACTCCACGCCGCCGCGCTCTAGCACCCAATCGGTACGAAGACGGGCAAGGCCTTTCTCCACGTCAATCGCAACATTATCATCAGAATATGGCCCAGATGTATCATAGACAGGTACATCTGGCTCTGTTGCGCTCGGATGTAAATGGATAAGGCGGTGCGGCACACGCAAATCAGGCGCCATATCCGGGGCGGTATAAACTTTGGACGAGGACGGTAACCCGCCCGTTGTGACTTCAGGGGTTTTAAATTCACTTTGGTCAATGGGTTTGTTCATGGGGTTAGTCCTTATTAAATCTTATATTCGGGTTCAACGACATCAGGCATTTCAAGGTCAAATTCGGGAATTATAGCATTAAGAAATCGTAGTTGAAATGTAACACTGCAACTTCGGTAATATGGTGTTTATATCCGTCAACCATAGCTACTTCCCGCCAAAGGTCAGGTTACTGCTAGCATAGCTGCTGCCGAAATTATTAGCGAGGTTGACGACTTGTGCGGCGCAATCCATGAATTGCTCATCGGTCAGCTGGGCGAGCGGATGGGTAAAGACAGACCAGAGAGCCTGATTACGTAGTGCATATTTCGCATCTAATGCGCTATTAAAATTGGCTTCAAGGCAGCGTATAAGCTCCGCCTCATCAATATCATCTTGATAGGCAATCGGGCATATAACGCGCATACGGTTATGGGCTTCATCTGTAATGACCAAAACATCGCGGCCATCGACATTCAGCTGCCAATAACCAATCTCGCCTGTCACATCGGGGCTAATCTGGCGCACCAACTCATCAAGCCTATGATTTGTCATAGGTTCAAGCATGAGGCTTGGCTCAATAGATTTTGCCGCATCAGTTTTAAGTAGATTTACTTTAGACCCAAATGGATTTTTTATCATATCCCGCCCTCTCCGAACCGTAAAAGCAGTGTTGCCGCACGGCCATCTGTGCCGCGTGTAACAACATAAAGCCGGTCATATTCTGTGGCCTCTGCGATAGGCGTCCCGCCATCACCGCCCAGTAATTCAGTCAGTTGCGGTGTAGTATTACTATGGCCCACAACAAGGTGCCGCCCGCCTTGCTCTTGTAGCCTAGCCGCAAATTCAGTCAGTTGTCTTGCGTCATAAATACGCACCTCTAAGCCAAGCATCTTCGCAAGCGGTGCTGCTGTATCGCGCGTACGTTTGTAATCACTACTATGAATATGAGCAATGCCCGCATCTTTTAACATAGAGGCCAGCCGCTGTGCGCGCGCTTGTCCAGCCGCCGTTAAAGCTGGGTCAGCTGTGCCCGTTATCTTTTCAGCATGGCGCACAAGAAAGACATCTAGCGGGGCGCTAACCGCGTTCGAGATAGGGTGATATGGCGGCGCATTAGGCGAAGCCGATGAGGCACACCCCGATAATAACGCGGCAACACAGCAAAATAGCGCAGATACGCTGAATTTAGACATGGCGAATTTAAACATGGCCAATTTAAACATGCCAGACTTTGATATAGAAGATGCAAAGCTCATTCTTTGACATCGCCTATATTGCGTGTGTCTTCAAAGATTGAAAAATAATCAGCACCGCTATCTTTTAGATCTTGAGGCACCTCTATCGGCACATGCACGCCAATAGCTTTATCGGCGTTAATATCATTGGATAAAATGGCTTGCCCGTTTTCAGATAAGAAGAACCAATAAGGCGGGAACGCTGTATCCGTGCGGGCCGCCTGCCAATGCGCGCTATGAGGTTTAAAATGGATGGGGTTGGGATCCGCATCGCCCATATGCATCACGGTGGCATGTCCATCCAAAGTCACTCGAAAAACAAGGTTTTGCACCGCAGCGCGTTCTGGCGCAGGCCATCCTGCATGCGGGATACGCACAGCTGTCGCTTTTATAGTCTTTATAGTCTCAAACTCAATTATTTGCGGCGCATCGCCAGCTTCAATATCAATCGCCGTAATACGATGCGCCAGCGCCGCATCCCAGCGCTCATGATCTTGCATTGCGCTTAACGCCTGTTGCGGAGCGATGAGTTTCACAGCGCTATGTGCCTGCATATAGGTAATCATATTTTCAGCCGAAAAATGATCTCTATGCGCGTGGCTGATAAACACCGCATCAATGCCCGCATAAGCGCCCTTGCCTGCCATAATTTGCGCCTTGGTCGTCTCTGGCACCTCAGGATATGTCCCAAAGCCAGAGAGCGGCAACGGGTCAAACATAATCTTTGTCTTGCCTTGGGAAATCAATACGCCTTCATTGGCGATATAGCGCGCCTCACTATGAGGTGCGGGTGGCGTCTTTTTTTCTACAACGCCCACAATCGGCCCCATCTTAGCACCAAAATCATTCCGGCCTAAATGAGCCGCATAAAGCCGCGAAACCACACCATCAAGATAAAGCGCATTTTCACTCTTGATATGGTCTTTATAAAAACTCGCAAATTCATGAAAATTGACAGGCATTTCTGATTTCACAAAGACAAGTTGATTATCTTTTTCTCCTACGCCATTGCGAATTTTCAGTGATGTCGAATTTTGCTTGAATTTCGGATGTAACTTGCCATCAATCACTAACATCGGGCCCGATTGCGTTGCGGCCATCACATGTTGCGCGCGCTCAATATAGCTTTTCGCCGAGGCCACACTCGCGCCTTTATAGGTTACATCGCCTTGCTCAAATTGAGAGAGCCAAAAAACACCATTGGGCAAAAGGTGAAAATTACCTGGCCCTGCATTTGTGTTGATTGTCTGCTGTTCTTGCGCAGCTTCAATATAAAGCCCAACAGGCGCGCGGTCTTTGTGATACATGCCTGCATTCATAGCGAAGCTTAACTGCTCACCTGTCTTAGCCAGTTGCGCATTCACAGCATCAAAACTGCCAAAAACTGCGCCTTTATCATCTTTCAAAAACAATCTGATGTCAGCAGCAGACGGATCAAAGCGGCAAACTGTGTAATTTTTGCCAAGATATGTTTGTAGATGACAAGGAGGAGGCATCTCATGCGGGTTGCCATGCGCCAAAGCCGTGTTCACTGAACCCGCTAAAATTACCGCCGTGATACAAGCCTTCAAAATCATTATCCGTCCTTTACGCGGGCATGACCCCGATCAAGTTCAAAGGATACTTCTCAGCCTATTTTCAGATTACTCTGGAAAAGACGCTCCTCGGTAGCTGTCTTATGCGCATTCTGGAGCGTAGCCGCAAGGGTCAATCGTTTAAAAATATTTAGTCATTGTTGTTTTAAGCACGTATTTTTTAAGACTCATAACGTCTAAATAAAATAAAACTTGTCGTTCTCTCTTAGCGCCTGAAACGCCTGACATATGCCAAGCTTGGGCGTTCTATAAAGGCGTAAAACACCCAAGCTGTCACAAGACAGAGACATATAGCGATAGCTGCAAATATAAGGTTATTTAAAACACCCGCCCTATCCGTAATAATCAAATCTCCTAATGGGTCAGGTAAATAAGATTCGGTGATACGCAAAACTCGCCGCATAGTCACCAATACAATAAAATGTGTCAGATAAAGTGAATATGACCAATCGCCTAAGACGCGCCAAATTTTTGAAACGCTCAATCGTCCTGTAACTTCAAGATGCGGTAAGGCAAAAACCAGTAAGCTAGCCGGGATAATGTAAATCAGTGTGCGGCTCATATATGGCCCAGCGGCCTTCACTTCAAACCCCGTTTGCATGATAATAAATACATAGGCGATCGCGGCTATAATAAGCCCCCAACATAGGCTAGCCCTTATCATCTTTGCGCGGCACTTTAAAAACAACATCGCCGTCAATGCGCCCGCTATGAATTCAAGGCTCATTGGGTTCGCAACGACCTTATAAATCACACCATGGCTGTCTATACTCCCCCAAATCAGCGGCGCTATCAGTGTCAACGCTGCCCATATTAGCAACACCCACACAAGCCAGCGCCGCGCAATAAGTAAGCTCGCTGCAAAAATAAGATAGAAAAACATCTCATGAATCAGTGTCCAACCAACACCAAGTATAGGCGGAGAGGCTTGCGGGAAAAGTATGAAGGATTTAAGCACATAGGCCCATGCTTCACTTGGGCCAGATACGCGATCTGGCGCGGCGGGAATACCGTAACTTATCCAAAAATACGCCATCATAATCCCAGCACATACCCACCAAAGCGGATAGATGCGGGTTATACGTGACCATAAAAATCGCCGCATCGCCGCAACACTCGGCATATAATCACGGCTTACATAAACCATGATAAAACCCGAAATTACAAAGAACAGATCAACCCCATTACCGCCGCGGTCCCAGAATCCGCGCGTCAGCTCATATTCCGCGCTACCCACCGTCAAAAACTGTCGTTGAAACTCTGCAATGTGGAAAAACAGCACAAGCATAGCCGCAACGCTGCGCAAAGCTTGGATAGAATCAAGACGGTTAGGTAGAGCGTGCGGCACAGGGGTCGTCATACGCCCCTGTTATCAGAGTCATCAACTAACGCAAGATTCAAGCTTGATATTAGTCAAAAACACTCTCGCCGATTTTCGATAAATCGGATCTTTTATAAACATAGGATTTGCTCATATAATCATGCAAAGATTGATTATTTTTAGTGAAAAACACCATCGTGTAGGATAAATAAAACGGGACACACGCAGAAATAAACTTTGCAACATTACGCCAAATTACTTTACCTAATGAAGGACGGCTTCCATCTTCGTTGACGACAACAGTACCTGTCACCACCTTACCAAAGGTACCTTGAAACCTCGAAGCTTCCAAAACAATACCATAGCCAAACCACAATACGATAAGCCCTAAAAACAAAGCATCAGGCATACCAGACCCAGTTGGCGTTTTATCAAACACCGCAACGATTGCTGCGAATAACAATGACACAACAATTAATATTGTAAAATCGATGGTAGCCGATAAAAATCGTAGTCCCTTTACAGGTTTGGCAAAAGAAGGAAACCCATCATAGCTATCTGGATGGTAATTACCTTGAAAAGCATTTCCAACGATTTCTGCATAATTTGATGGTTGCGGCGGCGCGTAAGCTTGCGGGGTTGATGCAATCTTATCGCGTGCATAAGTACGCGATGGCGCGACTTGTCCATACCCTTGTAATTTACCAAATGCTGGTTTTGTGGTCATATCTCTCTCCCCTTAGACAAAGAGAGAGTATCAAAATTATTTTAGGGTTTTCCAAAAAAGTACGGTTAATTAAGCGTTAATTCACAATACCGCTTAACACCTTAAGCCTTACTGACAAGACCCGCCTTTTTTCGGCAAACTATCGAAGAAACGCACCAAATCCGCTTTTAGCTCCGCATCGCCATCGAAGTGGCGAGACAGGACTTTCACGGCTTCTGTATGGTTCATATCAGGATAGATTTTCACCTCGGCCTGACCGCCGCGCTCTGTAATTTTCTGGCCCAAAGCGATGGCATTATCTGGATAGACAGTCTTGTCCTCTTTGCCATTGGCAAGAAACATCTGCGGCGCTGGTCCGTTAACAAGATTAAGGGGCGCATCGTCCTTGGTAAACCGATCTGGGAAAATCGTAATGAGCGGTTCTGCTTTGAGCGGCACAATGCCTACAGGCGCGGATAAGGCGGCGATGCCTGCGATTTGGCTACAGCGTTCCACCCCCGCCGCTTCAAGATATTTCGGGACAAGGCCAAGCATCAACACATTATAGCCCCCCGCCGAATGTCCCATTAAAGCAATAGAGCGGCCCGGAAAACGCTTCGCCGTTTCAGCGACTGCGAGCGCATTATCTTCCATAAATGTCGGATAACGGCCTTCTGGGTAAAGGCGGTAATTGGGCACAACCACATCAAAGCCGTCTTGGGTAAAGCCTTCGGCGAGGAATTTATAAATATCTTTACTGCCGCTATCCCATGACCCGCCATGCACAAAGACGATAACAGGTGAAGTCTCGCGCGGCTTATCAGCCTTATAAACATCCATTTTCTGACGTGGTAATTCGCCGAAGCTAATATTTTTATCTTTCGAAAAACTACCCGACGGCGTAATACCATTGAGAACCGTCACGGGGGCGCAGGCAACAAATATCATCACCCCAAGCGCAAAACCTACTGTAATTTTCAAGGTATTTTTCATTATGTGTCTCAAAATATATAGGATTTTATAGATTAGCCGTGATAAAAAAGGCTTCGAGGAACCGAAACCCTTTATTTTTATAAAATGTTATTCACCTATGCTGATGGCACTTTAACAGCACGAACTCCCCTGACTAGGGTCAGTCGTTAACTTGGGTGCGCCTCGTTTTGTCTCTTGCGGGTCACGGCGGCGAACACCGCAATCCTCAGCAGGCCACAAAATACGGTCCGTCACAGGAACAGATGGCTCTACGAAATAGAACAGGTCAGCATAAGGCTCGCGTTTCATCAAATTAAAGGTTTTCTCGCAAACCGCAGAGCGCTCGCCGCGCACAAAAACATGGCCATCATCATCTTTAACAAAGCTAAATGGCCCTTTGTAAATTACAGCTTGGTTCTTCTCAAGACACTCACCTTGTTTGCCCTTATAAGCCAAATATGTCGCAGACCGGTATTCAATCCCTTCAACAATCTGCCAAGGCTCAGCTTCAAACTTGTCAACATGAATGCCGTGAAACCCTGCATCTTCAAGCGCTTGAATGAAACCCATTTCAGTCAAGGCGCCCGAGATACAACCTGACCAGAGACGCGCGTCATTTTTCAACGCCTCTGGACTATCTTCGTCCGAAATAATATCAGATACAGCCACGCGGCCGCCGACTTTCAGCACTCGGAACATTTCTGCAAAAAGCTGCTTCTTTTTGGAATCTGACACAAGATTCAAAACGCAATTTGAGACAATCACATCAACCGAATTATCGGCAATGAGTGTCATCTCACTTTTCATTCGCAGGATTTCAGCATCCATACGCTCCATATCCGCCGCAGATTTTACAGGGTTTTTCGTCAGCCACGCATCTAGTGCATCCATATCCAATTTCAAATCTTCGATATGACCACGTTTAAAGTCTACATTCGCATAGCCAACACGCTCGGCAATGATCGGAGCGTTTTTGCGCGCAAGTGCCAGCATATCATCTGTCATATCAACGCCAATGACCTTGCCCTTTGGGCCAACAATTTGGCTCGCAATAAAACAGATTTTTCCGCCGCCCGATCCAAGATCTAGAACAATATCGCCTTCGCGCACATAACGGGAGGGATCACCACAGCCGTAATCACGGTCTAAAACGTCTTGCGGGATGATTTTCAAATATTGCGGATCATAGTCGATAGGACAGCAAAGCGCAGCCTCAACAGCATTTGCACCAGCGCCGTAGCGCTCTTGAACGTCATCACGTACATCAGCATTGGTCGCGTCAACATTATTAAAATCATCCATTATAGGTATCCTTTACTTAGCCCGTATGAGAGCTTTTGAGCCGTATTAATAGACTCCTACATGTATATCAAATGACGCGTATGTGAGGACACAGCCTGAATCAACTATATTTTATGTCATTCTAAAGATGACGACCTTTAGATACTGATAGGCTGAACACACATCCCGCAAACCCATTTACGTAAACACCTCCCAAAGAATCACCGCATTCCCAAACCAAACGACAAGAAAAATCGGTATGTAAAATGCAATTAGTAGCCATGTTGTCCATGTAAAGGCTCCATTTCTAGCAACAATATCATCGCTGTTCGTATTATATTTATTTACCTGTAATACGACAGGTACTAGAATAAAAACAGATAAGAATGAGACAGTCGCAACCCAATCTGGTAAAGATGGCACTCGTAAAATCACCCTATCAAGAACGGAACTCGCAAAATAGAGTATAGCTAGTGGAACACTTAACGCTGCAAACCACTTATAACGTAATATACCATCACCTTCTTGAGCTATTCTTGAAAATAAAGCAAAGTTCATGAAACTTGCAAATAACGTCCTTGGAATTGGCCAAACATCGTCTTTTTGAACTGTCTTAATCCACTGCCAATTTTTATATATCCAATAAATTTGGAAATGCCCGATAGTTAGAATCGACAAGATAATAAACTTAGGTAATGGGATAGGATGAAAAATCAATTTATCACGCCATTCGGCATCTTTGTTTATGCCAAAAAAACCTGCAAATATAGCAGCTATAATGCCCATGAGGGCAAATAAAATTATAAAAATTTGTTCCCATTCAGTTTCAGACAATGCATCATCTGCTTTAATATTTATAACGTCTTGAATCGTGATCCCAAACTCATCTCGCGTCACATTCACAAATGCCAAGACATCGGCCGCATCATCTGGAGCGATAAATTCTTGCTTAGTTTCATAGGTATAAACCTCTTTATAAAGGTTATCTTCAAAACTATTGATCTCTTTGTAATCAAAACCATCCGTCTGATAAGGCTTGTCTTCTTCATCAAAACTATACCGTTCATCAACTTTAAAGGCTAAAACTTGGCGAACCTTAGATGGATATGGAATCGCATAAGGGGCAGTACGTTCAACACCGCTAAAAACAGGAAATCCAGCACGTAATTCATAAGGTACCGCCCAGATTGTTTTTTTATTATTCTCCTCATCCAATTCCCAGCCATCAACAATACGATAAAAGGCTTTTACAGTGAAACGAGCCTCTTGCTCATCCACTTCAACTTCTGTTGGTTTTTCAATTTTGATGGATGGATAAAAATCTGCAAAATATTCGAAAAAACTTTTCTCAATATCTGCCAATCCATCATCTTGATACCAACTATAATTACTATCTGCATTTTCACCGTAATAATTTGCCGTCAGCGTGTATAAAATATCGTTCTTGTCAGAAGTAAGGTCAAATTCATCATAGAAATCTTTGCGCCATTCATAATTAGTTTGCGGAAGGTCTATTATTGCTGAGCTATTTTCACGCAAGCGCAAACCTTTTTGGAAATCACCTTGGTCAAGCCTGTCAAGCGTGCCTAATTGCTTACCACGCGTCGCATCTAGAACATAACCAGTGCCGCCAATTTCTGCACGAACCACAACATGGTCAAAAGCCCAATGATTAGCCAGACCCATCAAAAACCCAGCCCGCTCTGTTGAATGTACAAGGACAGGATCAGCGTCGACATCTAAAGCCTTTAACAAGGTCAGTAAGAATAAAGTCACATCCTTACAATCTCCAAATCTACGTTCAAAAACGAGAGATGGTTGGCGAGGTTTAAAGCCGCCAACACCTATCTCCAAGCCCAAATAGCGAATATTTTCTTGCACATAATTCAGAGCGCGGCGTGTTTGTTCTCTTGGGTCTGATGTGTCGTTTCTAATTCCATCGGCAATAGCTTTAATGGTAGGATCAATCGTTTCAGGCACATTATAAAAAGGTGCAAAATGGTTCCCAACATCGGCCCAATTATCATAGCTAGATAATTCAAATGCTGGATACCCATAATGCCATGATGGGCGATTATCATTGGCTGACAATCCTTCAACATCACGTAGGCTAGATGTAAAAATTGTATATTGATCGTTTTGTGTACGCATTGGAGCAACAGCATTAGCATGTAATTTTGTATAAACAGGCATATCTGGCGCAACCTTAATGCGGTGATATAAATGTTGCGTAGGGGTTGTATAAGCCTGCCATTGCCGTAAAAAATACCCATCCTTATAAGCTGGGTTTTTACCATAAGACGTGTAAGCATAATCAAGTCGATCACCGACTTTCAATCCCTTTATGGCGAAACTGAATTGAAGGGTTCCATCAAATAGAAGTTTATCTCTATCTGTTTCTGTTCGGAATAATTCACCTTCAGATAAATCTAAAACATCGCGTGTACCACCTGCATTAGATACACGTATATGATGGAATTTTATTTTCTTGTAACTTGGGTCAAATGTAACAGTAATTGTACCTTCATCTTCGACAGCGCTGGCGGTTTGTAAATCCAAAACGAAGCGGCGATAATTTCGCCTATCTCTCTTCGAAATATGACTTTGCCGACTAATGAGTTTATAGGACAGCTTCTGATCTTTACTCAGATCAAAGTCTTCGCTCGGTATAGGTTGAACCTCTACCCAAGCTTCTTGTGGTGCGGTACTAATGTAGTCTTCGATATTTTGTGCATAAGCCTGAAATGCTCCACCGAATATAAAACAAAATACTATTAATTGCCGTATAAACGACCCAAAAAAACGGTGCATATGCCTCCCCAGACTTCAACTTCTTATTGCACCCTATGAACAGAAATATCTAAGCGCAATAGTTTTTGTGTAGCGTTGCTCTGTTATTGTCAGATTGCCTATCTTGACATTGCCAAAGCCCTGCCTTAACCCGCGCGCAGGCCACGTTCCCCTACTGGAGCGCTTTGACATCTGTACAAAAACGCAGATGATGGAGATTATATTATGGCAATCGCCACCAAACCGACGGCTCGGCCCGTCGATCCTCGCTTTAGTGCGGGTCCCACAAAAAAACGTCCCGGTTGGAGCTTATCGGTTTTAAATGACGCCGCTCTCGGCAGGTCACACCGTTCAGCTCTTGGCAAGTCCAAGTTAAAAGAGCTTATCGATTTGACCCGCGAGATTCTGCAAGTCCCCGCAGATTACCGCATCGCCATTGTCCCTGCCTCTGATACTGGCGCGGTTGAAATGGCCATGTGGTCATTACTTGGCCCGCGCGGCGTTGATGTGGCAGCTTGGGAGAATTTCGGCAAGGCTTGGATTACAGATGCCAAAAACCAACTCCCTTTAAAAGACCTACGCATTTTAAATGCAGATTATGGCCACCTTCCGCCCGTTCATGATTATACGGGCGATCGCGACCTTGTTTTTACATGGAACGGCACCACGGCAGGTGTGCGCGTACCAAATGCGGATTTTATCCCAGCAGACCGCGAAGGCTTGACGATTTGCGATGCAACCTCAGCCGTATTCGCGCAAGAACTCGATTGGCCAAAGCTCGATGTTGTTACCTATAGCTGGCAGAAAAATATGGGCGGCGAAGCGGGCCACGGCATGCTCATTCTCTCCCCGCGCGCTGTTGAGCGCTTAGAGACATATAGCCCGCCTTGGCCAATGCCAAAAATCTTTCGTATGACCAGCCCAAATGGTGATGGCACAAATACACTCAATGAAGCTTTATTCGAAGGCTCGACGATCAACACACCATCGCTACTCTGTGTCGAAGATCATCTGGACGCTCTAAATTGGGTCAAAGAACAGGGTGGATTGCAATTTATGCATGATCGTGCCGATACCAATGCACAAGTGCTTTATGATTGGATAGAGCGCACAGATTGGATTGCCAACCTTGCCGAGAAAAAAGAAGAGCGCTCCAATACTGGTGTTTGTATGAAAATTATTGATCCGCGCATAACCGCTTTGGACAAAGCGGCGCAAGCCGCCTTTGCCAAATCCATCGTGAAATGCCTTGGCGATGAACAGGTCGCACTCGATTTTGGATCTTATAAAACGGCACCCGCAGGGTTTCGTGTCTGGGCCTCTGGTTTGATTGAAAAATCAGACCTTGAAGCCCTCACCCCTTGGCTCGACTGGGCCTTTGAGACGAAAATTGCGGAGTTATAATCATGCCAAAAGTTCTTATTGCTGATAAAATGTCAAATGCAGCGACGCAGGTTTTTAAAACGCGCGGCGTAGATGTTGATGTCATTACGGGTTTATCCAAAGATGAACTTATCAAAATCATAGCTGATTATGACGGCCTGGCTGTCCGATCAACAACACGCCCCGATGCAGAGATTATCGCAGCAGCGAAAAATCTAAAAGTCATTGGCCGCGCTGGTATTGGTGTTGACAATATTGATATATCTGCGGCGACTGACCGCGGTGTTGTTGTCATGAATACGCCATTTGGCAATGCCATTACAACGGCAGAACATGCCATTGCGATGTTGTTTTCAGCCGCGCGGCAAATTCCAGCGGCCTCAACGCGTACACAAAATGGCGAATGGCCCAAGTCAGATTTCAAAGGTGTTGAGCTGTTTAACAAAACGCTTGGTATTATTGGGTGCGGCAATATTGGCGCGCTTGTTGCGGAACGCGCTTTAGGTCTTAAGATGAAAGTTATCGCCTTTGACCCTTACCTGACCCAAGAACGCGCCGTGAAATTAGGCGTTGAGAAGGTTGATCTTGATACATTATTCCAGCGCGCTGATGCCATTACTTTGCACACCCCGCTTGTCGAAGCCACAAAAGGTATCGTCTCACGTGCGCGCCTAGGCATGACCAAAAAGGGCATCATCATTGTAAATTGCGCGCGCGGCGGACTTGTTGATGAAGAGGCTTTAAAAGACGCTTTAGATGCGGGCCATGTCCGCGCGGCCGCGCTTGATGTATTTGCGGTTGAGCCTGCCAAAACCCACCCTTTATTTGGGACAGATAACTTTATTGCAACCCCGCATTTAGGCGCATCCACTTTAGAAGCCCAAGAAAATGTCGCCGTGCAGGTCGCGGAACAAATGGCAGATTATCTACTCACTGGCGCGGTTAGTAATGCACTGAACACACCAAGCATTTCTGCCGAAGAAGCCCCTCGTCTTAAGCCTTGGGTAGATCTTGCCGATAAACTTGGTACAATGACAGGACAGCTTTTACGCGGGCCTGTCAAAGCCATTGAAATCACCTATAAAGGCAGTGTTTCAGAGCTTAACACCAAACCCATGTCAGCCGCAGCGCTGGCTGGGTTGCTCAAATCTGCCATGCCAGATGTGAATATGGTCTCGGCGCCCGGTCTGGCTAAAGAACGCGGGATCAATTTGACGGAAAGCTATAGTGACGAAGCAAAACGGGCCGAAAGCCTCATCCGCCTCACCGTTGAAACGTCCGAGCGTAAATTTGCGATTGTCGGAACGATTTATCGCGGAGAGCCGCGTATTGTCCGTATTTTTGGCGTCCCCATGGACGCAGCCTTTTCGCAGAATATGCTTTATATTCGAAATGAAGACCGCCCTGGCTTTATCGGTAAGCTTGGAAATCTTCTTGGTGATGCAAAAATCAATATCGCGACATTCTCACTGGGCCGTATGGCACAAGGCGGCGATGCCGTCTGTCTTGTCTCAATAGATGAAGCCCCCAACCCAGAAGTCTGCGCGCAGATTAAAGCCGTAGATCAAGTCAAAATTGTCGATGTGGTGAAGCTATAAAATTCTTCAGGCCCCAACGTCTAGCTGGGACCCTATCATATTAACTCTCGGATAGGTTACTAGGCTTTAACTTCCCCCCATTCGAACAAGATTATATCTTAAATATATATCTTGGGGGGGAATTATGAAGCATAGCACTCTAATCACGGCACATTTAACCTTGCTTTTAAGTGCGGTTCCTGCCTTTGCCCAAGTCTCCGAAATCAGAGTTGGGATTAGCAACTTCGACACAGAGATCATCGACCTTGGCATTACTGTCTTTAATGGCCGAGAGAATAGCGTTGCGATAAATGGAGAAATTATTTTTGAAGAGCCTGAGTTTTTAAAATGGGCCCTCACCCCGCAACCCTATATCAATGCGACAATAAACTTAGAGGGCGACACATCTTTCGGCGGGGCTGGCCTATTGTGGCGTCAAAGCTTTGGCGATAAATTATATGGTGACTTTTCTTTTGGCCTTGTCGTTCATGACGGAACAAACATTATTGACCCGAATAATGAACTTGATTTTTTCGAACGCATAAACCTCAGGAATGAAAACATTTCATTTGGTTCACGCGTCCTGTTTCGCGAACAAATCACACTCGGTTATCGTATTACAAATGACTGGGCCGCCGAAATATTTGGCGAACATCTGTCTAACGGTCAAGTTTTTGGAAATATCAATGAAGGCGTCGATATTGTAGGTGCCAAAGTGTCTAAACGGTTTTAATTTCCTTTTTAACTCCCTGTAGATAACTCCATTTTTCGATTCGCATTTTAGATTGAAACACTCTAAAGACTGAAAAAGTCTACTGCCTAAGATTCTATCTAGGCCACAATTCAGACGGCGTAAGCGTGGCTTGCGCCGTTTTCTATGTCGCAAAGGACTTTGGATATGGCTAATGTCGTTGTTGTCGGCTCCCAATGGGGCGATGAAGGTAAAGGTAAAATCGTTGATTGGCTCTCTAGCCGCGCCGATGTAGTTGCGCGGTTTCAAGGCGGCCATAATGCGGGCCATACCCTTGTTGTAAACGGCGAAGTTTATAAATTATCCTTGCTCCCAAGCGGTATTGTGCGCGGGGGCAAATTATCCGTTATCGGTAACGGCGTTGTCCTTGACCCTTGGGCATTTCTTGACGAAGTATCTCGCATTAAAGCGCAAGGCGTATCGGTCAATCCTGACAACCTTCTTATTTCAGAATCCGCGGCCCTTATTCTGCCCATCCATTCAGAGCTAGACGGCATCCGCGAAAACCGCGTTGACGGCGTCAAAATTGGCACAACGAAGCGCGGTATCGGGCCAGCCTATGAAGACAAGGTCGCGCGCCGCGCTATTCGTGTGTGTGATTTGGCCGATGAAGACCATTTGCTTGCGCGAGTTAAGAACCTACTACATCACCATAATGCGCTACGGCGCGGTCTTGGGCAGCCCGAAACGGATGCAGATGAGTTGCATGCCAAGCTCCTAGACGTTGCTCCGAAAATTCTGCCCTTTATGGCCCCTGTCTGGCACGCGCTAGACGAAGCGCAGCGTGCAGATAAGCGTATCTTATTTGAAGGCGCGCAAGGCGCTATGCTCGATATTGACCACGGGACTTACCCGTTTGTGACAAGCTCTAACACTATCGCAGGTCAAGCGGCTGCGGGTACAGGTATGGGACCAAGCCTGCTCAATTATGTGCTTGGTATTACCAAAGCCTACACCACACGCGTCGGCGAAGGGCCGTTCCCAACAGAGCTAGACGATGCGATTGGACAGCGGCTGGGTGAACGCGGTCATGAATTTGGTACAGTTACGGGCCGCCAAAGACGCTGCGGTTGGTTTGATGCTGTTATGGTCAAACAAGCCATTATTACGGGCGGCATTACAGGTATCGCATTGACCAAGCTTGATGTACTCGATGGCTTGGCAGAATTAAATATTTGCACGGGCTATAAGCTCGGCGGGAAAATTCTGCGCCGCTTACCTGCAGGCGCAGCCAATCAAGCCGCAGTCGAGCCGATTTATGAAAGCATGTCTGGTTGGCAAGGCTCGACACGCGGGGCGCGCTCTTGGGCCGACCTGCCTGCCGAGGCTGTCAAATATGTCCGCCGCGTCGAGGAGCTTATTGGATGCCCTGTATCGATGGTATCCACCTCCCCAGAACGCGAAGATGTTATCTTGATGCGCGATCCGTTTAAGGCTTAGTCACACGGCAATCAGATAGAGTATCAACCTCAAGCCTGAACGGGCCATCCTGACCATCGGCGAGAATAATACCAAGCTCCCATATTTCAGAGGCCTCAAAAACCGCGCCCGAAATAGGCCGTCCAAATAAAGAAGCCCGCAAGTCTTCAAATGACACATTCACATCAGCCCACTCTCCCCGAGGCGTATTTGGAATTTGGGCTTGAAACGATACAGGCCGCCCGCGATAGCGTGCATTTGTCCGAAAGCTGACCTTATAGGCGCGCCCATCAGATTTTACGCGTAATGACACGCCAGAGGCCTGGCGCAAAAGGCCCTGCTGAACATCCAGCCTCACAGAGGAAAACCCGCCGCCATTTGTATTAATGACGCCTTCGAATATCATGCGGTCATTTTCAAAACGTGGCCCGCCAGAGGATAACCCGCCCATAACCCCGTCATTGACGATGCGCCATTTTTTGTTCACCTCGGGATTATCGAAAGTGATTTGCATATTACAATCCTGCGCTTGGGTTTGAGCGAAACCAGCTATGGCCATAGTAAAAGCTCCGATAATAAACAGGCCTATATATTTTCGCATATTTGCCGTCTTTCGTACAAGAATTCACACGCATCCTTGCCTGCACCATAAGCGTTCCGATAGGATAATTATAGGTCAATCACTTAGGGCATTTTGTCCCGATGAAACCACCTTGAATTACCAAGCAACCTATTGATTTTACTCAAGGTTACATTTAATTATTAATTTAATCATTAATTTATTGACTTATGGTTGCGTAAAGCTATGCTAAATATATTAACATAAAAATGGAGAGAATTTATGAATAAGAAAAAACTAACATCAGCAATCGTAGCTTTAAGCCTACTGACATCCGTTTCCTTTGCGACCAGCGCATCGGCGACAACCGACCCAAGCGTTTTACCAGATTCGACCGACACTGCTTTTTTTAGTCTATGTGATTTCTTCCCAGGACATTGCAGAGGTATAGATGAAGAATGTGGTGCTGATGATAAACACGAACAAATCTGCCCAGATAGCGCTTCAATAACCACACGTGAAAAACAAGACGAGTTCATTTAACTCAAAATGCATTTCCTAAACAACACCTTACTCAACAGTTAGGGAATATTATTTTAACTCATCTTAAGATTGCACGGCCCTGAAAATTTGGGCCGTCCTTAATATTAGAACAACTCCTCTAATCACAAAACCATCGGTATAATAAAGCCTACAACATTAGACTTATTTCAATATTTTTAACTCTCCCTTCAAATCCCAGTCCCTTTACTGTCCTCCTCGGCGGCTTTTTCAAGTTGCTCTAGCAAATCTGTATGAATAGCGCTGCTATCACCACCGCCAAAAACCATAGCGCCAGAGGTGAAGCTTGTCCCGAATGTTTCCGCCGCAGTGACGGCCTGCGCAACACCAGATAGAAAATCATCTTGCGTCACTGTGCTAAGTTTATGGATATAGACAGCCCATATCAGATCATTCGCCACAGCATAACGCGCATCTAACACCGCGTCATAATTGGCTTGCAGCATACGCTGCATCAAAGCGTCATCAGCAAGCGCAGCATTGGCAATCGGTGTAATCACCCGCATACGGTCTGCATTTTCATCATAAACAAAAATCAAGTCACGCTCTTGCAAAGTAAATTGGACAGCATTGCCTTGAGCTTGCGCCGCCTTGTCAAATTTCTTGATAAGCTCTGTTAGGCTGGCCGCTGTCATTTTTTCAACCACAGTTGGAGTCTGCACATCTGCATCCCCTTGCGCCGAAGCCGGAGATATATTGCAGCCCGCAACAAAGGCCGCGCTTATTAACATAAATGCCGTTAGAAATTTCACCATTTTTTGTCCTTCTCTTTTAAAAGGCTTGTGCCGATTAAATCGCTATTTTGCAAATAACAGTTTTCGTGAGCTTGTTATTATAGAATGAGACTTGACCCAGCTCGGGCGCCTTGCCATGGCATGCCATGTTAAGGCTTTCACAGAATCACAACTGGCAACACCGCGCGCGGGGAACATGCACGTGAGCGAACCTGTCAGCCAAATACGCATCTATATCTACTGCGCGCTGCTGGTTGTGATATGGGCGAGTGCCTTTACCTTAGTTGGCGTGGCCGTGCCGCATATTTCGCCAATTTGGCTTGTAACTTACCGTCTTATTATCGGGTCTATGGCTCTTGCGCTTTATGTCAAATTTATCGGAGAGCGCTTCCCTGCACTCACTGATATTCGCTGGCTCTACTATACGGGGCTTGGCTTTACGGGCATGTTGTTACCCTTCGGATTAGCCGCCAAAGGGCAGTTAACGATAGATAGCGGATTAACGGCGATCATCGTCGGCGCAATGCCATTATTGATAATCTTGCTGGCACATTTCTTCACAGATGAACGGCTGACTTGGCCTAAATTCATCGGTTTTGGTATTGGATTTATCGGGATTATCATTTTATTCCTGCCTGATGATTTCAGCTTATCTTTAATCGCGGATTGGAAAGCGCAATTAATGATCTTAGGCGCGGCAGCCTCTTATGCAATGACCACTGTGGCGGCAAAACGTGCCCCGCCAACCTCGCCAATTATTGGCGGAGCGATGATGCTAATTGGCGTGACACCGATAGCCATTATCGTAGCACTAACAACAGGGCTGCCCAACACCACGCCTGCCCCCATCGCCATTGGCGCAGTTGTCATATTGGCGCTTTTGAGTACAGCTTTGACGAATATCATCTATTTGCGTGTGATCGAGTTAAAAGGCCCGAGCTTGCTGGCTAAGATTAATTATTTCGTCCCGCCCGTCTCGATAGTTTTAGGCATTACCTTCCTTAACGAGCCTTTTAAATGGCGCATGGTCATTGCCTTTGCCATTATCGTCATCGGCCTGATTATCGCGCAGCAAGGCGATAAAAGACTTACAGAAGGCAAATTTGCTAAAACTATTTAGGGCTTTAAAGCCTTGAGCGCCGCGAAAGGATTATTCCCGCTCGGGGGTGTATCGTCGTCTTTCCCCTTATCTGGCAGGTCTATGACGAGGCCATGATTAAGCGGGCCGTGACCTGCGCCTAATTTCGGCGCTGTACGTATGGCTTCAAAGACAAATTCGCGCGCGCTCATAACTGCAGCTTCGAGCGGCGCACCTAGCGCCATATTGGCCGCAATCGCACTTGCCAATGTACAGCCTGTCCCGTGAGTGTGGCGCGTATGAATACGCGGGCCAGACATAATATTAGCCCCTTCTTCAGACACAAGCACATCAAAAACGGACTTGCCTTGCATATGCCCGCCTTTCATCAGCGCAGCATAAACATTCATCCCAAGCAAAGCATCCCCCGCCTTGGTTAAATCATCAATATCATTTATTTTTATCCCCGTCAGTTGCTCGGCTTCGGGAACATTAGGCGTGACCAAATCAGCCAGCGGGAGCAAGTGCGATTTAAACCGCTCAAGCGCAGCATCTTGTAGCAAGCTATCGCCAGAGGTCGCGATCATAACGGGATCAAGCACGATAAAGGCATCTGCCTCCTCAACTTCCTCGGCAACCACATCAATAATGTCGACATTTCCTAACATACCGATTTTAATCACATCTGCGCCTATATCCGACAGGCAGCTACGAATTTGCGCGCGGACAAGATCGGGCGGCATAATCTCGGCGCGCTGCACGCCAACTGTGTTTTGGGCTGTGACTGCCGTAACTGCGCTCATGGCATAAACCCCAAAGGCCGCGCAGGTTTTTATGTCCGCCTGCACCCCCGCCCCGCCAGAAGAGTCAGACCCTGCGATGATAAGAACGCGGGGTGTTGATGGAGTGCTCATATCATTCATTCCTGTCATCACCTGATTTATTCGGGTGATCTATGTGAGACCTATATATACTCACCCGACCCACAATCAATCTCTCGTCAGTCAGGATTTTATTGTTCAATTCAGTTGATTTTCCATTGGCGTTTATATTTTCCTATTGCCTCTGATTTATCCGAGTGGAAAGATTTGTTCGTTTAATTGTTTCTCCAGATAAGTATTTGCTGCTGTCACGCGAGAACTTAAGAGAAATAGCTCAATGACGAAAAGTATAAAAATCGAAAATTGAAAAATAAGAAATATCTCCATCAAAATAGATATTATCAAAATAAAGGTAATTATAGCGATTATTCCCCACGCAAACTTTACGTCACCAAGATAGAATCTATGAGCAGCGACTAATCCCCCCGCAAGTAGTAAAAGAAAAGCAAGTGAGGTTGATTTCTTATATTCTTTATAGGTATTTTTTTTGAGCATTAATCGCCCTTCTTCGCTCAAACCTTCCAAATTAACTGGCTCGATAAACTTACCCATCCGCCATAGCCCCCCAAACCCGTAGAGCTTGCACCGTTTCGCTCACATCATGCACCCTTAAAATATCTGCGCCAGCTTGAGCGCTCCAGAGCGCAGCCGCAATAGAGCCGCCGAGGCGATCATCGGCGCTGTTCCCGTCAATACGGCCAATAAAGCTCTTGCGCGATGCACCCATAAGCACGGGACACCCAAGGCTTTTAAACGTAGTTAAATTTGCGAGCAGCGCCAGATTATCTTCTTGGGTTTTTCCAAAGCCAATCCCAACATCAATGGTGATGTTACTGCGTTCAATACCTGCAAAATCAAGCGCGTCAATGCGCTTGGCAAGGTAGTCATTGACCTCGGCCACAGCATGTCCGTAATGCGGGTTCTCTTGCATCGTTTCGGGACTGCCTTGCATGTGCATGAGTATTACAGGACACCCCAGATCCGCCGCAACGCTTTCCGAGCGCTCATCAAAACTTAGCGCCGTGACATCATTCCAAATATCAGCCCCTGCAAGTATGGCCGCTTCGGCGACATCAGGCTTGCGCGTATCAATGGAAATGACAGGGCCAGCCTCATGTTCACGCGTGGCTTCGCGCAGCGCCATAATGACAGGGACGGTGCGGCGAACCTCCTCGGCCACATCAATCTCTTGCGCGCCAGGGCGTGTGCTTTCTCCGCCAATATCAATAATATCTGCGCCCTGCTCCATCAGGCGCAAAGCCTGTTTCACGGCCAATTCGACATCCGCGTAACGCCCGCCATCGGAGAAACTATCAGGGGTGACATTGAGTATACCCATGATTTTTGGCCGCTTAAATGTCATGTCAAAATAAGCTTATCGACAAGTATATGAAAGTTTTTAACGCGTTCAAATTTACCTATAGATACTTTATAGGTATCTTGTCTCTTAGCTTTCACTCCCTCTGCATCGCCTTTATTATGGCGGGCCTTTGGGAAATCCCGTATATCAAGACAAGGTTGGTTTAATCTATTTCCAAACCATAAAAACTCTTCAAAATCTAAATTCTCTTCAGATACAATCATAACGACAATACATCCGCTAGGACGGTCTGAAATTTTAGCATTTGCCGTAATTTGCTTGCGCTTAGTACTGGCTTTGAGTTGGACATGACGCACTCCATTTGGGAGTTCTAACACAAGGTCATAACCAGACGCATCAATATCACTATGTAGTAAATCAACCTCATAAATTTTACGCCGCCAAAGCTCGCGTAAAACTTCTCCAGAAAATAAGTTTTCTAATATTTTCTCACGTCGAGATGAATAATGCGAATGAGGGTTAAGTAAATCTCCCACTAAGCCTCGGTCGCCCCGCCAAGCCCTTTGGGCTTTTTCGTCGTCGGCACCGCAGAGACTTTTGGCCGCGCATTGCCGTCGGGGCGCTTAGGTTTAATCCCGTCCGAGAGCAAGACTTTAATTTCATCGCCTGATAGCGTTTCATATTCCAGCAGAGCCTCGGCCAGCGCCACCCAATCTTTCTTTTTCTTTTTCAAAACGCTGAGCGCCGTTTCGTGGGCCTCAGAGACAAAGCGCTTAATTTCGCTCTCAATCAGCTTGGCCGTTTCTGGAGAAATCGCAGAGCCGCGGCCAATACCGGGGTGGAAGCTTTGTTGATCCGTATCCTTATAAGCAATCGGGCCAATGGCATCGGACAGACCCCATTCTGTGACCATCGCCGTGGCAATGCGGGTGACTTGTTCAATATCAGAGCTGGCCCCTGATGTGACTTTGTCATAGCCAAAATGCAGCTCTTCTGCGGCGCGTCCGCCCATCGCCATGGCCATACGCGCAATCATTTCCTCGCGCGATTGACTGATCTGGTCACGCTCTGGCATATATTGCACCATGCCCAGCGCCCGTCCGCGCGGAATGATAGTCGCTTTATGGATCGGCAGACTGCCTTTCATATTCAGACCGACAATGGCGTGGCCTGCCTCATGATAGGCTGTCATTTCCTTTTCTTCATCGGTCATAGCCAGAGTACGGCGCTCGGCCCCCATCATAACTTTATCTCGCGCATCTTCAAATTCGCGCATTGTGATTTTGAGCTTGTTACGGCGCGCAGAGAGAAGCGCCGCCTCATTAACAAGGTTCATTAAATCTGCGCCAGAAAAGCCGGGCGTGCCGCGCGCGATATATTTCACATCAAGATCGGCGGCAATAGGTTTGCCTTTCATGTGGACTTCAAGGATTTTCTCGCGGCCAGCAATATCCGGATAAGGCACTTCAATTTGGCGATCAAAACGTCCCGGGCGTAGCAGAGCTTTGTCCAAAACGTCAGGGCGGTTCGTCGCCGCGATAATTATAATGCCCTCTTGGCCATCAAAGCCGTCCATCTCAACCAACAGCTGGTTAAGCGTCTGCTCGCGCTCTTCATGGCCGCCTGATGTGCCAACACCGCGGTGACGGCCCACCGCGTCAATCTCATCGATGAAGATAATACAAGGCGCTTGCTTACGCGCATCGGCAAACATCTCGCGCACACGGGACGCGCCAACGCCAACAAACATTTCCACAAAATCTGAGCCTGAAATGGTAAAGAAAGGCACACCTGCCTCGCCCGCAACCGCGCGCGCCAGCAAAGTCTTACCCGTCCCAGGAGGGCCAACAAGCAACGCGCCCGTCGGAATACGCGCACCCAGACGTGTAAAGCGTGATGAGTCTTGGAGAAATTCAACGACTTCTTTTAGATCTTCTTTGGCACTTTCCACGCCAGCGACATCGTCAAATGTAACACGCTTGGTGTTTTCTGTAAGTAATTTGGCTTTTGACTTACCAAAATTCATCGCACCGCCACGCCCGCCGCTTTGCATATTGCGGAAGAACAGCACAAATAAAGCTGCGATAATCAGAAGCGGCAGCAAGCTGACGAGCATATTGACTAATAGGCTTTGTTTCTTGACTTTCTCGACATCGACAATCGTTGATTTGCCGTCAAAAATATTGACCAGGTTATCTTGATATTGATCGACATTGACCAGATAGTCATTATCGTCGGATAGCTTGCCAGTGATCGTGCCCGCAGCGCGGTCTATTTTGGCCGTCTTAACCTCGCCGGCTTCCACCTTTTGCACATAATCAGAATAGACAATTTCATCTGTCTTTTGCACGGCCATATTGCCAGATTGAACAGCCGTTATTGCCACAAGGAAGACTGTGGCAATCATCGCCCAAACAATAAATTTTTGGAAATTTGTGTTTTGCATTTTATTGGCCTGACTTTTGAGCTGACTATTGTGCTGGCGATGCAGCCTACTTATCGTATCACTGTATAATATAAGGAGTTGGAGTTAAAAAAAAAGCACCACTAAGGTGAATAATACATATAATTACACCATATCACATCAAATCCATACCGAGTGTGGCATGAAGACGCTGCTCGACAAGAGATTTAAGCCGATATGGCTGCCTTTCACCTTCAGATTGTGCGCCAATTTTAAGAATCTGGCCAGACTTTATCACAACGGGCAGAGTTTGCCTAACTGCTGCGGGGTATTGGCGCAGCTTTTTCAAATCTAAATCCGTCATCATATCGCGCGCAGCATGCGCCGAATTTAGGCTATATTCGCGCGGGCCTTGAAACACATAACGCCCATCCCAAATTTGCGGCTGATCGGTAAATTCCATATGAAAGCAGCGCGGCGATTGGCTCGAATCCTTTCGCCCCGTCACCGCCCCAAGGTCGCGGCAGAGGATAAAACCGGGCTCATAAGGATTACGCCGAATAAGCGCACCGCCAAGTGTGGCCGAGGTAAAACGCGCCGTCTCCATAAATTGCAATAAGCGCGAAATCTTGACACGATTAATAATGCGCCCCTCCCCGCTCACAACGCGCAAGAGGTGATAGAGCAGTTCAGGCGAACAAATTTTAAACATCTTCATAACACCATGCGCATCAACATGAATATGTTGATGTATAAATTCCCCGTGGCGAGAATACTCCATTGATAATCCGCGGCGCAAATCAGCCTGCGGCTCTAATAAAGTTTGTGTCATTTGCGGGTTTTGCGCCAGATATTGCCGCGCCCGCACACGCTCAAAACTCGCATTTTTATTGCTAGGATCTTCGGCCCATAGCAAATTATGGGCCGTATTATAATCTGCTAGGCTGTGTTGAGATATGCCCAATAAGGGCCTTAAAATGGTCACAAGTGCCAATTCAGGCCAGAGCGGAGCATAGGTTGTTTCGGCCATGCCCGCCGCACCGCGCCAGCCCGTATTATGCTCAAAGCGCATAAAAATTGTCTCGGCCTGATCATCGCGGTGATGCCCCGTGACAAGATATTCTATCCCCGCTTCGCGGCAGGCCTGCCCAATAATGGCATATCTGGCCGTACGCGCGCGCTCTTGTATGGCAGTTTTGATGTCTGTCTTTGCGCTATCATTATCCCATGTCAGTAGCTCCGCTTTCAGGCCAAGGCTTCGGGCAAAGTCACGCGCATCACGCGCTTCAATATCAGATCCAGCGCGCAAGCCATGATCGAGCGTATAGACGCATTTAAGCTGCGGGTGATCTTTGAGCGCATGCAATAAGGCTGTGCTATCTGCGCCGCCTGAATAGGCAATCGCAAAGCCAGTTGTCTCAGATGGCAATAAAGCCTTGAGCTTATCTTTAAGGACAGCAGCTAACATAAATCAGCCGCCCATTAGCATTAACACCCTGTTCGCGCAGCCTCTAATTGGGCTTTTTCTTTCACAGTTACGGGAGCATTCGGATATTGCGCGGCGAAACTGCCAAGGGTCTGGCAAGCGGCAGAGACCTGTCCCAATTCACGTAGGCTCGCGCCTAGGCGCACCATGGCGTCTGGGCCTTTAATCCCTTGCGGGTCAAGGCGCATGGACGCGATATAAGCATCAGCGGCATCAGCATAGCCCCCGCGCACAAAGTAACTCTCGCCAAGCCAATATTGCATTTCGCCGACATCCGCAGCGTCAGGATTAAATTGCAAATATTGTGAGAGCGCGGTTTGCGCGCCCGTAAAATCACCCTCGGCCAGTTTTGTTTTCCCAATTTGGCCTAATTCGGACAAATCATTTGACGGAAGCGGCGCGGGCGCGGCGGCTACGGAACCGCTTGATGTATCAGGGGGTAAGCTAAATGTTTTTTCGCGAAATTCTGGCGCTGCGGGAATAGATGATGGGTTGGAGTTTTGGCCCAAATTTGTAGAATACCCACCTTGATAGGGATCTTGTTGATAGCCATTTTGCCCAAATGATTGCGTCGGTGCCGTATTTAGGCCTTGATTTAAACTTTGATTTCGCGCGATTTGGGTTTCTTTGGCCACCAAATCGACGGCATCTAAATGAATTTTCATACGGTTATATTGAGATTGCATTTCGCGCAAATCCGCGGCCAAAGCCTCTACCTCGCCCTTATAATTATCACGCTCAAAGCTCACCGTTTCAAGCTCCCCGCGCAGGCTACGCTGCGCCGATTCTAGCGCGTCAATGCGCTGCATCAAGCGCTCGGCAGCTGGGTCCCCTGTGAGCATACGCTGTTCTAGCCGCGTCAAACGCTCATTAAGTGCTGCATTTTGCGCGGCGAGGTCTTTTTTCGATTGCGCGTGAACGGGCGAAACAAAGCCCGCCAGCAAAACCAAAAAAGTCACTATAAAAACACGCATGTCACACACCTTATTTAGCAAAAGCTATCTTTACAAAACATAAGCTGTTTAACGCAAATCCAGATAAAGCTGCGTTACCAGATAAATCCGCGTTAAAAGGCCGTTAGGATAATTCATATAAATTATACCAATATAATCTGAATCCTAAGATGTGTTTAACTTAAGATTAACTCTGTCCGCCAGATTTTAAGCTTGTATATCCATTGCGGTTACGCGCCCAGCCTGCCTCGCTGGAGCGGGCATCAATCGGACGTTCTTTACCATAAGATACGCTTGTTAGGCGCGACGGGCTAACGCCTTGGCTCACCAGAAAGGCCTTAACACTATCAGCGCGGCGAGCCGCCAATGCCAGATTATACTCGCGGGTTCCGCGCTCATCGGCATGACCTTCAACAACTGCCGTATAGCTCGCATATTGATTAAGCCAATCCGCCTGAGAGCGCAGCGCGTTACGGGCATCATTGGACAGATCATAGCGGTCATAGCCAAAGAAAACTCGTGGTTCGCCGCCCGCACGATAAGCAAAATCCTCTGCGCTGCCCGGTATCGGCAGGTTAGGGTCTGGCGCGGCAATGACTTGCGGGGCGGGGGCGGGCTGCTCAAAGACAGGCTCTGGCTGCGGGGCGACAGGCGCGGGCGCTTGGACCACAGGCTCGGGCGTTGGCACGGGATCCGCTGTGCTCGCACAAGCAGCCAGTGTCATGGCACAGGCTGTCCCTAAAATTAAATATTTCATTGTCATAGTCTCTCTCCATTACATATGAGCGCATTTATAGTTTTAGCCATTATCGTCTGGCCTTTTTACGCGGCATTTTACCCAATATTTACAGCCAGCCTAACCAGCCTGTATTTAAATTTGTCTTTGCGCCTCATATCATTTATTAAACCCGCAATTGACCCATCAATCAAGAGCTTAGCTGCGATGAGATACTAAAGTCTTGTTCACATTTTAAACAGAACCGAAAGATTTGGCAAAATTAAGGCGCAATAAACTTACAGCCAGAAAATTTTATGGCAATAATGGCGACCAAGCGGGATCAGATGCTTTAGATGGCGTATTGACCTTGCGCTCATTTTGTCCCGTTAAATCAACTGACCAAATTTCAGATGACCCATTACGCCCGCGCGTTTCTCGCGAGAAAATAATGACGCGGCCATTCGGGCTCCATGTCGGCGATTCGTCAAGAAAGCTTGAAGTCAGCAACCGCTCATTTTTCCCGTCAGGGTCCATCACACCAATAGAGAACTTCCCGCTCTGGCTTTTGACAAAGGCAATTTTATCCCCGCGCGGGCTCCAAACGGGGGCACTATATCGGCCCTTACCAAAGCTAATACGCTTTGTCCCAGTACCGTCAGCATTCATTGTATAGAGCTGCGGGGAGCCGCCGCGATCCGAGTTAAACACGATTTTACGGCCATCGGGCGAAAAGCTGCCCGACACATCAATAGACGGATCCGTTGTTAATCGTGAGGTCGAGCGAGAGATTAAATCCATAACAAAAATATCGGAATTACCCCGGCGCGACATTGACAGAATCAGCTTATTCCCATCAGGCGAGAAACGCGGCGCAAATGTCATGCCCGGAAAATCGCCAAGCAATTCGCGCCGTCCCGTCTCAATGTCGAGCAAATAGACTTGCGGTACGACATTTTCATAGCTCATAAAGGTAATCTTTTGAGAATTTGGCGAGAAGCGCGGCGTTAAGATAATATCAGAGCCGCCGAGCAAATATTGCGGATTAGCTCCGTCCTGATCCATGATCGCTAGCCGTTTTTGGCGGTTTATTTTCGAGCCTTTTTCGTCAATAAACACGATGCGGCTATCAAAATAGCCCTCTTCGCCTGTCAAAGCCTTATAAATTGCATCCGAGGCCTTATGCGCCGTTCGCCGCCAATTTTCAGGCGTCGTAGCAAAACGAATGCCAGAGAGCTGCCGCCCAGCAAAGACATCCCAAAGGCGAAATTCAACGCGCACGCGGGTCGGGCTATCGGCGACAATACGGCCCGAAACAAGGCCCTCGGCCTTAATCACGCGCCAATCGGCAAAGGACGGTTCGTAATCAATATTGGTTTGTCGCTCGATAAAGCTTTGCGGGTCAAGCGGCCTAAACAGGCCAGAGCGCTCTAGGTCTGCGCGAATGACGGCGGCAATATCACTGCCCAGCTGCCGCGTCGAACTATCTGTACCAATGAAATCTGGCACAGCAATCGGGGTTGGATCGATATTGCCTTTGGTAATATCAATTTCAAGCTGCGCAAAGCTTGGCACAGCCATAAAGGCCCAGCTTAGCATAGATGCAGCCATAGCCGTAATGATGGAGTATAGAGCTTTCAAAATAGCGTCCTTATTAAGTCTTCATTTATAATTGCGGCCTGAAATTCAGGATTAAACTTTGCCAGTCATTAAACCTATCATCAGGCAGAAAATCATAGGGCGCGCATTGCGCCACGGCGCGCACAGCGCGTTGCTCGGCAATATCCCAAAAGGCATTACCGGGGGCATTGCGGCGTGATTTCGCACTGTCAATCACGCGCACATCTTCGACATAGCCGCCGCGCAGCATTTTAACTTCGAGCCGAACCAAGAGCTTTTCAGGGTCTTTGGCATCGGCGGGCATTCGCCAACATTTATACATCGCCGATTGCAGCGCATCAAGCTCGGATAGGCTCATCGCTGTGCCCTCACCCGTTTTTGCGCGCGCTTGGTCAGCAAAGGCATATTGATTGGTTTCCGATTGGAGGCTAATTTGCTTATTTTTATCAGGCGCGGTTTGCCGCGATTTATCAATCAATCCTGAGAGCGCATCAAGGCTAAAGCTTTCTTTGACAGGCTCGGCCGGCTTATCTGGCTCGGTTATATCCTTGGGCGTGTTCAGAGCCAAATCAGGCACAATCGCCTCGGCCTGTTTGACGGGCTCGGCCTTATCTTTGACGGCCTCTTTGATAACATCATTTACTTCAGGGGCTGATATTGCTGGCTCTGTGAGGGTCATTTCAGGCGCATCCTCTTTGATTTGATCTGGTGTTTTGGCCTTGACCGCCGCTTTAATATTCGTTTCAGGCGCGATAGTAATCAGCTCTATTGGGATGATGCGCCCTTCGGCAAGCGGCTGCACATTGCCGCTAAATGCTAGCGCGCCAAACATCACGCCGCCATGAAGCAAGAGCGATATAGGAAGGCCCGCTTTCATTGGCTATTTCGTACTCACAGGGTCAGTCACAAGCCCCAAATTAGAAAAACCTGCCGCGTTAATCCGCGCCATAACCTTAATCACAGCGCCGTAACCCGAGCTTTCATCACCGCGAAGATAAATCCGCTCATCATAGCCATTGGCGGAGATAGCAATCAGCCGCGGGGCCAAATCATCCAGCGCGATCGGCTCATCTTGGATAAAGACAATGCCGTCCTTATCAACTGAAATCGTTATTGGCTCCTCTTGTGATGGCAGAGCTTTAGCATCAGTTTTGGGCAGCTCTAGCGGAACGCCAACGGATAATAACGGCGCAGCGACCATAAAAACAATCAGCAGCACCAACATGACATCGACCAAAGGCGTGACGTTAATATCAGCATTCAGGCCGCTACGGCGAGTTCTACGGCGACCTGACCCGCGGCCAGCGCTGCCTTGTCTGATTGACGCGCCCATTCTATGCGCCTTTATTTAGTTTGCGCGATAAGATCGCTGATAGCTCATCGGCATAGCCCTCAAGACGGCCGCCATATTTATCTAAATCCGATGTGAACATATTATAAAATACTAGCGCAGGTATCGCCGCGATTAGGCCGAGCGCCGTGGCAAATAACGCCTCGGCAATCCCGGGGGCGACAACTGAAAGATTGGTATTCTGACTTGCGGCAATCGCGCGAAAGGCGTTCATAATCCCCCAAACTGTCCCAAACAGCCCGACGAAAACAGAAGCCGAAGCCACAGTCGCCAAAACGGGCATACCGCGCTCGCATTTAGCCAGTTCACGGTTAACCACTAGGTTCATAACAGAATCAATGCGCTCATGCGTAGCAATATCAGAGCGCCCGCCGCTAGCGCGGCTCTCATTATACTCACGCATTGCCGCAGCAAAAACGCGCGACATCGGATCGCGCGTATCATTGCCTAGCGCTTTAGCTAGCTCGTCCAATGTTCGGCCCGACCAGAATGTGTCCTCAAAACTCGTCGCCTTGCGCCGCAGCAAAAAGAACATCACCGCCTTATTTATCGCCACAACCCAAGACCAAACCGAAGCGACAACCAGTAAAATCATCACAGATTTAACAACCCAATCGGCGGCGGTAAATAATGACCAAAAGGAGAAGTCGCCCCCGCCAATTGCCCCTAATTCTGTGGCTTGAAACATAATTTGCGGCCGCAAGATGAACTCGATCATTATCATAATCTTTCTTTATTTACCAATTCGCGCATAATCATTATGACGCTTTAAAATTCGCCTATTCTGCGAAAGCTCATAAATCATATCTCTCATTACGTGTATAACCCGTCTTGCGCCAATTAACAGCTCGTAAGTAAATCATAAGCTTCGCGCAAACAAAACAGACTTATACATGTTAGATTCATACAAGCCAATTTATACATAAAGCGTTAACCATATCCTTAAACTTTGCTCATATGTCTGCGCTTAAGACGGCCAGAGCAAAAAAACATGTTTCAGGACCAAATTTGTCACAATTTTGTCCAAAATTCATTATAACAGCTTTTCAGACACTTACATCCACCGGAGACTTACAATGCGCCAAATTCTCATTCTATCTGCGATTTCGGCCCTCGGCTTATCCGCATGCTCAACCGTGCCAGAGGCCCCGCCCGCGCCCGTTGTTATTAACGTACCACAAGTGCAAACTTGTCAATCCGTTGGCACATTAACGCGGCAATTCATTCCGGCGGAAACAAAGGTGCAATATGCGATTACCTCTATCGACAACCCGCCCTATGAGCCAATAGAAACCCGCGTCAAACAAGTGCGCGTGGTTAAACAAGCGCAGGTTTTCTACACAAATAGCGCCGGCCAAGAGGTTTTGGATATTTGCGAAACAGATATAGAGCGCGGCCTTGTCGGACCTGCGCCAGGCGAGCTTATCCCAGACGCTTAGGCACCGCATATTCGGCCCAAGCAGCTATATGACCCGAGCTAGGGGTTAAGCCTAAAAATAAATCTCTAAAACCTTATCTAACCGCCTGCGAACAAGGGCGGTTAATTTTTGCAAGCCGTAATGATCCAGCACCGCGCGGTAAATATCTTCGCGGCCCATAAATTCATCTTGCGTACGAATTTCCAGCACAAGTGCGGCCAGCTCGCCCATTGGGATTTCGGCAAATCCGCGCGGGCCAAGATCGCGCAAAATCACACGCGGCTGGTCGGGCAGGCGCACAATCCACGCTACGCTATCGTCCTTATCCGCCGCTTCGCTATCATCCTCACGCTCAATGATAACCTCACCAGATTTTTCCGCCGCTAATATGGCCCGCTCGCATAATTTACGTACAGGCGCAGCAAGTTTCAAAACCCCGCTGGCTTTACCGTAAATTTGAAATAATGACAGGGCCTGCATCGGGCCTTGCGCGGCCAAAATCTCCGCCCAGCCATACATATATTGCGCTTGGCTCGCGCGGCGAACATCAGCGGTGGGGCGCTCCGCCCATGGGGTGAAGGGTGTGTGAGGGATTTTGGTCATATTCGTGAATCAGTGGTGTTATCGATTACAGTTTCATCATAAGGAAATTTAATCATAATGGTCATGAAGGCAATTAAAAGAAACATGCTTGACATCCATGCAATTATTCCAATGCCTATACTAAAGACATTCGTGTCCATACTAGGCACAACAAAATAAAGAAGAAAAAATACGGGAACAAAATAGATTGCAAAAGAAGCGAATAGAGAAATTGATATAGCCACCAAGTTAAAAACTTTTGTAATTCCAACTGGTGTAATAGTTTCATCAATGTTTCTAAATGATTTAGCAAATAAAAAATAGAAGTTAGACATTGGAGCATTTCTATATTTAATCAAATTTTGAGAAATTTCATCATCGGGCAGTAAAGAACCAATCATAGAGTCTATTGACTGCCTCAAAATCTCCTGCTGCAAAATTTGTATGCCGATAGCAAACAAACTGAAAGAAAATAGAAGTGTAGAGATTTCTTTTGGGGCTGTCCTAGATAACTAGCCCATATTCTTTTTAACCCATTGTTTTAACTGTCGTAATTGGCAGAGTGGGTCTGGGTTATTAAATCGCCACTCACATTCCTTTAAATATAAGCCAAAATGGGCCTTCGGAACACC
>CALFUN010000029.1 GCA_937929915.1 uncultured Caulobacterales bacterium | reverse complement strand
CCCTTAGTGATGGTCTGCACTGCGCCGCCGCCAGAGAAATTATAGGTGATATTGGTATTAGCCCATGACCCATGCGGGTCAATCTGCGTTAAGCGCCCCATATTATCATGCCTATAGCGCGTCGTGCGGCCAAGCGCGTCTACCGTATGGGTCAGCCAACCATTCGCGTCGACATATTGATAGTCCGATCGATTGTCAGGACGCTTAATTTGCTGCGGCGTGCCCGCTTTCCAATTCAAAGCATAACTCCTACGGCCAATCGCATCCTGCACCCAATGAAGCGCGCCTGCCATAGGGTGCTCAACAAAACTAGAGGCACTGCTGACAGCTGTAAAATCACCTCCAAGAGATGGGACTTCGTGGTCCGTTAGAAAGTTTTGGCAAAATAGGTCTACGCATCCATTTCCCGGATCATTGGGATCTGGGTAGTCTGGGTCTGGGTCTGGGTCTGGGTCTGGGTTAGGCGGCGGCGGACCTACTGTCGGCTGAGCTGGCTCAGCTATGGCTGCAACGGCCGCTGGATGATAACCAAAGCTCGCAACCTTAACCCCATAACGTGTCTGGTTGATTTTACGGCCATAATCATCATAATCATAAGTCGCCACCTCTCTGTCATTTTGTACCACACGCTTAGGCAAGCCGAGTATCCACGGCCCCAACCGATGCTCATATTCTGTTTTCCTCACACGCGGAGTTGTACTCACATTTGACGACACAGTGACAGACTTCGGGAAACCATAAGCATAATCAGGTGATTGCTTATCAAAATTATAATCATATACAGTTTTAAAGCTATCTCCATCTTGCCTTATCGTTACAGATGTCCTTACAGATTTCTTATTTAAGCTCTCTGATGAAATTGCTGGAAAATACCCGGTAAATGGTCCCGATTCTACCACTCGCCTCTCAGGCGCCTCAAAAAGCTTGGAAATACCACGCTCCCCGCCAAGACGATAACCATGGTTCGTTGTACGTAAAAGTCTTCCGTTCTGATCATAATTCATGACACGGGTAAGCAAACCCGAGCCTGAATAATCATGGCGCGAGCGTTGCCCTAAAGGATCCGTAATATCCGTCCAACGGCCATTTGAAACGCCATTTTTGACATTCGGATAGGTATAACGCCAAGTCGCAGCAGAGTACCCCTTCCCTGACAAGGTTTTCTTGGTAAGCGACATGGCCCTATAATTGGCCCAAAATTTCGGAGGAACTGGCATCGAAGTACAAGACGGAATATCGTAATGTTTCAGCTTTGATTGTGAATCAGCCTGCTCAACACTGTGTTCAGTTTCTTTAATCGTAAATTGGCCCGTAATCCCGGCAGGATGGGTCAAAGAAAACGTAAATTCGGCCGCCTTACCATTATGGCATTCATATTGATATGGCACATCACCCATTCGAGTAATTCCATTGCCGTTTTCAAACTGCCAAGACCGGCCATCTGGCAGTTTGACCTTGCCTAAATAAGCATAAGACTGGCTGGCAATATTGTAGTTATAATTCCAGGATCTACCGTTCGCTATTATCGAGCTTATCAAGCGAGAATTCCGATGATTACCGCGCGATGTTGCCGGCTGATAATTAATCTTTATCTCACGGCCATCATTAGCATAAATACGGGTGAGTTCTGAATATTCATCGTTGGTGTATTCATACTGGACCCAATTACCATTTACGTCGGTCACTTCCGTTGGTAAAAACACCATATGTTCTCGAGGGATCGGAAAAATTTGCGCCTCTGACGGAATGCCAAATAATCTTAAATCAGGATTGCGTTCATTCTCGGAAAAAAAAGCGGTTGTCTGAAACTGTATGACAGTCGTTTCATAGGCTGCAGCCTGACGATAAATTACCTTCGTAAATTTATATTGATCACCATTCGGAGCTGTTGCAATAAAGTGATAATCCCCATTGCTTTGTTTGACACAGTCTCCCTTCCAAGGTGCTGTATCAGGATTTGTGGCTTGAATCGCGTTATTATAGCGCCCCGGTATATTCACAATCCGTCCAGCTGAATATGCACCATTCTCAAGGTCAGCTTGGAAATACGGACCATCTGGACGGAAAAGACCATTCTCATCAGGTTGTAAGAAAGGCAATTCAAACTGACCCGTATTTTCAGAAATACAATCTTTTGTAATAGCAGGACGTGGCGGAAGATTACGATAAGCTTTGTAAAACTCTCTATAGCTTTCAGTGGCACCTGGCGCATGAGTTGAGTTTGAAAAATTAGGCACACGCAAAAACTGATATGACACTGTTGGTATATCTAAAGACCAATCACCAAAACCCATTTGAGATGAACTACTGAGCGGGTCACTCATAGCCCGGCTACGCATTATGGAAACATCAAGTCCTGAATTGCCCGGCAAAGAGATATCCGTATGTTTAAAACTGATCGAACCAGAGCTTGGGTCAATATTATCTCCTAGAATATCTACGCCATTAGGCTGCAGCCGTTGTTGAATGCCTTGACGTCGTAAGTGGTCAAGTGTGCCATATATTTCAGCATCATCTTGTTGCGCCGATACGTTTCCTGCAAAGCCCGCAACAAGCAAACTCATAACTGCAAGTTTAATCTTATTAGATCTCACCCCATTAAAAAAGGCGCTTACCACCCACGCAGCAAACACCTGACATAAAACCAATACTCTCTTCACACCGCTCACTTGCATCCACGCTCTCCCAATCACAATCATCTCACATCAAGGTCGCAATGTGTCTTGCATT
>CALFUN010000028.1 GCA_937929915.1 uncultured Caulobacterales bacterium | reverse complement strand
ATCATAACCGGTAACCATATGCTTTGCTCCAACATAAATGTAGGATAGTAAGTCACCATTATTTAAGATTTCTTGGTCGGCATCACTTACCCCGTGAGCCATTGCCAACAGGGGAAATAATAGTAGTAAGAAGCTCAGAAGATATTTTCTTGTCATTATTTCTTTCTATTAAACCAAAAGAATAATAACCCAACCAATAAAAGGCTCCCAGCCCAATAAACCCATGAAGGTATTCCATCCTCGTCTTCATGCATATGCGTGTGGGTATTTTCACCGTGGGCATGTGTTACTTGAAATGTCAATGTAGTCCAATTTGATTCGTGGGTAAAGCCTTCTTCTTCAGTTTTTACTAAATGAATAGTTTGTAGATACCAGACACCATCACTTGTTAGTGCAGCGGTTACCACACCATCAGGATCGGTTCGTAGTTTTTGACCAGTGGTGTGGGTATGGTTTTCAGAATTTTCAGAATGGCTGTGACTATTTTCTACGGAATCATCATGACTATGTGTTGCTTTATCCTTATGAGAATGTTCCGCCGCTTCACCTTCGTGCGACCCCCTGATTCGTAGTCAGGTACTCTATCCAGCTGAGCTACCGGTGCGGATGTTTCAGGCAAGCCTGATAACGAGGGCGCGTTTAACCGCATCTTGGTGCAGATTGCAAGCCTCTTTTTGCCTTATAGGTGGAAATAGTTTGGGCAAAACTTTAGCTTATAAATTCTATAACCGCTTTTCGTAATATCGCACAGCCGCCTTATAGTCAGGATATTCCGCCTCGCCTATGGCATCAAACCTCATAGCCAGATGAAATGCATGCGAATTTGGGTTATTTGGCTTTGTATTCACCTCGCACACTAAACGATTATGCCCCAGCTTGCGCGCAAAGCGCGCGACATCTTCATAGAGCTGGCGTCCCAAACTTTTCCCTTGTGCATTGCGAGCGATAATCACGCGGTCAATATAAAAGAAACTATCACCACCGCGTTCACTATCCGCATGATCTCGTAACCAACTTATATTTTTATGGTCTGGATAATCAACATCATGGGCATAACCAAGCAGCACCCCTGCCCCGTCATGGATTTGGCGCTGATAGCTCGCGCGCTCTAAGATATAATCAAGTCTGTCATCATCAAGCGCAGAGAGCCAATGCACGAATTCCATATTCATCCGCAAGATTTTTGCGCGGTGAGATTTTAAAATCGGGCCTATCACAAATTAACTTTGCGCGCGGCCGTAATAGACGCCGCGCATCAAAGCCCGCGCCGTACAGCGTGCCGCAGCACTGCCAAGCTGGGCTAGAGCTGGCGCCGTATCGCAAACTTTATCACCCAGCGAGAGCGTAAAAATCGTATCTCCATCAAGCGGCGTATGCGCAGGCTGCACAGCCATAGCAATGCCGTCTTGCGCCATGATTGCGAGGCGTTTGAGCTGTTTTTGGGTCAGGGCCGCATCCGTTAAAACTGCGCCGATGACGGTTGATTGGCCTGCAGATTTTAGGAAAGATAGCTTGCTATCTTGCGCCTCTGATAGGCGGTAATTGGCGGGCGGTTGCACACCGCCAAACTCCCCGGCTCCGTTTTCATATTGCTCATAGGCCCACGCCCACGGGCAATCTGTCTCTGGCATGTAAGGAGAACCCACAGGATTAGCGGCAATAATGGCGGTTACATTAATACCGTCAATAATCTCTGAGGCTATGCCAAGGCCGCCCGCATAAAGCCCAGCTGTGGCGCCGTAACCTGCGCCCACCTTACCTTCTAGCATATCTCGATTGGCCATCTCGCACGCCGCGGCCGCAAGCTTATAAAAAGGTGGTGTCAGCCCCCAATCCTTATCTCCGCCATTGGCATTATCGAACAATATCGCGCTTGGTACGATGGGCGATACGGGAACGCCTTCCCTGCCAGTCTCATACCCCACACCTTGCGCCCCAAGCCAAGCCGTAACCGCATCGGCCGCAGCCAGACCGTAAACTGACCCGCCCGATAACACGATCGCATGGACATGTTCGATCAATCCCCCATCTTGCAACGCAGAAATTTCACGCGTTCCTGGCCCGCCGCCGCGCACATCCACGGCGCAAATTGCAGGTGCATCCGGCAAGATAACCGTAACCCCGGTTCGGATTGTTTCGTCATGGCTTTGGCCAAGGCGAAACCCTGATAAGTTTGTGACTGCTTTTTTCATTTTCAGGGCTTGTCCTTATGGGCGGGGTTCTTATTGTAGCACTCTAACTTTTACGGACACAAACATGAAACTCTTTTCTGCTTTATTATTTAGCACGGCTTTATCACTTTGTGCCTGTTCAAAAAATATTACCTCCATAACACCCAGTTCTGGCGCGGCCAATCCATTAGGCGCACATATCGCAAAAACAGAATCTAAATCTCAAGGCATGGTCGCTGCAGCCAATCCGCTCGCGACGCAAGCGGGATTGGATGTGTTAAAAGCGGGCGGTTCTGCCGTAGATGCCGCCATTGCAGTTCAAGCGATGTTAGGCCTTGTCGAGCCGCAAAGTTCTGGACTTGGCGGCGGGGCTTTTATGGTCGTTTATGACCCGAAAGCCGCTCAGGTCTGGGCCTATAATGGCCGCGAAACAGCCCCTAGCGAGGCAACGGACGCATTATTTATAGACCCTGAAACAGGCGAGCCTATGCGCCGCTTTGCAGGCATCGCCTCTGGTGTTTCAACGGGCGTGCCAGGCGCCGTTGTGATGCTGCATAAAGCCCATGAGGATTACGGTAAGCTGCCATGGGGGCCGCAAATGGACGGCGCAATTAAAACAGCCGAAGACGGCTTCGCCGTTAGCCCGCGCATGGCATCAATTACAGCGCGTATGGGACGCTTTGTTCTAAAAGACCAAAAGGCGGCGCGCGAGTATTTCTATCTCGAAGACGGTACAACAACAATTCCAGAAGGCTTTATTCGCGACAATCAACCCTATGCAAATACATTGCGCGCCTTGCAAGATAACCCGCGTGCACTATTGGAAGGGCCAATCGCCCAACAAATCATTGATGCAGTTCGCGAAGGGCCAAATCCTGGCACACTCACACTAGCCGATATGGCTGCCTATCAAGCGCAAAAAACACAGGCTCTATGTTCGAGTTACCGAGCCCATACCGTTTGCGGCGCGCAGCCCCCTGCGAGCGGCGGCGTCGCTGTCCAATCTATTCTGCGCATACTTGAAAATTTTGATATGGCGGCGCTGGGACAAACAGCACAAGGCTGGCATGTCTTTTCTGAAGCGAGCTTTCTGGGGTATGCAGATCGCGACAAATATGTAGCGGACCCGGATTTTGTACCTGTCGAGACAGAGAAAATGCTCGATACGGCTTATCTTAAATCTCGTGCAGATTTAATCTCCATGGACACAGCTATACAAGACGTCACAGCTGGCAATCCATCGGATTTTATCCGTGGTCAAGACGCAACGCCAGATAATCCCGGCACATCCCATTTTACGATTGTCGATAAAGACGGGTTGGTCGTGTCCATGACAACAACCGTAGAAGCCCCATTTGGATCGCAGCGCATGGCCGCGGGCTTTATTTTAAATAACCAACTGACAGATTTTTCGTTCCGTTCAGTGGATAGCAATGGCAATCCAATCGCAAACGCGCCTGCTGGCGGGAAACGGCCACGCTCTTCTATGTCGCCCAGCATTGTCTTTAACCCTGAGGGGGAGTTTTTATTCTCGACAGGCTCACCGGGCGGGAATTCCATTATTGCTTATACAGCCAAGACGATTGTCGGGATTTTAGATTGGGGACTCACTCCGCAAGAGGCGATTGAACTTCCCAATGTCATCGCCCGCAATGGCCGTATCAGCATGGAAGCCAAAGGCATCAAAGATGAGACCACCCAAGAGGTTGATCGCGGTAGCCCTGCCGAGGAGTTTGGTATGTCGCAAGAAATTGTCGCCGCCCTCGAAGCCAAAGGCCACACAATTCGCCGCAGTAAAGGTGAGTTTAGCGGGCTGCATATTATCTACCGAAATGCAGATGGAAGCTTAACAGGCGGGGCTGATCCGCGCCGCGAAGGCACAGCACAAGGTCTATAAGCCAAAGTTCCTTAAATGGGCTGTGGCTTAAGGCGTCTCTCGGCGCGTACCGCCCGGTACAATAAACTCTAATCGTAACCCGCTGGGTTCACGTATTATCATATGTGTGGTCGGGCCATTGCCAAGAAATTCCGGTGCAAATTCTATCTCGACATTGTCTTGTTTTAAAAATACCGCATGCAATTCATCAAGAGTTTCTAAATCGGGAACTGTCATGGCAAAATGATGTAACCCAACATTTGTTTTACGATTAAAAGCAACCGTATCTTTTGATGTCTGCCACAATGTCACAAAAATTTTGCCGTCGGAGACAAAGCGCGACGGATAAGACGGATCACCACCCACCTCTTTCCAGCCTAATATGCTCGTGAAAAACTCTGTTGTCGCATTTAAATCGGACACCGCAAAGCCAATATGATTCACGCCTTGTGTAAGCGCAGTTTGATTATCTGTCACTGTTTTTACCTGTATCTTTGCCTGTTTTTGTGGTGCCTGAGACAAAGTCGTCTCTGACGGCGCGCATGCTAAAAGGCTCATTAGCACCAAAAGGCTTATAACTAAAAATGTAATGAGTTTCTTCATGAGCTTCGTTTCAATTATGGGTTTATAAAATAAGCCTGAGCCCCAAAACCTTCAGATACAGCTTCAAACTGGGGTTTAACCAATAGCTTGATTTAACGTCACTTGAAACCGTGTTCCCGTTTCATCTGACCTTACAAGATTAATATCGCCGCCTTGTGCTATAGCAAGTTCTTTAGAAATTGTCAGCCCAAGCCCCGTGCTACCTTTGCCTTGGCCGCCTTTAAACGCTTGGAATAAATTGTCGCGCGCCTTATCTGGCAAGCCTGGTCCTGTATCCGTAAGCATAATATTGACGCGGCCATCATGCACATCTGCGGCGGCGGTTAAAATACGTTTCTCTTGGCTTTGCATGGCTTGAGAGGCATTCCTAAATAGATTATTAAAAATGCGGTAAGCATGATCTGGGTCTGCGCGCACAACTAAACCACTTGGCACTTTATTTTTAAACGATGTGCCTTCAAATTGCCCAACCACATCGGCAGCCACTTCGCCAAGCAAGAAAGAAATACGGACAGTCTCTATTTTGGGATCCGCCGTATCCGCTTTGGAATAGGCTAGCACATCCTCAGTTAGGCCAACGCCGCGCTCTATATTGCGCGTAAGTTTATTCCCGATTTTTTTTATACGCTCATCTTTATCAGCGGCCAAACGGTCTGAAATCATCAAAGCAGAGGTAAGAACATTGCGTAAGTCGTGATTAATCTTCGCCACAGATAACCCTAAGCCAGCCAAGCGCTCACGTTGGCGAAATGCCGCACGCAAGGATTGTTTCATATCTATGAATTCACGCTCAAGCTGGCCAATTTCGTCTTTTCGGTTAGCCTTGCGCGGCGCGGCGCGGTGCAAATTCGGGTTTTCGCGAAACTGTGTCATGTCGCTAGCCAATCGCCGAACAGGCCTAATGATAAGGGCTGACATGGCCAAATAAATCATGCTGCCCGTAATAATCGCAATAAGCAAAGACAGCCAGAAAATACGCGCAAAATAATCTCGCATGGCATGGCGTAATTTTTCGCGTGGGATAATTAATTCAAGCGTGTCCTGACCTTCCACGGGAGAGGTCATTAACACGCGCAGATAACCTGTTTTAGGGCCGAAAAAATCAACAAAAGCATCCCGAAATCTTGGCAAGCGGCGACGCTCGCGCAAATCAATCATACGAAAATCAACCTCGCTTGTGGCCGTCTCGCTCACGTCTTGAAAGCCACCTAAAATAAGCTCATTCATACCATCATGTTTTGATGACATGACAATCACATCAGTATCTTCCATGAATTGTTGGGTTAAAAACTCCGAGGCTTCAAAATCGGGCACGCCCGTAATCGCTTGCGCAAGGAGGCCAGCTTGATCGGCCCTGTCCATCAACCATGATTGGCGAAATATGGCCGAGCTTGGCACAAATAATAGCAGTTCCGCCAACATGACAAAACCAATAGTTAGCAACAGCAATTTGCTCGATAAGCGCCGCGATATAAGACCGTCTATCATTGGAAGACCGATTACATCGCAAAGGCTCGTTTGGCTAGCACAAAGTCACAAATTTAATTAATGGAATTTTGTCCAAATCCCAGCAAGCTTACGAGTTCTTGGACTAAAGATTGTATCCGTATACCAAGACCCTGCTGCACGTTTCACGGCTTCGCTGCGGGTGGGGTAAGGCGATATAATTTGGGCAAGGCCAGAAATCTTCACTTTATTTGTCATGGCTACAGACAGCATATGAATAATCTCGCCCGCATAATCCCCAACGATAGAGCCGCCAAGAATAACACCATTTTTACGGGCAACGATTTTCACCCCGCCCGCAGTATGGCGCTCTGCGATAGCACGGTCATTTTCTTCAAATTCCCAATGCACAACACGCACATCATCACCATATTTCTCGCGCGCGGCCGCTTCAGAGAGGCCAATATTGGCAATCTCAGGCTCTGTATAAACAACGGCAGGCATGCGGTTCGTCACAGCTTTAGACAGAAACTTATTAATGATTGGCGGCGCGATATAAAAATTCGTAATCAATTTGCCTGCATGATGCCCCGCTGCATGCGTCAAGCCGCCCATCCCTTTGGCAACATCACCAGCTGCATAGACCTTTTTATTAGAAGTTCGCAAGAAGTCGTCGACATCAATCCCGCGGCGATCATATTTAACACCTGCATTTTCAAGGCCAAGGCCATCAACAATAGGCCCGCGCCCTGCCGCCATTAATAGGTGAGAGCCTTTAAGGACAGTGCCGTCTGCCAGCGCAATCTCAACACTTTTACCTTTTTTGCGAATCTCTTTCGCAGTACAGGGCGTGTGAAATTCAATACCTTCCGCTTTGAGAGCATCAACAAGCACTTGGGAGTGTTCAGGTTCATTACGAGCCAGCGGTTTGGCAATATCAATAATTGTAACTTTAGAGCCAAAGCGACGAAATGTCTGACCAAGCTCAAGGCCAATCGGGCCTGCACCAACCACCAATAAATGTGTTGGCAATTCAGCCACGTCGAAGATCTCTTCATTCGTCAGAAAATCTACATCTTCAAGGCCAGGAATAGGCGGCGCAGATGCACGTGATCCTGTTGCCACCACAAACCTCTTGGCTTTAACTTCTGTGGTATCAGAATGAATTGTATTGGCGTCTTTGAAACTGGCAAATTCACGAATAACCGTACAGCCAAGACCTTCAAACCGCTCTTGGCTATCAACAGGCGCGATGGTTTCAATGACATTTTTGACATGGGCTTTAACAGCTTCAAAATCAATTTTAGGCTCAACAGGCGCAATGCCCATATTCGCCCCTTGGCGGCGAGCTTGCGCAAGCTTGCCAGCTTTCAAAAAAGCTTTGGACGGCACGCAGCCTGCATTGAGACAATCTCCGCCCATTTCGCCAGCTTCAAAAAGAACGACGGAGCGGCCAAGTTGGGCTGCGCCAGACGCGAGTGACAGGCCTGCGGAGCCTGCGCCGATAATGCAAATATCAACGTCATACAGAGTTTTAGACATGATGGTAATTCCCTTTATTTGTGTCGCGACCTACGCAACAACCTTAGATTTGCTCATAAATTTCTTGTAAATGATTGGAATTAACGCAACCAATATCAACATTCCGAAAGCGGGCAACATATTCACAAATGTTGCGCCCATAAGCTCTGCAACATTAATGTCCTTAGAACCCGTATCCGCGCTTTTAAGAGTTTCTCGCAGGCCATGCCCGATTAAAGAATAAGCCACTGTGCCCGGAATAATGCCTAAAGCCGTTGTAATTAAATAATCCCGAAATTTCGCGCCCAACAATGCTGGCGCAATATTGGCGACAGCAAATGGAAATACGGGGATTAGACGTAAGGTGAATAAATATGCAAATGGACTTTCATTATATTCAGCTTCCATTTTTGAAATAAACGGGCCTGCAATACCTTTTAATGTATCTTGCAATGATGTCTTGGCGGCCAAAAATAAACCACACGCACCAAGGGTCGCCCCCATAACAACGGCGGGCGCGCCGACATAGATGCCAAATAGGAACCCACTCGCAACCGTTAAAATACTCGCAGGCAGCATAAATACGGTAAGAATGGCGTAAAGCGCAATAAATCCAACTAACACCAGCAGAAAATTATCACTGACAAGAGATTGTAGATAATCTGATTTTTCGACAAGTAATTGCGGGTCTAAATATTTAAACCACCCCATAAAATAAGCGAGCGCAAACCCACTGACTATAATCAGCAAAGGCAACCATTTTTTCAAATTCGCCATGATTATTATCTCCTAATAGGCTAGATCATTTTTATAAAGATCATTCACCTAGAACCGTTATTTTCACATTGGTGACGATTTAAAACCTGTCACCAATACGCCATTGATCTTATTGATTAAGTGACCAATCATACTCATAGCCGCCAATTTTCGCGCCATTATCGATCGCAGATGCAAGCTCTGGATTGGCATGTTTGCGGACATGTTTTAACACGCCATCCGTTCCGCCAAAGTCGCTCTTAAACCACTTATAAATAGACGATAGCTCTAGCTTATTCCCTTTAATCGCCACACCGCGCGGAGAATTTATATAAGCTTCGGCGGCAGCAATTTGGTCAGCTTCTAATGTCTGGGCTCTCCAAAGCTTCGTCGATAAGTTCGGGCAGCCAATAGAGGCGCAGTTGACCATGTAATGTATGTAGGGTGATGGAAATTTTTTGCGCAAGATACCGTGTTCAATATGGTCAAGGCTCGTATCTTGCCCATTAATCACCAATGTCTTTTTCTTCCATGGGCCTGAAAATCCATTCCCAATTTTACGAATGGATTTCACAGGGTAATTATCAATGATAAGACGGATAGTTTCAGCATTATATAAATTCGCCCAATAGGCTGTCGCATCGGCCGCGCTCATTGCATCAGGGTTTTGCGCCGATAGATAAGCAATATAGTCTCGTACAATTTTATCTTCACCGCTTGATTTTGTACCTGCATAATCAAATAAATTCAAATCACCTGCGCCCTTTGAAATTCGGCGCCCTAAAAGCGCTTCATAAGCGACAGCAGGGCTAGCCGCATCATCAGCACTCTTCGTGCCAGAACCATAAGACGGAGTTTGCGCGGTCTGAATGACTATAGGCGTATCTTGAGGCGCCTCTTGCACCTCGATTTGAGCCGCTGGCGCCAACACAGGGCGAGTTTCAAGAACTGGCGGGGTTGAGACAGTCAATTCAGCCGATTGCACCACAGGCGCTAATACCTCTTGCGGTATGGGTTTATCTGGACATGAAGCGGCATTTGCAGCGCTCGCAACAGATGTCGCAAGAAGTGTCGCCGTTATAAATAATTTTGTTTTCAACATGGATGTCTCCTTATACTCGACAGACTGAATACAATATTGCGGGTAAAAAGCTCTAAAATTATCTCACACAATGCTTCACGAAACTGTGGGTGTGATGTGACTAAATACATACAAAATTCAAGGCGGTCACAGGAAAGCGCCCCTGCCATATTAAGAGCGGTTGTAAGCGGCATTGTATCTGGCGATAAAGCTAGGATGGGCGCTTGACTTTATCATTATGAACGCATAATTAGCGCGGCTTGAGACATAAGGCCAATTTGCCTTTAAAATTGGCACGGAGATTATAATGAAACGTACTTTTCAACCTTCCAACCTTGTTCGCGCACGCCGCCATGGCTTTCGTGCCCGTATGGCAACCAAAGCTGGCCGTCAGGTGCTATCTCGTCGCCGTGCGAAAGGCCGTAAAGTCCTGTCTGCATAGGACTTTCTTGCCCCGCAGCAACGCTGTGACATTTACAGATAAAAAGCTCGGGTCGCTTAAAAAGCGGGCCGAGTTTTTGTTTGTTCGAGAGGGACAATATCGCGCGCAAGGTGGCATTGTCATTCAAATGCGTAAAAATCCCGCTCACACGACGATTCGCGTTGGATTTACAGCAACGAAGAAAATCGGCAATGCTGTCATACGGAACCGTGCAAAACGCCGCTTGCGTCAACTGGCGCGGCAATTTTTACCACAATTCGGGGCCGTAGGGTATGATTATGTATTTATCGCACGCGATTCCACCGTAGGGCGAGATTGGGCTTGTTTGACACAAGATACAAAAAAAGCACTCAAAGCGCTTTATGTCCTTTCAAAACCCGCTTAAATACCCCATTTACGATTCACCTGTAAACATCCTGACACTGCCGCTAGAAAATAAAGCTAATCATTATGAATGAACAAAAGAATTTCTTACTCGCCATGGTGCTGTCAGCTTTGGTTTTGATGGGATATTGGTTTTTTGTTGGTCAACCAACAGCCGAAAAAGCGCGGCAGGATGCCCGCGCGGAAATCGCGCGTGTAGAAGCCGAAACCATCAACCCGCCCCCGCCAGTCGTTATTACAGACCGCTCAGCGGCAGTTACACAAGGCACGCGCATTCAAATTGACACGCCCTCTATTACAGGCTCGCTTTTAACAACAGGCTTTCGTCTCGATGATGTCAGCTTGAAAACCTATAATAAAACGCTCAATCCTGATGATGGCATTGTCGATTTACTCTCGCCAGAAGGCACGGAGCGAGCAGCTTATATTACGGATAACTGGATACCTGCCAATGGCGGCACTGGCCTTGATACGCCGTGGCGGCTTGTCTCAGGCAGCACTTTAACCCCCAATACGCCGATCACTTTGCAGCATAAGGTCGGCAATATTCAAATCTCGCGGCTTGTGAGCATTGATGATAAATTTTTGCTGACCATAACCGACACATTGACCAATACAGGCAGCAGCGAAGCTATCGCGCAAAGATATGGCATGACCCGTCAACATGGCCTTGCGGATGATTTGACAAATTTCTTCATCATCCAAGAAGGTCCAATTTCTGTTACGGGCGGAAAATATCACGAATATAAGTATAAAAAGACAGCCAAAAAAGGCGGCTGGACTGATAAAGGCGATGCGGGCTGGGTGGGCCTGACCGATAAATATTGGCTACAAGCCGCTATTGGGCCGCAAGGCAAGCAAATTCGCTCTGAATATGCTTACCGAACAATCAATGACCAAGATGTTTATGAAGCCAGTTACTTAACGGATCAAACTATCTTAACGGCTGGCGCAAGCATAACATCAACAGGCTATATATTTGCAGGTGCCAAAGAACGCGAAACGCTCAAAGCGTATGAAACAGAGCTTGGCATAACAAGCATGTATAATGCGATTGGCTGGGGCCGTTTGAAGATTTTAGTCAAACCGATTAGCTGGGCGCTTGCGGAATTGGGCCAATTAATTGGTAATTATGGTGTCGGTATTTTAGTTCTGACCTTCATTATCAAGCTGATGATGTTCCCGCTCTTTAACAAGCAATATGCGAGCCAAGCCAAGATGAAGAAAGTTGGCCCAAAACTCAAAGTTCTACAAGAGCGCTATAAGGATGACAGAGTTAAGCTACAAAAAGAAATGATGGCACTCTATAAAAAAGAAGGCGTCAATCCCGCCGCAGGCTGCTTGCCTATCATTCCAACAATCTTTGTGTTCTTCGCGCTCTATAAAGCCGTATTTATTGATATTGATCTACGCCATGCACCATTCTTTGGTTATATTCGTGATTTATCTGCTGAAGATCCGTTATCTGTGTTAAATGGATTTGGCATTTTGCCATGGGATAATATCCCTGTTCAATGGCTAACATTACTTGCTATTGGCCCATTGGCCATTCTCTATGGTGTCTCTATGGCGCTAACGATGATGCTCACACCGCAACCCAGTGCAGGTGCAAGCGAGCAAGCTGCCATACAAGCGAAAATCTTTAAATGGATGCCATGGGTGTTTATGTTCATCATTGCCCGCTTCCCAGCCGCCATGTTGATCTATTGGACATGGAATAATATTCTGTCTTTCATCCAACAATATGTGATTACGCGTAAGCACAATGTCGAAACCCCGATTGATAAATGGGTCAATAAGTTATTAGGTAAAAAGACACCCGCATCGAATGACGGATAATCTTAAAGACACAGCACGATTTGACAAAGCTGCCCTTGAAAAAGGGCGGCTTTTATTTGCGCGCGAGGTCACCTTTATGCTCTCCGCCGTGAGTCTGGAAACGCTGCCCCCTGCCCGCTTGCCTGAAATCTGTTTTGCAGGCCGGTCTAACGTTGGCAAATCCTCACTCATTAACGCGCTTACCAACCGCAAAGGTCTGGCGCGCGCTTCAAATACGCCCGGGCGCACGCGCGAGCTTAATTATTTCAACATTGATGAGCGCCTGCATATTGTTGATCTGCCAGGTTATGGTTACGCCAAAGCCTCGAAAAGCGACATAGCACGCTGGACAAAGCTTACTCGTGCATTTTTACGCGGACGAGCCAATCTACGCCGCGTGTTTTTACTCATTGATAGTCGCCACGGCCTAAAGCCATCAGACCTAGAGTTAATGGATATGCTCGACGAAACGGCTGTGACCTACCAGCTTATTCTCACGAAAATTGATAAGCTTAAAAAAGGCGAAACAGAAAAAGTTTATAGCCGCACACTTAAAGCTATTACCAAGCGCCCCGCCGCATTCCCAGAACTAATCGCAACATCATCCGAGAAGAAAACAGGGCTTGATATTCTCCAAGCTGAAATCGCAACTTTAGCCTTAGAGCGTTAAACATTATAGGAAATGGCTAAGTCTTTACACTTGTCATGTTTTGTTAATCATCTTGTAACCCAAAACCGCATAGTCGACCCTTATGAATACAGCCCGCGAAAATGAAGATGGATGGTTAAGCGCCCAAACGCTCTCCGAAGCTTTGCCTTTTATTCAGCGCCATTCGGGCCAGACGATCATCATCAAATTTGGCGGTAATGCCATGGGTGATGAAGCGCTGACACGCGCTTTTGCCAAAGATATTGTCTTGCTATGTCAATGCGGATTACGTCCCGTTATTGTGCATGGCGGCGGGCCGCAAATTGGCTCTATGCTCAAACGGCTTGATATAAAAACAGAATTTAAAGACGGATTACGCGTATCTGACATGGAAACTGTCGGCGTGGCCGAGATGGTTTTATCTGGCGCGATTAACAAATCTCTTGTCGCAGCTATTAATCAAGCGGGCGGTAAAGCTGTCGGGATTTCAGGCCGTGATGCAAATCTTATCACCGCATGCGCGCTTAACAAGACACTCGGCTTTACAGGTAAAGTCATCGCAACAGATATATCACTTATCCAAACCTTAGCCATGGATGCATTTATCCCTGTCATTTCTCCCATAAGTGCTGGCCAAGATGGCAAAGCTTATAATATCAATGCCGATACAGCCGCAGGCGTCATCGCAAGCGCGCTAAATGCAGCGCGGTTAATGCTCTTAACAGACATCAAAGGGGTGATGGATAAAAACGGGCATTTTCTGACCGATTTATCACATAAAGACGCGCAGACGCTGATTGATGACGGCGTAGCGACAGGCGGGATGATCCCAAAACTTGAGACAGCTATTCGGGCTGTTAAAGACGGCGTAGAAGCCGTTGTCATTTTGGATGGCCGCCGCCCTCACGGCCTGTTAGTAGAATTATTCACCGATGTCGGTGCAGGGACTTTGATACGATAAATGCGATATTTCACGGCTCTCATAATTATTAGCACCTTAACTGCAATGGCAAGCGGCCCTGTGCATGCGCAAACCACACCTGCGGGCACTGCAAAGTGGGAGATTTGTAATCAAACCTCCTATGTCTTGCGGATTGCCAATGCCTATATGCGCGAAGGCCGCATGCAAGCTTCGGGGTGGCAAGCGCTTAACCCAGGAGCTTGCCTGACTGAAACACCGCCGCAAGACTCGCCGCGATTTTTATATGCTGAAAGCTCGCCCATTCATCGCGGCGATATTCGGGAATGGGCCGGGACAACTACATTATGTACGGCTGATGATGATTTTATCGCCGATGCGACAAATGATTGTTCAGCACAAAACCTGACAACACGAAAATATCTAGTCGTAAACCCTGCCGAAACGCAAACAGACCTTATTGAAGCGGGTGAATTTGGCGACAAAGCCGAAACGGCGGGTATCCAGCGCTTGCTCAAAGATGCAGGGTATAAAATCTCTCGCATTGACGGCGTATCTGGCCGCCGCACAAGCCGTACGATTGCTAGCTTTAGAAAAGACAATTCACTTAAAAGCACACTCTCAAACACGGAACTTATCACCGCGCTCATAGAGGCTGCAAGAGCGACAAAAGACACGATTGGCATAGAGATTTGCAATAATAGCACATCACGCATTTGGAGCGCTATCGCCACACGTTACCAAGGCGGCTGGCAATCACGCGGATGGTGGGACATCGAGCCAGAGAGCTGCGCAAAGCCTTATAATGCCTCGCTAGACGGCACAGAAGCGCATATATATGCGCTGCAAGAAAACTTTAATGCCGCTGGAGAGCCTCAACCAGATAAGCATTTACGTACGATTTCAACTGTGCCGTCACAATTTTGTATTGCCGAGGCAAAATTCTCAGCTTTAGGCCGTGAATTTTGTACGGAAAACGGCTATAATATTGCTAATTTTCGGCCAATCACCACAGATAATGACGGGATTAAAATCTCTCTTACAGATACAGATTTCACCGAAGCCAACCCATCTGGATTACGGCGGTAAAATATGAGCGCTGCGCCCGACTTATCCCATATCCGCAACTGGATATTTGACCTTGATAATACGCTTTATAGTGCAAGCGTATCATTTTTCGATCAAATCGACCGTAAAATGACGGAATTTATAAGCCGCTATCTTGCCCTTAATCCCACCGAAGCCCGTATGATACAAAAAGACTATCTGGCTGAATATGGTACATCCCTATCGGGCCTGATGGCGGTTCATGGCATGGACCCAGCAGAGTTTCTGGAATATGTGCATGATGTGGATTTATCCTTACTCGCGCCAGAGCCAAAACTACGGCAGAAAATTCAAGCCTTGCCAGGCCGTAAATTTATCTACACCAACGGCTCCAAAGGCCATGCGCGCAATGTTGCCCAGCATTTAAATCTATTTGATTTATTTGACGGTAGTTTCGGCATTGAAGATGGCGATTATATCCCCAAACCTAAACGTAGTCCTTATATAAAATTTTGCGATGTTTTTGATATTGACCCCAATACCGCTATTTTCTTTGAAGATGGCGTGCGCAATCTTGAGGTTCCTAAACATATGGGCATGGCGACCGTGCTTGTCACAAGTGATGCAGATTGGTCCCATGAACCTGAAATCACGCGCCCCGCCAGCACAGCCACCCAAGCGCATTATGTCGATTTCGTCACCGATAATCTATCAAATTGGCTACCGCTTTACAGTTAACCCCATCTGGAGCCGCAACCACGTCTTGACCAAAGCGGCGAGCGCTCTTACTTAGTGGCCATGACTATACGCCCTATATTAACAGTGCCAAATCCGATTTTAAAAGAAGTCTCGAAACCCGTCGAGGCGGTTACGGATGACACCCGCAAACTCATGGATGACATGGTCGAGTCTATGTATGCAGCGAACGGCATTGGTCTTGCCGCCGTGCAAATCGGTGAGCCTGTCAATGTGATCGTCATGGATTTGGCGCGTGACGGAGAGCCGCCAAATGTCAAATATTTCGTCAATCCTGAAATCCTCGAAGATGTAGAGGCGCTCAAACCCTATGAAGAGGGCTGCCTCTCTGTGCCTGATGTTTTTGATACAGTCGAGCGCCCAGAACGCGTGCAAATCACCTATTTAGATTATAACGGAGCGCGGGTGACGGAATGGGCCGAAGGGCTTTATGCGGTCTGTATCCAGCATGAAATGGATCACTTAAAAGGCATCGTCTTTATTGATTATCTCTCGCGCCTAAAACGCGAACGCGCGGTCAAAAAAGTTGTGAAGGCTGAAAAGCTGAAAGCGGCTGGGTGATGGGAGCAAAACCTGTCTATACTCTTATATTAAAAAAATGACTCTCTCTGTTGTTTTCATGGGCACGCCTGATTTTGCCGTGCCGTCTCTGGCTGAATTGCTTGCCAATGGCTATGATGTAAAGCGCGTTTACACACAGCCGCCGCGCCGCGCAGGACGCGGGAAAAACCTGACAAAATCCCCTGTGCATCAATTCGCACAAAGCATGGGCTTGCCTGTTGAAACGCCTGAGAGCTTTCGCAAACCCTCCGTCATTAATGCGCTGGAGGATATTAATGCAGATGTCGCCTGCGTCGTCGCTTATGGTCAAATCTTGCCGCAACGCGCCTTAGACGCGCCGAAATATGGCTGTTTGAACCTGCACGGCTCGCTGCTGCCGCGTTGGCGCGGCGCGGCCCCGTTGCAGCGGGCGATTATGGCAGGCGACACGCAAACTGGCGTGCAAATCATGCAAATGGCTAAGGGGCTGGATACGGGGGATATATTGCTGTCTGAAACCTTGCCTATCCAAGATGATGATACAGCCGCGAGCCTATCAGAGCGCATGTCCCGCATCGGCGCAGGTATGTGGCCGCGTGTCCTCGCCGCATTAGAGCGCGGTAGCCTCACGCCGATCGCGCAAAAAGGCGAACCGACATATGCTCATAAAATCGAAAAATCCGAAGGCCGTATAGATTGGAGCCGCCCCGCATATGAGCTAGGCTGTCATATACGCGGTCTTGCCCCCTTCCCCGGCGCATGGTGCGAGATTGGCGGTAAGCGCATCAAAGTTCACATGGCCAATGTGGAGGATATAACAGGCCTAGCGGGTCAAGTTTTAGACGACAATTTGCTGATTGCTTGCGGCGCGCAATCTTTGCGCCTCACATCCGTACAACCCGCAGGTAAAAGCCTTATGAGCGCCAAGGATTTCCTGCGTGGACATGATGTAAAAATCGGCGACATAGTCACTTAATGCCCCGCTATAAGCTGACCATAGAATATGACGGCGCGCCTTATATGGGCTGGCAATGGCAAGATCATGGGCCAAGCGTGCAAGGCGTTTTAGAAGCTGCAGCCGCCAAGCTGAATAAAGGCCGGGCCGTTGAGGTTTACGGCTCTGGCCGCACGGATAGCGGCGTTCATGCGCTGGGCCAAATTGCGCATATGGATTTGGATAAAGAGATACGGCCTGACAAACTCCGCGATGCGATGAATTTTCATATGGTCAAAGAGCCTGTGACCGTTCTGGACACTCAGATCATGCCTGATGACTGGCATGCCCGTTTTGACGCAACCGAGCGGCGCTATCTTTACCGTATCATTGATCGCCGCATGAAGCTGTCTTTGGATAAAGGCCGTGTCTGGCGTATTCCCGTTAAGCTTGACGCGGATGCCATGCACATCGCCGCGCAAGTGCTGGTCGGCAAACATGATTTTTCCAGCTTTCGTGATACGCAATGCCAAGCCAAATCACCTGTGAAAACGATTGATGAAATTACGGTGCTGCGCGCAGGCGCTGAAATTCATTGTCATTTCCGCGCGCGCTCATTTCTGCACAAGCAAGTACGCTCCATTGTCGGTAGTCTGGCCGAAGTGGGCATGGGGAAATGGAACCGCGCCGATATGCAAGACGTTTTAGAGCGCAAAGACAGAACCGAATGCGGCCCTGTTGCCCCGCCTGATGGGTTATATCTCACGCAAGTTATATATTAAAAAAATAGCGCTTATAATTGCTCAAGACACAACATGACGAGCGTTAAACTCATGGCGATAATAACACAGCCTAATAAAATCGCTGCACCTAATTTAAATCCAACAACTTTTTGTAATAGCCGAATATCTATCGCTAACACGCCCATATAAGCCGCAAAAGCTGTGCCGTAAGCCAAGTTAAACGGGATGAGTCCCAAAATATAAATACTAAATAAAGCGGCAACGACCCAAGCTAAGTAAAACATTGTCCAATGACGCGTTATGACCCAAGGCCGAAACCTATCTTGCTTATCGCTAATCATAGCAATTAAATAGGCAACCGCAGAAAAACTTAGTAGAAAAACAGATGTGATAATCAAAAAAGGCGGCACAGGTATCGCCCCGCGTGTTAGGCCTTGCAATTCAGCCCCGCGCGCATAGACGCTCGAAATAATAATATAATAAGCAGGGAGCGCTAAGAGCAGAATAAGAAAGCTAATTTTCAATCCTTTGCGCGAGAGATCAAAATAACTCTCCCAATTCGGCCAGTTACCAATAACCGCAAACAGGCCGAGAAAAGATTTCATCAAATTCATAATTTGCTTTATCAAACCCGCAGAGCTTTATGCAAGACTCGAAGACATAATTGGAAAATATTATATGCCTAAGATAAATATGGATGATGTCGTTATCACGCACGGCACGAGCTACCCGTCAGAGCTAAATGCGCCCTGCGCAGAGCGGCGTGTTGAGCGCTTATCCATCGCAGGCGGTATCACGCAATTTGGCGCCTATCATGTCACTTTACCGCCCCGCAACTGGGCCTCGCAACGCCATCACCACAGCGCTGAAGATGAATTCGTCTATATATTATCAGGGCGTCCAACTCTGATTGACGATAACGGAGAAACAGAGTTAAAGGCGGGTGATAGCTGCGCCCATCCTGCAGGGGACGGGAACGCGCATCACCTTGTCAATAATACAGATGAAGATGTGACATTTTTAATTATTGGCACAAAAACACCTGAAATAGATCATTGCCGTTATCCCGAAGCTGACCTTGATTTACCGCCAAATGGGACAAATATGCGCCAGCAATACCGAAAAGATGGCCGCCTTATTCAATAAGTTTATTGGCTAATATAAGCCAGAGGTGATCCTGCGCTTGCAGCACTAGGCGTTTTTAAATGTAAATTAGAGCTATTAATAATAAAACTACGAGAAACCAAATGTAACTCTCGACTGCGGATCGTCGCGCCGCCATTGAGAATAACTTCGCGGCTTGGCAGATAGACAATCCCTTCAAAGTCAAAGCCGCGCGAGTCGTTGAAGATAAATTGTGAATTACGCAAGCCCGGTGCCTCCGTTATGAAAACACCTTTATATGGCCCGCTTGTCGGCGGTGTTAAGGTGGCTTTCACAGCACTATTAAATTGGAGTTTTGAGCGTGCATCGGCAAAGTAAAAGCTAACATTATCACCGCTCCATTCACCGCCATTCACATTCCAACTACCGCCGCTTAAAATATAAGGCTCCTGCCCGCCTGTAAATGTCACTTTGGCATTGCTATTATTAAAGTTAAAATGTCCGCAATACACCCCCGGATGCAGTGTAATATTCGCCTGATTAAAATTCATATTGCGATAGTCACAATGCGAGACATCAGGCTCTTCAAACGCACCTAAATATGGATCAGGATTTACAGGGCATGAGGTTTGGATATTATTCACTCTGCGATTATTATCGACAATGCGATCGCCTGCGATGCAAGTTTGCGGTACATCCAAATTCACGCCGCTATTAATAATAAAAGCTGGGCGCTTTGTGGTATGCACTTCAATGCCGCATTCTGGAGACGTTACATTTGCCCCGCCATTGAGCGTAACCCCTGCCCCGTTGCGCGTACCTAAGGCCACGATGCAAGCTGGAGAGCTTCCAACGCTCACCGCAGAGCTAACGGATATAGGCAAATGCGTACGGCCCAGAAAACCACCAAAGAAAAGGGATAAATTTCCCGACGCCGTGCCGCGTATAAAGTCCGCGTCAAGCGCATATTGGCTTTTCACCTCAGAGATACGGGGTTTATCAAAATTATCTTTGAAGAAATCCTGCGCGTTTTGTTGATAATTGTTCTCTCTTGCATTTTGCGCCGCATGCAATGTTGACGCATCTAGAGCTTGTTGCATGTTCAACCGATAAGCATGCGCGCGACCAACATCAATCGCAACACCTCCCGATAGGAGTAAAGTCAATAAAACGGCACCAAAACCAGCGGACATAGACCCAGACTCGTCTTTTAAAAAATTTCGTATCATCACGGCTCATCCACACCCTATTTCAAGGTCAAAGTGTAAGCTGTAAATCTAACCGTTTCCCTAAGCTTTTGTCTTAACAAAGCCTTAAGAATTGAGGCGTGTCTGAGGAAATTACCAAGTTCAAACCCGTTCTGGAATGGGGCACACAATCCCTGTTGGGCCATGCATGCAATAGCCTTGCGGGTTTTTTGCAAGATATTGCTGATGATAATCTTCGGCAGGAAAATAATCTGGCGCGCCGCGAAGTTCAGTCGTTACCGCGCGGCCATAGGCCGCCGAATAACGCTGTATGGCCTCTTGAGCCGCCATCATTTGCGCATCAGAATATGTATAAATCGCACTGCGATATTGCGGGCCGCGATCATTGCCTTGGCGATCGCCTTGGGTCGGATCATGATTTTCGAAAAAGACTTTTAGGATTTCATCAAAACCAATGCGTTTCGGATCAAAAACAACATGCACAATCTCGGCATGACCTGTCTTGCCTGTGCAAACCTTTTTGTAATCAGGGGATGGATCATGACCGCCCGCATATCCAACGCTTGTGACATATACGCCGTCTAATTTCCAAAATATCCGCTCCGCCCCCCAAAAACAACCCATGCCGAGTTGAACGTGTTCAAATCCATCGGGGTAGCCGCCAAACATATCTTGACCGTTGACAAAATGTATGGGGTTCGAGCAGAGCATGGCAATCCTATCTATATAAGCAGCTTTATAATGGCCGCAAGCTGCGTGCCCACATGGCGCGCTTTATCATCTGAGTTGATATGGTCTTGACGCAGCTCGATTGCAAGGTGGCGCAAACCGCGCGGGGCCAAATGATAATCAACCGTATAATTTAAATCATAAGCCGAATAAGGCTCATTGATACGCACATCATAATTATAAGCCTTGTCCATAGCACTCTTAAAAGCTTGCGCAGTGCCTGCGTCATGACGCACCAATAGGCCAATATCAACATCACGCGGCGCTTGCCCGCGCAGTTGAGGTGTGAAACTGTGAATGGATAAGACAAGCGGGTCATCCATCAACTCAAGCTGCGCCGTGATTGCATCGTGATATGGTCTATAAAACCGCTCTATACGCTCTGTGCGCTGGGCCTGCGTTAGGTTTTGATTACCAGCAATCTGTGTCCCGTCGCTCTCATAGGGAATAAGCGTCTCGCGCTCGGCTTCGCGGTTAAAGTCAATTACAAGACGCGAAATCGCCGCGAGCTGCCCCGCACAGCCAAATTGCGCGCATAATTCACGCACAATAAGCTCTGTCCCAATGTCCCAAGCGATATGACGTGTGAGATCTTCACCGCTTAGGCCCAAATTCTCATATTCTGGCGGAATATAGTTCGAGGCATGATCGCCAATGATAAAGAGAGGTTTTTTTGTGGAGGCTGGGATTATATGAAATGGCTTTTGCATAAAGATGAAATATCAGAGCCATACCCCGTTGCAAGCCATGAATAACAGTGCTAATCGCGGCGCTTATCTCAAACCCCTCGGATAAGCCTGAGGAAAATCCCTCGAAGGTGAGGTGGCCGAGTGGTTTAAGGCGCACGCTTGGAAAGCGTGTTTAGGTTAATAGCCTAACGTGGGTTCGAATCCCAGCAGGAAGGTGTTTTACGTTGGAAAACAAAGACTTAGGTTGTCTAACCTCAAAAATAGTGCT
>CALFUN010000027.1 GCA_937929915.1 uncultured Caulobacterales bacterium | reverse complement strand
ATTTGTCAAGATTTTGTAAGGGAAAATACAATTTAAGGGATAAATATGAAATCGGTGTCTTTTTTAAGAAATACGGCCATGTCTTTAATGGCTGCAATTTTAACAGGAGGCGTGTTTACGGCTTTATCAGGCATTCAAGATACCGCTCATGCTGCCCCGCCAGCGGAAGTTTTTGGACAAGTGCCAAATATTCATGATGTGGCTCTATCTCCAGATAATAAGCAAATTGCTTTGATTAAAAATATAGAGGGCAAATATTATGTCATAATTGATAATATGCAAAGTCAGGCTACAGGTTCCCAAGAGCCTCGGGGGCTTAGTCTTGGGGAAGGGGTTAAGCCTTCATATGTAAAGTGGGTGAATAATGATCAGGTTTTTGTCGTATTATGGCAGAGTTTAATGTATCGAAGCACGCCAGTTCGAATGAGCTTCATTTACAGTGTTGATACGAAAACGATGAAAGGCAAAATGCTAGTCAAACCGAAAAAAGACCTTTTTCGGCAGTTTAACAGCACAGTTGTTGATTGGCTTGAAGATGACCCAAATCATATCCTAATGGCATTTGATAAGCAGACGAATAATGACCGCCCTGATATATACCAAGTTCATGTTAAGACAGGCGCGACGAAACGTGTGCAAGCGAGTATGGAAAATATTCAGCACTGGATAACAGATAATAAAGGTAGGCCGCGGGTCGGACAAGGGCGCCGCGATAATAATACGGCTAGTCCAGTCATGAAAATTCGTATGATGGAAACGGATAAGTGGGTAGATTCGAAAGAGTTTCCAGGACTAGCTGCCAATGTGGATATTCATGGATTTACTGAAAATCCCGATGAATTAATTATTAGCGCTTATCAAGGCAAAGATACTGTTGGGCTTTATGTCTATGACTTAAAGGCTAAGAAAATTACACGAAAAATCTACCATAATGACAAGTTTGATGCGTCAGGCGTTGTTAGGTCATCAGATACAGATGAGGTGATTGGTGTGCGTTATACCGCAGATACCACCCAAACGGAAATGCTCGGTGAACATGCGACTTTGATAGAAAAAGTCCGGCAAATATTCCCCCGGCTTAATGTTGATTTTGTTGATGAAGCGGCAAATGGGGACGCTATTGTGACGCGCGTGTCTGGCTCCACTCAACCTGGTCATATGATGCTCTATAAAAAAGGGGCTGAAAAACCTACATCTCTGGGGGCATTATATCCCAATTTGGCTTCTACGGATTTGGGCGAAGTGATCAGCGTAAAATATAAAGCACGGGACGGACAAAAAATACCGAGCTATGTGACATTGCCGCCAATGGTGACAAATACGGCGCAGCTTAAAAACTTACCTTTTATTGTTCTACCGCATGGCGGGCCGTATGGCCGTGATAGTAAGCGGTTTGACTATTTTGCGCAATTTTTTGCGTCTCGCGGCTATGGTGTTTTACAAATGAATTTTAGGGGGTCCGATGGTTACGGCAAAGCCTATGAAGAAGCGGGCCGTAAGAACTGGGTTGTGATGCAAGAAGATGTCGAAGATGGTACGCGGTGGTTGTTTGAAAAAGGGTATGCCGACCCCAAACGCACTTGTATCGCGGGTTGGTCTTATGGCGGCTATGCGGCGCTTATGGGTGCGGGGAAAAATCCTGATCTTTATAATTGCGCGATCTCTATGGCAGGCGTAACGGATATTCGCGCCTTGATGCGAGATCAAGGCCGTTATAGATTCGGTAAAGCTTCAGCCAAAAAATTCGTTGGCGCAGGTTTTTCGGATAAAGATGATATGAAGGCAAACTCACCTGTGAAAATTGCCGAAGATATGACTGTGCCTATCTTTCTAGCCCATGGCACACGTGACCAAGCTGTTGATTTCTCACAATATAAGAAAATGAAGCGCGCTTTGAAGAAAAGTAATTCAAAGGTTACGCACATGGAATTTGATGACGAAGATCATTATTTATCTAATCAAGCTAATCGCCAAAAATTCTTCAAGGGGTTGGATAAGTTTCTAACGAAAGTAAATGGGAAATCAGAATTTATGGCGCCTTAAATCATTATATTTGGTGTGAAGATATAGTAAAACTCGTGCAGCTTTTCTGCACGAGTTTTGCTAGCTTATAGTGAAATAATTTTGTTAAACCGAACAACTAGCCCCGCCAAGAACGCAGAACTTAGAGCAATGCGGGTGGTTCAGCGCCACAGGCCCGAGCGATTGTTTCAAGGTCTTGCCCGTTTCAAATTGGACATCATCCCACAACAACGTGCAGGCTAAAACCGCCGCGCGGTCTTCGCCTTTGCGGCGCACAACCATGCGAGAATTGGAACACATCATGTTGTCGGGATGCACATCTAATATACTCCAACAGGCGACAGTAATTTCTGGCACATCAATATTTTCGTCCATTTCAGGAAATAACATGACTTGCGCCATATTATATGCGTCCATATTCCAGCCGTGCTGCGCGATAAGCTCTGCATAACCCGCGCGCGCTTGCGCGTCGTTCTCCGCGAACATGGCCCGGCCTGCAATATGCAAATCAAAGTCATGTTCTGTCAGCCAAGCGAGGCCTTTTAGTGCTATAGCGAAACTGCCTTCGCCGCGTTCTTGGTCATGTCCCGCTTGCGTGAAATGATCTAAACTCACACGCAAGGTCATTTTACCAGGGAAGCGTTTTTGCAAATCCAGAAGGCCCGCCTGCACGCGCGGGCGCATCATGGGTTTCATGGCATTCGTCAAAACAAGTAAGCTATGACCGCGCTCTAGGGCCATTTCAGATAGGCGGATTGCATATGGGTTGAGGTAAGGCTCGCCGCCTGTAAAAGCGATTTCTATTTTGCCGTTACCTCCCCATTGATGACCGATTTCATCGATTTCATCCAGATAAGGCGCCATATCTTCGGGTGTTAAATAAATAAAATGATCTGCCGTTGGGGAGCTTTTAATATAGCAATTTGCGCATTCAATATTGCATTGCGATCCTGTGTTAAACCAAAGTGTATCTAGTTTTTTGAAAAAAACTTGCGCGCGTTTTTCACCTTTTGCCGTGATGCGAGGGTCTTTGAATTTTTGCGGATTTAAAATGACATTCATAAGCCGTCTTTATAGAGCATTGAAGAGCCTGTCATACACAATTCTGTGAAAATACAGAGCTGCAGGTTTAAGACATCTTTGTCACGATACGCTATGGGCAATCTTATAGAGATATTCGCCATAACCACTTTTTCTAAGAGGTTCAGCGAGTTTCAAGAGCTCATCTTTGGAAATCCATTTTTGCTGATAAGCAATTACCTCTGGACAACATATACGGCGGCCTTGACGGTATTCCATCAGATGCACAAATTCTGCGGCTTGCAATAAAGATTTATGTGTACCCGTATCTAGCCAAGATGTGCCTTCACCTAAAAGTGCGCAATTTAACTCTCCGCGATCTAAATATATCTGATTTAAAGTTGTGATTTCCAATTCTCCGCGTTTTGACGGAGTGATGGTTTTTGCATATTTGGGGGCATGGCCATCATAGAGGTAAAGCCCTGTAATGGCGTAATTAGACTTGGGTTTTTCAGGTTTTTCCTCAATGGCAATGACTTTGCGGTTATGATCAATTTCAGCGACGCCGTAAGCTTCAGGATTGTTCACATGGTATCCAAATACGGTTGCGCCAACGGGGTTATGATTGGCTGCATTTAAGGCATTATCAAACTCACTACCGAAAAATAAGTTATCACCTAGGATAAGCGCGCAAAGGGAGCCATCCAAAAAATCTTCAGCAATTATCAAAGCTTGTGCAAGTCCATCCGGGCTTGGTTGCACGGCCCATGTAATCTCTATACCCCATTTACGGCCATCTCCTAAGAGATGTTGAAAGGCGGCTTGGTCATGTGGTGTGGTGATGATCATAATCTCATGAATACCCGCTTTCATTAAGACTGAAAGCGGGTAATAGATCATTGGTTTGTCATAGACAGGCATGAGTTGTTTAGAAACGGAGATGGTAGACGGATAAAGCCGCTTTCCGTTACCGCCGGCTAAAATAATACCTTTACGTTTCATCATGTCGTGCTTTTATATCTGGCGTGTAAAATGTCAAACTGAGGATGAATTTAACAATTCGATTGTTAAAGAAAACGGTGTTAAAAATACATTATACGCGTTAGCTTCACTCTCATATCTTTAGTTATAAGAACAGATGTTGTCTGAAATGAAATTTACACCATTAGATATTTTAGGGCTTATGCTCATCAAGCCGGATCGATTTGAGGATGAACGCGGATATTTTTCAGAAAATTTTCGTCAAGATAAATTCGATGAAGCGATTAATACTTCGCTAAATTTTGTTCAAGATAATGTGTCTTTTTCTAAATATAAAGGCACTGTCCGTGGCTTACACTTTCAGGCTCCGCCCTTTGCGCAAGGTAAATTAGTGCGCTGTAGCCGCGGTGAAATTCTCGATGTTGTAGTGGATATTCGTCGAGGCTCAAAGACTTATGGGCAACATTTTAAAACAAAATTATCTGCTGAAAATGGCCATCAATTATGGGTACCAGAAGGATTTTTACATGGGTTTGTAACTTTATCTGATGGGTGTGAAGTCACTTATAAAGTGACGAATTTTTATTCATATGAGAATGATGGAAATGTTCTGTGGAGTGATCCTAATTTAAATATTGATTGGGGTGTTGATAAATCTTCGGTTATTGTCTCGGATAAAGATAAAGCAGCCCCTTTATTTAAAAGTTTTAAATCTCCATTTTCAATAATTTAACTGTGAAAGACGTTGGAATTTTCATAAGAGATAGACATGAAATTATTAGTAACAGGTGGTGCAGGTTTTATTGGCTCGGCCGTGGTTCGCATGGCCATAGAGCGAGGCTTTCATGTCATCAATATAGATAAATTAACCTATGCAGCCAATTTAGAGAATGTTGCGTCTGTGGCATCTCATCCTCATTATAGGTTTGAACCTATCGACATTTGTGATCTTCAGGCTGTTAATAGAGTTTTCGATATGTATGTGCCTGATGCTGTGATGCACCTGGCCGCTGAAAGCCATGTTGACCGCTCGATTAATGGGCCTGAGGCGTTTATTCAAACCAATGTTATAGGCACATTTAATATGTTAACGGCCGCTCGTCGTCACTGGGATAAATTGCAAGGCGCCGCTCAAGAAAACTTCCGATTTCATCATGTGTCTACGGATGAAGTTTACGGAGATTTGCATATTGATGACCCTGCGTTTGAAGAGACAACGCCTTATGATCCAAGTTCGCCTTATTCAGCCTCCAAAGCTGCATCAGATCATTTTGTGAGGGCGTGGGGACGAACTTATGGCCTCCCTGTTGTGATAACAAATTGTTCGAATAATTATGGGCCTTATCAATTTCCAGAAAAACTCATCCCTGTGGTTATTCTTAAAGCTATCCATGAACAAGATATTCCTGTTTATGGCACAGGATCTAATATTCGCGATTGGCTTTATGTAGATGATCATGCGGATGCGCTTTTGACGGTTTTAAAAAGAGGTAAAACAGGCGAGACGTATAATATTGGCGGTAATAATGAGCTTACTAATTTAGATTTAGTAAAAACAATATGTCACCTTATTGATGCAAGACATATACATAAAACACAATGCGCGTCTCTTATTAAATTTGTCAAAGACCGCCCTGGTCATGATTATCGCTATGCGATTAATGCCAAAAAAATTAAATCTGAGCTAAATTGGGAGCCATCTATAGATTGGGTTCAAGCTATTGAAAAAACAATTCAATGGTATTTAGATAATCAAGATTGGTGGCGACCACTTATCTCAAAAGATATGTTGGGTGAATGTTTAGGGACACAAAGGTGACTCAGTAATGCGCCGTATTGTTGTTATTGGTAAAACGGGACAATTAGCCCGCGCGATTATAAAGCGAGCTGTGAATTTTGATTGTGATGTGAAAGCTTATGGGCGGGAGGACTGTGATCTTTCCGTTGATGATAAAGAGGTTAAGGCTTTTGCTAAGAAAATACCAAAGTGCGATGGTATTATTATAGCTGCAGCTTATACGGCTGTTGATGCTGCAGAAAATGATGAAGTCGCCGCGTTTCGTGTGAATGCAAAAGCGCCTGAAATATTTGCAGAATTATGTCGTCAACGATCTATCCCGCTTATATATGTATCAACGGATTATGTGTTTTCAGGTGTCAATCAAACTCCGATAGCACCTGATATGCCAACGGAGCCAGTTAATGTTTATGGACGAAGTAAGCTGATGGGCGAATTGGCTATTATAAACTCTGGCGCACGTGCAATAATTTTACGAACATCCTGGGTATTTGATGGCCTTAGTCACAACTTTCTAACCACCATGTTGCAATTAGGAAAAACACGAAAGAATGTGGATGTTGTTGAGGACCAAATTGGGCGCCCAACCTATGCGGGGTATTTGGCAGATGCATGTTTAACAGCGTGCGTAACGCTTATAAATAATATTCAAATTAAAAATAAAATTTATCATATTAGCGGTGCAGGTGAGCCGATTAGTTGGGCGGATTTTGCGATAGAAATTTTTAGGGCCACTCAAGACAAGCGGGTCCACAGGGTCAATGTAAACCTAATTTCATCGTTACAATACCCTAGAGTTGCCAAAAGACCTCACTATTCTGTCTTGGACATATCTGAATTTGAGCATGATTTTCAGGTGAAAGCGCCTCATTGGCAGGAAGGTTTGATGGCTGCATTGCAAGAATGGAACGCGGTAGTGTCTTAAAGAATAATTTTAACGGGTGAGCTTTTTATTTAACTAAGTCCGTGATAACATTTATATATGTCTCCCTTAATTTCAGTTATTATCGTGAATTATAATGCGGGCGAACGATTGCAAAAATGTCTTGAACATTTAACCAAGCAAACCTTTAAGGCATTTGAAGTTTTAGTGATTGATAATAATTCTCAAGATGGATCGGCGGATGATTTAATTTTCCCAACATTGGATTTAAACGTGACTTATGCAGGCGAAAACTTAGGGTTTGCAGCGGGTAATAATAAGGCTGTAAAACAAGCCAAGGGTGAATGGTTAGCTTTTTTAAATCCTGATGCTTATGCGGCCCCAAATTGGCTTGAAGAGTTTGTCAAGGGGATGCAAGCCTACCCGGATGTAGAGGCTTTTGGCTCGGCACAAATCGATGCTTTGGATAAAACCCGAATTGATGGGGCCGGGGATGTTTATCACATATTGGGTATAGCGTATCGCGGTTATTATGGCTGGGAAATTGCCAAATTACCACAAGACGGAGACGTATTTGCAGCTTGCGGTGCTGCAGCATTTTATAGAGCTGATGTGTTTCGCAAATTAGGCGGGTTTGAGGCGCGGTTTTTTTGTTATGGAGAGGATGTTGATTTGGGCTATCGGTTGCGTCTAAGCGGCGGTCGCACAATTCAATTAAGTCAAGCGATTGTATATCACGAAGGCTCGGCTATTTCTGGGCGACATAGTGATTTTACAATTTATCACGGCCATCGAAATCGTATTTGGCTGGCTTATAAAAATACGCCTTTTTGGCTATATTGGCCATTTATACCATTGCATTTTTTGGCAAATTTATACCTCTTAATTCGTACGCCAATGTTTGGCGTCACTCGGCCTTTTATAAAAGGTGTTTTTGATGGTTATAAGGGCTTAGGTCAATTCAAATTAGATAGGCAGACGCTACTTGCAAACCGTAAAGTGACATATGCAGACCTTATACGTTCAATGGAATGCTCACCATTTAAGGTGCTTACGCGTAAAGGTAAAAATTGGGTGCATGAAAATAATTAGTTATGCATATAAAGACTTAGGGGAATTTAAATAACTCTAATAAGATAGGTATAATGATAATAGGCTATAGATTTTATAGATATTATCATGTTTAAATATGCACATGTTATCTGTCATTATGCCATCATATAATCAAGCTAAGTTCATTGGTGATGCGATTGATAGTGTCTTTAATCAATCTGTATCTTTTGAAGTCGAGTTAATTATATTTGATGGCGGTTCAAAAGATAACACAGTTAATGTTCTGAAGAGTAAAACTCAGAGCTATCCAAATTTACGATGGGTTTCAGAATCTGATACAGGGCCTGCTAATGCTCTTAACAAGGCCTTAGAAAAGACTCGCGGGACACTTATTGGTTGGCTCAATTCGGATGATCTTTATGCGAAGAATACATTTGAACGTGTATATAATTATTTTAACGATCATTCAGACAAAATTATGGTTTACGGCCATGGTGAGCATGTGGATGTAAAAGGTCATAAAATCGATCTCTATCCAACGCAAAGGCCAGAGGCTGGATTAGAGGCCTTGCGAAATGGCTGTTATATTTGTCAACCCGCAGTCTTTTTTAAACGGACCTTATATTCTCTTCAAGGCCCATTGGATGAAAGTTATAAAGCTGCGTTTGATTTTGAATATTGGTTGCGGGCATTCAAGAATTTTGATGGGCGTATTGGGTTTATTGATCATGTATTGGCGAAATCTCGTTTGCATGATGATTGTATAACTCAAAAAATGCGTGGCTTAGTCGCGAGCGATGGTGCGCGTGCAGTGCATCAATATTTTGGCCAAGCACCAATTCATTGGCTAAGTACGTATATTGAGGAAATGCAAAGGGAGTTAAGCACAGAAGAGTTCATGTCTCAACGCAGAGATGTTCTGGCATTTGCTGATAATATAAGTGCATATTTTGATGCAGGAGAGTTTTCACAACTTTTAGAAAATTTTACAATGCTGTAAGATAATCTATGAGTTGATTGACTGTTATTCGGCGATGACCAATTCTATAATTGGGTAAATCTGGCCTTCAGGCCACCCATATTCAGTGATGTCCAGTTTTAATGTTTCTATGGTGCGGTTCACCTTTAATGGGGTATCCCAAAGATAAGAGGGTTCAAACCAGCTAGCATGGGTAAAAACTATACGCCCTGATTTTACCAGCCTGTTTGAAATAGATAAGAAAAACTTTCGCCGTGTTTCTGGTGCACACCAATTCAGGACAGAAAATAACAAACAAATATCAAATTGTTTTTCATCAAAAGGATATATGAAGTCATTAATGACGTCTAAGGTTGGAGATTTTGATTCAAGTAAACCTGCTTCTTCTAACCTTATTTTTGCTATATCAATGAATTTCGGTTGGTAATCAACGCCCCAGTAACAATGTGCCTTTAAGTATTCAACCAAATACCGGCTAGCACGACCTGGGCCACAACCAACATCCAGCATTTTGTTGTCATTTTTTAACCCTAGTTCTTTCATCATACTTAATTGAAATTGCCCACGCAATTCCCATTCTTCATTGCCCCCACCTAAATGCTTTTTGTAGTCACCATTTGCGATGTCTTGTGCTGTGAGTTTCAAGTTCAAATATTTATTAGCAGGGTTGTAATAATGAGGCATATTTTATGGTGGCTGTCTTTAGTTATCAGAAAAGTTTAGATTTCTCTATATTGTAAGCATGTGAAGCCATAATTCTATAAAAATCTATTCTCTTTTCTTTATTAAATAATTTCGGATTCGATTTATTAAAGCTCGAGGTCCTTTTTGCGGAATGGGCTTTTGCCAAATCTTTACGGCTTGGATGACAGCATCTTCATAGCTATCAGGTAGAGTTTCTGCGATGTCTGGGTATTGTGAAAAATCATTGCTAAATAGAGGCTTGGGTTTGTCTGGAAATAATAACTCTCCAAGGCGAGTATTGCTTTCTGAATACTGCTTATAGAAATCTTTAGCTTGTGATTTTGATATTGGATAATATTTACCTGGGTTTTGTGCAGAGCAATATTGAATTAGATCGTGGCATTCTTTAGCGGATAATAGGTTACTTTGATTTTTATAAACGTTATTCAGACCTTTGATAAAACTCAACCCTTCTGCTGAAACTGAAGGGTTTAACCAATTAGGTAATAATTTTCCATTTATATTAATCTGGCATTTGTTACAAAAATCTTTGAGAAGACCATTTTCTTTTTTTGAAAGAGGGCCGTATAGACCGCCTTGAATGACATCTTGTCCAAAAATCTCAGCCCAAGTCGTAATTAATTTGGCGTAGTTGTAATAGACTCCAGGGTGATTTTTTTTAGGTAAATCTGCATCTGTGCCTTGATAGCCTGATTTAATTCGTGTGGTGAGGTGACTGACAGCCAATTCATCTTGGCGCCTGAAATAGCTTATGATTTTATAGTTTTCAACGAAAGGATCTAATATGGTTTTTAAGGTTTGGATCATATCAACCGTGCTTAAACGACTGTGGAAATGTTCTGAAGAAATCAATAGAACAGAGGTTTTTTCAGCCCGGTGAAATTGCTGTTTGATGTTTTCAAGAAATGTTTTTTTAAAGGACTGGCGTGAAGTCTCGTCGGTAATACCCAGCACCTTACCTGTATCCATTGTCCACGGATTACGGTGGGCTAATGCTACAAATTCCCATTGTGAACCGATGGAGCCGCTATCAAGATATAGTTTTCCTTCCTTTATCAAAGCCTGACGGTTCTGCGTTAAAAAAGCCTGTATAGATGATGAGCCAGTTTTTTCTGTCCCAATATGAAGGATACAAAGTTTGAAGCGTTTACCCACGAAACTTACTGCCTTACATTTTCAACATTTTTCATATACCAGTCATAGGTTTGCTTTAATCCATCTTGAAGAGAAATGTCATAACTCCAGCCCATATTCTTTAAAAGTGTAACATCTAATAATTTTCGAGGCGTTCCGTCTGGTTTACTCGTGTCAAATACTAATTCACCTTCATATCCAACGGTAGCAGCTATAGCCTTGGCTAACTCTTTAATCGAAACATCTTCACCTGTGCCTATATTGATGTGGGAACATGTCGGATTTATATGAGTGTCGAGTAGAGATTTATCTAAATTCATGACATGAATACAGGCTTGTGCCATATCATCTACATGTAAAAATTCACGTTTAGGCGTGCCTGTGCCCCATATAACAACATTCGGGTGCTTGGCGTCTTTGGCTTCGTGAATCCGTTGTATAAGCGCAGGGATAACATGGCTATTTTCAGAATGAAAGTTATCACCTGGTCCATAAAGGTTCGTTGGCATTACACTGCGATAATCCGTACCATATTGACGATTAAAGCTTTCACAAAGTTTGATGCCCGCAATTTTGGCGATCGCATATGGCTCATTAGTAGGTTCCAGATAACCTGACAAAAGGGCGCTTTCCGACATGGGCTGCTTTGCAAGTTTTGGATAGATGCAAGACGACCCTAGAAAAAGAAGTTTTTGTACGCCTGCTTTAAAACTCGATTGAATGATGTTTAATTCTATAGCGAGATTATCAGCGATAAAATCGGCGGGATATGTATTATTAGCGTAAATGCCTCCAACTTTTGCCGCTGCAAGATAAACAAGATCTATTTTTTCTTGTTTAAAAAAAGCCGCCACAGCATTACTGTCTGTAAGGTCAAGTTCGCTGCGCGACCGTGTAATATGATCATAATCTTGCTGGCCTAAAAACTTTGTAAGAGCAGAGCCAACCATGCCATTATGGCCCGCAACAAAAACGCGTAAAGCTGTCATGTCTTAAGTCTCGTGCGGTACTAATGTTTCATAACCATGATCGCGCAGAAGTTTTTCTTTACAAGCTTCGATGAGATCATATTCAATCATTTCCTCGCACATATCTTCGACACTGACTTCTGGCTGCCATCCAAGCTTCTCTTTTGCCTTTTTGGGATCTCCCAAAAGGGTTTCGACTTCAGTTGGGCGGTAATAGCGTGGGTTGACCCCAATGATTGCATCTCCTACCGCAATGGCGGGAGCCTTATCGCCCTTTTTTTGAGTAACAATGCCTTTTTCCTCGAGCCCGTTTCCTCTAAATTCAAGTGTAAGACCTAAATAGCTAGCGCTAAGTTTAACAAACTCCCGTACAGAAATCTGATGACCTGTAGCAATTACAAAATCTTCTGGCAAACTTTGCTGTAACATGAGCCATTGCATGCGCACATAATCTTTCGCATGTCCCCAGTCACGTAAAGCATCCATATTGCCCAGATAGAGGCAATCCTCAAGGCCTTGAGAAATATTACATAATGCGCGTGTGATTTTCCGTGTCACAAAGGTTTCACCTCTTCTCGGTGATTCATGATTGAAAAGAATGCCGTTGCAAGCGTACATATTGTAAGCTTCTCTGTAATTGACAGTAATCCAATAGGCATAGAGTTTGGCCACGGCATAGGGACTTCTTGGGTAAAAAGGTGTTGTTTCTGTTTGGGGTGTTTCTTGTACTAACCCATAAAGTTCAGATGTAGAGGCTTGATAAAATCGGGTTTTCTCTGTTAATCCAGAAAGGCGTATGGCTTCTAGGACACGAAGTGTTCCAATAGCATCAATATCTGCAGTATATTCAGGCGCTTCGAAACTTACGGCCACATGAGATTGTGCGGCAAGATTATATACTTCATCGGGCTCTATATCGTGAATAAGACGTGTTAAATTCATTCCATCAGACAAATCACCATAATGTAGCTTCAGTTGTTTGGATTTATTGGCGACCGGATTGAAAAGATGGTCAATGCGTTGGGTATTAAATGATGAAGCTCGGCGTTTGATGCCGTGAACTTCGTAGCCTTTCTCTAAAAGTAATTCCGCCAGATATGATCCGTCTTGACCGGTTATACCTGTAATCAGTGCGCGTTTCATGTTTACCCTGCTTTAGTTGTTAATAAAATCGATGCATAAAGGACTATGACTTGCAATGAAAGGGCTTAAACGAAACCTTTCTATTCATTTTGCAATCCAGTTAGTAAAGGGCATTATGCGCATCGATTCATGGCTCCAAAGCTCAGATACTTTTTTTAATACCTCGATTGCGGGTTGATAATCAATGCAGCTTTCTTGGTTGGCTAACGCACGTAGTTTTTTTGCTGCATGGTTAATGTCAACATCAGCCCAAAACTGTTTATCTTGTTCAGAATATATATTCGCCTGATCTCGAACTGGAATCATCTTATAGGGCAATAAAGCGTCTGGAATGGTTGACATGAACTCCATATTTCCTGACCAACCTGTCGCGAGGACGCCTTTCCCTAAAGCTAGAAATTCTGCTAACATCAGCCCAAACCCTTCGGAGCGATGAGGGGAGAGAAATAGATCGCAATTCATCATGAGTTTTAATACATCAATATAGGCAAGATCTTCGGCAATAAGCTGAACGTCATCACGTTTGTCAGTTAAGGATTTAAGCTTTGCGAAGGTTATTTCATCTGAATTTGTAGCAGATATTTTTATGATGAGCTTAACATTATCAGATGGCTTTGGGAAAGCTTCAAAATAAATATTCAAACTTCCTTCTAAATTTTTTCGTGTGACACTAGATCGTAAGTCGCCTGCGGTCATAATCGTAAACTTATCATCTGTAGTGCTGTGCGGGTTAAAGTCTAAATCCAGAGAGGCAAGAGATGCCAACACATCATGCGGCATCACTCTTATTGGGCAGTGAGCGTTAGATAAGGCCGATTTTACAAATTCACTCGGGACCCAAATTTCATGAAAAAAATAACTAACGTCAATCCAATCTTGTGGGGCTTGCATTAATTCATAGGCCCAATATCCGATACGGTAAGTTGAGCTATAACTCTCAGGGTGCAGTGCGCGAATTAAAGCTAGAACTTCAGGTGGGTTACAATGAATGAAATGAACCCCTCCAGGGTGATTTCCTGGTAATCTATGTTGATAAGGTGTATGGGTGTTTAGAATTGGCCGGATATGGTGTTTAATAGGGTTAAGACCCGCTCCATCAAACGCATCATAGCTACAATGTCCAGCCCGACCTATACCTAAAGGCTCGGAAAAAAAAGCAGATACAATTAAGGGGCCGGACTGGATTGGTGTGTCATTTTTGGTTTGGCCTATTTGATATACTCGTTTTAGGACATTTCGTTTTATTTTCTCACTATAATATTGATTGATGTAAGGTATAATCCGCTTTTTTAAAGCGTGTGGGATAAGTCTTCTCCAAATGATTTGAAGTGATTTAAGTATAGAATCTTTCATACTGTAACTCTTCACCATACGCTTGATTTGTGGAACTTAATTTTAGGAAATATAAAATTATTCTGACATCACTTAACAAAAGCCGTCTATAGTGCAAGTGTTGCCTTTATGTTTTATAGGGTTAAACCTTAAGGTATAGAAAAATATGAATGCCCCAATTCTCATACCGAGTCCGAATGATTGGCAACGTCCTGCGCGAACAGAAGAGTGGGGAGCGAGTCAATTTACTAACTTATCTGTAAAATCCCCTTTTTTTCAATTTCTTGGCTTTCCATGGGCCACATTGATTGACCTAAAAAGACGTGGATATGATAATCGTGCTGATAGTTTGAAATATGAAGCATTAACTATGGGGCCGAAGCGTACTTTAATACGGGCAACATTATGTCAGCATATTTGGGCTGAAGACTTACAGCCTTTATTCATGAAATTAGGCATAACAGATCTGTTTTGGCCACATAAAACAATAAATGAACAACATTTAGGCGAGATACGGCTGCATCCATTTCCATTGTTTCCAGTTCGCGCCTTTAAAGATTTAAAACCACGTAGTGATTTACCATCGCAACATCATCGCAATATTCTATTTAACTTTATCGGTGCTTATGATCCTCAAGGTTATTTAACTCCAGTTAGAAAATGGATATTGGATCTGCCTCAGGCCTCTAACTGCGTTATAAAACAACGTGATCAATGGCATTATGAACATGCCGTTTATGATTGTCAGATTGATAATAAACTTTCACGTCGTTCTGAACATTTACAACAATCATCTAATGAATTAGAATATGATAATATATTATCTCAAAGCTTATTTACGCTTTGTCCATCTGGTACTGGCCCTAATTCTATTCGTCTATGGGAAGCTATAATGTTCGGATCAATTCCGGTATTGCTTTCAGATAATCTTGACCTTCCTGGGCCGAAAGATATGTGGAAAGATGCCATATTGCGGCTGTCAGAAACAAGTGAAACGATTAAAAACCTACCTTCGCGATTGGCGCAATTCGCTGAGAATAAAGACCGAATAGACGCCTATCAACGGAATTTAGCAAAATTGAAAGATATTTATCTTCTTAAATCCGTTGAAAATTTGATTTTACCTCTTAGCGAAACAGAGTATATTTCTAATGTAATGCGCGCTAAATAAGAAGGTGTGAGCATTTAATTCGCATTAAAAATGACAAGCATTCTGTCTTAACCTTCAGATTTATAAGCTATAAAGGGGCTGCCATAAATTTATAATCCTCATAGGCCTAGCCGTATATAAAATATCTCTAAATATTTAATGTAGTTGAGGACAGTATGAACGATACGACTAATAAATTGCGGTTGCCTTATATCACAGCCAGTCAAGCGCAAAAACATGTGACGCATAATGAAAGTCTCAAAATCCTAGATACTATTACGCAATTAAGTCTGCAAAGTTTGACATTAACCCAACCACCAACAGACTCTTTAGAAGGACAAAGTTGGTATATTCCTCACTCCGCAACAGGCCTATGGGCGGCTCATCATGGGAAGATTGCCGCATGGCAAGATGGAGCATGGGTTTTCATCACATTGCAAACCGGTTGGCGTGCTTGGATTGAGGAGGAAAGTAATCTCAAGATTTGGAATGGGACAGGCTGGGATTTAGTGACATCTGAAAGTCAAGCCATAACAGAATTAGGGATAAATAGTGCCGCCGATGCGACTAATCGATTGAGCCTTAATAGTCCAGCCAGCCTATTTAATCATGAAGGTGCCGGTCATCAATTAAAAATCAATAAACAAGAAAGTACTGATACTGGATCAGTGTTATTTCAGACTGGTTTTTCGGCTCGAGCGGAAATGGGATTAACCGGAGATGATAATTTTAATATTAAAGTTACGGCGGATGGAAATATATGGCATTCAGCTTTAATCGTTGACCCTACTAATGGGGCCATTCATTTGCCTAATACAAATACTCCATTATCAGTGTCTATGGATGATACGGTTCGTTTAGAGCCTGCAATTAAAATGAGCGGTACCTCCCGTGATGGCTCTAAGGATATGAATGAAGGTGTTGGGCTTTTTCTAACTCATAATAGCTCTAATAACCGACAATTTGTTTTAGCAGATACGAAAACTGTTAAAGGGGTTAGGTTTTTGGGTAACGCGATCGATGGGTATTTGAATGGTTCCAGAGTTGATTTACGCCTCGGGTCGAATACACATGGTGTGCATGTTGGTATACCAATTAGCAATACGCAGTGCTCAATATCCAACCTATCAGGGACGCAAAGCAAAGTTGTAACATCCATTGGTGGCCACAAAAATCAAACGGGCGATTTGTTACATGTTTCTACCCAACATCTAGGGCTGCAAGGGGATGCTTTAAAGGTTAGAGCCGACAAAGTCTCGGAATTTGGTGGCCCAATAAAATTAACAAGCTACTCCGTATCTGCATTACCTCCAGCGGATGAGGCGGGTAGTATGATTTATGTAGGCGATGAAAATGGAGGTTCTATACCAGCATTCTCCGACGGGACAAATTGGCGGAGAATGACGGATAGAGCCGTTATTAGCTAGAGTTGATAATGTTGCATTATAGCATATCATTTTCTCTGGTATACTACATCGCCCACTCTACGACCAGGTTTCCCACGCAACCATTCACGTTCAATCTCAAAACCTAATGGAAGGATAAATTGATTTAATTCAGATAGTGTACATCCGCCTTCATAAAGAGGATAATCACTCACTTCACATACTAAAAACTTTACGTGCTTTAAGATTTCAGTACAGCCCTTAAGGACGGTAAGTTCTGAGCCTTGTACGTCTAAGATCAGATAGTCAATTTCCAGTGTATTTAGTCCTAATTTCTTGACGATATTATCGCCTGTAGTAGTTATCATCTCTAAAGTATGAGTGTATGAAATTTCTGGGTGAAGTTTTTCAACCTCGCCTAATGGTAACATACTTGAGGACTCACCGCCATTAGAAGCTACGTTGAAGCTTACTGGCTTACCTGAGGTGTCTGAGCAGACAGCCCGTACGGCTACATGCCCAGGGATATTCCTTATTCTTCTTTTACAAGCTTCGTAAATTTCAGGAATTGGTTCAACATATATAACGTTTACTGCGGATGTTTCTTTGTATACTAAATATTCATAACCATGATTTGCCCCAATTAACATTATACCCTTCGGGTTAAAATTATGATCGTTTAGCAGGTCTACAGTGATTTCGGGTCCACCTTCACGTAATATAGGCATTTTTCGTTTTTCCCTCATTTTTGACTTGCACGGAACGCTTAACAAAGCCTATCACAGATTTCAGCATTTCTGTCAATTTTTCGAATAACTAAGGACTAAATTTAATGTCTGCTGAAATAAATCATGATGAATATTTACGTAAAAAAGAGCGTGATAGGAAGAATTATCGAATAGTTGAGGTAAGTTGGTTAAGTTCGCTCATGGAGAGATCAGGTAACTATTACACCCTTGAACTATTAAAAAAAATTGATGAGGATTGTATTATAGAAGCTGTAAAGGCTTTGGAGCACAGTAAGTCACAAATACAACAAGATATATTTGCTCTATCCGAATTAAATTTTAAAAAAAATGGATACTTTGTAGAGTTTGGAGGAACTAATGGTGTGAACTTAAATAACACCCATATTCTCGAGAATCATTTTGGTTGGGATGGGATTCTAGCAGAGCCCGCGAGAGTATGGCATGAAGACTTATTTAAGAATAGAAAATGTTCGATATCCACAAAATGTGTTTGGAAAGAATCTAATAGAACATTATCTTTCTTAGAGGCCAATGAGGCAGAGCTTTCGACGATACAAAGCTATAGTGATCACGATCGCCATGCCCAAAATCGGAAAGATAATGTATCATATGAAGTTGAAACTATTTCACTATTGGATTTACTGCAATCACATGATGCCCCTTCTGAAATTGATTATTTAAGTATTGATACAGAAGGTTCAGAGTTTGAAATTCTTAATTCATTTGATTTTTCTAAATACAGTTTTCGAGTCATAACATGTGAGCATAATCATACTGAATACAGAGAAAAAATATATGATTTGTTGACAAAACATGGGTATGAGCGGAAATACAAGTACATATCCAGATTTGATGATTGGTACATTAAACCTTAATAAAATGACGATCTAAACAAACTGTGAACAATCTCTATATTTGCAAATAATTTCGATATTAAGCATGATCTTCTTCAATCACTCTACTCGTTTAGGTAATTCATTTAATCTTACGTTTTTACAAGAAATATTCTTTCTGGAATACGGTCTACCTTCTGTCTTTCCAGAAGGAAGAAATTTTCGCAAATTATTTTTAACCTATCAAGATAACCCTTATGGATACGTTGGTAATACCAATGCTTTCAAAGAATTAGAGATGGCGCAGGATCAATCCGAGACACTTTTCACAACACTTTTATTAGAAAATAATATTACTGTCGAAGATTTACACAAGCTTGTTCATAAGTACGGAAAACAACAGAATGAGACTTATGAACTGGATGTGAATTCGACTCGTATAATTTCTGTTAATCGAAATACGCCTTTCGACATTGCGCGGCTTAAAGAAAAGCCTCACTCTGTCTTAAATCGAGCACATTACTTACATCCTACAGCCGATATTTCCAGCTTGAGGAAGAAGCATGCCACCGTTTTTCGTAATAAACTTTCCTTTCGTCCAGATATTCAAAAAGGAATTAGCAAACATATTTTAGAACGAAGAGATGATTACATTCAGATTGGGGTTCACATAAGACGAACAGACTATAAAACTTATATGTCTGGCGCATATTACTTTTCCGATCAGCAATATGCTAATGTTTGCCACAAAATCGAAAACTGTCTCACAAATTATCCCACGCGGTTTATTATTTTTTCAGATGAAGCTATAGATTTAGATCTCTACTCTGGATTAGATATAAGTATTAATGGCGGTAATATGTATGAAGATTTTGCGTCCATGACGCAATGCAACTGTCTGATCGGTCCACCGAGTTCTTTTGCAAACGCCGCTTCATTCATAGGAGATGTTTCTCGAATAGTGATGCGTGATGTTGATAGTATTGGAAAGCTGTTATCTAATCCAGATTCTATTATAAAACGCAAAAGCTTCCCATCAGTCGCATAATTGTTACCTACTTAAGCATCCCATTTTATATCTATTAAATAGATTTCTCAAATGACAAAGCAGACTTGTCGTCTTCTAGAAGGCTGGAAGAATAAGGCAGGTTTAATCGTTTTAAAGAATTTGAAACGACGACACTCGTATTTTTCATTTGTTCTTTAAAATTAACAATGGATGTGTTGTCACCATGCAAGCGGCGGCGGTATCCGACGACATTGAGATGGCGGACTTCACACAGTTCAGCTAACTTTAAATACATATCATAATCAACAGCGTTTTTTATCCGTTCGTTAAAGCCTTCGCTACGATGCCAATATAGCTTTCGGAACATTCTAAAGTGATGTGTGATACAGGCCGTGATCATTTTTTCTCTCGTGAAAACGGGGTAATTATATCCAGCTTTTATTGTTCCATCAGAGTATTCATTTTCATAACTTGTATATACTAATCCAATTTCGGGTTTGTTGAGAAATTCTTTTACACACAATTCAACGACATCTGTTGCAAGATAGTCATCACTATCTAATTGCCCGACAAACATACCGCGGCACATGGATACTGCTGTATTTGAAGCTGCGCCAATGCCGCCATTTTTTTGCGACGTGTAACGGACTCTCGGGTTATTTTTGTAATATCTTTCTAAGACTTCAAGGGTGGAATCTGTAGAACCATCGTCACATATACAAACTTCAAGGTCTTTAAATGACTGTTTTAACGCGCTTTCGACTGCATCACAAATCGTAGCCTCAGCATTGTATGCTGGAATGTAAATTGATACGGTCGGTGTTGTAAAGTTTTCCGTCTTGCTTGTGAGTTTTCTATAATGTGGACATAGATCCCCGAAAATTTCACCGCTTTTTTGTTTACCAGCTGATCGGTCAACTTCATTTTCTCCGTTTTCTGGTTCTTGATGATAGGCCCATGCTGTCATTTCAGGTATAATATATGCACCTTCATTATAGAACCGGAACCCAAGTTCGGTATCTTCATATCCCCATGAATTAAAGCGTTCATTAAATTGACCGACATCAAGGAACCTTTGCTTCGAAAATGCCACATTCCCGCTGGCAAATACACGATAAGGTCGGGTTTCCGTTTGAAGGTTATGTGTGTTTGCAAATATCTCGAGGCGCCAGTCTACAGACTTCTCTCCGTCGGTTCTTCCTGCAACTTTATTGTTTGTGAAAATCTCTTTAAATGTTGATGGCTTCGCTTTCAACTGCATCAGTTCTTTTGCAGTTTTGTCATTGATGTCAATATATTTTCTGGGGCCAATTAATACGACTTGGTCAATTATCTCCCACCATTTTATATAATTTCTTAATAGGTCTGGATCTGGATACATATCTACATCTAGCAAAATAATAAAATCATTCCTTGCAATTGATACACCATTATTGCGAGAGCTTGCTGCGTTGAAACCTTTATCAGTCTGCCATACATAGCGAATATCTAATTGATCTTCAAATTTTCGAATAATTTCAAGGGTATCTGTGTGGCTACCATCATCAGCTATGATGACTTCAAACAGATGTTTTGGGTAAGATTGTAGGGTAAGTCCAGCGAGAGTACGTTCTAACGGGGCGGATCTATTGTATGTTAAAATAACCACGCTTGCTTTAGCGTTAGACTTCTCAGGTTCAGAATCTAATAATTCGTATAAATGACTATAATTATTACCAAGACCTATTAGCGGGGGTAATTTAAGATTTTGAGGAAGATTTTTTGGTCGATTTTTAAATCTTGATAAATCTTGATCTACAGTTATGGGTTTGCATTTGAACGGAGTATAAGAGGTTGTCGAATAAGAAAAATTTTCAGCTTGATTAGGCCGCAATTTTTCGTCACATTCTTTGAGTTTTTGCTTATAGAGAGAGAAGTTAGGATATGTTTTACTTAACTCAGATAAAAGGCTCTTAGCTTCAGAAAATTTATTTTGCCTCATTAATTGATGTGCTGTTTTTAAATTCATATTTCCCCCAAAATTCATAAATATAGAATAGGCCTTTCAAAAGTGTTGTTATTATTAACCTTTATAATGAATTTCTATATGTTAAATCTAACTATAACCGAGCTCAGACATCATTTGTTTACAGGACGTTTCAAATATCTGTAATTCCTCTTTTGCCATACCCTTTTTCCAATGCCCACGTCCATCGAAAATGGGTTGATTAACTTGCCAATTTCTAAGGTTATTGTGATCTTGGTTGTTCTTAATCATTTTTGGTTTTTTCAGGCTGTCTGTATACCATTCTTCTTGTTTTTCATGAAACTTTAACATATCTGAATCATAAGGTTCATTTAAAAATTTGCAGAGCTGCTTTAATGTTTTGCCTGTTTCTGCAATTAGATCTTCATATTTAAGGACGTGTACTCTTTCATGGTTCCAATATGGTAAGCCTGCCATATTGTCATAAAGCCAGCGATCTATTCGGTCTTGGATATGTTCATAGCCTTTGCGATTTTTTAATGAGGTCACTACATCTCGCCCGTCGCGAATAATTATTATGATTTGCGCTTTTGACCGGCTAGCTAATAATCTAGGAATTTGAAAAATGTTAGGGGGTGTTTTTTCAACCCATCGTATCTTTTTTTCTTCTCGGCTCTGTGTATCCCATTGTGACATTTTGTCTTTCAACCATGTGTCTGGGCGTAGAAATAAAGCGCTTTCTTTTCGTACTGGCCAGATGTTTTTATGATTGCCGATTATGCGCAATAGAATAGATGTGCCACTATGACCGCAGCCAACGATAAAGATAGGGTTTTCGGTAGTTTCTGAACCATTACTTAAAATTTCGGGTGGAAATGTCTCGTTAAACTTTGATGTAACTTTTGGGTCTATGGCTAATGCACGGCGGTAAGTTCTAACAGTTGCGTCCCAACGTCCATAAATATCCATATTAATTTTCTGTTCTGGTACATACCAAAATGATGTTGGCGCAGTATCCGCTCGTGCCATTGATTCCGCTATACCTTGGATACACCAGGCATTATCAGGATCTATATCAAGGGCGAGTTGAAAATATTCTGCAGCTTTTGCAAACGCCTTATTTTTATAATATTTTTCAGCGAGGTGAGTCCAAAGCTTTTTGACTACATCACGATTTGCATGCCCATTTAGAAAAATATTAAATCTTAGATCGTTCAACGTGGTTGATAAGTGAGAGATCTTTTTAATTTCAGTTTTAATAGATGGTAAATCTTTTAATTGACGGGAGGCATCCTCTAAATCTCGTTTCAAATCATTTAAATCTGTTTGCCAAATTGTTTTTTCACTGATTAATTTTTTTAGATGGTTTTGGGTTTCTGCATAAGATTGTTCTAATTTTGTTTTCTCGGTTTGTAATTGGCGTTTAGATTCTTGTTCTTTAAGTAAATTATTGCTTTTTTGCTTCAGTTCGCTTGCGTGGTCACGAATATAAAGCCCTAGTTGAAAAGCTGGGTGTAGAGTTGCTAAATTGGCAACCTCGATAAATCCTTTATTTACAAGATAGGTGTTTAAATCGGCTTGATAACAACCTAATTCGTGTTTGTTATTGTAGTCTTCTACAAGTGTACGAACAATTAAGCCTTGGATGTTTTGTATATATTCGCCAAGCCCTTTTAGAATTTGGAGTCCCTGCAAGCCTCCTATACAAAGCCAGTTAACATCAATTATGTTTGTTTCAAAATGATCTGTATAGAAGTGTTGTAATGTAGAAGTCGTAATTGTTTGGGTATGCTTGCTTTTTATATTTTTCCAAAACTCCATTAAATATTGAGGGGAAACCAAGCCTGACATAGATTTGTGACTGAGTATGTAATAAGGCTTTTCTTCTATTTTTTCAGAAAATACAATTTCTTCTAAAACCGCAGTATCATTGAGTTGAATGTCAGTTTTTTTCGTTTCTGAGGGGCCTTTAGTTATAAGGAGGTGTTCAGCGTTTTTGAAAGCGTCCAGTAATAGATTGCCGCATGAAAATGTGCCGTCGATATGAACTGTTTTGGGAGGAAATTGCTTAATAAACCCTGGTAGTATAATACTTATATCAACCTCTTTCATTTTTACCTACCAATTATTTTTTCAAATATTATTAATTTTCATATATATGATATGAAAATCTGGATCGAGTTTATCTAATATTTAAGTTGTTTCTTCATCCATTTTTTGGAAGACGTCCTCGATTTCACCAAATGCGCGCATTTTTCCTTGATCTAACCATACAGCACGCGTGCAAACACGTTTCAGTAAGTTTCTATTATGGCTAGCGATGACAACAATACCAGCTTTGTCAACGAGATTATTCATACGATTTGCTGCTTTAGTTTGAAAGCTGGTGTCACCTGCACCAATCCATTCATCTAGTAATAATATTTCAGGTGAAAATGAGGTTGCAATTGCAAATAAAAGCCGCATTTTCATGCCATCTGAATATGTACGTAATGGTAAATCAATAAAGTCATTAAGCTCACTAAAATCAATTATTTCATTCATGCGAACTTCAATTTCCGAACGACGCCATCCTTTAATTAAGCCTCGAATAACAATGTTCTCTCGGCCAGAAGCATCTGGCTGTACTCCTAGGTTCATATTAAACATAGAAGATACATTTCCAGATACAGATAACTGCCCCGCTGTCGGTGTGTAAATTCCACCGAGTACACGTAATAGCGTAGATTTTCCAGATCCATTTCTACCGATCAACCCAACACGTTGGCCATTTTGAATTGAGAAATTCAATTTGTTAAGGGCTAGAATGTATTTTTTGCGCCCTAATTGTATAAGGTTTGAGGGGGTTGAGGCTCCAGAAAATTTAGTGCCCCCATGCCCTGAAACCCTATAGTGAAGGCTCATATTATTTGCTTCAATACTCGCCACAATTATAACCAGAAAACAACACGCCGACTAAAGCGAGCATATATTATTATAAGGCATATCCATCCCAGTGAAAATAGAGATAGAACAAATATCCAACTAATTATAGGTATTTCACCTGTTAATATAGGGGTTCTGAATATTTCAATATAATGATAGAATGGATTCCACCAAAGATATTTCATGAGGCCAGGCATTTGCTCGGGCAACCAAAATATTGGAGTTAAAAACATCATAGGCAGAGTAATTGCGCTCACGAAATGTCCAATATCCCTGAATCGGGCTCCTATAATACCAAATAAGAGTTTAATCCATATCGCGTTTACAGCGTAAAATAAAATTGCAGGTATAGCATAAATTGACCCTATTTTTGGCTTGAAACCAATATAGATTATGGCTGCAATAACTACAAGAAAGGTCAAGCCTAAATTATAAAATTCTCGCATGATATTTTTGAATACATATAATGAATATGGTAAAGCCTCGCTGCGCATCCAACCAGATGCGCCTGTAAATGTTGAAGGTGCTGAATTGACAACTAAAACCAAGTACATCCACACATAAAGGCCTATTGTTAAGTAAGCATTGTAGAGTTTTCCATCCTCAGTTGTTATTAATGCAGAGAAAATGATTAACTTTATAAATACAAAACCAGTAAACGACGCTAAAACCCAAAAAACTCCAAATAATGATCGCCGATAAGATGATTTAAATTCTTGCCAAGATAAAGCTAGCCAAATTCGCCATAGCTTTAAACCCTCTAGTAAATCTATAAAGATAGCACTTGGTTTTAATGATGCGAAATTATCAGCTTTATATATTTTGATGTTATCAGGCATATTAAAACTATGATTTTGGTGTAAGCGTTAGTTTTTCGTAAAACAATGATAATTGTCTTATATCATTATCTTCTGATACGGCGGGGGATTGAACGGCTGATACATTGAATTGAAATTTCTGTGAGTTTTTTTGAGGGTCAATAAGGCTTTTGGGGATTGTAGCTGAAATGATAGCTGGATACGGTTTTTCAATACTGGTTAAATTCGCTCTCAAACGTCTTAATGGCGCTAGGGTTCCTTTTAGTTCACTCAACTTTATCAGTGAAAATTTCAACGGATGATTATTTATTAATATTTGTAGATTTTCCAATATAGCTAGAGACATCCCGTCAATTATCTTTACTTCCATTTGGTAATTAGTAGACGTTATGTTGTTGATGTATATGTCGGAGCTTGTAGAAGGTCCCGCCCAACGCCCCTTTTCCTCTGCGTTGTGCCATCCATTCCCGTTTATGAAATTGGCAAAATTAATTACAATTTTTTTTGAACTCTCTGGCTCAAATACAGATTGATGATCTGATTGCAAGGCGGGCGCTGGAAACGGCTCTTCAGTTTTGAGCGGTTCAAGAGATTTTTTGAAGTAAAATTCAAGCTCTTCTTGGACTTGATGTAATTGCGATAACATAAGGGAGTTTTCAGAATCGCGTTTCTCTAAGCCAATCTGATAGTGTTTTTTGTTTTGAAGCAGCTCTGCCTTTAAGGTTTTAACTTGCATTTTTTCTTTTAATAGCTGTTCTTCTAATTCATCCGTACGCCTTTTGAGAGTTTTATGTTGTTCAAGCTCTGCCTTTAAGGTTTTGACCTGCGTTTTTTCCTTTAAGAGCTGTTCCTCTAATTCATCCGTGTGGTTTTTAAGGGTTCTATATTGCTCAACTGCGGCTTGAGAAAGCTCTGTTGGCTTTTGAGGTGTATCATTTTGTATATCGGCTGAATTTTCCAATTCATTGAATATGTTCTCAGAATCTGTATCTGTGAGAGTTTTAATGTGATTATATGATGCTAATATTTCTATGGGGTTGGAATCTAGAGTGGCAGGCGCGTTAATTATGCGAGTGTCTATATCGAATTTCCCTTTTAATCGTTGAGAGATTTCGGATGTCTGATTTTCAAAGGAACCTATATCTAACAATAAACAACGATCTTGATTCTTATGATAAAAGCGCAGCATCTCAGTATGATAAGCGTCCCAACGTTTCTTGAGGCTGCTCACGTTTTTAACGGTTAAATCATGTAATTTTTCTTGCCGGGAGAGAAAGGTTTCAAATGAGCTATATACCAATACAAATTTAAAAAGTGGGTCAAAATCTTTCCAAAATTTGAGTAAAAAGATATTATCTGGACATCCCCAACACCAATCGTCGGAGTCAGAATTTTCAACGATGATGGAGGCCGCCGTGATCTGCCAAGCATTTCCAGGCGATATTTGTCGAAACTTACTCGATCTCTGTGTTGAGACTTTATGTGCTTTGCAAATTTTACCTGTAAAACTATTAAGACTTAATGTCGTCTCATGATTACTTATGGTGGAAGACAGGCCCATTTCTATCAATCGGCTTTGTGAGAAATCACACCAATCTGCATGCATAGCTGATATAAGAATGTAGCTCATGATTTATCTTTTGAAATTAAGAGTAATGCGCTGACCACCCAAAGGACAGATACAAATTTATGCCGTATTATTGACCTATCGGCGTTTAGGAACATAGGTTCTTCTATTCAACTGAAACATAATTTCAACCCTGAAATATTCACTAGCTGTTTAAAACTCAATTTTGCCCTCTATTTATAGCACACAGTTTTTATAGCTGTATGCTGCTGGCGCAGTCCTGTAGTATTTTTTTAAATATGTTGAAGATTTTGCAGCATAAGGATAACAAGCGGCTGATATATAATGAATCGGTAAATTAGAATTATGAATGCTACAATAATAGGGACGGGATATGTTGGGCTTGTCTCAGGTGTGTGTTTTGCTGATTTTGGGCATAATGTCATTTGTGTCGACAAAGACCCAGAAAAAATTAATATGCTCAATGCTGGTGAGATGCCAATTTTTGAACCTGGCCTAGCGACACTTGTTAAAAAAAATGTTGAAGCTGGCCGGTTATCCTTCACGACACAGACGTCTGCAGCTGTAAAAAATGCAGATGCTGTGTTTATTGCTGTAGGGACACCAACACGCCGCGGGGATGGCCATGCTGATCTATCTTATGTCTATGCTGCAGCAGAGGAAATTGCCGCTGAGATAGAAGGCTTTACAGTGATTGTCACTAAATCAACAGTTCCCGTGGGAACGGGGGATGAGGTCGAAATGCGCATGAGGCGCGTCAATCCGGACGCTGATTTTACTGTTGTATCAAATCCTGAATTTTTGCGCGAAGGCGCAGCCATCAGTGATTTTAAACGTCCTGACCGCGTTGTGGTTGGCACAGATGAGCCGCGCGCGATAGAGGTCATGAAGCAATTATATCGTCCGCTTTTCATTAATGAGACGCCGATTTTATTCACATCACGCAGAACTGCAGAGCTAACAAAATATGCAGCCAATGCGTTTTTGGCGACAAAAATTACGTTTATTAATGAAATGGCGGATTTATGTGAAAAGGTTGGCGCAAATGTGCAAGATGTCTCGCGCGGTATTGGGCTTGATAACCGTATTGGGAAAAAGTTCTTGCATGCGGGGCCAGGTTATGGCGGCTCGTGTTTTCCCAAAGATACATTAGCGATTGTGAAAACGGCGCAGGATTTCGGCGCGCCTGTCAAAATTATTGAAGCTGTGGAGCAAGTCAATAAAGATCGTAAGCGTTCTATGGCCGCGCGGGTCATAGAGGCCTGCGAAGGAGATGTCGCAGGTAAAGTTATTGGTGTGCTGGGGCTGGCTTTTAAGCCGAACACGGATGATATGCGCGACTCGCCAAGCCTTGATATTATATCTGCCTTGCAAGCAGCAGGCGCGCATATCCAAGCCTATGACCCTGAAGCTATGGATGAAGCAAAAAGCTTGCTTGAGAATATTGATTATAAAGACAATGCTTATGACACCGTAAACGGAGCTGATGCTTTGGTGATTATCACAGAATGGGATCAGTTCAGAGCGCTGGACTTAGAGCGTGTCAAAGCTCTGTTAAAAACACCTATCATAGTCGATTTGCGCAATGTATATGTGCCAAATGATATGAAGGATATGGGGTTTGCTTATTCGAGTATTGGCCGCCCTTAAACTGTCAGATTTTAGGCATATTTATATCTGATTTCATTTATACGGGCTAATATATGTAAAGCTGTATCTTTTAGATAAGCTTTACAGTTTTTGGCTATAGGCTATGGCGAAACTGGGTTAATCAAAGGTCATAATTATGTGCGGCATTATTGGCATTACAGGCACAAGCGTTGTCACGGACCGCTTAGTTGACGGGTTAAAACGGCTCGAATATCGTGGTTATGATAGCTCCGGCGTTGCCATATTAGACGATCGCGTGATAAAGCGTGAGCGCGCCGAAGGTAAAATTAAAATGCTTGAGGCAAGATTGGGCGCGCATCCTATTGATGGCCAAACGGGGATTGCGCATACGCGCTGGGCGACGCATGGCGTTCCAAATGAAACCAACGCACATCCGCATTTATCTGGACGTGTCTGTGTTGTGCATAATGGAATTATTGAGAACTTCCTCGATATTCGCCAAGAGCTATCGCATCATGAATTTGTTAGCGAAACAGATACAGAAGTCATCGCTCATCTGGTGGATGAAGCCCTTAGCGCAGGCCTGCCGCCTATTGATGCGTTTTCGCAAAGCTTGAAAAAACTCAAAGGCGCCTATGCTTTGGGCCTGATTATTGACGGTGAAGATAACCGTATTTTTTGCGCGCGTGCAGGTTCGCCCTTGGCGATTGGTGTCGGCGAGAATGAAATGTATCTTGGCTCGGATGCACTGGCCTTGGCGCAATTAACCTCCAATCTGATTTATCTTGAAGAAGGGGACTGGGCCGTTTTAACCCCAGAGTCTTATGAAATATTTGACGTGAATGATAAGGCGGTAACACGGCCTGTGACGATTATCTCTGGCGGGCCGGCCATGGCAGAAAAAGGCAATTATCGCCATTTTATGCTCAAAGAAATTTACGAGCAGCCTGAAACAATTACGCGAACGCTCGAGAATTATATTGATGAGTTTAAACATGCGCCTAACTTACCGCATGAGCTAGATTTTACAGATATTGACCGCATTATTTTGGTGGCTTGCGGCACGGCGAGCTATGCAGGTATGGTGGCTAAATATTGGTTTGAGCAAATTGCAGGCATCCCTGTCGATGTCGATATAGCCTCGGAATTTCGCTACAGACAACCTGTCTTATCGCAAAAGGCGCTCTTTATCGCAATTTCCCAATCTGGTGAAACCGCAGATACCTTGGCGGCTTTGCGCTATTGTAAAAATAACGGCGTGAAAACGGCGGCGCTAGTAAATGTCATGACATCTACAATGGCGCGCGAAGCTGATATTGCGCTGCCGATTAATGCAGGGCCAGAGATAGGGGTGGCCTCAACCAAAGCTTTCACATCTCAGCTGACAGCGTTGGCGGCGATCACGCTGGGCGCAGCTGTGTCTAAAGGTGTTTTGAGCGCGGCGAGGCAAGAAGCGTTAATAAAATCCCTGATTAAAATGCCGCGGCAAGTCAAAGACGCTCTTGAATTGGATGGAGCCATTGAGGCTATGGCATTTGATTTTTCCAAGGCAAAAAATGCGTTTTATCTGGGCCGCGGCTCACAAGTGCCAATCGCTTTTGAAGGCGCGCTTAAGCTCAAAGAAATTTCCTATATTCACGCAGAAGGCTATGCGGCAGGTGAGCTTAAACATGGCCCGATTGCGCTTATCGAAGACGGTACACCCGTTGTTGTGCTTGCGCCATTTGATGCCCTTTTTGAAAAGACAATATCCAATCTGCAAGAGGTTGTCTCGCGCGGTGCGTCAATTATTCTGATTACCGATGTGGCAGGCGCTCAACATATCGGAGATATGGTCAAAAATATTATCATTATGCCAACAGCTCATGATTTTACGGCGCCGATTATAACAACAATCGCTGTGCAGCTTTTGGCCTATCATAGTGCGGTGCATCTTGGCACCGATGTGGATCAACCGCGTAATCTTGCAAAATCTGTAACGGTTGAATAATCTAGAAATTGCGTCATATACGCTTATGATTCTGACATGAACATTAAGGTTACATGATGACAGTTCTTATCACAGGCGGGGCCGGGTTTATTGGCTCCCATACATGCGTCGAGTTTATAGCTGCGGGGCATGATGTCGTCATCTATGATAATTTTGAAAATTCAAACCCGATTGCGGTTGAGCGCATTGCGGCAATTACAGGTAAAACCGTGCCTTGTGTGACAGGTGATATTCGTGACCAGCCGCATCTCGAGGCTGTCCTTCAAGACTATAATTGTCAGGCTGTGGTGCATTTTGCGGGCCTAAAAGCCGTTGGCGAGTCCGCTGTCAAACCCCTCGCATATTATGAAAATAACGTCCAAGGCTCGCTGGCCTTACTCAAAGCCATGCAGTCCTGCGGGATATATAAATTTATCTTTTCATCGTCTGCAACGGTTTACGGTACGCCAGAATTTCTGCCCTATACCGAAGATCATCCTTTACAGGCGATGAACCCTTATGGGCGCACGAAATTGATGATCGAAGATATGTTGCGGGATTTATATGCGAGTGACCCGAAATGGTCGATTGCGATTTTGCGCTACTTCAATCCTGTCGGCGCCCATGAGAGCGGGTTAATTGGCGAAGACCCGCAAGGCATCCCTAATAATTTGATGCCATTTATTACGCAGGTCGCCACAGGGCGGCGCGAGAAACTCTCTATCTTTGGCGGCGATTATGAAACGCGAGATGGTACGGGGGTGCGTGATTACATCCATGTTGTTGATTTGGCGCAGGGCCATCTCGCCGCGTATGATTTTTTGAAAATACCTGGCTGTACGGCTATCAACCTAGGCACAGGACAAGGGCAAAGCGTTCTTGAAGTGGTGGGCGCATTTGAACATATGTCGAACCAAAAAGTGCCTTATGAGATTGTTCCGCGCCGCGCGGGGGATTTGCCAGAATTTTACGCACAGACTGATTTTGCTCAAAAGACCCTTGGGTGGCGAGCCAAGAAAGATTTGCGCGAAATGTGCAAAGATACATGGAACTGGGCCAGTAAAAATCCGCAAGGTTATGAGAATTGATTAGCAAGGCGTTCTTCTCTAACCTGTCTGTATGACAAATCTTTTTCAATCGGCAGGCTTGGAGGCGCAAGCGCCTAAACCGCTTGCTGAAAAATTGCGGCCTCAGACCTTATCTGAAGTGGTCGGGCAAGACCATCTTATCGGTAAGGATGGCCCGATTGGGCGTATGCTAGAGCAGGGACGTTTGGCTTCGATGATTTTATGGGGGCCGCCCGGGGTTGGGAAAACCACAATCGCGCGTCTATTGGCTGACAAAGCGGATTTGGAATTTGTGCAGCTCTCTGCCGTGTTTTCAGGTGTGGCTGATTTACGCAAAGCTTTTCACGCGGCCAAAGATCGCCGTGATATGGGACGCGGTACGTTATTATTCGTTGATGAAATTCACCGTTTTAACAAAGCCCAGCAGGACGGATTTTTGCCCTATGTTGAAGAAGGTATTGTCACGCTGATTGGGGCAACAACAGAAAACCCCAGTTTTGAACTTAATGGCGCTTTGCTCTCTCGCGCGCAGGTCTTTATTCTTAACCGCTTAGAGGATGCTGCTATTGAAGGATTGCTGCAGCGGGCTGAAACGCAGCGCGGGGCAAAGCTGCCTTTAACACCAGATGGCCGCATGGCCTTGATTAGTTTTGCCGATGGTGATGGGCGCTATAGCTTGACATTGGCAGATGAAGTCTTTGCGCTGCAAAGCGAGAAGCCTCTTGGCGCGCCAGAGGTGGCGAAACTCTTGCAAAAACGCGCCCCAGCCTATGATAAATCAGGAGAGGAACATTATAACCTGATTTCAGCACTGCATAAATCCATGCGCGGCTCTGATCCTGATGCGGCGCTATATTGGCTGGCGCGGATGCTGACAGGCGGGGAAGACCCGCTTTATATTTTGCGCCGCATCATTCGCTTTGCATCTGAAGATATTGGCCTAGCGGATCCGACGGCCTTGATGATTGCCAATGAAGCCCAGCGCACTTACCGCCTATTAGGTAGCCCCGAAGGCGAGCTTGTTATAGCGCATGCAGTTGTGCATTTGGCGACAGCGCCAAAATCAGATGCGGTATATGCAGGGTTTAAAGCGGCGATGCAAGCCGCGCGCAAAACAGGCTCATTAATGCCGCCAAAGCATATTCTCAACGCACCCACACAGTTGATGAAAGACATTGGTTACGGCGATGGCTATGCTTATGACCATAAAACCGCGGATGGGTTTTCGGGCCAAAATTACTTTCCAGATGATATGCCGCGCGAGAAATTTTATGATCCAGTTGGCCGCGGACGCGAAGCTGCGATCAAAGACCGGCTTGAGCATTGGGATGAATTGCGCAATACTAGGCCGACATAAATGACGCGAGCCTAAAAGATGCGCGCCTAAAAGATGCGTACATAAAAGATACGCGTAAGACAAAATATATCGGGGGGACATATGTCTGTAGTTTTAAACACACGTGATAAGGACAATTCGTCCGTACTTATTCTAACAATGAATCGCCCAGAGGCGATGAATAGTTTTAATTCAGACATCTGTATGGCCTTGATAAAAGCGATCAAAGCGGCAGATAAAGATCCAAGCGTTAGGGTGATTATTCTTACAGGGGCGGGCAAAGCTTTTTGCGCGGGTGCAGATATTTCTGAAGGTTTTGCCTCTGTGGAAACTGAAATCATAGATGAAGCGACAGGCATAAAGCGAGATTGGGGCGGGGTTCTTAATCTCGTGACATTTGAATGTGATACGCCAATTATTGCGGCGGTTAATGGCGCGGCGGTTGGGATTGGCGCGACGATGTTAGTGCCAATGGATATGCGTATTGCTTCAACAACATCCAAATTCGGATTTCCCTTTGCGCGGCGCGGTATTGTCTTTGACGGCGCGGCCAGTTGGTTTCTACCGCGTCTTGTAGGCTTTGCTCGCGCGCAAGAATGGCTGCTTGCGGGACGTATTATTATGGCCGAGGAGATGCTCGCTGCGGGCTTTGTGACGGAATTACAAGCGCCTGAAAATGTCTTGCCGCGAGCTTTGGAAATTGCACGCGATATTGCTGTGAATTGTTCGCCTACGAGCATTGCGAATAATAAACGGCTTTTTCGGGCGTCGATATTAGGGCACGGAACGATAGAGACAGGGCCATATCCATCTCATATATTGGAAAGTGATATGCTCAATAAGGCCTTTATTAGCCAAGATTGCAAAGAAGGGGTGACGGCATTTTTTGAAAAACGCGCGCCCAATTTTGAAGATAGGCAGAATTAGGTTTAGGTAATATTCACATAGCTTTATCTAAATAATATGAGAGAGCGAAATATAAGGATGTATCATGGATAGACGATTTGTTTTAATAGGCCTAGCTTCTGGCGCTCTGACAGCTTGCGAGACGCTCGATCCTGCCGTTTTAAATGGTATTATTGGGACGGGTGGCGCGCTCACTCAAAGTGATGCGGCGGCGGGCATCCGCGCGGCGCTCAATAATGGCATTGGACAGGCTATATCGACAACAGGGCGGCTCGACGGGTTTTTAGCCGATGATTTAATTCGTATCCCTCTGCCAGGTTTCATGCAGGACTTACAACAAACTCTGCGTCCACTTGGCGCATCAGGTTTACTTGATGAGATGCAAACACAGCTAAACCGCGGCGCGGAAAAAGCTGTACCTGTTGCCAAAGATATATTTGTGGATGCGGTCAGCAGCCTGTCTATCAATGATGCAATCAATATTGTGCGCGGGCCAGACAACGCAGCGACAACATTCTTGCAAGAACAAACAACGCCGCGCCTGACGCAGCTCTTTACGCCTATTATGGGCGATGCACTTGGGCAGACCGGCGCTTTGCAAGGTGTTGATAAGCTCTCAGGCCGCCTTGCCAATGTGCCCTTTGCGCCGCAGCTTGGGGCAGATGCCAAAACTAATTTGATTAGTCATGGGGTAGATTATGGCCTGCGCGGTATGTTTGCCTATATTGGCAAAGAAGAAAAAGCCATTCGGGATAATCCTGCTAAACGTACATCTGAAATTTTACGCCGTGTCTTTGCAACCGCCTAGCATTAAACTTACGCAACAAACTGTATAAAGTCCTGTTGATGTTATGGTTTGCGCTTTTCAACCTGAGCCAACTATGGTTAAAAAGATATAGGGGAACGGGGCATAAAATTTCAGGCATCACTTATGAGCTTCGAGCTTCATCTCAACGCGTTTTTAAAAGAAGAATTTTCAGATCAAGCGGCCTCAGTGTCCAATGTTCCAGATTTTTTTAAATCTGCATTGAAACTCGCGCAGCTATCATCTGGGCCAAACCGTTTAAAAATCATCTCTGACATGGCAGAGATTTTGGGCTGTAACACCGATGAGCTTATGTTTTTGTATGAAAGCTTGCCGTTAAATGAGCATGAAGCCCAGATGATTGTGCCTGATTTTCGACAGACTATATTATTGGAAGCCGCGCAATAGGCTCAGTTTCACTTTTTCGCAGAGCGCCAATATAATCGCTTAGGCTATCCTTTTAACATCACCGCGCAGACATCCTGATTTTAAAATCCATATTTATGCTCTGTTTATATCTTGCGCGATAAGGACTTAAAATGCCGCTCGCGACAATTTGCGTGAGATTTTACATAAATTTTGCTTCGCATCACACTCAGAGTATCATATAAGCAGCCAAAATAATGAAAGTGATGACTATGGTACAGTTAAGCCTGCCGAAAAACTCCAAGGTTAGTAAAGGTAAAACATGGCCTGTGCCTGAGGGAGCGACACGTTTAAAAACTTTCAAGATTTACCGTTATGACCCTACGGATGGCGGCAATCCTTACTGGGATACATATCAGATTGATCTGGATGAATGCGGCCCGATGATATTAGATGCACTTTTCAAGATAAAAAATGAAATTGACCCAACACTGGCCTTTAGGCGCTCTTGCCGCGAAGGTGTTTGCGGCTCTTGCGCGATGAATATTGGCGGACGCAATACGCTAGCCTGCACAAAAGGCATTGAAGATGTTGGCGGCAATTCGGTCATTGCAATTTCGCCGCTACCGCACCTCCCTGTTGTGCGCGACCTTGTGCCCGATTTATCAAATTTCTATAAGCAATATGCTTCGATTGAGCCGTGGCTACACACAAGCACAGCTCTGCCGACGACTGAAATCACGCAAAGCGTTGAGGATCGCGAAAAGCTTGACGGATATTATGAATGTATTCTTTGCGCGTGTTGTTCGACCTCTTGCCCATCTTATTGGTGGAATGGGGATCGTTATCTTGGCCCAGCGGCTTTGCTGCAAGCCTATCGCTGGCTTATTGATAGCCGTGATGAGGCGGAGACAGAGCGCTTGGACGCGCTTGAAGATCCGTTCAAACTTTATCGTTGCCATACAATCATGAACTGCACCAATGTTTGCCCTAAAGGCTTGAACCCCGCCAAAGCGATTGCAAAAGTCAAAAAAATGATGGTGGAGCGCGCGTAGCGTTCAATCAATTTGGGCAGCTATAGGCTCTCAACAATATTGCGTATCATTGCCGTGGCTGTTTCGGGATTTTGCGGCACATCCTCTGGCATAATGGGCGGGCCAAATGTGAGTTTGAATGTCTGCCGCTTCTTATTTAGCAATTCATAGAATAAAGTAATATCGCGCAATTCCCCACTCACGCCTGAGAGAATATAATATAGCCAGCTATTACGGGCTTGGATTTTCAGCGGGATAATTGGCGCTTTATATTTTTTTGCCATCATCGCAGCACTATTCTGCCATGGCTTATCTTCAATGCCGCGCCATGTGAGTTTGCCCAGAACGCCGCTTGGGAAAATAACGACACATTTTTCGGCCTGAAGCGCATTTTTTGTCGAGATTAAAGTTTGGCGGGTTTTTTGATGTGTGCGCTTATCTTTGACCCATTCGACTGGAATGACGATGTCGTCACATTTAGGAATGACCCGCAACGCATCGGCATTTGCAAGGTAAATATGCTCAGGGCGTTTGGGTTGCAGCGCTTTAAAGACGGCCATCCCATCTGCCAGACCTGTTGGGTGATTGGAAATGACAACGCAGCGGCCAGAGGCGGGCAGGTTTTCAAGCCCTATAATTTTCACATTTGGTTTTACGCGCCCTGTTACATGTGCAAATGCATTGCGCCCTGTCATTGGCATTATCGTATCCACAACGCTAACAGCCACGTCATAGGCTAAAAGCTTATAAAGCCATGGCTTTATGAGTTTGAAAAGCCAAGCTTTGGCCACAAGTTGCGGGGCGCGCTCTAAGATAAGTTCATCAACAATATGCACAAAGTCTTATTGACGAGCCTTGTGCAAATTGGCAAGCGCCTTGGTGGTAACATTCAAGCTATCGGCCGTTCATGTGCCATTATAGGAAGCCTTATGCCCAGCTCACAATCTGCCCCTCTTAATGTCTTATTTCTATGTACGGGGAATTCAGCCCGCTCTATTTTATCCGAAGCTTTGATGAATGATTTGGGCCGTAAAACAGACAATGGCCGTGTGTGGATAGGCTGGTCAGCGGGGAGTTTTCCAAGCGGTGCGCCGCATCCTGACGGGCTTAAAGAGTTGCAAAAGCGCGGACATCGCCCGGATTTATACCGCTCTAAATCATGGCATGAGTTTTGCGGGGACGGCGTACCGAAAATGGATATTGTGATTACGGTTTGCGCCAATGCGGCCAATGAAATTTGCCCGGCCTTCCCTGGGCAGCACATGAAAGCCCATTGGCCCGCTGATGATCCTGCGCATATAGAACCGCTATCTGCGCGGCAAAAAGCCTTTTCTGATGTCTATGATATTTGCCGAGCGCGGATTGAAGCCTTGATCGCTTTGGATGATTTAACGCCCCAAGCCATACAGGCGATCGCACATATTACCGCTTAGGCGTAGGCTCTATAGTAGAGGGCATAAAAAAACCGCCTTTTTGCAAGCAAAAGGCGGTTTTCATTCTGTTTCGTTAAAAGATTTACTTTTTACGTGTTGTCTTCACTGGCATCCACTCATTGAGTTTCTTACCAGCCCATTCACGTCCGCCAAGACCAAAGGCAATCGCGCCGCCAATGCCTGCGGCAACAGCAGCTGCGCCAAGGCTATATTCAAAAGCTGTGGACACAATTTCTTCGCCAAGGTTCATTGTAGATAGGCCCATAAATGTGACGATGATGATCGTGACATATTTAATGATCTTCCCTGCAAGGTCGCCAGATGTTTGCGTGACGATTTTTGATACGAAATTCGCAATGAAGAAACCTGCACCAATAATGATCGCGCCAAGGACGACATTCCCGCCAACTTCTAGCAATGTATTAAAGACGTTCGTTAATTCAGGAATACCAAGGGCTTTCATGGCCGCTGTTAGGCCCATCAAGACGATGCCAACAAAGCTAACTGTGGCGATGATGTTAGATGGAACAAAGTTAGGCCCGTCGCCATCAAGACTGGCTACAGCGTTGAGTGAGTTATCAACGCCCAAAGCTGGTAGAGTGTTTTTGGCAAGATTTGACACAAACCGTCCAATGAAAATAAACACACCGAGGATAATGGCTGCGCCGATAATGCGCGGGATATAGCCAAGAATTGTATTTAGCAGGTTAGAGACTGGCTCTGATATGCCCGGAATGTCCCAGATACCAATGGCTGTCACAGCGAAAATAATTGTAACAATCGCGGCAGCAAGACCGCCAAGGCTACGAGCTATAGATGTGTTATTAGTGTCGTCAGACGCGCTCATACCTAATTTGGCAGCAAGGCGATCAGCTTGCGCGACTTCTAGCATAGAGGTCAGAGCATTTTTCACCACTTTTGACAACATAATACCGATAGCCAGAACAACAGCGCCAGAGACAAGCTGCGGTAAATATCCAAATATCGTATCCATCATTTCATTCAAGAAACCGAGCTGTTTTGACAAGGCAGGGAATTGTGAAAGCCCCATGATGATGAAAATGAGGAATAGCACCCAAAAGACGGCTTTGGACAAAGATTTACCAATATTTCCGCCTGTAACTTTCGCGTTTTTGCCAATGCCTGTGCGGTTAATGGCACCAGATACAATCGCCGCCGCGATTTTTGAGATGAAATAACCAATAATAATAATTAAGGCGGCAACGAGTGGCCCTGCGAGCCATTGCAGGCTGTCGGGGAGTAAGCCAGATAAGGCTTGGTTAATTTGTGATGCTTTGTCTTCCATTTTCAGGAACCTCCAAAAATAATGTCGACCCCTAAATGAGCCCCCAATAGACACGCTCATGCATGTCCTTCCGATTCAGTATGTAGGAAAGTTAACATAAACGCTGCATGAACAAAATGTTATTTTTAGATCTATTGACGTTGCTCTCAGGATGACTTGACGCTATGTATCAGTGCGTTAGGAGACCTTATGGAACCTGCGCCCATTCGTAATAAACCGCTATTTTACGCACTCTTGATTTTTGCCTTTGGCCTGTTGGCGGCGGGTATAGTGCTTTTAAGCCTGAAGACGGCCTAATGGGAGCGGTTTGCCAACAATTAACCCGTCTTTATGATGACGGGACACTTATCCCTGATGACGCGCAACATTCGGCGGCCGCGGCGCTTGATGAGCTGTTAAAGCGTTTGCCAAATGATCGACCAAGTTTTCTCGCGCGTTTACTGAAGACAGCCCGTACCCCCAAAGGCCTTTATATGTGGGGCGGTGTTGGCCGTGGTAAATCCATGTTAATGGATTGGTTTTTTGAAGCGGCTCCGATTCAAGACAAGCGCCGCGTGCATTTCCATGCCTTTATGCTGGATGTGCATGAACGGATTAATGCGTGGCGCAAGGCCAATAAAAAATCGGGCGATCCTATTGTGCCTGTTGCTAAAGATATTGCGGCTGATGCGCATTTGCTCTGCTTTGATGAGTTTCATGTCACAGACATTACAGATGCGATGATTTTATCGCGCCTATTTGAGGCGTTATGGGCGCGCGGGGTGATTGTCGTTGCGACCTCTAATCGCCCGCCTAATGATCTATATAAGAACGGGCTTAACCGCCAACTTTTTGAACCTTTTATTGAAATGATGTCCCAGCATTTGATTATCCACGAATTTGTTGGAGATACAGATCACCGCTTGCGTCAACTCACCGCCGCGCCAGTTTATTACACCCCGCTTGGGCCGCAAGCCGATGCTGGCATTGATGCGGCTTGGGCGCGCCTAATCGGAATCGCAACGCCTCGCGAAGCGTGCCTGACTGTGCAAGGGCGCGATATGTGTATCAAGCGCGCCGCAGCGGGGACAGCGCGAACAAATTTCAACCGGCTATGCGGGGAGCCTTTGGGGGCGGCGGATTATCTGCGTCTATCCCATGCGTTCCAAACATTGATTTTAGAAGATGTGCCGCAAATGGGGCCTGAAAATCGTAATGAAGCTAAACGCTTTGTTACACTGATTGATGCGCTTTACGAAACACGGACAAAATTAATTATGAGCGCCGCCGTGGAGCCGCATGAACTTTATGCCAAAGGCGACGGGGTGTTTGAATTTGAACGCACCGCCTCGCGCCTCATTGAAATGCGCAGCGAAAATTACCTTGGAGAGCGGCGGATTATGGGAACAAATAGCTAAGGCGTTGGGCAGTTTGGATAAGTGCGGTCTGATGCAATATCAGCTTTAGTCTGCTGTCGTGCATATTCAATAAGCGCGGGATAAGCTTCTATAGAAAAGGCAACTTCTTGGGCGCTATATATCCCGTTTACATAGCAGAGACTTATAATGTGTGGTGTTGAGTCTATTGCGGGAATAGGGCTCAATGGTTCCATTTCTCTGCTTAGAATGTATTTAATTGTCTTTGCAGGCTTTCCTCGAAAGGTTTCTAAAACATCTGTGTGAATATCCAAATCTTGCATTTGTCCAATTTCATCCGCCCATATCGAAGTGCGTTCAATCTTTTTAGTTTGTACTAAAGCAAGATAAGGTGCTTCCTCTAAAAAATAATCTATTAGTTTTTTGTTACGCGTAATTATTTTTGGATCTACATCAGTATGTGAAGCCTTATTCTTGGAAATATGAGGTGTTTCAAACGTTTTTGCAGGGGCTCTTTTTGAAACAAGATCACATGCGCAGAGTGATAAAATTAAAGGTAAAAACATATGTCGTTTTAACTGCATAGATATTATCCTTGTCGCCCACTTTTTACGAATTCATCCTTGTAGATGGGTAACCAATCATGTTTATTAACATAATTGCTAGGTATGCAAAATGTATCAAAGGCATTCGTTGGGAACTCCATCACGTTGACTTCATCGTTTTGATTACCACCGAGTCCATAAAGTTGATCACCTTTATCATTTGTTCCAATGATAAAAGTGACATGGCCTTCATTTCTATTTCTATTCCGCCATTTAAAGCCAATACAGCCATATGTTGGGTTACTAATCTTTCGCCCATAAGTTCTCCAATCTGCTGATCTCACAGAGATATGGGGTACAGAAAAATTATTTTCGCGCATAACCCAACCAATGAATGCTCCGCACCAAGGGTGGCCATCATCGTCAGTACTCATGGGAAAACCATCATCCTCGCTATATTCTAAAACCCGCGCATTATGACTAGATCCACTAATTTCTTTAGTGCCTTTTTCTCCCCAAGCCGTATCCATCCAAGGCGCGCGATTACCAATTTTGACGTATAAGCTCAATGTATGTTTACGTCGTAATTTCGCATATGATTTGAGTCTTTGAAATGATAGTCGGGAGAGCCGAATGCCTCGCCTAGTATGTTTGGCGGGTGTACTGTGTAAGTAGAGTTCCCCGCCTGCCCTTTTTTCTGCATGTCCAGTTGGATCAAGGGATATAAATGGTGTGAGTGTATCTAAGGGTGACGGAGCATTTGTTAATGTAGGTTTTTGGCCTTTCATCAGGCTTTTAAGGATACGATCTGACGTTCGAAGAAAAACCTCCCCGCTTGTAGGCGCCATTTCTAATTCATAAGACCCATCGCGCAGGCCGTAATATCCGCCATTAGACGTAAACACACTGCTTAGGGTCTCGCCTGTCCTCAAGCGTAGCTTGTCACCATTGTAGTATAAATCATGAAACATACGCTTCCCTCCATTATTAAAACCTAACTGAAAGCTTATGGCTATTCTAGAATATTCGACTTTAAGGAGAATTTATTTTGAACAGTATGCCATTGCGACTCGCTCGCTTTGTGTCTAAAAGGCGCTCAAATCCAGTCCTTAAGGAGATAATCTAATGGCAAGAGCAAAAATTGCTTTAATCGGCGCAGGCATGATCGGGGGTACTTTGGCCCATATCGCAGCGCGCGAAGAACTTGGCGATGTCGTTCTATTCGATATTTTTGAAGGCACAGCCAAAGGCAAAGCGCTTGACCTTTGCGAAGCCTCATCGGTTTTTGGTAAGGATAGTCACCTGAAAGGTACAAATGATTATGCCGATATAGCGGGCGCAGATGTGTGCATCATCACGGCAGGTTTTCCGCGTAAGCCAGGTATGGACCGGAAAGACCTTGTCGGTAAAAACTTGGGCGTGATTAAACAAGTGGCCGAAGGTATCAAACAATATGCGCCCAAAGCCTTTGTTATCTGTATTACCAATCCGCTTGATGCGATGGTTTGGGCATTGCAAAAATTCTCTGGCTTGCCGCCGCGCAAAGTCGTCGGCATGGCAGGCGTCTTGGACAGTGCGCGGTTTCGCTGGTTTCTCGCCGAAGAATTTGGCGTCTCTGTTGAAGATGTCCACGCATCCGTTTTGGGTGGTCACGGCGATACAATGGTGCCGCTCACACGCTATTCGACTGTGAACGGTGTGCCGCTGCCTGATCTTGTGAAGATGAAATGGACAACACAAGAGCGTATTGATGCGATTGTAGAGCGCACGCGTAAAGGCGGCGGGGAAATTGTTGGCTTACTTGGCAATGGATCAGCCTTTTACGCGCCTGCAGAATCTGCGATTGAAATGGCGACAAGTTATTTGCGCGATAAAAAGCGTATCTTACCGTGTGCTGTGCGTTTGTCTGGTCAAATTGCTGGCGTGCGCGGGCTTTATGTTGGCGCGCCGGCTATGATTGGCGCGCGCGGTATTGAGAAGGTGATGAATATTCGCCTCAAAAATGATGAGCGGGCTATGTTTATGAATTCTGTGGCAGCTGTTGAGAAAATCATCGCAGAATGTCAGGAAATGGAACCTGAACTGCGCGATTAGCCGCGCATAATATTCGGTTTAGCATAATATTCGGTCTAAAAGGCGGGCCTTCAAAGATATTTGAGGGGCCGCTTTTTTTATTTGAGATCGTTTTAAAGAGCGGACTATAAGGCCGGTATGAGTAAAACCGTATTGGAAACTGACCGTCTTATTTTACGCCATGTTGACCCTAAACGGGATTTTGAGCCATGGGCGGCGTGTTTTAGCGATAAAGAAACAATGGCGGGCCTTGGGGGCGGTCCCGGTATGAGCCGCGCTCAAGCTTGGCGGCATATGGCGACCGTTATCGGACACCAAGCGATTCACGGCTATAGTTTCTACTCTGTAATCGATAAATCAAGCGGGCAGTGGGTGGGCCGCGTCGGGCCGTGGAACCCTGAAGGCTGGCCAGAGCCTGAAATCGGCTGGACGATTGCGCGGCCACATTGGCGTAAAGGATTTGCCAGCGAAGCTGCGCGGGCCTGTATTGATTATGCCTTTAATGTATTGGGCTGGCCTCGTGTGGTTCACACCATAGCGATGGATAATGTGGCGAGTCTTAAAACGGCAGAAAAGCTCGGGTCAAAATGGCTTTATGATGTTGATTGTATCCCCGCCATTTCCGATGATCCGCATCATGTTTACGGCCAAGATGCACATCCATAAAATGTCTCTGCATAAGCTTTGTGTCCTTGATACAGAAACGATATTGCAGGATTTATGGAAGGTATTTCGCGCTCTTAATCCTTTCACACTATTTTTTGACCTCAAAGCGCCGATGTTTTTGGGCTAGATTAGCGGGTTTTGCTTGCGAGTAAAACCCGCCCTGCTATAAGCGCCCTGAGTTTGACACCCCAAATGGGGTTCGATTGGTGAGTAAACGAACGCGGACTATTTTTCATGAATATACACGAATATCAGGGCAAGGCTGTCCTTAAATCGCTTGGCGCCCCTGTCTCTAAAGGCGTGGCTATCTTTTCAGCCGATGAAGCCGAAGCGGCGGCCAAAGCATTAGGCGGCCCGTTATGGGTGGTGAAATCCCAAATTCATGCAGGCGGACGCGGGAAAGGCACATTTATCGGCGCGCCTAAAGATGCCAAAGGCGGCGTGCGTCTGGCATTTTCTGTTGACGAAGTGGTTGCCAATGCCAAGGAAATGCTCGGTGCATATTTGGTTACGGCGCAAACAGGCGATGAGGGTAAGCAAGTCAACCGTCTTTACATCGAAGACGGCTCTGACATTGAAACAGAGCTTTACCTGTCCATCATTATTAACCGTGAAACCTCGCAAGTGTCATTCATTGCCTCAACGCAAGGCGGAATGGACATTGAGGCCGTAGCCCATGACACACCAGAAAAAGTGATTAATTTTGACGTAGACCCGGCGACGGGTTTTATGCCGCATCACGGGCGCACGCTCGCCAAAGCGCTCGGCTTATCGGGGGATTTGGCCAAACAAGCGCGTAAGCTTGGCCAGACACTTTATAATGGCTTCCTTGCCAAAGACATGTCCATGCTAGAGATTAATCCGTTGATTGTTACCGAAGATGGCCGCTTGCATTGTCTGGATGCCAAAATCAGCTTTGATGAAAATGCGCTGTTCCGTCACCCTGACATTCAAGAGCTGCGCGACATTACTGAAGAAGACAGCAAAGAGACTGAGGCCAAGAAATATGACCTGTCTTACGTTGCTTTGGACGGCAATATTGGCTGTATGGTCAACGGCGCAGGCCTTGCTATGAGCACGATGGACATCATCAAGCTTTACGGGGCGGAGCCTGCTAACTTTTTGGATGTGGGCGGCGGCGCGACGAAAGAAAATATTGTCGCAGCCTTTAAAATCCTGACATCAGATTCGAAAGTCGAAGGTATTCTGATTAATATCTTTGGCGGTATTATGAAATGTGATGTCATCGCCCAAGGCACAGTCGACGCCGTCAAAGAAGTGGGCCTTAAAGTCCCGCTTGTCGTGCGCCTTGAAGGCACAAACGTCGAAGCGGGTAAGAAGATTATCAATGAGAGCGGACTGAACGTGATTGCCGCCGATGATCTGGACGATGCGGCGCAGAAGATTGTAGCCGCGGTGAAGGGGTAGGGTTTGTTGTCCTTCTACCGCATATCGACTGGCTTAGTTAGTCTGTTTGTGATGTTCTCTAGTTATCATGCGTTTGCTGCTGATAGCTTTGACGGGTATCACAAAGCTGGGTTTCCCGCTTTGCAAGTCGACTCTGATGAAGGCCTAAACTCTGTTAATTCCATTTTTTTGAATTTTTGTGACAAAGCTTACAATAGCCATCAGAAAAGCATAGATTTTGTTCGTGCAAAGTTATTCTCTGACGTCCAACCTATCGAGAATGAAGGCGGTGTAGGGTTTAAGCTAAACAATGATCGCGCAAGTGATTTGATATATGATTATGATCCTCCACTAACAAATGAGAGAGAGTTGCTAGCGCTTCCGTCAATAAATCTCTTAGTGATAGAAAAAGAAGAGAGTGGCGATGTTATATTTGAATGTGCTGCTATCATAAGTGTTGGCTTCCCTACGAGAGACGACACAGAAAAGGGAATAGTGATTCCTGCAGATAGTCTGTTCGTGAAAATTCGATCCGATTTAGACGGTCTCTTTTGGATGGAAAAAGATATAAAGTCGATTTCTGAAGATGGCCGTTTTCGCAAATGGAATACGCATTCACTTTTTGTAAAAGAAAGCGGCGAAATGACAGCTGAACTGATGCGCCCAGTTTTAATTCTAAAATACAAACAAACCGCCAAGAAAGTAAGATAAATAAATGTCAGTACTTATCAACAAAGATACCAAAGTCATCACCCAAGGCATGACGGGTAAAACCGGTACGTTCCATACGGAGCAGGCTATAGCTTATGGCACGAAAATGGTGGCGGGTGTGACACCCGGTAAAGGCGGAACCACCCATATTGGCCTGCCAAATTTTGACACGGTGGCCGAGGCCAAACACGCGACAGGCGCAAGCGCGAGTGTGATTTACGTCCCGCCGCCCTTTGCCGCGGATTCTATCCTCGAGGCGATTGACGCGGAAATGGAATTAATTATCGCCATTACCGAAGGGATTCCTGTGGCCGATATGATCCCTGTTAAACGGGCTTTGGTTGGGTCTAAATCGCGTCTGATTGGCCCGAATTGCCCAGGCGTTTTAACCCCAGATGAGTGTAAAATCGGCATCATGCCAGGTAAAATCTTCAAAAAGGGGAGCTGCGGTGTGGTGTCTCGCTCCGGCACGCTGACCTATGAGGCTGTGTTTCAAACCACGCAAGTCGGTCTTGGCCAAACAACGGCTATTGGTATTGGTGGCGATCCGATTAACGGCACGAATTTCATCGACTGCTTAGAGCTATTCTTGCATGATGACGCGACCAAGCAAATCATCATGATTGGCGAAATTGGCGGCTCTGCTGAAGAAGAAGCGGCGGAATATATCACCCATATGGCCAAAAAAGGCATTAAAAAGCCGATGGTTGGCTTTATCGCAGGGCGTACCGCGCCTCCGGGCCGTACAATGGGCCATGCTGGCGCGATTGTGAGTGGCGGAAAGGGCGGCGCTGAGGATAAGATAGCCGCAATGGAGGCGGCTGGCATTCGCGTGTCCGCAAGCCCCGCAAAATTGGGCGTGACAATGATGGAACTTTTAGGCGGATAGTTTGTTACGACAGCACGTCACAAAGGCAGGATGATATGACCGATAAACCCCGGTCGGAGCAAAATCAAAGCTTCTTGGATACGCTTTTCTTAGATGGCGGTAACGCCGCCTATTTGGAACAAATGCAAGCCCGTTACACGGCAAATCCTGCTAGTGTAGATCCGTCTTTTCGGGCCTATTTTGATAGTCTTGGCGAAGAAGCTGCAAATGCGCAGAAAATGGCAAAAGGCCCCGCGTGGAAACGCCCAAATTGGCCAGCCGAGCCTAATGGCGAATTAACCTCAGCTCTCACAGGGGATTGGGGCGATAGCCAAGGCGCGGCACAATCTGCCATTTCCGCGGCAAACCCTGCGCTCTCACAAGACGAAGTGCGCCAAGCCGCGCAAGACTCGCTTAACGCGCTTATGCTCATCCGTGCTTACCGTGTTCGGGGGCATTTAATTGCTAACCTTGATCCGCTCGGCCTGCAAAAACCTGATCCGCATCCTGAGCTACGGCCAGAGACATATGGCTTCGGCGCAGAGGATATGGATCGTAAAATTTTCATCAATGGTGTTTTAGGACTTGAATATGCGTCCGTTAATCAAATTCTAGCTATTGTCCGCCAAACTTATAGCGCGACATTAGGCGTACAATTTATGCATATCTCCAGCCCTGAAGAAAAGCTGTGGATTCAAGAGCGTATTGAAGGGCCAGATAAAGAAATTAGTTTTTCCAAAGAAGGGCGTCTGGCAATTTTGCAAAAGCTCATCGAAGGTGAAGCTTTTGAACAATTAATTCATAAACGTTATCCAGGTACAAAACGGTTTGGGATTGATGGGGCAGAAAGTCTGCTGCCCGCATTAGAGCAAATCATTAAACGCGGCGGGCAATTAGGCCTCAAAGATATTAATTTTGGTATGCCACATCGCGGACGTTTAAATGTCATGGCATCTGTGATGCAAAAGCCTTATTCAGCGATTTTCTATGAATTTTTAGGGGGTGTCTCTGCGGGGAATGAAGAGTTTGGCTCGGGTGATGTGAAATATCATCTTGGCGTGTCTGATGACCGCGAATTTGATGGGAACCGCGTGCATTTATCGCTTGCGCCGAACCCCTCTCATCTTGAAGTCGTGGCGCCTGTTGTCATGGGTAAATCCCGCGCGAAACAGCAAATGGCCTCTGGCACATATCAAAGCCATAATCCCGAACAGGTTATGGCGGTTATTTTGCATGGTGATAGCGCCTTTGCGGGGCAGGGCGTTGTGATGGAAAGCTTCCAGATGAGCCAAATTATAGGCTATCGGACGGGCGGGACGATCCATGTCATTGTGAATAACCAAATTGGCTTTACAACCACGCCAGATGAATATCGGTCAGGTCAATATAGCTCTGATGTTGCCTTTATGGTCGAAGCGCCTGTGTTCCATGTAAATGGTGATGATCCCGAAGCAGTTGTCTTTGCGGCGCGCATAGCGACGGAATATCGCCAGAAATTTGGCAAGGATGTAGTGCTGGATATTATTTGCTATCGCCGTTACGGTCATAATGAAGGGGATGATCCAAGCTTCACGCAGCCGCTTATGTATAAAGCCATTGGTGATTTGCCGTCGACACAAACTTTATATGCACAGCGCCTAATTGCGCAGGGCGATATATCCGAAGCAGAACATCAAAAACGCGTTGATGATTTCTACGCATATTTAGATGATGAGTTTGAAAAAGCTAAAAGTTATAAAACGACGCAGCCGGATTGGCTACAGGGCGTCTGGCAAGGGCTAAGACAACCTGATGAAATGGGCGGCGCGCGGCGCGGAGATACGTCTGTTGAATTATCTGTGCTAAAAGATATTGGTACCAAAATTACCACCGTGCCAAATTCTGTGAATATTCACCGCACGCTTAAACGTATTATCAAAGCGCGGGCAGATAAAATTGCCTCAGGTGAAAATATTGATTGGGGGCTGGCTGAACATTTGGCCTTTGGAACACTTATTACAGAAGGTCATGCTGTGCGTTTATCAGGACAAGATTCCGAACGCGGGACGTTCTCGCAGCGCCAAAGTCATTTTGTGGATCAGGTAACAGAAGAAAAATATACACCGCTAAACCATCTATCTGACAGTCAAGAGTATTATCAAGTGCTCAACTCGCATCTATCCGAAGAAGCGGTGCTTGGGTTTGAATATGGATTTTCGACAACCTCGCCTAATGCTTTGACGATTTGGGAAGCGCAATTTGGGGACTTTGCCAATGGCGCGCAAGTCATGGTCGATCAGTTTATTTCAAGCGCAGAACAAAAATGGTTGCGTATGTCGGGCCTTGTTATGCTTTTACCTCACGGTTATGAAGGCCAAGGCCCAGAACACTCATCGGCCCGTCTTGAGCGTTATTTACAAATGTGCGCTGAAGATAATATGCAAGTTACAAATATATCAACGCCGGCGAATTATTTCCATGTTCTGCGGCGACAGTTAAAGCGCAATTTCCGTAAGCCTTTGATTAATATGAGCCCTAAATCCTTATTGCGGCATAAATTATGTGTATCGACCCTTGCGGAAATGGCGAGCGGGTCAGAATTTCACCGCGTCTTATGGGATGATGCCCAATATCGTCCAGAGGTGAGCGAAATTGATTTAGCGGATGATAAGCATATTAAAAGGGTCGTGATTTGCTCGGGTAAGATTTATTATGATTTATTTGAAGAACGTAATAAGCGGGGCCGTAATGATCTGTATTTATTGCGCCTAGAGCAAATTTATCCATATCCCGATGATGCCATACAAACTGAGCTAAAGCGTTTTAAAAATGCTGATATTGTTTGGGCGCAAGAAGAGCCAAAAAATATGGGCGCATGGTCGTTTGTTGAGCCATATCTGGAAGAGAGCCTCAGGGCGATTAAAGCCAAGCAAAGCCGCGCGCGTTATATGGGCCGTCCTGCGGCGGCCTCGACGGCGACTGGAATTTCCGCTAAACATAAAAAAGAACAAGCTGCTATTTTCGATAGCGTATTTGAAACAAAGTAGAGCCTGATTATGACTGATATTAATATTCCAAATGTAGGTGAGTCTGTTTCCGAAGTCACGATTGCGACATGGTTTAAAAAAGTCGGCGACACCGTGGCCAAAGATGAAGCGATTGTTGAGCTTGAGACAGATAAAGCTTCGCAAGAATTGGTCGCGCCAGCGGACGGCGTTCTCGAAGACATATTGGTTGCCGAGGGTGATGTGGCGGTTATTGGTCAGTTAATTGCCAAATTAGGCAGCGGCTCTGGCGCGAGCGCTAAATCTAAGCCGAAAGCCAAAGAAACCGCGTCAAAAGACACTCCGTCAAAAGCGGCCGCAACGGCACAGACAAAAACCCAGACAAAAACTGAGGCAAAACCCGAGACAAAGCCAGCAAGCTCTGGCGGCAGCTCTGTGAATATTGATGTACCAAATGTCGGCGAATCTGTCGCGGAGGTCACGATTGCCACATGGATGAAAAAGCCTGGTGATGCGGTGGCCAAAGACGAAGCGATTGTTGAGCTTGAGACAGATAAAGCCTCGCAAGAATTGGTCGCTCCGCAAGCGGGTGTTATGGGTGAGCATCTTGTGGCCGAAGGAGAGGTTGCGAAGATTGGCCAAACGATTGCGACATTAATGGCAGGCGAAAGTGGCGGAGCTGCGGTAGCGGCCCCAGTGGCTACAAATCATGAGACGCAAAGCGGTGAGAGCTCGAGCATGGCTATGCCATCCGCGCAGCGTGTTATTGCTGAAAATAATCTCGATAGCTCTGCCATTGCTGGCACAGGCCGTGATGGGCGTATTACGAAAGGCGATGCTTTGGCGGCCAAAGCCAACCCGCCCGCCGCCAAGCCTGCGCCAAAAACGGTTCCTGCCGCTCCCGTCTCTGCGCCACGTGATCTTGGGCCTCGCGAAGAACGTGTGCGCATGACACGTATCCGCCAAACCATCGCGCACCGTTTGAAAGATGCGCAAAATACAGCGGCGATGCTCACAACATATAATGAAGCGGATATGAGCCAAATCATGGCGATGCGCAGTCAATATAAAGAGTTATTTTTGAAAAAACATGGCGTCAAGCTTGGCTTTATGAGCTTCTTTGTCAAAGCTGTTGTTCAGGCGCTTAAAGATGTGCCAAGTGTGAATGCAGAAATTGATGGTACGGATATTATTTACAAAAATTTCTATGACATCAGTATTGCTGTTGGGACAGATAAAGGCCTTGTTGTGCCTGTCTTGCGTGATTGCGATACATTATCGCTGGGCGGCATTGAAAAAGGTATTGGCGTGCTCGGGGCCAAAGCGCGCGAGGGCCAGCTGTCTATGGATGATATGAGCGGTGGTACTTTTACGATTTCCAATGGCGGTGTTTATGGCTCACTTATGAGCTCGCCCATCCTTAACCCGCCACAATCGGGTATTTTAGGCATGCACACAATCCAAAAACGCCCTGTTGTGGTAGAGGATCAGATTGTTATTCGTCCAATGATGTATCTGGCTTTATCTTATGATCACCGTATTGTGGATGGCAAGGAAGCTGTGACATTTTTAGTCCGCGTGAAAAATTGCCTTGAGGATCCAGAACGGCTTTTACTAGATTTATAGGCAATATTTGTCCCTCAATGGTTAGGTTTTGCGTATATATATACGCGGCCTTAACCATAGCTTTTCATCGAACCGCAAGAGTTATGCTCTATAGCCTCCTACTAAAAAAGATAGAATCTTTTAGCGTGGAGAGAGATTATGGGACAAATAGAAGCGGCGACGCCTCAAGGCCTTGATATATTAGAGCAAGTCAATCAGATGAAGGCTCGTAAAGCTGCGCTTGAACAAAAGTGGCTTGGCATTTTTGCTTGCTTTACAGTGGCCTGGGGTTTGTTAAGCCTCTTTGGGTTAGTTGTTTCAATGTTGGCGACACCTGAGGCCTTAAGTTCTTATTATACAGCGGAACAAGTCAGTTATTTATCGGCCACGCCGTTTTGGGCTATGACGGGTAAAGCGTTTACATCTTGCGGCTTACTTGTCGGCGCTGTTTATTTATTGTTACGTAAAGCGTCGGCTTATTTTTGGTTTATGTGGTCATTGGTGGGGACATTAATGGTTATGCTCGATTCGGCTATTCGCGGCGGATTTCATATTTTAGGTGGTATGGAAACAGGGGTGAATCTGGCGGCTATGATCGTGGGTATATTCATTTTTTGGGCGGCCTATACGGCAGTGCAGGAAGGCCAATTACAATCAGAATAATCTAGACAATTTTGATATTTACAGTTTAACCTCCCTATATAGGGAGGTTTTTTTATGGATAATGTGAAAATGAAAGCCCCATGGTGGTTTTGGGTCATCGGAGTCTTATATCTACTCTGGAATTTAGTGGGCTGCTCTATGTATTTAACGGAGCAGTTTATGGGGGATGCGGCGTATGGTGAAATGTTTGGCGCAGAGATGCTAGCTGTCAGAGATTTTGTACCCGCTTGGGCTACGGCAGGCTATGCCATAGGCGTTTGGGGTGGTTTAGTTGGTATCATTTTGTTTCTTTTGCGCAAGAGACTCTGCCTGCCATTTTTCTATGCGTCATTTATCGGGGCCGTTATCGGGCATCTCCCCTCTTTATTGGATACGCGCTTTTCTGAGTTGTTAGGCTTTGGTGATTATATCTTGATGGCGATAATTTTCACCGAATGTTTGCTGATAATCTGGATTGCAAGAAAAATGCGCGCGCGCGGGGTTCTGACGTAAATCTTTGCGTGCTTGGCCTTGCAAATCCTGAGACAAAGATTGACCTGTTATACCGCAATGCTTATGCGGTATGGCATATTATCAGAGTCCAAAATTTGCGGAGCGTTCCATGTCAGAAACTTATGATGTCGTTATTATTGGCGGCGGCCCAGGTGGGTATAATTGCGCCATAAGGTGCGGACAGCTTGGCTTGAAAGTTGCGTGTATAGAAACGGCTGAAACCCTTGGCGGGACGTGCCTAAATGTTGGCTGTATTCCGTCTAAGGCTCTATTACACGCCACAGAATTATATGAAAGCGCGCAAGGTAATTTCGAAGCTATGGGCATGAGCGCGACTGTGAAAGCCGACATACCTAAGATGATTGCTGCGAAAGCTAAAACGGTTGCTGGCCTGACGCAAGGCATTGAATTTCTTTTCAAGAAAAACAAAGTGGATCACATTCGCGGCTTTGGGAAAATTACGGGGCCAGGCAAGGTTGAGGTTGACGGCAAAGACATACGTGCCAAAAATATCGTGATTGCAACAGGCTCCGAAGTGGCGAGCTTGCCATTTATCGACATTGATGAAAAACGCGTAGTGTCATCAACGGGCGCGCTAGAGTTAACGAAAGTGCCTGGTAAAATGATTGTCATAGGCGGGGGTGTGATTGGTCTTGAGCTTGGCTCTGTTTGGCGCCGTCTTGGAGCAGAGGTAAGCGTGATTGAATATCTGCCGACTATTTTGCCGGGTATGGACGCAGAAGTACAAAAACAAGCGCTTCGTACATTCAAAAAGCAAAAGATGAAATTTGAACTCTCTCGTAAAGTGACAGCTCTTGATACATCTGGTAAGACAATCAAAGTGTCGACCGAGGCGGCGGATGGCGGTAAGCCAAAAGAGCTAGAAGCGGATGCTGTGCTAGTTTGTATTGGCCGCCGTCCTTATACGGACGGCCTTGGTCTTGAATCCGTTGGCATCACGCCTAATGCGCGCGGCTTTATTGAGACTAACCATTTTAAAGCGGCGGAGAATATCTATGCGATTGGCGATTGCACGCCAGGGCCAATGCTCGCACATAAGGCTGAAGATGAAGGTACTGCCGTGGCTGAAATTATTGCGGGTCAGGCGGGTCATGTAAATTATGATGTGATTCCGGGTGTGGTTTATACCTACCCTGAAGTTGCCGCGGTTGGAAAAACCGAAGAAGAGTTAAAAGAGGCGGGCGTGCCTTATAAAAAAGGCAAATTCCCGTTCACCGCCAATAGCCGTTCGCGCTGTAATCATCAGACGGATGGCTTTGTTAAAATTCTCGCTCATGCGGAAACAGATGAAATTCTTGGCGCGCATATGATTGGCGCCCATGTTGGTGATCTTATCGCCGAGGTGTGCTTGGCAATGGAATTTAAAGCCTCATCTGAAGATATTGCTCGGACATGTCACGCTCACCCAACAATTACAGAAGCGGTTCGCCAAGCCGCCATGGACGTAGAAAATTGGGCGATGCAAATGTAAGGCTGAACGGAAATCTATTTGAGGCCCGCAATTTGCGGGCTTTTTTATGCGGGCTTTTTATTCGGTGATATAGGCTTGAAATTCAGGCTGGCTCTCTACGCCGCCAGATAGGGGCTGAATGTTTAAATTTGCATCATTGATAATTAATCTATCTGCGACGAGGCTGAGACGGCGTGAGCGTATTGTGGCTCCGCTATTCATAATTAACTGCCTGTTTGGCAAATAAATAATGCCTTCAAAGTCAAACCCTTTAGCATCATTCATGACAAAATTTGATGGCTGGGTATTGGGCGCTTCTGTGATAAAGACATCTTTATAAGGCCCAGATGTTGGGGGTGTCATTCGCGCTGCAATTCCCGAGTTGAATTGAATGCCAGAGCTTTGATCCATAAAGTAAAAGGTGACACCATCACCTTCCCATAGGCCAGAATCAACCGTCCAAGTCCCGTCTTTTAACACATAAAGCCCCGGAGCAAATCTGACGGTTTCAATTTGCGGGCCAAAATTAAAACTGCCGCAATAAACGCCTGGATCTAAATCTACCTGTCTCTCATTATAGGTTTGCGAGTTATAACGGCATGTATCATCTGGGATTGGAAATTGGCCGAAATAGGGATCTGGATTGACCTCGCAATCTGTTTTGATGATATTCGGCAAGCCTAATTGATTTATAATATTAGTACCTGCTACGCAGGCTCGGGCCACATTTAATGTCACGCCAGAGTTGAAATCTGCCGCTGGTGCTGCCACAGAATCTACGTCTATTTGACAGTCTGGCGCTATAATATTCGCGCCGCCATTCACGCGAAAACTAGATTGTGCCGATGCGTTAAGGGATTTAATACATGTCACATATTGAGGTGTATTTTTCGCAACAACTGTTTTGACCTGAATTTGGATTTTGGCTTGCGGTAATATGCGGGCAAAAAATAACGGGTAATCTGCAGTTGCGATGCCAGTAATTTTATCCTCATCAAAGCTAAGATTAAATTGCGTATTTTCTAATTGAGATGTGTCTTGGTTGAGATTGAATAGATCTAAACTATTTGCACTGGCCGTTGCTGTGTTTTCAAAATCAAATTTTGCGGCGGCTAATGTGGCGGCGTCATTGGCATCTTGCAGACTTGTTTTGCGCGAAATCACAGTGGATATATCAATCGCAGTGCCAATAGCTGTTAAAAGTGTTACGATGACAATCGCGCCTGTAATCGCTATATTGCCAGAGTCATTTTGGGTAAATCTTTTGAGCATTTTATTCCAACTCATTCAATCTATATCCGAAGATAAGCGTTCAAATCATCTATGGAATCTAGGTAGCGTGCTTTAAGCAACGCTTAATGATGAGGGTTAAAATATTCTCAATCACCAAGTTTATGCAGTAAAATATCAGGTCAGGTAGGGCCGTTTTTAATATCTCCTATTAATATTAATCGGTGGGTTTCAATATGGCTTGCATAGCGCTTAAATATGCGATCCATGCGTTTCGTCCGTGATCTGTGAGATGTATCAAAGTTTGCGGACGTTTGCCCTTATACCCTTTTTCTTGGCGTATATATCCTGCGTTTTCTAGCTTGGTTAGATGCGTTGACAGATTGCCATTACTTGCGCCTGTTTTCGAGAGTAATTCTGGAAAGCTTGCGCAGTTTGCGGCTGAAAGATAGGCCATGACACCCAGACGTAATCGTCCGTGAATGACATCATCAATCGCCTCTAAATTTAATAATGGATCAGATGACATCTTTTGGCTCATATTTTAGGCTAATCAGTGAAGGGATTACGGCTGTAAATATAACGCCAATGGCCGCTATAATATATATAATGGGATTACCAAGATTTATAACGATAATGACCATCAAAATAAAAGCAAGGATTGCGGGTAAATAAAGCCGTTTCTGGCCGCCTAAATTTGCAAGGACATAATAATTTATAACATATGTTCCAAAAGCGAAGGCTAAAATAATATCATATAACCAATAGGGCTTTTGCATAATTACAACGCTAATCGTGATACTGATTGCGAAACCAAACATGGATATAGTTGTCGCTGTCCATGTCGCTTGTTCTGTTCGGTTTATAGATGAAAATGCACCTGGTTTTTTGTCTAATGATTTGCCTAATGTAAATGTTAATATCCCGCCTAAAATACCAAATGTCATCCAAATGAATCCAATATAATTGAAAGGGATTTTGATGAACTGCATGAGTATCAAGCCGTGAATGAATAAAGTTGGAATTAACAGGCAACTCCACATCAAACCTATGCGCCCGCCCAAAAGCGGCGTATTTGCGCCAGCTTCTGCAAGACTTTTAATATAATCTAGGTCGTTTAGGGCATCATTTTTAATAGAGCGTTCTGACATATAGATCTCCGTTTGTGTGAGAATTACAATATTTATTTAAAATTAGTTTGTATTACAAACTTAATTGTGTCAAGTTTGAAATACAAACTTAATTGAAAAGGAGACGAATATGTTTGTACGAATGAAAAATAAACGAAAAATGGGTCTGATATTTACTACGATGACAGCTTTGGGTGCCACCATTGCTGTTGCTGGCCCCTATAATACAGATAAGGTCAATGATGCCGATGTCGCAACAATTCCTGTCACTATAGACTTAAAAGGCCTGCATATTAGCCGCGCGCCCATTTATGTGTCGATCCAAAAACGGGCTGAATATATGGGTATTCATGGGCATGGCGGCGTGGTTAAAGCTGTTACAGATAAATCGATGACAATGACAGTGAGTGTGCGCGAAGCTGGCGAATATGCTGTGTCGGTTTGGCATGATTTAGATAATGACGGTGTGTTTTCTATGGATGAAACCTATACCATTACAGATGGGTGGGGCGCCTCAGGGCAGGTCACAACCGAGCGCCGTCCAACCTTTGATGAGGTTAAAATTAAAGTTGAAACATATGGCGCAATCGTGCCTGTGACGATGATTTATCCCTCTTAAATTTATAGTCACCCCTTAAATGACGTCCCGCGCTAGCTGCTGCGGGACGGTTTGGGTTCACGTGAAGTTTTTAAAGCCGTTATGATGACAGGCTTTACGATATAGGCTTTGTTTTTTGGCGCACGCCCTTTATATCACACCTATGTTTACAGAGCTTTACAATACAGAAATCCTGTCCCTTTCAGCGACGCTTAAAAATGAAGCGCTTGAAAACCCGCAAGGCACAGCGCGTAAAATTTCAAACCTTTGCGGGTCAACGGTAGAAATTGATGTGAATGTGGCAGGCGATGTTGTGAGCGAGGCGGCTTTGCGTGTGCAAGCCTGCGCATTAGGCCAAGCCAGTGCAGCCATTTTAAAATCTCAGATCATTGGCGCGACTTTGCAGGATTTGATACAAGCGCGCGATGAATTGCGAGCTATGCTCGAGGCGGCAGGCGATCCGCCACGCGGACTATTTTCGGAGCTTAAATTACTGATGGGCGTCGCGGCTTACCCCGCCCGCCATGCCTCGACATTACTGGCATTTGAAGCCGCCGTCGAAGCGGTGCAAATGGCATATCACAAAAGTCCAAATGCGTAATTTTCTAATCTTAGCTGTAAGGGCTGTGATGCTTGCAGCGCTTTGGGTTTATAAACGGCTTATCTCGCCTATTCTATCTGCCTTAGGGGTTACGTGCCGACATGAGCCTTCATGTTCAACTTATAGCCGCGACGCAATTTTACAGCATGGCCCTTGGGCGGGAGGGTGGATGACGCTTGCGCGCTTGCTGCGTTGTCACCCATTTGAGCGTTTAGGAGCGACCTCGGGGGTTGATAACGTGCCTAAAGCCGTTACAAAGCCGCCTATATGGGCGCCGTGGCGATATGGTCAATGGCGCGGTACATATACTGAAACTGAATAATACTGAAACCGAATAAAGCCTAATAGAGATAAATCATGGTGAATCTAACTTTTCCTGATGGTGCTGTCCGCCAATATGATGCGGGTGTGACGGCGATGGAGGTGGCTAAGTCTATCTCTAAAGGGCTGGCTAAAAAAGTTCTCGCCGCCAAGCTGGACGGCGCGCTTGTTGATGCATCTTTAGCGATTGAAACCGACCATGTTATTGAGTTGGTCACGGCTCAAGACCCTGAAGGCTTAGAGCTTATCCGCCATGATTGTGCGCATGTTTTGGCCGAAGCTGTGCAAGAGCTTTTCCCAGGGACACAAGTGACAATCGGCCCCGTTATTGAAAACGGGTTTTATTATGATTTCTACCGCGAGATGCCATTTTCTGCCGATGATTTTGCGGCGATAGAAAAAAAGATGGCGTTTATCATAAACCGTAATGATAAATTTGAACGTCTTATTATGCCGCGCGATGAGGCGATAAAAACCTTTAAAGATATGGGCGAAGATTTCAAAGCCGAATTGATTGAGGACTTACCTGAAGGCGAAACTATCACTGTCTATAAGCAAGGCAAATGGTTTGATCTTTGCCGCGGGCCGCATCTACCGAGTACGGGCAAAATTGGCAAAGCTTTTAAATTAATGAAAGTCGCGGGTGCCTATTGGCGCGGGGATAGCTCCAAGACACAGCTTCAGCGGATTTACGGAACGGCTTGGGCGACCCAAGAAGAGTTGGACGCGCATTTACATCAAATCGCGGAGGCTGAAAAACGCGACCATCGCCGTCTGGGGCGTCAACTGGGTTTGTTTCATTTTCAAGAAGAGGCGCAAGGCCAGGCGTTTTGGCATGCTCATGGCTGGACGCTTTATCGCCTCTTGCAGGAATATATGCGCCGCCGCCAAACTGAATTTGGCTATGAAGAAATTAAGACGCCGATGTTGATGGATCGAAAGTTCTGGGAAGCTTCGGGCCATTGGGATAAGTACCGTGAAAATATGTTCATCACGACCATAGACGAAGAAGATAAAACGCTCTCGCTCAAGCCGATGAATTGCCCCTGTCATATTCAAGTCTTTAATCAGGGCCAAAAATCTTATCGTGACTTACCTTTGCGCTTGGCCGAATTTGGATCCTGTCATCGCTATGAGCCGTCTGGGGCTTTGCATGGGTTGATGCGTGTGCGGGCCTTTACCCAAGATGATGGTCATATTTTTTGCCGTGACGATCAAATTACCGATGAGGTGAAAGGGTTCACAGAGCTGCTCAAATCTGTTTACGCCGATTTGGGCTTTGATGATGTTATGGTGAAGTTCTCAACACGGCCAGAGATACGTGTAGGCTCTGATGAGGTGTGGGATAAGGCGGAAGCTGCGTTGAAAATAGCGGCAGATGCCTCTGGATTGGATGTTGAGCTAAATGAAGGTGATGGGGCGTTTTACGGGCCGAAACTTGATTTTGTTTTGCGCGATGCGATTGGACGTGAATGGCAAGCCGGTACAATCCAAGCTGATTTTAATCTGCCAGAACGTTTAGATGCGAGCTATATTGGCGCTGATGATAGCAAGCATGTACCTGTCATGCTTCACCGCGCTGTATTAGGGAGTTTTGAGCGGTTTTTGGGGATTCTAATTGAGAATTATGCAGGCCGTTTCCCGCTTTGGCTCTCGCCTGTGCAAGTCGTTATCGCAACCATTACAAGTGATGCGGATGATTATGCCAATGAGGCAGCTGATAAGCTGCGCGCCGCAGGTTTGCGCGTTGAAACAGATTTACGTAATGAGAAAATTAATTACAAAATTCGTGAATTATCCGCTGACCGCAAAATCCCTGTCATTGCTGTGATTGGCCGCAAAGAAGCCGAAGAGGGTCAGCTTGCACTGCGCCGTTTGGGTAGCCGTGATCAGACGATTATATCCTTGGATGATGCCATCATTGAGTTGACGCAAGAGGCGAAAGCGCCAGACCAAAGATAGCTGTTCACTCACGGAGGGGTATTGTGGAGAGAATCATTCATACACTGCCAAGCTGGGTTCTTTGGCTTGGTTTTGCCCTTATGCCTTTTTTGGCTATAGCAGGCGGCCTTGGTATTGCGCCGCTGGGGGCTTTGGCGGGGCTTACTGGCTGGGCGGTGCTTTTACAGCGTAGTGAGGCTAAAACACTCATCACCCGCCCGTGGTTTCTAAGTCTCTGCGCGCTCTTGATTTGGTGTATGATTACGCAGACTTGGAGCCCTTACACAGCGCAAAGCCTTCTGAGCAACCCTATGAAAGTGCTGTTGATAAGTCTTATATTTTGCGGTGTTGGCACGGCTTTTCAGACTTTGAGGGCTGATAGCTATGATAAGTTTCGGCATATATTTATGGCGGGCGGTGTATTTGCGGCAGGCTTAATGCTCATAGAGATAGTCTCGGGTTTTGGCTTATCCATTTTAGTTGATCCTGTACGAGCGGGTGAAATATTGCACACACGCCAAGCAGATTCTGAACAAAATCTCGGACGCGGTATATTAGTGTATGTTCAGTTTTTGCCTCTACTCGCTTTACTTTTAGTAACGCAGGTCAAGCGTGGCTGGATGCTAGCACTTTTGGTTGTCGGCCTATTAATACTCACAGCGCATTTTAACCGCTTAAGCCTAACGAGCTATGTTATAATGATCAGCTTTATTGCAATGGTGATCACATGGAAATTTCCAAAATTTGGGATCATCACCGTATTTATTGTTGTGATGACATTGATTATAAGCGGCCCGTTGATCGGCTTTGTTGCTAGCCAGGTCTCGGATGAACAGCTATTAAAGCTCCCATTATCTTTAGAACATCGCATACGTATGTGGGCGTATGCTTGGGAGCAAATTCTGCAACACCCATGGCTTGGTAATGGCTTTGATGCATCGCGCTCATATCAAGACAAGTTTCTGGCGCGCGGCGGACGAGAAATAGTGATTGTGTCTTTACATCCGCATAATGCAGCTGTGCATATTTGGCTTGAAATTGGAGCCATTGGAGCCGTTTTAGCCGTAACGACATTGGCGATGCTCATGAATGCTGCGCTGAAATTTGCACGCTTGCCGTTACAAGCCAGCGCGCTTGTTGGAACGATGACAGCGGTTGCTCTTTTCGGGCTTACGACAATCGGTGTCTGGCAGGTTTGGTGGTGGGGTAGTATTTTTATCGCTATTGGCGCCCTGTCTTTATGGCCGAAATATCAGATATAAATACGGGTATTTATTGCGATGGCCTCTGCAACTAAATTGAATGATTTTAAGATGATGACTTGATATTTTCACAACTCTATTTCATAGATTCTTATGGGGCGTTTTAAGGTATAAGCATGGCACATAATGTTGTCCAAATAACATCTATTCAGACACATACAGATCTTGCGCAAAACTTACCCATTAGCGTGATCATGGTGAGCTATATGACGGGGCCAGCTTTGATGGAAGCCATACAAGCTGTTCTGCGCGATGATGATATATCCGAATTAATTGTTGTGGATAATGGCAATACGGAAAGCGCGCGTGTGCGTCTTGCGGCTCTGTTGCATGATAAAGACCGTGTGCGGATATTACAAGGACACGGGAATATTGGCTTTGCACGCGCCTGTAATTACGGGGCGCAGCTTGCACGGGGGCATTATCTTTTATTCTTAAACCCAGATGCCATTATTAGTGAAACATCGGCCCGTGCTTTGGCAAATTGCGGCGCAAATTTGAACGGGCCATGGATAACGGGCGGATTATTGCGTGATATAAACGGCAAGGAACAACGCGGCGCGCGGCGCGGAGCCTTAACACCGATGAGCGCTTTTCTCGGATTTACGGGGTTCAATAAATTGTTGAGAAGAAAAGCGATCCATCAGGAAAATGAACCGATGCCGCTAAGGCCTGTGAAAATTCAAACAATTAGCGGGGCTTGCCTTATGATGGATAGGCCTTCATTTGATAAGCTTGGTGGTTTTGATGAGCGTTATTTTCTGCATGTGGAAGATATAGATATTTGCCGCCGTGCGCGGCTTGCTGGCGGGGATGTGTGCTTTGTTCCTCATGCAACAGCTATGCATTACGGCTCCACCAGTGCTGTGCCGCGCCTAAAGGTGGAATACGAGAAATTAAAAGGGTTCCTACGGTATTTTTGGAATTATAAAACCGGTATTGTTCCAAAAATCCTGACAGCATTCGCTGCGCCTTTTATAACGATTGCGATTTTAGGCCGTATGTGTTTGTTGATAGTGCGGCAAATGTTTTTAGGGCGGTGATCGCTTAAACGCAGCGAAATTCTTTATTATCAATCAGGGCACATATATTTTTGTACGATATGAATTTGAATATTCTCGCCTTTTGAATAGTTAAATCCCGATATGGGGTCTGATATTTTTACGCAAAATGCAGTGTCATTGGCAAAAGCCTCAAGCTCGGCGATTTGGCCAGATTGCGCTGCTGATAAGCTATCAATCAAGATAATAGTCCCATTTTGCAAAGCGGTTTTATGAGAGAAATTAGCGGTGCTGCCTAACTGAATATTTGTTCCGAGATGATAAACAAGGCTAGGTTCTGTATAGGCGGCAGATATAAGTTTTTTGCCGCTCAAGCGCGGTAAATCATCCCCTAGCGCAGCGGCAATGCGCGCGGATGTGTTAAAGCTTTCAAATTTTGGAAGTAGCGCCTCATAACCTGTTATAGTTAGGATGAAGGATAAGGCTATAACCAGCCCTATGGCAGTTTTCAGCTTGTTTTTCAGGAAAGCGAAAACCGCAATGATAGATAATATAGTGATTATTGCGGCCAGACTGAATGCGGTAAATTGTTGCCCCTCTTCGCCATATTCAAAGCTTAAATACAGTAAAGCGCCGATAATTATGCCTGCGCCGAGTAAAAATAAAATACTATTGGCAATGTGAATTTTTCTGAAAGTTTTATGGTGTGTTATTTCCGTTAAGCTTGCCCCAATCATCAAGCAAATAGCGGGATAAAGTGGTAAGCTATAATGGGGTAATTTTGTTGGCATGCATTCGATGAGAATCCAAAAGGGCAGGATCCACAACAAACATAATTGGAAGGTTTTGAATAAATTTATATCTTGGATGCGTGTTTTATTCGCGCGTAAATTCCGCGTAGCAAAAGCCAGAGCCGGGAGTAAAAATAAATTTGCGGGCCACATCATCACCCATAGAAAGACAAGGTGATAGCCCGGCGGGCCAGGGTGTTTTTCTTGGGTACTAATCAATTTTCCGCCAAGATCTTGCCCGAGGCTATCTTGGAAAAATGCGCCATCTGTTACAATATAAATACCAATCGCCCAAGGTAGCCAAATTATGAAAAAGACAAGAATGGGAAAAGGATTAAGCAAAGGCCGTGCCCATGATAAGCTCTTTTCCCAGATATGAAATCCAGACAATGTAAATACTAAAAGCGCAAATAAAATCGGCCCTTTAATCATGACGGATGCGCCAAGGGCGAGCCAAAATATCCAAATAGGCAGATGTGATGGCGCCGCCTTATCTGTGTGTCTTAAACGCGCTAAAGCGCCGAAAACACAGGCAGATAATCCGCATAAAACCGCATCGGTTTTGGCGATATGTGCCTCAAAGATAAATAATAAACAGGCCGTTAGTAAAGCCGCGCTGATGAAAGCTTTGTCGCGGCCAATTAATTTGGCACCGCCCCAATAGGTTGCTAGAACGGCGAGTAAGGCGCCTAAAATAGAAGGGAGCCTATGTACCCATATTTGGCGTTTATCTGTCTGGCTAAAGGTTTTTAAGGCGGCGGTTTGCAGCCAATAAATGCCAGCGGGTTTTTTATTGCGAGCCTGATCTTGGAAACGAATATTCATCAAATCACTCGTTTCGGCCATTTGAAGGCTGGCTTGCACATAACGGGCTTCGTCGCGGTCAATCACAGGCAGACTGGCAATGCCTGGTAGACCCATCGCGAATGTCAAAACGATCAGTATAAGAACATGTCGCCATTTTTGGTTTAGCTGTACCGAATTTGGCTCTGTGTCCGTCATATGGCTGCTTTACCGCATGCTATGAATCGCACAAAGGTTTTTTCGGTGAAATTTATATACTCATTTGTAAGGTTTGACTATATTGCGCGCATTGCACTGCGCGGATTTGCATGCCACTAAGCGCTTATGAGTTCCAAAACAAATAGCTTGATTACGCCGATTATTAGTGTCGTAGTGCCTGCTTTTAATGAAGCGGATAATGTTGGTAAATTGGCGGCAGAAATTCATACAGCGATAGGGGGCATGCCCTATGAAATGCTGTTTGTTGATGATTGTTCAAGTGATGAAACCTGCACGGTTTTGCAAGGCTTAAAGTCTGACTATCCTGCCTTAAGGGTCTTAACACACCGCAAAAATGCGGGCCAATCGCGGGCAATTCGGACAGGCGTTATGGCGGCGCAGGCAGCCATTATTGCCACGCTTGATAGTGACGGTCAAAATGATCCTGCGGATATGCCTGCGTTGTATAAGCAATTAATCCGTGCGGACGCACCTGATAATCTGGCTATGGTGGGCGGTCGGCGGGCCAACCGGCAAGATAGCTTTGCTAAAAAGATCGGCTCACGCATAGGCAATGCTGTGCGACGACGGCTCTTACATGATAAAGCTGATGATACGGGATGCGGGTTGAAAGTCTTTTTTAGAGATGCGTTTATACGCGTGCCATTTTTTGATCATATGCATCGCTATATTCCTGCGCTTATGCTGCGCGAGGGATATGAAATTGAATTTTGTGATGTCAATCACCGTGCGCGTGAATTCGGGAATAGCAAATATACAAATTTTGGCCGTCTGCGGGTGTCTATTGCAGATTTGCGCGGCGTGATGTGGTTAAATCGCCGCGCCCGTAATCCGCAAGGTTGGGATGAGCTTTAACATTTATGGGCATTGTACAATATGGGTATTGTAAAAAAACACCTTATTTCATTAGATGACGCGGCCCGTATTTTACGAGCAGCCTATGACGGGCTCCCCGCGCCGGAGCTTATGGAAACGCTTATCGCAGATAGCCAAGCGGCCGAAGCGCGCGGCTATTACGACCCGCAAGAAGATGAGAGATTACGCGATACATTCGCCAATTATCTCGCTGTGCGTGTGGCCATTTGGCAGATGATACAAGGATTAAAACCGCGGTTCAAAATGGCGTCTCTGAAAGGGAAAGCGGCCCAGTTGTCAGCGGATGAAAACCGCGCCTTTGCAATCGCCTTTTGCGGGGCTGAAATTATTGTCCGCACGGGTGAGTATTTAATAGGGCTGGCCAGAGAGCGGGATATTGTTTGGCAAAAATTAGACGAAGCGGAAATGCGCTATGGCTTAAAACGTAAGAGTTTTACACGGCTCTATCGGCAGTTGACCTCAACCGTGCATATGCGCGGATTTTACCAAGCGCGTGATTATTATGATGCCAATGAAACAGCTTTATTGAACAGTCTTGCGGATATGGATGAAAATGGGGAGAGCTTTGCCTTAATCGCTGAGATATTAGATAAGCTCAATTTGCCATCAGCGCCGCGCGGTGATCATTTGCGCCGGTATCGCCGTTTTGTAACGTTTTCTTTACGCCGCCGCCGCTTATCGACAGGGCGTAAGACGATGTTTGCTTTATTTGAAGCGACAGGCTCGGATATTGCAGAGTTGAAAATCCCATTGGTGAAAAATCTTGGTGCTGATAAGCGCGTTACGCCTGATATTGTGACAGAGGTTAAACCGCATTTACGTGCAGGTGATGTGATGATTACGCGTCATGATGATGCGATGAGCAATCTGTTTCTCCCAGGGTTTTGGCCCCATGCTGCGCTATATATTGGCGGGGCTGACGCGCGTGCGGCCCTTAATATAGATAGCCCATCTGGCCAATTTCAACATGATGGGCCTTATTTTTTGGCGAGTGGATTAGAGGCTTGTGAGATTAATATTCTGGAGGCCAAAAAAGACGGAGTTTTATTGCGGCCGATTGAAGAAACGTTACAAGTCGATGCTTTTGTGGTGTTACGGCCAAATTTAACACAGACCCAGATTGCGCAAGCGCTGTCACGCGGGATGAGCCATGCTGGTAAGCTTTATGATTTCGTGTTTGATTTTTCCACCTCAGAGCGCCTTGTTTGCACCGAAGTTATTTATAGATCATATCATGGTATTGGGCCGATAGACTTTACACTGTCTACCAAAGCTGGGCGCAAATGTTTATCGGCTGAAGATTTTCTTAATCAAGCGATTGTCAATCATTGGTTTGAACCTGTTATGATTTACGGCGTGCCAGAGAATAAGCTCACTCAAGATAAGACCGTCCGCACTCGGCTTGCCAAGAGTTTTGCGGCTGATTTTACCGAGCGCTGAATATGCTTTATCCTCAAAATTATACTAAATTTTGAATAATTTTCCAAAAAATTAACGATTTCACAGCGAATCGCCGTTTAAACTTTGTTAAGCATAAATATGCTGGTGTGTTGGATAGAAAAGGAAGGCGCAGAATGCAGTTTTTTACAGTCTTTCCTCTGATGATTATCCCTGTGGTGATTTATAATGTCCTGGCTGTGGCAGGATCAACATTTACAACGACTGAGGCTATACGTGCGCGGCTAGATACGGATTTTCTGTCTGTCCCCATGGCCAATGATACGCTTTGGCATATTACGCCAGGTCATGCGTTAATTGCAGGTTCTTTATTGGCCTTATTCTTTGAGTTGATTAAATCCACCAGCACGGGCCGCGCGGCGGTGATGAACCATGCTTTTTCTTTGATTTTATTTATCATTTGCTTGGTTGAGTTTTTAATGCTGCCAGCTTTTGCCACATCAGTCTTTTTTCTTATCATGTTGATGAGTCTGCTAGATGTTATGGCCGGATTTATGGTAACAATCGCAAGTGCGCGCCGCGATTTTGCTGTGAGTGATGGCTATGGAGATTAAGATTTTAATCGTAGTGCAAAATATTAACTTATACACTTTAAGTTGCCATTTTGTAAGTAATGAATGGGTGAAGACTCCTCATGCATAAGCAAGATTTACATCACAGAAATGTCCTAGGTCAGGTGAAACAACCTGTCCAAACATCTGCTATGACAACGGCGCAAATGCAGGCGTTTGATTTGTTAAAAGCCGTGCCATTTTTACTCAATCTTGAGGGAGGCTTAAGCTTTTCTTTGCCGAACCAAGCGGCCAGCCTGTTATCCTGTGATGTCATTAATCTGCCTGTAAATGAAGCGCAATGGATCAGGCATATGACGCCTCAAGATGGCCATGCTCGCCGCAAAGCCATAAAGCGTTTGTCATGGGACGGGGCGCGTTATGCGCTACGGTATCCTTTGCAGACAGAAAAAGGCGAAACGATTTACGTCGAAGAAATGGGTGAGCGTATTGCAGGTGACGGGCATAAGCCGGTGCAAATTATGGGCGTGATACGCAATGTCGCCGCAGAACAAACTCGTCTTGAAACCGCGCAATATCGCGCGACACATGATGAATTATCAGGGCTTTACAACCAAACATCATTTACGCGCGCTGTCAGAGTGACAAGCGCTTGGGTAAAGCGCAAGCAAGACACGGCTGCGATATTGCGCCTGCGTGTCAGTAATATTGGGGATATAAATAGTGTTTATGGCTATGAAATAGGTGATCGTATTTTAAAACAGATCGCAGAGCGTTTGAGAAACATAGTCCGCGCACCAGATGTTATTGCACGGCTCGAAGGGGCTGATTTTGGTATGTGCCTCATTGATATAACCGCAGACCAGATTGACGCTTTATTGCCTCGCTTTGAAACTGCGTTAAGCGAAACGCCTTATGCGACACCGCATGGGGGCTTATATGCCGAATTTGCTATTAGCGCGACATTTTTAGGCCGCGATGCACAGGAGGCAGAGCAAGCGATTTGGCAGACGCAAAATGTCTTTACGGCGCGGCCAAATTTACAAGGTTGGCATGTCGGGTATTTTGAAGACGATATGGCAATGCGGGCAGATCCTTCACTACGGGCGAAAACAACGAAAACGGATATTTTACACGCTTTAAATGAACGCCGTATATCGCTCGCTTATCAACCGATTATTGATGCGAAAACACGCGACTTACATCACTATGAATGTTTGCTACGCTTACGCCGAGAAGATGGTGAGGTTGTGAGCGCGGGCGAGTTTATCATGGCCGCTGAACGGCTTGAACTTGTGAATTTGCTGGATCGCCGCGCGCTTGAAATTGCCGCGATTGCCCTGCGCGAAACCCCTGATTTACATTTGGCTTTAAATGTGTCGGCGGGAACGCTTCGGGATGAGGCGGCAACACATGATTATATCAATGCGCTAAAGGCTCTTGGCAAAGATGCCGAGCGTGTGACGATAGAGCTAACCGAAACATTGGCACTTGATGACCCAGCTATGGCCAGCTCGTTTTCAATAGAATTGCGTAAGCTGGGCTGCGCTTTTGCGATTGATGATTTTGGATCGGGTTATACGACCTTTCGTAATCTTATGGCGATTGAAGCAGATTCAATTAAAATTGATGGGTCTTTCATTCAAGATATTTCAACAGAGCCGCATAAGCAGACATTTGTGCGTATGATGGTGGATTTAGCGCAAACATTCTCAGTAAAAACTGTGGCGGAAATGGTTGATAATCGCGCGGATGCTGATTTACTGCGCCGTTTGGGCGTGGATTATTTACAAGGTTATATGTTCGGAATTCCGTCAGCGGCCCCAACATGGCAGCGCAAAATATCTTAAATATCATTTTCAAACACAGCTAGCTTTTCTTGCGCGCTATGCGTAATTTAAATTATGCGCGAAACGGTCACACGGCTTGAAGAATTTTATGCTAGCCCTTTGGGATTGGCGGCGCGCGATATGGCGGCGCGGCGTTTGGCGAGTTTATGGCCTGATTTAGCGGGTAAGAATGTGATGGGGTTTGGCTATTGCTGGCCCTATTTACAGCCCTATCAATTAACGGCTAATCGCGTGATTATGGCCATGCCAGATGAACAGGGCGCGCTGGCCCATGCCAATGCTCGGGGTGTGTCGGCTTGTCTGGTTATGGAGCAGGCCTTACCATTTTCGGATGCGAGCTTTGACAATGTCCTTTGTGTTCACGCCGTTGAAGAGGCAGAAAATCTACCGTCTTTGCTAAGAGAGCTGTGGCGCGTCACGCGCCCCGAAGGACGCATTGCGATTATTGCGGCAAACCGAGCGGGATTATGGGCACGTTCTGAGCAAGTGCCATTTGGGGCAGGTCGTCCATTTTCCCGCACACAATTACGCAGAGCTTTAACGGCCGCTGGATTTGCGCCGCTCGTGTGGTCGGGCGCGCTTTATATGCCGCCTATGGCTCGCCTTGCAAAACCCAAATTGATTCATGCAACAGAGCGGTTTGGAGAAACTGTGTGGCCAAGTTTTTCAGGGCTTGTTTTGGTTGAAGCCTTAAAACGTCTTTATATTGACCCGAGCGACACACCATCAGGGTTTGTGCAGCGCCCAAGTTTTAACGCGCGTCCGATTGCCAATCGCACAGCTGACAGTTATGGGATAAATGATGAGCGCTCCTGATACAAAGTCTGAAAAATCTGTTTTAGATATTACTCAAGTGCGGCAAGAAATTGACCGTGTCGATAAGGCGCTTTTGCAATTAATCGCCGAACGTCTTGAACTGGCCGCAGCTGTGCGCAGGGCGAAATCAGGGGTGCGGCTTTGGCGGCCCTCTCGCGAAGAAAGCCATGTCAGAGAATTAGCGGGCGCTATAGCCGATACGCCGACACGGCTTGTCTCGACGATTTGGGCAGAATTAATGAGCTCCAGTATTGCGCTGCAAGGTTCAATGACGCTGCATGTGTCATTAGCAGGCGATACATTGGATGTATGGACATTGGTGCGTGATAGATTTGGCGCGGCCTTGCCTGTGCAATCTTATCCAACCACAAGCGCAGCGCTCGCGGCCGCCTATGCAGATGAGGAAGGCGTGGCGGTTTTGCCCGCGCCAGCTATCATGCAAAATTGGTGGACAGTGTTAGGGCCGGATGGGGCGATGCCAGATATGAAAATTCAAGCTGGATTGCCGCGCACAGGTACACAAAGCTGGCCCAGTGCTGTGGCAGTTGCAACGGCGAAATTACTCCCATCTGGTGATGATGATATGCTGGTCATCGCGCCTAAATCACTCTCTTATGACGGGGCGATTAAACGCGCTGAAACCGCAGATAAAGTCCTGCTAAGTGTCGCAGGATATTATGAAAACTGCCCGGTTAAAGGCGGGACAATTATTGGATGCTTGCCGCGCCCGCTCGGATAGGGTAGCTGGCGCTATGACATTTGATACAATATTAGTGGTTGGCTGCGGCCTCATTGGAAGCTCGATCGCGCGCGCGGTTAAACTGTTCGGGCAAGCCAAACAGCTTTATGTCTCCGATCATTCTGAAAATGTGTGTTCGGTGGTGCAATCTCTGGGCATTGCAGATGGTGTTGCAGAAGGCAGCGCGCATTTATATGCAGCCCAAGCTGATTTGGTGATTTTATGTGTACCGCCTGCGCGTATGGGTGATGTGGCAGCGCGCCTTATTCCGTCTATGAAAGCTGGCGCAATCTTATCTGATGTGGGGTCTGTTAAAGGGGATGTGGTCAAACAGATTACGCCGCATTTGCGCGATGACATTCATTTTATCGCAGGCCATCCCATCGCAGGTACAGAATTTAGCGGCCCTGAGGCCGGGTTTGCGGACTTATTTAAAGACCGCTGGTGTGTATTAACGCCCAGTGATGAGGCCGTAAATAAGACTGCATTAAACGCTTTGACACAGTTCTGGGAAGGGCTGGGTTCGCAAGTGGCCATTATGACGCCTCAGCGTCATGATATTGTTCTGGCAACCACGTCACACGTCCCGCATTTAATTGCTTATACATTGGTCGGCACAGCCGTAGATATGGAAACAGTGACACAAAATGAAGTCGTTAAGTTCTCTGCGGGCGGTTTTCGAGACTTTACGCGTATTGCCGCTTCTGACCCTGTGATGTGGCGCGATGTCTTTCTCGCAAACCGCGTGGCAACACTTGAGGTCGTAGACCGTTTCATTGAAGATTTAACGGCGTTAAAACGCGCTATACGCTGGGATGATGGTGAGCAATTACTGGAGCATTTTGCCAAAACTCGTGATATTCGCCGCCGAATTATTGATGCAGGTCAAGATAGCGCCGAAGCCAATTTCGGCCGAGATGAATAGCGTGATTATTCTGTTTCAATAGGCGGTAAGACGGGCGGTTGTGTGCGTTGCTGACGGCCTCTTGTATAGCTGATGAGCAATTTGCCATATTCTTGCACGATGCGTTTAAACCGCGCGCCATCTGAATACCAATGCGTATCTTCATGTCTTTGGACAGGAAAGGGTGTGATGCGCATACGCCCGCCTGTCGCGCCAATATCCACAGCGCCAATTTCAACTTGGGCGCGGGGCATGTGATAGGCCGAGGTTACAAGGATAATATGCGTATAATCTAGTGATGTTGCCCAAGCGGCTGTTTCGCGGGCATTGCCAAGCGTATTTGTCGCCGCATAATCTAAATCAATACAACACTCGGCTAGGGCAGGGTCAATATCAATGAGGTTTTGAATGGCGCTGAGATCGATTTTTTCATTTACGCCTGAAATTAAAAGCCGCTCGCCTTTGCGCATTTGTAACAACTGGGCGCCAGATTCAAGCCGTCCGCCGCCTTTTCCTGTCCACACCACAATGCCGTCAGCTTTTGGCGGGTCTTGAGGCGGGGTGAGCGTGTCGACATGTTGGGCGAATGTCAAGAAACCGCCCATCAGAAAGGCGAGCAGTAATATGACAAGAAAGCCTAAAAATTTAATCCAAGCTCGGCCTTTAGAGTGGGGTTTGGCTATGTCTATTTTGCGCACGCTTTGGGTCATAGGCGGCGGCGTTCTTCGGAGAGTTGACGCAAGGCCGTCATGCCGGCTGCCATGGCACAGATGAGGGTGAAAAATAAGCATAATCCGATTAAAAAGAGAATATCACCCAGACCAACGCCAAAACTGTCCCAGATGAACCCGCTATCTTTTAACGCGCCAAAATTGCTAAGGGATAAAAATATCCAGATAAAAATCGCCAATATAGCGCCGATGACCGCGCCTAATAATGTGCGCTTGGCCGCCTGTTGGATAAATAATTGGGCAATGAATTTATTGCTTGCACCGACTTGTACGAAAACGCTGATAATGTCTTTTTGCGCAATGAGGCTGGCGCGTGTGGCAAAGATATTCACTGCGAGACTGGCAATTAAGAGTAAAGTTAAGATGAGGCTGCTGCCAAATATAAGGCTGCGGCTTGTGCGTTGTAATCCGCCCGCATAACGGGTGTGGTCGTCAATATTTGCGATGACACCCTCGGCGCTTAGCGCTGTCTTTATCTGCGCAAATGGCAGGCCATTGCCTTGCGTTTCAAGCGTGATGAGTCCCGGAACAGGCAGGTCAGCGGGCAGGTTGGTGCTGCCAAGCCAAGGTTTTAACAAAGCTTGGGCTTGCGTTTCAGATAGGGGCGTTATGCGTGTGTTGGGCAAGAGGTTTTGCAGCGTTTTTTGCGCGATTTCCATTTGTGCGGCGCGGCTCTCAGAACTGTTAATCATCACCTGAACGGTTGCGCTATTGGTCAGCTGGCTCTGCCAATCTGCCGATAGGCGCGCAGCGCTGCGGGCAAAGAGTAATGATAGCGCCGCCAAAAGCGCCATGATTATGAGTACGCAGAGCAAAGCGCGGGCATTTTTCATGCGCTCGGGCAAGAGCGTTTGCGGCGTGTTATTTTGAAATCCGCCCGCCATTATGCATTTAACCCTTTAAACACGCGGCCATTTTCTATGCGCAGCACGCGCGCGTCAATTTCTTTGATGAGGTCAACATCATGTGTCGCAATCATTACAGTTGTTCCCATGCGGTTCATTTCTGCAAATAATCGTAAAAGCCGTCGTCCAATAACAGGGTCAACATTTCCTGTCGGTTCGTCGGCAATGAGCAAATCAGGTTTGGCAATCACAGCGCGGGCTATGGCGGCGCGTTGCTTTTCTCCGCCCGATAAAGTGGGCGGCAGGGCTTGCATTCTGTGACCTAAACCTACCCATTGCAGAAGCTCTACAACATCATCGGTATATTGAGCGCGCGATAATCCTGCTACGCGTAGCGATAAAGCGACATTTTCAAATATGGTGAGATGTTCAATGAGGTGAAAATCTTGTAGGACAACTCCGATACGGCGTTTCAGGGCTTGTTGGGCTGAATTGGCCAGAAGCGATGTGTCTTGTCCAAAGAGATGTATCAAACCGCGTGAGGGCGATAAGGCCAAGTAGCAGAGTTTTAGCAAGGTTGACTTCCCCGCGCCGCTTGGTCCTGTCAGGAATGTAAAACTCCCTTCGGGTAAGGCAATATTGACATCTGATAGAATTTCAGGCCCGCGCGCATAGCGCAAGCTGACACGGTCAAAATGCACAATGTCTTTTATGTCTTGATTTTGCAGTGTCATTTCTGGCTCAGGGGTGGACTTTAGTGTGTGAAGTGTCAATCTATAACTATAATTCGAATCAGGGTCACATGATACTCACTTGTCCAAAATGTTCTACGCGTTATTTAACCAAAGATGAAGCTATCGGGCCTAATGGCCGTACTGTGCGCTGCGCGAAATGTGAAACGACATGGTTTGTATCGGAAGATGAGGCGAGCTCTGACGTTAATTCTGTCGATCCTGATGCGCTGGCTTTGGCGGATAATCAACGTGATCCGATTGTTGAAATCGGCGCTGATGATAAGCCTTTAACGCATGATACGAAGACTTCACCTGATAAGACAGCCTCTATGTCCGCGGCTATGGCTGGCGCGCATGTATCTTTGCGCGATAAGGTTGATGCTGAAAAATTAAACCGCCGCCGCCGCGTTATCTTTTGGATATGGGCCGTGCCGATGGGCCTCTTGTTTATCGCTGCGATTTTAGGGTTTCTGTTTAAGCAGGATATTGTCAACCGTCTCCCTGAAGCAGCGAGTGTCTATAAAGGTTTGGGTATCACCGTAAAAGAGGCAGGATTAGAAATTGAAAATCCGATTGCCAAAACGGCTTTGATTGATGGCGACACAGTCTTAGTTGTTAATTCAGCCGTGAAAAACCTATCGAGCCAGACGCAAGATTTACCTCTTGTTGAGCTGACTTTGCGCAATGGTTCGGATGAGCCGCTCGTGCAATGGTATGTGGAATTAGAACAAACCAAGCTTGGCGGAAAAGATAGGCTAGAGTTTGCCACTCAATACCCAAACCCGCCTATAGATATGGTGAAACTCACCTATAAATTTGCGAAATAATTGACGGCTAACATCATTAACGGCAGGCGCATTACCCAAATAGAGCGGGAGACGGGCTGTGAGCGGGTGGCGCGTGGACTGTATTTATAAAAAGCTTGCAATATCTATTTGTTCTTGTTATGTTCTATATCTAGAACAAAGTATGAGGATGTTATGGCCAAGCGATATTTGGATGTGAGTTATGACGATAGAGAGCTAGCCAAGCGCTTAGGCGCCAAATGGGATCCGTCTGTGCGGCGTTGGTATTGTCCCGCAGGCTCGCCGCTGGCTAAAATTTTTAAATGGCGCGCCGAAGCTCAAGCCAGTGCAGTTCAGACAAGTGCAACTCAGGCAGGCGCGGCTCTAAAGCCAAATTCTTCCCAAGATATGTCCATGAAGAGTGATATACATTTTAAATCAGCAAGCTTGATGGCACCGCCTGCGGTGAAGAAAACGCCTGCTATAAATCAAAATTTTGAATTATTCATGGCATCTTAGAGAGGCGTAATGACATGAATTGGCATCTTAGAGAGGCGTGACTGAGAATTGAAATTTTCAGGGGCGTGCTTATATAGATGATATGAGCCGTTCGCCCCGTTCCATATCTGCTGATACGCCAGCCGCTATGGATATAGATATTATTTCGCCCTCTTTGGCACAGACTTTAGATGCGCTTGAAGCGCGTCAGGCGCAAGAGTGGGGCAAGCTCAACCATCTTGATGACATAGCGAGGCTCATGGACGCGCAATTCTCCGTGCCCTTTACAAAAATTCGTCTTGGATTGGATACGCTCATCGGGCTTATCCCAGGGATTGGCGACACAATCAGTTTTGGCGTTGCAGCTTATATTATTGTCCAAGCGAAGACATTGGGCGCGGATTCGGGTCAGCTTTTGCGCATGGTGCTAAACAGTTTTATTGACTGGCTGATTGGTCTTGTGCCGATTATTGGTGATATTTTTGATATTGGTTGGCAAAGTAATCTACGCAATACTCGGTTTTTGCGAGAGATTTTAGAAGATAAATGGGCCAAAGACAGAGATGAGGTTCTCCGGCGTAAACCCTAAAAGCTATGGCGTAAGCGGCACGTCTGTGTTTTAACCATTTTGTTATCAGTCCCGCGCGCTGTGCAGAAATTTTTCGCAAGCCGCGTTCAGCCCGCAAACCCTATTCCAATATAGCTTTGCTCGCGCATGTGATACGCAAATATTTCGTATTAAAAGGCATGATTTTTTGTTAGGATTATGGTTTAACTCCGCCAGTAAAATACGCTAATCAAGCGCCGTAATATCTATATCAGGATGGAGAGCCTCATGAAACCAACCGAAATGAAACAGATCGGACATTTTATAGACGGCGCCGCGTTTGCGGGGACATCAGGGCGGTGCAAAGATATTTTCGATCCCAATACGGGCAAAGTGCAAGCGCAGGTCAATATGGCCACGCCGTCTGAACTGGACGCAGCCGTTATATCGGCGCAAGCCGCGCAGGTTGAATGGGCTAAGATGAACCCGCAAAAACGCGCCCGTATTATGTTTACTTTCAAGAGTGCGGTTGAGGCGGATATGGATAATCTGGCGGCGATGCTCTCATCCGAGCATGGCAAAGTGCTGGCCGATAGCCGCGGTGATGTGATGCGCGGTATTGATGTAATTGAATTTGCATGCGGCATTCCGCACGGCCAAAAGGGTGAGCATACTTACGGGGCTGGCCCTGAAATTGATGTTTATTCTATGCGTAAGCCGCTCGGCGTTGTTGCGGGAATTACCCCGTTTAATTTTCCCGCCATGATTCCGATGTGGATGTTTGGTATGGCGATCGCGACGGGCAATGCTTGTATTTTAAAACCATCTGAAAAAGATCCATCTGTGCCCATGCGCTTGGCAGAGCTATTCTTTGAGGCGGGCGGCCCGAAAGGCCTGTTGCAATGTATCAATGGCGATAAGGAAATCGTTGACGCTATTTGCGATCACCCCATCATTAAAGCTGTCAGCTTTGTCGGGAGTTCTGACATTGCGCAATATGTCTATGCTCGGGCTACGGCCAATGGTAAACGCGCGCAATGTATGGGCGGGGCGAAAAATCACGGCATCATCATGCCAGACGCGAATATGGACCAAGCCGTGAAAGATATTCTTGGCGCAGCCTTTGGTTCGGCGGGCGAGCGCTGCATGGCTCTGCCAGTCGTGGTGCCTGTTGGCGAAGGTACGGCGGAGCGTTTCTTGGAAAAAATGCTGCCAGCTATTGATGCGATGACGCTTGGGACATCGACTGATCCAGAGGCTGATTACGGCCCTGTCGTGACCCAAGTTCACAAAGAGAGTATCGAAGCCAATATCGACAAAGCCGTGGCAGAAGGCGCGACACTCCTGCGCGATGGGCGCGGTTTTACGCTCCAAGGTCATGAAGAGGGCTTTTTTGTTGGGCCAACATTACTCGATAATGTCACGCCAGATATGCAAACCTATCACGATGAGATTTTCGGGCCTGTGCTGCAAATTGTTCGCGCGGAGAGTTTTGAAGAGGCCGTGCGTCTCCCATCCGAACATCAATATGGAAATGGCGTAGCGATCTTTACGCAAAATGGCCGCGCCGCGCGTGAATTTGCCGACCGTGTTGAGGTCGGCATGGTTGGAATTAATGTGCCGATTCCTGTGCCTGTCAGCTATCACAGCTTTGGCGGCTGGAAACGCAGCGCCTTTGGCAGTGCCAATCAATACGGCATGGAAGGTTTGCGCTTTTACACCAAAGTCAAAACGGTCACGCAACGCTGGCCCGAAGGCGAGACAGAGGACAGCGCCTTTATTATTCCGAGGTTTTAAAATGTCTAAAGAAGACATTTATGAGGTTTATTGGGAAGGGCCGTTTGATAAGAAAGCTTTTTTAAAGCAGTTAAAACGCAAAAAGGCCCCAAATGCTTGGTCACTATACGCAATGTATGATGATCATCCATTATATGGTGCAGACACACTAACGTATATTGGTAAGGCTGTTAAGCAAACCATAGCAGATCGACTTAAACAACATAACTGGTGGGCTAAGTTTTTATATGTAGGGACAATTCGAAAGTTTGAGAATTGGGGCGAATCTAATGAAAATTGGAATTATAAAGATGCTATAAAGAGTAATGAAGGAGACGATAAAATAGTTTCAGCTTTAGAAGAGCTTTTAATCTTTGGTCTTCAGCCTGCTTACAATAGACAAAATAAAAATACTGCCAACAATAGCTACCCATTCAGAATTCTTAATACGGGCAACCTTGGTTCGTTACCTGCTGAGGTGAGTGGATTATATCATGTTGAAAATGTCCCAAAAGTTGACGATTTAGATAAAGAATAATTTGAATAACAGAGGCCAAACATAAATAATGGATTTCCAACTCACAGAAGAACAAACCCTGATACAGGATATGGCGCGGGGCTTTGCGGCTGCCGAGCTGGCACCGCACTCGTCCAAATGGGACGCGGAAAAATATCTTGACCGCGCCGTGTTCACCAAAGCCGCCGAGCTAGGCTTTTTAGGGATTTACACGTCCGAGCAGCATGGCGGTACGAATTTGCCGCGTCTTGAAAGCGCGCTTGTATTTGAGCAGCTCGCGGCGGGGGATGTGTCTCATACGGCGATGATGACCATTCACAATATGGCGACATGGATGATAGACCGTTACGCAGATGAGGCTTTGCGGGCAAAATATGTCCCGCGCCTGACAGCGGGGGAGTTAATTGCCAGCTATTGTCTGACTGAACCCGGGAGCGGCTCGGATGCGGCGTCATTATCCACCAAGGCTGTGAAAGACGGCGGCGATTACGTCTTGAACGGGACAAAGACATTTATCTCTGGCGCAGGCTGGTCGGATATTTATGTCGTCATGGCCCGTACCAGTGATGATGGCGCGCGCGGCGTATCTTGCTTTGTGGTTGAAAAAGGCACAGAGGGTTTATCTTTTGGCGCAAATGAGAAAAAGATGGGTTGGAACGCCCAACCCACGGCGCAAGTCATTATGGAGGATTGCCGTATCCCTGCGTCTAACCGTGTCGGGGCCGAAGGTGATGGGTTTAAATTTGCTATGAGCGGGCTTGATGGCGGGCGGATTAATATCGGCGCGTGCAGTCTGGGCGGCGCGCAAAAGGCGCTAGATGCGAGCCTGCAATATACCAAAGAACGCAAGCAATTTGGTAAGGAAATCGCTGCGTTTCAAAACACCCAATTCATGCTCTCTGATATGGCAACAGAGCTAGAAGCCTCGCGCATGTTGATTTATCGCGGCGCGGATATGATTGATAAAAAAATCGCAGGAGCAGGAGCCGCCTGCGCTATGGCGAAACGCTTTGCCACCGATATGTGTTCTAAAATCGCCAATGACGCGTTACAGCTTCATGGCGGTTATGGTTATCTATCTGAATATGGCATAGAGCAAATCGTACGGGATCTGCGCGTGCATCAAATCCTAGAGGGCACAAATCAGATTATGCGGGTGATTGTAAGCCGCGATTTACTGCGGCAATAATTCATTAAGGTTTTTTCAAAATGACGACTGAAATTCAATCGCGGATTATTGGCAATCTTGGCCATATTACGCTGAACCGTCCCAAAGCGCTCAACGCACTCACTTTTGCGATGTGCGAGGAGGTCACACGGCTTTTGCTGGCTTGGGAAAACGACCCAAGCATTGGCGCGGTGTTGATTGACGGGGCAGGAGAGCGCGCCTTTTGCGCGGGCGGTGATGTTATCTTGCTCCATGATAGCGGCAAGGCGGGCGATATGCGCGCGGAAGATTTCTGGCGGATGGAATATGCACTCAATGAGCTCATTCACCGCTATGCCAAGCCTTATATCACGTTGATTGATGGCTTTGTGATGGGCGGCGGAGTTGGCCTGTCTGTGCATGGGCGTTTGCGCGTTGCGGGTGATAATACACTCTTTGCGATGCCAGAAACGGGCATTGGGTATTTCCCAGATGTGGGCGGAACCTATTTTCTGCCGCGTCTAGGTATGGAGATAGGTCAATGGCTTGGCCTGACGGGCGCGCGGCTATCTGCGGGGCAAGCGTGCGATGTTGGCGTAGCCAATGCTTATGTGCCGAGCGTAGATCACGGGGCCCTCATTCAATCTCTTGGTATGGCAAAGCTTGACGGATCCGATGCGGCAGTGGCCAATGTGATGATGAAATTTATTAAAAAACCTCCGCAAGGCGAGGCGATCCCGCAGGCTGTGAAAGCCTTTGGCGCAAAAACTGTCCCAGCGATTTTACGCGCTCTTGATGCCGATGGTAGTGAATGGGCGGTCAAGCAGGCCGTAAATATCCGCAAGAAATCACCGCTAGCAATGTGCGTAACCTTTGAAGCGTTGCGGCGCGGGGCGAAGATGAATTTTCGGCAGGTGATGACACAAGAGCTGGATTTGTCACTCGGCTTCCTCAAAACGCAAGATTTTTACGAAGGTATTCGCGCGCAATTAATTGACAAAGACCGTAACCCGAAATGGTCGCATGAGAGCGTCGATAGTGTCACCGAAATACAGGTGCAACGGGTCTTTCGGAAAACGGCAAATCCGCCGCAAAACTTCTTACGCTAAGAGAGTGTTATGACACATATTGCATTTATTGGCCTTGGAAATATGGGCATTGGCATGGCGGCGAATTTGGCCAAAGCTGGTCATGAGGTACGCGCGCTTGACCTCTCCAAAGATGCGGTGAGCCGCGCGGTAGAGCTAGGCTGCACGGCGGCAAAAAACGCGCAAGATGCGGTAGAGACCGCAGATGTCGTCATAACCATGCTACCGGCTGGCGCGCATGTGAAATTGGTTTATGGCGGCGAAGACGGAGTATTTCGTTACGCTAAGGCCAATAGCCTGATGATTGATTGCTCGACGATTGATGTAGCAAGCGCGCGCGAAGTTATCGCAAGCGCGCAGCATAAAGGGTTTGAGATGATAGATGCGCCTGTGTCAGGCGGGGTTGGCGGCGCGCAAGCGGGGACATTGACATTTATGTGCGGCGGAACGCAGCAAGCTTACGGACGTGCCAAGCCTTTCTTGGATATTATGGGCGCAAACACGTTCCATGCAGGCGATGCAGGGAACGGGCAGGCAGCTAAGATTTGTAATAATATGCTCCTTGGTATTCATATGATTGGAACTTGCGAAGCCTTTAATCTCGCAGAAAAACTCGGGCTGGATGCGCAGACATTTTATGATATTTCAAGCACAGCCTCTGGGCAAAATTGGTCAATGACAAGCTATTGTCCTGCGCCTGGGCCGTTACCAAGCTCGCCAGCTAATCATGATTATAAAGCTGGGTTTAGCGCGGCGATGATGCTCAAAGATTTACGGCTTGCGCAAGAGGCTGCCACATCCGCCCGCGCAGCAACGCCGCTCGGGACGCAATCCGAAGCGATGTATTCGCTTATGGAAGCGGCGGGTAAAGATGGGTTGGATTTCTCAGGGGTTATGAAATTAATTAATGGCTCGCTGCATGACTTAGATAATTAATTGTTTTAATGCTTTTTGCAGTATAGCAAAAATTATTCCGCCCACCATACCTGTAAAGATTTGCGCGGCAAATCCTAATGTGCTGCGCGCGCCGCTAATCGGGACGGTTTCATATTTCAAATACATCAAGCCAAGCGCAACAGCTATGGCAACAGCCCCTGCGAGCGGATAACCAATTTTAGCGACTTTTGTGAGGAATTTCCGCAATATGGCCGCGATAGGAAATGCAATCATAAAGCCGAGCAATATGACAAGTAGATACAGGGTTTGACCTTTAATATCCGTAATCGCTGTTGAGATATATGTGCCTAGAGGGATTTCCGCTGGAATGGCGCGCAGCACAAATATAGTTGAAAGCGCCGTCCCAATAATATAGGTGACGAGTGCTGCAATGAACAGAGCTAAAGAATTTCGCAAAATGGTCATTGTCATAGTCTTTTCATAATTATACGTTCTGACTTGAAACTCAGCCTTATTTAAGATTATCTTGCGCGTATAAAGACCGCAAGGTCTTTCCTACATATAAGTCTCTTGAAAAGATTGGACGTCACATGGCTTTTTCAACATTTTTAACACGTAGCGCATTATGTGGGATACTCACTGTGACGATCGCGGCTTGTGGTAATGGGACGGTAGCGGAAACCGCATCGGCCCAAAAACCTGCTGAAAACCTTGCGGAGCAATCCATAGCGGCTGCAGATGTGAAAGATGTTGGCGCGCCGAGTCAAGTTTGGGGCCGTGTGGAAGCCGCGCCAATAAATTATAAAATTGAAACTGTCGCAGATGATATTGACCACCCATGGTCGCTTGCATTTCTGCCTGAAGGCGGGATGCTACTATCGGAGCGCGGTGGTTTATTAAAACATATTACAGATGATGGCGAAGTGTCGGTTGTCAAAGATTTTGCCACAATAGACGACGCGCCTGTCCATACCAAAGACCGCGCGCAAGCTGGCCTATTTGACATTGCGTTGCATCCTGATTTTGCAGATAACCGCCAAGTCTTTATTTCTTATGCGGCCAAAGTTGACAAAGGGCTCAATACGCTTGTTGTGCGCCGCTTTACCTATAGCAAAGACGGCACACTTGATGCGGGTCAGCAGATTTTCGCTGCCAAGCCGCCGCGTAAAGAAAGCCATCATTATGGCGGACGGATTATCTTCCCAGGTGACGGTACACTGATGATACCGCACGGCGAAGCGTATAATAAACGCGAGCAAGCCCAAACGTTAGATAACCATTTTGGTAAGATTTTACGCGTCAATTTAGATGGCTCTATCCCGCAAGATAACCCATTTATTGGCAAAAAAGATGCGCTCCCAGAAATCTGGTCATATGGCCACCGTAACCCGCAAGGGATTATTTTAGGCGCTGATGGGAAGGTTTATGAAAATGAACATGGCGCAAAAGGCGGCGATGAGATTAATGTCATTGAACCGGGTGTGAATTATGGCTGGCCTGCTGTCACGCACGGAATTGATTATTCAGGCGCTGCGATTTCGCCTTTTAAAACGCTGCCTGGTATGCGCCAATCATTGGTGCATTTTGTTCCCTCTATTGCCCCCGCAGGCATGGTGCAATATTCTGGGGATGCCTTCCCAGAACTGCAAGGGGATTTATTATTGCCTGCCTTGGCTTTAAAACATGTGCGCCATGTGGAGATGAAAGCTGATGGGAGCCTTGGCGAGCAGCGTGAAATGTTTGGTGAGCTTGACTCGCGTTTTCGCGATGTTGAGATTAGTCCTGATGGATATATTTATTTGCTCATCGAAGAACGTAATGGCCCGAACGGGAAAGTTGTCCGCGCGGTTCCGAATTAGGCTGTGAAATAGATTATTTTGGGACAATCCGTATCAACCCTTCTTGAGCCGTTGAGGCTATTAATTCACCATTTTGCGTATAAAATGACCCGCGATTAAAACTGCGATTGCGGCCCGTACGCGGGCTATCGAGGTGGTAATAAATCCATTGATCCACGCGGATATTGCCATGAAACCACATGGCATGGTCAAGGCTCGCACCGATAAGGCGCTGCTGTGTGAAATCAATTTTATGCGGCTGTAAGCCCGTCGTCATGAGGCCTTTATCGGAAATAAAAGCGAGCGCCGTCATATGAGCGATAGGGTCATCACCAATATCTTTGGTGAATTTAAACCAAAACCCGTAATGCGGCGGGAAGCTCTCTGTTGTCACTAACTGTAATAAATTTGGCGTGCGTAGATCGACAAGGTCTGGCTCAAATAAAAGCGTAAAAGAGCGCAGCGCATCAACGGTGACGCCTTTAATGGTTTTGGCCAGATATTCCGCTTGTTCTAAATCTGGCTGTAAGGTTTCAGGCAAAGGGACATCAAGCGGTAAATCCATTTGGTGCGACACGCCTTCTTCAATGGTTTGAAAAGAGATGGATGCGTTGAAAATAGCTTCACCATTTTGCTTGGCGACAACGCGGCGCGTGGAAAAGCTGCGGCCATTACGGATTGGATCAACCTCATAGATAATGGGCCGCGACAGATCCCCGGGACGCAGAAAATAGCCGTGTAAAGAATGCGGGGTGCGCGCATCTTCGACGGTACGCACGGCAGCGTTTAAGGCTTGGCCTACAACCTGCCCGCCAAAGACACGCTTAAGGCCCATTTGCAAAGCCTCGCCGCGAAATAACAGCCGATCAATTTCCTCGACATGCATTTTGGACTGGTAATCTTGTAAGCTAAACATGGGCTATTGTAGCGCAGTTTGGGCGCAAGGAAAGATTGTTTTTTGTATGGGGTCAATGCGGTTATAAGGCTTCATCCAGAGGCCTTATTGTTAAAGCTATTGAACGAGACGGGCTGAACTTTTGCGGGTGATTTGCTCACGCATTTGCGTGATAAGCCGCCCTTCAATATTCGTATCCTCGACATGGCCAGCATAAGGCGGCGGCGCGCCGAGGTGATCGCGCACTGTGTCGGCGAGCATCAGCGCCGTATCAACTGCGTCAACTTTTGGCCCTGTGGACAGGACAAGCGGATCAAATTTTGGCATACGACGACGTACCGCATCAATTAACCAAAAGGCCCGCATAAACTCATCACAAGGCGTACCGTAACCCAGCAAACTGATGTCAGAGGCGCTCGCAAGGCGCATATGTGCAGGTGTGCAGCCTTCTTCGGGGATTACAAATACCCAGTCATAAGACATAGAGAGCGCTGCCAGACTGCCCAGCGAGTCTTCTAAGGATAAATCTCCTATTGCGGTGGCCGTGAAATGTTCATTTGAGGTGATGTAAAGCGCATCGTGCACAGGCGAGCCGTAAAGCACCACGTCTTTGAGGGTTTTATTATAGATCACACCCGCACGATCCATCATTTTGCCGCCGCAACAATCGAGCATTAAAACTGTCTCGCCATAACTTGCAGCTTTGCGGCCTAATGCTAATGTTGAATCGATTAAAGCCCCATACTCACCGCTGGCACAGAGCATACTGACAAGGCGTCCCGCAGGGTGATATTGCTCTGCTGCAATCTGATTTGTTAAGTGCGCCAATACGCCCTCCATTGACCTAATACCTTTGGGCCTTACTCACCAATCCACGCGGCGGCGACCTCTCTTAGTTATGTGTATAACGCAAGCGTCTAAAGGTTTCGCAAAGGAGCATGGTAAATAGGCGTTAACGCAAGAGGGGACACGTTAAGACTTTAGGCAGGAATTGTTGTGATTTGGATAGGATCACATGCAAAAAAAACCGCCCTATGGGACGGTTTTATTATATGAGCTACCTTAAAAGGCGGCGCTTAATTATGTGTATAGAATTATCTATATTGCTGGGTGCGCGTTGTACGAAGACCTGCAATGCCGTAGCTTTCAATACTACGTTGCCACGCCATAAATTCTTCTGAGGTTAAGCCATAACGATCGAGCGCTCCGTCAAGCGTCAGTAAGCCTCCGCGCACAGCGGCGACAACTTCGGCCTTACGGCGAATTACCCATCTGACAGTATCAGGCTTAGGCAGGTCAGCTAACGTTAATGGTGTGCCTTCCGGCCCAATCACCACATTCTCTCTTTTCATTTTACGCTCAGTCACCAAGTTATTTCCTCTTTATATAGACCCCATACCGTTTAGGCTTTTGCGGGGTTCTTTTATTTATGGTTTTGATATAGAGAATTGAGGTTAAAAAGAGTTTAAGTTTGCTAAAAAAATATAGCAAAAACAGATGTTTACGAAGGTTAACGGAATCGGCATTATTGTTAATGAAGGTTTACAGAGTTTCCAAAACCTTGATTCTATTGACAGTTTTTGACCTTGTTTTTGCGGCAATGTGTCGACTTGGTACAATCAACCCCCTATATGGAGGGTCAAAATTAATATTTGGATTCATAATTTATGTCTCATCACACCTTAAATTCGGTAGATATTGAGGTAAATTCTCTTGGTTTTGCCAAGTCAGAAGCGCAAACCCGCGTGGTTGTTGCCATGAGCGGCGGGGTGGATAGCTCTGTCTGTGCGGCTCTGCTTGCGCGCGAGGGCTATGATGTGGTGGGTGTAACGTTACAGCTTTATGATCACGGCGCGGCGATACAAAAGGCTAAAGCTTGCTGTGCGGGCCAAGATATATATGACGCCAAACGCGTGGCCGAAATGATGGATTTCCCGCATTATGTCCTCGATTATGAAAGTAATTTCAAAGAACAAGTGATTGAGGATTTCGCGGACACATATCTGAAAGGCGCAACGCCCATTCCTTGCGTGCGTTGTAATCAGACAGTAAAATTTCGAGACTTGCTAGAGGTAGCCAAAGATCTCGGCGCGGATTGCATGGCGACGGGGCATTATATACGGCGTATTGACGGCCCAGACGGCCCAGAGCTGCACCGTGCTTTTGATGGCGGTAAAGATCAAAGCTATTTCCTGTTTGCTACCACCAAAGCGCAATTAGATTTTTTGCGGTTTCCGCTGGGGGCGATGGATAAATCGGCTACGCGAAAATTGGCCGTAGAGATGGGGCTAAACGTGGCCTCAAAGCCTGATAGCCAAGATATATGCTTTGTCCCGACGGGCAAATATACAGATGTGATTGAGAAAATTCGTCCCGATGCGGCCGAGCCGGGGAATTTGGTGCATATGGATGGCCGTATATTGGGGCAGCATCGCGGGATTATGTATTATACGATTGGCCAACGCCGCGGGCTTGGCTTGCCAGACGGGTCAGGCGCGCAGCCGCTATTTGTTGTGCGCATTGACGCGGAGAGCCAAGAGGTGATTGTCGGGCCGCGCAGCGCGCTGAACCGTTCAAAATTATGGCTGACAGATATTAATTGGATTGGCTCAGGGGCGTTTGATGCATCGCTGGACGGCCAAGCGGTTAAGGTGAAAGTGCGCTCGACCCGTCCGCCCGCTCCCGCCCATTTTCGCAAAATTGACGATGACATCATTGTCGAGCTTGACGCAGCGGATACAGGGATTTCGCCGGGCCAAGCCTGTGTGTTCTATGCAGCTGATATTGAGGCGGCTCGTACGCTGGGAGGAGGCTGGATAACCCGAACGGAATAAAACGAATAGCTGCGTAAGAAACTTGCAGATAAGCGCAGCCTAACAGCATATATGAGATAAAAGAGGTGTTTTATGACTGATACGCAAATGTTTACAATGGCGGGTATTTCGATTCTTATTCTTATCGGGCTTTTTATTTTTTCGACAAAACAAAAACGCGCCCATGAAGATAAGATTGCTAAAATTCGTGCAGACCGAAAAGCTCTGATTGAAAAATCTAAGCAAAATGCCGCGCAAGATAGCTAATACGGCCTGTTAAACTATTCATAGACAATTCAGGCTGCCCTGCCTAATGATATGAGGCAGGGGCTGGCTTAAAATATTTTAAGACCCAAAAAACTATGAATGAGGAGAGTATTATGGCTGTTATGAAATCAGTGCAGATCATGTCTGAAAGCAAAAAATCATTTGAAGATGCGATTTTAAATGCAGTCAAACGTACAGGTAAGTCCGTAAAAGGCATCAAATCCGCGAATGTACAAAATCAATCTGTTGTTATTAAAGACAATGAAATTGATAGTTATCGTGTGAATTGCATGATTACGTTTGAAGTAAAATAAAGCGCTCAGAACTTTAAATAAAATATAAATTCACCCGCCTATTACAGGCGGGTTTTTTGTTGGGCTAAGCTTTAATTAAAGCCCGTAATCTGACAAGCCTTTATGGCCTTCGGGACGCGGGCCAAGCGGCCAATGAAATAGGCGCTCATCTTCGGAAATGGCAACATCATTAATGCTGGCATGACGCACAGCCATTAAGCCATTTTCGTCAAATTCCCAATTCTCATTCCCATAAGCGCGAAACCAATTGCCAGCGTCGTCGTGATATTCATAAGCAAAACGCGCGGCGATGCGGTTGCCTTCAAATGCCCAGACCTCTTTAATGAGACGATATTCATGTTCGCTCGCCCATTTCTTCGTTAGAAAGGCTTGAATTTCTGCGCGCCCCTTTATGAATTCATTGCGGTTGCGCCAGACACTGTCAGGGGTATAGGCCATGGCGACTTTGGCAGGGTCACGGCTATTCCACGCATTTTCCGCGCCGCGGGCTTTTTGAGCCGCGCTCTGGGCATTATAAGGCGGGAGAGGGGGTTTGGACTCGGACATAGCTGTCTCACTGAATATATGTTAAACGTGGCGTGTGTGTATGCCGAGGGGATAGGCCCGTCAATTCACCAGTAGTTGATACGAAAAAAAATGATAGAGAAACTGTCTTAATGCCCGCCGCCAAAAGCGCCTGTCTTAACGCCGTAATCAACAGCCAATTCATATTCAGGATCATCATCGGAATCGATCATGAGTTGTCCTGCACGGTTGAGCAATTTGTGGCAATCACGGGTGAGGTGGCGCAAGTGAATAGCCTTACTCGCTTGGGTGTATTTACTTGCTAAAGCTTCAATAGCTTGCAGGGCAGATTGGTCAACAACACGGCTATTTGCGAAATCTACGATAATATTATCTGGGTCATCTTTAATGGTGAATAATTCCGTGAACCCTTCGATTGAGCCAAAAAATAATGGCCCTTCAAGTTTGTAGATTTTTGTCTGGCGTCCATCGCTATCCGTTTTGATGTCTGTATGGGCATCAATGCGCCGCGCTGCGTTCCACGCATAAGCTAAGGCAGAGACAATGACACCAACGACCACAGCCACAGCTAAGTCATGCCAGACCGTGACCACTGTGACGAGGATAATCACAAAGGCATCAATTAAGGGGATACGCCGCATAATGGTAAAGGACTGCCAAGCAAATGTGCCAATAACGACCATGAACATGACGCCCACTAAAGCGGCCAGCGGGATTTGCTCAATGATAGGTGCGCCAAATAATATAAAAGCGAGCAAGAAAAGTGAGGCGCTAATTCCTGATAGGCGTGTGCGCCCGCCTGATTTGACGTTAATCATAGATTGGCCAATCATCGCGCAGCCGCCCATGCCGCCAAAAAAACCTGTGACTGTATTGGCCATGCCTTGCGCAATACATTCTTGAGAGGCTCCGCCGCGCTCTTCTTTAATCTCGCCGACAAGGTTGAGTGTGAGCAAACTTTCAATCAGGCCAATCGCGGCCAAAATCAACGCATAAGGAAAAATGATCTTAAGTGTGTCCAGATTGAAAGGAGCCAGCGGCGCTCCGTAAATGCCTTGTCCTTTGCCAAAAGGAATATGGAAATTTGGTAAGCCGCCTGCGATGGGTGACATATCTCGGACGCGCGGCACATCTATACCAAAGGCGATGACAATAATCGCGACAATTCCGATACCCGCGAGCGGTGCGGGAATAAACTTTGTGACTTTGGGGGTGGCCCAAATCAAAAACATAGTCAGTGCAACAAGGCCAAGCATAATATAAAGCGTGCTGCCAGTCATCCATGTCCCGTAAAGCATATTAAACGGGCCATGATGTTCACCCGCTGGCGCTGGCGAGGTTTGAAATTGTGTCATTTGCGCAAGAAAAATCACAATGGCTAATCCGTTGACAAAGCCAAGCATGACGGGATGGGGAACAAGGCGGATAAATTTACCGAGTTTGAACACGCCTGCCAAAATTTGCAAAAGTCCCATCAATACAACTGTGGCGAAAAGATATTCAACCCCGTGACTAGCGACAAGAGCGACCATGACGACGGCGAGCGCGCCTGTGGCTCCTGAAATCATACCTGGGCGGCCCCCAAATATAGCTGTGATAAGGCCAACAATAAAAGCTGCATAGAGTCCAACAAGGGCAGGGACACCTGCCACGATGGCAAAGGCGACAGCTTCGGGGACAAGCGCCAAGGCAACTGTGAGGCCCGCAAGGATTTCGGTTTTGATGCGGCTTGGCGTAAATGTTAACGGCCCTGTGCGTTTGCGCGGCGGAATAGAAATACGATCTGCAAAACTGGAGAGGGTTGATTTTATCATTATGCACACTCGTTGTGAAACTTTTGACCAGCTATAAAGGCTGGGCTGCATATTTGCAGCTCGCGGCGCTGTACCCCGCGCGCCGTCTAATCACAAGAGCGAAGTGAGACTCGTTTAATCGTTCACCGCTTCAAAGGCATAACCCGCGGAGCGAACTGTGCGAATAGGGTCTTTGCGATCTGGCATTTTTAAGGCTTTGCGCAACCGTCCAATATGCACATCAACCGTGCGGGCTTCGACATAAATATCGCGGCCCCAAACGGCGTCTAAAAGCTGCTCGCGAGAAAACACACGCCCTGGATTGCGGATAAGGTGATCAAGCAGGCGAAATTCTGTCGGGCCAAGATGTATGGCATTATCAGCGCGTTTGACACGCAATGCCTTTGTATCAACTTCTATGTCGCCAAGTTTAATAATGTCTTGCAGCAAGGTCGGGCTCACGCGGCGCAAGAGCGCGCGGGTGCGAGCAAATAGCTCGGTCATAGAAAAAGGTTTGACCATATAATCATCCGCGCCGTAATCAAGGCCTGTGACGCGGTCTGTCTCATCTCCGCGCGCCGATAGCATGATAATGGGTGTTTTGGCAGTGGACTTACGGCGGCGTAAGCGGCGGCAGACCTCAACACCTGAGAGTTTTGGCAACATCCAATCAAGCATGATGAGGTCGGGCGTACGTTCTTCGGCCTGTAAAAGAGCATCTTCACCGTCAATAGCGATTGAGGTTTCAAAACCTTCTTTTTGAAAATTATATTCTAATAATGTCGCGAGGGCTTCTTCGTCTTCGACAAGTAAAACATAGGGTTTCATAACTCAGCCTCAGGCGGTAAATTTTGATCGTCGGTTTGGCCTAGCCTGTGCGTTGGTCTCGCACATGGGCCACACGTGTATCTTGGATTAACGGCGATCCATTTGCTGTGAAATAAATAACTTCGCTGATATTGGTCGTGTGATCACCAATGCGCTCGAGGTTTTTTGCAACGAATAACAAGCTCGCACAGCCGCTAATCGTGCGCGGGTCACTCATCATATAGGTCAGTAATTCTCGAAAGATAGAATTATACATTTCATCAATATCTTCATCGCCAAGCCAAACTTTAATCGCCCCGTCAACGTCATTACGTAAATAGGCATCTAATGTACGACTCAGTTGGATTTTTACCAATTTCCCCATACGCGTCACACCTTTGGCCAGCTCAATTCGTTCAATCTCATTAAGAGAAATCGCACGGCGAGCAATGCCTTCCGCAAGATCGCCAATGCGTTCTAAATCATTTGCGATACGGATGGCGCCGATTGTGCGGCGTAAATCAGTTGCCATTGGGTGCCGAAGCGCCAATACGCGCATCGCATCATCATCAATGATGGTTTGAAGATTATTCATATCTGTATCGCGCTGGATAACAGATTGGGCGAGGTCATCATCGCGTTTTTTTACCGAGCGTATCGCATCATCGACCATATTTTCGGCCAAGCTGCCCATTTTAGATAGGTTCGTTGTGAGTGAATCGAGGTCTTCATCGTAACCACTAACAATATGTTCCGCCAATTTTGACATAATTAAAAACCCGATTCGTTGTTGCACTTAAGACAACATATTAGCCTATTCCATGAATTTGTGACAGCTTTATTACAATTATATGACGCTTATACGACTGTGAGCCACTCAATATAGGGCCACGCCATAGGCATATCATATTTATTTGACTTGAGTTTTACTGTTGAACTCAAGATAAGCGCCTGACGATTATTTATGCCGCGAGAGATGCGCGTTTTAATAAGGGTATTTCGTGAATAAACCTCATATGTCTAAAACTACTGTGAAAATTTTGAGCCTAGTTTCGGCGCTTATGTTGATGACGGCTTGTAGCCGGCCTGAAATTATCTCTGTATCTGGCTCGACAACGGTTCTGCCGGCGGTATCGAAAGCGGCTGATGCCTATCAAAGCCAATCGGGCCAAAATATTGTTGTAAATGCTGGCGGCTCTGGCAGCGGCTTTAATCAACTTGCTGAAGGGCAAACGGATATTGGCATGATGTCACGCGATATAACGACTGATGAAATCGCGCGGTTTGCGCAATATAGCTTTACTCCGATTGCGATTGGCCGCGATGCGGTTGTGCCTGTTGTGTCTTCTGAAATTTATGAGGCAGGTGTGACACAGTTAAGCTTTGCGCAGATTGCTGATATTTACATGGGCCGCATTGATAATTGGAGTGCCTTTGGCGGGCCTGATAGAGATATTTTTGTCATTGACAAAGAAAGCAGTACCGGTACGCGCCAGACATTTTTTGACATTGTTTTAGGCGATAAAAAGGCTGAAGCCCCTGGCGCAGATTTGGTGATTGGGTCTAATAATGAAGAACAAACGGCCATGACGCAAAGTGATGCGGCGATTGGTATGTTGTCTTTGGCGTGGCTGAATGATGATGTGAAAGGTGTGTCGATTGTCACAGAATCTGGGGGCGTGATTGCGCCGAATTTAGAAAATATCCGTAATGGCTCTTATCCGATAGCGCGGGATTTAAACATTGTCATACGCGATGATATTTCGCCCAAAGCGCAAGCTTTTGTTGATTATCTCTTATCTCCGAATGGGCAGGCTTTCGTACAGGAATCAGGTTATGTGCCTGTCAATGAATAGACGTAATGTCAGCGGATAATCATCCTCATAAATCTGGCTTAAAGGTCAAACCGCGGCGACTTTCCAAAAATTATGCGGTGAAAAGTTACGCGCTTGCAAGCTGTTTAAGTTCAATAGGGCTTTTTGGTCTGATTTTTATAGTTCTGGCGGTGCAAAGCCTGCCAGCTTTTACTGAAGCGGGTAGCACATTATTATCTGCGCGCTGGAATCCAACTGATAATCAATATGGTATGCTGCCCATGCTATATGGGACATTGGTTGTGATGTTTATCGCAATGATTGTCGCTGTACCCATTGGTGTATTTGCGGCGATTTATATTGCTGAAACACGGTCGGCGCGTTTGCGGCGATTTACACGGTCTTCACTGGAAGTTTTGGCAGGTATCCCGTCCATAGTTTACGGCCTTATTGGCGTGGCTTATGTGAGCGTTTGGATTGCCAAGGGGCTTGATTTACAAACGGGACGCCTAATTTTAACGGCAGGACTTATTTTAGCCGTCATGATATTGCCCACAATTTTATCTTTAACGACAGATGCTATATTAAATGTCCCGCGTGATTTTCGCGAAAATGCGCAAGCTTTGGGGCTGTACCGCTATGAGGTCTTTCGAGATGTAATTTGGCCTATAGCGAAAACGGATATAGCGGGCGCCGCTTTGCTCGCGCTGGGCCGTGCTTTGGGCGAGACGATGGCGGTTATGCTCGTTATTGGCTCCATAGACCGCCTGCCAAAACCGATTTTTAATGTCTTATCGTCTGGTCAGACAATCACGTCAAAACTAGGCCGCGAAGTTGGCGAGTCAGCCTTTGGGTCGACCCATTTTAGCGCGTTAGTTTTAATGAGCCTAATATTGGTGACAATCACCGTATTGCTTACGGCCGCCTCACAGCATTTCTTTGGTAGAGGCCGCCATGTCTGAGCGTATTTTTAACCGTAGTCTTGGCGACCGTATTTTCGCAGCCATTATGCGCGCAGCGCTTGCCGTGTGTTTTATCATTCTTGCGTTTTTACTCGGCGCAATAATTTTGCAGGGCGCAAGAGCTATATCTTTCCATTTCTTGTTGATGCCGGCACGAAATTTCGGAGCCTCTGGCGGTATTTTTTATCAGATTATCGGCAGTCTTTTACTCGTTAGCGTGGCCGCGTTACTTGTTTTGCCAATCGCAGTTGGAACCGCGATATACCGCAGTGAATATGAGCGCGGTAAAAGCAGTCAGCTCTTAAACTTGGCTCTTTATAGCCTCAATGCGATACCTTCTGTGACATATGGTGTGTTCGGGCTGATCCTCTTTGTGAATATTTTAGGTACGGGCATTTCTTGGTTCGTTGGGTCGATTATTTTGGCGATGATGCTGCTGCCGACTGTGACGATTACAACGTATCAGTCTATGATTGCCATCCCAACGCATTACCGCGAAAATGCCGAAGCTTTGGGGTTAACCAAGG
>CALFUN010000026.1 GCA_937929915.1 uncultured Caulobacterales bacterium | reverse complement strand
ATGGCGAGCTAGCTTATATCATTGCGCCTCAACGGATTGCTGTTGGTGACAGCGTTGTTGCTGGTGAAAAAGTGGACGTAAAGCCCGGCAACGCGATGTTATTGTCGCAAATGCCGATTGGTACGATTATCCACAATGTGGAAATGAAGCCAGGCAAGGGCGGCCAGATTGCTCGCTCTGCCGGTGCATATGTTCAGATTGTTGGTCGTGATCGCGGTATGGTAATCGTGCGCCTGAAAAGCGGTGAGCAACGCTATCTGCGTGCGGACTGCATGGGTACGGTTGGCGCGGTTTCAAACCCCGACAATTCGAACCAAAATTTCGGTAAGGCTGGCCGTACTCGCTGGAAGGGGCGTCGTCCTCTTACACGCGGTGTTGCGAAAAACCCAGTCGATCACCCGCATGGTGGTGGTGAAGGCCGTACCTCTGGTGGTCGTCATCCTGTTACACCTTGGGGTAAGCCGACTAAAGGTGCGCGCACTCGCTCAAATAAAGCGACTGACAAATTCATCATTCGTTCGCGTCACGCGAAGAAGAAACGTTAGGGAGCGCGGACTATGCCTCGTTCAGTCTGGAAAGGTCCGTTTGTTGACGGATATTTACTTAAAAAAGCCGAAGCGGCTCGCAGTGAAGGTCGTCATAAGCCGATCAAAACTTGGTCGCGTCGTAGCACAATCATGCCAAGTTTTGTGGGTCTGACATTTCAGGTTCATAATGGCCAGAAATTCATCCCTGTCTTGGTTGATGAAGATATGGTGGGTCATAAGCTTGGTGAATTCTCTCCAACGCGGACATATTACGGTCACGCTGCGGATAAAAAAGCCAAACGGAAGTAGAGCGTCATGGCAAAAGCAAAAAATCCTCGCCGTGTTGGCGACAAAGAAGCCCGCGCTAAACTGCGCATGATCCGGATTAGCCCGCAAAAGCTAAATCTTGTGGCGCAGCTTATTCGGGGTAAAAAAGTGGATACAGCTTTGGCTGATCTAGAGTTTTCGCATAAGCGGATTTCTGGAGAGGTAAAAAAGGTTTTAGAATCTGCGATTGCGAATGCTGAAAACAATCACGGTCTTGATATTGATAGCCTGATTGTTTCCGAAGCCTATGTGGGTAAGAATTTCGTAATGAAACGCTTCCGCGCCCGTGCGCGTGGCCGCGGGGCACGTATTTTGAAGCCATTTTCCGAGTTAACGATTGTTGTTCGCGAAGTTGAAGATCAACCCGAAGTTTCTGCAAAAAGTGAGGCAGCGTAATGGGTCAGAAGATTAATCCAATCGGTCTGCGCTTAGGTATTAACCGCACATGGTCGAGCCGTTGGTATGCCAATACTGCCGAATATGGTGATTTGTTGCATCAAGATTTGGCGATTCGCTCTTTCCTCATGGGTGAGCTGAAAAACGCCTCTGTGTCGCGTATCGTAATTGAGCGCCCGCATAAAACATGCCGCATCACAATTTACACGGCTCGCCCGGGTGTTGTGATTGGTAAAAAAGGCTCTGATATTGAAGTGCTACGTAAGAAAGTTGCGAGCATGGTTGATGGCGAAGTTTTCATCAATCTTATCGAAGTGCGCAAGCCAGAAGTCGATGCCAACCTCGTAGCTGATGGTATCGCGCAGCAACTCGAGCGCCGTGTATCTTTCCGCCGTGCCATGAAGCGTTCGCTGCAATCAGCGATGCGTATGGGTGCGGTTGGTTGTAAAATTAAACTTGGCGGCCGTCTTGGCGGTGCTGAGATCGCGCGTATCGAACAATATCAGGAAGGTTCTGTGCCTTTGCATACTATGCGCGCTGATATTGATTATGGTGTTGCTCGCGCAATGACAGCTATGGGTATCATTGGTATCAAAGTTTGGATCAATAAGGGCGAGATCATGGAACATGATCCATATGCTCATGAGAAACGCTTGACAGAGCAGGGTGATACACGCTCTCGCGGAAATGATCGCGGCGGTGACCGTGGTGGCCGTGATCGTCGTCCTGCACGCAATAATTAAGTTGAGGCTCTAAAAGGAACAACGAAAAATGTTACAGCCAAAACGTACAAAATTCCGGAAAGCTCATAAGGGCCGTATCAAAGGTGTTGCTAAAGGTGGCACATCTTTAAATTTCGGCTCATATGGTCTTAAATCACTTGAAGCTGAGCGCGTTACAGCACGCCAGATCGAGGCTACACGCCGTGCGATTACGCGTCACATGAAACGTGCAGGCCGCGTTTGGATCCGCATCTTCCCTGATGTGCCTGTTACGAAAAAACCAACCGAAGTTCGGATGGGTAAAGGTAAGGGGTCTGTGGAATTCTGGGCTTGTAAAGTGAAACCAGGCCGGATCATGTTTGAGATTGATGGTGTGTCTGATGCCGTAGCGCGTGAAGCGCTGCGTCTTGGGGCCGCTAAACTGCCAGTGAAGTGTAAAGTTGTTACACGTCCAGGCGAGCAATAGGAGCGCGCTATGAAAGCCGTAGACGCAAGAGCTTTAAGCGCAGATCAGCTAACGGATGAACTGCTTAAGCTAAAGAAAGAGCAATTTAACCTGCGCTTCCAAGAGGCAACAGGTCAGCTTGAGAAAACGGCCCGTGTTCGCCAAGTGCGCCGCGCCATTGCTCGGATTAAAACTATTCAGGCTGAAAATAAATCAGCCCAGAAATCGTAAGGAAGAGTTATGCCTAAACGTATTCTTCAAGGCACGGTCGTGTCAGATAAAGGCGAGAAAACAATCGTTGTTCTCGTCGAGCGTTCTTTCTTGCACCCTTTGTTCAAGAAAACGATCCGCCGGACAAAAAAATATCATGCGCATGACGAAAATAATACGCATAAAGTTGGTGAGACTGTTCGCATCGTCGAATGTCCGCCGAAAAGTAAATTGAAAACTTGGGAAGTTGTCAGCGGTTAGGGGTCCCCTAACGCTGCTGCCCTTAAAAAGAAACTAGGAGACGTCGCATGATACAAATGCAGACAAACCTCGATGTAGCCGATAACTCTGGTGCGCGCCGCGTCCAGTGCATCAAGGTGCTTGGCGGCTCCAAGCGCCGCTACGCACATGTTGGCGATACGATTGTTGTATCCGTCAAAGAAGCTATCCCGCGCGGTAAAGTGAAAAAAGGCGATGTGCGCCGCGCTATCGTCGTACGCGTTCGCAAAGATATTCAGCGCCGTGATGGATCTGTTATTCGGTTTGATGGCAATGCTGCTGTCATTATCAACACAAATGGTGAGCCGATTGGTACACGTATTTTTGGCCCAGTTCCGCGTGAGCTGCGTGCGAAAAATCACATGAAAATCGTCTCTCTAGCGCCAGAGGTACTCTAGTCATGGCTGCAAAGATTAAAAAAGGCGACTATGTCGTCGTTATTTCTGGCGGTGATAAAGGCCGCAAAGGTGAGGTTTTAAAAGTCTCTCCTAAAGATCAGCGCGTTGTCGTTAAAGGCGTGCGTATGGTGAAGCGTCATATGAAACCGTCACAGGCAAACCCTGAAGGCGGCATCATTGAATTTGAAGCGCCAATCCACGTCTCTAATGTTGCGCATCTTGACCCAAAAGACAGCGTGCCAACGCGTGTCGGGTTCAAAACGCTTAAAGATGGTAAAAAGGTCCGTGTGGCCAAGAAATCAGGGGAAGTCATCGATGTCTAAACCTTATGAACCTCGCCTTGCGACTGTTTACCGCGAAGAAATTCGTAAGCAGATGAAAACGCAATTTGGCTATAAAAATGATATGCAAATTCCCTCTGTCGAAAAGATTGTCCTAAATATGGGCCTTGGCGAAGGTGTTGCAGATAAGAAAAAAGTCCAAGCCGCGATTGCAGAGCTTGAGCTTATTGCAGGTCAGAAGCCTGTGCCGACGATTGCGAAAAAATCTATTGCGGGCTTTAAGCTTCGTGATGGTATGGTGATTGGCGCGAAAGTGACATTACGCCGTGATCGTATGTTTGAATTTATGGACCGTCTTGTCAATATCGCGCTTCCGCGCGTACGTGACTTCCGCGGTCTTAACGGTAAAAGTTTTGATGGTCATGGCAATTACGCTATGGGCCTAAAAGAGCATATCGTGTTTCCTGAAATTGACTATGATAAGGTCGATCAGGTGCGCGGCATGGATATAGTGGTGCAAACAAGCGCCAAAACAGATGAAGAAGCCAAAGCATTGTTGGCCGCGTTCTCTTTTCCTTTCAGAAATTAGAACGAACGCAACAAGCGAAGCAGGCCTTAACGGTCTTGCAAATAGGAGAAAATTAAATGGCTAAAGTCAGTGCAGTCGAACGCAATCTAAAGCGTCAACGCCTTGTTGCTAAATATGCAGCGAAACGTGCGCTTTTAAAAGATATTGCGCGTAATAAAGATTTGCCAGTTGAAGAGCGCTTTAACGCACAGCTAAAATTAGCTGCGCTTCCGCGTAATTCGGCTGAAACACGCATCCGCAATCGTTGCCAAGTCACAGGACGTCCGCGCGGTTACTATCGTAAAATGAAAATGTCTCGGATTGCTCTACGTGAGCTTGGCTCAATGGGCCTTCTTCCAGGCCTTGTGAAATCTAGCTGGTAGGGGAATAAGATGTCTTTTTCTGATCCTTTGGGCGATATGCTCACACGTATCCGCAATGCTATTATGCGGAATCGTTCAACTGTTTTGACGCCTGCGTCTAATCTTCGTGGCCGTGTTCTCGATGTGCTGGCTGATGAAGGTTTCATCCGCGGTTATTCTGAAACGCAAGATGATGCAGGTTTTCGCGCTTTTAATATTGAACTTAAATATTTCGAAGGCGAAGCTGTTATCCGCGAGATTAAACGCGTATCTAAACCTGGCCGCCGTGTTTACAGCTCTGTTAAAACACTGCCTCAAATTCGTAATGGACTGGGCATTGCTATTCTTTCAACGCCAAAAGGCGTGATGAGCGATACAGCCGCCCGCGACGCCAATGTTGGCGGCGAAGTTCTTTGCCAAGTGTCATAGGAAAATATTATGTCACGTATTGGAAAATCACCTATCACTGTCGCATCTGGCGTTACGCTTACACAAGATGGGCAGAACATCACTGTTAAAGGCCCGAAGGGCGAGCTTAACTTCACACTTCCGGATTCCGTCACTGGCGCTTTAGACGGCGATACATTCACTGTATCTCCTGTAGAGGGCGCTAAAAACGCAGCAGCTATGTGGGGCATGAGCCGCACAATGGTTGCAAATATGATTGAAGGCGTTGTCAACGGATTTAAAAAAGAGCTGGAGCTGCGCGGGGTTGGCTATCGTGCCCAGATGAAAGGGAGCGCCCTTTCATTGCAGCTTGGTTTCTCGCATGATATTGATTACACACCACCTGCAGGCATCAAGATTGAAGCCCCTAAGCCGACAGTTGTTATTGTGTCTGGCATTAATAAGCAGCAAGTTGGTCAAGTCGCCGCAGAAATCCGATCATATCGTAAGCCAGAGCCTTATAAAGGCAAGGGTGTGCGTTATGTCGGTGAATATGTGCGCCAGAAGGAAGGTAAGAAGAAGTAGTCATGAAAACTGCACGCGAACTTATGCAGCGCCGCGCACAACGTGTCCGCCGCCGCCTCAAAAAAAATTCAAATGGACGTCCGCGTCTATCCGTTTTCCGTTCCGCCAAAAACATCTCTGTGCAAATCATTGATGATGTTACGGGTGTGACTTTAGCTTCAGCATCAACGCTTGAAGATAAAAAAGCAAAAGGCTCTGATATTGCAGCAGCCCAGCGTATCGGGAAACTTATCGCAGAACGTGCTGCCAAAGCCAAAGTCGACACTGTTGTCTTTGACCGCGGCGCATATCTTTTTCATGGTCGTGTGAAAGCACTGGCCGATGCGGCTCGCGAAGCCGGCTTGAAATTCTAGGAAGCTGATTATGGCACGTAGAGAAGATAATCGCCGCGGGCGCGAAGAAGAAGATAACGAGTTTATCGACCGTCTTGTCCACATTAACCGTGTGGCAAAAACGGTAAAAGGTGGCCGTAATATGAGCTTTGCGGCTCTTGTTATTGTCGGTGATGAAAAGGGCCGTGTTGGCTTTGGTAAAGGTAAGGCGCGCGAAGTGCCTGAAGCTATCCGTAAGGCGACCGAAGAAGCGAAGAAAACAATGATCCGCGTTCCATTGCGCGAAGGCCGTACGCTGCATCATGATGTGCGCGGCCGCCACGGTGCGGGTAAAATTGTTATGCGCTCGGCCCCTCCAGGGACAGGCGTGATTGCAGGCGGCCCAATGCGGGCAGTTCTGGAATGTTTGGGCGTTCAAGATGTTGTTGGTAAGTCTATCGGTACATCTAATCCCTATAACATGGTTCGGGCGACATTTGATGCGCTTAAGCGTATGGAAAGCCCTCGGACTATCGCAAATAAACGCGGCAAGAAGGTCTCTGACATTGTTAGCCGTCGTCAAGATGGTGCCTCTGCACCTGATGCGATTGAAGCGTAAGGAAAGCGGTCATGGCGAAAAAAGCAACAGTGACAGTGCGGCAAACAGGATCGGCGACACGCCGTAAGCCTGACCAGCGCGCAACATTAGTCGGTCTTGGGCTTGGCCGTATTGGCAAGCAAAAGACTTTAGAAGATACACCAAGTGTCCGCGGTATGATCCGCAAAGTGGCACATATGATAAAGATAGTTGAAGAGTAGAGACGTCCCGTTGCGGGAAACCTTCTACAGAAGCTAATTTTAGCGAGAAAAAACATGCGTTTGAACGAACTCTCAGATAACCCTGGTGCAACTAAAAACCGCAAGCGCATTGGCCGCGGTATTGGGTCAGGTAAAGGCAAAACGGGTGGCCGTGGTGTCAAAGGTCAAAAGTCACGCTCTGGTGTGGCGATTAAAGGCTTTGAAGGCGGTCAAATGCCAATCCATATGCGCCTGCCAAAGCGCGGCTTTAATAAGCCCAATCGTAAA
>CALFUN010000025.1 GCA_937929915.1 uncultured Caulobacterales bacterium | reverse complement strand
TCGACATTCTCCAAGAAACCTATCTTTGGCTATCTCGGCATGGCATATGCCATGGTCGCCATCGGTGTTGTTGGCTTTGTTGTTTGGGCTCACCACATGTACACCGTCGGTATGGATGTTGACCTTAAGGCTTACTTCCTCGCGGCGACCCTCGTGATTGCGGTGCCAACAGGCGTCAAAATTTTCTCATGGCTTGCAACGATGTGGGGCGGATCCATTAGCTTTTCTATCCCCATGCAGTGGGCGCTGGCCTTTATCTTCCTCTTTGTCATTGGCGGCGTCACAGGCGTTATGCTCGCTAATGCGGGTGTTGATGTCGCGCTTCACGATACCTATTATGTTGTGGCTCACTTCCATTACGTGCTGTCTATGGGCGCGGTCTTTGGAATCTTCTGCGGCTTCTATTACTGGTTCGGTAAAATGTCCGGCTACCTCTATAATAAGTGGCTGGCTGCGGCGCATTTCTGGCTCTTCTTTATCGGCGTAAATGTCATCTTCTTCCCGCAGCATTTCCTCGGGCTGAACGGCATGCCGCGCCGCTATATTGACTATCCGGAAGAGTTCGAACTTTGGAACCAAGTCTCTTCAGCCGGTGCCTATATCACACTCGCGGGTGTGGCGTTCTTCCTCATCATGTTGGTTGAAGCCTTTATTCGCCGCCGTCCGGCTGCGGATAGCTATTGGGGCGAGGGCGCAACAACACTTGAGTGGACATTGCCGTCCCCGCCGCCTTATCACCAATTCAATACGCTCCCGCGCATTGAAGACACTGATGAGCATTAATGAGCGCAGCCTCACATAACACTGATATAAAGGCTGCATCTTCGGGTGCAGCCTTTAATCCATCCGGTCTTAGCCTCGCTGAGCCGTCGGATTTCTTCGCGCTTATGAAGCCGCGAGTCATGAGCCTTGTGGTCTTTACGGCTTGGGCAGGCTTAGTTCTTGCGCCGGGAACGATGCCGCTCTGGGCCGCGATGGCCTCTATCATTTGTATCGCCGCAGGGGCAGGGGCCTCGGGCGCGCTGAATATGTGGTATGACGCGGATATTGACGCGCAAATGTCGCGCACGAAAAAACGGCCGATCCCGCAAGGTAAAATGGCGCCGCGTGCTGCGCTTGGCTTTGGGGCTGTGATAAGCGCCGCGTCTGTTTGGGTGTTATATATTGCATCTAACTGGGTCGCTGCAGCTTTGCTGGCCTTTACGATTTTCTTCTATCTTGTCATTTATACGATGTGGCTTAAACGCCGCACGCCGCAAAATATCGTCATAGGCGGCGCGGCAGGAGCCTTTCCGCCAATGGTTGGTTATGCGGCTGTGACAGGAATGGTGACGCTTGATTCCATTATACTCTTTATGATTATTTTTATCTGGACGCCGCCGCATTTTTGGGCGCTTGCGCTCTATAAAGCCGGTGATTACGGCAAGGTCGGTATTCCAATGATGCCCAATGTGGCAGGGCCAAAATCGACGCGTAATCAAATCATGATATATAGTGTGGTTCTGGCGATAACGGCTATGTTGCCAATCGTGACAGGACTGGGCGGCGCGCTTTATGCTTTTGCAGCTGTGCTGCTCAATCTCGCCTTTCTAGCTATGGCCTATAAAGTTTGGCTATCGCGCGCAGGTGAGCGCGATAAGGCGGCGGATGAAGCCTCGCTATATGCTGTCCAAGCGGGCGACCGCGCTGCGCGTAATCTCTTTGCCTTCTCGATCATCTATCTCTTTGCCATGTTTGGCGTGCTAGCGGTTGAGGGCTTGCTCAAAGGGCTGGGCGGATGAGAGAATATCGCGATAAGCCGAAACATTTTGTCGAGCCAACGGATGCAGAAATTAAAGCCCGTACCAAGCGTAATGTGGCTTTAGCGCTGGCCTTGCTTGGTTTTACGGCCTTTGTTTTTGTTACAATGGTATCACGCGGCGTTTTGCCGTCATGAGGTTTTGTCGTGAGTAAAGCCCGTACAGCCCAGATTTTAACCTGTGTCGGCGTCGCGATGCTTGGCCTCGGCTTTGCCTCCAAACCGCTTTATGATACGTTTTGCAAGGTCACGGGTTACGGCGGAACACCGGGCCAAGCTGAAGATAATCTTTCGGAAATTATTGACCGCGAAGTTCTCGTCAAATTCGACTCGAATGTTGCCTCTGGCTTGCCATGGGATTTTGTAGCGCAAGATAAGAAAATGACCGTGCGCCTCGGAGAATCAGGTCTGGCCTATTACACGGTAAAGAACACATCATCTGTAGCTGTCACGGGTGTTGCAAATTTCAATGTCACGCCGATCAAGGCCGCGCCGTTTTTTATCAAGACGGATTGTTTTTGTTTTGAAGAACAAACCATACAGCCCGGCCAAGAGTTACCTTTGCCTGTTTTATTTTTTGTTGATCCACAGCTTGACGAGGATAAGCGTCTTGATGATGTGCGTGAAATTACACTGAGTTATACATTTTTTGAGGTCGATAAGCCCAAAGCGGTTAAGAAAACCGAGAGGCTTATCAAAACACCCTTGAAAGCTGATAATAATATTGGCTTGCCCCGCCATAAAACAGGAAACGAGTAAAAGTGATATTGCGATACGGGCTATGTCCCGCTATAGCATCGCTAAATTAACGCAGCTTATTCGCGTGAAGAGGATTACATCATGGCTGGACATGCCGTTGAACACGACTATCACCTAATACCGCCAAGTCCGTGGCCGTTTCTATCTGGTCTGGCGGCCCTGACATGGGGGCTTGGCATGGTCACATTCTTTGCGGGCCTTGTACAGCGCACGGGCGATAGCCCGATGATGGAATGGTTCTTTGCTAGTGGTCTTGATAGTTTAAAAGCCACGATTTTAGGAGAAAAGGCCGCAGAAACAAATGGCGGTTGGATCATCTTGCTGATTGGCTGTATATTTGCTGTTTATGTCATGTATGGCTGGTGGCGTGATGTGGCCCGCGAATCAGAGGCGGGCGACCATACGCCCGTTGTCGATATTGGCCTGCGCTACGGCATGATTATGTTTATCATGCAAGAAGCTATGTTCTTTGTGGGCTGGTTCTGGATGTTTTTCGAGCTTGGGCTTTTCAAAGAAAAACGCGCAGGCTGGAACCCTGACATTTTAGAAAATGCCAGCGAATATGCAACATCTATGGCGCCGGGTGTGACATCTGTTGATCCGTTTAACTTGCCGCTTATTAATACACTTATTTTGCTGCTCTCTGGGACGACAGTGACATGGGCGCATCACGCGCTTATTCATAATGATCGCCAAGGCGCGAAGTGGGGTTTGTTCTTAACCGTGGCTTTGGGGATTTTATTCACCTTTTTCCAAGGCGTCGAATATGTTGAACTCTTCCATGCACGCGGCGAAGGTCATGAAGCTTGGATTGGCGCAAACGCTTATGGGTCTGCCTTCTTTATGGCAACGGGTTTCCATGGATTACATGTGCTTATCGGAACAATTTTCTTGCTAGTTTGCTGGGCTAGAATGATGCGCGGCGGCTTGAAGTCTGAAAAGCATTTCGGCCTCGAAGCTGCGGCTTGGTATTGGCATTTTGTTGATGTTGTTTGGCTGTTCCTTTTTGCTTTCGTCTATATTGTCTTTGCAACAGGCGGTTAGCTGCGTGGCTCAAGGCTCAATCTCGCAGGCGCGGTTATAAACCTTTAGGCTGCGAAAATTGGGCTTAAGCCTGCGGCTCTTATGTCTCTAACGTTTGCTGTGCCAGTTGACCGTTTATGCAAGGTGGTGCTGGGGCTTGCATGGCGCCATGATGCGAGCGAAGCTAAACGCTCTGATATGAAACAAAATAAGTTATAAGTCATGCCTAGCTTTTATTTCAAACCGATGCCGTGGCTCTCATTTATCACGCCTATTTGTCTGGCGATCTTAATTGGGCTTGGCGTTTGGCAATATCAGCGGTTGCAATGGAAAACGGATCTATTGGCTAGGGTGGAGATTGCAGTAAACGCCCCGCCTATCACAAGCCTGACGGAATTGCGCGCAGCTATAGAGCAAGGCGAGGCCGTTGATTTTCGCCGTATAGAGATTGCGGCGGATTTGATACCAAATGCAGAGAGTAAGCTCGTCTTTTATCCGCAAACAGGCGGAATTTATTGGCGCGGCTTTGCGCCTGTCACATCCAATAGCGATGCAAATTCTGCGATAATCTATGCGGCAATGGATATTGTTGAAGATAAAAACCGCGATATTTATAAAGCGCGTCCCGTTGATAAAATTATAGGCTATGTGCGTTTTGCGCATGCACTGGGAGCGATAGAATCTCGCGTTAAATCCAAAGCTAGCCCTGAGAAAAATCGCTACTTCAAATTTAACCAAACGGGAGATTGGGATAAGGGCTTGCCGCAAACTGCGTATTTTTTCGAGGATTACTATCTGGAATATGTCCTTGGCGCAGCACATGCAAAGACTTTGCCAATTAAACGGCCAAAAATCCGAAATAATCATTTTGATTACATGTTAACATGGTTCAGCTTCGCGTTTATTTGGCTCATTATATATGCGATACTGCACGTGAAGGCTGGACGATTGAAGCTGAATATGGGGCGAGATTCATGAGGCTAAAAAGCCATAAAATCCAGCGCGCTGATGCGAGTAATGTCCTGACAGCACAAGCTGCGGGGGGGATGATTACATTGCGCCATCCGCGCTGGGCTGATTTCGAAGATTGGGCAAATTTACGCCGCGAGAATGCAGATTATCTCATTCCGTGGGAGCCTGAATGGACAGATGCGCATTTATCGCGAAATTCTTATCGCTTGCGTTTGAATCGTTTTAAGAAAATGACAACGGCAGATAAAGCCTATCCGTTTCACGTATTTAAAGGCCAATCTGACCGTATTATTGGCGCCTGTAACATCACCCATATTGAGCGCGGCATTTCGCAATCTGCCAAACTTGGTTATTGGATTGGCGAGGCTTATGCAGGGAAAGGCTATGCGCGTAGTTCTGTGCGCGCGGCTTGCCAATTTTGTTTTGAAATATTGGGTCTGCACCGCGTAGAAGCCGCTGTGCAAGCTGATAATGCGGCGTCAATTAAAGTATTAGAGGCTGTTGGGTTTACCCGCGAAGGCACTGCGCGAGGGCTTTTGAAGATTAACGGGCAATGGCGAGATCATGTGATTTATGCCAAGTTGAGCCTAGATTCGTAAGCGGCGTCGTTTACGCGCGTCCACCGCTTGACGCTAAAGCGGCAGGATCAATTCCCATTGCTAAAAGTGCTTGGCTCCATTTTCCATTTAAATCTTCGCCAAAAATCAATGTCTCATCGGCTGATGTGACGAGCCATGCATTTTGCGCGATTTCTTTTTCAAGCTGTCCGCCATCCCAGCCAGCATACCCTATGGCGAGCATAGCGCGCTGCGGGGCTTTGTCGGTAACAAGGGCTTCAAGTATGTCTTTGGTAGAAGTCAGCGTTAGCGTCTCGGAGAGCTTTAAGCTTGAATTATCTTTAAAATAATCCTCGCTATGCAATACAAAGCCGCGGTCAATATCTACGGGGCCGCCAGATAAGACAGGTCGGTCGGCCACGCGTACGTTACCTTCAATACCTATGCGGCCTAAAAGGTCAGATATGTGCAGTCCGTCTTTGGATTTATTAATGATAATGCCCATCGCGCCGTTTTCATTATGCTCGCATAAATAAATAACGGCCCGCGCAAAGCGTGGGTCGCCCATATTCGGCGTAGCGAGTAGGATTTTACCTTTATAATTGTCAGGCTTTACGGCAATCATACATATCTCATGCCGTTATTTGGCTCACACTGCAAGTTTTGAAAAAGCGACATGCACACCTTGCTTTTTTGTAATCTATTCCCATATATATCGAAAGACGATAAATACCACTATCGGTTTTAACAGTAATATTTGAGGGTTTTATGACAATTCAAGTTGGGCAGACATTGCCAAATGTAACATTTTTGCAGATGGGCGAGTCAGGCCCGCAGCCTATAAACACGCAAGCCGCTTTTAAAGGCAAACGCGTGGCTTTATTTGCTGTGCCGGGGGCTTATACGCCGACATGCTCGGCGCAACATGTACCAAGTTTTAAAGAACATGAAGCGGCCCTTCGGGCTAAAGGCATTGATTCTATTGCTTGCACATCGGTCAATGATGTTTTCGTTATGGATGCTTGGGCTAAAGATCAAGGCGTTGAGGCGAGTATGGCGTTTCTTGCGGATGGCAACGGCGAATTTGCGAAGGCGATTGGCCTTGAATTAGATGGGTCTGGCTTTGGCCTCGGACAGCGCTCCCAGCGTTATGCGATGATCGTCAATGACGGCGTTGTCGAGCAATTACATATCGAAGGTCCAGGGGAGTATAAAGTTAGCTCGGCTGAATATTTACTCGAAAACTTATAAAGATAAGAGCTTATGGAAGGGTGATAAAAATTCGGGGCGCGCTAACAATAATAACGAATTAAAGGAGGACGTTATGACAGGTTTAGAAATTATTGGTATTGGCCTTGTTGCCTTGGTACTGTTTATCGTAACTGGCGCACTCAAGATTGTACCGCAAGGGCGTGAATATACGCTTGAAGAATTTGGACGCTATAGGAAGACCTTAAAACCGGGCTTGGCTTTCATCATTCCTTTCTATCAGCGTATTAGCAATAAAGTGGATATGCGCGAGCGGGTGATTGATATTCCGTCCCAAGAAGTGATTACCAAAGATAATGTGATGGTCACAGCTGATGCGGTTGTCTTTATTCAGGTGATTGATGCGCGTATGGCGACCTATGAGGTCAGCCATCTTGAAAATGCCATTCAGAATCTTTGCCAAACCAATGTGAGAACAGTTGTTGGCTCTATGGATTTGGATGAAGTCTTGTCTAATCGCGATGTCATTAATGCAAAGCTTTTAATGGTCATTGACCAAGCCACGGATACATGGGGTACAAAAGTGACGCGGATCGAGATTAAAGACTTATCCCCGCCAGCGGATATTACGCAAGCCATGAACAAGCAAATGAAAGCTGAACGTGAAAAGCGCTCTGATATTTTATTGGCAGAGGGTCAGAAGCAATCACAAATCCTCAAGGCTGAAGGTGAAAAACAAGCCGCTATCCGAGAAGCTGAAGGCCGTAAGGAAGCCGCTTATCTGGATGCGGATGCCCGTGAGCGCGAAGCGCAAGCTGAGGCCAAAGCCACGCATATGGTGAGCCAAGCGATTGCGGAAGGTGATGTGAATGCGGTCAATTACTTTGTCGCGCAGGAATATGTTAAAGCCTTTGGCGAGTTAGCAAAATCACCTAATCAGAAGACACTCATTGTGCCGGCTGAACTTTCAAGCTTATCAGCAACCGTTGGAGGTATTGGCGCTCTATTAGAGGCGAGTACGAAACCCAAAAAGTAAGAGGGAGTATTATGACTGATAAAGATCCAACCCTTATCATTAGCCTTTTGGAAGGCATGAATGCAACGCGCTGGATGATCCTTGGGATTGCTTTGCTCGGACTGGAACTGGCCACTGGCACGACCTATATTTTATGGGTCGCTGCGGCGGCAATCCTCATGGCTGGCGTGACATTTATTTTGCCAGTGGCTTGGGAATTACAATTTATTGTGTTCTTCGTATTGTCACTGATTTTACTGGTGCTTGGTCATATTTATGTACGGCCAAGATTTAAGGGCGGCGAGCCATCGGATTTAAATGATCGCTCACGCACTATGGTCGGTACGCGGGTTAAAGCTGTGTCTGATTTTGAAGTCGGCAAGGGCCGCGTCCAAGTCGGTGATACGCAATGGGCGGCTGCGCTCATGACGGGTCATGCTAAGATGGGTGACGAATTACGTGTGACGGGTGTTGTTGGCGCAACCTTACAGGTCGAAGCGATTTAACGCCGCCTATTTCGTCAATTTAGGTGCATAAGGAAACCTTCTATCGCTTGTGATAGGAGGTTTTTTTGTATTTAATTTGGAATACCTTGACGCGCGAGTTCATCGGCGCGTTCATTACCGTCTATGCCAGCATGGCCTTTGACCCATTTCCATTCAATCGTACGTGCTGCATTGAGGCTGTCTAGCTGTTGCCATAAATCCTTATTGATGACAGGTTTTTTATCGCCTTTCTTCCAGCCGCGTTTCTTCCAGCCATGAATCCATTCGGTAATACCTTTTAAGACATAGGTGCTATCCGTCCACAATGTCACAGAGCCTTTATAATTGGGTTTAATGGCTTCTAAGGCGCGTATTGCAGCCATAAGTTCCATACGGTTATTGGTGGTACTGGCTTCCCCGCCGCAAAGCGTTTTTTCCGTCTCGCCAAATTGCATAAGCACGCCCCACCCCCCCGGGCCAGGGTTGCCTGAACAGGCACCGTCCGTGTAAATAACAAGATCATGTGTTTTGGCTGTGCGAGGCATGGGTTTGCTGAGTATTTATGCAGACATAAGTTGCCGAGGCAGGCGGAAAATGACTTTCTCTTTTATCACCTCAACTTCTTCGCATGTGACATTATAGCGTGAACGAAGTGCCGCCATAACCCCGTCTGTTAGATATTCAGGCGCGCTAGCACCCGCTGACAGACCAATAATATCGGCTTTGTCAATCGCCTCCCAATCTATCACTTTATCGGATGCAATAAGAACGGCGTCTTGCGCGCCAGCTTTGAGCGCGACTTCAACAAGACGCTTGGAATTTGATGAGGCTGTTGAGCCAATGATTAGAAATAAATCGCAACGCTCAGCGATGGCTTTAACAGCGGCTTGCCGATTTGTTGTCGCGTAGCAAATATCTTCTTTATAAGGCAGGGCGATTGAAGGAAAGCGGCGCTGGAGAACCGCAATCACATCTTTTGTGTCATCAACAGAGAGCGTTGTTTGAGTGACAAGGGCGAGATTTTCTGGTGTCTCGGTTTGATAGTTTTCGGCATCTTCAATGGTTTCGATCAATATGATTTGTCCTGCGGGAAGCTGCCCTAATGTGCCGACGACTTCGGGATGTCCAGCATGTCCGATGAGCAAAATATGTCGTCCATCTCTGGCGTGTTTTTCTGCCTCGACATGGACTTTGGAGACTAATGGACAGGTCGCGTCTAAAAATGTCATATTGCGCGCGATGGCAGCTTTAGGGACGGATTTTGGAACGCCGTGCGCCGAAAATACAACAGGACGGTCATCGGGGCATTCAGACAAGTCTTCGACAAATATCGCGCCTAGAGCTTCTAGGGATTCGACAACATGGCGGTTATGAACAATTTCATGACGAACATAAACGGGCGCGCCATATTTCTCTATGGATCGCTCGACAATTTGAATCGCTCGATCAACGCCTGCGCAAAAACCTCGCGGCGCGGCGAGTAAAACTGACTTTCTTTTGCGCATATCCGCCTCTATTACGTTATCACCAAGTTGGGTGGACATTAAATTCTCCTCATAAGTCCATATTACCTGTCATCTTAACATTGCGAGACGGACGTGTTGTGTCTATGACACTATAGCACATGGCGTAATCATACTATAGGCTCTTACGCTGAAATATGTCATATTCGGGACGAACCGCATGAAAAAATACACCAATTTTATCGCTCTGGCGATCATAGGGGCTAGCGTGCTGGCTGGCTGTGGCAGCGCGCAAGAGATTTTACAAGTTGGCGGCTCTGATGAGCGCAATCCTGGGCCATGTCCGCGCGCATTTGCGCTCTATGATGCTTCGCGTATTGTGGAGTTTAAAGATGAGGCGCAACGGTTCGCCAATGTTGGGTTTACGGGCGAAATTCAAAATGTACGTAGCCTGTGCCGCTATTTCGGTACGCGCCCGATTGAGGGTGATTTAGAGATTGCTTTTGATTTTGGCCGCGGCCCTGCCGCAAATGGTCAATCCACAGCGCGGTATGAATATTTTGTTGCAGTTACGCGTAAAAACATTGCTGTGATTGACAAAAAAACCTTCCCGCTTGATGTCACCTTTCCAGAAGGGGCAGATCGTGTGAGTGTGGTTGAGAAGATTGATAAAATTACGATTCCGCGTGCAACCGAGACAACATCGGGTGAGAATTTTGAAATTATCGTTGGGTTTGAACTGACTCCAGAACAACGCTTATTTAATGTCGAAGGCCGTCGGTTCCGTGTGTCAGCAGGACAGCCTCGCCCGACAGATTCTGCGCAATAATTATGACAACGATTTTATCTCGCTTGGATATGGCATGCCGTGCCGTCTTTGAAGATATGGGCTTTGAGCCTGAGATTGCCGCTGTACGCGAATCAAATCGTCCAGATATTGCTCCGTTTCAATGTAACGGGGCTATGGCGGCGGCAGGCATTGCCAAGAAACGCGGCGAAGCGGCCAATCCGCGCGATATTGCGGCAAAAGCTGTCTCTGCGCTGCAAGGGCATCCAGATATTGCGCATATTGATATTGCAGGGCCAGGGTTTTTAAATCTGCACCCTACACAAGATATGACATCTGCGCGGGCCAATGCTCTTTTCGCTGACCCGAAAGCTGGGATTGTGAACTTGCCGCCCAAGACCATTATTGTGGATTATGGCGGAGCAAATGTGGCCAAACCCATGCATGTTGGGCATTTGCGCTCTGCCGTTATTGGCGAGTCGATTAAGCGCTTATTGCGCGCGCAAGGCCATAAGGTCATCGGGGATGTACATATGGGGGATTGGGGCTTGCAGATGGGACATTTGATCTCTGAACTGGCCGAAGAACAGCCTGATCTACCATATTTCGACGCGGCATTTAAAGGCAATTATCCACAGACATCACCCGTGACAATGGAAGATCTCGCGCGGCTTTATCCGCAAGCAAGCCATAAGGCAAAATCTAACCCAGATCGTATGGATGCGTCGCGCATTGCGACAGCAGAATTGCAAGCTGGACGGCGCGGTTATCGGGCGCTGCTTGACCATTTCATTGCTGTATCTGTGGCCGCTTTGAAAGTTGGTTATGGTGATTTGGGCGTAGAATTTGATCTGTGGAAAGGCGAAGCCTGTGTTGACCCGCTTATCCCTGACATGATTGAGGGATTAAAATCCCAAGGTATTGCTGAAGAAGATGACGGCGCGCTTATCATTCGCGTTGCAAAGCCAGATGATAAAAAAGAGATACCACCTGTCATGTTGCTCGCGCGCTCTGGCGCTGTGCTATATCATACCACGGATTTGGCGACGCTGATTGATCGTAAGGCCGAGCAAGACCCTGATTTAATTGTTTATGTCGTCGATGAGCGCCAAGCGCTGCATTTTGAACAATTCTTCCGCGCTGCGGTCAAAGCAGGATGGTATAGCCCAGAGCAGCTTATCCATACGGGATTTGGGACGATGAACGGCAAAGATGGCAAGCCGTTTAAAACGCGCGAAGGCGGTGTATTGCGCCTTGAAGACCTTGTTGAGATTATGAACGATGCGGCTGAAAAACGCTTGACGGAATCTGGTTTCGGCACAGAATTTGATGCCGCGGAACGTGCGGATATTGCTAAGAAAATTGGACTGGCGGCGCTAAAATTTGCAGACTTGCAAAATCAACGCCTGACAAATTATATGTTTGATCCTGAGCGCTTCACAGCTTTTGAAGGCAAGACGGGGCCATATCTGCTTTACGCGGCCGTGCGAATTAAATCTATTTTACGCAAGGCCGCAGCGCAAAATGTGAGTATGGGTGACATCACGATAACAGAAGCTACGGAGCAACAGCTTGTTTTTGTGCTGGATAGTTTCGGGAAAGCCGTGACCCAAGCAGCAGAGAAATTTGCGCCGCATATTATTTGCGACCATGTTTACCGCCTCGCACAAGCTTTCTCGCGCTTTTATACGGAATGCCCGATTATGGCAGACGAAGTTGACGCGCAGGTGCAAAGTTCGCGTTTATCTCTGGCAAAGCTTACGCTTAAACAGCTAGGTCTCGGGCTAGATATTTTAGGTATAGACGCGCCAGAGCGCATGTAGCTGAGGCGTGTTTACAACCCGGCTATTTGTCTGAGCTAATCTAAACAGTAACGCTCGCCTTGTTGTGCGAGTTTGTAACCGCGCTGCTTGATGTCTTTAGATATATCTGAATTTTCAAACCGGGCTTTATTCGTATGGTTTAAATGGATAAACCTTACCTTGGCGCGCTCTGTCTTAGGTAAAGCGTCAAAACGATCCATCGACCCTTTTAATCGCGGATGAGGTATGGCCGACATATCTCGCCCAGGCAGTTCATTATCATCATAGAAGGTTGCGTCTAGAAACGCGTAATCCACCGCCGCGAGCCGCGCTTCTATGGTCTGGCCATATTTGCTTTCCCACTGATTCCAGTCGTCAATATCTGGTAAAAACAGTGCAGATTTACCCGCTGCTGAAATTTCAAACCCAACAGTTTCAGAAAATTCATCGCGGTGGGGGACTTGAAACGGGGTTACTTTTATATCGTCTGTTAAAATCGCCGCTGTGCCTGTTGATAAGGGCAGCAAAGCGATGTTTTTAAAATTGACTAATTGTGACCATGGCCCGTTTTGAGTCAGATATGTTGTCATACGCGGCATGGCATAGACATTTAAATCTTTTGTTCCTGCAGATTCATGTCCTGCATAAATTAGCCCTGCATAATGCCCGATATGGGCATGGGTAAGAAATATAGCTGATATGCCTAACGGCTCAGTGTTTTTAATCGGTGCCATTTCGTCCAGCAAAAAGAGCTGCTCGCGTAAATCAGGGGTGGCTTCAAAAAGATAACGCGCCCCGCTTTTATGATCGACCAAGGCCGCAGAGGCGGCAAGTTTGCGCAAGCTTGAGTCACGCCAAGCGGGGTCTTCGGAGTTTCCAATCTGAGGCGCGCCTGCATCTTGGGCTGTGCCTAGAATAATAAATTCAGTTTTGCAAAGACTTGCCTGCGAGTTAACGCTCTTTTGCGGCGCGGCTTGGCAGGCCGTTAGCGCAGCAAAGCCTAAAACTGCGCTATATGTTAGTGGGAGTCTCAACCTGAAACAGCTTGATTAGGGGGCTGCGCGCGGGCAGGGTTTTGTAAGGCTTGAGCCTGTTGCTGTTGCATAAGTGCAGCTTGCTGTCTTTGTGCGTGCATTTGCGCGATTTGAGCTGCGGTGGGTTGCGGCTGACTTTGCGCCGGGTTTTGCGCTTGGCTTTGAGGTTGGGCGGGCGCGGAATTTGGCACAGGAGCTTGCGCCTGTACCTGTGCTTGCGCCTGTATTTGTGGCTGGGTTTGCGGGGCTGTATGTATTGGCGCGTCGACACGGTTTTGCCCTTTATATGGACGCAAACCTCTCACGGCATCCAGACATTCTGCATACATATCTAAAATATCGGCTTGATTGCGCTCACCCCAAACGCCTTGGCCTTTGAGTTTACTCACGAGTTCAAAAGCGATCTCAACTTCTGATTTGCCAGAGCCTGCGGCCGTTATGCTTGGATTGTCATCGGACATGATATTCTCCTATTTTCAAAAAACTCTTAGCGGAAAAGTGTGAAAAAATAGTGTGTATGTGCGTTAACACATAAAATTTATAAATTGAGTGAATTGAGTGAATTGACATTTTTAGGATAACGCCGCATATGACGCTCACAACTTTTAAATGGGAGAGAGTCGCAAGCATAGAAATATGTGAGGCGGACACCGAAGGCGCAACCGCCCCGGAAACGCTCAGGTAAATGGACCGTTTAAAAGAAAAATGCTGGAAAGCGGGTGATATGGTGAAACGCCCCGCCGACGGAGTAAGCATCCCTGCAGATTAGCTGCATATGTCAATCTCTCAGGCCCCAAAGGACAGCAGGCGGCACAAGGAGCAGCGTAAGCTGTGAGTGCGCCTATGACAGATTTAAAAATAACCGCCTTGCATGAAATGCATAAATCACTTGGTGCGAAAATGATGCCATTTGCAGGCTATGATATGCCTGTGCAATATCCGCTGGGCGTTCTAAAAGAGCATCTACATACACGCGAAAAAGCGGGTCTGTTTGATGTATCTCATATGGGGCAAGTTTTTCTTATCCCTGAAGATAAAGATTTTAAAACAGCCGCTAAAGCTCTCGAAAAACTCGTTCCAGCCGATATTCAAAGCCTTGAGCCAGGGCAGCAGCGTTACTCGCAATTTCTGAACGCTGATGGCGGTATCTTAGATGATTTGATGATCTCGCGTCTTGCGATGACAGGTTATGAGCATTGCCTATATCTGGTTGTCAATGCGGGCTGCAAGGATGATGACTATGCTCATCTTGAAGCGCATATGCCGAAAAATGTTACGGTTAGCGTCAAAGATGACACGCTGTCTTTAATCGCGCTACAAGGCCCGCGCGCTGCAAATATATTAGGCTGTTTTAATCCTGATGTTGAAAAACTGACCTTTATGACTCATACGGATTTAGAGTTAAGCGGGACGTTGGACGCCCCTGTCTGGGCCCATGTTTCGCGCTCGGGTTATACGGGCGAGGACGGCTATGAAATTTCTGCCAAACATGAGGATATGGTGCGCTTAGTCAAAGAGCTTTTACAATATGATGATGTAGAGCCGATTGGCCTTGGCGCGCGCGATAGCTTGCGCCTAGAGGCCGGATTATGTCTTTACGGTCATGATATTGATACAAGCGTATCGCCGATTGAAGCGGGTCTTATCTGGTCGGTGCAAAAACATCGCCGCGGCGCCGATGCCGGTTATTTGGGCGCGAAACGCGTTGCGTCTGATTTGGCAGATAAATCAACGAAGCGTCTTGTCGGGATTCAACCCGAAGGCCGCGCGCCCGCGCGTGAACATACGGAAATTCAGGATATGGACGGCAATGTCATTGGGCAAATTACCTCTGGCGGGTTTGGCCCGACAGTTGGCTCGCCTGTTGCTATGGGGTATGTTGCGCGTAAATTCACCAAAGCAGGAACGCCTGTGCAGCTTATGGTGCGCGGCAAAGCGCGTGCTGCGAAAATCGCAAAACTCCCATTTGCCCCGCATAATTACTTCCGCGGTTAAGCCGTATCTCTCATTTTGTATTATTTTAAGGAGCCTTAATTATGTCAGTTAAATACACAGAAGACCATGAATGGATTAACGTCGATGGCGATATAGGGACTGTCGGGATTAGCCCTTATGCGGCGAATGCTTTGGGCGATATAGTCTTTGTTGAACTTCCAGAAATTGGCCGCGAAATGGCCAAAGGCGACGAAGCGGCTGTGGTCGAATCTGTCAAAGCGGCTTCCGAAGTTTACGCCCCTGTTGCAGGCGAAGTGACCGCCGTGAATGAGGCGCTCGAAGACGCGCCAGAAACTGTTAATGCGTCTGCGGACGCAGATGGTTGGTTTATCAAAATCAAAATCACTGACGCAAGTGAGCTGGACGCTTTGATGGACGAAGCGGCTTATAAGACATATTGCGACGGCTTATAGATGAAAAATAACGCCAAGTTCCCTATTGGTATCGCGATTGGTATATCTATCGGAACCGTCATTGGCGTGGTGCAAGACGATGTTGGATTGTGGTTGCCTTTAGGTGTGGCGATAGGCGCTGGCTTGGGGATCGCAATGTCAACTCAAGATGAAAATGATAGCAAGGATAAAAATTAAATGCGTTACCTTCCATTAAATGCAAATGACCGTGCCGAGATGCTCTCGGTTGTCGGTGTTGATAATATTGATGCTTTGTTTGAAGATGTGCCGAAATCTGCGCGTTTGGATAAGCTCGTTGATTTACCGAAACATCAAAGCGAAGCGGCGGTCGAGCGCCATATGAACCGCCTCTCGAATAAATCAATTCATGCGTCATCTGTGCCGTTTTTCTGCGGGGCAGGGGCCTATAAGCACCATATTCCTGCGACCGTTGACCACCTCATTCAGCGCTCTGAATTTCTAACAGCCTATACGCCTTATCAGCCAGAAATTTCTCAAGGCACGCTGCAAGCGCTTTTTGAGTTTCAAACGCAAGTCGCGCTTCTAACAGGTATGGATGTCGCTAATGCCTCTATGTATGATGGCTCGACAGCTTGCGCCGAGGCTGTGGTGATGGCGCGCCGTGTTACGCGCAAGAATAAAGCTATCCTCGCGCCCGGTTTGCACCCGCATTACGCGGCAGCCACGCAAACTTTGGCCTCAACACTTGATATAGATATTAATGAAATCACGCCTGAAATCGGCGCAGATGCGTCTGTAATAGATATGATTACCGATGAAACCGCCTGCGTTGTGGTGCAAAGCCCCAATGTCTTTGGCGAGATTGTTGACCTGACACCCATCGCAGAAAAAGCGCATGCGCATAAAGCACTGCTTATCGCCGTATTCACCGAACCTGTCGCGCTGGCTGCGATTAAATCTCCGGGCGAGCAAGGCGCAGATATTGTTGTTGGCGAAGGCCAAGGTTTAGGCGTGGGGTTAAATTATGGCGGGCCGCATGTTGGTCTGTTTGCTTGCCGCCAGAAACTCGTGCGGCAAATGCCGGGCCGTGTTTGCGGCGAGACTGTTGATGCCAATGGCGAGCGCGGTTTCGTACTCACACTGTCCACGCGCGAGCAACATATTCGCCGCGAAAAAGCGACATCGAATATTTGTACGAATTCGGGTCTATGCTGCCTCGCTTTCACGATCCATATGAGCTTGCTCGGTGATGCGGGTATCAAGCGTATGGCTGCGCTGAATCATGAAAAGGCGTGCGAGCTTGCCGATCTTATTGATGGTATAGACGGAGCAAAGATTCTCAATGATACCTTCTTTAATGAGTTCACAGTGAAATTAAATAAGCCTGCCGCGCAGGTTGTCGAAGCGCTTGCTGCAAAAAATATTCTCGGCGGCGTTCCGTTCTCTCGCATGGTCAATGGCGTACATGAAGATTTGCTACTTGTATGTGCCACAGAAGTGGTGAGCGATGAAGATATTGCTGCCTTTGGTGCAGCGCTTAAGGAGGTGTTATCATGAGCTTGAATAATCAAGGACGCCCAACGGCTCCGAGTGCAGCCAATGATGCTGTGCAGGTGCAAACTGTCTCTGGCAATAAAGCGCTAGACCAAGCGACAAAGCTGATTTTTGAAACAGGTACGCCGCGCCGTACGGGTGTGGATTTACCCGAGCCGAAAGGCAAAGCTAACCGTCTTGGCGCCCATGCGCGAGAGGGCGAAATTGGTCTGCCAGGATTATCTGAGCCTGAAACGATGCGCCATTATGTGCGCCTCTCGCAAAAAAACTACGCGATTGACTTGGGTGTTTATCCGCTCGGCTCTTGCACAATGAAGCATAATCCGCGCCTAAATGAAAAAGTTGCGCGTATGCCAGGCTTTGCCGATGTGCATCCGCTCCAGCCTGTATCAACAGCGCAAGGCGCGTTAGAGTTGATGTATGAGTTATCCCATTGGCTCATGACGCTCTGTAATATGCCTGCGGTGGCTTTAACGCCTAAAGCGGGCGCGCATGGCGAATTGTGTGGTATGATGGCAATTCGCGCGCGTCTCGATGCTGACGGGCATTCGCATAAGCGCCGCGTGCTTGTCCCTGAAAGCGCCCATGGTACAAACCCTGCCACGGCTGTACAATGCGGTTTTACCGTAGATGAAATCCCCGCAACGGATGATGGCCGTGTAGATTTAGCTGCGCTTAAAGCCAAGCTGGGGGATGATGTTGCTGGGATTATGCTGACAAATCCAAATACATGCGGATTATTTGAGCGCGATATTATTAAAATCGCTGATCTTATTCATTCTGTTGGCGGATATTTTTACTGTGACGGTGCGAATTTTAACGCGCTTGTTGGCCGTGTACGCCCGGGTGATTTAGGTGTCGATGCGATGCATATTAATCTGCATAAGACATTTTCTACGCCGCATGGTGGCGGCGGGCCGGGCTCTGGCCCAACAGTGCTTTCTGACGCGCTTAAAGATTATGCTCCTGTGCCATATGTTGTTAAAGACGGTGAAGGCTATAACCTTGTTGAGACCGCAATTGACGGTAGTTTTGGCCGTATGTGCGCGTTTCACGGACAGATGGGTATGTATAGCCGCGCTCTGACTTATATGATGAGCCACGGCGCGGACGGGCTTAAGCAAGCCACTGAAGATGCGGTGCTAAATGCCAATTATATCCAAGCCAGCCTGTCTGATGTTATGACACCTGCCTTTGGCGGTATCTGTATGCATGAAGCCCTGTTTGATGATCGGTTTTTAAAAGATACGGGTGTTGAAACGCTCGATTTTGCTAAAGCAATGATTGATGAGGGGTATCACCCAATGACGATGTATTTCCCATTGGTTGTCCATGGTGCGATGCTAATTGAACCGACGGAGAGCGAGAGTAAAGGTGAACTTGATCGTTTTATTGGCTCTATGCGTCACCTTGCAACCAAAGCAAAAACTGGCGATGTGGAGAGCTTTAAGCAAGCGCCAATATATGCGCCTATGCGCCGTCTGGATGAAACGCAAGCCGCGCGCAAGCCTATCTTGCGCTGGACGCCGCCTGTGGATGTCGCAGAAGCTGCGGAGTAATTTCTCAGCCAGTAACATCATTGGTAAGTTACCGATTTTAACCGTCTCATGTAAAATGAGGCGGTTTTTTAGGGTATAATATCAAGCCTTGGCTGTGAAATAGGTATAAAAAAACCGCCTCATAAAGGCGGTGATTTAGCTTTTAAAGACTAACAGATATTATTAATTAAAAGACTTCCCAATTTGGCTAATGCCCGTTTTTACGAGATCTGCATGTTTAGCTGTTGTCACTTCGGAGCGCAGTAGTTTTTCTGCCGTCGCCAGTGCCATATCTGCTGCTTTTGATTTCACATCGGCCATAGCTTTAGCTTCGGCTGAGGCAATCTTGGCTTCGGCTTGGGCTGCACGGCGCTCGAGGCGTTCGGATAAGTCTTTACGCGCTTGAGCGGCCATGTTTTCAGCATCAGAGCGGGCTTGTTTAATAATGCTTTGCGCTTGCTCTTCGGCTTCTTTTTGCTTGCGCTGGTAAGAGGCTAATAAAGCTTGAGCTTCTTCGCGCAGACGCTTGGCTTCATCTAACTCTGTTTTGATACGCGTTGAGCGTTCATCCAAAGCCGAGCCAATAGCTTTATGCGCGCCTTTTTTAAAGATAAACGCAAAGAATAATATCAACGGGATAAGAACCCAAAGCTTGCTATCTGTGTACCAATGCGCGCCAGAAGCATTGAGGGTTGATAGGTTTATGAGTGTAAACATATCCGCTTCCTATATTGATTTTAGCGCAGCTTTGAGCTTGGCAGGTGTTGCAGATTTTCCGATAAAATTTGTGAAAATTTCATCGGCTGTTTTTTCTGCAATCTCGTCAATATTACTCATAGCTTTATCGCGTAAGGTTTTAATGCGGGCTTCGGCGGCGTCTGTTTGGCGGGCTGCCTCTGCTTCAGCGGCCTCAAGCTCTGTTGCCACTTCGGCATCTACAGATTTGCGTGTTGTCTCGGCAACATTATGAGCTTTGGCCCGCGCATCTGCAAGAGCATGTGTATAGGCTTTTTCAGCTTCTTCCGCGTCCTTTTGGAAACGGCTTGCGGCGTCCAGATCATCGGCGATATGATCGCTACGTTCTGCAAGACCATTCCCCAGTTTTGGCAAGATAAATTTTGCCAAAACGAAATATAGAATCGCGAAAATGACGATGAGCCAGAATATCTGACCCGCCCATGTTGAAAAGTCGAGTTGCGGTATGCCGCCAGAGGCCGCTTCCGCATGAGATTCGTCAAGATGTGGTTTTTTCTCCGCCATGACGGACTCCAGACTTTAAAGTTTAACCAAGAATGATGATCGCGAGAACGAAACCAAACAAGCCTGTCGCTTCACAAAGCGCAAAACCAAGTAGAAGGTTTGTGCGCTGTGAGGCGGCCGCTGATGGATTGCGAAGTGCGCCAGCGAGGTAGCTACTAAAGATAGAGCCAATACCGATACCAGCACCGATAAGAGCTGTGCCGGCAAGACCTGCGCCAATGAATTTTGCTGCTTCTGCTTCCATGATGATTCTCCTTGAAATATGGAATTAGATTAATGATCGACGTGATAAACGTCATTGAGATAAACACATGTGAGGATAGCAAACACAAAAGCTTGCAAGCCTGCGACAAGAAATTCGAGAGCGATAATGCCCATTGTTCCTATGACAGGGGCTATCGAAGCGCCTGCCATGATACCACCTTGACCGACGAGAAACGCGGCGAAAATCGCAAAAAGTTTCAACATTACGTGACCTGCTGTCATATTAGCAAATAAGCGTACCGCGAGTGTAAGCGGGCGGGATAGAAAAGAAACAATTTCAATCGGAATAATGATTATATACATCAAGATTGGTAATCCACTGGGGGCAAAAATCTTAAACCATTTTAAGCCGTTTTTAACGATACCAGCGACAATCACCATTAGTATTGTGAAGACGGCTAATGCTGCGGTTACCGCCAAATGTGATGTTGTTGTAAAGGCGTAAGGGCTCATGCCGATGAGATTGGCAAAGAGAATGAAGAAAAAGATTGTAAACACAAAAGGAAAGAACTTCATGGCTTCGGGGCCGGTGGTATCTTTGACCATATTGGCGAGAAACTCATAGCTCATCTCTCCGACCGATTGCATCCGGCCAGGGACAAGCTTACCTTTTGTGGTCAGCGCAAAGAAGCCGATGACAGATATAGCTGCCACGGCCATCCAAAGTGATGAATTTGTGAAAGGGATGTTTAAACCTGCCAGATCCAGATCGAAGATCTTTTTAATCTGAAATTGTTCCATTGGATCGCTTGCCACGAACCTCTCCTTTAATAGTCGTCATCTTCATCGTCTTCGGGCATATCCTTGCCAAGCGGAATATCTGCACTGACTGCGTCCATTTTTTCAGCGGTACGCAGTACACTTCTTATTCCAGCGGCGAATCCAAACCCTAAGCCAATCAATAATATCCACGGTTTTGTTCCGAAAAGCTTATCCAGACCATATCCCAGTCCAGCACCTACCAAAACAGACACCAATAATTCTGTACTCAAACGCCATGCCATCCCCAGAAGCGAACCACTCTTATCGTCATTTGCGGGTTTTTCATACTTTTGCTTCGCGGCTTTAACGCGCTGCTCAAGTTTCTGTAAATCCGAAGATGATGTCGATTGTTGTGCGGATTGTCCGTTTCTATCTGTCATAACACTTGATTCTTGACCTTGAAGATACCCTCCAAAATCGCGCGGAACCTAGCTAAGGGTGACAGGGAAGTCAACAGACCTTGTGAACAAGTTAAGTTACTGAAAAATATAGTTTTTGATGGATTATACTGTGCTGCGACAATCTGTGCATATGAGATTTTGAATATCCGTCATGACCCAGATGGACATCGACCAAGTTTTAAGGGTAAATTTAGGGGGATTGGGCTTTAAATTGCCGTCCCCAACGCTCAATCGCGACGGGATGAAATATAGATTGATCATAATATCTTGCAATATTGGGTGAAAATACGGCCCATTGCTGTGCTGCGCGGCTAATTTGGGTGGGTGTTATGTCCTCGCCGCGCATATTTAAACTCTGGCTAATGCTGAAAAGCTCAGAACGCACAGAGTCTGTTTTAGGAAAGCGCGAGTTAAGGCGGCCAAGCTCTGCGCGTAAGGCCGCAGCGAGAAAGTTTTGTGTGGCTGGGGTGAAACTATTTTGCTCAAGCGCTTCAAATGTCTGGTCAATGATTTTGATTTTATAGGCTAGCAAGTCTGCACCTGTTAAAACTGTATTTGAGCAATATGAATCGTCTAATTGGCGTAAATACTGTATCAAAGCGGATTTAATCTCAGGTGACGGATTTTCCCCCGTAAACTCTTTGGTGATGAGCTGCGTTATGAGATTTTCAAGATCGGGTTTGGCAGGGTCATAATCCACATTACGAATATCATCGGAGAGCGACGGGATGGGGGTTGGATTGAAGACCTCATCCCCAAGCTCGCTGCTGAAATGGAAACTGGATATATCGGCCGTACCAGCTGTTTTTGACAGGCCTATAACAAAGAAATGTTCATTGCGCGCACCTTGAGAATGACAAGCTTGGCAGGTGAGACCGCGCCGCGAAGCTTGTCCGCCTAGCAAAAAAGGTGATCGAAATGCCATGCGCCCAAGTGCAATATTTTGAAGATCGTTACTTTGTATGACGGGCTTTAAACACTCATTTGGCTCTGTTGATAGAAGTTGAGTGAGATTCACATCAGGCGCCGCCCAGCGCGTAATATCAGGGGGATTAAATGTATTTTGCGAAGCGCGCTTTGCGCACCCCGCAATCGTTATAGCTGTAAGTAAGGCAGCTAAAGTCAGGACATGAATATATTTTATCATACCCATAATGTTCAGACTTATGGTTGGGCGTCAATAATCCAAGAGCGTAGCTCATTTTCTTCGATACAGCCAAAGCTGCAAATCGTTTCCAGTTTCGCTAGCTGTGCATAGGCTTTATCCATTTGCCCTGTTTCGACATAAAGCTCACCCAGATACTCATTAGCGCCTTTGTGATTAGGGGCAACCTCAAGCGCCATAGCGTAATAAGTTTTGGCCGCGTCATAATTGCCAAGCTTACGCTGTGTGTAGCCCATATATGTTGTAATATCTGGGTGCGGGCCTGCGGCGGCGGCGGTAAGATAAAGATCATCAAAAGCTTCAGCATATTTGCCTTGATTGATAAGGGTCACAGAGGCGAAATATTGTGTATCAAGTACATCAGGGCTGTATGGAGATAGATATGTTGTTTTCCCAATCCCGCCAGATATAGCCGTTTTGACTTGATTGATGGCTGTGTCGATGCGTGTTGCATCTGCACATGTTCCGCAAGAATCAGCGCTGCTTTGAAGTTTAGCAAGCGTGGATTGCGCTTTTTCCGTTTGGCCCGATGCGGCATAGGCTTTGCCAAGACCCGCTTCGGCTTCGTAGAATTTTTTCTGGTATTTTGCGGCGCGTTTGAAATATTTTACAGCCGTTTTATCCTTACCCAGACCAACTTTCGTCACGCCCATATAGTAATTGGCTTGTGCGTTATTTGATGTTCCGCCGATAACGCGTTTGAACATTTTATCGGCTCTTTTGAAGTCATTGGCTTTTAAAGCTTTAACACCAGCTTGGTAATCTTGTACGGGGTTATATTGCTGACGCGGAGCGTTATTGCTGCGGTCAGAAAATCCGCCGCCGCCGCCTCCGCCGCTACCACCTGCAAAAGCAGGCGCGTAAGCTAAAAGACTAAAACCTGCAATGGCAGTGCAAATTTTTGTAAAGTTGTTCACGGTGTTCTCCATAAGTGTAATTTTGATGGGAGTTAAATTTTTAGATGAATTTTCACATATAACTAAATGCAAATATGCGCATTTAAAAAACACATCACATTGTTGTTACGGATAAGGGGGGGGATGGATAGGCTTAAGGCGGCGAAAAATGAGCAGATTTACTCTGCTGCCACCAGTCTTTCAGCGGCTCCTAACTGAATTGAAAGGAGTTGCGAGACACCTTGTTCAGCCATGGTTACACCAAAGAGGCGATCCATGCGGCTCATTGTTACGGGATTATGCGTGATGGCAATAAATTTCGTATTGGTATGCTTTTTCATATCATCCAATAGGTCACAATAGCGCGCGACATTGGCATCATCAAGCGGAGCATCAACCTCGTCCAAGACACAAACGGGGGCTGGATTTGATAAAAATACCGCAAAGATCAGCGCCGTTGCGGTCAAAGCTTGCTCCCCTCCAGATAGTAATGACATGGCTTTTAAGGATTTTCCAGGCGGGCGGGCCATAACTTCAAGACCAGCTTCAAGTGGATCATCTGACTCGGTTAAAGCCAGCGCCGCTTCGCCGCCGCCAAAGAGCGTTGTAAACAACCGCCCGAAATGTCCATTGACTGTATCAAAGGCTTTGAGCAAGCGCTCGCGGCCTTCGGAATTGAGCTCATCAATCGCTTCGCGTAGCCGCGCAATCGCTGCGATAAGATCTTGGCGCTCATCATTCATGGCGCTCAAACGCTCTTCTTGCTCTACCGCTTCTTCGTCGGCTCGTAAATTTACGCCGCCCATTTTTTCGCGTTCCGAAGAGAGGCGTTCGAGTTTACGTTCAATATCATTTTCTGATAAATTGCTATCGCTATTTAATTCTCCTAAATGCGATTTCAGCTCGGATGGTTCGCAATTTAGTGTTTCATTGACACGGTTCTTTGTCTCGCCAATACGGTCTTGCGCGGCTGTTAACCGGGCCTCAGCTGCAGCGCGGGCTTCGCGGGCTTGGCCATGTTCAGCTTCGGCGTCGCGTGCGGCAAGGTTTGCGTTTTGTGCCGCTTGTTCCGACGCCGATAGCGCATCGGCGGCCATATCGCGGCGAGATTCGGCTGCGGCTAGTTCATCAAATAATTTCGCGCGGCGCTCTGCAAATTGATCTGGCCCGTCTGTTGCCGCGCTTAATGATATAGCGACCGCTGCGGCGCGGCCTTCTAATGTTGTCACGCGTTCCGAAGCCGTTTTCGCGCGGCGTTGCCAGTTTGCGCGTTCAGTTTCAACGGCTTTGAGGCGCTGCGTGCGGGCTTCGGCTTCGTTTTTGAGACTTCGATATTGCGCAGATGCTTCGTCAGCAACGCTGCGGGCCTCGCTTAATTGCACGGATAGCGCGTCTTGCGCCTCGCTCATATCTTCATTTTGAGACAACGCCTTTTGCGCGTCTATAGCCGTGGCGAGCTGCTTTTTTAATTCTGAAATTTCAGCAGAAAGACGGTCAAGACGATCTTCGAGCGAGCGTTTTTCCGCAGAGGCACGGGCAATGTCTGTTTCATATTGCGCAAGTGCAGCCTGAGCGGCGCGATCACGGCGTTCTAGGTCTGGCAAGGCTTTACGCGCTTCGCGGGCCGCATCTTCAGCTGTTGTACGCAAGGCACGTGCAGCTTCAAAGGCTTTAGAGGCCGTTTCAACATTAGCTTCATGGGCCGTGATATTGGTTTTGAGATCAGCAAGGCGGTTTTGCTGTTTGAGTTTAATGGCAGCGGATGTTTCCGCGCCTGCGGCGATTTCAAATCCGTCCCAGCGCGCCACTTGGCCTTCGCGCGTTACAAGGCGCTGTCCGGTTTTCAGCATAGGCGCGAGCGTGGCAATATCGGCGCTCTCGACAACGCCGATTTGCGATAATCTCGCCGCGAGCGCATCGGGTGCAGTGACGCGTTCTGACAAAGGTGTTGTGCCCGCAGGTAAAGCTTGGTTTGGCACATCGGCGCTTGTCCAGCGTAATGTCGCCGTTCCGCCAATGGCAGCGTCCAAATCTTCGCCCAGCGCCGCAGCCAAGGCTTGCTCATAGCCAGATTGTGCTTGTATTTCATCCAGAGCCGGCGTCCAATCAGCGCTGCCGCCGCGTGATAATATGCGCTCAAGGGCAGATTGTTCTGCGGTTAATTTGGATAAAGCCTGACGTGCATCGGCTAAAGCTTCGCGGGCGCTTTGATCGGTTTTTTCCGCTTCCGTACGTTTGGCGGATAAGGCTTGTTCTTCGGCGCGCGCGGTTTCGAGTGCTGCCAAAGCCTCTTTAGCGCCTGCGGCAAAAAGATTGGCACTAGATCCGCCATCTTTTTGCATACCCGCCAAGCGCTCTTGATTATCTTCATGGTCTTTTTCAAGACGTGATAGGCGTGTTTCTAGCTGTAAGACTTCGCGGTTTGCAGCCTCACGGCGCGCATTTTGATCCGCCGCTTTGCGGGTCAGTTCATTGTAATCTGCGTCCAAGCTATTGCGCAATTTAATCGCTTGCGCCGCTGCATCTGCCGCAGCATCAAGTGCGGCCGACGTATCTTTAATCGCTGCTAGCGTTTCATATTCAGCCGCTAGCCGTGCCTCGGCCTCGGCGGCATCTCCGACAATCGCGGTTTCGCGTTCCAGATCACCTGAGAGCTGCTCGCGCTGAGCTTCTAGTTTTTGAATCTCTTTATTTGCGGCATTTTCATCAGATTCGAGTATCTCTTTTGCGGCATTTAACCGAGCGAGTAAAGCCGCGGCGATGAGCTGTTCTTCGCGTTTGGGTTCAAGCAGGCCAGATAATTCCGCCGCTGAGCGTGTGAGTTCAGACGCTTTTGTGGCTGTATCTGCCACACGTGCTTCGCAGGCTTTAAGTGCGTCTTGCGCGCCAGAGAGTGTATCTAAGGCGGATTGCCAGCGTTTGAGCCAAAGCAAGGCTTTATATTCGTGGATTTCGCCAGCCAGACGTTTATAGCGCGCGGCTTGTCGTGATTGACGGCGCAAAGATAAAAGCTGGCTTTCAATTTGTCCGATAATGTCGTCCAGACGGTCAAGATTTGTTTCCGCTGCTCGCAGACGCAACTCGGCTTCGTGGCGGCGTGTATGCAGTCCTGAAATGCCTGCGGCTTCTTCGAGAATACGGCGACGATTTGAAGGTTTGGCCGCAATAAGTTCACTAATCTGGCCTTGGCGTACAAGGGCAGGAGAGTTTGCGCCCGTACTGGCATCAGCAAATAAAAGCTGCACATCTTTGGCGCGCACAGTTTTGCCGTTGATTTTATATTTCGAGCCAGACCCTTTGGTGATGACCCGCATGACTTCGAGAATATCATCATCATTAAAAGCTGACGGGGCAATGCGGGCGCTATTGTCGATGGTGAGTGTGACATGGGCTTGGTTGCGGCCCGGACGTGTTTTTGTGCCATTAAAGATCACATCATCCATTGCCGACCCGCGCATAGCTTTGGCAGAATTGGCGCCCATCACCCAGCGAATAGCCTCCAATAGGTTAGATTTTCCGCACCCATTTGGCCCGACAATACCAGTTAGGCCCGGCTCGATTAAGAAATCCGTTGGCTCGACAAAGGATTTGAATCCTGCCAGCTTAATGGAATTAAATGCGAGCGAACCCATAGAGACTTATTCCTTAGAGTCTGTTTCAGATGGTTTTTCAGGAATAGGCTCACCAAGCAAAGGCAAGATCACGGCCTCGATGGATTCAAGATCATAGACTTTTTGCTTTTCGCCATTAATGAAAAATGTCGGCGTGCCAGATATGCCCAGATCCACACCGCTCTGAACCGTCGCGTCATATTTAGCGCGGATCTCTTCATTTTGTATGCAAGCAATGAATTCGTCCTCGGATAGGCCAGAGGCTTTAGCAAGGCTCACATAAGCTTTGCGGGCATCGCCTTGACCGGCCAATTCGAATATTTGTTTCTGCCTGTCAAATTGTAGCTTGATGTTTTTGAAATAATTTTCTTCGCCCGCGCACATAGCAATCATATGACCTGCATCGGCAAGCTCGGCAGGGGCCGTTGGGAAATTACGAAAGACATAACGTACTTTGCCCGTATCAACATATTTTGTTTTAAAATCAGGATAGACCGTACTGTGCCAGTTGGCGCAATGGCCGCACACAACGGAGGCATATTCAACAACCACGACTTTCGCGTCAACGGCGCCTGTGCCGTAATCATCGGCGCGTTCATATTGAGAAATATCCCCAGAACTGGCTGTGCTTGAGGTGTTTGCGCCGCTATCTGCGCCTCCGCATGCGGTCAGTGCAAAGGCCGCAACGCCTAAACCCACTGCCAATCGGCGCGATTTGGCGAAAAACGAATCGGTGAAGTTAGAATCAGTCATAACTTAGTCTCGCAATTTTGCCCGCTATAGCAAGTCAGGCGTTAAGGTTTTATTAAAGGATTAAGGCTCGATTAACGTCATAATGTGGATGAAAGCGATATTTGCTGTCATTTCGACCAATTTATGACGGATTTATTTGGGTATTATTATGACTTATAGTTTTTACTGACTTGATGCGGCATCTAAAGCTTCGTTTAGCGCCTTTTCAAGGTTTTTATAACTGCTATCTTTAATCCGTTTATCGCCAATAAAGAAAGCGGGCGTGCCACCAACACCTTTATCGTTACCTAATTGCATGCGCGCCTTATAACCTTCGCGCAGCTCTTGATTGCCCATACATGTGATAAATTCATCTTCAGATAGGCCAGAGGCTTTAGCAAGGCTGATATAAGCGCCGCGCGCATCCCCTTTTTTGGCTTGATCAAAAATTTGCCTCTGACGTTTAAACTGCAGGCTGATATTTTTGAAATAATCGTCTTCTTCGGCGCAAAGAGCGATCATAAAGCCTGCATCAGCAAAATCAGGATTGGCTGCTAAATATTCGCGAAAGACATATCGAATTTTGCCTGTATCAATGAATTTGGCCTTGATGTCTGGGAAAATGTCATTGTGCCAGACGGCGCAGCCAGGACAAGATACAGAGGCATATTCAATGAGCACAATATCTGCATTTGGATCCCCTAGTACATGATCGCCAGCTTGAATATGTTTCGATGGAGCTGCGTTCAATGATACGATGTTTGTGGATGTAGATGTGTCAGCTCCGCAAGCACTCAGGACAGCGCAAAGAGCGGCAGAGATCGTTATAGTGGTTTTAAAAAGACGGGTCATATTGCATTTATTGTATCGGGCTAATGGCGGGTTTGATTTTTAATTTATCAGAGTTGGCTTGAATTGGCGCTTTGGGCAGTTGCGATGAGCCTGTTGCAATCATCGCGTTGACGAGTTGGATAAAAGCCTCTGCGCTTTGATCGCCCTGATAGGCCTCGCCATTGATGAAAAAGGCAGGGACGCCCTTGACGCCAGCGGCATCAGCGCGGCGCTGTGATAGGTTTATATGCCCGATACTGGACGGGTCTTGGAGGCAGGCAGTAATATCTGCATTATTATTAAGCCCTGCCAGTTTCCCAACGTCTGCATAGGCCTGTGCGCCTTTACCCGCTTTGGCAAGGTCAAATATCTTACTTTGGTTTTCCATCTGATATTCAATGACTGACATATAGTCGGCTTTGGGCGCGCATTCGGCCATGGCAAAACCTGTCATAGATAAAGGCGCTGGGGCGGTGGGTAGCTCGCGCAGAACAAACCGGATTTTATGGGTTTCGACAAGCTCGGCTTTTACTTTTGGCCAGATTGTTGAAAACCAATTCCCGCAATGTCCGCACGTCACAGACGCATAGCTTATCATCGTAATCGGGGCAAAATCACCGCCAATGGCGTGATCGTCAGGTGCTTCGGTGAAAACAAAATCAGGCGCGGGAAGATGTGATTGCGGGGCGTGCGCTTGAGTTTGCGAGCCATGATCGTGGCCTTCATGATTGTGGCCTTGATGGGTGTCTTGTCCGTAGCTTGCGCTCGCGCATAATATTACGGCACTGGCTATGAATAACTTTTTCAACATTTTATTACGTCTCATCTTTTAAAACACCCCGGCCGAGTTTTTCTAAAGCTTGCTTTAGCCCGCCATCAGGTAAATGTGAAAGCCCGTCTTGCAGTTGCGCGGTTTGGCGCGGCGAGAGGCCTTTGGTTTGTGTCTTAGCTTTTGGCGGGGTCATTTTGGATTGGACTATGCGTATGCGCTTGATGTGGCCTTGTCCCAAATGTGTGTTGAGCCGCTCAATGATTGGAGTTGAGGCCGCCATGATAAGAGCGGCGGCTGGGCCGGGGGCTGAAATGATGAGTGTGCGTCCGTCTTTGCCGTGCGTGTAGCGCACGGGGGTTGAGATTTTAGACCAACGCGGCCCCATGATTTCGGGCCATATACGCGATAGCGCCATGGCTGAACTACCACCGCCATGTTTTTTAGATAAAGGGCGCAGCACGCGCGAGGCCGCCATGCCTGCCGTTGGAGCAGGGCGATATTGCGGTTTGCCGCGCTGTTTTTCCAGCCAGCGGCCAAGAACCTGCTTATCATCGCGAGAAATTGTCATCTCTGACAAACTGGCCTATTGCGGCGCATAGGTAAAGCGCACAGAGGGATTTAGCATATGAAAAAACCGTCACATATCCCTCATGATAATATCCCCAAATTAGATGTAGAGGTGATGCGCGCGCGGTTATTGGCCAGATATGATGCGCAGGGCCGAACACTCCCTTGGCGTATTCGGCCTGAAGATCGAAAGATTGGCGCTGTGGCTGATCCTTATGCGATATGGCTGTCTGAAGTGATGAGCCAGCAAACCACCATTGCACATGCTGCGCCTTATTGGCAGCGATTCTTAGAGGCGTTTCCGACGGTCATAGAGCTTGCAAATGCCGAGCGTGACCGTGTTTTGGCAATGTGGGCAGGGCTTGGATATTATGCACGGGCGCGAAACCTGCATAAATGCGCGGTGATGGTCAGAGACGATTTTGGCGGTGTGTTTCCTAATAGCGAGGCGGGCTTGTTAAAACTGCCAGGTATTGGTCCGTATACAGCGGCGACGATTGCTGCGATTTGCTATGATGAACCGACAAATATTGTTGATGGTAATGTTGAGCGGGTGATTAGCCGCGTGTTTCGGGTGCAAACGCTTTTACCAAAATCGAAAGCAGATATTCGGGCTTGCGCTGCGACTTTGGTGCGAGAAGGGCGGTGCGGGGATTATGGTCAAGCTTTGATGGATTTGGGTGGTAATCTGTGTACGCCGCGCCGTCCAAAATGCCATATATGTCCGTGGCAAGATTTTTGCGCCGCTTATGCTGTAGGGGATATGGAAGATTATCCCAAGAAAGCGCCAAAGAAAAAACGGCCTATCCGCTACGGAGCTGTATTTGTGCTGCGCTGTGGTCATGAAATTTTGCTCGAGCGCCGCGCGGATGAAGGCCTGCTAGGCGGAATGATGGGGTTTGTTGGCACGCAATGGGGCGATGCGGTTGATAACCCGCTGTCAAAAGCGCCGCAAAATCGAAATTGGGAAAAAATTGACGGCGAAGTTCGGCACATTTTTACGCATTTTGATTTACGATTAACGGTCTATGTGGCCGAAACCTCCTATGTTGATTTGGCAGATTACGAGAATAGGCTTTGGGCTCCGCTTGATAAAATTGGCGATTATGCCTTGCCGAGCGTGTTTAAAAAAGTGCTTAAAGCGGCCATAAAAAACCCAGCTCTAGGCTGGGTTTCATAAGCTGAATGTCAAAAACTTAGTTATAGACACTTTCTTTGCCAAAATGCTTGGCGAGAAGATAATAGACAACGGCGCGGTACTTAGAGCGTGTTGATTTGCCATATTGATTCATGACTTTTTCGATGCCTTCATCAAGCGCTGGGCCGTCTTTAAGGCCAAGTTTTTTGATAAGGAAATTATTTTTCACAGTCGCAAGCTCTGAGGCGTCAGATGCTGATACTGTAGATGAATCGCGGTTATAGATTGACGGGCCACAGCCAATCGTGACTTTGCGTAATAAATCCATATCGGCTGTTACGCCGCATTTTTCTTTCATGTCCGCTGCATATTTTTCGATTAGATCGTCGCGTTTGCTCATAATATCCTCCGTGTTTGAGCTATCTTTCACGTAGGATTGCTAACGCCCCCACGCTATAATTATCGCTATGGTAAATAAAACCTAAATGCAAGCTGAACAGAATTGCATTTTGTCTCTGTTAAGGCTTATTTTCAGATATTTAATGCCCGCTTTAAGTATTGGCAGGCATTTGCGCTCTAATTTCTGTGCGAATATTATCAATCGGCTGTAAGCCTTTTGCACTTTGATAATACCAGAACGTCCAGCCATTACAGCTAGGTGCGTTACACAGTAATGCACCGACCTTATGGATAGAGCCTTTATGCTCACCAGATATAAGCGAACCATCGGCGCAGATCGTGGCTTGCATGATACCATTTTTTGAATAGAGTTTCGTGCCAGCTTTTAAATATTTGCCTTCTACGAGATTGCCAAATGGAACTTTTGGCTCAGAACGCTTGGATTTTGTCACAGCGATTTGGTCGCCTGTGCCGCGTGTGATTTTCGCAATGCGTCTGCGGGCGTGGATGATATATTCTTCTTCCATTTCAAAACCGATAAAGTCACGGCCTAGCTTTTTGGCCACAGCGCCCGTTGTGCCTGTGCCAAAAAATGGATCAACAATGACATCACCTGGATTGGTGGTGGATAGGATCACGCGGTGCAGCAGGCTTTCAGGTTTTTGTGTGGGATGCACTTTATTCCCATCAGATTTTTTTAGCCGCTCGCGGCCTGTGCAAATTGGCATCGTCCAGTCAGACCGCATCTGTACGCCATCATTCATCATCTTCATGGCGTCATAATTAAAGGTTGGCTTGGCATTTTCAGTTTTTGTCGCCCAAATCAATGTTTCATGTGCATTGGTAAAACGCGTCCCGCGAAAATTAGGCATAGGATTAGTTTTGCGCCAGATAATGTCATTTTGAATCCAGAATTGCTGATCTTGCAGTACTGTACCGACGCGGAAAATATTGTGATAGCTGCCAATGACCCAAATTGCGCCATTGGGCTTAAGGATACGACGTGCAGCCTTGAGCCAATCATGGGTGAACAGATCATAGGCGTCCATTGTGTCAAATTGATCCCACTCTTCTGTGACGCCGTTGACAACACTATTGTCGGGGCGCGATAAATCTCCGCCTAATTGCAGATTATAGGGCGGGTCAGCGAAGACCAGATCAACGCTTTGAGCCGGCAGGGCGTTCATATTGGCAATGCAATCCCCTTGAATAATACGGTTAAGGGGCAGGGTGTCGGCGGGGGTATCGACAAGACGTAGATGGCTCACTGGGCGGCTCTTTGGTTAGATTGTTTGATTATGAGAATCTTTGTCTCTGATTTGGTTACTAACTCCTTTATGACTTTAACTTAAGCTGTATAAATATCTGATTTTTCGTGTATTTTAACGAGTTGTTAAATCAGATTAATTTTTGGGCCTGATTATTAACTACGTTTGTTAAGATTTGGGTGAAATGCGGCGCATAGCTCTCTATAAAATATGTATTTTGCGCGCCTAAAAGTGGGTGTTTTTCATCAGCGTTCCGAATCAGTGCAGTTTTGAGACATAAACCAAGCGGATTTGCCCTGCGTTATTTGCCAAAACTCCAGCGATGTATTGGACTTTTACCGAGTTTTTCTATGGCCACGCGGTGCGCCTTGGTCGGATAGCCTTGATGCTGCGCGAGATCATAGCCGCCAAAGCGCCTATTGGCCTCTGCCATTAATCGGTCGCGCGTGACTTTGGCAACTATAGAAGCGGCGGCGATGGAGAGGCTTTTGCTATCGCCTTTCACAATCGCAACGCCTTTACAAGGCAGGCCATCAGGTATGCGGTTGCCATCGATTAAGGCGGTAATCGGTTGAATCTCAAGGTTTTCTATGGCTCGGCGCATGGCAATCATGCTGGCCCAAAGAATATTTAAGCGGTCAATTTCTTCTGGCTCGCTTATGCCAATGCCAATTTTCGCGTGCGGCAAGAGCGCATTCAGCAAACGTTCACGGGCCTTGGGAGATAAGCGTTTACTGTCATTTAGACCGTCTGGGATGTTGTTTTGATCCAAGATGAGCGCTGCGGCTACAACAGGCCCAGCCAGCGGGCCTCTGCCCGCTTCATCGACGCCACAAATTGGCCCTTTTTGGACCTTACCGTGGTATGACTCAAAGCTTAAATCTGGGAAAGGTTGTGGCATAATACCTGCATTTTTGAACTGTAGGTCTTTTTAGTTGAGAAAAGTCTGCTATAAGACTTTATGAAATTTTTTAGGAGTAAACCATGGCTAATTTAAGTTTCGGGGCAGCCGCTCTCGGTTTAACATTTGCTTTTGCCGCCGCTGCGCCAAGTTTTGCGCAAAGTAACGATCTTGACGCAAAAACATCTGAAGGGGTTGTGACATCAGAACAATCTTGTGAATATGAAGGCGGAACAGTGATGACGCTGGATGCGGGTAAAATTTGTTTTGTGGCTGTTCGCGGTGCAGATTTTGCAACAAAGGCTTATGATGGCCAAGCGCTTGGCGTTGTCAAATGTTCAGGTAATGGCGCATATGCCAATGAGCTTGTGCAGCCTTCGGGTCAGTTTTGCCGCGTCTTTTTAGAACAAAAGAAAGTCGCGCCATCACGCGCCGAAGTCGAAGCGGCAACGCGCGCGCAAATTAAAGACGAAGTTGTCGACGAAGAAGGTTAACCTCTCGAACATATAACGTGAAAGCTCGGCTGCAAAGCTGGGCTTTTTTTTTGCCTGTGTTTCGTGCTAGGGGGTATTTAACTTATTTTGTCTCACGCAAATATGCGGGAGCTAACATATTGAAACTTTCATATTGAACCCTTGTGCTAACAATCATTATCCCCACACTGAACGCTGAAGCGAGTTTGCCAAAATTGCTAACCTCTATTGGTCTGCGCGATGATGTGCGGCTTATTGTGAGTGATGGTGGTTCTACGGATAAAACCTTACAGATCGCGCTTAAAGCTGCTGCGATCATCTGCTCTGGGGTATCTGGACGCGGGGCGCAGCTTGCCCGCGGGGGAGACTGGGCGCTCGCATCTGATACGCAGCCTAGCCATTTATTATTTTTACACGCAGATTGCGTCTTACCCGAAAACTGGTTTGAAAGCGTGCAAGCTTTTATAAAGGCCGCGCCGCGAAAAACGGGGTATTTTCACTATAAATCCTGCCAGACAGGGCTATCTGGCTTTATCATAAAACGCTGGGTTGATTTACGGTGTTGGGCATGGCGTTTGCCATATGGCGATCAAGGCCTGCTGATTCCATCTGATATATATAAAGAGCTAGGCGGCTATTCACCCGATTATCCTTTATTTGAAGATGTTGAATTTATTGACCGTATTCGCGTGCGCGCGGGCCGCAAAGGCATTGGGCCGCTTGCAGCAACTCTGCGAACGGATATTTCAGATCATCTATGCCAAGGTGTTTGGACACGCGGTTGGCGAAATTATCGTTTATTGCGTGATTACCGCAAAGGCGTATCCGTGCAGACACTTTATGAGCGTTATCATGCCAAACTTTAAGCGGATAAAACGGTAGAGCCATGTCTCGCCCGACACTTTATATATTTGCCAAAGCGCCTGTGATGGGCCGCGCGAAAACGCGGCTCGCACGTGATATTGGTGTGGTGCATGCCAAGCGGCTTTACCGCGCCATGACAGCTCAAGTCCTGCGCCAAGTCCAAGACCCGCGCTGGCAGACTGTACTGGCGATTACGCCGCCATCTGCGATGGGAACGATCCCTGAATGGCAAGCGCAAGGGAACACACAGATTAACCAGATCGCGCAAGTGCCAGGCTCGCTATCACCGCGTCTGGCCGCTGTGTTTCAAGGCAAAGGTCCGGCCATTGTTATCGGTACAGATTGCCCGCAAGTTACCGCCGTTGATATAGCTGACGGTTTTGCGGCCTTGCGGCAAAATGCGGCCGTATTTGGCCCCGCAGATGATGGCGGCTTTTGGCTGATGGGTGCAAATGGCCCGTTAAACCCGCGCATATTTGATTATGTACGTTGGTCACATGAAGCGACTTTATCAGATATTAAAGCTCGCATTGACGGTAATATTGCAGTGTTAAGAACGCTCACAGATGTGGATGATTTAAAAGCTTTGCAGGCTTACCGTAAAACAAATTAGGGCGTTTCGGTCTCTGTTTCGGCATTTACGCGCTTTGCAATTAGCGCCAAATTATCATCAAGCAATGACAGATTTGCACCTTTGCCATGCCCAGGGACAACGATTTTTGTCTCGGGATAGGTCGCTTTGACCCAAGCCAAAGCTGGCCCCCATGTTTTTAAATTCGCATCAGCGATATTGCCTAAATGCGTGCTGCCTGCGCTGCGAATGGCACAGCCGCCATAGAGAATATTTGCAGATGGCACATAGACGACAAGATTATCTTCCGCATGACCATGTCCTGGAAAAGCAATTTCAACAGGCCCGACTTTGCTGCGTGATTTTGGCGCTTTTAAGGTTGAAACCGAGGTGTTGGGCACGGGATAGCCTTGCATAGCCGCCAGACGCGGGGTTTCAGGATGGGTAAAGACTTGGATATTTTGCCGTTCGGCCACATCAACGCCTGCAATACGGTCCATATGGTGATGGGTGATAATGAGTTTTGTGACAGGCTTGCCCGTTTTTTCTTTGAGGGTTTCCAGCAAAGATAGAGTTGCAAGCTCGCCCCACGCCGTATCTACAAGGATAAGTTCATCATTATCCATAACCACTAAGCCATTGCTCGCAATCGAGGCTTGGCCCGGCAATGTGTAATTGGTGCTATGTACCCAGACACCCGGTGCGATTTGCGCAAGACTAACGGGATAGTCTTTTTTTAACTGTGTGATAAAGTTATCCATATGTGATGTGGGGTCGGGTGTTGTTGTGCCGCCGCTACAAGCCGATAACGCGCATATGGCCATGGATAAGAGTAAGGTTTTCCGCATTTTAATCTCGAAATAAGCGTGAATGATTGACCTTCATATAGAAAGTCTGGTGAAATTTGAAAAGAGGATAAGGGGTAAAATTAAGCGGTTTTTGTGCTGTCTAAAGCCGCGCGTAAGGTTAATAAATCTCGCCATGCGTCTTTTTTGAGATCCGCTTGGTTGAGTAAGAATGCGGGATGGTAAATTGGCAATGCGGCTATCTCTTTATCGCCGATTTTTACAGTTTGCCATTGGCCATGATGTTTCATAATCCCTGTCATCTGTGTGAGCGCGCTTAAGGGTGTACTGCCGAGCATTAAAATATGTGACGGAGCGGCAAGCTCTATATGGCGGGTTAAAAATGGACGACAAATATCTATCTCGGCGGGTTTGGGCGTTAGGTTTTGCGGCAGCCGCCAATTTATAGCCAACGTTAAATAATAATCATCTTCGCTTAGGCCAATCGCGCCAAGCATACGGGATAATAATTCTCCCTCGCGGCCCATAAAGGGCGTTCCTTTTGCGTCATCTTCGGCGCTGGGCGCTTCGCCTATTACCATGAATTTGGCAGCAGGGTTGCCGCGTGCAAAGACGGCTTGGCGCGCATTATCAGATAGGCGTCCTGCATCGAAATTTCGAATGGCCATGTTCAGTGCGTCTAAAGTTTTGGCTGTTTGGGCAGCATCGCGTGCGGCTTGAACGGCATTATTATTATCAGTGTTACGCCCGAGCTGTGTTGTCTGGCGGTTTGGCGTAGATTGCTGCGGCTTGGACGTAACCGCATGTTTGGACGTGCGATGTGTTGCCGGGCGTTTAGGCCGCATAGGCCCAAGCGGCGGGACATCCACGCCAACGCGTTCATACCAATCTATTAATGATCGCAGCGCGGTTTCCATTCAACCTGTACCCTCGTAAATTCTTGAACTTTAACTTACGCCGTTTTGCGAGATTTACGAGTCTTATTCTGACGCGTTGATGTGTGCGCAGATGTTCGAAATACAGTTGGAACATTGGCTTCAATACATTCGATAATTGTACCTGCAATATCTTTTTTTGTAGCATCTTCAATGCCTTGTAGCCCAGGGGATGAATTGACCTCTAGGATTTTTGGGCCGGAATCAGATCGCAAAATATCCACACCCGCGACATTGAGCTTGAGAATTTTAGCTGCTTTAATGGCTGCGCGGCGCTCATCTTTGGTCAGGCGCGCTTTTTTAACAGAGCCGCCTTGATGCACATTAGAGCGAAACTCGCCGGCTTGGGCGGTGCGCACCATCGCGCCCACCACTTTGCCTTGAACAACAAAACAGCGCAAATCAGAGCCATTGGCCTCTTTCACAAATTCTTGCACAAGAAAATGCGCGTTTAATCCGCGAAAGGCGTCGATTAAAGCGGAGGCTGTCTTGCGGGTTTCGGCGAGAACTACGCCTTTGCCTTGCGTGCTTTCGAGGAGTTTGACCACAACAGGCGCGCCGCCAACAAGATCAAGAATGCCTTTGGTGTCTTGGCTGGACTTGGCAAAGGCGGTTGCGGGCATATCAAGGCCGTGTGCACCTAAAATTTGATGTGCGAGCAATTTATCGCGCGATGTGCCGATGGGGGTGGATTTATTTAAGCAATAAACGCCCATACTCTCAAATTGGCGCACAACGGCCATGCCATAAAAGGTTAGGCGAGAACCAATACGCGGAATAATCGCGTCATAGCGTGGCAGTGCTTTGCCGTCATAATGGACTTCGGGCTTATGGGCATTAATCGCCATATAGCAGCGGCTTGTTTCAATACATTCAATAGTATGTCCGCGGGCTTCTGCGGTCTCTATCAGGCGTTTATTGGAATAATTATTCGGCTCTTGTGTTAAAATGCCAATCCGCAGCGGGCGGCGCGGAATAGAGCGCCGTGTTTGGCGTTTTTTATAATTATCGAAACTGAGTTCGGGTTGGATGAAACTCGATGACGGAATGACTTGTATGTCATCACGCAGGGCCGAGCGGCCTAGCAACATACGGTACCCCATTGTTTCGCGATTTGTGAGTGAGATTTCTATCGGCCATGTATGTTCACCGATATTAATATTCGCAATAATCACATAACGTAGCTCCGTTGAGCCGTTAGAGCTTGTCACATTGCGCCGGTCTGCAACATTGGCCGAACAAATAACTTCTATTGTTGGGTCAGATGGGTCTGGGTGCATGATAAAGCGTATTTGCGGCTTATCTTTCGTCCCAAAAGGTTCTATCGCAACGGCGTGGAGTGCAGATGTGCGCGCGCCTGTGTCGATTTTAGCCTTTATGGCAGGCAGAGATAGATCAGGCAGGCTGACCCATTCTTCCCAACCCAAATCAAGTGTGGTGGCATTTTGCGTTGAATTTACATTTGTCACGTCATGTTTTCCTCGTCATCACGGACAGCTAAGGCTTGTCGCAAGGCTGTTTTCTGTTTAGGCATAAGCCTAAATTTATAGAATAACCAGAGCCGTTGAGCGGCTCGCTTGAATAGAGTGTGAATATATGTCTGAAAACGCCCAAACACCAGAGCGCGAGAGCATGGAATACGATATTGTGATTGTCGGGGCGGGGCCTGCGGGTTTGTCGGCGGCGATACGTGCCAAACAGGTCAATGCGGAGCTAAATGTTGTGGTTCTGGAAAAAGGCTCCGAAGTCGGCGCGCATATCTTATCAGGCGCGGTACTTGACCCGATTGGCCTGAAAACACTTTTCCCAAATTTCGAAGACCTCGGCGCGCCGGTTAAAACCAAGGTGAAATCTGATAAGCTTGCCATTTTTGGCCCAGCGGGTTCACTCGCTCTACCTATGTTTATGTTGCCCCCGCTTATGCATAATCACGGTAATTATATTGTCTCTATGGGGAATGTGTGCCGTTGGCTGGCAGAGCAAGCCGAAGGGCTTGGGGTTGAAGTCTTTCCGGGTATGTCCTGTTCTGAACTTGTCTACCGCGAAGATGGCAGTCTGAAAGGCGTTGTGGCGGGTGAATTTGGCCGTGCTAAAGATGGCAGCATGGGGGAGAACTATGAGCCGGGTTTGGAGCTGCATGGTAAATATGTATTCCTTGCAGAAGGCGCGCGCGGTTCGCTCTCAAAAGTCGCGATTGATAAATACGGATTAGATGAAGACGCAGAGCCGCCGAAATTTGGTTTGGGCATGAAAGAGATTTGGGACATTAAACCTGAAAATCATAATGAAGGCGAAGTCTATCACAGTGCTGGTTGGCCTTTAGGTATGAAGCAAGGCGGCGGCTCATTTTTGTATCATGCCGAAAATAACCAACTCTTTTTGGGAATGATTGTTGATTTAAATTATAGCAATCCACATCTTTACCCATATGCAGAATTTCAGCGCTGGAAACATCATCCTCAAATCGCCAAATTGCTCGAAGGTGGTAAACGCGTGGCCTATGGCGCGCGTGTTGTTACCAAAGGCGGTTATCAATCTATTCCGCGTGTGGCCTTTCCGGGCGGCGCGTTACTGGGCTGTACGGCAGGACTAGTTAATTTGCCGCGTATTAAAGGCAATCACAACGCGATGCTCTCTGGTATTCATGCTGCGGAAGCCGCCGCTGCGGCGATTCAAGCGGGCCGCGCGGGGGACGCGCTACAAGCTTATGATGATGCGCTGCATAATGGCCCGATTGGGCAAGATTTGCGCCCTGTGCGCAATGTCGCTCCGCTCAATAGCCGTTTTGGGCCGTTCTTAGGTGGTATGCTGCTCGGCGGTCTGGATATGTGGGCGGCGACACTTACGAAAATGAATATCTTTGGCACGCTATCGCATAAGAAAAATGATGCCAATTCTACAGGCCTATTGTCTGAGCATAAAAAGATTGATTATCCGAAACCTGACGGTGTTATTTCCTTTGACCGTTTAACCAATGTGAGCTTCACCGCGACCAATCACAGCGAAGAACAGCCAAGCCATTTGAAGCTTGCCGATGAAACTCTACCGATTACGGTAAACTTGCCCAAATATGATGAACCCGCCCAGCGTTACTGCCCCGCAGGTGTTTATGAAATATTACGCGATGATGACGGCTCTAATCCGCGGTTTCATTTAAATTCGCAAAACTGTATTCATTGTAAAACATGTGATATTAAAGATCCGAGTGAAAATATCACATGGACTGTGCCAGAAGGCGGAGGCGGGCCGAACTACCCGAATATGTGATGTGCTTTGCGCGTTTAAGCCGCGTATATTGACTTACGTAAACAATGTGACTCTCTTATCTGATTGAGGTTTTATGAAACTATCTTCCTTGTTATTGGCTCTCAGCCTAGGGTTTGCCGTCTCGGCTCTGCCGTTGCAGGCGCAATCCGAAGAAACCAATCCTGCGATATTGGGTGAATATCTTGCGGGGAGCTACGCTAATTATCTCGAAGATAAAGCGGCTCGGTCTGAATATTATTCGCGCGCATTTTACCGCGCAGATAAAGATATAAGATTAGGGCGTTTGGCCATGGTATCTGCGATTGAAACAGGCGATATGGAACTGGCCGTGTCATTGGCCAAAAAGGTTATCAAAGCCAATAAAACAGAGAGCATGGCACGGGCTATACTCGGGGTTGAGGCCTTTAATGCTGGACGGTCTTCGCGGGCTTCAAAATATTTTGATGCGCGCTCTGTTGATGTGACAATGGCGACATTGATGCAATATGTGGATGGCTGGAATGAGGTGGGCCGTGGTAAACCAGATGCGGCTCGTAAGATTTTTGAAAATATAGGCGGTGCCAATTTTTTCAAAGCCTATAGCCAGCTACAAATCGCAAAACTGGAAACACGCCTTGGGAATTATGAGGCGGCCGAAGCGGCTTTTGCGAAAATTAACGCTGCGGGTATTGCCGATGTGGAAACAACGATTTCGCGGGCTTATTTTCACATGGCTCAAGGCGATAAAGACGCTGCACTCAAAGTGCTTAAAACGCATGATGAAGAAAATGATACATTCGGCATTGGGGCTGTGCCGCATTATATTAGAGTACTTGAAGCGGGTAGAACGCTTCCGAAAATCTCAATAAAGCAAGAGACAGCGCGGGCTTTGACAGACCCGTCTTTGTTGTTTTTCTTACGTAACGGATCTGTTGACGGGGCGGAAATTTACTTGCGCTTTGCACGGTGGATTGATCCGAATTACGATAAAGCCACAATTTGGCTCAGTGATTTGCTTGAAAATTCAGACCGTGATGATGAGGCTTACACGATGTATAGCCAAGTTAAATCTGACTCGCCTTATTATGTGTCATCGCGCCTGAGCGCGGCTAATTATTATTTTGCCAAAGAAGATGACGACAAAGCGCTTAAAGTTCTAGAAGATTTAAATGAGGTTAGCCCGTCATTTATCACGCGCGAAGCTTTGGGCCGGGCGCGGTTTATCCGCGAAGATTATGAAGGCGCTTTGCCGTTTTATACAGATATAATTAATTCGATGAGCGACGCCGAGATGAAAGATAATGTAGACCCGCTACGTCTGCGCGGTATTATTTATGAACGGATAGATCAATGGCCGCTGGCTGAAAAAGACTTTAAGCGCGTTTTGGAATTATCGCCTGATGATGTCGATACGCTCAATTATTTGGGCTATACATGGGTTGATCGCGGGGAAAACCTGACTGAAGCTTTTGAGATGATCCGAAAGGCTGTCGCCGCCGAACCTGAATCTGGCGCGATTGTCGATAGTCTTGGCTGGGCGCATTATAAGCTGGGCCAATATCAAGATGCGCGAGAAAAGCTTGAAGATGCGGTGGCGCTTTCGCCGTCCTCTGCCACTATCATCGACCACCTTGGCGATGTCTATTGGAAGCTTGGCCGTAAACGCGAAGCAGGATTTCAGTGGAAACGCGCGCTTGAATTTGATCCCACAGATGAAGAGACATCAGCGATTGCAATTAAGTTGAAAAGCGGGCTTGAAGCTGCAAGCTCTCTGTCGCAATAATACGCGATTAACTCATGCAGAATATGGGGCGTAATCTGTGACAGATATATCCAAAGCTTATGGGCTGCAAAGCGCCATTGCGCGCGCGAAAATTAATCTCACCTTACATGTGGGTCGTATTATCTTAGACCCGCATGATAAATTTATGGGTTATCATCCTGTTGATAGTCTGGTTGTTTTTGCAGATTTTGGCGATGAAGTCGCGCTCGAAGCTAGCCCGGTGACGCGTTTGACGTTGCAAGGGCCATATAGCCGCGATTTATCTGTAAGTGAAGATAACCTGATTTTACGCGCAGTGCGCTGCGTGCAACATGCTGCCAATATGCAGGAGTCTCAATTTGCTTTTGACCTTGTGAAAAACCTGCCTGTCGCCTCTGGCATGGGCGGAGGAAGTGCGGATGCGGCGGCGGCTTTGCGCTTGCTTGAAGCTTATGCCGATTTAACTGAGGCGCGGTGGCATGATATTGCCATGCATTTGGGGGCAGATGTCCCCGTTTGCCGCTTGTCCCAAACGGCGCATATGACGGGTATAGGCGAAGAGGTGAAACCTTTGGAGGGGCTTGGGCAATTAGAGGCTGTGTTAGTCAATCCCAATATCGCTGTATCCACGGCGCAAATCTTTAAAAATTTCGATCATAATATGCCAAAAGATACGCCGCGCCCGCAAAAAATGACAGGCAGTTTGCTAGAGCGCACCCGTGATGGCCGCAATGATTTGCAGCCAATCGCTACGGATTTATGCCCTGAAATTGGAGATGTGATAGAGAGGTTATCGCAGCAAGATAAATGTCAACTCACGCGCATGACAGGCAGCGGCGCGACTTGTTTTGCTGTGTTCCCAGATGCCGGAACGGCGCAGGCTGCGGCGCAAAATATTGCTAAGGCTTGTCCTGATTGGTGGGTTAAAGCTTGCAAATTTGGTGAAAGTGCCTAGCACGTTTTGTGATGTTATTTTTGCAATTAGCTGGACTTGCATTTTTCACAACGCTCGCTGTGACAGGCTTTATGGTGCAAGCTGGATTAGGAGATGTCGCCAACCACCGCTCGGCACATCACCAGACCACGCCAACAAGCGGAGGGCTCGGCTTTGTCGCAGGGCTTGGCGCGGCAGCGATTGCCTTGAGTTTTATTGATTTGTCAGTGCCGCTACATAGAAGCTTTACGCCAAGCTTATCGCTTATTTTTGCTGTCTCAATGCTGGGCTTTGTGGATGATGTATTGACATTATCAGCCCGCGTGAAATTTGGCACATTGCTGATTTTATGCGGCGCTGTGGTGTATTTAATTGGCCCTGTGACAAGCCTGCCCTTTGGCCAAACGGCGTTAAAGCTTCCATTTATCATCGGATTTTTTGGATCTGTTTTATGGGTATTTGTTGTCGTGAATACTATTAATTTTATGGACGGGGCCAATGGGTTTATGGGCACGGTTATGATGATAGCTAGCCTGGGTTTATTCGGGGTTTGTCTGATTTGCGGCGCGCCAAGCGCGGCGATATTGGCTCTATTAAATACGGCTATATTGCTCGGGTTTTTGCCTTATAATCGACGCCGCAAAGCTTTGATTTTCTCTGGCGATGTCGGGGCTTTATTTGTCGGGTTTGTATTTTCAATGACCGTTTTATTGCTCTTTACCGAAGCAGAGAACACGGCAGCGCTCTATGCAGGCCCTCTCTTGATCTTGCCCTTTTTAACAGATGTATTTTTAACACTCATTCGGCGGGTGCGCCGCAAAGAAAATTTGTTAACTGCGCATAATATGCATCTCTATCAGCGCCTTATCAGGGCAGGGTGGAGCCATCTGCAAGTGACTTGGCTTTACGGGTTTATCGGTTTGGTTCTGGCGAATATAGTTTTGCTCTGCACACATATCGGTTTGATAGGTTCGGCGGGATTATTGCCGTTTTTCACAGGCATGCTTGTCTTTAGCTATTATATGGCGTCACGCCACCTACCTGAATAAAACTAGCTAATTCTCGCGACAACATAAGCGGCAAGGTCTTGCAAAGATTTACGCCATGGCGATGCTGGGAAAATGTCTAAAGCATTAGCGGCATCTGCGGAATAGGTCTTGGCCAAATCCAGAGTGGATTGCAGCGCGCCTGCTTTGCGTAAATAAGAGACAGCCATTTCCAGATCAACATCATTTTGTTGATGGTCGACAATGACGCGTTGCCAAAATGCGGTTTCTACCTCATCGGCAATGGCGACCGCGCGAATGACGGGCAAGGTCATTTTACCTTCGCGGAAATCATCGCCAATAGATTTCCCAAGCGCGCTTTCAAAACCGCCATAATCAAGCGCGTCATCGACAAGCTGAAAGGCGAGGCCGAGTTTCATGCCATATTCGCGCAAGGCTGCTTGTTCGGCTTCGGGCCGTCCTGCGATTACTGGCGCGACTTCTGTGGCGGCGGCAAATAATTCAGCCGTTTTGGCTTTAATCACATGGGTATAATCCGCTTCGGTCATCGAAATATTACGCAATGCGGCAAGCTGCTGCACTTCGCCTTCCGCGATGACAGAGGCAGCATTGGACAAAATGCCCAAAGCTTGCATGGATCCTGTTTCCACCATCAAGTTAAAGGCGCGCGCAAAGAGAAAATCGCCGACTAAAATAGAGGCGCTATTGCCCCAAATTAAATTTGCGGGCTTTTTGCCGCGGCGAAGCGCGCTTTCGTCAACAACATCATCATGGAGCAAGGTCGCACTGTGAATAAATTCGACAGCTGCGGCGAGTTTATGATGAGATGTGCCAGAATATCCGCACATATTGGCCGCAGCAATCGTCAGCAATGGCCGCAAGCGTTTTCCGCCCGCCCCAACGAGATGTTCTGCCAAGTTCGGAATCATACCAACAGGGCTCTGCATGCGCTCTAAAATGAGGGTATCAACAGCGGCCATATCGTCGCCAGACATATCCCAAAGAGTTTGGGCGGGGCTGAGGGCTTTGTCAGTTTGAATTTGCGCAGGTGCGTTCAATGTATCTCTCTATACGGTAAAACGCTGACTATGCGAACCGCCTTTTTGTATTGGCCTATAACTTAGTCTGCGATAGGGCATACGGCAAGTGTTTATGGCGTAACATAACGCCGCTATTTATAAAATGGATGTTATCGTGATTTGTATAATGAAAACTGTGAATCCGGCGACATTAAATTTCGCTGAAGCCATTTTAAAAGACTCAATGATTGATTATTTTATCCTCGATGCCAATGCCTCTATCATTGAAGGCTCAATAGGCGCGATTCCGCGCCGTCTTATGGTGATTGATGAGGATGAAGCTGCGGCGCGGCGGGCCTTGTCACTTGCGGGATTAGAGGCAGAGATCTACCACGCATGATCTGCGCGGTATAAAGCCGTTATCTTGTATTGTTGTGTCTTAATACCCAAATCTAAGGTAAGCTGCTTGGATGCCTTTATGATTTGCCTTATTCGCACGATGAACCCCGTTACATTAAGTTACGCACAAGCGCTTTTAAAAGATGCTCAGATTGAGAGCTTCCTATTTGATATGCATGCTTCCGTACTGGATGGGTCAACCATGACGTTGCGGCGACGTCTCATGGTAATTGATGAAGATGCACAAGAGGCGCGAGAGATTTTAGATGCTGCAGGGCTTGGGAATGAATTGATGTCGCTTTAAAGCTTGAAATTCGACCTCAATCCAATACATAGCGCCATTATGGCAAAAAAAAATGATACCCCTTTATCTTTTCAAGGCTTAATCCTAACGCTGCAAAATTATTGGGCCGCGCAGGGATGTGTGATCTTACAGCCATTTGACACAGAGGTCGGCGCGGGTACGCTACATCCTGCCACTGTGCTGCGCTCGCTGGGGCCAAAGCCGTGGAATGTGGCCTATGTGCAGCCATCACGCCGTCCCGCAGATGGACGTTATGGTGAAAATCCAAACCGCTTGCAGCATTATTACCAGTTTCAAGTCATTATGAAGCCCAATCCGCCCAATTACCAAGAGCTATATTTGGGGAGTTTGGATGCGATTGGTATTGACCGAGATTTGCACGATATTCGCTTTGTTGAAGATGATTGGGAAAACCCAACCGTGGGCGCTTGGGGGCTTGGCTGGGAAGTGTGGTGCGACGGGATGGAAGTCTCGCAATATACCTATTTCCAGCAAGTTGGCGGGCTTGATCTTGACCTTGTCTCTGGCGAGTTAACTTACGGGCTAGAGCGCTTGGCTATGTATGTTCAAAATGTCGATAATGTCTATGATCTGGTTTTTACCGATGCCAATGATGCGAACGGCACACCCGAAGTGCTTTATGGGGATGTATTCCACCAAAATGAAGTGCAGCAATCGACCTATAATTTCGAACACTCCGATAGCGAGAAAATCCTCGACAAATTCAAAATGGCCGAAGCCGAATGCCAAGCCTTGCTCGCGCTGGATAAGCCTTTGCCGCTACCGGCTTATGAACATGCGCTTAAGGCCTCGCATTTATTTAACCTGCTTGATGCGCGCGGTGTGGTGTCACCGACCCAGCGCCAAGAATATATCAAGCGCGTTCGGGATTTGGCTAAGGGCTGCGCGCAGGCCCATGTGAAGCATGAGACAACTGTGACAGACCGTGCGTGGCAATTATGAGTGAATTCTTTATTGAAATTTTCTGCGAAGAAATCCCCGCGCGGATGCAAGTGCGGGCAGGTAGCGATCTTGCCAAAGCCATAACAGACGGTTTGAAAAAATCAGGGCTAACTGTAGATAATGTGCAAAGTTTCACAGGCCCGCGCCGACTTGTTTTTACCGCCAATATTCCCGCGCAATCCCCTGATGTTAACGAAGAGCGCAAGGGGCCGCGTGTCGGCGCGCCCGAGCCAGCATTGGCGGGCTTTATGAAAGCGGCGGGACTGACCGATATTTCGCAGGCACAAGTCAAATCTGATAAAAAAGGGGAGTTTTATGTGGCGATAACATCGTCCAAAGGCCGCCCAAGCTCTGACATTATCAGCGAGATTATCCCGTCTATTCTGAACGATTTTCCATGGCCGAAATCTATGAAATCAGGCGCGAACCATTTTCGCTGGGTGCGACCATTACAGCGCATGATTTGCTTGCTGGATGGGCAAATTATCCCTGTTCAGGCTGGCGGGATTACGGCCTCTAATATCACCGAAGGCCATCGCCGTCACGGCAAAGGCCCGTTTGAAATTAATGGCTTTGAAAACTATATTGAGACATTGGAAAACCAAGGCCATGTGCTTGTCTCTGCGCAAAAGCGCAAAGAGATTATTCTAAGCGATGCGCGTAAATTATGTGCCGATAAAGGGCTTGAATTGGTCGAAGATGACGGCTTGCTCAATGAAGTATCGGGACTGACAGAATGGCCCGTAGTCTTGCTTGGGGATATGGATCCAGAGTTTTTAAAACTGCCCGATGAAGTCATTCGCCTGACCCTGAAAACCCATCAAAAAACTTTTACCGTGCGCGACCCTAAAACAGGCAAGCTCGCCGCGCATTATATTATTGTGGCCAATCAAATCGCGCCTGATGGCGGGGCGGCGATTAAAAAAGGTAATGGCAAGGTGATTTCCGCGCGCCTGTCCGATGCGCGGTTTTTCCAGACCGAAGACGCCAAGATACCGCTGATAGAATATTACGATAAACTCGGTAGCGTCGTGTTCCATAAAAAGCTTGGCTCTATTCAAGATAAAGCGGAGCGTGTCGCTGCGTTGGCGCGAGAACTGGCCCCTAAAGTCGGCGCGGATGCGGATAAAGCGGAACAAGCGGCGAGGCTCGCCAAATGTGATTTGGTCACGCAGACGGTGGTGGAATTTACCTCGCTCCAAGGTCAAATCGGCGCGCAAATGTACCGCAATGAAGGCGGCGACGAAGACATCGCGACTGCAATTGAAGAGCATTACAAACCGCAAGGGCCAAGCGATGCTGTCCCGACAAATCCCGTAGCTGTGGCGGTTGCGCTGGCGGATAAGCTCGATACGCTGGTTGGCTTTTGGGCGATTAATGAAAAACCCACAGGCTCCAAAGACCCCTATGCGCTGCGGCGGGCGGCTCTTGGGGTTGTGCGGATTGTGCTAGAGAATGACGTTCGTTTCATAGAGGAAATGGGACGAGGTTCATTCTTGTTCTGGTTAGATAGGGCGATGCTTGGACCTATGTTAAAGAGAGGCCAAAACTCCTACCAAAGTAAGGCATATGAATTTGAAGAACAACTTTTGACTCTTGCACTGAGATTATCTTTACCTATTTCCCAACCAGAGAAAGATGCAATTAAATTGCAGATTGAAAAGTTATCTGTAGATATAGATGGAGATATTGCAGAAGCTTTTATTAAGCTTACCCAATTAATGTGGGACCAATCCAAAGACCTCCTCGCCTTTATCCTAGACCGTCTCAAAGTCTATCTGCGCGACCAAGGTATGCGTCACGACATTATTGATGCGGCGATGTCAGGGGATGAAGATGACCTCGTATCTATCGTCAACCGCGTTAAAGCCGTGCAAGCCTTCCTATCGACGGATGAGGGGGAGAACCTGCTGGCGGGGTATAAACGCGCGGTTAATATTCTTAAGTCAGAGGTCAAGAAAGGTAATTTGCTTGATAGTTTTCTGATGCCACCAGACCCAATTATTAGCGAACCGCTGTATGGAAACGCGCCTGACACTAAACCATCCCGTCCAACTGACCCCTACGGCGCGGCTTTGTTTGATGCGCTGCAAATCGCGTCAACGGAGATTAAAACCGCACTTGCGCGTGAGGATTATAGCGCCGCGATGCAAGGCCTTGCCCAATTACGCGCACCGATTGATGCTTTTTTCACACAGGTTCAAGTTATTTCCGATGACACCGCTGTCAAAGACAACAATCTTAAGCTTCTTTTAAATATCCGTGATATAGCGCGCCAAATCGCAGATTTTGAGGCGATTCAAGGCTAGCTTAACCACCAGATGGGCGAGACGATGACGCAATGGGTTTATAATTTTGGCGGCGGTAGCGCGCAAGGCGACACCACCATGAAAAACCTTTTAGGCGGTAAGGGCGCTAATCTGGCGGAGATGGCCAGTCTCGGCCTGCCTGTTCCGCCAGGCTTTACGCTCACCACCGATGTCTGCACCTATTATTATGATAATGGCGAGCAATATCCTGCCGATATGAACGCGCAGATTGCGCAAGGCCTAGCGCATATTGAAGGCTTGACGGGTAAGACATTTGGCGATGCCAGTAATCCGCTACTAGTCTCTGTGCGCTCTGGCGCGCGGGCCTCTATGCCGGGGATGATGGATACGGTGCTTAATCTGGGCCTTAATGATGCCACGGTGCAGGGTCTGGCGGCCTTATCGGGTGATGAGCGTTTTGCGCTGGATAGCTATCGCCGATTTATCACCATGTATTCCGATGTTGTGCTGGGTGTGCATCACCATAAATTCGAAGATATTTTAGAACGCCATAAAGACATGCAAGGCTATATGCTGGATACGGAAATGCAGGCCGAGGATTGGGCGCAGATCATTACCCAATTCAAAGCGGCGGCGCATAAGGCTTTGGGCCGTGATTTTCCGCAAGACCCGCAAGAGCAGCTTGACGGGGCCATTAACGCCGTCTTTGGCTCTTGGCAGAATGAGCGCGCTGTGGTCTATCGCCG
>CALFUN010000024.1 GCA_937929915.1 uncultured Caulobacterales bacterium | reverse complement strand
GTAGACTGTGCCGTTACGCTGATTGCCTGTCCCTAGGATAGAGCCAGAGTTATTCACTGTCAGGCCAGTTCCGTCGATGTTGAACGCACGGCTGTCAGATGAGATAACACCGCCAGCTAGGTTATTAAACACACCATTAGAGTGGTCTGCACCTTCGCCCGCAACAGGGTTTCCGAAGTAAACCCCATTTTGTGCGCCAGAGATCGTACCTGAGTTGTCAATCGTACCTGCAAAGCTAATACCGTTGACAAAGCGTAGGCCAGAGACTGCGCCTGCGCCTGTGCTTTCAGAGTTGATGAGGCCAGAATTGGTGATGGCAACTGTCGCAACACCTACATTACCTGCATTACCAACACGGAAGCCGTCACTAAAGGCGCCTTGGCCGCGGCCTTGGATTGTCCCTGCATTATCAAATGTGAATGTGTTACCATCCGCGCCGATTTCAGCAGCAAAACCAGAGCCGTCAAGACCTTCGCCCGCATCAATGACGCCGCCTGTAAGGTTGTTAACAGTAAAGTCCTGAGCCGTACCGTCAGCATAAAGTGTCCCATTACGCTGATTGCCAGTTCCCAAGATAGTACCCGCATTATTCAGCGTAACACCTGTTCCATCGATATTCACAGCGCGTGAACCAGAGGAAATTACACCTGTTTCTGTGTTGGTGATGACAAGGTCAGAGAAATCCGCTGGTCCAGCATCTGTGCTGTTACCAAGGTATAGACCGTTCTGGGCACCAGAAATCGTACCAGAGTTTACGATTGTACCAGCTGCAGAGATGCCATTGACGATGCGCAAGCCAGCAGTTGTGCCAACCAAGCTATCAGAGCTAATTGTACCAGAGTTTGTGATTGCAACCGTCGCAAGACCTGCATTGCCAACGTTACCAATCCGGAAACCGTCGCCAGCTGCGCCAGTAGCGGCGTCGCCCTGTCCACGTCCAGCAATTGTGCCCGAGTTGTCGAATGTGAAGGCGTTACCATCCACGCCGATCTCAGCAGCAAAGCCTGAGCCAGAAACAACAGCATCAATTGTACCGGAGTTGTTGACGGTAAAGTCCGTCGCAGTGCCATCGGCGTAAAGTGTACCGTTGCGCTGTGCGGCTGTGCCGAGGATGTCACCAGCATTGTTCACTGTCAGGCCAAGGCCATCAATGTTAAACGCACGGCTGTCAGATGACACAACACCGCCAGCTAGGTTGTTGAACACGCCGCCCGTATGGTCAGCACCGCCCGCCGCAACAGAGTTCCCGAAGTAAACACCGTTTTGCACGCCTGCGATTGTACCAGCATTGTTAATTGTACCTTGGAAGCTTGTGCCGTTCACAAAGTGAAGACCTGCTGTCGTACCATTATCAGATTCAGCCAGAATTTGGCCCCCTGCAAGGTTATTCACAGTCCCTGTAAACAGACCTGTTGTTGTCCCGTCCAATGCGCCTGCAACGCGTGTACGCTCAAAGCGGATACCGTCACCAGCATTTGGCGCGGCCGGTGCGGCTGCACCGCGGCCTTGCAGAAGTCCTGCATTGTTGATTGTAAAATCGTTACCAGCTTCGTCAAGCTCAACAGAGAAGGCTGCGCCTTCAAGGCCCATACCTGCATCAATCACACCACCTTCAAGGTTATTCAATGTGAAGTTTTGCGCTGTGCTATCTGCATAGAACGTCCCGTTACGCTGTTGGCCTGTCGCCAAAATCGTACCAGAGTTATTAACAACAAGACCTGTGCCATCAACGTTAAACGCACGGCTATCAGATGAGATCGTGCCAGCATTGTTCACAACACCGCCCGTGTGATCGCCTGTACCGAAGTAAACGCCGTTTTGAACGCCAGAGATTGTACCGTCTACTGTATTAGTCAACGTGCCTTGGAAACCAACACCGTTCACAACACGCAGGCCAGCAACTGTCCCATTAGCGCCTTCAGAGTCGATCAGACCAGAGTTTGTAATGGTCGCCTCGGCAATACCTGTATTCCCAACATTGCCAATACGGACGCCGTCACCTGCGGCATTGACGCCCGCAGCTGCGTTGCCGCGGCCTTGGATTATACCAGAAACTGAATTTGTCAGTGTGAATGTATTGGCGCCATCTGCTGCACCGCCAATTTCAGCTCCAAAACCAGAGCCTTCATTACCTATACCCGCATCAATCGTGCCTGTATTGATGACAATAAAGTCATCCGCTGTACCGTCTGCATAAAATGTACCGTTACGCTGTGAGGCTGTACCGATGATTTCGCCATTATTGACAACGGTTAGGCCAGTTCCGTCCAAATTAAACGCGCGGCTATCGGAAGAAATCGTGCCATTATTCGTGACGATGGCGTCAGTGTGATCACCGCTTCCGAAGTAAACACCATTACGGACACCCGAAATTGTACCATCATTATCTAATGTGCCTTGGAAGTTTACGCCTTCGGCAATTCTTACGCCAGCGACTGTACCAACATTTGATTCAGACGCAATAACACCAGTAACACCATTATTAATCGCCCCTATAAATGTGCTGCCTGCTTCGAATAAGCGGATGCCATCGCCCGCTGTGCCGCCTGCGGCATCTGCTTGGCCGCGGCCTTGAATGACACCAGAATTGTCAATAACACCGTCAACAAGCACATCACCATTTAGCTGTATAGCAACACCGCTGCCGTTATTTCCCATGCCTGCATCAATAACACCTGTTTCGCTATTAATGAGTGTGATATTATTTGAGCTTAAATTTCCGTAGATAGTCCCATTACGTTGGTCGCCCGTACCAAGGATTTGGCCATCATTGATAATAAGAACATCTTGACCATCAACATTAATCGCGCGGCTATCGGCTTGGATAACACCTGTTTCATTATTAAGAACAACTCCGCCAACTGTATCTGCATTAATTTGAACTGTTTGCGTTACGCCTAATGTCGATAATGTCCCTGAATTGTCCAGTGTCACGTCATCATTGGCAAAAACAACAACTGGCGCGCCGTCAACGGTGCTTGTAACGCCTGCAGCAGCTGTGATTGTTTCGCCATCGGCTTGGCTAGTAACGGTGATATTATCGCCATCATTGATAACAGTTTGTGCATTGACAGCCGGCGCTAAACTCGCAGCCAAAACAAGAGACAAAGCTGATGTGGAGGCTGTCATAGCGAATTTTGAACGCTTACGATTGCCAAGGGGGGAAGCAATGGGGGTATGCATAGGTATTTCTCCAGATTTACCAAATTAAAAACGAAAACCACATGAAAGCCAGACGCATTACGCCCAACTCACTTTTAAATTTACGAACCTATGTCGTCCCAAAACGACACAAGGTTCAAAAAAAAATAAATTCCAGGAAAGCTCTGAATTGTAAGAAAAATACTTAAAACCATGCCAATAGAAGGCATTTAAGTCTAAAAAGTATTCATACTATAGGTTTTGATACATAACTATAACCGCCGCGTGCAGCATTTAGACTTAAATAATCATTATTTATTGCACATTACGCCGTATAAAACACAGTCCGTTCTATAAGTTTGCGGCCCTATAATGATAGCGCTAGGCCAAGCACTTAAAAAAGGCACTTAGATAAAAAAAGACCCAGCTAAAGAGCTGGGCCTATTATTATTTAGATTTGAACCAAAGGCTCACATGGATTTAGCTAGCTCTGCGCAACATCGCTTTTTCAGCCTTTGCCGCCATTTGTCTGGCACGTACCCGCTCAAAACTATCTAACGCATCTAATGCAATACGCAGATCCGCGCTAAGATCAGAGCTTTGCGTACTTATATCACCAAGTGAGCGGCGTAAGTTATCTTTACGCGTTATGACGGATTGAGCATATGATCCATAAGCTACATAACCGTCTTTTTGCGCATTTGCCTCAACTTCATCTTCGGGCACACTGTCGTTCAACTTACGTATTTGACGTTCTAAATCTTCACGTGTCGCCTCTAATACAGCAATACGTTTTTGCAGATCTGCGATCTGAAACCGTGTTTGCTGGACACTCTTATCCATAGAATGTGCCATATTTTTCACCTTACCCAATAATTCACCAATTATACGGCCCGAGCTTTGCTCTGTTGCCATCTTGCTATCTTCATAGCCTATTAGGTTTACGACCAAGTAAAGGAGCGTGGTTAAAAATGACTTTAAGAGAAAATCCGCAGTAAGACTCCCTTAAATTATATAAATTTAACTTTTTTCACAAAATGCTTAATTCTGTTAACATTTGATTTACGGGATTCCCATAGAGCTTAAGTTCCATTAACCATATCTCATCGGCTATGAGATATTGATTCGCCTGGGAGGGAAAATATGCGCGTACTTCTTATTGAAGATGATAGTGCCACAGCACAGGGCATCGAATTGATGCTAAAATCAGAAGGCTTCAACGTTTACACCACTGATTTAGGAGAGGAAGGCGTCGATCTTGGCAAATTATATGACTATGATATTATATTACTCGATCTGAACCTGCCTGACATGCCTGGTTTTGAAGTTCTTAAAACATTGCGTATGTCAAAAGTGAATACACCGATCTTTATTCTATCAGGCACATCTGACATTGACACCAAAGTTCGCGGACTTGGCACAGGCGCAGATGATTATATGACAAAGCCTTTCCACAAAGATGAGCTTGTAGCCCGTATTCACGCCGTTGTGCGCCGTTCTAAAGGTCACAGCCAGTCAGTTATCACAACAGGCGACATCAAAGTGAACCTAGATGCCAAAACTGTCGAAGTTGGCGATCACCGCGTTCACCTAACAGGCAAAGAATATCAAATGCTAGAGCTTCTATCACTACGGAAAGGGACAACGCTAACCAAAGAGATGTTCCTCAACCACCTCTATGGCGGTATGGATGAGCCAGAGCTTAAAATTATCGACGTCTTTATTTGTAAGCTTCGCAAAAAATTAGCCTCTGCCACGCAAGGCGATCACTATATCGAAACTGTTTGGGGCCGTGGTTATGTGTTGCGCGATCCTGCCAAAGACAGAATGAGCGCATAAAGCGTCATTATATAAAGCCTTAAGCGCGCCGCGACCCTCCCTCGCGCGCTCTTATGTGCAATAAATGCCTCGCCTAGCCAGCGAGGCTTTTTTATGCGTCATTTTAGAATGACGATATATCCTCTGCTCTGATAAGACATCGCGGAATAATTCCCTTCCCATTTTGATGATTTTATGCCACCAGAACAAATATGGAACCTGTCTTAGAATTTTCAGGCATCGGCCTGACTATTGCCGAGCTTTTAATTGGCGCCTTGCTTTTATTGCTCGGCGTTTTTTTGGCTTTAATATTTGACCGCAGAGATAAAAATACGGCCCAGCGCTTACAACAGCAGTTGCAACATATGAACCAGCAACAAATTGAGCTACAGGGGCGCATCTCGCAATTTGCTGAAAATAGCGCACAACGCGATGCAGCCTTTCAGGACAAACTCGATACACGCCTCGATAAAGTCTCGCAGCATGTCGGTGCCTCTATTTTAAACACGCAAGAGCGCAATAGTGCGAGCATGAAACAGCTCCACGAACGTCTTGCGTTGATTGACCGCGCTCAAAAAAACATTGAAACGCTGTCTGGCGAAGTGTCAGGATTGCAAAACCTACTCTCCAATAAACAATCTCGCGGAGCCTTTGGCGAAAAACAAATGCAGGATTTGATTGAAACTTATCTGCCGCCAAAGGCCTATTCTTTTCAATATGCATTATCTAATGGCAAGCGCGTTGATGCACTTATTCACTTGCCCGCAGGACAAGGCGATGTAGCGATTGATAGTAAATTCCCAATGGAAGCTTGGCGGCGCTTAACCGCAGCGGATAACACGCCTGATACGCAGCGCGCCCAACGTGATTTTGCCAATGATGTTTTGCGCCACATCAAAGATGTCGCCAGTAAATATCTAATTTTTGGCGAAACGCATGATTTGGCTTTATTATTTCTACCAAGTGAGGCCATCTATGCCGAGTTACATGCAAATTTCCCGGAAGTGATTGAAAAGGGGTTTTCCAGCAAAGTTATGATCGTCTCCCCGACAACCTTTATGGCAACCTTACATACAATGCGCGCCGTCATGCGCGATGCCGCCATGCGAGAGCAAGCTCATATTATTCAGCGCGAAGTCGGCATGATGGCCAAAGATGTCAGCTTACTTGATGAACGCGTTGCCAAACTTCAAAGCCATTTCAACCAAAGCACGGAAGACATACGCAAAATCCGTATCAGTACAGAAAAAATTACGAAACGTGCCGATAAAATTGACAGTCTTGATATGCCCGAAACAACGGATACGCAGGCCCAAATCACAAGTGATAATGTTGAGCCTTTTAAAAAGCGCAAATCTGATTAAACCTTCACACAGGTTTCAGCAAAATATAATCCATTCATATGGATTTTAAGATGTGCAAACGATAATTAAGGACAAGACAATATGACGAAGCCTTATATCTATTTTGGTGGACGATTATTTCGACCTGTCGCCACATCTAAAAACTCGCAAACAAATTCCGAGACAATTTTTAAATATGATCAACGCGAACATATAGTCACCGCAACATATTCTGGCGGAGATATTCAATTTGGACAGTTAATCGGCACTATACGCGAAAATGGCTGGCTCGACTTTCGTTATCACCATGTCACAATAGATGAGCAACTGCGAACAGGCATGGGTATCAGTGAGCCTGAACAGCTCGCTGGCAATAAATTACGCCTATATGAGAGCTGGCAATGGACAAGCGGGGATAAAAGCTCTGGCACATCCACGCTTGAAGAAATTTAAGGCTAAATGAAGCTAGATAAGCCCTAAGCTTTAAAACAGCTTGGCCCCTGACTTTCTAAGCAAATATATATTGATCGCGGATAAAACTGTCATCAAACAGGAAACAATAAACAAAAAATGCCCAATAGTTGGCACATCAATCCCGAGCCATGGGGATATGTGAAACCCAATCGCGCCAATCAATAAGCCAAGCCCTAACAGGCCGCCCATGAGACGCGTGCGCGGGATAAGGAGTAAAATAGTCACTAAAATTTCACTAATGCCTGTGAAAATTCGCACATAGGGTTCAAAAATGGATAAGCCTGAACGCTCAGCAATTGTTTCAAAAACAATATTTTCTGCGCCAAATTTCTGCACACCAAAAAATAAAAATCCTATGGCCAGCAATAAGCTTAATATAAGTGTTGATTTATTTTGCATGATTATCTCCCCCTGACATCTTTATAAAGCTCGGCCTTATCTATGCAACAGGGTGTTTGCTAAAAGCGAGATAGGGTCAAATGGTTTATGATTTATCTCAATTTAATGTCGCCATACTTAACGGCGAACTATTGGCGTCTGACCATACATAAAGTTCAGTAAAGTCCGTTGGCGTCAAGTTTTCAGGCAAAATATATGTCTGGCGACCTGAATTTGCGCGCAAAGCCGCAAAGCGTGTTTCTTGGACGAATTTTCCGTTCTGGCCAAACCCCAGCACAGCCGATTGGCTCTCTTTGAGTGAGAAGTCATAAGATAAAACCAAAACATAACCGCGGGCCGTTTTCATCACAAACGCTTCGCCAGAGGCATCATCTTCGGATTGACCTTGAAACTCACCGCGCGCAATTAGGCTAGAGGATATAGTTTTTTGAACCACATTCTCATTTTTAGGGGCGTGCATGACATTATCGGCAACGGCCGTAAATCCAATAGAAATCGCTATAATTGCGGCGAGTGAAATCGCTCTTTTATTCAAAAATTTTGGCATTTTATGCGCCTATCTCTTTTCATATAGCGGCGTGTTTTTGTAAATTATTAACCGCTTTGTTAGGCTCATAGATAGAGCAAGCCAGATACACGTTCAATTAACGCTTTGTCACGCTCATGTGAGAGTTTCATGATGATAATGGCTCAAACGTCACATCCATCATGGCGCTACAAAACAGCGCTCCTTTAAAATGGGCGGCGGCTTTTCATCGCAGCTGTAATCGTGCCATCATCCAAATAATCAAGCTCGCCGCCAACGGGCACGCCATGAGCCAGCCTCGAAACCTTCACGCCCGTATTTTCAAGATGATCTGTAATATAATGGGCTGTCGTTTGACCGTCGACAGTTGCGTTCATAGCCAAGATAATTTCGGTAATTTGCGCGCTTTGCGCACGCGAAATCAGTGCGGCAATATTCAAATCTTCTGGCCTTATTCCGTCTAAGGCCGATAATGTTCCGCCAAGCACATGATAAGTACCGCGAAAGGCCCCTGCCCGTTCCATCGCCCATAAATCCGACACATCTTGCACAACACAAATCATGGCAGGATCGCGGTTTGGCGCGCTGCAAATATGGCACGGATTGAGCGCATCAACATTCCCGCATGTCCCGCATGTAGAAATACGCTCGGCAGCATCCGCCATCGCTTGTGATAGCGGCACCATAAGTCCATCTGGTTTTTTCAGCAGCTCTAAAGCCGCGCGCCGCGCAGAGCGTTGCCCCAGACCAGGCAACTTGGCCAGCAACCGAATTAAACGGTCAATCTCAGGACTAACATTGGGGCCAGACATTACGGAGCAGCCGAATTAAAACGGCATCTTCATACCAGGCGGGAGCTGTATATCGCCCATCGCGCTTTTCATAGCCTCAGCCTTGGCCATATCAAGCTTAACCTTAGCATCTTGATAAGCAGCGATGATTAAATCCTCAACGATTTCGGCCTCCTCAGAGGATAATAGGCTCGGGTCAATTTTTAAGGCTTTCATATTGCCTTCTCCGGCCAAAGTCACCGTAACAAGCCCGCCGCCAGAACGGCCTTGCGCAACCAAATCGGCGACCTGTGCTTGGGCGGTTTCCATTTTGGCTTGCATCTCTTTGGCTTGCTTCATCAAACCCATCAAATCTTTCATGGCTTAATCCTCATCTAAATCTATTGGCGAGAAATCCCCGCGTATCACATTGTCTGCGCGGTCATAAATATCGAGCAATTTCGCCTTAGATAATAAGCTATGCTCAAAGGCTGGATGCGCCCGGTCTTCGGCATCTTGCGCAGATTTTTTATCGCGCGCTTGCTCCCGTAAAGGCGGCTGACCCAATTCATTTGACGGAGATACAACCCATAACTCACCTGTCATATCTGAAAAGGCTTGGACGATCTGCCCCATCAAGGTGGATCTTTTTTTATCATCTGTAATGTTAATCTCAAGCGCTCCAGGCTTAAAGCTGACAACCCGCACATAGCGCTCTATATCGGATTTTAGCATAACTTTATGATCTGGTAGGGCTTGCGTGAAATCTTGCAAGCTCTCAATTCGCAGGTTTTGCGGATTTGGCTCTATAGGTTTGGGAGCCGTCACCATAGACATTGCCACCTCTGACGATGGACTTATGCGCGGCGTCGACATCGCTGTGGACATTGTCGTTGTGGACATTGTCTGAGGGGACGGATTATCATGAGATACACTATGGCCCGCAGACGCACTCGGCGAGGCGCTTGATGTCGGCCCTGTATGTGTGATTTGCGGCAATCCAGCCTCACCGCTCGCTTGCATGGCTTGAGCTTGGGTAATGATTTGCGCAGCCAGTTCAGGCGGCGGCATCTGCCCTGTTAAAGAGAGTTTTAATAAAGCCATTTCCGCAGCGGCCAAAGGCACAGGCGCAAGACGAACATCATTATGCGCTGCCATCAATATCTGCCAAAATCGCGTGAGCTGCCCTGTCGTATAAAGTTCGCCCATATCGCGCATACGCACGGCTTGATCTGGCGCAACATCAAATTCAGCATCTTGCCCCAAAGTTTTAGCCCGGCTTATATCATGACAAATATCGAGCAAATCTCGCATAACAACAGACGGGTCAGCCCCGTCATCATATTGTGCGCGCATTTCCATTAATGCGCCTTTCGTATCGCCGCGCGCAGCCATATCAAACAGATCTAAAATTCGCACCCGATCTGCAAGCCCCAACATCGTGCGCACTTGCTCGCCTGTAACCTCGTCCCCGCCAAGGCCTGCTTGGACAATAGCTTGATCTAGTAATGAGAGGCCATCGCGCACAGAGCCTTCAGCCGCGCGTGCGATCATCGCCAGACCTTCATCCGATATAGCCACTTTTTCTTTATCACAAATGCCGCGTAAGTGCTGGGCTAAAATACTTGCATCGACACGCCGCAAATCAAAACGTTGACAGCGCGATAGCACCGTAATCGGTACTTTTCGGATTTCTGTTGTGGCAAAAATAAATTTCGCATGGTCGGGCGGTTCTTCAAGTGTTTTGAGCAAGGCGTTAAACGCGCCCGTCGAGAGCATGTGCACCTCGTCAATGATATAGACTTTATAGCGGGCTGTCGCAGGCGCATATCGCACCCCGTCTAGCATTTCGCGCATATTCTCTACGCCCGTACGAGAGGCCGCATCCATTTCCAGCACATCCATATGTGTGGACGCCATAATCAGCTCGCAATGCTTGCCTAATGTTGCTAGCTCAACACTGGGGCCATTGACCGTCTCACTTTCATAATTTAGCGCGCGCGCCAACAAACGCGCTGTCGTTGTTTTGCCAATACCGCGCACCCCTGTCATCATAAAGGCATGGGCAACCCGTCCCGCTTCAAACGCATTTTTCAGCGTTGTCACCATGGCATCTTGGCCAATCATATCTTCAAATGTTGATGGGCGATATTTGCGCGCCAAAACCTGATAGGCAGGGGCAGAATCGGATATAGTGGGAGACTCGCTCATAAGGTTATATAGGCAGGATTATAAGGCGGGGGAAGTGGATAAAATCATGATAGGCATATAGGCCGAGATGTATCGTTTTGCTTGTAAACAATAGCCGCAAATATCACATGCCTTGGGTTGGCGGGTGGCAAGCTGCAGATACATGCCTTGGCTTGGCGGGCGGTAAGCCAAAAATATAAAGTGGAAGGCTGAACCTGACCCGTTAAAATCTCACATGCGGCTGCTGCGTTCCCGCCCTGACCGGGTTAACAAGGATAACGTCCAAACCAACCTTCCGAGATTGCATTTAAGCGCCCGCACGCGCCCATGCAAGTCTTTCTGCTATGTTTAACCCATTATTTTCATAAGTTGGATATTCACTAGCCAGAGCCTTCCAAAGGCGTTATGCGGCGCTATGTCAAATTTAAATTCCTTTACCATGCCTTTTGGCGGCGCACCGCTTGATTACGCCGAAGATAAACGCACGCCAGAACATATACAGACATTCCTCGCCATGCCATCCGCGCGGGCTGTCCTGCTTCATAACGGCAAGGCAGGTATAGGCAAAAATGCACGCCTGCACCGTATTCACCCCTCAGAACTTATTGGGCACAATCTTTATGAACCTGGCCCAATATTTTTAGGCCTTGAAGGTGCGCGGCCTATATTTGCCGCAAATTTGCAAGATGTTACAGAGTTTTTACCTGAAGATAATTTCTTTGAGCTACGTCTTGGCGGGGCCAAAATGCACGCCGATGATTTGGCAATAGCTGGCCGAGCTAAGTCTCTTTTTGATTGGCATGCTAGCCATAGATATTGCGCAAATTGCGGCGGCGGGTCAGTCCCTGATGACATGGGCGCAAAGCGCGTTTGTAATCATTGCAACACAGAGCATTTTCCGAGGGTAAACCCTGTCGTCATTATGCTTGTGACGCATAAAGATAAGGTTTTGCTTGGCCGCGGCATTGGCTGGCCGAGTAAAGCTATGTCCGCCTTAGCGGGCTTTGTCTCGCCGGGCGAAACTATCGAAGAAAGCGTGGCGCGCGAAGTCTTTGAAGAGGTTGGCGTGAAAATCAAAAACCCGCATTATATCTTCAGCCAGCCTTGGCCTTACCCAAGCCAGTTGATGATTGGCATGATATGCGAGGCTATTGATACGGAGGTTACTCTGAACACCGCCGAACTTGAGGACGCGCAGTGGTTCACGCGCGAACAGGTGGATTTCGTTATGAACGGCAATGATAAAGACAAAGCCGCCTTCATACGCCCCCCTAAAACCACAATCGCGCGCCAATTATTAGGGTATTGGTTAGAAAATACGCCTTAAAGCCTTAGCGATTATTTATCTAAAATTGCGGGCCAATTTGCATCGCCTTGCATGATGAACGTGCTTTTGTCTTTTTCCCAGCGCGCTTTAATTTTCTTGTTAAAATTCAAGTACAGCTTACCATCTTCAACCGTCCAATGCTGGGGCCGGCCCTTGGCGAGTTTACCTTTCGCCACGGCCCATGCACAATAGCCGCCATATTGCGGCGCGAAAGCTTTAGGGTTCGTTTCAAATAAATCCAGATTTGCCTGCGTAGAAAATTGCCACTGCGCGCCCATATAATCGGCCGTAAATTCAGCCTTACCTTTGGCAGGCACGCCTGAAAAATAGCTCACAACATCATAACCGCCAGCGCCAATATTGTTTTTCCAGCTCGTATAAATAGCAGGTTCAGCGGCAAAAGCAGGCACGCTTATCCATACGGTACTCATAGACAAGGCGGCCAAGAAAATAGCTATAGAGGTTTTACGCATCATGTTCGCGATATAAGTTTCAAAGCCGCCTCAAACAAGATTTAAAGCCAATCCTCACAGCAATGTGCAAATATCTTTAGCCAAATTTGGCATTATCCGCGCAGCTTATCTGCAGGATATGTACCCAACATGATCACATTCTCTGTAAAAAACGCTAATTCTTCCATCGCATTTTGCATGGCAGGGTCATCAGGGTGCCCCTCTACATCGGCATAAAATTGCGCCGCAGAAAATGAGCCGCCCACCATATAACTCTCAAGCTTGGTCATATTTAAGCCATTCGTCGCAAAGCCGCCAAGTGCCTTGTAAAGAGCTGATGGCACGCTGCGGACTTTAAATACAAAGCTGCTCACCACAGGGCCGCTATCAATCTCAGGCATCAGCGCTTCATTGGCTAACACCACAAAACGTGTTGTGTTATGGGCCGCGTCTTCGATGTCTGCGGCCAAAATATCCAGATCATAAGTACTAGCCGCCAAAGTTGACGCAATCGCAGCCACAGTTTTATCTTTCAGCGTGGCCACAGCTTGCGCCGCGCCTGCCGTATCTACATCCGCAACAGGTTTAATATGCATATCAGATAGGCGCTTACGAACCTGCCCCAGCGCCATAGGGTGCGAGCGCGCCGTTCGAATATCACTCAGCTTTGCACCTTTCACCGCTAAAAGCTGATGATGCACGGCAAGGTAACGTTCTGCGATAATGGATAAACCGCCTTCCGGTAAAAGGTGATAAATATCGGACACCCGTCCAGCGACAGTGTTTTCAACAGGAATCATGGCCAAATCCGCCTCATTTGCGCGAACCTTGGCAAAACACTCGGTAAAGCTATTACACGGCACTGACTTATAGTCAGGGTAATAAGCTTGGCAGCACAGATGGGAATAGGCTCCCTCGACACCCTGATAGACAATATTTTTCATCATATGGCATTCATTTGTGTGATTCCAGCTTGTTTCAATAGATTTTCTGCACATAAGCCTTTGCGACCCTTCGCCGCAAGGTGTTTTCCATTTGCATTTGGGCAATATCTTTATATTAAGAGGCCCAAGTGATATAGCCGCGAGGCGACAGATTAATATTAAGGACATATCCCATGGATGAATTGGGTTTTAATAAAATTGCTGGGGCCGTTCTCGCAACAGGTCTTGGTGTTATGGGGCTCATAAATGCGCCCAATATCTTCATCAAAAATCATTACCCAGCAACGCCCGCTTATGTTGTTGGTGAGTTAGAAAAAGCTGAAGAGGGCGAGGCCGAGCCGCTACCTTTCCCGCAAGCTGAATGGGTCAGCGCGATGGACGCTGCCAAAGGCGCAAAAGTGTTCAACAAATGCAAATCATGCCATAATGCTAACAATGGCGGCGCGAATGGTACTGGGCCGAACCTTTATAATCTTGTTGGTAATCCTGCCGGGTCAAAAGACGGGTTTTCATATTCTGCCGCGCTGACGGGTGCGGGCTTAACATGGGGATATGAGGAGCTTGACGGATTTCTGACAAAACCTAGCCAATATTTAAAAGGCACAAAAATGAGCTTTATCGGCCTTAAAAAAGCCGAAGACCGCGCAGCCGTTATTGAATATCTACGTGTGGCCGCAAACTCACCTATCGCACAGCCAACTCCTGCTGCCTCCGAAGCGATGGCACCAGAGATGAAAGACGGCACTGTCATGGAAGCCGCTGACACAGTATTAGACGGCAGCGCTCAAGACAAAGTGGACGTTATGATCGAGGGCGGCAAAGATAAAATGGACGCCGTGATAGACGGCGTAAAGGACGAAACAGGTGCCATGATTGAAGGCGCTAAGGACAAAGCTGATACTATGATTGAAGGGGCTAAGGACAAAGCGGGCGATAAAATAGACGCTTTAAAAGACACAGTGAAAGAAAAAGTTGATGAAGGCCATTAAACTCTCATTCAAGGCTTAACCTAATCTTTTGGCTCGCCTCGGCGGGCCAATTCTTTTTGTCGCAACCGATAATGGCTCGCTCGCTGTTACCATATGAAATGCGTTGGCATGTAAAAGCTTTGAACGGTTTTGCATAATCCCAACATGGCCAGCCCAAAATATCAAATCGCCGCGTTGATAATCTGTATCTGATATATCCTTGCCCAGATATAATTCTTGCTGATCCGCGTCGCGCGGAGCATCAGACCCCGCCGCGCAAAGCGCCATTTGCACTAATCCAGAGCAGTCAACCCCTATAGCGCCCGTCCCGCCCCAAATATAAGGACGGCCGATAAATTGCTCGGCGGCCGTGACGTAATCCCTATAATGCGGCGTGCGCGCAATATGATTTACATGAACATAGCCCGTATCCATTTGGATAAATTTTTCATCCTCGGATAAAATCCGCACAGCACTATTCATTGGCAATGCCATGACAATATGGCTCTTAATATCAGGCTTTATAAAGACAGGCGCACTCAAGGCTATAATCCGCACATTATGCTGCGGCGCGTTTGCCTGTCCAAGGGCTGTAGCCTTCACATACCCTACATAATGGTTACGGCGCGGGCCTGTTATGAGCGGCCTAGCTTTCACCAGAGCCCAGCCTTGATTGATGCTATAAACATCCACCCCCTGTCCGTAGAGTAATTCTGTATCAAGCGGGGCGCGAGGAGCCGCGCGGCGGCGCAGCGCAGCGCAAGGCTTTATAATGCGAGTGCTATATTGAGGAGCGTCTGCATCTTTAGGCAAAGTAAACCGCGCATCAGCCTTTAGCTCAGGCATTAAGGTTTGCCTAAAAGCCGCGCATTATCTGGCATTTCCGTTTGGATAATATCAGCAAATTTTTGCAGGTAATGAATACCCCCCGGCGTACGCTTTAGTAAAACACTACGGCCATCTGCTGGATCAGGTGCACGTTGAATAAATTCATATTTACACAGGCGATCAACCGCCCGGCTAATCACAGCTTTTGTGACGCCCAGCTTATCGGCAAGCGAGCGGACTGTATGCGGGCCTTTATCTAAATACACACTCATCAACAAAGCCAGTTGGCGCGTCGTCAGGTCTGGACTTTTTTGCCGAACCGTTTGCAAAGTCACATTATACCAAAGCGCCAGATTATCTGTTCGGGAAAATTTTTTAAGATATGGGGCGAGAGGTTTGGGGGTATGAGTTGTTTCAAGATGAGGCTGAGACGCAAAAGCTGTGACTGGTTTTTGAATCACTGACATGTGCGTTTGCCCTCCCCCAAATTAGAGTTTCTGTTGATTTACCGCCAAAGTGGCCCTTGCAAATCACTCCCTAACACCAGACTCGCATAATCGAGATTCGGTGGTCAAGCGCAAAGCCATCACAAAAACAGCGATTATCCCTAAGCGATTCAAAAGACTCGAAACTTTTTCAAACGCCCATATCAATGGCTATTACTCGGAAAAATCACCGTTCAATCCGCCCGCTTTCAGCCAGCTAAATAATCCGCGTACAGCATACATATCTGCACCTTTGGGATGGCCTGCATATGTCGATGGGTTCCAGCCATACACATCAAAATGCATCCACGGCATATCTTTAACAAAGCGCTCCAAAAATAAAGCGGCCGTTACAGAGCCCGCAAAGCCGCCGCCTGAATTTTTCATATCCGCAATCGAAGAATTGAGCATAGAGAAATAGGGTTGCCAGAGCGGCATATGCCAAACAGGATCATTTTGCCGGCTTGTTTGCGCCAAGACCCCCGCAACAGGGTTCTGCCGATTACTAAAAAATGGCGGCAAATGTGGCCCCAGTGCAACACGCGCAGCCCCTGTCAATGTTGCAAAATCTATCATCAATACGGGGTCATCTTCAGCGGCGCGCACCAAAGCATCTCCTAAAACAAGACGGCCTTCGGCATCGGTATTATCTATTTCTACGCTTAGTCCTGCGCGCGAGCTTAAAATATCTCCAGGACGATATGCGCCAGCTGAGACAGAATTTTCAGCAATCGCGATCAAACAATGTAATCTTATCGGCAGATTGTTTTCCATAATCATATGCGCGAGCGCCAGCGCATGCGCCGCCCCGCCCATATCTTTTTTCATCAAACGCGCTCCGCTCGCCGATTTCATATTCACACCACCTGTGTCAAACGTGATACCCTTGCCGATAAGCGCAAGGCGCGGATGTTCTGGATGTCCCCATTCAAACTCAACAAGACGCGGCTCCTCATGTGCTGCGCGACCTACCGCATGAATCATCGGGAAATTTTGCGACAATAAGTCTTTGCCAATCGTTGTACGCAGCTCTGCTCCATAATTTTGGGCAAGCTTGGCAGCAGCCGCTTGTAAAGCCACGGGGCCCATATCACTCGCAGGTGTATTAATCAGGTCACGGCAGAAATTTGTCGCCTCGACCGCAGATTTTATATATTTCAAATCTTGGTCATCACTGAGAACAAGTGTCGGAGCTATATGGTTATCTGGCAAATAACGATCAAATTTATACGTACCCATGCCCCAGCCAATAGCGGCCAGATCAGCGTTCCAATTATTTGGCAAGCGCTCAAAGCTATAATACCCTATGGGTAAAGCTCCGCCAAGATGACCTGCCGCAATCGGGCCAGATGTATCTTTGTCTTGGGCTCCCGCCCCAAATAAGATCTTATCAATATGTCCTGCATCATTTGGCAGTTGCAGCCTTTGGCCAGTTTCTGCGGCGAAATTACGGGACTTCGCATAGTTAAACTGCGCAGGCGATAAGGCAGCAGCATAAAGCTCCCATTCATCATTGCGTAGAATATGAATGGGAATAACAGGCTCTAAATTTGGCACTTTATCGAAATGACAAAAAAGTAAGGACATTCGGCTCCTAGCAGATGCAAATCTAAACGCATCGTTAACTGTATTCATTTACATTTGTTAACGAAATTGAGCGCAGGTGCAACCAATCTCATCCGATATTTGGCAAAATTATGGAGACTCACATGGCAAATTTTAAGCCTCTTTCGCTTATCTTAACTTTAAGCACGAGCTTATTATTGACAGGGTGCGTTATCGCCAAACCTCTTACGGCCGCTGAAGAAGAAACGAAAAACGAGCTAGATGTTAGCAATTATTATCCGGCCACACGGGAAATGCGGACAAATATCGAGACACAGCCTTTATTCGCACAGGCCGCATTTTGGGGCCGCGAATATGATCTCAACCCCTCTGACCTTGAAAGCGCGATAAAACTCTCAGCTGCGGTTAGAAAACTTGGCAACGCACAGCGCGCTGTCGAAATCGCGCAAACAACACGCGCGCTTTATCCGCGCGACCCCTATTTAACCGCAGAATATGCGGCGGGCCTTATCGCTTCTGAACGCGCATTAAATGCTATCCAGCCTCTTGATGAGGCCTTACGCATAGCACCGAATTATGCACGGCTTTGGTCACTTAAAGGCGCAGCCCTTGACCAAACTGAACAATATGAACTTGCCCGCCGCCATTATGACCGCGCATTACGTATCACACCGAATGATCCAAATATTCTGGCAAATTTAGGCCTGAATTATGCCTTATCTGGCGATCCTGTCACGGCCGAAAAATGGCTTCGCCGCGCCTCTTCACAGGCTGGGGCCAATCCAGGCGTGCATCAGAAGCTTGCCCTTGTCCTGCAGCTTCAAGGGAAAACCAATGAAGCTGAAAAACTCATCCGTCTCTCACGCGGGGATCAAAAATTACCCCCGCCTGCCGTCCCAGCCCATAACATTAGCGCAAACTCAACAGCACAAGCATTAGCACCAAAATCTGCGCCTCCAAGACTAGCTAAGGCTCAAGCCCCGCAAAATCTGCGAGGGTCACAGGCACCGTCATTTACACCGCAAAGACAGTTACGAAACTCACAATCTCCAACCAATCCAACATTTCGCTCATCCTCTGAAGCCGCGCAGCATGCGGCGCGCAAAATTCAACAACACTCCAAATCCGCCCAACCCAAGCCTCTTCCAACCACAGGCGAGCTAACCGATGAACAACGTGCATTACTCAATCAAATTGCAGGTAATTTAAATCCGCAGCAACAAGCTTTAAAACAACATACAACGCCGCAAAAGGTACAAGCTTCATCACAAGGTTATCCACCGCAAGCTTACGTACCCCAAAATTACCATCAACCAACGCTCGCAGGGCACAAATCACACGCGACGACAAACAATACAACATCTCGCAGGCCAGCGCGGCGGCGGCGGTAAATTTTTACAATGCGATCTTGTTTATTTAATATGATTAGACATTAAACCCTTTACGCCCTTCAAACCTAAGTCATAAAAAACCCCTATTTTCAAACTATGAAAATAGGGGTTTTAATTTATGTAGTTTACGAATATTTATTTAAATATTTGACGTTTAATATTTACCTTATAACGCTGTGGAAAGGCGCATCGCCGCAGGTGTAAGAATCACAATAAATAAGACAGGCAAGAAGAATAAGATCATAGGCACTGTTAATTTCGCTGGCAGACCCGCCGCTTTTTTCTCGGCGAGCAATACACGCATTTGACGGTTTTCATTCGCCATAGTTCGTAATGTATCTCCCAGCGGCGTACCATAACGTTCCGCTTGTATCAGGGCCGTTGAAACTGCGCGAATACCAACGTGGTTATTACGGCGCGCCAGATTTTCATATGCTAATCGGCGTGAGGTTAAGTAAGATAATTCTGCGGTCGTCAAAGAAAACTCTTCTGCCAGTTCAACTGAGCTCTCAGCCAGCTCTTCTGAAACACGTCCAAAAGCAAGCTCTACTGACATCCCCGCTTCCACACAAATTAGAAGCAAATCAAGCGCATCCGGGAAAACTGGCATAATTGAAGATAGGCGTTTTCCAGCTATGTTTTTCACATATATGCTTGGAAGGTAATACCCAAATATCGTCAAACCCAAGGTCAAAGCCACCCGCTGCATCATGGCCCAACCTGGCGTGTTTAAAATAATTAAAAAAACTGTGCCAAACACCAAGCCAACAATAGGCGCAATTAAACGCGCCAAGTAAAATTTATAAATGGGCCCCTGTCCTCGCAAACCAGCTTGCGCTAATTTATCCTTCAAATCTGTCGCTTCTAATAATTTTTCTAGGCTAAATTTATCCACCATATTTTTGGCGACGCCTTTATTATCAGCCCGCAAACGCGCCTGTTCATTGAGGTTTTTTAATCGATCTTGGCGCATACCATCGCGCGCGCTTGCAACAGCATCCATACGCTTTTTAACTTTATCGCCTTGCAACATAGGTTCAAAAATCATGTAAATCGTCATGACCAGTAATATACTAATCACAACATATCCAGCATTAGAAAATAGTGCGGCTGATTCTGGACTCATAACACTCTCCTTCTAAAACTTGAAGTTAATCATTTTCTTCATCATGGCTGTCCCCATGACCATCATTCCAGCCCCGATCATCATATTTCGCTGACCTGTTGATGTATAATATAATTCTGCCATGTAGTCAGGGCTCACAATAGTAATCAAAAGCATAACAACGATCGGTAAAGAGCCAATAATTATCGCACTCATTTTCGCTTCGGCCGATAAAGATTTGATTTTTTCACGTAAGAGTTTACGTCCACGCAAAACGCCTGATAGATTAGATAAGCTTTCGCCCAAATTACCGCCTGTTGTCTTTTGTATATTTAGCACAGTGGCAAAGAAATTCACTTCAGGAATTGGCATGCGTTCATAGAGTTGCTCGAGGCACACTTCGATAGGGATCCCTAAGCTTTCGCCTTCCACAACACGACGAAACTCTGTCCCCAAAGGATCTGGACTTTCATGAGCGATAATTTTCAAGCAATCCCCAAGCGGTAAGCCCGTTCGCACACCGCGTACAATGATATCCATAGCATCAGCAAAATGTGCCGTGAATTTTTTCTGACGGCGATTAATAGCGAAATTGAGAAAAAATCGCGGAAAACCAAACCCAATAACGATGGCCAAACCAAGGCATAGTTTAATATCCAGCCCCATAACGAAAGGAAGCCCCCCCGCAACGATGGCTAAAACCGCAGAGATAATTAAAAACGTTTGCGGCTTTGTCTTCCAACTGGCCTGCATTAAACGAGATTCTAAAGATTTGGCTTTTTTCTTTTTTGTTTTTTGCCGTTCTTCAATTTTCCCTAATGTCTCTTCAATTTGTTTCCGCCGAGATCCTGAATCTTCTACTTTCATTTTATCTAGAAGATTTTCACTCATACTGGTTTTACCACTAAGCTGGCGCACACGGGCCCCGTTACTAGAGCCACCACTTCCGCTTAGAAACAAAAGACCAATGCCAATAAATAGGCCTGCAATAATTACCGCTATGAGTGTTTGTTGGTCCATAAATTTTATCCGCCAGCTTCGTCTAGAGCTTCAGCTAATTCTTTTTCAAGATTAAAGTAACGCGCGCGATCCCAAAATGCTGGGCGAGCAATACCTGTTGATTTATGTTCACCAATGATTTTTCCATCAGCATCTTCGCCGTCCATCTCGTAAACAATTAAATCTTGTGTGACGATAACTTCGCCTTCCATACCGATGACCTCTGTCACTCTGGTGATACGCCGAGAGCCGTCTCGAAGACGCGCAGCCTGTACAATCACATCAACAGAGCCAACAATCATTTCGCGGATCGTTTTGGCAGGAAGCGAGAAACCTCCCATTGTAATCATAGATTCAAGACGCGATAACGCCTCCCTCGGAGAGTTCGCATGGAGTGTTCCCATTGACCCGTCATGGCCTGTATTCATAGCTTGCAGAAGGTCAAAAGCTTCAGGCCCGCGAACCTCACCCACAATAATCCGTTCTGGGCGCATCCGCAGACAGTTTTTCACCAAATCGGACATGGTAATCTTACCCTTGCCTTCAAGATTTGGGGGGCGTGTTTCGAGGCGCACAACATGGGGCTGTTGAAGTTGAAGTTCGGCAGCATCTTCGCATGTAATAATACGTTCATCAGGATGGATAAAACCTGTCAAACAATTTAATAATGTTGTTTTGCCTGAACCCGTACCACCTGAAATTACGATATTACATTGGCATGCACCAATGATTTCCAAGACGCGCGCGCCTGCAGGCGAAATAGATTTAAAATCCACAAGATCAGATAATTGTAACTTATCTTTCTTAAATTTCCGAATTGTCAAAGCGGGCCCATCAATCGCAAGAGGCGGCGCAATCACATTCACACGAGACCCATCTAAAAGACGCGCATCACATATCGGAGAGGCCTCATCAACGCGGCGCCCCACTTGAGATACGATACGTTGGCAGATATTCATAAGCTGCGTATTATCGCGAAACCGAATATTTGTTTTCTGCATTTTGCCATTTGTTTCAATGAACACATGCTTTGCGCCATTGACCATAATATCGGCAATGTCATCACGTTCAAGGAGCGGCTCTAAAGGGCCATAGCCCAAAATATCGTCACAAATTTCTGTAATCAGTTGATTTTGTTCTGCAACAGATAAGCGGACATTTCGAATAGCGATAATCTCATCAACGATCGTCCGAATTTCTTCGCGCGCCTTATCGGGCTGCATACCTGCCAAAGCAGAGACATCAATCGTTTCAAATAATGCATTAAATATGGTCGCCTTGGTTTCATAATACTCCTCAGAAGGTTCATTATTTGCTTGGCGATTAGGAGCAGTATTAACAGGCGCTGCCTGAACAGGCTTGGCGTCTTCAGGCTTAGGCGCGGGCGCACTGGCAGGTGTCTTTAAAGCCGCACCACCCTCTGAACGTTTTCCGAACATCTATGCTGTTCCCTTCTTTTTCTTAAAAGAGAAGAGTGATTTAGAGTCTTTTTTATCAGCTTTTTTAGATTTGTTTTTACTCTTGCCTTTTGACAATAAAGATGTCTTTTGCGGTGCCTCAACACCTTTCATACGCATTTCAAATCGACCTGTTTTCAGGCGATTACCGATATATTCCAATCCTTGCACGGTTTGTGCAGCATCTTTAATATCGGTCAGCATTTTGCCTTCATTTGCGACCTCAAAGAAACAATCTGGGTCAAACCCAATCACGAGAGAGGGCTCTAAACCTACCGCCGCAGCAAAATCTTTGACTGAAATTTCATTTGTTTTCGACATACCTGTCTTATTTAAAATAAAAATCGGATCTGGATCATTAGGACGTTGAGATTTCAAAAAATCGATCAGATTCTTTGTATTTCTCAAATTCGCCAGATCTGGCGTTGCGGTAATAACAACATCATCGACAGTGGATAAAATATTTGTTGTCCAATCCGTCCAAAAATGCGGCATATCTAAAATGGCCAAAGGCGAAATACTCCGCACGCCATTCACCACAGCTTCATAAGCTGCGCTATTCATGACAGGTTTCGTGTTCAAAGAACTTGCGGTTGGCAAGATAGATAATTTAGCCGTATGCCGGATCATAATTCTGTCTAGCAAAGTTTCATCAAGCCGGTCAGGTTCCGCCAAAGCTTCTTCTAAACCTGAACTACTATCATACGCAAAATCAAGACCTGTCGTGCCCCATGAGCTATCTAAGTCGATCAAAGACGTTTCCTGCATAAGTTTTTCGGACAAACACCATGCAATATTATGCGCCAATGTTGATGAACCAACCCCGCCTTTAGCACCAAAAAACGCGATGGCACGCCCAATAAAGGGTTGATCAGGATCCGCATAAAGCTCGCCCATTGACCGAATAAGATTGAGCGGATGTAGTGGCGGCACAATATAATCAGAAACACCTTTTTCCATAAGCTGGCGATATAAGCGAATATCATTAGCCGCGCCAATGATAACAACCTTCGTCCCCTCGTCACATACAGACGCTAATTCCTCGAGTTGCGAGAACAATTCAGGGCCGCTCATGCCGCTTTCGATCATGATTAAATTTGGCGTATTCTCTTTGTGATAAAATTCAATCGCTGACGATAGCCCGCCCATATAAATTTTCACATTTGTACGCTTCATACGCCAATCACGCGTGGTTTCATTCATACAATGTGCTGTATCTTGGCTGTCACAAAATGCATGGATAGAAATTTGCGGGAGGATTTTTTCACCGCCTTCACGGGACAAAATATCTTCTTCTTGTCCAAGCGGTAAATGCGTCCCAGCATTGGGTGTTTGCGGCATTGTAGGCATGTGCGCTACGGGCGGCATTTGTCCAGCTTGCGGCATCGGCGCAGGCATAGCTTGAGGCATCGGCGCCGGGACTGCCTGCTGCATTGCTGGCATGACTTGCTGCATCGGCGCTGGCGCTGCCTGCGGCATGGGCGCGGGCACAGCCTGCGGCATCGGTGCTGGAGTTGTCTGCGGCATCGGCGCTGGCATAGCTTGCGGGGTTGGCATAGGATGTGACACCGCGCCTGGAACAGCAAGATTAGGCTGAACGGCAACAGGACGCGGCATTTGCGGTTGTGTCATAGCTGTCATGCGAATTTCCTGTTCTATCCTTAATTTCCGGCCTGTTCTGGGCGTTGACGTGATGGGAACTGCGCCCCCGTCAATTCACCTTGAATATATCGATCATATACAACCTGACGGCGTTGTGCGTCTGATGCCCCCAGAGCATATGGCTCAAGTAATTGACGGGGATCACCAATCATCGCAGCAATATTAGCTGATTGAAAACACCCAAAGTTTTCTGGTGCCTTATTTGTAAAAGGCTGCGTGACAGATGTACTTTTGCGGCAATTATCAGGAATTGCTTTCAAAATACGATAAGACACAACAACTGGTGCAGGCGCATTTGGAGACGATTGATATTCCCCGCCTTGCAAACTCGCAGGATTTAACCCCCCATTACGCATTAGGCCGCGAATGACGGCTTCAGCTTGCTGCGTTCCTGCACTTCCAGCCTGCGCCGATGGGCGGTTGATAAATAATGGGCCAGAGCCGTTATCGCGGTAGCCATCTAAAAACTGAGCAACGGCTAATTTGTCACGGGCTGATAATTCCAATCCATCAGGCCGCGTATATAATTCAAGACGCTCAATCGATTCAGCGATAGTTATTGGATTGCGCATTGTAATGGGCGGCAAAGGCTGTGAGTATTGCGTAGCACAAGCAGGTACAAGCATAGCTATTACCGCAAGACTAACAATAGATAATTTTTGTGAAACATTCATGCCTAACACTCCCTAATCGACCGCATGTTCAAACGCACCATTAAAGGCGGCGTTAGACACATTTTTAACGTTAGTTTCGTCGTAAACTTCATTGATACGGCCAAAGACTAAGCTCTCAAAGTCACTGCTTTCATCAAAGCCATCTAATGGCGTTTGCAAATTATCAGGATGAGTTGGGTCGACCAAATAAGGTGTCACAATCACCACTAATTCTGTTTGTGTCGTTTGATCATCTCGTCCGCGGAACAAAGCCCCGATACCAGGAATATCTTTGACCCCAGGCAAACCTTGTACAAGATTACGAGCTTCTTCGCGTATAAGTCCCGCAATCACAAGACTACCGCCCGCAGGTAATTCCACAACTGTATTGGCCCGGCGCGTTCGCAACCCTAAAACCGTACCGCCGCCTTCAATGACAAAAGCATTATCCGTTGTTGGTTCAGACACTTCTGTTGTAATATTTAAATTAATTCGCCCCTCGGATAATACAACAGGGGTAAAGCCTAATGACACCCCAAACGGTTTAAATTCAAAAGACCGCACAATGTTGCCATTTTGATCGCGCGATGCACCGCTAAGTAAAGGAATTTCACCGCCCGCCAAGAAGTTAGCCGTTTCGCCTGAAATGGCTGTCAATGTTGGTTCAGCTAACGTCCTAACGAGGCCAACACTTTCAAGAGCTACCAGCGCAGCGCTTAAAGATTGTAGATCACCACCGCCCGTATTGACGAAATTATTCGTACCTGTAAACCCAGCCGCACCCGCAGCAATGGTTGAATTGATCAATGAAACGGTTGAGTCGCCTAATTGCGCAACGGCGCTTAAATTAAACCCTAATTGCTTGGTGACAGAACGCTGCATCTCAACGATCCGCACTTTCAACATAACTTGGTCTTTACCTTCAATAGCCAGTAAATTGACCACAGTATCATCGGCATTAGCATTATTCGCCCATAATGCGGCCAAAGCCTCAACTCTGGCAGCCGCAGCGGCATTCGGTACGCTACCCGTTAATAAAATACGGCTATTAATGGCTTGTACGGTTACATTGGATTCTGGAGAATTTTTCCGTATTAAATCTTCAAGTCCGTTAATGTCAGTCTCAACGCGAATATCAATATTTAAAAGCTCGCGCCCATCATGCCCATAAAAATAAATATTTGTTTGTCCCGCTTCTTTACCGATTAAAACTGTACGTTTTGCCGTATGAACAACAGCCTCAACAATATCTGGATTAGATACAATCACATCCATGACATTTTCAGGTAATTCAACAACACTCGATTTATTAAGCGGCAGAATAATAGATCTATTTGTGACCCCCTCCCCTGGCGCTTGAATACGAATATTTGCACTCGCTTCTACATTTTTAACATCCGAGTAAGATCGCGTACCGGCATCTGCACATATAGCAAGTAAAGCCGTTGATGTGAGAGCTATGGTTAAAAGACGTCGTATAGCCATTATCTTTGTCCTTCAATTGCGACACGTTGCGCTTGTCCAGATCGGTAAAGTGTCAGGGACGTGGCGACCTCTTGTTTCTCTTCGACCTTTTTCGGAATAGCGGAGGCACTCCGAGAATATGCGTTTGAGCCCGTTAATCCGCGCAATGTTAAAGATAAATCCCCAGAACTCTCTGCTTCTTGTAGTAATTCAACATCACCTGGATTCAGTTCAAATGTTGCGGTTGAACCAATTATATCAGCCCCGCCCTCTGACGATGTTGTAAATGTCTGGTCAATCGCCAGAACTCTTACATTTTCAAAAATTGTTGTGGAGTTTATCAAATTATCCACAATAACTTCCCCTCTACGCGTCTCGCCAGGTTCAATTTCAAAGGTTTGCGTAAGCACAATATCAACCCGGTCACCCGGCTGTATGAACCCGCCTGCCGCCGTATCAGGACTTATGCGCGTTGTAACGGCACGCATGCCAGGATTAAGCAAGGCTGACATCACACCAGCCCCTCCAGTCGTGACCAATTTTGCCGAATTAATTGGTTCGCCTGCAACAATACCTGAACGGACAATCGCATTGGCGAAATCTGTTTTCGCATCTGGCTGATCAGTTTCTGTAATCAAAGACGGGGTCAACGCTTCCTTTGGCCAATCAATCCAGTCAAAGCTTTCTTCTCCGACCCGTGTTCCTAATGGCATATCAGTTGTCGCGGCCAAAACACCAACATACTCAACCTCAACCACCCGTGTCTCAGGTTCAGTCTCAACAACTGGTGCTGGCGCACCTAATTGTCTGATGACCGTAAACAAGCCAAATGCGACGATAACCATCCCACCAGCCAACATAATACGTTTTTTGTCCATATGACCCTCACAAACCTAATCTCAAACCCCAATATCAGCATGAGAGATTACAAAGCATGGTTAACATCTAAAAAACGACAACGAACAAACGGTTAATATTATTGAAAAAAAGTGATTTTTTATCACTTTCTTACAGTTCATA
>CALFUN010000023.1 GCA_937929915.1 uncultured Caulobacterales bacterium | reverse complement strand
GGTTAGCGAATTAAGGGAGCGAAAGCCACCAAGGAAGTGTTCTGACAGGAATGGGCTGGAATACGTCTTTGCCGCTTCGATCAGCGTGATGTCAATTTCCGGCGCGCCCACTTTCAACCGTCGCGCCAGCGTTGCCCCCCCAGCGCCACCACCTATAATAACAACTTTTGGAGCGATCTGACCTATGGCAGGCGACGTCAGAGCGACGGTCGAGGACACGGCAACACCGGCCGCCCCAACCATTTCTGAAAACTCGCGTCGTGTCAGATCCGACACCCCAGGAACTCACTTTCTCGCAATTAAACCAGATCAATAGATCATCCTGACAAAATGTAGCATACGGCCAAACTGTCGTCAGCCCCCGGCACGGGGTCATGCGCAAAGAATATTTGCGAATTCGTGCGAAAGCCTGTTGGACATCAACACGTTCGTTCAACACAGCTCGATAAATTGTATGTGGTGCTCTTGAGCCTGACCACGGCTTTGCCTACGTTCGACGTTGCAGCGAACGCTTCCCGAAAGGACGAACATGTCAGACGAACCCGTCGTAGCCCAAACAGGCCCCTACCCAGTCGAGTTGGAAGAGGGAAAACGGTATTTCTGGTGCACATGCGGTCGCTCAGAAAAGCAGCCATTCTGCGATGGAAGTCACAAGGATACGACATTCCAGCCGAAGGCGTTCGTCGCTGAAACGTCGGGAACCTTCAATTTGTGCGGTTGCAAAAACACAGACGACGGCCCGTTCTGCGACGGTTCGCATAATCTTCTATGAGAATGCGGAGGCTGCTGCACTCCGCACCAGCCTTCAATGAGATGCGGCTAGCGCCCTTGCGACTGCGCGCAACACTCATCTTCAAGCTGCTTGGCAAGACGCTTGAGTTCGTCAGGTACGCCACCTTCTGTCGCCATGAATTCCTTCATGCGATTTTGCAGGTGCACATAAACCTCGCGAACATCACGCCGATCTTCCTCAACGTCATCAAGGAGGGTCGCCATTTCCGCTTTCAGCGTGGTGAGTTCCATTGTTCTCTCCCCATCGTCGATTTCTACAATCGACAGTAATCAGATGCTTGCTCGGAAATAAGACGCTGACAAGGGAAACCGACATTTATTTTCTCGCTGCTTCTATCGGAAGCACCATCAAGAGTAATTCCGTCGTCATTGTTGGTGTTTTGATCATTTCCATGACCATTTTCAATATCCTGTAAGGCGTGTTCCTCAACCATTCCTGTCTCTTCTTTTTTACCTCGGCAACCACATCCACAAATGGAAGTGTGGTATTTAAAGCAAAGCATTGCCGAAGCAATAAAAAAAAGCAAACCAATTACAACTGCAGCTAGGCTTACGATGGTCGTAACCGAAAGCAATTTGATTGGTTCATTTGTAACGACAAATTTTCTTTTGACATATCGGCTCTCTTCCTCCTTGGCCACGTAAATATTGGCTCCTTGGTTTTGATTGGTTTGGAAATGGGAAATTTTGGATTCAAACCATTTTAAACAAGCTGAAAAGAATTAATTAAACACCATATTATTTTGAAGAAACAAGTTTATTAATTTTTTGCTTAGACAGGCGCAAGCCTTGCGCTTGGTAATTTGACCCTTTCGCGCCATAGAGCCGCTCTGGACGCTGCGCCATAGGCTCAAAGACTAACCGCGCGACAGCTTGGCCATGGCGTAGTAAAAACGGCACATCACGTCCCCTCACTTCCAACACGGCCCGTGACCCAGCGCCGCCAGCCGCAGCCACGCCAAAACCAGGGTCAAAAAAGCCTGCATAATGGGCTCGAAATTCCCCAATTTCAGGAGCAATCGGCGCCATTTCCGCCGCCTGATCTTCAGGAATAGACACGGATTCTTGGCTCGCTAGAATGTAAAATTCTTCTGGGTCTAAAATCAGTTGCCCTTGAGGCGCGCGCAATGGCTCCCAATAATCAAGAGCTTTGTGGCTAGAAATAGCGGATATATCGACCAATCCCGCATGGCGCCGCGCCCGATAACCAATAATGGCATTTTCCTTCGCCCCTTTTAGGTCAATACTGACCATTTGGGTGTTTACAGGGTTCAGTTTTCCTTTTCGAAACCGCATTTGCACTAGGCGTTGACCGGGTTTGACTAGGATCGGAAATGTACGCGGGGCGATTTCTACAAAAAGCGGGCCTGAATATCCGCTTGGAATCGCATCAAATTCATTGCAGCCATCACAAATCACACGAGTAAATACATCCAATCGCCCTGTTGAGCTTTTCGGATTTGCAAGCGCTGTTAAATCATCCACAAGGCTTAAGCCTTCCCGCAATGGCACTAAATACACGCACCCCGTTTCCAAAACGGCCCCCTCTTTGAGATTAATCTCATGAACGGTGACATCTTTGAGGGCTTGCGCGACAGTTTGATCCGTTCCAGGTAAAAAACTAGCTTTAAGCCTATAGGCTATATGACCCAGACATAGATCTAGGCTTGCAGGCTGTATTTGCGGCGGCATTTTGGTATCTGCGCGGTTAGTTTCCATTTCGCAGCCACGAATCACACCAGCTTCAATCAGTTTGGCAATATCTTGTTGCGGCAAAATGCCATTTTTGAGTAAAATTCTGTTATTCATCCCCCTTCGGTAAACAGGCTATTCCCCTAAAACAAGAATGAACTGTAAAAATTGACGTTTCACTGGTTAATTTCCTTGCAGATTTCGGATTCGCACGTCACTAGAGGGCTAGAGAGATTTACGCTGAAATTTTAATCAATGCAAAACCTTTAGGGAGTGGGGCATGAGTGAAGCCAGAGATGCGGCAAGATTACAAGCCAATGTCATTCCTATCAGCCTTGAAGGTTTAAATTTATTTGAACATCGGACTCGCGATGTTATCATTCGTGTTGAACCTGAATTTTTGGCGGAACAGTCCAGCCCTGCAGATTCGCGATATATCTGGGCCTATACGGTTGAAATCCACAATGAAAGCGATGAAGATCTTCAAGTCACAGATCGGTTTTGGAAAATCGCAGATAGTCGCGGCCAAATGCAAGAAGTCCGCGGCAAGGGTGTTGTAGGCGAAAAACCCGTTATCAAATCTGGAGAGGTTTTCCGCTACACTTCTGGCGCGCCTCTCACAGCGCCATCTGGCATGATGTTTGGTGCTTACACAATGCAAGCCGAAAATGGCGAGAGCTTCGACGCGCGCATTCCAGCTTTTGTTCTGGATAGTCCGCATGAAGGCTTAGTGTTAAATTAGACAATAATTTAATATCGGCCATAATAACGTCTTGGTATAATAGTCTCTGTCCCATCAAATATTAGAATATAACGCATATTAAACGTAATAATATCGCTATATTCATAAATCAGACCTTGCTGGCATAAACCCACCATATCTTAATAAAATCACGATATCTTAATAAAATCACGATCCTAACAGGGAAACGGATTGGCAAGACCTCTCTAACATCCACATGATGCCATTTGGCTCAACACAGACCATTTTATAATCTACATATGGGCGAGAACAGAATCGCTGGTAAAAAGGGGGGAAGTTCAGCGATTCTGTTTATATGCAATATATTGAAATATCTAAATTGCATGAACATCTCTAACAGGGGGAAGAAGAGACGCCTCCTAATTATATAAAGTAAATTATTAATTACAACTGAAAAGTTAATTTTCTTAATCTTTACGTAGCTGACCTCACGCATGCACCAATAAAAACGGCCCCTGCTTTCGCAAAGGCCGTCATATTTGAGGAGTTTAACGGACAATCCGTTAAACTCTATTTAGCGTTTCATTAGAAACCAACTTTAACACGTAAGACAGCCGCATTTGATGAATATCCAGATGCGAAGTCACCTTCATATCCAATTCCTACAGATGCACCTGATTCAGTTACCCAGTCAAAGTTTGCACCAATCTCAAAGCGAGACTCGATAGCGTCACCAGATGTTAACAGTTGTGATGATCCGCCAGGTAGCGAAATATTCACATCACGCGCATCGCCTGTGAAGTCATAGACATAATTGGCTGTAACAGATGGCTTAAATGACCAGCCTTCAACACTACCAAGTTCAGCCGTTGCAACACCGCCAATAGTACCTTCGAAGAAGTTCACATCATCAGCATCGACTGCCAGAGCCAATCCACCAGCCTCTGTAAAGCTATCTTGTGAAATATTACCGTAACGAAGGCCAACTTGCGGGGCTAGGTTCAATTTACCGAAGTCGTAATTATAACCTACAGCACCTTGAACGGTGAAGCCATCAACATCGAACTCGCCTGTCACATCACCAAGACCTGTTGAACGCTGTGAATCGCCATCACCAAAGATATAACCCGCTTGACCATTTACGAAGATATTACCCGCATCATAACCGCCATAGACAGAGATTTGATTTGTCTGCAAATCTGTTTCATCCGTAGAAATAAGGTCAGATTCAATGTTAATTTCGGAATATGTATAAGCAATACCGACACGAACGTCATCCGTTAGCTGGCGATCATAACCGGCCGCGAATGAATATGAATCAGCTTCGTAGCCTGTAACACTATCAGATTCCGCATCACGGTTTGAAGCTCTAATAGATGCTTCGCCCCAAAGTCCATTTGGAGAATTTTGCGTCAAGCGTTGGTTAATATACCCAAAGCCGCGCTTATTATTTTCCCAAATTTCGCGTGTGATACCTTCATTAAGCGCTGGAAGCAGACCAATAGTGGCTTGTTCAAAAGCTGTAACACTGGCTTGACCATTGAAGAAATCAGCCGCTTCTGCTGATAGCTGACCTGCCGCAAATGCAGCCGTTACGCCAGCCCCTAAAGCCGAAACATTCGCATCATTCGAGACAGCGCCCAAATCAGCCGCAGCAACCGTGACATTTACACTGCCTAAATCAACAATGTAATCGACAAGGAAGTCATCATCGTCAACGTTCACAGTCAGACCATTATCTGTAAATGTTCCTGTTTCTGTAATAACGTTAATTGTTTGACCAACCGTTAGTTCTGATGCGGCTATGTCAGTCGCAATATTGACCACACTGCCTGAGTTGAACGTTGTATCACCTTCAACATTTAAGACATCAGACCCCAGATTAAAGTTTAATGTCCCATTTGAAACCAAATCACCGTTCAATGTGCGTGTTCCGCTCACTGCGACAGTTGTTCCGCTTTCAATGGTCGTATTCACACCGCCAAGAATATCAGCGTTTAAGCCAAAGCTTGTTCCGCCAAGTGACAGGTTATCTGTGAAGTTTGACCCGATGAAGTTGCTATTAAACTCACTCCCGATTTGATTAAATGTCACACCGCCAAGAGCTGTCGACGCATCAAAGACATTTGTCCCCACAAGTTGCCCACTATTTGTGATCGTACCTGTGAAATCAATGTTTTCGATTAAGATAGCGGATGATGTTTCAGAGCTAATCAAACCTGAATTGGTAATGCTACCGTTAACCGATACATTTGTAGATCCATCATAGACACGCAAACCTGCAGCCTGTCCTGATGGAAGCGCGTCGCCGCGTCCAAAAATGCTACCCGCATTATCGACTGTGAAGCTTACGCTGTCACCATCAACATCGCCAGACTGTAGAGATAGACCTGACCCGTTATTACCCACACCTGCATCAACAATACCTGTTGAGAGATTGTTAAAGGTGTAAGCATCGGCCGTTGCGTCAGAGTAGACTGTGCCGTTACGCTGATTGCCTGTCCCTAGGATAGAGCCAGAGTTATTCACTGTCAGGCCAGTTCCGTCGATGTTGAACGCACGGCTGTCAGATGAGATAACACCGCCAGCTAGGTTATTAAACACACCATTAGA
>CALFUN010000022.1 GCA_937929915.1 uncultured Caulobacterales bacterium | reverse complement strand
CAGACCCTGACGGGCCGATAAGACCGACCATTTCGCCTGGGAAAATATCAATATCGGCCCCTGATAATACGGTTAAATCACCATCACCCGATTTATAGGTACGGTGCAAATTACGCACAGAGAGTATGGGACGTGTTTTATCCATCACTGCGCCCCCTACTCATATCTCAAGGCATCAACAGGATCGATTTTTGATGCATTAATGGCTGGAAGAATTGTGGCAAGTGCCGAGATTATGAAACCTAAAAAGGCTACCCAAAAAACCTCAGCCCAAACGATTTTAGCGGGGATACCATCCGACAAACCATAGACATCTTCTGGGAATAAAGGACGTCGTGTTATTCCTTCAATAATCGACTGAACAATATCAACATTCAAACAAAAGACAACCCCGAAGATAAGGCCCGCAAATGTACCAATAATCCCAATAATCGTCCCTGACATAAAAAATATTCGCAAAATACCATTTTGCGTCACACCAATCGTACGCAAAATTGCAATGTCACGTGATTTATTCTTCACAAGCATAATCATAGAGGCCAAAACAGGAAAGGCCGCAATGACAACAACAACCATAAAGATAAACCGCATAGCGATCTGTTCTGTCCGTAAAGCCAAAGCTACAGATGAATTTTGATCTTTCCATGTTGAAATATAAACAGGTTGCTGCGCAGCTTCACTGACAGGACGATATAATCTGTCAATATCATCGGCATCATTAAGACGGAGTTGGATTTCACCTGTTTTCTTACCACCTTCGAACAACAAAGTTGCCTGCTCCAAATCCATATAAATATAGGTCTGATCAGTTTGTAAAAGCCCCGTTTGGAAAATGGCGCCAACCGTGTAGACTTTTGTAACTGGGATAGGCGGGCCGAAAGGTGTCGCGCGTGTGCGTGGGGAGAAAATTGTGAGGCGATCTCCAACGCGCAGGCCCAGTCCTGCCGCGAGTCTTTCTCCTAACACGATTTGATTAGCCGCCCCGCGCCCTTGCCCGAAACCATCAAAACCACCTTGTGTAACACCTGCCGCAATAAGATCATAATCACGCAAATTTTCAGCCCGAATCCCAATGACTTGCGCCAAAGCAAATTCATTATTGGCTTGAACGCCTGTATAATGCTGCGTGAATTGAAAGGCTTCTTTGACGCCCTCAATACTCGCCAAACGCGTTTCTAAATCCTTCATGGATTGATCGGATATTTGTGATTGGTTCACAGTAGCGACATACATATGCCCCTCAGACCCTATAGTCAGTTCAATCGTCGTATCCCGAAACCCGTTCATAATACTCATAATGATAATCATCGCCGCGATTGCGAGCATGATACATGTGAAAGATATGGTAGCAATCAACCCAACCCCACCTTGCGTTTTTTTAGAAAGCAAATAGCGTTCGGAAATCTCTTGTTCAACGATTCCGAAAGGTTTTCGTGCCATCGGGGCTTTAATGAAAGCAACTACACCTTTAATAAGTAGAAAAACGAGGAAAAGAGCAATACCAGAAAGGAAAATTAATAAGTAAAGCCCATAAGCTTTTATGATAAAAGCTAGGATTACTAGCAGTCCTAAGACAACAAAAATGCATAGGAAAACTACCAATAAAAATAAACAACCGTATAATAACTTTTTCCCAAATCTTTTCATAATCATACAAACTGTTCTGAAATAAAAGCAATCGCTGCTTGCGGACTCATCTCTTGCTTTTCGCCGGTCGCGCGCGTTTTAACGTCTACAACACCGTTTTTAAGTCCGCGCGGGCCTATGGTGATTTGATATGGCAATCCGATTAAATCCATTCGCGCGAATTTCTGTCCGCCGCGATCATTTTTATCATCATAAAGCGGGTCAATACCAGCCGCAGAAAGCTGATTATAAATATCCTCACACGCTGCATCTACAGCCTCGTCGCCAACTTTTAGATTGATAATCCCTGCCCCGAAAGGTGTCACAGATTTGGGCCAGATAATACCGTTTTCATCATGGCCCGCTTCGATAATGCCGCCAACAAGGCGCGAGACGCCAATCCCGTAAGAGCCCATCATGACATTATGCGGCTTCCCATCCGGGCCTTGAACACTTGCATTCATGGCTTTGGAATATTTATCGCCAAAATAGAAGATATGCCCAACTTCAATACCGCGGGCCGTAAGCTGCTTATCCTCTGGCACTTTAGCAAATTCATCGGCCTCATGCATTTCATCCGTCCGAGCATAAAGCGATGTGCGCGTATTCACAACGTCTTGCAAATCTGCGGCGCTCACCACCCCTGGCGCGGACATATCAACAAGATCTTTGTGACAAAATACTTCGCTCTCACCAGTCTCTGCGAGTATCAAAAACTCATGTGAGAGATCCCCGCCAATCGGGCCTGTATCGGCGCGCATGGGCACAGCTTTCAAACCCAGCCGTGCAAAGGTGTTCAGATAAGCAATGAATTGCTTATTATACGCCACGCGCGAGGCCTCTGGGTCTATGTCAAATGTGTAAGCATCTTTCATTAGAAACTCGCGGCCCCGCATCACACCGAAGCGCGGGCGGCGTTCATCACGAAATTTCCACTGAATATGATATAAGTTTTGCGGCAGATCTTTATAAGAGCGAACATAAGAGCGAAACATATCCGTAATCATGTCCTCATTGGTCGGGCCGTATAAAAGCTCCCTATCGCCGCGATCTGTAATCCGCAGCATTTCAGGGCCATAAGCATCATAACGCCCTGTTTCTTTCCAATGGTTTGCCGATTGAATTGTCGGCATGAGCATTTCAACAGCGCCAATACGGTTTTGTTCCTCTCGCACAATCTGTTCAATTTTCTTGAGAACTTTAAACCCGAGCGGCAGCCAAATATAAATCCCTGCACTATCTTGTTTCACCATGCCCGCGCGCAGCATAAATTGATGCGAGGCGATCGTAGCGTCCGCAGGTGTTTCTTTCAACACTGGCAGAAAATAATTAGATAGGCGCATGAGCGGCATTTCCCCAAATTGGTTACTAGCCGTGCTTAACCATTCAAAAGAGTCGCGACAAGCCTGACTTCGCTTTATAAGTGAATTTTAATTTGCGCTAAAAACATAGCGCAAACTCGCTAGCTACGGTTAAACCAATTTCCAAACATCTCCCAATTCACAAGACCGGAGATAATAATCGCGCAAACAATCACCCAAAGAATTGCCGCAATCATCGTTGTTTTAATAAATTTCGCCTTAATATTCGATTCGACAGGCGCACCAGGCTCAGAGCCTTCAACAATATTACCGTCTTCGGCTTGTCCGCGAATACCTTGCGGCAAGACGAGAAATAAAGTCAGCCACCAGAGCAGCAAGAAGACAACAAAAGCGCTAAAGGGATTCATTGCGCCGCATCATTTTTATGGCTTTCCATAAGCTCAATCAATACCCCGCCCGCATCACCCGGATGTAGGAACACAACAAGCGTGCCATGAGCGCCAATACGCGGCTCGCCTAAAACTCGCATACCCCGTTTTTCCATAAGCGCCTTAGCGTTGTGAATATCATCAACCTCAAAGCAGATATGGTGCTGTCCGCCTTTTGGGTTTTTCGCTAAAAATTTTAAAATTGGTGATGTATCGCCGTAAGGCTCGATAAGTTCAACCTGCCCGCTTGGTAAATCCACAAAAGCATAGGTCACACCTTGTGGCGCCAGCACTTTTGGCTCGGTAATAGAGGTTGCGCCCAACACATCTCTGTAAAAGGCAATCGCCTTTTCAATATTTGGAACAGCAATACCAACGTGATTTAACGGGCCAATCATAATCGCTTATCCTTTTACCTTATGCACTATGGCTTCGACAACACAGCGCTTACCTGTACGCTCTTTTACCATACGCCGAATACGGGTTTTTAACTTGGCTTCAATCGAATCCTCATCGCGTTGTGCTTTAGGCGATAGATTGTCAAACACTTCTTCAGCTTCGTCCGCAACGGCGTCGAGTAAATCCTCCAAAATATCACCGTCATCCCCTTCAGGAAACCCGCTAATCCGCGGTTCAGGGCCAGACAATATACGCCCTTTGCCATTCACAACCAACGACACGCTGATATGGCCCGCATAGGCCATTTTACGGCGCAAGCGCAGACCTTCATCAGCAGCTGGTACAATAACGTCCCCGTCCTGATGTAAACGTCCAGAACTAACTATATCAATAATTTTCGGCCCTGTTTCTTCTGTGCTTGTTGCCAGCAAAATCATCTCGCCATTATGCGGCGCGAGCGCTTTTTTCACGCCAAGACTTTTGGCAAGTTTGGCATGCTCAAGCAAGTGACGCCGCTCGCCGTGGACAGGAATGGCTATGGCAGGCTTAACCCAATCATACATGCGAGACAATTCATCGCGGCATGGATGTCCCGAGACATGAATATCACGGCTTTTTTCCGTTACAATTTCAATACCATCATCAGCGAGCGCATTTTGCAGCGCAAAAATCCCCTTCTCATTTCCCGGAATAATCTTGGATGAGAAAATCACAGCATCACCTTTGTGAAACTTTACCGATCTATGTTCACCTGCGGCAATCCGAGATAGCGCGGCGCGCGGTTCACCTTGCGAGCCTGTGCAAAGGTAAAGCACATGGGCAGACGGCATAGCTTGAGCTTCGTCTTCGCTAAGAAACCGCCCGACATTTGAAAGAAGTCCCACAGATTTCGCTGCGGCTGTCATGCGTTTCATAGAGCGGCCAACCAAACAGACCGAACGATCATTCTCCTTAGCAGCCATCATCACAGATTCCATCCGCGCAACATTTGATGCAAAACTGGCCACCGCGATCCCTTTACCGTCATATTCACCAATCAGTTTTGACAGCTCCGCACGTACGCCCTCCTCGGAACCTGCTTCGCCCGGCGAAAATACATTGGTGCTATCGCATATCATCGCAAGCACGCCCTCTTGCCCGAGCTTACGCAGCGCCTCCTCGTCAACGGCTTCGCCAATTTGCGGAGCCATGTCGATTTTCCAATCGCCTGTATGCAATATTGTGCCAAGCGGCGTATGTATCGCTAGCGCATTGGGTTCGGGGATGGAGTGGGTGAGCGTAATGAGATCAAAACTAAAGGGGCCAAGATCAATATGCCCTTTAAGCGGCACTTCGCGCAGCTCAACACGATCAAGCAGGTTAAATTCAGACAATCTATCCTTGACCAAATACATAGTAAAAGGCGTGGCATAGACAGGACACTGAATCCGCGGCCAAAGACGGCCCAGCGCGCCCATATGATCTTCATGCGCATGGGTTAATACAATCCCAAGAATATCGGCGCGGTTCTGCTCGATAAATTCAATATCAGGCATAATAATCTCAACGCCCGGCGTAGTGGAATCCCCAAAGGTGACACCAATATCAACAATCACCCATTTACGCGCATGTTTTGGCCCAAAGCCAAACATATTAAGGTTCATCCCGATTTCGCCGCAGCCCCCTAAGGGTAGAAAAACAAGCTCATCCTGTGAAGGGGGTTTCTTTGACATCAAGTCTCTTTATTTTATCTATGAACCATGCGTTCGTATCTTTTACAGCTTTATGTATTAAGCTGCCAAACTTCATATAAACCATCAATGGTGAGTTGCGAGTCATAATGTTGAATAGTCTCTGATGACCCTTCAAATAAAGACGCAACACCGCCTGTACCAATCACTGTGAAATCGCGGCCATCTTCTTCGATAATTTTACGCACTATGCCGTCAATCAAACTAATGTAACCCCAGAAAATTCCAGATTGCATGGCCGAAACGGTATCTTTTCCGATCACGCTATTAGGTTTTCTAATCTCAATACGCGGAAGCTGCGCGGCGGCATCATGTAAAGCTTGGATCGATAAATTAATACCCGGAGAGATAATACCGCCTTCAAAATAATGGTCTTCGGAAACAATATCAAATGTTGTGGCTGTGCCGCTATCAATAATAATCAACGGCCCGTCATAACGCTGCACCGCGCCAAGCGCATTGACCAAGCGGTCAGCCCCCACCTGAGACGGGGCGTCAATACGAATACCAATGCCTATATCTACATTCGTTTCGCCAACAATAATCGGTTCGACTTCAAGATGCCGCCGCGCAAGATTGCGTAAATTAAAAATAGATTGCGGGACAACGGATGAAATCACGCAAGACGACACATCCTTAAACTCTAGCCCAACCATGAATAAGAGTTGGTGGAACCACACAGCATATTCATCGGCTGTACGCTTGGAATTTGTCGCAATGCGCCATTCAAATACCCAGCCATCTTTATCACGCAAGGCAAAAAGCGTATTTGTATTCCCTGTATCAATCGCAAGCAGCATATATGCGCATCCTTAGTTTTGTTGCACAGGGAAGAAAACATCACCTGCATAAACATCTCGTACCGTGCCATTCGAAAGGCGGACACGCAATGCCCCATTCGTCAGTAAATCTTCGGCCTGTCCTGTAAAATCTTCATCCGCCAATCTGACAACCACATCACCGCCTAAACCTTTCGCGCGCGCGAGCCAATCTGCTCGAATGGGCGCAAAGCCATGATTTAGGAATTGCTTAAACCCATCATCAAATTCTTTGGCCAGCCGCGGTAGCATAATAGCTGCACCTGTGAAAATTGTCTCGGCATCATTTAGCGCTTCGGGCTTGATATGCTCCAATAGATGCGTGGCGGGATAATTCGTGTTTTCGGGATGAGATAGCAGATTAATGCCAATCCCAACAATCACAGCGCCGCCGATATTTTCAAGCAATATCCCGCTTATCTTAGCCCCATTCATAAGTACATCATTTGGCCATTTAAGCTGCGGAGCTTGTGTAAGTTCATAAGCTTCAAGTGTTCGGCATATAGCCAGCGCGGCAACAAATGATAATTTGGCAGCATCACCCACCTCGCCTGTCCACGGATAGACAGCAGAGGCGTAAAGATTACCCGTTTTGGACACCCATTCACGGCCATGGCGGCCTTTGCCTGCACTTTGGTGGTCTGCGCGTGTCCAAAACGGCAGTTTTGCGCCGCTCTTATAAAGCTTTAAAGCTTCTAGGTTCGTGGAGTCTGTCTCTTCGAATTCAAATATCTGCAAAAGCTAACTCGAGGCTTAAAATAAAGACTGCGCGGCGCGCTCTATAATATTTTGCAAAGGGATAGAGATAAAGGGCAACATCAAAAGCGGGAAAAGCAAGAGGCCAGAGATCAGCACAGTATTTTTCAAAATAGCGGGAGCCGTAACAAACTCTTCATTCGCATCTTGGAACCACATTGTTTTGACAATACGTAGATAATAAAATGCGCCGATCACTGAAGCAACAAGCGCCAAGACAACAAGCACTATTAAGGCGGTATTGCCCGAAGAAATAGCGGGCGTAAAAGCAAACCACTTACCAAAGAAACCCATCATTGGCGGGAAGCCGAGTAAGGACATCATAAAGATCGTCATTAACGCGGCCAGAGGCATATTCGTTTTTGATAAACCGCCTAAATCTGAGATTTGCTCAACCATACCATTGCGAATACGCATTTGCAGGATAGCTGCAAAAACGCCAATCGTAGTGATGACATAGATAGACATAAAGATCAGCATACCTTTGACACCCGCAACGCTAAAGGCCGCAAGCGGGACAAGGGCATACCCCATATTGGAAATGGATGAATAAGCCATAAGACGTTTAATATTGCTTTGCTGCAAAGCCCCGAGCGTCCCGACAAACATAGACAGCACGGCCATAACAATAATGACTTGTTGCCACTGGCTCGCAATATCTCCAAACGGGCCGATCAACATACGCGCTATCAATGCCATAGCGGCAAATTTTGGTGCAGAGGCAAAGAACCCTGTTACAGGTGTCGGGGAGCCTTCATAAACATCAGGTGTCCACATATGAAACGGGGCCGCCGATATTTTAAAACCCAAACCGCAAAGCAAAAACACCATGCCAGCAATGATACCAGAATTCACACCATTTTGCGCAATTTGGCTGGCAATCGCTGGAAACTCTATCGACCCCGTAAAGCCGTAAACAAGCGATGCGCCGTATAGTAAGAGGCCAGAAGATAATGCCCCCAGAACGAAATATTTTAATCCCGCCTCGGAAGCGCGCAAGCTATCACGGTTAAAGGCCGCCATAATATAGAGCGCGAGGGACTGCATCTCGATGCCGACATACATAGATAGTAGGCTATTGGCCGATGCCATAATCGACATACCCAGCACACAATAAAGCGTCAGTACAGAAAATTCAAAACGGTCGAGTTTCTCTGATTGGAAATAGTCTTTGGTCAACATCAATGCCGCTGCCGCAGATAAACCAATCACCGCTTTGACGTAATAGCTAAATTCGTCAACGACCAAAAGTCCGCTAAACGCCTCGCCTACCGGACGGCCAAGAATGAAACCGATTAAGGCATAGCCAATTAAAATCGCAACCGCGAAATATCTTATGGAAGTTGCGCTGTCTTTTTTAGCAAAAGCGCCGCTCACCAAGAGATTAGACGCAGAAAATGCGAGCAGTAGTTCAGGCGCGATAAGTGAAAGTGTCTGCCACATATTAATGAGCCTCTGTCAATGTTGCAGTGCCGCTTGTCGCAGCGTTAAAGTCAGCAATAAGGTTTTCAACCGATGCGCTTGTGATGTCTGTAATCAAGGACGGATAAACACCCAATAGAATAGTGAAAAATGCCAATATGCCCAGGATAAAAAACTCACGGCCAGTCACATCTTGAATATCGTTAAGCGCCTCATTCACAACATCGCCAAAGATAACCGCGCGGTAAAGATACAGCGCATAAACGGCCGATAAAATCATCCCGAAAGCGGCACCAAATGCAATCCAAGGACTCACTTGATACGCACCAACCATAGTCAGAATCTCGCCAATGAACCCTGATGTTCCTGGCAAGCCAACATTGGCCATTGTGAACAGTAAAAACAGACCCGCATAAACGGGCATCTTACTGACAAGGCCGCCGTAAAATTCTATCTCGCGCGTGTGCATACGGTCGTAAATCACGCCAACACAGAAGAACAGCGCGCCAGAGATAATCCCGTGTGAGAGCATCTGAAAAATACCGCCCTGAATCCCTTGGGTGTTAAAAGCAAATATCCCCATCGTCACAAAGCCCATATGCGCCACGGATGAATAGGCAATCAGCTTTTTCATATCCTTTTGGCGGTAAGCCACCAAAGATGTGTAGATAATCGCAATGATTGACATCCAAAAGATAATCGGGGCTAGCTCAAGGCTCGCCACTGGAAAAAGCGGCAGCGAAAAGCGTAAGAAACCATAGCCGCCGAGCTTAAGCAATATCCCCGCAAGGATAACAGAGCCAGCCGTTGGCGCTTGGACGTGCGCATCAGGTAGCCATGTATGCACAGGCCACATTGGCATCTTCACGGCAAAGCTCGCGAAAAAGGCCAGCCAGAGCCATGTCTGCACGCCTGCTGGGATTTTCAGCTCTGCGATTAACACGCGCATATCCGTCGTCGTTTCGCCCAAAGCTTGACCGCTATAATAATAAATCCAAAAAATCGCAGCTAGCATCAAAACAGAGCCAAGTAGCGTATATAAAAAGAACTTATAAGAGGCGTAGATACGGTTCTTTCCGCCCCAAACGCCAATGATGATAAACATTGGCAGCAAGACCGCCTCAAAGAACAGATAGAACAGCACCAAATCCAGCGCAACAAAGACGCCAATCATCAAAGTTTCCAAAACTAAAAAGGCAATCATATATTCCAACTTGCGGTCTTTAATCGCCGTATCAGATGCCAAAATACACAGCGGCGTTAAAAAGGCCGTCAGCAATACAAATAGAACTGAAATTCCGTCTACGCCGACGCGGTATTCTATTCCGCCGCCGAGCCACGGCACATCTTCCATAAATTGAAAGCCCACTTGAGCGTTATCAAAATCAAATGTCATGATGAGGGCCAGCAAAAACACAAAGCTAGAAATTAGCAGCGCAACACGCGGGGCATTAAGCTCAAGCTGCGCACGGCCATCCGCGCCAGATAGTTTGGCCACAGCGACAAGAGCCAAAGCCCCAACGAGCGGGAAAAACGTAATGATTGAGAGAATTGGGAAGCCTTCAAACATCTTAGCCCCCTAATCCGCGAAAACCGACAAGGATCAAAATTGACACCCCTAATAACATCGCGAAAGCATAGTGATAGACATATCCCGATTGCAGCTTAGATAGGCGCTTACCAAAGCCCGCGACAAATGCGGCCACGCCATTTGGCCCAAGACCATCAATGATTTTCACATCACCAAATTTCCAGAAAATGTCTCCAAGGAACTGCGTGCCACGCACAATCGTCGCGTCATAAATCTCATCAATATACCATTTATTGAGCAGGAAATTATAAAGCGGCCCGCCGCCTGTTTCTGCGATTTTATCAATATGTGTCTGCGCGCTTTGGCGAATATACATAAACCACGCGACAATGCCGCCCGATACAGAGACAAGCAATGGCATGAGCAGCACCCAGAACGGGTAGCCGTGAACTTTGTTAAACAGCCACCCAAATAATCCGCCATGATGCACATCGCCGTGGTGAGCATCACTCGCTGTTTTTTCCGCCAAAGCATATAAGTTGCTGGCTGGCAGAGCGGCGTGATGAGCGTCACCGCCATGGCCATGCGCAGGCAAAGCCCCGTGCCAGAAATCCCCTGCATTGCTCATAAAGCGTGAATAGAACACAGCCCCAGCCACGACAGCCCCGACAGAGAGCAAGACAAGCGGCGCGCGCATGTTCCACGGGCTCTCATGGGCATGGTCAAATGTGTGCTTGTCGCCGCGATATTCGCCGTGGAAGGTCATGAAAATCAAGCGCCAGCTATAAAAGCTCGTCATCAACGCTGCGATAATTCCAACCCAGAATGCAAATGCGCCCGCGCCTGACCCTGCGATACCCGCCGAATAAGCCGCCTCGATGATGGCATCTTTAGAGAAAAAGCCCGCAAAGCCAATTTTTGTGCCTGGAATACCAATGCCCGTAATCGCCAATGTACCAATAATCATCGCGCCGTAAGTCCAAGGGACTTTGCGCCATATACCGCCCATCTTGCGCATATCTTGTTCATGGTGCAGCGCATGAATAACCGAGCCTGCGCATAGGAATAACAGCGCTTTGAAAAAGGCATGGGTGAACAAATGGAACATTGCGGCATTATATGCGCCAACGCCCGCGGCGAAGAACATATAGCCAAGCTGCGAGCACGTTGAATAAGCAATGACGCGCTTAATATCATTTTGCACAAGCGCGACTGTCGCAGCAAAAAAGGCTGTGAACGCGCCAATGGCCGTAATGAAACCAGAGACAACGGGCGCAAGCTCATAAATCGGGTGAACGCGGCACACCAAAAATACGCCCGCCGTCACCATAGTCGCCGCATGGATAAGCGCAGAAACAGGCGTTGGACCTTCCATTGCATCAGGCAGCCAGACATGCAGCACGAATTGCGCCGATTTACCCATCGCGCCAATGAATAGCAGCCCTGCAATGAGTTCCATTGCATTATATTCGCGGCCTAAAAAGCCAAGCGTTCTATTAGAGTTTTGCTCAAGCGCGGCAAAGACAACGTCAAAATTAACTGAGCCGAACACAAGGAAAATCGTCATAACGCCTAAGGCTAGTCCCACATCACCAACGCGGTTGGTAACAAAGGCTTTAATCGCGGCGGCATTGGCGGATGGTTTTTTGTAATAATAGCCAATGAGCAAATAGGACGCTAGCCCCACACCTTCCCAACCAAAGAAAAGCTGAATAAAATAATCCGAGGTGACAAGCATCAACATCGCAAATGTAAAGAGCGATAGATAGGCAAAGAAACGCGGCTTGAACTTATCATCGCTCATATAGCCCCAGCTATATAGATGCACGAGGGCGGATACTGAATTGACCACCACCAACATCACGGCGGTGAGTGTGTCGACCTTAAAGGCCCAGTTGGCTTTCATATCGCCAACATCCATCCAGCGCAGCACATTGACCTGCGCGCTTTCATGGCCAAATCCGACTTTAAACAAAGCCACCCAAGATAAAATTCCCGACAAGAATAAAAGACCCGTCGTAATAATCATAGACGGGACTTCGCCGAGCTTTTGTCCGCCAAAGCGCGTACCCGTTAAGCCCGCAATAGCCGCGCCAAGGAGC
>CALFUN010000021.1 GCA_937929915.1 uncultured Caulobacterales bacterium | reverse complement strand
AACGGGTTGAGTATTTGTCATGAGCGCGATGTAGGGCAGGGGACGATAAGAGGCAAGCCTTGGGTGTGGGTATTTGGCGATCAATCGCGGCATCGCTCTGCGCGCGGGTTAGTGGCGGGCCGAGAAAACGCATGACATCAGGGTCTTGGTTTATCGCCGCAAAGGGCGCGCGGTCACTCTCGCGCCAACCGCGTAGGGTGAGGCGGGGTGTGGTAATGATGGGTTTGAGGCGGAGCATTTCAATCTGTATTTATATAAGTGAGTAAAATCGATTAGTTTTATAACTTGCAAATGCATTCAAAATTTTGCACGTATAATTAGAAATTTAAGCTTTGAGATGCAAATGTCGGATAATATTTTATTTCCTGTAATAGTCAAGTTTACTGGAGAACTTGCTGATAACCATCGTTTACCTGCATATGCTGCTAGTAAATCACTATACGGCATTTCACGTTCTCTTTTATTAACCTCCCACTATTTAGTCGAAGGTAAGGTTAGACAGAAGAACTTCAAATATGATGGGTATAATATTCATTTAGTGGCTTCGCGTCAGGGTAGCTTTGAAAGTCTTTTTGAAGTGATGATGTCTACTGATATGGTTGCGCAAACTCTATCGGGTATTATAGGTGGTATAACCACAGCGTCATTAATCAATATATATGGTGGTATTAGTAAAAGGGTAATTGGTGAAAAATCTCCTGAACTAGATAAATTAGAAGGAAAAGAAATTCTCAAAAGCGGTGATGTAGGGGCATTAGTTGAGGCTTTAGAACCAGCGGTTAAAGATGCTCATAATGTCATTGGTGATGGAGCTACGAACATTACTATCATTAATGGTAGTAACAATATTATAACGTACGATAAATCCTCAAAAGACTATGTAAATAAAAGTATTTTGACACAATATCCTGAAGTTAAAATAGTTAGTGTTGGAAGTTTTAATGTTAACACTGATTATGGCAGGATATACGATTTCGAGCTTCAACGTACGATTCCTTTTACTTTGTCGAAGGATGTTGATGCTAAAACAATACAGTTGCTTACGCAAAGTTTACAAGATTATGCCAATGAAAAGAAACTCGGTAAATCTGAAAAATCTAAAATTGCTATAAAGTTTTTTCCGATAAATGCTATTGATGGGCGTCTCAAGAAAATTATTATTTTACATGCAAGAAGCGAAATGTCTGAGATGTAATTAGCAGACCATATATTGGTTACGCATGACTATACAGAGCGCGCCCTATCCCGCTCAAGCATTGGCTTTAGGAAACGTCCCGTCCAGCTGGCTTTGACTTTGGCTATGTCTTCGGGGGTGCCGACGGCGACGATTTCTCCGCCGCCATCTCCGCCTTCGGGGCCAATATCAATCACCCAATCGGCGGTTTTGACCACGTCCAAATTATGCTCGATGATAATCATGGTATTGCCTGTCCCGACCAGCTCGTTTAGCACGCCGAGCAGCTTATTGACATCATCAAAATGTAGCCCTGTCGTAGGTTCATCCAAAATATAGAGCGTGCGGCCCGTGGCGCGTTTGGCGAGTTCTTTGGCCAGTTTCACCCGCTGCGCTTCGCCGCCCGAGAGCGTCGTGGCTTGCTGCCCGACTTTGAGGTAGCCCAGCCCAACGCGCTGCAATGTCACCATCTTATCGCGAATGCTTGGCACAGCTTTGAAGAAATCGGCGGCTTCGTCAATGGTCATAGCCAGCACATCGGCGATAGATTTATCTTTGAATTTTATCTCCAAAGTCTCGCGATTATAGCGCGCACCCTTGCACATATCACAGGTGACATAAACATCAGGCAGAAAGTGCATTTCGATCTTGATGACGCCGCCGCCTTGGCAGGCCTCGCAGCGCCCGCCTTTGACGTTAAAGCTAAAGCGCCCGGGCTTATAGCCGCGAATTTTCGCCTCTGGCAGGCCAGAGAACCAATCGCGAATGGGGGTGAACGCGCCTGTATAAGTCGCGGGGTTAGAGCGCGGCGTACGGCCAATCGGGCTTTGGTCAATGTCGATAACCTTATCCAAATGCTCTATGCCTTCAACGCTGTCATGCGGCATGGGGACAATGGAGGATTTGTTGAGACGGCGCGCAACGGCTTTGTAAAGAGTTTCAATGGTCAAGGTTGATTTTCCGCCGCCTGATACGCCTGTCACACAGGTCATCAAGCCAAGCGGGAATTCTGCATTGACATTTTTAAGGTTATTGCCCCGAGCGCCTTTTACGGTCAGGGTTTTATGGTCTTGTTTTATGCGGCGCTTTGCGGGTAGGGCGATGGATTTTTTACCCGTCAAATATTGCCCCGTCAGAGATTTTTTAGACTTTTTAATCTGAGCTGGCGTGCCTGATGCCACAATTTCTCCGCCATGCACCCCCGCTTTGGGGCCCATATCAACAACATAATCAGCGGTGAGAATGGCGTCCTCGTCATGCTCGACGACAATAACAGTATTGCCAAGGTCACGCAGGTTTTCGAGGGTTTCGAGCAAGCGTTCATTATCACGTTGATGCAGGCCAATAGACGGCTCATCTAAGACATATAAAACGCCCGTTAAGCCTGATCCGATTTGACTGGCCAGACGAATACGCTGCGATTCTCCGCCTGAGAGCGACCCAGAGCCGCGCCCCAGTGTGAGATAATCCAGCCCTACAGCATTGAGGAATTTTAAGCGGTCACGGATTTCCTTTAGGATACGCTCGGCGATTTCCATATCTTTGGCGGATAGTTCTGTGCCGAGTTTTTCAAACCGTGTGAGCGCATCGGCAATGCTCATTTCGCCTGTGATTGAAATATCCATATCTGCGATACGCACGCACAGCGCTTCAGGGCGCAGGCGTTTGCCCAAACAGGTTTCGCATTGGGCATCTGACATATATTTAGATAATTCTTCGCGCATCCATGTCGATTCGGTTTCGCGGTAGCGCCGATCAAGATTAGGAATAACGCCTTCAAAGGGTTTAGTGGTTTTATAACTGCGCTTGTCATCTTCATAAAGAAAATCAATCGGCGTGCCTTGCGTGCCGTAAAGGACAACATCTTTGGCGCCGTCAGAGAGCTTTTGAAAGGGTACATCCAGTTTAAACCCGTAATGTTTGGCCAGCGCTTTGAGGGTCTGCATATAAAGACTACTTGGGGTTTTTGACCAAGGTGCAATCGCACCGCCTGCTAATGTACGCTCTGCATCAGGGACAACCATTTGCGGGTCAAATTTTAATTCCTTGCCAAGACCATCACAGACAGGGCAAGCGCCATGAGGATTATTAAATGAGAATAGGCGCGGTTCAATTTCGCTAATGGTGAAACCCGAGACGGGGCAGGCGAATTTTTCGGAAAAAAGCAGACGGTTTTCCGCATCATCGGCGTTTTCAGCAACGGCCAAGCCATCGGCCAGACGCAAGGCTGTTTCTATGGAGTCGGCAAGGCGGGTTTCAAGACCCTCGCGCACAACCACGCGGTCAATCACAACATCAATATCATGCTTGTATTTCTTATCAAGATCTGGTGCATCTTCGATACGGACGATATCGCCGTTAATTTTAGCGCGCTGAAAACCTTGCTTCATATAATCGGCAAAATCCTTTTTAAACTCACCTTTACGCCCGCGCACAACGGGGGCCATGATATAGAGCTTTGTACCTTCGGGTAGAGCCATGACACGGTCAACCATTTGCGAGACAGTTTGGCTTTCAATCGGCAGGCCCGTTGCGGGTGAATATGTCACGCCAACCCGCGCCCATAAAAGGCGCATATAGTCATAGATCTCTGTGACTGTGCCAACCGTGGAGCGCGGATTGCGAGAGGTGGTTTTTTGCTCGATGGAAATGGCAGGGGACAGGCCTTCAATACTATCCACATCAGGCTTGCTTTGCAGCTCTAAGAATTGCCTCGCATAGGCCGATAGGCTCTCGACATAACGGCGTTGTCCCTCCGCATAGATCGTATCAAAAGCGAGGGAGGATTTGCCAGAGCCTGACAGGCCTGTAATCACGATCAACTTATCACGCGGCAAATCAACATTAACGCCTTTAAGGTTATGCTCGCGTGCGCCGCGCACTTGGATAGATTTTAGCATCGCCATAGGGACAATCTCGTCAGCTTATTGTGGAAAAGCTCTGAATAGCTCACCTTTAGGCGTGGACTTAGAGCCTGCAGGCGTTCAAAACAAGGGATGTAAATACGAGCTTGATGACTCGTTGTGAATAGATTAGAACATATAAAGAACAAAATGGTCAAGAGGTGATATAATGGCAGGTTCCATAAACAAGGTCATTCTGGTGGGGAACGTTGGAAACGACCCAGAAATTCGAACATTTGGAAATGGCGGTAAAGTCGCCAATTTCTCTGTCGCAACCTCTGAGAGCTGGCGCGATAAGCAATCGGGTGAAAAGCGTGAAAAAACGGAATGGCACCGGGTTGCTATTTTCCAAGAGGGTCTTGTGGGTGTGGTTGAGCGTTATGTCAAAAAAGGCAGCAAGCTTTATATTGAAGGCAAGCTTCAAACCCGTAAATGGCAAGACCGCGATGGGAATGATAAATATACAACAGAAGTTGTGCTGCAAGGTTATGGGGGTAATCTCACCTTACTCGATAGCGCAGGCGGCGGCGGACAACGTAGCGGCGGTGGATATAATCAAGACAGCGTAGCCTATGGCAATCAAGGTCAAAGCAATCATCAAATGGGCGGCCAGCGTTCAGCGTCTAAAATGGACGGCCCCGCTGATAATTTTGATCTGGACGATGAAATTCCGTTTTAGGGTTTTATAATGAGGCCTTGAGGTAAGTTTTTCATAAATTTACAAGAAATTTGACTATGAATCTATAAGGTTTATCAAGCTTTGTTTAACTATAAGCCTTGATGAAATATACATAATTTTTACCTATTATAAGCTCCATGTCGGGAAATTGGTGAAATATGTTTAGACGGTTTAGTGAAAATTCAGATGGTAATGTCGCAATGATATTTGGCGTCATTTCTACAATGATAATGATGGCTACAGGTTTAGCCATAGATGGCTCGCGCTTATATTCTTTGCGGTCTAATTTGCAAAATATTTCAGATGCAGCGGCTCTTGCGGGCGCGCATGCGGCCGACATTGAACTCGATCGCCGTAAGGGGACGGTTAGAGAGACGATTGAATTTCATATGGATTCACTGGGGGCAGGGACTAAATTAGAAGGATATGAGATTGTATTTGATGATGCGACAGAAACGTTAATGGTGAAAATCAGCGCAAAGCAAGATTTGTTTTTTTCGGCGTTTCTAGGCAAAGACTCTGGTATGGTTTCAACCATGGCGGAAACATCTTATGCGTTAGATAATTTGCGGCCTGTCTCTATCTCTATGGTTTTAGATGTCTCTGGGTCTATGAATAAAAATACAAGCCAAGGCGCATCGCGTTTGGATGTTGTTAAATCAGCGTCAATCGCGCTTTTTGATTCTATTAAAGACGGCGCGCCGCGGCCGTGGAAGGTACGAAATCAGGTTCGGTCAAGCTTAAATGTTTATAATAATGAATTTTTACCAGAATTTACAGTTGCGCCTGAACAAGGCTGGGACACGGTTATTTCGCAAATTCAAACTTTAGAAGCTGGCGGCGGGACGCGTTCAACAGATGCTTTTGAAGCGGGATATAATGCTCTTAAATTTGATCCTGTGCAGCCAAATGATTTGCAGCAATTTATTGTATTCATGACGGATGGTAATAATAATCAATCAGAATCAGATACTGAAACACTCGCTTTGTGTGATCAGGCCAAATTAGACGGTATACGCGTATTTACAGTGGCGTTTGAAGCTCCTGCAAACGGCCAAGCCTTATTAGAAGCTTGTGCATCAGAGCCATCTGAAAATCATTTCTTCGATGCCGGGAATGCCGAACAATTTCGCGCAGCCTTTGACCAGATTGGCGCAACGATTGCGAGTTTAAATACACGCATCACAAATTAAGCTTAGCCAAGAGATGTGTAAGCTCGCCTGATTCTCAGGGGCTTGAGCTTTTCGTTGATTTGACTTGAAAAAACTTGGCTCTAAGCGATTAAATTTGCCCTAAAAATTTGCCGTTTGAGGGGCTTAATGTTATGCCTTGAATATCTAAATGTCTCGATTCGAGATATGGGGAATTGCAAGGTAAAATAACTTGACTGACGAGACAGATACGCCCGAAAATAATCCTGACGAGCCTGCGGCTTTGCCTGACGGGGTTTCGCCTGTGACGATTGAGGAGGAGATGAAGCGCTCCTATCTTGATTATGCGATGAGCGTGATTGTCAGCCGGGCCATCCCAGATGTACGAGATGGCCTCAAACCCGTGCATCGCCGAATTTTATACTCCATGCATGAAAACGGATTTACGCGCGATAAAGCTTATAAGAAATCCGCCCGCGTTGTTGGTGATGTGATCGGTAAATATCATCCTCATGGCGATAGCGCAGTCTATGATGCGCTTGTGCGTATGGCGCAGGATTTCTCACTCCGTCTGCCGCTTCTTGACGGGCAAGGCAATTTTGGCTCTGTAGACGGTGATCCGCCTGCTGCGATGCGATATACCGAAGTGCGCATGGATAAGCCTGCTGCGAGCTTGCTGGCCGATATTGAGAAAAACACGGTCAATTTCCAAGATAATTACGATTCATCCGAGAGTGAGCCAATCGTGCTGCCTGCGCGTTTCCCTAATATCCTCGTTAACGGGGCGGGCGGTATTGCGGTTGGTATGGCAACGAATATAGCCCCGCATAATTTGGGCGAAGTGATTGATGCGGCGATTGCTATTTTAGAAAATGGCGCTCTGACGGATGAAGAATTGCTCGCTATTATCCCTGGGCCTGATTTTCCAACGGGCGGGTTGATTTTAGGGCAAAGCGGCGCGCGCCAAGGCGTGCTGACGGGGCGCGGCTCTGTGACTATGCGCGCTGTGACCGAGATTGAAGAAATCCGCAAAGATCGTATGGCGATTATCGTCACGGAAATTCCGTTTCAGGTTAACAAAGCGACGATGATTAAGAAAATCGCATCATTGGTGAATGAAAAGCGCATTGAAGGTATATCAGCTGTGCGCGATGAGTCTGATCGTGTGGGTATGCGTGTTGTCATCGAGTTAAAACGCGATGCCGTTCCAGATGTAGTGTTAAATCAACTATTTCGTTTCTCGCAGCTCCAACAAAACTTTAGCTCTAATATGCTTGCGCTCAATGGCGGTAAGCCAGAGCAAATGAATGTGCGTAATATGCTCGAAGCCTTTTTGGGGTTCCGCGAAGACGTCATTGCGCGGCGGACAAAATTTGATCTGTGCAAAGCGCGTGACCGCGCACATATCTTGGTTGGTATGGCCACAGCCGTTGCCAATATTGACGAGATTATCAAAATCATTCGTAGCTCGGCTAATCCTAAAGAGGCGCGAGAAAATCTATTAGCGCGTACATGGCCCGCGCAAGAGATGGGGGCGTTAATTCAACTCATTGCTGATCCGCGCTCAAAATTATTGGATGATGGGACGATACAACTCACCGAAGAACAAGCCAAAGCAATCCTGGATTTACGTTTGCTCAAACTCACCGCTTTGGGAATGGGCGAGATTACGGATGAGGCGGAAAAGCTGGCAGCGAAGATTACAGACTTGCTCGATATTCTGCGCTCCCGCGCGCGCGTTCAGTCTATCATTCGCGAAGAACTTACTGAAATAAAAGAGAAATATTCAACACCGCGCCGCTCTATATTTGTTGAAGGCGGACTTGACTTTGAAGATGAAGACCTCATTGCCGTTGAAGATATGGTTGTGACGGTGACGGCGGGCGGCTATGTCAAACGCACCCCGCTTGATACATACCGCGCGCAGCGGCGCGGCGGTAAAGGGCGCTCTGGCATGTCGATGAAGGATGAGGATTACGTCACAACTGTTTTTGTCGCAACGACCCATACGCCCGTATTATTTTTCTCCTCAACGGGTATGTCATATAAGCTCAAGGTCTGGAAATTACCGCTTGGCGGGCCTGCAACGCGCGGCAAGGCCTTGGTGAATTTGCTTCCGCTTGACCAAGGCGAAACCATTAATTCGATTATGGCGCTGCCTGTTGATGAGGATAGCTGGAAAGATCTCGACATTATGTTTGCGGCGCGCTCTGGTGGTGTACGGCGAAATTCTCTGGCAGATTTCACCCGTGTTAACCGCAATGGGAAAATCGCGATGAAGCCAGATGAAGGCGACGGGATTGTCGATGTGCGTCTGTGTACCGAAGATGATGATCTTTTGCTCACGACAGCCATGGGTAAATCTATCCGTTTCCGTGTCACCGATGTGCGCCGTTTCGTTGGCCGTACCTCATCAGGTGTGCGCGGGATTAAATTGGCGGACGGAGACGAAGTTATCTCTATGGCCGTATTGCGCCATGTGGATGTCGAAACGGATGAGGCTCGTGCCTATATGAAGCACGCCAATGCCATGCGCCGCGCCTTAGGGGATGAGGCCGAGGATGATGGCAGTGATGATACAGATATTGAAACGAGTTTGGATGAGGCACGTTTGGGCTTTTTGCAAGCCCAAGAGCAATTCTTACTAACGCTTGCAGATGATGGTTTTGGCAAGCGCAGCAGCTCTTATGATTACCGCTGTATGAACCGCGGCGGGCAAGGTGTGACAGCGCAAGAGCTATCTCGCAAAGGTGCAGATAATGCCAAGCTTGTACGGTCGTTTACGATTGAAGATGACAACCAGCTTATGATCGTGACTGATGGCGGGCAACTTATTCGCTGTCCTGTCAAAAATATCCGCATCGTCTCGCGTAGCTCTCGGGGCGTGACGGTAATTCGTGTCAAAGACGAAGAAAAAGTTGTCTCCATTGAACGTATTGAAGACAGCGATGATGAGGATGAAGTTGCTGAAACGCTTGATGGGGATACGGCTGAATAATTGATTATGTTCCGTAAAACCTTGTATTTCGGATAATAAACCTTGATTGTAAGGCCTTAAAATCCTGCAATTATGTGTTTCTTTACTGGATTCTTGTGTGCGTGCCGATATAAGCCAAAGCTATGAATAAACGTATTGCGTTATATCCGGGTACATTTGACCCGATGACACTTGGTCATTTGGACATTCTCAAACGCGCAAGTCGTTTGTGTGACAAGCTGATTGTCGGGGTCGCGATTAACCGGTCAAAGAACCCGTTATTTGGTCTGGATGAACGCGTTGAAATGGTTGAAAATGTGGTTGCGCCATTTCGCGATCGTATCGAAGTTCAGGTGAAGCCTTTTGAGGGCTTATTGATACATTTTGTCGAGAATTGCGGCGCGTCTATGATTGTGCGCGGATTACGCGCTGTGTCGGATTTTGAATATGAATTTCAAATGGCAGGGATGAATGACCGCTTAAACCCTGATATTGAAACTGTGTTTTTGATGGCTGATCCACAATATCAAACCATTGCTTCGCGCCTTGTCAAAGAAATTGCCAGATTGGGCGGTGATGTGAGTCAATTCGTAACGCCTGAAGTCGAAGCCCGCTTAAAAGAGATTTATGTATGATAAACCGTTTTACGGCTGGACTATTTTTAACGGCGGCTTGTCTCATCCAAGCTTGCGCGCCTGATGCGTCCAAAACAGACAAAGCTTCCGCGATTACAACGCCAGCCAATGCTGAGTCCCAGATTCCTGCAAATGCGTGGCGTGATGTTGACCCTGAGAACTTGATTTTAATTGACACGGCTTATGGTGTGATTGGTGTAGAGCTTTATCCAGAAATGGCGCCAAATCATGTGACTCGTATCAAGACGCTAGCGCGCCGTAAATTCTACGATAATGTGCCGTTTCACCGAGTCATTGATGGTTTTATGAACCAAACTGGTGACGGAGAAAATGGTGATGGTACAGGCGGGAGTGACTTGCCAGATTTAGAGCAAGAATTTCTGTTTCGCCGTAGCGCGGATATGGCCGTTACGCTTGTGAGTTCGCGTCAAAATGGTGAGCAATCTATTGATATTGGGTTTTTTAAGGCCATGCCAGTTGCGAGCCAGCCTATTAGTCTGGCTACGCAAACGCCAGACAATAAAGTGGGCGCATTTGGCCTGCATTGTAAGGGCGTGACCTCTATGGCGCGGACAAATGAGCCGAATTCTGCCAATAGCCAGATTTTCTTAATGCGCGCAAAGGCTGCGCATTTGGACGCCCAATATACAATATGGGGAAATACGGTTATGGGGTATGAGCATCTTGAGCGGCCAAAGATTGGCACGTCTGGGCAGGGGCTTGATTTTGTACCCGATCAGATGAATACGGTGCGGGTTGCCGCTGATTTACCAGATAATGAGCGTCCAAAGGTGCAAGTGATGAAGACAAGTAGTCCCGCTTTTAAGAATTATCTCAAATCCCTAAAAACGGCTGAAGGGGTTTACCCTGATATTTGTGATATAATTGTGCCTTCGCGCACGCTATAATTAATCTGTTATGTGTTTTAAGAGGAAAAGACATATGAAAAACCGTCTTATGGCTGGACTTTGTTTCGCAATGGCCAGTTTTACGCCTGCATTGGCGCAAACCCCTGCAACGCCTCAGGACTGGGCAGACACGCCCGCTGACGCTTGGCGAGATGTTGATCCTGAAAACCTGATTTTGATTAAGACCGCTTATGGCATGATCGGTGTTGAGCTTTACCCTGAAATTGCACCTATTCATACAGAGCGTGTCAAAGCATTAGCCCGGAGCAATTTTTACGACAATGTCCCATTTCATCGTGTCATAGATGGCTTTATGAACCAGACAGGAGACGGTTCGAACGGGAATGGCACGGGTGATAGTGATCTGCCGAATATGGAAAGTGAATTTACCTTCCGCCGCTCAGAGCAAATGTCAGTGACGCTCGTCTCGCAGCGAGAAACTGAGGGTAAATCTATTGATGTTGGGTTTTTCAAAGCGCTACCCATTGCAACGCAACCGATTGGACAGGCTTTCTTGACCAAAGACGGAAAAGTCGAAGCTTATGGCCTGCACTGTAAAGGGATTACATCTATGGCACGGACAAGTGATCCAAATTCTGCCAATAGCCAGTTTTTCCTCATGCGCGGTATTGCTGAACATTTAGATGCAAGTTATTCGGTTTGGGGTAATACGGTTATGGGCTATAAATATCTTGAACGGCCAAAAGTTGGGACTGTTGGCGAGGGTGATTTTATCCCCGATCAGATGGAAACTGTACGTGTGGCCGCGGATCTTTCAGATGAGACACGCCCGCGCGTGCAAGTGATGAAAACCAATAGCCTCGCTTTTAGGGCGTTTTTAGAAACTCAGAAGACAGCCAGCGGGACTTATCCTGATATTTGTGATATTGTAGTGCCGTCACGTACGCTTTAGTTTATATAAATTTATACGAAATTCTTCATAAAAGAGAGACTTGATTATGGCCGAAACGCTAACAATGACCGTCGATGCAAATGACGGAACGACAGGTGATGTGGTAATCACATTGCGTCCTGATGTGGCCCCGCAACATGTGGCGCAAATCACGCAACTGGCAAAAGATGGCTTTTATGACGGCCTCACATTCCACCGTGTTATTGATGGTTTTATGGCGCAAGGCGGCTGTCCTGATGGCACGGGTATGGGCGGTGCTAAGACAAATATTCCGGCTGAATTTAACTCTACGCCGCATGTGCGCGGTACATGTTCTATGGCACGCTCACAAAACCCAAATTCAGCATCGAGCCAATTTTTCATCTGTTTTGACGACACGAGTTTCTTAAATGGCCAATATACCGTTTGGGGCCAAGTGGAGAGCGGGATGGAGTTTATTGACGCGCTACCGAAAGGTGAACCGCCCCGCTATCCTGGGAAAATTGTTAAAATGACTGTCAATTAAGGTCTTTAGGCTGGAAAGGCGTCCACTATGGACGTTTCATTATTTGACTTTGACCTGCCAGAGCGTGCCATAGCGCTTCGGCCTGCATCGCCGCGTGATTCCGCGCGGCTTTTGCATGTTGGCGAGGTGTTAACCGATAAGCATGTCTATGATCTGCCCGATTTGTTACGGGCTGGCGATGTGCTTGTGCTGAATGAAACGCGCGTTCTACCTGCCGCGCTCACCGCTATTCGGCCCGCTCGGGCCCATGGCGGGGGGAGCGATGTGACCTTAGATATTAACTTGTTAGAGCGCAAAGACACAGCCGTATGGCTTGCTTTCGCGCGGCCCGCTAAGCGCTTGAAACAAGATGATATTATCTCTTTTGGAGCCGAGCTTACGGCGCAAGTAAGCTTTAAAGGCCAAGGCGGGCAGGTGGTTTTAACCTTTGATAAAACGGGCGAAGATTTAGATAAAGCCATTGAGTCTGTCGGTCATCCGCCGCTCCCGCCTTATATTGCCCGCAAACGTGCGGTTGATGCGCGTGATGTTGAAGATTACCAGACGGTTTATGCTCAAGAAACAGGCTCGGTGGCTGCGCCAACGGCAGGTCTGCATTTCACGCCAGACCTAATGGCTGCTTTAAAAGCTAAAGGTGTGGTCTTTGAATATATCACATTACATGTTGGCGCTGGGACGTTTTTGCCTGTTAAAACCCAAGATACAGACGGCCATGATATGCATAGCGAATGGTATCAAATTTCGCCTGATACGGCAGAGCGTATTAATACCGCCAAAACAAATGGCCGCCGCATCATTGCTGTTGGCACGACCTCTTTACGAGCGCTAGAAAGTGCAGCTCAAAATGGTCAACTCAAAAGCCTGACGCAAGATACGGATATATTCATTACCCCGGGATATGAGTTTCAAATTATTGATGGATTGATGACGAATTTTCACTTGCCGAAATCAACGCTTTTTATGCTTGTCAGCGCTCTGGCGGGGCTGGATGTCATGCAACATGCCTATCATTATGCTCTGCAATCGGGCTATCGGTTCTATAGTTATGGTGATAGTTCACTGATTTGGAAAAGATAATATGGCCCATTTTCCTTTTAATATTCGTGCAAGTGACGGCGCGGCGCGGTGCGGGGTGCTGAAGACCTCGCGCGGAGATATTCAAACGCCCGCTTTTATGCCGGTTGGTACAGCAGGGACGGTCAAAGGTCTTTATATGGATCAGGTCAAACAGGCCGGGTCTGATATTATTTTAGGCAATACATATCATCTGATGTTACGTCCGGGTGCAGAGCGGGTCAAACGCCTTGGCGGTTTGCATAAATTTGGTGGATGGTCTGGGCCTATATTAACGGATTCGGGCGGGTTTCAGGTTTGGTCACTCTCTAAGCTTCGGAAGATGAGCGAAGAGGGGGTGGAATTTCAAAGCCATCATGACGGTTCTAAACATATGCTCTCACCAGAGCGCTCGATTGAAATCCAAGCGGATTTGTTGGGCGCAGATATATCTATGCAGCTTGATGAATGTACGGAATTTCCATCGCCTTATGAAGCTGCGGCGAAATCTATGGAATTATCGCTGCGATGGGGGCAAAGATCGCTTGCCGCTTTTGGCGAGCGAGACAATCAAACATTATTTGCCATTGTTCAAGGCTCTACATTTCCTGAACTGCGCCGTAAAAGCGCCGAATCAAGTGTCGCGGAAATGACGTCGGGCGGCTATGGGGGTTTTGCCATTGGCGGGCTGGCTGTGGGAGAGGGGCATGAGGCGATGTGCGAAACGCTTGATGTGACTGTGCCTTATCTGCCCAAAGAGCGTCCGCGTTATCTCATGGGGGTTGGTAAACCGATTGATTTGGTCGAAGCTGTTTACCGCGGCGTTGATATGTTTGATTGCGTGATTCCCACACGCTCTGGTCGTCATGGCCAAGTTTGGACGGATAAGGGGCCGTATAATATTAAAAAAGCGGAATTTGCCGAAGATGAAAGCCCGCTGGATATATCATTTTCTTGTCCCGCATCGAATGATTACAGTAAAGCTTATATTCATCACCTTATACGGTCGGGTGAGTTATTAGGCGCTATGTTGCTCTCATGGCATAATATTGCGTATTTTCAAGATTTAATGGCAAGAATGCGTACGGAAATCGCAAATGGAAGCTTCGAAAGTTTTGTGACTCGCTTCCGTGCAGGCATGAAATAAAATTCTGTGAAAAACTTTGTAAAAACTTGCAAAATTGGGGCGTTTTAGCCTTGACCTTATGAGTGCCTAACAATAGTTAGGCCTGCCCATTGATATGGGAGCCCGTAGCTCAGTTGGTAGAGCGCCTCACTTTTAATGAGGATGTCCACGGTTCGAGTCCGTGCGGGCTCACCAATTTTCAGACGCCTTTCAGAGTTGAAGCTTTAGCCGAAGTTTTAAGATTATTGATGCGCAAATAAAGTGGTGCAAAAAAGCCACGTTTTACAAAAAACCCTTTAAATTTGCTCAAATACGTCTAATGATGTCTTGGCACATGGCTTAAATTTCATGTAGTAAAAGACCTAAGAGCATATGCCGCGTAAGGGCGATGTTGGTAATAAATAAAATAGTGACTATGTCATTTACGGAGGAAATACTATGAAGCAGAAGCTTCTAATTGCAGCAGCATCAGCTGTATTGATGGCAGTCCCATCACTTGCATCCGCACAAGATAGCGGTTGGTATCTACGCGGCAACGCAGGTTACGGTGTACATACAGATTCAGATATTTCAGATGGTATCACAGGTGATGTGGAATCAGAAGGCAATGTCGCGGGCTCTGTCGGTGTTGGTTATGAATTTGGAAATAACTGGCGTGTCGAATTAGACGGCGGGCAGCTTTTTAGTGATCTTGGCGCGATTGGCCAAGCTCCAAGCTCATTTGCCAAGCTTCGTACGTCAACATTAATGCTAAATGCTATTTATGACTTTAACGACTTTGGTCGCTTTAAGCCATTTGTTGGCGCAGGCGCAGGTCTTCTACGCGGCGATGCTGACATTGCAGCGCATGACTTCCTTGACTCAACAGGCCTTGGTCTTATTCGTACACCTGCATGTAATGGGCCGCAAAGCCCAGCTTCTGCACGCACATGTGAAGTTTCTAGCCAAGATACAGGTGTAGGTTGGCAATTACTTGCAGGTCTTGGTTATGCCATCACAGATAACCTAACATGGGATACGCATTATCGTTATGTTGATACAGGTAATCTAGATTTTGATGGAACATCTACAGATACAATCAGCGGGGCCGTGACGCCAATCAATGTAACGTTAGAAGACGTTGGTGTACATTCTTTACTCACTGGTTTCCGTTATCGTTTCGGTGGTTCAACACCTCCGCCGCCACCGCCTCCGCCGCCAGTCGAGCCTGATTATACATGCTGGAATGGTGATGTTGTCTTTAATGCAGGTCAATGTCCTGCAGAGCCAAGGCCTGAACCAACAGTGCGTTGCTGGGATGGATCAACTGTATTTGCTCAAAATGAGTGTCCTGCGCAGCCAGAAACATTCACGTGTTGGGATGGAACGCTTGTCTATGATCGTGCATCTTGCCCAGCTCAAGTGACGCAACGTGGTAATGTTGTTGCCGACCTTTGTGGCAATCAATACCGCCAAGAAATCATCTATTATGAGTTTGATAAAGGCCAATCAGCTGAAACTCGCAATACAGTTAATCGTATCCTAGATACGGGTGAGTATTGTAATGTAGATAATATTCGCGTTGTTGGTCATACGGATACATCTGGTTCAGCGGCTTATAACTTGGCTCTGTCTAAGCGCCGTGCATCTGATGCTCGCGAGGAACTTATTCGCCAAGGTATCAATTCATCTATCATTACATCTGAAGGCAAAGGCGAAACAGAGCCATTTGTTGATACAGGTGATGGTGTGAAAGAGCAGCTTAACCGCCGTACTGAAGTGCTTATCACATTAAGTTCAATCGGGGCTGCGATTAACTAAGATAATTTCTTAGAGATAAGATTATAAAGCTCGGCTTTTTTAGCCGGGCTTTTTTTATGGGTGAGGCTTTGAGGTTTGTATCTGTTTGGAGGTTTGTATCTGTTTGAATGACGGGGCGCGTTTTGTAATAGGATTTATTTTTAATATTCTATAATCAAGAATAGATGATTTTGGTTTTCAAAAGCGATGATTAGGCATATCCCCAACTCTGTCACAGTTCAGAACCGATAGCTATTTGAGTAAAAGTCCAGTAGAGCCCTCAGAAACGCGTCCTGTCCATAATCGTTTCACTATTCATGAGGGTGTTAGATGACCTGCCCATCTTAATTACGCGGTGTTTGAGAGGCGTTATTTGAGATGTTTTAAGCCGAAATTATTAGGTCAGAACAGCCTATCTTTATGCTGCGCGGATTTGCGTGCCGAGGTTTATGATCGTGTCATCTGGCAAAACATCATCTGGGTTAAAAGCCTGTTGATTATCCGTAAGTCGTTGATATAAATCGCCAAAATCCTGTCCCACGGTTTTGAATAATTCGGCAAAAGAGGATATAGCAAAATAACTTTGCTGGAAATCATCAATACGGTAATTTGTGCGCATGACACGTTCTAACTCAAATCGAATACGGTTTGGGGAGGGATTGTCCAGACTAAACACACTTTCTCCAAACGATGACACGATACCTGCACCATAAATACGTAGGCCGTCAGCTGTTTCCATCAAGCCAAATTCAACTGTGTACCAATATAGCCGTGCGAGCTGGGTGAGCATACCGCGCCGATGACCGCGCACACCGCCCTTGCCGTGAGCCTGCATAAAATCTGCAAAGACAGGGTCTGTAAGTAGCGGCACATGGCCAAATATATCATGGAAAATATCAGGTTCTTCAAGATAATCGAGCTGATTGGCTTTGCGTAGAAACCGGCCAGCCGGAAAACGCCGATTGGCAAGATGATCGAAAAATACCAAATCAGGGACAAGGTGCGGCACCATAACAACTTCCCAGCCAGTAAGGGCTTTAAGCTTTGGATTAATAATCTCCAAGTCAGGTACACCGCCGCTGCCCAAGTTAAGAGCCTCTAATCCTGCGTAAAATTCGCAAACCGCGCGGCCTTTCAGGGCGCTAATTTGACGCTCATAAAGCAGATCCCAAATCCGATGTTCATCAGGCGTATATTGCGCCCAGCGCTGCTCTATGGTGAAATCATCGGCGGGTATTTGCGCCGCAATGACAGGATCCAACATCACAAAACTCTCCGTAAAGCCTGCGTTTGCAGAGCCAATTTGGCTCTCTTTACGTAAAATAAAACAGAAAGCGTAGTCTTAATCTCAGTTTTTCTTTTTCTTCTTCTTTTTACCAAAGAGATCGAAAATTTGTTCTTCAATTTTGGGTTCTGGTTTTGGCGGTTGAGGGGGTTGCCCATTTTGTGGCGGTTGTGATGTTTGATTGGTTTGTTGTGCAGGCTGGGATCTATTGCCGCCCAATAAACCACCAACAATCCCGCCTATAGCCTGTTCGGGTGTGGCTTGCGGCGCGGCTTGGCCTGTTGTGTTGGATGGCGTTGTATTGCCGCCCAATACACCGCCGAGAACATTACTGGCTCCGCCGCTGCTCTCATTGCCATTACCCCCTAAAACTCCGCCCAGAACACCGCCAAGATTTCCGCCGACTTGGTCTTTAACAAGGTCCGCGGCGCGTTGTTGCGCTTGCGCAGCGACAATACGGCCTAGGAAATCTGTATCAAGACCAGCTTTGGCGCTCCCGAAACCACCAGAAAACCGCAACGGTATGCCATATTGCGCAAGGCCTGTTGCGCGGCTCCCCGTAGGCTTAGGGAGGAAACGAAAATCAATTAATTGATTGCCAATATCGACTTGGCCTTGACCTTCGACCGTAAATTGAGGGCCGTTAATGGTAAATTTCTGTATCTTAGCCACGCCGTTTTCCATGGAGAAACCTGCAATTAAGTCATTGAATTTCGTGATTTTTCCTGCGCCAATTCCGCTCGGCAAGGAGCGTGATGTCAACGCGCTATCAAGGCCTGAAAGAAACTCTGTTGTATCAATACCTTGCAAGCTGCCATTGACCATATTGAAACCGCCATTGCCAGAGAGTGATTTGATGATTTCAGATTGGCTGCGGCCTTGGCCTTTAAAGCTGATGGTTGTGTCGGCTTGACCTGTGGTTTGGGTAAACCCAGCAACAGCGCTGAGAAAGCCGTTAGAGGCTAGGCGCTTTAAGTTAAAATCCATTTCCACTTGAGGCACAGCAACATTACTATTGAGAACGGTCTTAAATGTCCCCGATCCGCCATAAAGGTTCACATTTGGCACATCGACTTGCAGCAATCCATTGCGCAGCGTAGTGCGCATGGTTGTCTGGCCAAGGTTGATGCGGCCTGTTTGCACATCGGGTGTGTTAATCGTGAAATTGGCGTCTATGGTTTTTAACGGCTCCAGATTAAGGGGCTGCTCATTCCATGGCTGAATTCCGCCTGTTGGAGCTTGTGAAGAATAGCTCTCCATATAAGGGCGTAGATCAAGACCTGCGAGGTTAAGCTCGCCATTAATCGAAGGTTTTGTCTGTGTCAGATCAACACCAAATTTTCCTGTTCCGCTCAGTTGATCGAGCGTGATTTTAGCGTCTGATAGCGACATAGCTTCGGGGGTTCCGCTGACATTTCCGCTAAGTGCAAAAGCTTCGAAAATCTGGCCTGCATCTGTATTAGGCGGGAGTTCCGTCCCTGTTGTTTTAGCCAGTGTGCGCAGGCTGGGGATATTTGTATCCAGACGGCCACTCATTGTTAACCCGTCTTTATACCGCGCACTACCCGTATAGCTGCCATTGAGTTGCCCGCCGCTTAACTCGGCTGTCAGGCCCGTAATATCAATGGCATTTGCGGGCAGGGTGCCTTGAATTTGACCAGATGTGGTGATTGTACCAATAGCGGCGGCATAAGGAATTTCTGTTGAGATAGCTTGGTCAAGCGCGCTCATATTTGGAATATCGGCATTAAATGTTCCGTCAAAGCTTTGTGTCTGCCCGATTGTGGCATCGCCTTTATACGTACCATTGACCAGCCCGCCCGTCAGCGCGGCGTCAAGATCTGAAAGACGTGTTGTTTTACCATCGGTTTGGACTTGGCCAGATGCGGTTGCGGCTTTGACGGCCCCCACATCTTTGACCTCTATTTCAGCTATTTGGACCAGACGCGGAATGTCAGGAATGTCGCTATTAAAACGGCCTGTGACATTTATAGCTTCACCTTTTTGGGTGAAGTTACCCGTGAAGTCAGCTGTGAGATATTCGCTCTGCGTTTTGATTGTAGCATTATTGGCGGTAATGTTTTCGCCTGAATAGGTAATGTCGCCTGTGAAATCTGTAGCGCCGAGCACTTTAGCGGCGGCCATGTCAGGGGCGAAAATAGCGGCAAGTTTGGCTGGGTTTTGAAGATTGGCACTTGCGCGGCCATTGGCGCTAATGGCGTCATTATAAGCAGCGCTACCCGTAAAATCAGCCGTTAAGTCTGGCCCTGTGATTTTGGCGGTCAATGTTTTTGCTGTAAATCCCTTATCGGCAGCGCTCATATCAGCTTGAATGTTAACGGTTTTAATTGCATCCAAGCCTTTAATTGGCTCCGTTAAGAATGGCTCGACAAGACTGACATCTGATATATTCGCGTCTAGCGTGCCATTGACGATCGGGGCATCTGTCAAATCTATATCGCCTTTAAAGTCAACAGACAGGCTATCACCGCGCACGGCAAGATCAGCATTTTTCGCCGTTATCGCGCCGTCAACAAAGCGAATATCGCCCGATATTTTAGTGGTGCTAATGGGGGTGATATATTTGGCATTTTCGCCAAGGAACGGCTTAAGGGCTGCCATATCCGTCACATCGCCCTCTATATTGGCGGCAAAGTCAATCGCTTGGCTGGCAAGAAAGTTGCCATCAATATTAAGATTGGCAAAATCCGTTTTAACGGTGCCTTTAATCGCCGCCTCTAGGCCATCTAAAAAGGCGCGCGGTGTCGTCAGGCTTAGGTCTAGCGTTATCGGCGTACCATCATAAATGAAATCGCCATCAATAGTGAAAGCACTCATGAGGCTTGGCAAGGAGACAGCCGTGTTGATTTGCGAGATATTTATATTTTGACCAGATATGGCGTCCGCATAGCTTATCATCCCGTTTTCTAGCTTAAAGGCGCTAATGGCGGGGTCAAAGGTGGTTAAGAGTGACCCGTCCCGAGTAAAAGGCGCAGCTTCGTCTGTGGGAGCTGGGGCAGGCGTATTACCAATTTCCCAATTTGCTGTACCGTCCGCGCGGCGCTCAAGGTGAATTTCAGGCTTTTCTAAAGTGAAACGGCTGATTTCAACACGTTTAGAGAGGAGCGGTAAGAGTTTTACGCGGGCCTCTAGCCCTGCAAGACTGACAAATTTCTTATGAGTAAAGCCGTCAGGATTATCAATCTCAACGGGGCCAGTCTTGGCTTTGACAACTGGGAAGGTGGCCAGTTTCACATCGCCATTAATCCGAACATCGCGTCCAAGCTCCCTAGATAATTGGCTTTGAATTTTATCCTTGTAAACCGAAGATGGCACAAGAGACGGAATGATAAAAAGTGCCGCTAATAGCAGGACGATAACCCCGATAATAACAAATCCTAACTTTTTCATATGTCTCTCTCTAATAAAATACTAAGCCTATGTTCAGCTTGAGTTTAAGTTTGTTAGTCTAATATTAACCATAGAATATTTGCAGTTAACGTTTAATTGTGCTTACCTGAACCTAACATTACTCAACTCTTGAGGGGATATTATATCATGTGTTTCAATCCATTTCATAATCACGAAGCCGACAAGTCGGCGGCATCAGATACGCCAAATGAGTCGAAAATGGGGCGGCGCGGGATGCTTCAAGGTTTAGCCGCTGGCGGCATGGTCGCCGCTGCAACAGGTCTTAGCGGCTGTGTGACCAATGCTGCGACGGGGCGGCGCCAACTTGTTGGCCTGGCTCCCGGAAATGCTGCTTTGTCGCAACAAGCGGCAGCGTCATGGTCAGCTTTAAAACAACGGACCCCGACATCAAATGATCCGCGCTATACATCGCGTCTTCGGAATATTGGCGGGCGTATCGCTAAAGGGGCGAACCGTGCGGATCAAGAATGGGACTATGCTGTTTTTGCAAGTGATCAGCGTAATGCGTTTGTTTTGCCAGGTAATCGTGTTGGATTTTATACGGGTATGATGGATTTTACGGATAATGATGATCAGATTGCAGGCATTATGGGCCATGAGGTTGGTCATGTGGCTGCTTCTCATGCGCGCGAGCGTGTGAGTCAGCAAATGGCTGGACAATTAGCTGTTGTTGGCGGAACAGTTCTTGGCGGCGCGGCGCTTGGCGGACGGTGTAATAAGTTGGATACACGCCAAGCTAAAGTGAACTGTCAGCGAAATGCAGGACGCCAAACGCAAATGATTAACCAAGCCCTTGGTCTTGGCTTTGCTTTAGGTGTGGCTTTGCCATATTCACGCAGACATGAAACGGAATCAGATTTGCTCGGGGCAAATTACATGTACCAAGCGGGGTATGATCCGTATCAGAGCGTGAAATTATGGGAAAAAATGGCAGCGAATAATCCGAGTCGCGGCCCTGAATTTCTATCAACCCATCCTGACCCTGCAAATCGCGCAAGAACATTGCACGCATTTATTAAAAGACAGGAAGGTCTTGGCTCTCAAGGATTTAAAAGTATTCGCTCATAATAGATGTGTTGAAAGCTCGCACGAGGCGACTTTTTATATTTTAAATGTGAAATTAGACTTGAACGAAGTCTAGGCTTCGTTTAGGTGTGCGGCGCATTAGTGTGCCGCCTTAGCTCAGTTGGTTAGAGCGCCGGTTTGTGGAACCGGAGGTCCTTGGTTCGAGACCAAGAGGCGGTACCATTTTCACCATAAATTCAATACCGCGAAGTTGCGGATAATCTACGTATATAATTCTGATAAAGCACGGCGCGTGATAACATCCTATTAACCGTGTTTGGTTAGATTTGGGTGAGTGTTCATTCATATGCATAAAGGACATTATGTCAGTCTCGCCGCCAAAACGCCTTATGTTGTCTTTAACACAAGATGATGTGCGTAAAGCCGTACGCGCAGAGACGGCTGAATTAAGAGCCAATGCGGCGCAAAAAATAGGCCGCGCGATACGCGCCCAAAGCTTGACGCAAGCCGATCGTGACTTTGCCGAGAAAATCCTGACTCTAATTTGCCGCGATGTGTCGGAACTTGTCCGCCGCGCCTTGGCTGTGACGCTGCAAAACTCACCCAATCTACCGCTATCCATTGCCCGTAAGCTTATCAATGATGTGGATTCGATTGCTGTGCCGATTTTGGCAAATTCCCCTGTATTGAGCGACGAAGATCTTGTGGAGGTTTTGCGCTCTAAGGCCGCGGCTAAGGTCAAAGCAGTGGCGCAGCGCCATAGGCTAAGTGCGGCAATTTCTGGGGCGATTATTATGCTGGGAGACGGACATGCTGTGGCGCATTTGGCCGCGAATGATCACGCAATAATCCCGCAAGATGCCGCGCAGCATATGGCCGAAATTTACGGCGATGATGACCTTATCCGCGAGGCGGCCTTATCGCGTCAGGATATGCCTTTGGGAGTTGTGAGAAAACTCATCGGTATTACAGCGCAAAAAGCGCGTTATAAATTAGAAACACTGCCAGAGCTAACACAGGCGGATGCCAAAGACATCGCGCAGCGCACGCATGAACGGGCTTTAATCGCCTATACAGATCGTGATTGGCCCGAAAAAACCTTATCGCTTTATGTCGAAACTTTACATAAAGACGGCCTTCTGAATGAGAGCCTTATTTTGCGCGCAGCCGGGCAAGGCGATATGCGCTTTATGCAGATGAGTTTTGCAAAATTATGCCAAATTAGCCTATCGAAATCTGGGATGATGATGTTTGATAATGGCCCGCTTGGCCTGAAAGTCTTATGCCAAAGGGCTGGGCTTTCAGATGCTGTGTATCACTTTTTGCGCGCCGCTCTTGCCATTTACCGGGACTTTCAACTCTCGGGCCGCGATATTAGTCCCGCAAAAATGCAAACGCTTATGCTAGAGCGCATTTTAACATTGCCGATGGATTTGCCTGCAGATTTGGAACTCGCCTTTAGCGAAAAATTGGATAAGCTCAGTCAATTACGGCTTGTTTAAAGCGGCGCAGTTTAATTCGTAAATTGCTCGCGCAGGATTTTTTCATCCAAGCCATGATCGGCATCAAATAATAATGTTAGCGCTGAATCTGTATCCTGCTCGATTGTTACGGATAACACATCGCGAATATCTGAATTATCAGCAGAGGCGGATACAGGCCTCTTGTCAGGGTCTAGCGTTTCTAATCTCACCTTAGCGTTTGAGTTAAGCAATGCCCCTCGCCAACGCCGCGGGCGAAAAGCGCTAATCGGGGTTAGAGCCAGCACATCTGCGCCTAGCGGAATGACGGGGCCATGGGCGGATAAATTATAGGCGGTCGAGCCTGCTGGTGTTGCTAGCAATATACCATCTGCGATGAGTTCTCCAAGGCGCACTTTGCCGTCAACTGTGATGGAAATATGCGCGGCTTGCTGGGTTTGCCGAAATAGCGACACTTCATTAATGGCCATTTGTTCAAATGTACCATGCTTGGCTATGGCTGTCATTTTGAGTGGCCGTACTGTGGTGGCCTCGGCTTGCGCGAGGCGTTGGCGTAAATTATCTTGGCTATATTCATTCATTAAAAACCCGATCGTACCTTGGTTCATGCCGTAAACGGCTGTGCCTTGACGCAAAATTGGGATGTTTTGCCGTAAAGTGCGCAGCATAAATCCGTCCCCGCCCAGAGCAACTATGACACCGGCTGTGTCGATAGGGGATTGGCCATAACGCTCTGTCAAAGCTGTCAAAGCGTTCTGCGCATCTGCTTTTTCGCTGGCGACAAAAGCGATTTTTTCAAAATCCATAGGTTCCATGTCTTTTGCTATACATTTGACAGAGGCGCGAGGCAAAGCCTAATAAGATATAGAATAAATAGAGATAAACCAAATCTATGGGGTGTAATGAGGGTATTTGGCAATTTAATATGGTCTGCCTTCGTCTTATACCTATTGTTCATACCGCAAATCAGCCATGCAGGTGCGTGGAACCTTAAGAAAAATGAAGGGCAAGTCATTGTCACGGGTGCGTTTACGCGGGGTAATTCTATTTTTAATGATGAGGGTAATCGAGACGATGCGGATTTTTCCAAAACAGAAACACGGGTGTTTTTCGAACATGGCGTGACAGAGCGCTGGACATTAACGGCCAATGTGGCCTTTCAAAATGTGAATTTTTTAGATACAGAGTCCGCGTTTAATTTTGATGATTTTGATGATTTTGATGATACGGAATTTGGGTTACGTTATCAACTCAAGCGCCGTCAAGGTTTGGCGATTTCGGTACAGGCGAGCTATATCATAGATGGCGGCCCGCCTGATAATATCCTTGATATTGGCGGTTCGCGCGATCTTGTTGAACTCCGCGGCTTATGGGGGCAAAGCTATGAGACGGAGCGTTATGGCGATGTGTTTTTTGACGCGCAAATCGCGGCGCGGCTACGCACGGATAGCGGTGAGTATAATAGCACACATGCGGACTTAACTCTTGGTTATAAGCCAAGCTCCAAATGGTTTGTGTTCTGGCAAAATTTCAGCACATTGCGCGAAGCGGAAACGGATATGGGCTTTACGGTGCCGCAGCAATTCCAGTTTAAATCTAATGTGTCTGTAGGTTATGAGTATAAAACCAACCGCATTGTACAATTTGGCTATAGCGAGACTCTCTTTGGCCGAAATATCGTCAAAGAACGCGGTGTATTCCTAAGTACATGGGTACGATATTAGGCTATGTCCTAATATTGCTGGCGCGCATTTGGTGTCAATATAATCACGCTTAACTGGTTATTTAGGGTGTTGTCTCAGCCTTTAAATATAGGAGTAAATCAGCACGATCTTGGTCTTTTTTGATGCCGACAAAGCTCATGCGCGTACCTGGGACGAAGGCATTGGGTTTCTTGATATAGGCGTCAAATGTTTCATCATTCCATGTAATGTCAGCTGCGATTAAAGCTTTGGAATAGGCAAATCCTTCGCGGCTCGCGGCTTTATTGCCCCATATGTCCCATAAATTTGGGCCAACTTTGTTGCGTCCGCCATCTTCGAGTGTATGGCAGGCTTTGCACCGTTTAAATAATTTTGCACCGCGCTCCATCGGGGTGAGCTCGGCTTTTGCAGCAGCAGGGATGACTTGTGCGGTTTGGCCGCTTGAACTGAGCTGTGTTTTAACCTCTGGGGCGCTATCGGCAGAATTTCCGCAAGAGACAAGCCATGCGGCGGTAAGAGCAAGACTTATAGCTTTGAGGTGAGAACGCATATGACAGACCTGTATTCTGGTTTATTTTGACGGTGAAATACCAGACAGGCGGCTTTGGCACAATGGCGTAAATCATGTCCTATGAGCATTCTTGGTAAGCTACGCCGCTGGGTTTGAGGTCAATCAAGCAAAATTGAATGGGGCCGTGGCAATTTAGGTCTTTGTTTTATAGGCATGGCTGTGGCAAAGCACCCTTACATTAATATCCATTAATCGGAGTGTGCCGTGAGTTTTACACCGCCAGTGAATGCTATTCAGTTTTTGTTAAACTATGCCGTCGACTTTGATGCGATTACGGCGTTGCCTAAATTTGCAGATACAAATGCAGAGCTTGTTGGGGATGTGCTAAATGGAGCCTCTGTATTTGCTCGGGATGTTTGGGCGCCGACAAATTGGGATGGCGATCAAAATCCAGCCCGCTTGAATGGCCGCGATGTGAAACCTTCGCCAGGGTTTAAAGCCGCTTATGAAGGCTTTGTAGAGGCAGGCTGGCAAACGCTCTCTGTGCCTGCGGATATAGGCGGTATGGGATTGCCCAGCGTTGTGAGTGTCGGCGTGAATGAAATGCTCTATGGGGCAAATATGGCGCTTGGTTTATGCCCAATGCTCTCATCTAGCGCCGCCAAGGCGATTGAAGCTCATGCAAGCGATACTCTTAAAGACATATATGTCGGCAAGATGATAAATGGTGAGTGGTCAGGCGCGATGTGCTTAACGGAACCGCAAGCAGGATCAGATCTGGGGCCAGTGCGGACCAAAGCTGAAGATAATGGCGATGGTACATATTCGATTTCTGGGCAAAAAATCTATATCACTTGGGGCGATCACGACATGGCGGATAATATTATCCACCTTGTCTTGGCGCGTTTGCCCGAAAGTCCAGACGGATCGCGCGGGATTTCTTTGTTTTTATGCCCAAAATATTTCGTCAATGCGGATGGCTCGCTGGGCGCGCGCAATGATTTCTCGCCTATAGGGCTTGAGCATAAATTAGGTATTCACGGTAGCCCGACCTGTGTGATGGAATTTAACGGAGCAAAAGGCTGGCTCGTAGGCGAGGTTAATCGCGGCCTAACCTGTATGTTCACAATGATGAATGAAGCGCGGCTTTTTGTAGGCGTGCAGGGCGTAGCGATTGGGGAGCGAGCCTATCAGGCAGCATTGCAATATGCCCATGAGCGTGTGCAAGGACGCCCGATTGACGGCGGAAAAACTGACCCGATTGTACATCATCCAGATGTGCGCCGTAATTTGATTGATATGAAAACGCGTCTTATGGGTGCGCGGGCGATTGCGATGGCAACGGCGGCAGCGGATGATCTAGGCGATCATAAACGCGCGGCTTTGCTCACGCCAATCGCGAAATCTTATGGCTCTGATATGGGTGTATTGGCAGCATCTACGGGTGTACAAATTCACGGCGGGATGGGCTTTGTAGAAGAAACAGGCGCTGCGCAACATTACCGCGATGCGCGTATTGCCCCGATATATGAGGGCACAAATGGTATCCAAGCCATAGATCTTGTTGGCCGTAAGCTGCGCCGTGATGGCGGAGAGGCAATGACGGAATTGATTGCAGAAATTAGAACTATCAAAGACTTAGCAGTCAAGTCCTCAAGTGATATGTCTAGCTGCGCGGCGGCGCTCACACAAGGTCTTGAGAGCTTAAGCGAGGCCACACAGATTGTTTTAAAAGCCGATGAAAAAGATGCGCTGGCCATTGCCACGCCTTACTTAAACCTATGTGGCCATATCGTCTCTGGCGCGCTTTTAATGAAAGCCGCTATGGGCGGCCAAAAAGCGAATGACCCGCTTGCTGAGAATATGATGCAGCTCGCGCGGTATCATGCTGTTTCAATCATGCCGCTTGCAAGCGCACAACTCGGCTTTATTCAGGCGGGCGCGAAAAGCTTATTTAGCTTCCCGCTCTTACAATTAGCTGATTTATAAGCCGCTTTTCAAGACCGTCTTGGCGCTATATGGTGGGCGCGAAGTAAGGAAATACTATGTCTGCACAAAAATATGTCATGCGTATGACGGCCCCGCAAATTACGGCGCGTAAGGGTAAAGACCCGATTGTTTGCCTCACGGCCTATGATGCGCCAAGCGCGCAAATTATGGATGAATATTGCGATTTAATATTGGTCGGCGATAGTGTGGGGATGGTGGTGCATGGCCTGACAAGTACGGTCGGCGTTACGCTTGATATGATGATTTTGCATGGCCAAGCGGTGATGCGCGGGGCGCAAAGCGCACTTGTTGTCGTGGATATGCCGTTCGGGTCATATGAAGATAGTGTTGAGACGGCTTTTAAAAATGCGTCTCGAATTTTGATGGAAACAGGCTGTCAGGCTGTGAAGATTGAAAGCGGTTCATATGCAGCAGAAACAATTTCTTATCTTGTAGAGCGCGGTATTCCTGTGATGAGCCATGTCGGTCTGCGTCCGCAAAGCATGCACGTGCTTGGCGGGTTTCGCGCGCGCGGGCGCAGGGCTTCTGTGGCACAAGAAATCATTGAAAATGCCAAAGCGGCTGCGGATGCAGGTTCATTTGCTGTCGTTGTCGAAGGCGTATCCGAAGATATAGCCAATGAAGTTACTAAAGCCGTCGATATTCCCACGATAGGTATTGGGGCTTCGGCGCAATGTGACGGGCAAATATTAGTCACGCCAGATATGCTGGGCATGTTTGATCGTGTACCGAAATTTGTCAAAAAATATGGCGATCAACGCGCGCAAACTCAGGCTGCTGTGAAAGCCTATGCTGATGATGTGAAAACCCGTAATTTTCCGACGGATGCGAATTTATATCATTTCAAATAGGCTTGAAATGCGCCTGATATGAGATCAAGATTTGACTTGATACTTCCCCCGATACTTACAGAGGCTTAATGCCGTTTGCTGTTGTAATAGGCGGTGCGGCGGGGTAGGTTCACGCCAAATGAACCGCGCCGAGCGAATCTCGAATATGCGCCATTAACTGACAAATTGAGAGCCTATTGTGGTCGATTTTATCAATGAAGTTGAAGAAGAGCTTCGCAAGGATGATTATAATGATCTCCTCAAAAAATATGGGCCTCTTATCGCTGGCGTGATTGTTTTGATTATTGCGGGAACAGGGTTTCTAGAATGGCGTAAATCAGCGGATGACCGCGCGGCGCGGGCAACCTCTGCAAGCTTTACTCAAGCTTTAAATAGCGCGGAGTCTGGCGATAAAGCTACGGCTGTTACGCAATTTGTCGAATTATCAACGGTAGCGCCGGAAGGCTATGCAGGCTTATCACTTATGCAAGCAGCTGCGATTAAGCTAGAATTGGGTGAGCGCGGGGAGGCTGTGCGTTTATTTGACGAGGCGGCGCAGAAATTTACGCGGCCACGCCACGCACAATTAGCGCAGTTAAAAGCCGCTTATATATTGGCTGGAAACGGAGCTTATGATGATGTGCAAAACCGCCTTGGGGCATTAATTGCCAAAGATGCGCCCTATGAATTCCTCGCGCGCGAATTACTCGGTTTTGCCGCGCAGCAATCTGGGGATGAGGCGGGTGCGCGTGAACAATATGGCTATTTGGAAACCATACCCGGAGTGCCGCCATCAATTAAAGAGCGCGCCAAGCAATCTTTAACCCTTATGCGCTCAGAGGCGGCCCTAAAAGCGCCAAAACCTATAGAGCTTGAAGGGACACCGCAACTCAGCGCGCCATTAACAGGCGATGAGGAAACAAGCGGTGATGGAGCAGGCGATGAAGGCGAGGCCGAAATTAAGCCTGTGGACGAGACTGAAGATGGGACTTCAAATGATGAATAGATTTAAACACCATCAACGGATGGGCGTGTCTTTGATAAGCGCTTTTATGCTCAGTGCATGCGCGACAGGTACAACGGTGAGCGATGTTGTAAGCTCTATCAATCCTTTTGATAATAAGAAAAGCGGTGCAGCCCTAGAAGCTGCGGAAGGGGATGCGGATCGTATCTCTATTTTGCAACTCTCCGAAGATTTGCAAATTGCGGGTACAATTACGCCAGATCAAATTGTTCTGCCGCCCGCCTATGTAAATACAGATTGGCCACAACAAGGCGGCAATACCGCCCATGTCGTACAGCATACCGCTGCGTCAGGCGAGCTAACAAAAGCTTGGTCTAAAGACATTGGGGCGGGCTCTAGCCGCAAAGGGCGCGTTTTGTCTCCGCCCGTCATCGCTAATGGCAGAATTTATAGTGTTGATGGTGATAACCGTGTTGTTGCTTTAGACGAAGCGTCGGGCAAGAAATTATGGGACTATAAAATCCGTGTGAAATTACGCGAACGCACCCGCGTAGGCCGCGGCAATATTATTGAGCGTATCAGAGATCCTCTATCGTTCGTTGATGGTAATGGGGTGGATAAAGAATCTGTTGGCGGCGGTGTCGCTTATGCTGATGGTAAGGTTTACATAACATCAGGACTGGGTAAAATCGTAGCGGTTGATGCGGAAACAGGCGAAGAAATTTGGGGAACAGAGATATTATCCCCCGTACATTCTGCGCCCGTCGCAGGATTAGAGCGCGTATTTGCGATCTCAGACGATAATGTCATTTATGCCTTTGACACGACGAGCGGCGAGATTGTTTGGTCACATCAAGCGATTATTGAATCAGCGCGTATGCTAACCGTACCAAGCCCCGCTTTGGTGGATGATGTACTTGTTGCGCCGTTTTCGTCAGGCGAGCTTATTGCGCTGCGCCAGCAAAATGGCAATGTTTTATGGCAAGATTCGCTATCTTCGACAGCGCGGTTAACACCGCTTGCCTCTCTCAATGATATTGCTGCTGGGCCAGCGATTTCCGATGGCTATGTTATTGCAACAGCGCAAAGCGGCGTTATGACAGCCTTTGATTTGCGAACAGGGCAGCGTGTGTGGTCACAGCCTGCGGGCGCGCTTGGTTATCCGTTAATCGCGGGGGATTTTGTGTTTACTGTGACGACTGGCGGGCAGGTTGCATGCCTTTCAAAACTTGATGGTAGCGTGATTTGGTTAAAAGATTTAGAGCTTTATAAAAAGGTGAAAAAGCGTAAAGGCCGTATCGTCTGGAACGGCCCTATTCTGGCTGGAGAGCGGCTCGTTGTTGTGTCATCGCATGGCCGTATGCTGACGCTAAACCCGTTTGACGGCGAAATTATCAAAGAAAGCAAAATAAGTAATAGTGTCTTTATCCCGCCTATTATCGCTAATGAAACGGTCTATGTGCTTTCAGATGATGCCAAGCTAACAGCTCTGCGTTAATTCGTGAGCAAACGTTCCAAGTTTCAGGATGATGCAGGCCTCATTGATGATGGGCCTGAATTAAGGCCTGCACGTTTGGCAATAATAGGCCGTCCAAATGTCGGTAAATCGACATTATTTAACCGTCTTGCGGGTAAAAAACTGGCTATTGTGAATGATCAACCCGGTGTGACGCGTGATGTGCGCGAGACACGTTCCAAGCTACGCGGGCATAACCTTGTTTTAATGGATACGGCGGGATTTGAAAATGCCAAAGGCGAGAAGCTCGAAGCGCGTATGCGGGCGCAGACAGAAGCCGCGGTTATGGATGCCGATCTGTGCCTTTTTGTCTATGATGCCCGCGAAGGCGTAACACCGCTTGACCGTATATTCGCTGATTTTGTGCGTAAATCTGGTAAAGCAACCGTGCTTGTGGCGAATAAATGTGAAAGCCGCGTAAGCGATGCGGGGGCTACAGAAGGCTATTCATTGGGCATGGGCGATCCGATTGAAGTTGCCGCAGAACATAATATTGGCTTTGTCGATTTGGATGATGCCATCGATATGGCCCTGCGCCAAGTCAATCTAACGGTTCAAGACGAGCTTATTGACACCTCCGAAGCGCCCGTCCGTATTGCCATTGTTGGCCGTCCCAATGCAGGTAAATCAACTTTGATTAATACGCTTATCGGTCAAGAGCGCCTTTTAACGGGGCCAGAAGCGGGCGTCACGCGCGATTCGATTACGATTGATTATGACTGGCAAGGCCGGCGTGTGCAATTTCATGATACGGCAGGCATGCGTAAAAAAGCTAAAGTCAATGAAACACTCGAAGTCTTATCTGTTCAAGATACGCTCCGAGCGATTAAATTTGCGCAAGTTGTTGTGCTGCTAATGGATGCGACCATGCCATTTGATAAGCAAGATATGCAAATTGCAGATCTGTGCGAACGTGAAGGCCGCGCGCTTGTCATTGGGATTACCAAATGGGATTTGGTTGAGAATAAATCTGAAATGTCCAAAGCCTTACGTGAGCGCGCAGCGCGTCTCTTGCCGCAATTACGCGGTATGCCTGTAATAATGTTCTCTGGCTTGACGGGTAAAAGTGTGGACCGTCTTTTGCCCGCGATTGAACGTGTGCAGATTGATTGGTCGGCCAAGGTGAAAACGGCAGAGCTAAATGACTGGCTGCGCGAAAAAGTACAGCGCCATCCGCCGCCCGCTGTGAATGGCCGCCGTATCAAGCCTAAATATATCAGCCAAACTAAAACACGGCCGCCGACATTTGTGTTGAAATGCTCGCGGGCAACGAAACTACCAGAGAGCTATAGACGTTATCTTATCAATGGCTTACGCGATGATTTTGATCTTATGGGAACGCCAATTCGGATGTTGGTAAAGGCTGATGAGAACCCTTATGATAAAACCAAGCGCATACAGGGGCGCGAACCTTTGCGAGATAATAACCGCCGCGGATAATGCCCTGACTTTGTGTTGATTACGGCGTACAGGACGACATTATGACGATAATTAAAGCCTATGCTGCGCATGAAGCGGGCGGCGTTCTTGAACCTTTTGAATTTGAAGTCGGCGCGCTTGGCCCGCATGAGATTGAGATGACTGTGGAGTCCTGCGGGTTATGTCATTCTGATCTATCGATGATAAATAATGATTGGCGATCGAGCCAATATCCGCTTGTCGCAGGTCATGAAGCTATCGGCATTGTGACGGCTATGGGGGATCACGTTCAAAACTTGCAAATTGGCCAGAGGGTCGGAGCAGGGTGGAACGCCTATAGCTGCATGCATTGTTCGCCATGCCTATCAGGGCGGCAGCAACGCTGCCAGAGTTTAACGACAACCATTCGCGGGCGCGGCGGCTTTGCAGACCGCTTGCGAGTGCAAGATATTTGGGCCGTGCCTCTGCCTGACGGGCTTGATGCGAAATCGGCAGGGCCGCTATTTTGCGGCGGCATCACAGTTTTCGCGCCATTGCTCGATTTTGGTGTGAAACCGACAGATAAGGTGGCCATTATCGGTATTGGCGGGCTAGGGCATTTGGCGCTGCAATTTACGCGGGCTTGGGGCTGTGAGGTGACGGCCTTTACCAGCCATATGGATAAAGCATCTGAGCTAACTGCGCTCGGTGCACATCATGTCGTCAATAGCCGTGATGACGCGGCGTTAAAAGCGCTACGCGGGCAGTTTGATTTCATCCTCTCTACGGTCAATGTTAGCTTGCCTTGGCATAGATATATGGCGAGTTTGGCCCCAGAAGGCCAGCTCATCACGGTGGGGATGGTGAAAGACCCAATGGGCATTTCGGCGGGCGCGATGATTAGCGGACAGAAATCCGTCGGCGGCTCGGATACAGGCGCGCCAGATATGGTCGCAAAAATGCTAGATTTCTGCGCGCGCCATAACATCACCCCCACAGCCGAATATTTCCCAATGCAGGATATTAATGCTGCGATTGATCACCTAAAAAGCGGCAAAGCCCGTTACCGCGTTGTATTGCTAAATGAAGGCTAGGGGAAAGCCCGCTTGGTCACGGCGATTAAAGCGCCATGTCATGTCATTGTCACTGGAGCTTGCCTTAAGAATTGCGCATGTCTTGGAAGAAAGCCTCTAGACATTGTTTCAATTCAACATGCGAGATTGGCGTTAGAGTTGGCCTTTAAAATAGGCCGTTTTCCGAAAGGCGATAAGCTCATCCGTTTTATCATAGCTTGGTGATAGCATATCGAGGATTAACGGCGTGATGCTTTCTGGCGCAGGCAGAGCGGCGGGGTCTTCGCCGGGCATTGCTTTGGCCCGCATGGCGGTTCTCATGGCTCCGGGGTCAAGAATATTGACGTTGAGGGAAGTGACGTTGGTTTCTTGCGCGTAAGCTGAGACAAAATTTTCCATCGCGGCTTTGGCTGCGCCGTAGCATCCCCAATAGGCCCGCGGCCGGCTAGCAACGCTGGAGCTGACAAAGACAGCCCGCCCCGCATCCGAGGCGCGCAAAAGTGGATCCATAGAGCGAATGAGGCGGTAATTTGCCGTGACATTGACGGCGAAAACATCGTCCCATGTTTTAGGGGTGATATGCGGCACAGGACTAATATCGCCAAGCGCCCCTGCATTTGCGAGTAATCCGTCCAAACGTCCAAAGCGCTCTTGTAGTGCTGCGCCGAGGCGGTCAATCGCGTCAAAATCTTTTATATCCATTGGCACGAGGGTGCAGCGCCCGCCCGCAGCCTTAATAGCGTCGTCTAGGTCTTCAAGCCCGCCTTGGGTGCGCGCCGTCGCGATGATATGTGCGCCTTGCGCAGCCAGAGCTTTGGCCGCGGCGTAACCAATGCCGCGAGATGCCCCAGTGATGAGGAGAATACGATCTTTAAATTTACCAGACATGATGGGTTTTATGCAACTTCCACGAGGAATGAGAGCTGACCTGAGCCGCCAATGACCTTGCGGTCACGATCAATGAGCGGTGTCGGATACGCCCCCGTAAAGCAATGATCGGTATATTGCGGCGCGTCTGCTTCGCGGTACTCCTCGCCCATGGCCCAATATAAGCCTTCGACAGACAAGAAACCAAGACTATCAACTTCAAGCATTTCCGTCATATCTTCGAGCGAGTAATTTGCCGCGATGAGTTTTTCTTTCGTCGGCATATCAATACCATAATGGTCAGGGAATTTAATGGGCGGGGAGGCCGAGCGGAAGTGAACTTCTTTGGCACCTGCCGCTTTTATCATGCGTACGATTTTGGTCGATGTTGTCCCGCGAACAATCGAATCATCAACGAGCAAAACACGTTTACCTTCTATCATGGCCCGGTTCGCTGAATGTTTTAGGCGCACGCCCATATCGCGGATTTGCTGTGTGGGCTGAATAAAGGTGCGGCCAACATAGTGATTTCGGATAATCCCCAGCTCAAATGGAATACCTGTTTCTTGTGAGTACCCCAGCGCAGCGGGTACGCCGCTATCGGGGACGGGGATAATCACGTCGACATCAGCAGGGGTTTCTTGCGCAAGACGGCGCCCCATGCGTTTGCGCACCTCATAGACGCTTTTACCGCCGACAACACTGTCAGGGCGGGCAAAATAAACAAATTCAAAAATACAGGGTCGTGACTGAGTATTCGGAAAAGCTGTGAAAGAGCGAATGCCGTCTTCATTGATAACCACAACTTCGCCAGGAGCAACTTCGCGGATAAATTCGGCATCAATCATGTCAAAAGCACAGGTTTCCGAGGCTAAAACATAGCTATTCCCAACACGGCCAATCAGAAGCGGGCGAATACCAAAACGATCACGCGCGCCAATGAGCATATTATTCGTCATACCGATAAAGGCATACCCCCCATCGACTTGGCGAATGGCGGAAATAAAGCGGTCAATAAATTCTCCGCTCTGCGCGCGCGCTATCAAATGGATAAGAACTTCGGTGTCAGAGGTTGATTGGAAAATCGCGCCTTTTTCGACAAGTTGTTCTTTGAGCGTATAGGCATTGGTCAGGTGGCCATTATGGGCAAGCGCAAACCCGCCTGTATGCAGCTCTGAAAATAATGGCTGTACATTGCGCAGGATTGTCTGGCCCGCTGTCGAATATCGGTTATGCCCGATAGAAATATGGCCCGGCAGGCGCTCTGATGGATCTTCGCCTGTGAAATTATCGCCGACAAGTCCAAGATGGCGCTCTGTATGGAATTTTTCACCATCCGATGCGGCAATACCGCAAGCTTCTTGGCCGCGATGTTGCAAAGCATGTAGCCCTAAGGCTGTTAGTGAGGCGGCATTTGCGAGGCCGAAAATGCCAAAAACACCGCATTCTTCGCGAATTTTGTCATCATTCGGGTCAATTTCGCATGATGGATTAAGCTCATAAGAGGGCATGGGCGCGGTTTTGTGTGTCATTGCTTTAAGTCCTCCGCAATCGCGTCAAAATCACCATCTTTAATGCGGTCAGCATATGATCGCATTTTTGCAAATGGCAAGGCTCTTATCGCGCTCCCTATCTTATCTAGCAGCGGATAAAAAGTGGAATCTTGTAACAGTGTTGGGAGCGGTTTTGGCTCGGCTTCTAATTGCTCTCGCATGGATTTCGGCATTTTTTCAACAATGTCAGAGGGAATATTATTATCTTCAATATATTCGCGAAATTCTTGAGCTTCTGCGCTGGTGCGGTGTTGGGAGGTTAAGACCATAACACCAAGGGCGGCGATAATAAGCCCGCGGGCAATGCCAAAGCCTGCGCCAAGCAATCGGTCAATGAACCCAACGTCTTTGCCTTTTAGAGATTTTGTTAATTTGGATAAAACACTCAGTACCACTAGATATGTCAGAGCGCCAACACCTAAGACAAGGGCGCCATCTGCGAGCCAAGGCGGGGAGATGAAATCATGCGCGGCAAAGCGAAATTGTCCCCAAACAAAGAGCGTGATTGTGGCCGCAAGTGTGATGGCCAAAATAGAGATAACTTCGCGCGCTAGCCCTCGCGATGCGGCATAGAGCAGCGAAATACCAAGTAAAATTAAAACAGCTATATCAAAGCCGTTAAAATCAAATCCCCCAATGGAGATGAGTCCAGTAAGCATAAGCGCGGCACATCCTCAGTTTAGGCGGCCCATGTCGTTGGATGGTCAAGGCCGCTATCCTGACTTGCTTCTACACGTTTGATGAGGTCTGGCAAAGCTTTGATTGCTATAAGGGGAAGAACCGAATTGTCATTCTCTTTAGATTTTATCGGATGAGGGGCAATAGCGCGCTTAAACCCAAGCTTGGCCGCTTCTTTGAGGCGTGCATCGGCGCGGCCTACGGGGCGTACATCCCCTGATAGGCTAATCTCACCAAAAACAACCGAATCGGATGGAAGCGGCATGTCAAAGGCGGATGAGGCTATAGCTGCGGCGACGGCGAGATCTGCGGCAGGTTCATTAATGCGTAATCCGCCCGCCACGTTTAAATAAACATCTTTGCCCGCAAAACTTACCCCGCAACGCGCTTCAAGTACAGCCAGCACCATTGCCAGCCGTCCGCTATCCCAGCCAACAACGGCGCGGCGCGGCGTACCAAAGGCGGCAGGGGCCACAAGGGCTTGAATTTCAGTCAGAACTGGACGAGAACCTTCAAGGCCCGCAAAGACGGCTGCGCCCGTAGAGGTTTCCCCGCGCCCATCGAGGAATAAGGCTGACGGGTTTGGGACTTCGGTAAGGCCCGTTTCGCGCATTTCAAAAACACCGATTTCATCTGTTGGGCCAAAGCGATTTTTATGTGCGCGTAAAATACGAAATTGATGTGCGCGGTCGCCTTCAAAATAAAGTACAGCATCCACCATATGTTCAACCACGCGCGGGCCAGCAATTTGTCCATCTTTGGTGACATGGCCAACAAGGATAACGCAGGCTCCGCTTTTTTTAGCAAAACGTGTCAGCTCCTGCGCGCAGGCCCTGACTTGTGCAACAGTTCCAGGCGCTGCGCCGAGTTGATCTGTCCATAATGTTTGAATGGAATCGATAATCACGACTTGCGGTTTTTCGACCATAAGCGCGTCAAGTATTGGGCCAAGTGAGGTTTCAGCCGCGAGCGAAACGGGCGTATCTGATACGTTTAATCGTTTGGCACGGCGGCGCACTTGCCCGGTAGATTCTTCGCCTGATATATAGGCTGTACGAATACCAGAGGCAGCAAGGCGGCCAGTGGCTTGCAGCAGCAATGTTGATTTCCCAATCCCCGGATCACCGCCGACAAGCAGAGCCGATCCCGGCACAAGCCCGCCGCCTGTAACACGATCAAGCTCCCCTATATTGGTCTTAAGACGCGGAACATCTTGGCTTTCCCCGCCCAGATCGACAAATGCGAGGCCTCGGCCTTTGCGGCGCTTATGAGCAGGTTTGGCATTTTGACTCTGGGTTTCTTCGACAAGAGTATTCCATTCCGCGCAAGCATCGCAGCGTCCGGCCCATTTAGCATGAACAGTTCCGCAAGATTGGCACACAAAAATAGAGCTAGGCTTAGGCATCTTAAATTCCTCTTTGTAAGACTATAGGCCTGTTTTTACGCAGAATGTCAAGTTTTGTTTCTGTTTTGTTCTTGCTTTATTATGGAAAACCTATTCAAAATATAGCGGCGTGCATTTTTATTTTCACCATATTGCGGTTTGTTTGACGTTATAAAGCTCGCATCAATTATTTGCTAATAACTCTGTGGTTAATCTAAAATCTATGCGTAATGTCTTTGATAAAATTGAACAATTTTTACGATTTGACGAGCTAACGTCAAAAAGCGGATTTATGCGCGCGCGCGCCGTTTACATGATGGGGCTGGCATTTATTGCCACGCAACTGATTAATCTGGCAGCTATGTATTATACATATGGCTTGAGTTTTGATCATTTAGTCTCTGTTATGGCGTGTGGCCTAGTTCTGATTACGATTGTTTATTTACGTAGCCATAAACGGTTTGAAACTTATGCACTTATATATTCTGTGCTGATTGTTCTTGGGACTATGTCATCCGCGATGAACCAAAATACGGGTATAAATTCAGCTTTGCTGCCATTCTTTGTTTTGGGGATTATCGTTAATGGCTTTATCTGCGGTTGGCGTGCCACATGTGCTTTTGGGGCGTTTTCTCTACTTATAATTTGGATGTTATGGGGACTAAGCTTAAATTATGATTACACGCCGATATTTGATGTTGAGAAATTTGCGGATCGTAATTTTCAGCGCGCTATGCAAGCCAGCTTGGCTTCTATATTAATTACAATGGTGGGCGCGTTTTTCTCAAAAAATATGCATGAAGCTTTTGATGAACTTGAAGCAGGCATCACTGCAGCGCAAGAGTCAGATCGGGCCAAGACGGATTTTCTAGCCACAATGAGCCATGAGCTTTTTACCCCCATGAATGGTATTATTGGGATGAACGACGTTTTGGAAGACACGAATTTAGACGAAGAACAACGTGAACTTACAACGATAATCCGTGATTCAGGTCGAGATTTGCAGATGATTGTTGGCAATGTTTTACTCTTTGCGCAATTAGATGCCGGCCGTGTCAAACTGGATGATGAGCCTTTTAATATAGGCGCAGTTTTGAAAGAGACTGTTCAGCCTTATGCGGCGATTGCGGCCAAGAAAGGGCTTGCTTTTAAAGCGCGCATGGCGCCCAATGTGCCAAAAATGCTCATAGGTGATGAGGTTAGGACAGGGCAAATTATATGTACATTACTAAATAATGCGATTAAATTTACGGATAAAGGCGCTGTCGAATTAACGGTTAAAAGCCAAATTGATTCGCAAGGCCGCATTCAGCTTATTGTGATTGTCACAGATACAGGTATTGGCATTGCGCCTGAAAATATTGAGCGCATGTTTGAGCGTTTTACACAACAAGATGGGTCTATCAAACGACGCCATGGCGGTATAGGCTTAGGGTTGACGATTGCAAGCGGTTTGATTGACCTTATGGACGGAAAGATAACTGTGGACAGTGAAGTTGGTGTTGGCAGCTCTTTTACGGTTGTGCTGACCTATGCCGTGCCTGAAACGGATAGGGCTAAGACACAAACCGCGCAATATCAAGCGGCTGCAGAATAAGCGTATTACCGGCTTGCTGGCCTCATAGCGGCCTAGCTGTCTAAAGCTTTATCTAGAATTCTTTGCAATTTATCAGTATTCGCACCTGACACAAATTCATCACCGACAACAAAAAATGGCGTTCCCGTGAGAGCAGGGATGCGTTGTGCGAGTAAAATCGTATCATCAATTTGGCGTTCAATCTCAGGGTCTTGCATGTCTTTTTCGAATTTTTTCATGTCCAGTCCCGCTTTCTCGGCTATTTTGCGTACGCGCTCTGGAGTCAAGCTGCGTTCTGCCATGAGAGAAAAATGCATCGTCGAATATTTGCCTTGGCGGCTGGCAGCGAGGGCGGCTTTGGCTGCATTACGGGAAGTCTTACTACGGCCATCAAGAATAGGGAGTTCTTTGAAGATTACGCGCACATCTTTTGGATGTTCTTCGATAACATCTTTGAGCCATTGCGTCGATTGCTTGCAAAAACCGCAATTATAATCGAAAAACTCAACGATTGTAATTTTTGCGTCTTTTGGCCCAATCACAACATCACGCGGGTCTTTATGTAACGCATCTGAAACAGCTGCGAGGGATTCACGGTCTTGCTTGGCCTCAAGCTCTATAAGTGCGTCACGTATAATTTCAGGGTTTTCGAGCAGATAGTTTTTTACAATCGCCTCAATCTGCGATGTGTCAAGGTCAGTTGTGCCGTTCTGTTGGGCTTGCGCGCACCCTGACAAAGCGAATATGCCCAGCGATAGAGCTGACGTTAAAAAAAGTTTCATAGCATTGCTCCGATAAACCGCTGTCCAATAGGATGGTGTAACAATTTATATGGTCTGTTTTATTGTGTTTGTGAAGAGCCTGAGACAGTAAAATTAAAGGGTTTTGGCCCTCTGCGGCGATTTCGTTTTTTTGATAATTGTGAGTTGGAAATCACAATAATGTCTGATGCACGCCGCCATTCTGGTTCATTACGAGGTAAGTCTTTTTGGGCGCGCTGTGCAAATGACTGCGCGCTTTGGTAATCACCAATCGTGTAAAAGCGTTCTGCTGTTGCATATTTGGCAAGCGCATTTTGGCCGTTCTGGCCATAGGCTTGAGCGAGCAAAAACCAGCCATAGCCATAATTTTCTTCTGTTTGCACCGCTGATTTAATAAGCTCTATGGCGGCATCTGTATCGGCTCTGTCTTCGGTATGCATGAGCGAACGGGCAAGAGCCGTTTTAAGCAAAGGTGCGTCTGGCTTAAGATCTAATGCACGACGGCCCGGGGCAATCGACTCGATGCCTTTCCCGCTTTCATATAAGATTTGGGCTTTTAGCTCATAGAAATATGGATTTTCAGGTTCATCCTCGATTAAACTATCCACTTCTTTGATTGCATTTTTAAGATCAGCGGCTCTGAAATTAGCCACAGAGCGAGCATAGCGGGCAGGCTTGCTTTGGTCGGATAAAGGATAAAGTGTGTAGACTTCTTGAGGTGCATTTAAAAACCCGCGCAATTTGGCTTGCATCATTTCATGGCGATGTTGATCCGCATTAGAATCTAAAACGTCTGTATACGGGCTTTCCGCGACGCGTTCACGCAGCGCATCAATACGGCGAGATGATAATGGATGTCCGCGAAAATAGGGGAAACGGCGGGCATTTGATAGGATTTCTTGGGCGCGAAACTTTTCAAAAAACGCAATAAGACCTAATCCCGATTGGTTTGTACGTTCCATGAATTGTGCCGCATATTGGTCAGCAGCGCTTTCATTGACACGTGAGTAGGCCAGAGCTTCAACTTGTGCAAATTGCTGTGAGCCGCCAAGGACAAGCGCGCCTGCTTCAGCTTCGCCTGCTAATATGGCGGCAATGCCGACGCCTGCCGCGATAAGAAGGGCACCATAGGCGCTGCGATTGCCTTCATCACGGCGAACAATATGCGCTCCGACAATATGGCCAGCTTCATGAGCAATAACCCCTTTAAGCTGGTTTGGTGTATTGGCCTCTAAAATAAGTCCGCTATGCAGGAAAATATTTTGGCCGCGCGTCACAAAGGCATTCAAACTTGGGTCATTGACGAGATATAAATCGACGCTGCTGGGGGTTAACTCAGCGGCTTGAAGAATAGGTGTGGTAAATTCTTGAAGCGTTTCTTCAATCTCAGTATCGCGCAGTAGCGATTGAGCTGAAGCTTGCGCGGCACATATAGCTGCAATGATACAGGCTGCGGCTGTAGTTTTTAAGGACTTACGCCACATATTTTTAAAATTGCTCATATTACGCTTCTTTCAAAGCCTGATTGGCACGTCAAGTTACGCCCCCTTCATAAAGCATAGAAAATGAACATATTCCAAGACATCAAATACCACATATTTCAGGGTGTTTATGCAGGTTAGGCTTATGTAAATTTATACCTAAAGCTGCAAATTTGATTTATGTGGCCGTAAATTAAGACTTCAACAAACGATTCCATAACCCTTTTTTCTTCGGCGCTTTGGCCGTATCTTTTGTAAGCGATTCGGGTGTAAGTGCTTCGGGGGCATAGGCTTCAGGTGTGGGCGCTTCAGGTTTTGGACTGTCTGGCACCGTGCCTGCCACTTTTGACGGCTCTATCTGAGGTGTATCAGCTGTTTTTTTAGAGCTTGAAGCCTTTTTTTGCGCTGGAGAGCTTTTAGGCAGGGCTGTTTTGCTCGCAGGCGCTTTGCGCTTTGCTCGTTTTGGCGCGGCTTTGGAGGTGCCCTCCGTGTCAGATATGGCTTTTGACGCGGCCTTAGTTTTGGGCGCGGTTTTTTTCGCAGGCGCTTTCTTTTTTGCAGGCGTAGCCGATTTAGCTGGCGCTTTGACCTTTGCAGGGGTTGCCGTCTTCGCAGGCGCTTTGCGGCGCGCGCGTGTCTTAGTCGCCACAGCTTGAGGCTCGGCCGTTTCATTATTGCCTTTATCGGCTTTTTTAGCGCGAGTTTTCTTCGCAGGGGCTTTGCGTTTTGGCGCAGCTTTCGCTGTATCAACACTTACATCTGCATCCTCAATATTCGCGGGTTTTCGCGTTGGAGCTTTGCGCCGCGCAGTCGATCGGTTTGGTGTTTTGGCGGTTTTGCTCACCTCTGATGTTTCGCTTGACGTGTCTTGCGCAGGCGTGATGTCCGTTTGCTTTGTGTCCGAAGTCTCAGACTTTGCTGCGGGTTTACGAGTAGGCGCTTTACGCCGTGCCTTTGAGCGCGATTTCACGACTTTTGTTGCCCCATCATCTGAGGCCGCTTCGCTTTCTGTGGCGATAGCTTCAGCCGTCTCATCTGCGGGAGTGTCATCTGTACGTTTGCGCGGCGGAGCTTTGCGTGTGCGGCGGCGTGAGCGCGGCGTCTTATCTTCACTATCCGGGTGGTGTGTTACGTTTTGATCTGAAGTCTCATCAGCGGGTGTCTCATCACTAGGCGTAACATCAGTGTGTGTGTCAGCGCTTTGCGCCTCTTCGGATGCTGTCTCAGAGGCTGCGCGATTGTCGTCACGGCCCCTGCGACCACGCCCGCCGCGGCGTCCACGGCGGCCTCTGCGCTTTGATTTCTCATCGCGATTATCATCATCACTGCCTAAATCACGCGCCTCGGTTTCGCCGTTCTGTGTATCTGACGTGTCTTCGGCATCATCATCACGTGTTTTGTCGTCACGTTTTTTGCGTTTTGACTTTTGCTGCTCTTTCTGGCGCTCGCGTTTAAACTCGCGTTCAATATCTAGAAGCGGGTCTTCGCGCTCATCATCGCGGGCTTCAATAACTTCAATTTGGAAAGATGGGCGGATAAGTGTGTCATCGCCAATCACTTCGGTGAAAACATCTGATGTTTCATCAACATGTTGAAGTAAGTCTCTCTTTTCATTGAATAAATATAGAGCAACATCAGGAGATGTTCTTAGGCAAATACGTTTGGCTTTGCCGCGGACGCCAAATTCTTCAACCGCGCGAATCGCTGCAAGTGCGCTACTTTCAACCGTGCGTTTTCGCCCTACACCAGAGCAATGCTCACAATGGGCGGTAGAGCCCTCAAGCAGGCTACGGCGGCGGCGTTGACGACTGATTTCCATAAGGCCGAATTGCGAGATACGGCTGGCTTGGATACGCGCGCGGTCACGTGAAATGGCGTCTTTCATCTTCTTTTCAACCGCGCGGTTATTGCGGTTTTCATCCATGTCAATGAAGTCAATCACGACAAGACCAGCAAGATCACGCAGGCGCATTTGGCGCGCAATTTCCTCGGCGGCTTCAAGATTCGTACGCAGCGCTGTGCGTTCGACATTGCGCTCTTTCGTGCTACGGCCTGAGTTCACATCCACAGACACAAGCGCTTCGGTTGGGTGAATAACCAGATAACCACCTGATTTAAGTTGGACAATACTATCCAAGCTTGCTTCGATTTGACGCTCGACATTATAGCGTAAATAGAGCGGAATATCGTCTTTATATTGTTTGACGAATTTGGCATGGCTCGGCATCAACATTTTAATGAAGGCTTTAGCATTTTTATAGGCGGTTTCGCCTTGGACCAAAATCTCTGCAATGTCCTTATTGTACAAGTCGCGAATAGAGCGTTTCACCAGATTGCCTTCTTCGTGAATGAGGGCAGGAGCTGTAGACTTGAGTGTATTTTCACGAATGTCTTCCCAGAGCCGCGCAAGGTAATCATAATCGCGTTTGATTTCGACTTTTGTGCGTTTCGCGCCTGCTGTGCGTACAATAACGCCCATGCCTTGCGGCACTTTGAGCTCACTCATCACGGCTTTGAGGCGTTTACGGTCAGATCCATTGGCAATTTTACGAGAAATGCCGCCGCCGCGCGGTGTGTTTGGCATAAGGACGCAATACCGGCCCGCAAGCGACAAATATGTTGTCATGGCTGCGCCTTTATTCCCGCGTTCTTCTTTGACAGCTTGAATCAGGAGGATTTGACCACGTTTAATGACTTCTTGGATTTTATAGCGGCGGCGTGACATGCGTTTACGGCGCGTTGAAGCAACCTTGGCTTGCTCATCTGCGACTTCGGCATCATCCGCATCTGCGGCGTCTTCTTCATCAGGGTCAAGATTTTCGTCGCGCTCATCGACATCATCAGATGCGCTGATTGGGTCTTCGGCGGCCTCATTTTCGTCTTCATCAAGACCGGCATCCTCAGTTGCCTCAGTGTCCTCGTCTGTATCGTCTAAATCGGCAGATTTAGACTTAGAGCGGGAACGTGATTTCGCGGCTTTACGCTTAGGCTTGGCGGCCTCGGGCTCTTCATTGTCTTCGGCGTCTTCGTCTTCTTTAGATTCGGCTTCTTCGGCTTCAATAAGGGCCATGCGGTCTTCATAGGGGATTTGGTAGTAATCAGGGTGGATTTCAGAAAAAGCAAGAAAGCCATGACGGTTCCCGCCATATTCTACGAATGCAGCTTGAAGTGAAGGTTCTACGCGGGTGACACGTGCCAGATAAACATTGCCTCTGAGTTGCCGTTTGTGACGGCTTTCAAAATCTAGTTCTTCAACACGGTTTGAATCGACAATAACGACGCGCGTTTCTTCCGGGTGGGAGGCGTCGATTAGCATTTTTTTGGTCATGAATGTCTCCAAAGCCTCGCGCAAGAGCATGTATCGGCGCAATTTCGATGCGCTGTAATAAGGTTTGCTGCGATGGCGTAATTTTAAATATAATGTTGCTTGCGGCGCGCAGCACTGTCCAGGCCTTAGCCGTGTCGGACATATGATATGTGAATGCTGCGAGCATAGTAACTTTCGAATTCGCGCGAGTGTCGCGCTGTCGACGGATATAGTCATTGAGTGACTCTGTATGGCCGTCGCACCTTATGTGCCTGATTTTACGTATAAGTGCAAAGCTTTTGTTACAAAATTTTCGACGTAAAGATATTTGCAAGATATTTGCCAAATCCTATCCATTTTTTAAGTGAATAAGCTGTGTTTTTTACTGTGAAATCATCATTAGTAAGGCTTTATTCACCATGAATTTGGCATAAGATGAAGATATGAGACGCATTTTGTTAACATGTGCGATAATCGCGACCCTGATAGGTTTTGCAGAGCCGCCAGCTTTTGCTCAAGCCCGCTATTTTGGCGATTCTGTACCGTATCCGCGTGTGCAGCCGCGATTGCTTGCAAAACGAGTCGTTAAGCCTGTTATTGTTATTGATCCGGGCCATGGCGGACGCGACCCTGGCGCGATTGGGAAAAACGGGACGCAGGAAAAAGGCATTACTTACTCCGCCGCGCAAGAGCTTAAAACGATTTTGGCTAAATCTGGGAAATATAAGGTCATTGTAACTCGCCGAGGCGATCAATATATCGCCCATGAGGAGCGTTTGCGTATTGCACGTGCAGGGGGGGCGGATTTGTTTATATCGCTGCATGCGGATTCGACAGGTAATGGCGCAGCGCGCGGGGCCTCTGTCTACACGCTCGCGGATCGGGCCAAAGGCCGTTCTAAACGCTTAGTGAATTCGCAAAATTGGATTTTAGATGTTGATCTGGCAAAACAAAGTGACCCTGTTGGGGATATTCTTGTTGATTTGGCGCAGCGCAAGACAGAAAGCCAATCCGAGCAATTTGCCAATATCTTACTAAAAAATCTCGAAGGTAAAACGCGATTGATTGGAAATTCACATCGCCGAGCGGGGTATTTTGTCTTGCTCGCACCTGATGTGCCTGCGGTTTTATTGGAGCTTGGCTTTTTATCTAATCCAAATGACGAAGCGTTATTGAAGTCGAAAAAACACCGAAAGAAGATTTTGGGAGCTGTGAAGGGCTCCGTAGATCAATATTTTAAGCAAATTAACAGATAAGCGGCTTAATTTTCCTATTTGGCATTAGTCTTTTCATGCGGAATCATGTCAAATATAGTCAAAATTACGCCGCAATCTGAAAGCAGAACGCCGATATTATGACCAGTGCTGTAATCGAAGATATAACACCCCATAACCAGACGCCTGGCGGGAAACCACCTCGGAACTGGGCGAAGATTTGGCGCGTGATAAAGTGGTTATTTATAACGGGTTGCGTGGCTGGAATTTTTGTTCTTATCGCTGCCTTTGTTTATTATATCCGCGCAACCAAAGACTTGCCAACACTGGAAGCGCTGGCAGAATATAAGCCGCCTGTCATGACACGTGTTCATGCGGGTGATGGTAAGTTGATTACTGAGTTTTCTGAACAAGCGCGGGTCTTTGTGCCCGTTGAGACTATCCCAAAGCGCTTGCAACTGGCGTTTGTTTCAGCAGAAGATAAGCGGTTTTATCGCCATAAAGGCTGGGATCCGATTGGTTTGACGCGCGCGGCTTTGAGCGCGCCAGCTAAGAAAATTAAAAAGCAACGCATAGGCGGCACATCGACAATAACGCAGCAAGTTGCAAAAAACTTCGTTGTCGGTGACGATTACTCCATGAAGCGTAAATTGCGTGAAATTGCGATTGCGCGCCGTATGGAAAAGGTTCTGAGTAAAGATGATATTATTGAACTTTATCTGAATGAAATTTATTTTGGACGCGGGGCTTATGGCGTTGCGGCGGCGTCGTTAAAACATTTCGGCAAGCCTATGAAAGATTTGTCTTTGGCGCAAATGACCTATCTGGCGTCAGTTCCAAAGGGGCCGTCTAATTACCGTTTGGATAATCCGAAAGGCTATGAAAAAGCCAAAAACCGTCAGGCTTATATTTTAGGGCGTATGCTCGAAGATGACTATATCACACAGTCCGAAGCCGATGAGGCCAAAGCTGCAGATTTAGATTGGGTGAGCCGGCTTGAAGGCGCGGAGTTTTTGGCTGCAGAATATTTTGTCGAAGAAGCCCGCAAGAAAATCTATAAGCTGTATGGCCAAGATGAGCTTTATTCTGGCGGACTGTCTATTCGCACCACTTTAGATACGCAAATGCAGCTTGCAGGGCGCCGTGCCTTGCGCCGTGGTATAGAACGTTTTGATCGTCGCCACGGATTTCGCGGGCCGTTAGCAAGCTGGGATAATCTAAATGATTGGAAAAATCGTCTGGCTGAATTTGACAAACCTAAAGACGTAGACGCCTGGCGGCTTGCGGTGGTTTTGGATGTGTCAGATAAACAAGCAAAGCTTGGCTTTTCACCTGATGCCAATGAAGATGAATTAGACAATGCCCCCAATCAAGATGATAAGGGCGTCATGAAAATCGAAGATATTGACTGGGCCGCCAAAGCTTTATCGCGGGGCCGTGTGAGTAATAAGCCCACTTCGGTAAAACAAATCGTCAAAGCCGGTGATGTTATCCTTGTTGAGCGCAAAGCGCCTGCCAAAGACGGGACGATCAGTACAGAGTATAATTTGCGCCAAATACCAAAGGTCAATGGCGGTCTTATTGCAATGGATCCGCATACGGGCCGTGTTTTGTCACTTATTGGCGGCTATAGTTTTGAACAAAGCGAGTTTAACCGTGCCACGCAGGCTAACCGTCAACCTGGCTCCGCCTTTAAACCGTTCGTATATGCGGCGGCTTTGCAAAATGGTTACACGCCCGCCAGTCAAGTGTTAGATGCGCCATTTGTGATTGAACGCCAAGATATTGAGTGTGAAGAAAATGCCCTCGGGGCTTTAGAACTGCGCGGTCAGCAAGAAAACCGCAATACTGAAGATATTAACGCTGACCTTGCCAAGGAAGATGAGTGTGAGCGGTTTTACAAGCCCTCTAATTATAATGCGGGTAAATTTTATGGCTTGAGTACGCTGCGCCTTGGTTTGGAGAAATCGCGTAACGCCATGACCGTACGTTTGGCCAATGATATTGGCATGAAACCGATTATGGATATTGGAACGGGTTTTGGGATTTATGATGAAGTGCGCCCTGAATTGGCTTGGGCATTGGGGGCTGGCGAGACAAACCTTATGCGCCTTGCTGCGGCTTATTCGATGATGATTAATGGCGGTAAAGAAGTTACGCCTGCCATTCTTGACCGCGTTCAAGACGGTACAGGCAAGACGATTTTTCTCAATGATGATATTGTTTGTGATTATTGCCAGCAGGAGGATTATACAGGCGGTTCACCGCCAGATCTGCCAGATAATCGCCGCCAAGTGATTGACCCTGTTACAGCCTATCAAGTGACATTTATGATGCAGGGCGTGGTTGAAAATGGAACAGGCTTCCGTCTACGCGCGCTTGATCGCCCATTAGGCGGTAAGACAGGTACGACAAATGACAGTTTTGATGCATGGTTTATGGGCTTTTCGCCAGACCTTGTTGTCGGTGTCTATATGGGCATGGATACGCCTGAGCAAATGGGCAATGAAACAGGCAGTTCTGCCGCGGCCCCTGTTGTGACAGACTTTATGCGCGAAGTCTTAGCTGATGTTCCGAAAGTTCCGTTCCGTATTCCAGAAGGTGTGACGCTTGCGCCTATTAATCGCACCACGGGCGAGCCGTCCTATATTGGCGCGCAGGACTTTATTTTAGAAGCGTTTCGCCCAGGTACAGAACCTAGCCTTGGCGGGCTAGGGGATAGAATACGCGTGGGCAGCGGTTCAGATGTCTTTGGTATTTCGGGGACACGCCGCGCAAATTCGGGCGAAGCGTTTGATGAATTTAGTTATGATGATGATTATGCATCACCCGAAGAGACTGAAAACCCAAATGAAAAGCCTGAGCCGCGCATTGATGGTAATTTTGATGCCAACAAAGCCCCAAAAGCGCTCACAAAGGACGAGCTTCTTGCGGTAGCACGAGAGGCTGAGGATAAATCTGTGACGGCGCGCGGGCCTGATGATGTTATCGAAGATGAGGGCAGTGCCGTTGAAACTGACGCTGACGCTGCCGCTGCCGAAGGTGTGTCTGTTGAGGGGGGTGATGCAGGGCAAGGCGGCCTGACCAAAGATGCACAACAAGGCTTAAATGCAGCCGAGCAAGCTTTAAAAGCGCTTGGTCAAAAAGACGGAGCAGGCGCGCAGATCGCTAAGAAAGATGCGCTTGGCGGGCTTGAGAAAAAGCTGCCCCCGAAACTCAAGACGCCTGCCAAACCAAAAACTGAAGAGACTGACGAAGATATAGATGACGGACTTTTTTAGGGCAAAATATGCGGGCTGATATTTTACAAATGAAATCTGATATTGAGCAGTCTATTGCGCTGCTTAGGAGGCGTCTTTGACTGGGAAGCTTCGGAGCGGCGGTTTGCCGAGTTAAACGCCTTATCCGAAAAGACTGATTTTTGGGATAATCCGCAAAATGCACAAAAATTGATGCAAGAACGCGCAAAGCTTGAAAATGGCTTTGAGGTGATTACCACCCTTGAGCGCGAACTTGCTGATAATGTTGAGTTGGCGGAACTCGCTGAAATGGATAATGATGAAGCTTTAATTGAGGCTGCAGCGCAGGCGCTCATAGCCGCCAAAACGAAAGCTGATGCTGCCGAGCTTGAGGCGCTCATGTCGGGCGAGGCGGATAGTAATAATTGCTTTGTTGAAATCCACCCCGGTGCAGGCGGTACAGAAGCGCAAGATTGGGCCGAGATGGTGATGCGCATGTATATGCGCTGGGCCAATTCACGCGGTATGAAAGTTGAAGTGTTAGAGAGCCAAGATGGCGACGGAGCTGGGATTAAATCTGCCACGCTACGTATAAAGGGGATGAATGCGTTTGGCTGGATGAAAACGGAATCAGGTGTGCATCGTCTCGTGCGTATTTCACCTTTTGATTCCAGTGCGCGCCGCCATACCAGTTTTGCCTCGGTCTGGGTGTTTCCTGAGATTGATGATACAATAGAGATCGAAATTGACGAAAGCGACTGCCGCGTTGATACTTACCGCGCATCGGGCGCCGGCGGGCAGCATGTCAATAAAACGGATAGTGCCGTGCGAATTACTCATGAGCCATCAGGCATTGTTGTGCAGTGCCAAAATGATCGTAGCCAACATAAGAACCGCTCTCAGGCGTGGGATATGCTGCGCGCGCGTCTTTATGAGGCCGAGCTACGCCGCCGCGAGGAAGAGGCGCAATCTCAAGCGGATAGTAAATCAGAGATTGGATGGGGGCACCAAATCCGCTCTTATGTGCTACAACCCTACCAAATGGTCAAAGACCTGCGCACAGGGATTGAAACCTCTGATACAGGCGGCGTGCTTGACGGCAAGCTTGATGATTTTATGGCGGCAGCATTATCCGCGCATGTTGGTGCAGATGATGATAAGTGTTGAGGAGCAGGGCCGTATGAGCGCCCTAAAGCTGCTCTTAATCTATTCAAGATTAAATATTGTCTGGTAAAGGCTCATAAAAAAACCACCTTCGCAGGTGGTTTGATTACGTATTAGCGTGATACCGTACAGATATTATAAATTATGCTTTGCGCAGATAAGTGAGCGTTACTCAGCCGCTTTTACAACACTTGCCGTAGGTTTGCCGCTTTTGCGCGCACATTTTCCGTCAAAGAAAGCTCCATTAGCGATCATGAGCTGGTCTTGTGTCAGGTCAGCTTGGACATTCGCTGTCTCGGCAAGTTCGACACTTATAGCGTCAACTTTACCTGTGACTTTGCCGCGAACATGCACAGATGTCGCTTTGATTTTACCATTAACAGCGCCTTGCTCACCTATAGTGATATTGCCAGCTGTGATGTTGCCGTCAATGCGACCATCAATTTGAACATCTCCGTCCGTTTTAATATCACCTGTTATTATCAGATCAGAGGCTAAGATAGACGGCACAGAGGCACTTGTGCGCGGTGTTGGAGTGGGTGTTTTTTTCGGTGTATCCGCCGGAGTCGTTGAACCGTTTGTTTTATTGAACATAAAGGCCTGCTTTCAAAAACTTTGCAGGATCATGTTGGCGACCCTGAAAATGCACTTCGTAATGTAGGTGTGTAGCTGTACTACGACCTGTGGAGCCCATGCCAGCAATCTTTTCGCCTTTTTCGATTTTTTGTCCTCTTTTGACGTGTGTTTTGTGTAAATGCGCATAGCGGGTTTTAAATCCATGCCCATGATCAATCTCTACAGTCTTGCCATAAGCGCCGTTTCTGCCCACAAATGTGACAGTGCCCGCCGCAGTCGAGAAGATAGGCGTATTGCGCTGCCCGCCAAAATCAATGCCTTGATGCTGGGTTGGGCGCTTTGTGAAAGGGTCACGGCGTAGGCCAAAACCACTTGTACGGTAAGAATCGCTTGGAACAGGCTGTGCCAAGGGTAATGAGCTAACAGCTTTTTCAAGAGCTTCAACTTCGGCTAGGCGTGCCTGAATTGTGTGGACGCGCGGCATGAAACCATTTTCATTAAGCTGGGCTGTATCAGCGGGCAAATATGGCCCGCCTTTGCCGAATGCGCTTTGCTCAAGCACCGTATCAACGTTTAAATCTGTTTGCTGTATGAGGGCGCGATTTAACTCAATACGGTTTAATGTATCGGATTCAGCCGTTTCTAGTCGTTTGTTTTGTGTTGAGCTTAAAGAATTCAGGGAGCTGTCAATATCAAGACCCGTGGTAACTTCAGCCGTCTTTTCAAATGTTCGGCGAGATTTACGTAACGTGAAATCACGAGATGTTGGTGTCATGAGGACTTTATTATCCGCATATTGAATTGTTGGCAAAGTGGTTGCGACAGCCTTGGTTGTCCCCATGATTTGCGAGAGTGTTTGATGTTTTTCTTCGAAACCGCGGGCCATTTCTTCGAAACTTGTGCGCTGCTCTGCGAGAAGGAGTTGGGCTTTTTCTTCTTTGGCTCGCGCATCGGCGAGTTGACGCTCAAAACTGGCTTCTTGCTGTTTGAATCGCTGGCTAGATGTGCTGAGGGGATTAACACCGAGAAATAGGTTTACCATAGTGTATAGGCACCATAGCGCCATGAAAGCCAAAGCAGATGTTATGGCAAGCTGTAGACGAGTGCTAAACAGATAATATTTTACTTCTCCGCCAGACCGTAAATATAATTGTCGTTCTGGAAAGTGTTGGAGTACACGCGCACGCGCATCCCCAATAAAGTCGTTTATCATATTTCCCCGTCTCGCTGTAGTATCCCCAGACCATAGACCATATATAACTATTTCATTTCAAGTCTATTAACTGCTATTTGTGGTTAATCTATCGTTAAAATTCGTTAAAGTTTTACCAATGGGACGTAATATTCTTCGCATAAACCGGCTAAAGTGCGGGCTTGCACGTTAAACGGGGGTTTTATACGGCCCTTATAATGTTGTCTGACGAGATTATGAAATAGCGTTTGGGGTGATTCATCTAACTTTTGGGCGACATATTGGAACCATTTTGCTCCAATTTTAACATGTCCAATTTCTTCATTATATATAACTTCAAGGATTTCGACGCTTTGCATATCGCGCGCTTGGGTCAATTTGGTAATCATGCCCGGTGTCACGTCCAAACCGCGAGCCTCTAGCACAAGCGGGGCAATCGCTAGGCGAGCTTGGAAATTCTCACATGTATCCATGGCCGCATTCCATAATCCATTATGGGCCAGACAGTCCCCATAAGTCATGCCGAGCTGCTCTAACCTGTCTTGCAAGAGTATAAAATGCCGCGCTTCGTCATCGCAGACAGAACTCCAATCACTAATGAAATCATGGCGGTCTTCTGGGGCGAGTAAAGGATCATCCCAAAACCGCGCAATCATATCTGCGGCAAGGTCAATCGCGTTAAGCTCAATATGGGCGATTGCATGCAGCAAGGCACCGCGCCCTTTTTCTGTCCCAAGTCCGCGCCGAGCCACCTCATTTGGCGCAACGAGCCTTGGTTTTGCAGGGCGTGCGGGCTGCTTGGGTGGAGGCTCTGGCAGAGTGCCAATATCTGCATATTCAACCCAATCTGCCCGCAAATGCCGGGCCGCCTTAGCCTTTACTATCGGATCAGCGGTTGTCAGAATGGTATATGCGCCTATGCAGGCCGTGAGATAGTCTGGCATAATGTGTTAGCCAGCGTGTTGTCTGACCGCATTTAGCACTGTCTCAACATGATCTTTGACGCGTACTTTGCGCCAAATTTCTAAAATTTTGCCATCAGGGCCGATCAAATAGGTGGCGCGTTCAATGCCCATATATTTTTTGCCATACATGTTCTTCTCAACCCAGACACCATAATCTTCGATCATACTGCCATCTTCATCCGAGCCGAGAACAACGTCTAAATCATGTTTAGTAATGAATTTCTCATGTTTGGCGACTGTATCTTTGGAAACGCCAATAATAACCGTATTAAGGGCGTCAAATTCAGCTTTGGCTTCGGTAAAGCCTATCGCTTCTTTGGTACAGCCGGGGGTGTCATCTTTGGGGTAGAAATATAGGACAGTAAATTTACCTGATTGTGCCGATAGGCTCACTTCATTGCCGCCATTTGCTGGGAGTGTAAAATTTGGGGCAGGACTGCCGATTTCAAGCTTTGCCATGATTATCTCCTATAATACGCAGTTGTGACTATTAATTCACACGCTAGCCGTAGATTTTTATGTGTGGGCAGGATAGGGCAGTCCTGCCTTTATTGCATGAGCCTATGACCTATGACGCCCTATGATTCAAGAGACTGACACCCTCAAAGCTGATATTGCAGACACAACGCCGCAGATGCGGGGCGCGGCTGTCTCTGGGGCCGCTGGTTTTATGGCTGCTATACGTACGCATCCCATGGTTTTGCATCCGTTAACGGGCAAGGTTTTACGTATATCCAAGCTTATTGCAGGTAGGTTTTATGCCTATAGCGGAGAGCTTTTTGCAATGATTTGTGGGTTGGGCATTGCCTGGCTCTATGCGATGTCATGGCTGCTCACACAGCAATCGGTTGATATATCGCGCTTCAAACCGGATGCGGAGAGGTGGTTTTTAAGCGCTTTTGACGGGAATAGCGCCAAGGTTGACACGCTGTCTTTACGCTGGCTGCCTGCCAGCGATAGTGTGGTTCTAGAAATTCAAAATATGACTGTGCGCGATGCAGAGGATCAAATTGTTCAAAATTTTACTGAACTGAAAACAAGTTTTCCCTTACGCCGTGTCGTAACCGCGCGGCCCGTACCGTCTGTGATTGATATTCGCGGAGGCACATTAAGCTGGGTCGAAGATGAAAATGGCGTCGTGACAGCAGGGCTGGGCATGCCAGAGACTGTGGGGCGTTTGGGGCCAGTATATCGCGGCGAAGCGCCCAAATTATCGCAACCAGATAGTGACCATAATTTAGATTTTCAGCAGGCTTTAGCCACATTTAAATCTCTAAATGTTGAAGATACGATTTTATATTATCAAAATAAAATCAAAGATATAGATATTGTTCTTGATCTAAACAACCTGACTGTTATTCAAGAAAATGAACAGATTGATTTGGATGTTAGCGGACTTCTTCGTCAATCCGATGGCCCCGCGCCTGTAAATTTAACGCTCAAGACAAATGCCCGCTTTTCTGATTTTGAAGGCCGTGCCATTGGCCAAGCTGTGCGCCTTGATGAACTGGCTCCGCGAAAGGGACGTTATAGAGATTTAAGCCGTGTCGTAGCGCCTGTAAGTTTTGATGTTCAAACTATATTTTCGCAAATTGATGGCCTGCAAGCCTCGCAAATTACTCTGGATGTGGGTAAGGGAAGCGTTGCTGGCTTTACGCAGCCATTAGATTTTGAATCAGCTAAATTCATGGCCACGCTTGAACCCGGCGCGCAGCGTATGAGCATTGAGACTATCGCGCTTAACTCATCAAAATTTAGCTTTATGGGCGAAGGGGATATTACAGAGCTTGGCGCGATAAATGACGGAAACATTAATTCTTCACCCGTATTTGATGTTAAACTCAAAGATATTGCCGTGAATGCGATGCCTGTTTTCACAGGCCCATTAATTTTTCAATCCATTGCGGCATCAGGCCAGATAGATTTGGATGCCAGACGGCTTAGTCTACCAAAGCTCTCTATTGGGCTTGATGGTTATGGTTTTGATTTAGCTGTTGATATTGTTCAAAACGCGCAAGGCGATAAATTAGACAAGGTCAGCGCGTCTGGACAGATGACAGGGTCTATGGGTCCGCAGGAATTATTGGCACTTTGGCCTGTGAATGCAGTGGATGGAGCGCGGCGATGGGTCGATAGTTCTGTCAAAGCGGCATCGATTGATAAATTTTCATTTAACGCAAATTTTGATGCGGATTATTTTGAAAACCCAGTTTTCACTGAAGATAATATCACCGCCGACCTAGAGGTTTCGCAAGCGGTTGTGAAATATTTACGGACAATGCCAGCACTGCAAAATGTCACCGTGCAAGGCCAGCTAAGAGGCAACCGCATAGACGCGGATGTACTCTCAGGCACTGTCGGGAATTTAGTCATAGAGCGTGGCTCTGTGCAAATGCCGCAATTATTACCCATTGGCGGAGATCTCATCATTAATATGACAGGCACAGGCCAGGCTTCTGAAATGTTGAGCTTGATTGATAATAAGCCGTTTGAATTTGCCAGTAAATATGATGTTGATCCAGCAAAAGTTGGCGGGCAGGGCCGCATCGATATGACAATTACACGGCCATTATTGGTGTATTTTGACCAGAACCGCATCACATATGCCGTTAAAGGGGATTTCACAGATGCGACTGCGCCTTTTGAAATTATGGGGCAAAAAATCACAGAGGGTCATGTGCGGTTGGAAGCGGATAAGACAGGTTTATGGATGTCTGGCCCTGTGAAAATAGGGCCGTGGGCTGCGAATATGGAATGGCGCGAGGTTTTTGGGCCAAACCCGCCGCCGACATCTTATATGATGTCTGGTCTTGTCAACAGAGAGGTGCTTGATGAATTTGGGCTTGGTTTACGCGAGTATTTTGACGGTACAATTCCGCTAGAGATTAAAGCGCTTGGCCGTGGTCTGGATATTCAATCAGGCAGTTTGACGGCTGATCTCACCGATGCGCAGCTATCTGTATCCAATATTTGGAGCAAAGCTGCGGGGCAAAATGGCACTCTGGTTGCGGCTCTAGAGCGCGGGGCGCAAGATACGATTGTCTTATCGCAATTAGATTTAAAAGCGGGGGGGGTTGAAATTCTGGGGCAACTGGAAATGGGCCGAAATTTACAGCTTAAATTGCTAGATTTTTCTAAAATGCGAGTCGATGGTTTGATAGATGCGGCTGTGCAGCTTAAACCTGACACGCAAAACCAGCGCTTTTCTTTATTTGTTGAAGGAGATTATTTGGATGTGTCGCCATGGGTGAAGGCCAGTTTTAATACGCGCAATACATCCGCGATTGATGTGCCGGTATTAATGACGACCTCTTTGAAGCAGTTGGTTTTAAAAGATGAATATGTTTTATCGGATGCAAAGTTTTTATTAAACCATTCAGGCACATCTATTATGGATTTACGCCTTGGCGGGACGGTTGATGAGGGCGCATTTACCGCCGAGATTGTCAATAATCCTGATGATGGCACGCGAATTGTTAGCGTTAACCTGCCAAATGCGTCCAAAGCCGCAGATGCTTTTTTAGGCCTCACAAGTACGCAAGGCGGCAAGCTTGGTATTAAAGCGAAACTGCCGCCGATTGATGGTAGCGGCCCCACCGTAGGCACGGCGATCGTCACAGAGTTCAAACTGAAACAAGCCCCGTTTTTGGCGCAGATATTATCGCTCGCATCGCTGTCAGGCCTTGTGGATACATTGGGCGGGGAAGGGTTGGCTTTTGAGAATTTCGAAGTCCCTTTCACTTTGGAAAATGATCTGCTGCAAATTCGCGGCGCGCGGATTTATGGCGCTGCGCTGGGTATGACAGGGGACGGGGATATACAGCTTAAAAACCGTGTTTTAGATTTTGATGGCACGCTCGTGCCTGCCTATAATGCCAATACGATTTTAACGGATATTCCCGTTTTAGGCAGTTTGATTGGCAAAAAAGGTGAGGGGGTCTTTGCTCTAAATTATGCGGTCAAAGGCCCGTTTGAAAAAGCGCAAATCTCCGTCAACCCGCTCTCGGCCTTAACGCCGGGTTTCTTACGCGGAATTTTCCGTTCCCAACGCGAAAAGATCCCTGATGACGTTATGGAACAAATCGAAGCGGTCAGACCGAAGACGGATGAGTAGGGTGTAATGGTGGCTCATTCCTGCAAAGCGGACATCCAGAAAGTTTGGCGGGATGCGTATTGAGAGGGCATTGCGGACGTTGGACGCATAAAATTATTTTTAAATTCGAACTGCACATTATCTTTACTTTGCTCACCTAAATTATTTTAGGTGGTAGACACACACTAATAAGCGGAAAAATTTTTCAACTTTGGAAATGTCCATTTACAGTTCAGACCAAACACCTGCTGCAAATCCGCCTCTGTCAGCATAAGCTATTTCATTCCATATATCTCTTGATGAAAAAGTTAGATGCCTGATTGGTTTTAAAGCATGGCTGACATCATTTGACCTATGTAACAGATATATCAATTGGCCTAAATCTACCCAACGAGTGCGAAAGAAAAATGAGTTTAGTTCATAAAGACCGTCATCGTTTTTATCCGAAACTTCCAGAACCTTAGTCAAAGCCTTTTGATATTGCTTGATGAACTCTTTGACCGTTTTTTCATCTTCTTTTTCGATAGCTGACAACTTTACGCCAGAAAGGGCTACAAATATGGATTTAAGGAATAAATTATCTGTGACCGACCCATATGTAAGTGTCGATACCGCAATTTTAGTTATTGATAGTTCGCTATCAAGGAAGGCTGAATTCAAAGGCGTTAGTTCTTCACGAATATGTTTCTCATGGCGAGCGAGCTGAAAAATTAAGGGGAATATGCTTTTACTTAAATCGTCCAGAAACGACAGCCCGTCTCCTGATTCAGATTGCTTAGTTAGTGATTTGTTTTTTATTTCAATTATAGTAATTTCGGAACCAGTTTGCGCTGCTAGATCAAATTCAAATGTGTCCTTACCGATTTTGTACTTTTCACTTGGATAAACAGCATCGGCTTTAGTGTCGCTCACGAGTGCCAAAGATTTTTCGGTAATGTTACTTAGGGTTTTTGATGGGTCTTTTAACATTTTCCACATTTTGGTAAAAATAATTGTTAAAAAAATTGTATTAGACCTTGATAGTGAACAACAGAGTAATTTCCCTTTTGGAGCCCTGTAGAACATAATACTTGAATCATTTCTAACAATACCACTCATTGGAACGACAAAGTTTGGATTGACGGCTTCGCCAGCTTCTTTGGTATGTAATAGCAAAGTCGGGAAAGTTTCTTCAATTGTCTTTATATTAAACAGACTTGGTCTTGCTGCTTCCAACCTTGAACGAAGGTTATCGTACTCTTTCCAAATTTTTTTGATAAAAGAGATTGCTTCATTTTCCCCTGCAACCTTCAACTCGATTAAGAACGCTTTATAAAGATAAGGCAAGCATTCTTGAGGCATTTGTTGTATTGTAAATAATTCCCGCCAGCATAACGTTTGATAAATAGCTCTCGTAAAATCGGCCTGGTTTATACCCATCCTGCCATCGAACTGACTATACCTTTGGCAGTCAAATGTGGCAGCAATATCACGTGAACTTGTTACAATAGTATTCCACAATACTTCTGGCTTTCGGGGTTTATTTTTGCTTGCTGTATGCTTCAACGCTAACGCTTGTAACCAACCAAATGGAATTGCAGGCTGTTTTGGTTGATTCACACTAAGGTTTGCTTCCCCACAAAGCCAAATTTTGTCGTATATTTTTCCGGTTTCGTCAAATATTCGGCCAATTTGAGCTAGAACTTCCGTTCCACCCATGAGCGCAATGTGGGAGTTTAACTGACTGCACGCATCTTTTAATGATTGGCTATCCCAATGAATGCCTAGTGTATTTATGGATACTTTCCTTCCAGCCTTCTTCAAGCGTTTGTAGGCTTCAGCAACCGCAATTTCTCTATCTGGAAAGTTTTCAATGTAATTTTGACTGTTTATTATAGCCTCGGCTCTCAAAATGGCTTTCCGCCAAGTTGTTGCGTGTGTTAATTCGCAGAGATTGGAAGCTCGTACTTGCTGATAGATCACTTTGGCAGTTTGAGCTGCAAGTATATCAACTTCATCAGCATGAGCAGATATACTGACCATTTTAGCGAGTTGACTAAATTCCGTTCCGAATGAAGTCTTATCTTCTGTTTGTAAAATTGATATTATATCTGCATGAGGATTATCGACCTCATCGTGTCTTGATTCAAAAAGATCAACGTATGTTTGGTGGTCTTCTGGCTTAAGCATAGTCCATAATCAACATAAAGCTGAGTAATGCCAAGCCCAATTGTGAAAGCCCTGAGGTCCGCTAAGGGGAGTGGCTGTGTGAAAACGTTCTTTGAGATTCTTCGACTATACCTGATTTTATTTAGGATGAGTTTTCCCGTTAGGCTTGGATCACTCTGATAAGTTTCGATACGCCCATCATGCTGATCATCCGGCGGATATTGTAAGCTAGAACCGATAGGCTCATCTCGGTTTTGACGTTTTTAAGGCGTTTGGTCAGGAAGTGCGTCGCTCCCATCC
>CALFUN010000020.1 GCA_937929915.1 uncultured Caulobacterales bacterium | reverse complement strand
CCAAATTCAAGCGCTTGGCGCAGGGTTTGTTCGGCCTGCGCAAAGGCAGGTTCCCATCCATCTGGTTCCGCGCTCACATTTAAACTCGATATTTCAGCCGCTTGATATAATGACGATGTACCAACAGAGGCACTGATAAATTTCGCATCGCCAGAGCGGGCAAGTTTTCCAAAGCGGCGGTTTAAAATCGAATTACCAAGATTTTCAATGACTCCATCAAATCGATTATCGGCCGTGTCTTTTTCCTCTTCAAAGGGGCTAACAACGCTAATTGACACTGAGGTTTGAATTTCCGGGTTCGTGTAATAATGAAAGCGCGCTTCATCATTTTGAAAGTCTTGAATTTCATGCTTTGGCAAAGCCTCGCCTTGAGCATCCCAATCCCCAAAGAATTTTTCTATCTTTTCAATCGCATAACTTGTCTCAAAATCACCAACCAATGTAATAAAGGTGTTTTCAGGACGATAATATCCGCGATAAAAATCTTGAAATTGCTGGGCTGTAACAGAGCCAATCGTCTCTTCTGTACCAATCGGTAAGCGTTTGGGTATAATGGTTTGGCCAAGATAAAAATCAAGACTATCCAGCAAGGATTGAAAAGCGGGGCTATTGCGCGCGCGTTTCTCGGCCAGAATAATTCCGCGTTCGCGGTCAATCGCATCAGGATCCAAGGTCAAACGGCTCGCCGTTTCGCGCATAATCATTAATGTCTCTTCAAATAGCTCATCACTGACATCTGGTAGTTCTAATTGATAGGTTGTTTGCTCAAACCCTGTCGAAGCATTGGTATCTGCGCCAAAGGCGAGGCCAAATTTTTCAAGCCGTTTTGTCATCTCATTTTCAGGGATATTTTCAGAGCCGTTAAAAGCCATATGCTCTAAGAAATGGGCGATGCCGCGCGTCTCATCTGATTCGTTTAAAGAACCCGTATCAATGCGCATCAAGAGCGAAGCCGTCTTTGTCGGTGTTTCATTATGCCGCACAGCATAGCGAAGACCATTTGGAAGACGGCCATATTCGATCGCTGGGTCAGATGGCAAGTCACTGTCTTGATGAGCAAAATAAACTGGCCCCGTTGGCTTTGCACTTTGACCTTGGCATGCACTTAAAATTAATCCTGTTAAAACAAAAGGATAGATAAATGAAGATCGAATCATGAGGCACACCAATTTATGAATAGAGCAGGCACCATGCCGCGTAAAATAAATCATCGCAAGCCCAAAACGCGGTTGTTCATCTAGAGTTCAGTCAAGCTTGTTAACCATAACTGTATGGCGTATCTTGCAACATCAATATCAACAATTTATAGGCGAAAGCCCGCCACATTTTCTACTGCAAATACATGCACAAAATTGAGTTTATTTTTGACGTCTAAACGAGATACATCAAAGCCAACCACAGCCGCCACGCAGCCATCAACGCCTGATAATTCAATTTCTAGCGGTCTGGTCGATAAGTCTGTTGCCGATCATTCTATTATCGTGTTTGATTTTGACGGTACCATTACCACAAAAGATACATTCGCTCTATTTTTGCGCTATTATGCAGGACCGCTCAGTTGGGCTTTAAAGATTCTAGCTTTGCTCCCGACATTTATAGCCTATAAATTAGGCTTTATTGATCGCCATGCCGTTAAAAAAGCTGTCATAAAGCGGTTTTTTAAAGATCATGACGCGAGCGCTCTAGATAAACGCGCTGCGCAATTTGCCAAAGACATTATCCCGCCGCTCATTCGCCCCGCCGCGCAAGCCCGCCTAGACGCCATAAAATCAAATCCAGAGCAAGGGCTAGAGTCATTATATATATGCAGCGCCTCGATTGGCCCATATTTACGCCACTGGGCAAAAACTCAACAGATTTCAGAGAATCATGTTCTCGCAACAGAACTCGAATCAAATAACGGCATACTCACAGGTGCCTTAGATGGTTATAATATATGGGGCGCAAACAAAATACGCCGCATATATGACGCATTTTCGCCACAATCAGTGGCAATTTTAGAAGCTTATGGTGATACAAAGGGAGATAAAGAGATGTTACACGCCGCAAACGCGTCTTTCTTCAAACCTTTTCGCTTTTGAACATTTATATATTGAATTTCCTTTTACAAAGTTTAAGAAGGGATTAACGCCTCACGAAACCGTTATGGTTTCGTTGGCATTGAGCTATCTGCATGTCGCAGGTAATTGTTACTGGAGAGTTTGGGGGTTTTCGAAATGAAACGTACTCTATTATTGGCCGCTTCGGCTGCGGTGCTAGCAGCACCAACCATCGCTCAGGAGTTACCACCTGGTAATCCGCTTCCTGGCGAATGTTTTGCTCGGGTGATTGTGCCTGCGCAATATGAAACATCAACGGAGCAGATTGTTCTGCGCCAAGCTGGTGAAGAAATTAGAAAAGTGCCTGGACGGTTTGAAACCGTTACAGAACGCGTTTTGGTTCAAGAAGAAAGCTATGAGCTTGTTACGGTTGGCGCTGGCGGCGGTGTTATTCCCGGCCGCGGCCTTATTCAGGTAACAATCGGATCGACACCATATACGATCGATTCATCTGGTAATGTTTCAAATGCGTCTGGTAACCGTGTTGGTACTGTTGATAATAGCGGCAATATCGTTGCTAATAACGGCTCTGTCATTGCAGCCAATGCTGTTGACCCCCTCACCTTTATTGGAACGGGCGCGAACACAACAACGGTTCGTATCGGCTCGACAACTTACACGGTCGCCTCTGACCGTAGCGTGCGTAATGCCTCAGGCAACCGCGTGGGTACAGTTGATCGCTCAGGGAACATCGTAGCCTCTGGCGGCAATGTCGTATCCCGCAGCGCATTTAATGCTTATCGCAGCGGTACAGGCTCGACATCTGGCGCGCCAACATTCCGCACTGTAACTGAAACCGTTGTGGTTCAAGAAGCCTCCACCGAGCTTGTTGTAATCCCGCCCGTTTATGAAACAGTGACTGAGACTGTTGTTGTGCAGCCTCAATCTGTTGAGTACATCACTGTTCCAGCGACATATGAAAACTACACGGACACAGTTGTTGTCCAAGAAGCTTCAACTGAACTCGTAACAATTCCCCCAGTGTTCGAGACAGTTACCGATACAGTCACTGTACAAGAAGCCTCTACAGAACTCGTAACAATTCCTGCCACTTTTGAAACTGTCACAGAAACTGTCGTTGTGCAGCCCGCTGGTGTAAATTACGTCAGCGTACCTGCGACATATGAAACTGTGAACGAAACAGTTGTTGTCCAAGAAGCGACAACTGAGCTTGTGACAATTCCAGCCACATATGAAACTGTGACGGAGACTGTTGTTGTTCAAGAAGCCGCAACTGAGCTTGTTTCAATCCCCCCAACATTTGAAAATGTAACGGAAACCGTTGTGGTTCAAGAAGCCTCAACTGAGCTTGTCACAATCCCAGCGACATTTGAGACAGTCACAGAAACGGTTGTGGTGCAGCCTGCATCTTCAACATTTGAAACTATCCCTGCTGTTTACGAAAATGTGTCTGAAACTGTCGTTGTTCAAGAAGCCTCAACTGAGCTTGTCACGATCCCTGCGACATATGAAACTGTGTCTGAAACAGTCGTCGTGCAAGAAGCTTCAACTGAACTTGTCACTGTTCCAGCGGAATATGGCACAGTCACAGAGACAGTTGTTGTCCAAGATGCATCAACAGAGCTTGTCACAATTCCAGCCACATATGAGACTGTGAATGAAACAGTCGTTGTTCAGCCTGCTGGCGTTGAATATGTCACTGTTCCTGCGGAATATGAAACATATACAGATACAGTGGTTGTCCAAGAAGCCTCTACAGAGCTTGTGACAATCCCAGCCACATTTGAAACAGTGACAGAAACAGTTGTCGTTCAGCCGCAATCTGTTGAATATGTTGTTGTGCCGCCTGTTTATGACACAGTCGCAGAAACTGTTGTGGTTCAAGAAGCCTCTACAGACCTTGTAACAATCCCAGCCACATATGAGACAGTCACAGAAACCGTTGTGGTTCAGCCGCAATCTGTTGAATATGTCTCTGTTCCTGCTGTTTATGAAAATGTATCAGAAACGATTGTGGTTCAAGAAGCCTCAACAGAGCTTGTAACAATCCCGGCCACATTTGAAACCGTGACAGAAACTGTCGTCGTGCAGCCTGCTGGCGTCGAATATGTTACTGTTCCAGCTGTATTTGAAACCGTTTCAGAACCTGTTGTTGTCCAAGAAGCTTCAACAGAGCTTGTGACAATCCCAGCCACATTTGAAACCGTGACAGAAACTGTCGTCGTGCAGCCTGCTGGCGTTGAATATGTCTCTGTGCCTGCCGTCTATGAGACAGTATCAGAGCCTGTTGTCGTCCAAGAAGCATCAACAGAGCTTGTGACAATCCCAGCCACATTTGAGACAGTCACAGAAACAGTTGTGGTTCAGCCGCAATCTGTTGAATATGTCACTGTTCCTGCTGTATTTGAGACTGTTTCAGAACCTGTTGTTGTCCAAGAAGCCTCAACAGAGCTTGTAACAATCCCGGCAACCTTCGGGACTGTGACGGAAACGGTTGTGGTTCAGCCACAATCTGTCACTTACGAAGTGATTCCAGCAGTTTATGAGAACGTCACAGAGACTGTTGTTGTCCAAGAAGCCTCAACAGAGCTTGTAACAATCCCTGCGACATATGAAACCGTGACGGAAACTGTCGTCGTGCAGCCACAAACTGTGGATTACGTCAATATTCCAGCAACATATGAAACATATGATGAAACAATCGTTGTCCAAGACGCGACAACAGAACTTGTTACGATTCCTGCGACATATGAAACCGTAACAGAAACCGTTGTGGTTCAGCCGCAATCTGTTGAATATGTCTCTGTTCCTGCTGTTTATGAAAATGTGTCAGAAACGATTGTGGTTC
>CALFUN010000019.1 GCA_937929915.1 uncultured Caulobacterales bacterium | reverse complement strand
CACGTCAGAAATGGCATTCATTGCATGTCTAAGATTTACTTTCATTTGCTCCCCCACAGAGAATTTTGATTTCAGCTCACTTTATGTATACGATGGCTAGATTTGCACGCAATGCAACTGATAAGTTCAACAAAATAACTAAAGATTGTGCCGGGACGCAAACAATCAAGTGTTGTCGCTTGTCACATAACTATGAAGGCTAAGGTCCGGTCTGGGGATCGTGCTACGTTTCGCCAGAGGCTTAAACCGCCCGATACTGTTGAAAAACCGTCAAGTAAGCCGCTCGTGTAACTTCCACTAAATTGGACTTCTGGGAGTTATATTTTTTAAAAGTGATAAATCGGTAAAACGACAATGGCCGACTTTCACCGACTCTGACCGACAATCCTACGCAAATCTACGCAATTTAGAATCTAGACGAAAATACTCATTTTCTGACAGCCTAAGTCCAACTCGAAAGGACTTCGGCTATGTCGCCACAAAGCATACTCACCGGACAGATCATCGTTGTTTTCACGACAATCATCTTGACAACATGGTATGCAACGCAATGGGTCGCCCTTCAATTTGATTATGATGCTTATCTCGGAACGGGTCTATTTTCTATCAGAAATCATACCGTCTATGCGCCGTGGAAGTTGTTTCCATGGTGGTATCAGTTTGATGCTTATGCACCGCATATTTTCAATACAGGCGGACAGATTGCAGCAGGCGGTGGATTCGTTGGAACAATTTTTGCCGTCATCGGATCGGTCTTACGTGGACGTTCAGCAAAAGCACTAAGTACATTTGGTTCGTCTCGTTGGGCGACATTCAAAATGATTGCCAAGGCAGGTTTGCTCGAAGACACAGGCGTATTTCTTGGCCGCACCAAACATGATTACATCCGCCATGACGGCCCTGAACATATTATGGCAATCGCGCCGACACGTTCTGGCAAAGGCGTCGGGCTTGTTATCCCCACGCTTCTGTCTTGGACCGATAGCGCGGTCATTCACGATATCAAAGGCGAGAACTGGCAGCTCACAAGCGGTTGGAGGTCAACATTCTCACATTGCTTACTGTTCGATCCGACCAATGCGCAGAGCGCAAAATACAATCCATTGCTGGAAGTACGCAAAGGCGAATATGAAGTCCGTGACGTTCAAAACATTGCTGACATTCTTGTTGACCCTGAAGGTATGCTTGAGCGCCGTAACCATTGGGAAAAGACAGCTCATAGTCTTTTAGTCGGCGCTATCCTCCACGTCCTCTACGCACAAAAAGACAAGACACTTTCTAGTGTTGCGTCTTTTCTGTCTGACCCGAAGCGTAGTTTCGAAAAGACATTGCAGGTCATGATGAAAACCAACCATCTCGGCGATAAAGCCAAAGTGCGTGTCCATCCAGTCGTTGCACAAGCGGCGCGCGAACTTCTCAACAAGTCAGATAATGAGCGCTCAGGTGTTCTTTCCACGGCAATGAGCTTTCTAGGTCTTTACCGCGATCCAACAGTCGCCAAGGTCACGTCAAAATGTGACTGGCGTATCTCTGACTTGATGAAGGCAGATAAACCTGTCTCGCTTTATCTGGTTATCCCGCCATCTGACATTTCACGTACCAAGCCGCTTGTACGTTTGATTCTGAACCAGATTGGCCGCCGTCTTACTGAAGAACTCGTGGTCAGTGGTGACAGTAAACCAAAGCGCCAGCTCCTATTGATGCTTGATGAATTTCCAGCTCTGGGCCGCCTCGATTTCTTTGAAAGCTCACTGGCTTTCATGGCGGGATATGGATTGCGCGCGTTCCTAATATCTCAGTCTCTCAACCAAATTGAAAAGGCTTACGGGCCGAATAATTCCATCCTTGATAACTGCCATGTGAGGGTGGCCTTCGCGACCAATGATGAACGCACAGCGAAACGTCTGTCAGACGCAATCGGCAGCACAACAGAAATGCGAGCTATGCGTAACTATGCGGGTCACCGTCTCGCGCCGTGGTTATCGCACGTCATGGTATCGCGCCAAGAAACAGCGCGTCAGCTCATTACACCGGGCGAGATCATGCAATTGCCATCCAATGAACAGCTTATATTGATGTCTGGCTTTGCGCCGATCAAAGCTCAAAAGGTTCGCTACTATGCGGATAAGAATTTCACAGGTCGTGTTTCCTGTCCTCCCGAACTTTCTCCAGATGGATATGGCGGTCTTTGCCCGACTTTGCCTTGTGTTTGGAGTCACGTGACACGGTCTGTGGATGATCGCCTCTACACAGGGGGCAGCGAAGATGAGCAGGAAAAGATTGCGGCTGCGCTAAGCGAAAAAACAGATACGGGCGGCAAAGACCAAACGCCTGAACTTGTAGGGCCTGACCTACCAGATTTGGTCACACCCGCCAAAGACAAAGCTATTGATGTTGAAGCCGCTGACCCTGTTTTAGCCTCAGTCAATATCGGTAAATTTGTGCGGCAGCCCAGTGATTTGCAGCGCGCCCACGCCCTTACACACACAACAGACCAGGAATTGGGAATTTAGATATGGCTAAAGCAGATGAACTAGTTGCACGCGTTCGTGCCCGCATTACAACACAAAATGAGATGTTCCTTAAGCACCGCATGAAGGACACTGGTAAAACCAAATCCCGTCTTATCAATGACGCATTATCAGCTAGCTTTAGTTACGAAGTTGACGATCAGCGTGACGCCAAGATTATAGAGCGCCTTGATATGATGCATCGTCATAATCACCGGCATTCACGCGACTTGAATTTACAGATGGAAAGCTTCTCTCTATTTTTGCAATTCTTCTTCACGCTATCACCGGAAATTGCGGTCGCAGACAGTGATGCACGGGCATCGCGCGGGGTTACTGTTCTCAATCAATATTTCGATCAACTTGGCGCTCGTATGAAGGGCGGCGGTAAAACGTTCAAACAAGCACTCTCAGATATTTTAGTGCCCGAAGAAGACTTTTTTAAATTGGAAGAATTGTTGCTTCTGAAAGACTTGAAAAGCAAACGACTACCAGCAGGGGGCGGCTGTGAGTAGTTCCCAAAATCCCGACACGATGATGCGTACATTAGAGATGCTACGCACAGCACTTGGCGTCGATATCGTTGCGGCTTTGGACGATCCCGCAGTCATCGAAATTATGGTCAATCCAGACGGAAAGCTATGGCTGGATAAATTGACAACAGGCATGGTTGATACCGGAGTTGTCATCACGCCGCAGCAAGCTGAGCGCGTTGTTCGCCTTGTTGGCACACATATCAATCAGGATGTCACCACCGAAAATCCCATTGTCAGTGCTGAATTGCTCGTCTCTAAAGATGGCAAGGGGGGCGAACGCTTTGAAGGATTATTGCCGCCGGTTGTATCTGCCGCTTCATTCGCCATCCGAAAGGGTGCTGTCGCAATATTTACACTCATTGATTACGTCAAAGCCGGCACGATGAGCAAGGATCAGGCTGCAGCCTTGCAATATGCTGTCGAAGCTCGCCAGAACATTATGATTGTTGGCGGTACATCATCGGGCAAAACAACACTCGCCAATGCACTTTTGGCTGTTGTTGCGCAAACGGGCGACCGTGTTGTCATTCTTGAAGATACGAGAGAACTCCAATGCGAGGCTGAGGATACAATTGCGCTTCGAACGCATGGTAAAAATGTACGGTTAGCCGATCTTGTACGCTCAACACTTAGGTTGCGGCCAGACAGAATTATTGTCGGAGAAGTACGCGGGGCGGAAGCTCTCGATATGCTCAAGGCTTGGACAACTGGCCATCCGGGCGGCATCGCGACCGTCCATGCAAATTCAGCAAAAGCGGGCCTGACCCGAATTGAACAACTCATTCTTGAGGGTGTGCAAAATATACCGCGCGTTCTCATAGCGGAGGCAATCGACGTGATTGTCTTTATTTCTGGACGAGGTCCGAATCGGCGCATCGAAACAATCGCGCGTCTGATTGATGTGAAAGGCGAGAGCTATCGGCTCGAACCTCTCACGACCCCGTCACCCATCCTCAAACTTACTCATCAAGGAGACCAACCATGCAGGGAACTATTGCATTAAACATACACGCGCGCCTGTTACTCGGGTTCACGATCATAGCAGTTACTTTAATGTTGTTTTCAACAACGGCTCATGCGGCTGGCTCCGCAATGCCGTGGGAAGGGCCTTTAACGCAAATTCTACGATCCGTTGAAGGCCCTGTGGCTAAGATATTCGGGACAGTCGTTATTATTATGACAGGCTTAGGATTAGCCTTTGGTGATGCAGGCGGCGGCGTGCGTAAGCTCATCCAGATCGTATTTGGCTTGTCTATCGCCTTTACGGCGACGAGCTTTTTCCTATCCTTCTTTAGCTTTTCTGGCGGAGCTATCATCTAATGAATAATGGTCTTCCAGAGGGTTACGCTATTCCGCTTCGTCGTTCGCTAACTGAGCCTATTCTTATGGGCGGAGCGCCGCGAACGGCGGCCATATTAAACGGGACATTGGCGGCAGCCTTTGGGCTTGGACTTCAGCTCTGGGCATTTGGCATCATTTACTACGTCGCCAGCCACACACTCTGCGTCTTCCTCGCCAACCGCGATCCACAATTCATGGACGTGTTGGTACGCCACATAAAACACAAAGGTTATCTCTCATGAGGATTTTGGTATGTTAAATATTTCGGAATATCGCAAACGTCCCAACTGCCTTGCGGATTACTTGCCTTGGACAGCGCTCATTGCGCCGGGTGTCGTCTTAAACAAGGACGGAAGTTTTCAAAGAAGCGCGAAGTTTCGAGGGCCGGACTTGGAAAGCTCGACGGAAGAAGAGTTAGTCGCAACATGCGCCCGTATCAATAATGCACTGCGCCGTTTTAGTTCGGGTTGGGCGCTATATTTCGAAGCCGCCAGGGTACGAGCCCATGAATATCCAAGGTCAGAGTTTACTGACCCCGCTGCGTGGATTGTTGACCAAGAACGCTGCGGACACTTTGATGAAAACTCGGAATTATATGAGAGCGTCTATTATCTGACCTTTCAATTTATGCCGCCCGCTGACCGATCATCAAAAGCCGAAAGCTTACTGATTGAAACGCCCAAAGATGAAACACCGTTATCGGCTCAAGACCATCTCCATAGTTTTCTAAGCGAGACTGATAGGTGTTTGGATCTTCTAAAAAGCCAGATGCCGCTTGCAGGATGGCTCACTGATGATGAAACGCTGACGTATTTACACTCAACTGTATCTCCTAAGCGCCATAAGGTGACAACGCCGGACGTTCCTGCTTATATTGATGCAGTGATTGGCGGGGCCGACCTTGTCGGGGGGCTTGTGCCGCGCCTTGCCGATCATTCCATCCACATATTGACGATACGCGGTTTTCCTAACGAGACGACGCCGGGCATTTTGGATGAGTTAAATAAGCTCGGTTTTTCTTATCGCTGGATGACGCGGTTTCTACCTCTTGGAAAAACGGACGCCGTTAAGACGATCACCAAAATACGCCGTCAGTGGTTTGCCAAGCGAAAGTCTGTTCTCGCATTGCTCAAAGAAGCCTTGATGAATGAGCAATCGGTATTGGTCGATAGTGATGCTGACAATAAAGCCGCTGATGCAGATGAAGCTCTGCAAGACCTTGGCGGCGATTATGTTTCTTATGGTTATCTCACCACATCGATATGCGTCATGCACCAAGACGCAGCCACCGCAGAAGCCCGCCTTCATGCCATAGAGCGCATTATCAATGGCAAGGGCTTTGTCACGATACATGAAACCGTCAATGCTGTTGACGCTTGGCTTGGAACGCATCCCGGCAATGCCTATGCAAATATCAGAACGCCGCTCGTCTCTACCCTGAACCTCGCACACTTAATACCTCTATCGGCTGTATGGGCGGGGCCAGAGAGGAACACCCACTTTGACGATGCACCACTGCTTTACGCAACGACAGAAGGTCATACGCCGTTTCGCCTCGTAACCCATCAAGGCGATGTCGGGCATATGTTAGTAGTGGGCCCTACAGGTGCGGGCAAATCCGTATTACTGAATCTGCTCTCGTTACAATTCAAACGCTACGCAAACGCTCAAATTTTCACCTTCGATAAGGGCGCATCATCCCGAGCGATGATAGATGCATTGCAAGGTGATTTTTATGATCTTGCCGCAACTGAATCCGATTTGGTGTTTCAGCCCCTTCGAAACATAGATGATGAGGCTGAGATTACATGGGCCTTAGAGTGGATCATGGGTTTATTGACCAATGAGTCAGTCGAAATGACACCCGACATTGAAGATGCCGTATGGACAGCGCTCAAAAGCCTTGCAACTGCACCTGAAGACCAAAGAACACTAACCGGACTATCTGCCTTACTCCAGAAAAGTGATCTACGCCTAGCGCTTAAACCTTACACCTTAGAAGGCGCGTTCGGACACTTACTGGACGGGAAAGAAGATAGGTTAGCTTCTAGCTCGACACAGGCGTTTGAGATGGAAACGTTGATGAACAGCAAAGGTCTTGTCGCGCCAGTTCTGACCTATCTTTTCCATCGGTTGGAGGCCCGTTTTGATGGCCGTCCCACATTCTTGATATTGGATGAAGCTTGGGTCTTTCTTGATGACCCCATGTTTGCCGCCCGCATACGCGAATGGCTCAAAGTTTTGCGTAAGAAAAATGTCTCAGTGATATTTGCAACGCAATCACTATCAGACATCGTGAATTCGCCGATAGCGTCTGCCATCATTGAAAGTTGCCCCTCACGTATATTTTTGCCCAATGACCGCGCTTTAGAACTGCAACAACAAGAGAGCTATCAACGCTTCGGCCTCAATAAACGTCAAATTCAAATCATCTCATCGGCCACGCCTAAGCGTGATTATTACTTCCAATCTCGTTCCGGCAACCGCCTGTTTGATTTGCAGCTCGGCCCCGTTGCGCTCGCATTTTGCGGAGCGGGGAGCGAAGCCGATCATAAAGACCTTGACCATGTACTTGATGGCAATGGGCCAGAGGATTTTGCGGTCAATTGGTTGGATTTCAAAGGTCTTGATTGGGCCACCGATCTTATCCGCTCAGAATTTCCAAGAGATGAAAATAAGGAGTATGTCCCATGGCACGACGCAGCAGAGTAACATCACGTATGGTAACGGCAACTATGGCCGTTATAATGGGATTATCCCATGTTCCAACCGCGCAGGCGCAATTTGGCGGAATTGTATTTGACCCTAATAATTACCGTCAGAACCTTATCTCGGCTATTCATAATCATACCTCGATAGTTCGGCAGGCTATACAGCTTCGAAATGAAGCCCAAATGCTGATTAATCAGGCCAAGCATCTTTCCAAACTCGATGTGAACTCCGTACCGGAACTCAACCGTATTCTCAGCGAAATTGCCTATCTAAATGCACAGGCCGAAAACGTAGAATATGAAGTAGCTCGCACACGCCAGCTCGTCAAAGAACAATATCCTGATACTTATGACGGGATGAGCGAAGATGAGTTTATCGTGCGGGCTGAGAATAACTGGCAGATGTCTCGGAGCGCTTATAACGATGCCATGATTATGCAGTCCAAGATGGTCGAAAGTTTAGAAAGTGACCGTGCTGTTTTAAGTAATCTTACCAATAAGAGCCACGGGGCCGTTGGTGAATTACAAGCCACACAATCGACTAACCAACTTATTGCCTTGCTCATAAAACAAAGCATGCAGGCCCAACAAATGCAGGTTACACAAGCGCGCGCGGAGAGTGTTGAACGCGCTCGCCAATTAGCGGCTGAGAAAGAAAGCCTCGAACGCCTCAAGAGCTTTGTCGGTAGTAACTCTGCATATGCAGGCGGCACTCCGTAATGAGTGATCTTGGCGTCATTGATAAGTTTGTTGAAACATTCGGTACCTATATTGATAGCGGGTTTGGATTACTTGGTGGTGAGGTTCATTACTTAACAGCGATTATCATCGGTATAGATATTACGCTTGCGGGTCTTTATTGGGCGATGGGTGCAGATACATCCGTGATTGGTAAATTTTTAAAAAAGGTCATGTATGTAGGCGTTTTCGCGCTCATCATTACGAACTTCTCTGGACTATCCAGCATCATTTTTGAAAGCTTTGGTGGCCTAGGCCTTAAAGCAACCACGACATCAATGACCCATGAAGACCTTTTAAGGCCAGGTTTTATTGCCAATACGGGATTTCAGGCGGCTCATCCGTTACTGGAGGAAATTGGCAAACTCACAGGGCCTGTAAAGTTCTTCACAAATATTGTTCTGATTAGTATTCTCGCCTTGGCATGGTTGATTACAATGTTTGCTTTTTTCTTCCTTGCCATTCAGCTTTTTGTGACTGTCATTGAGTTTAAACTGACAACACTTGCAGGTTTTATTCTAATTCCATTTGCGCTTTGGAATAAGACCTCATTTCTCGCTGAAAAGGTTCTCGGCAATGTCGTGGCCTCTGGTATCAAACTTATGGTGCTGGCGATTATTGTGGGTATCGGCGCGACTATCTTTGGAGATATTACGTCTGCATTTGATCGCTCTGATGTCTTTGTCAATGGCATCAAACAAAAACCATTACCTATCGAGTTAGTAGATGCCGCTTCAGTTATTTTAGCGTCAATGGCCTTGCTTGCCTTGGGTCTTTTTGGCCCAGGAATCGCAACGGGCCTCGTTTCAGGCGCGCCGCAATTAGGTGCAGGTGCTGCCGTCGGGACTATGGCTGCCATTGGCGCAGGCGCACTGGCTGGCGGGGCCGCAGCAGGCGCAGGTATTAATGGCGGCGCTAAAGGGGCAGCAGGTTCAATTAAAGCAGGCGCGTCTATGGTTGGCGGCTCAAAAGTTGCTTTTGCTCTTGGTAAGATGAGCCAAGGCGGGGGCATTAAAGGTGTAGCCGCTGGTGTTAGTGCCGTAGCACAAGCAGGCGTTAACTCTGCAGCGAAAGCTGGCGGAACAAAATTAAAGGCCGCAGGCGTCGCAGTATCTACAGCTCACCAAAGCGGAATGCGCGGCGGAATGCGAGCTTTATCCAAAGGCATGAAACCCGCTGTCAATAAAACTGGCGGCGGTGATGTCGGTAAAAGTCAGCCCAATTGGGCCAAAAAAGTCAGCCGCCAACAACATACGCGCGATGCAGGACGCCATGCAGCCCACGCCATGAACCGTGGCGGAGGCGGAAGCTCGCAAGGCCCTTCACTCAATCCAGACAGTTAGGAGACAATTATGTGGAAACGCAGCCAATCCAAATATGGTGAGACGCCTGTACCTGAAACGCCTTATCAAAAGGCCAAGCAAGTCGTTGATAATCGTCTTGGGTCAGCGCTTGTGAGAGGAAAAAACTGGCGTATGGCCTTCTTTGGCTCTCTTATTCCGTCAATTATACTTTCAGGTGGTATGATATACCAAAGTGCCCAAGCCACGGTTACGCCTTATGTCATTGAGGTAAATGAAAACGGCGGCGTGAAAGCAATTGGCCCAGTACAAGGCCGTTTCCAGCCATCAGATGCCCAAATTGCTCATCAGCTCGCTAGGTTTATTTCAAATGTTCGAAGCGTGTCGATAGATCCTGTGGTCCTGCGTCAAAACTGGTTGGAAGCGTATAGCTTCGCCACAGATCAAGCCTCTTTAACGCTCAACACATATGCGCAAGAAAATGACCCATTCACCAACATAGGGCAACGTAGCGTCACAGTTGATGTTTTGTCCGTGGTTCGCTCAAGTGATGATAGTTTTGAACTTCGCTGGCGAGAAAAAGAATTTGCGCGTGGAGCCGATATGGGCGCGCAAACTTATACGGCTTCACTACGCATCGTAACGCAGCCACCACAAGACGCGGAAACGCTGCACCGCAATCCTCTTGGCCTCTACGTGCATGGTCTCAATTGGTCAAAAGACCTTACCACTACAACAGGAGATATCCAATGAGATATTTACATTCAATTTCAATTCTCGCCTTTGCTATCTCTCTTTCAGGATGCGTCAGCTTACAAGCCGCATTTGATGACATGAATACAGATAGCGTCACATCAGCGGCGGAAATGTCCCAAACTGTTGAAATATTCGATGAGTCGATTGAAGAAGAGTATTTTCAGGATGCTGTTTTTACACCAAGCATCGTGATGCCGAGACAATTAAAGGCTCAACCCGTAGATATTGAATTTTATGATCAACCCTCCATGAGTGGATTTCAAGCGGTCAGTTATGCGAACCGTACCGCCGTTGTTCAGCCAACAACTGAAAATTATCTCAACGCCATACAGCTTTATCCTTATACGCCAGGTTCACTCTATCAAGTCTATGCGTCTCCATCGCAGGTAACGGATATCGCTTTAGAACGCGGTGAAGTTCTAACGTCGATCTCAGCAGGCGATACCGAACGCTGGACTGTCGGAGACACTGTTTCAGGGTCAGGCTCTAATGAACAGGTGCATATTATGATCCAACCGATGGCGGCCAAACTATCGACCAATGCTGTTATCACGACAACCAAACGTACTTATTATCTCGACCTCAAATCATTCAAGGATACATATATGGCGGCTGTGTCATGGCGTTATCCGCATGATACGATAAAGAAGTTGAAGAAAAACACATCACAGAAAGCGCCTCTTAGAAAAGCTAGCTTTAAAAAAGCAGAGATGAAGTTCAAACAAGAAGCTCTTCAGTTTAACTATATCATTAAAGGTGATGCGCCGAATTGGCGGCCAACACGCGTCTTTGATGATGGTAAAAAAGTATTCATTGAGTTTCCAAAAGATTTGGCCGTCTCTGAAGCTCCGCCATTATTTTTGACGGGCAAAAAGGGTAAAAAAGGGAGGCTCGTAAACTACCGCGTTAACGGCAAGTATTACATAGTTGACCGATTGTTTGATTTTGCCGAGTTACGTCTTGGCGAAAAAGATCAAACTGTTGTTCGGATTGAGCGGCAATTATGAGCAATACTGATATTAGCCCAGCGCCTCAAAACCTTACAATCAGAGCGCGGCCAAGAGCGGTACGCCGCTTTAGCCGTAAAGCCCTCATGGGTGGTTCCATTATTCTTGCTGGTGTCATGTGCGCGGCATTAGCTGTTGCTTTGCAATCTCCTGATTATGACGATGCAAACGGGGATGAGCTATATAACGTCACTCATAAACCTATGGCTGAAGGTTTAGAGTTATTACCTAAATCTTATGGCGAAATGAAGCTGAAGCTAGGACCGCCATTACCGGGTGATCTTGGGGCAGCTTATCTAGAATCTACGAAAAATCTTCACCTTGAACAGATTGAATCTCCGCTCAATGAAACGACAAAACTCGCTTCATATTCGCCTCCACAGCCTGTGCGGCCAGTATATAAACCTGCACCTGTCAGTGCAGCGCCGCTCCAAAAGCCCAATTTGTTCTTTCAAATAGGTGGACGTGATAATCGCAATCCTGCCGCTGAACAGACGACCAACTTTGCAGGATTAGACACAGGACTTATTCCGCAGAAACTTCAATTCCCAAGTTTGGGAGCGCCGATATCTGCTTTTGATAGTAGCCCCATTGGTATTGACCCTAATAATCAAGATACGAAACAGGCGTTTTTAGATAAAGAAACAGACAGTATTTATAACTCCCATGGTTTAGTTTCACCGCGTTCGCCTTATCAGGTCATGGCGGGTAATCTTATCCCCGCTAGTTTAGTAACAGGTCTTGATTCAGACTTGCCGGGACAAGTAATTGGTCAGGTGACTGAGAACGTCTTTGATACCGTCACGGGCCAGCATTTGCTTATCCCGCAGGGGTCTCGACTGATGGGGCGTTATGACAGCGTCATTGCCTTCGGGCAGAGCCGCGCACTTGTTGTTTGGACACGGCTCATCTTGCCAAATGGCGATAGTATTCAGCTTGATAATTTGCCCGGTTCTGATGCCCAAGGTTTTGCGGGCCTCAAAGACAAAGTGGATCGTCATACATGGCAGTTCATCAAGGGGGCGGCTTTGTCGTCGCTTCTCTCTGTCGGCTCTGAACTTGCCAGCGATGACGGCGACCGTCTCACACGCGCGTTGCAGAACGCAGGCCAGGACACAGCTAATATAGCAGGGCAGCGCATCATTGATCGTAATCTGAATGTGCAGCCCACTCTAAAAATTCGGCAGGGCTGGCGGTTCAACGTCATTGTCAGCCGTGACCTCATCCTCAAGCCTTACGGAGATTAATATGGCAGATGACAAACCCACATTAAAACTCGCAAAATTACAGGAACATAAACCTGTGAAAGTGCCGGTAAATTTACCGTACGAGTTGAACGCAGATTTGGAGGCTTACGCCACCATTTATGAGAAAGCCTATGGAGAGAAACAGTCCATTGGCGCGCTCATCCCGTCCATGCTTGCTGGCTTTTTAGCCAGTGATGCTGGATTCAAAAAGGCCAAGCGCGAGCTGGCTTAACTGTTTCAATCAACAGCCAGGAGGTATTCGAAATGGCAAATATAGGTACATTTAAACCCACCGCAAAAGGTGGCTATTCAGGAACCATTGTTACGATGATGACAAGCCGCAAGGTTAGTTTTGTTCCCAACGATAATAAGAAGAGTGAAAACTCTCCAGATTATTTCGTCAAATCAGGCAAGTGTGATCTCGGCGTTGCTTGGAATGAAAAAAGTGAGCCAGAAGATGATCGCGAACCAATGGATTACATCAGCGTGAAGTTTGATGGGCCTGAAATGGATAAGCCCTTCAATGCTGCGCTTTTTGACCGCGAAGACGGGGCTGACCTCGTTTGGACGCGGGCAAAATCGTAGTAATAATGAAATAAGTTAGTATTTGGCGTTCACATGCCGAATACCCTAATATGAAAGTTTCCGTAAATCATATAGAAAGATGCCTAAACAAGGTTGCGTTGCTTGTAGAGGCATATGGCGATGAATACTGGCCAACCTTTGAAAGATTAGAGCGTGAACTAGAAGTACGCAATGGAAGGTTTAAGAGGTTAAAACCATTTGTTAGATATCAAGGTAATTCGTCAAAATAAATTTTTTGAGAAAAGCTGGGCCTGCAGGTCATTCATAAGGTTTATATGAAATCTATGAAATCTATAAAATCACATATAGATATAGCTGATTCGTTAGTATGTTTACAATTCTGTGATTAAATCGAAGCTGTTCTATTTAACTTGGTTTTGGGGGTCAAATTGAGGGTCAAATTGGGGGTCAATCGAATTTCATGATTTCCTATAAGTATTTGAATTATATAATTTATTGCTTAAGGGTCAATACTGGCCGCCCGCACCATTTTTTAAATTTAAAAAATGTATAATTGGATAAATCTTTTTACACGACCAACTTAAATTGCATTTAAATACGACTTACAGTTTTAATATTTTGTTAGAAGTTTGCTGCATAAGTATTAAAGGGGGAGAGTGTTTATGGGTAATTCAAAGCTTTTGCTACAGTTTACAATGGGCACATTAGCTTTGTGTTTATCCGCTTGTGGAGAAAAAAAAGAGCCTCCACTTCCAAAATCTACACCTCAGTCACACGCGAATAAGAGAGCGCAAGGTTACGACATTAATGGGAGTGTGGCCGTTGATAGAGATAATAATTTCCATCACATGCAGCGTCTTGTTTCTGATTATTATAACTATGATCTAAATTTGCCTCCAGCAAGTATTAGGCATGTTGCACCAAGTTGTAATGGACGTAAATCAACAGCTGAAGAAACAGTACATGTTGTTATAGCGCGTAATGGAGGTGTCAGAGAAGGGCTTCGAAAAGAAGAATTGCCTTCTCTCATGTTGATAACAAATTTAGTTGTTGACGAAATTGCAAAGGATCGGGCTGCTAAATATATTAAAACAGGAACTTTTAATGGTGTAGGTCAAAAATACAAAAACTGGCCTCAAAAAATGAACCGTAAAGAAGTGGTAATTACTGAAAGTAAGAATCCCGTTTATGTTGTTTTAGTAACGCGTTGGCCTACCTTGTATAATTTCACACTTGCACCAAATGTAAAAGTTTCTGGTGTCATGGTTTATTCAGATGCGCGGCAAAGTGCTGTGGCTGGATTAGATCCATCTACACCTGTTAGATTTCTAACTGGAGATAATCCAGCAACTAAAAAGTGTTGGGTTAGACCAGAAAATAAGCCAGATTCAACATGGACGGGATATAAAAAAGCTAAACGGTTGAAACGTAGTCAGTTTGGGTCGTCACGCTATCATTTATTGAATGATGTTTATAAAAAATTTGCAGCTAAAATTAAAAGTGATGTTGGTAGGTTTTCAGATTCTAATTTAATTAGTGTTCATGGGGGAGCTTATTTTCTAATCGGACCTGAGCCAAGAACACTTGAGGAGCGTATTAAATACTCTCCTGTTGCAGGCTCACACATAATAGTCACAGAATCTGATGATGTGCAATTAGGTTTGAAAAAAGACCTTGAAAATTATGCCTATGAAATCATTCATACGAAGACAAAGCAGCTATTAACTGAAGAGAAATGATATGATCTTAAAGCTTTTGAAAAGCTATCGAGTGCTAATATTATGTTTGGCTGCAATCAGTTTAACCGCTTGCAATATTGATGAGATGTCCAAGCCGAAAAAGAAAACGGAACTAGTACTGCCAACATATATGCCTCCAAATCATATGGTTGCAAAGAAAGCTTATATAGAAGGGTTCAAATTACGCTATGATATTCCAGAGTTGGATTATCCAGATGATATTAAACAGAGAGTGAGATTCGCTAGAATCGAAATATTAAGAAGGAATGAGAAATATCTAAAAATGAATATGGGGCTTGTTAGAGCAGGCTTGAATAGTGAGTATATCGCGACTTTGAGAGGCCAAGATAAAACAATTGCTGAACAAATTTTGGATGACATAGATAAAAAAGACTTTGATGCTATTTTAGATGCAAGTGTGCATAATGATCGAATGTGGAAGATGATGACAGCGGTTGCAACTACGAAGAAAAACAAAGGCAAGCCACGGCCTCCATTTACAGCAAGAGATTACGATAAGGCCGTAAGAATCTATCCGTCTCGCATTAAATCGTTGAAAATTAGCGAGTGTAACTGGGAACATATGATTGAATATATTGGATCTGGTTATGATGAGATGGGCGTTGTTCATGATGAACGACCACCTAGTGCCTATAAATGTGACATAGAGACTCATATTAAAAGTAATGCTCGATATAATCGTCCTTTTGATACAAAAGGGTATTTTTTTAAATCAGAAAAGACAGGAAAATGGCTATATTATGGTAAATTTCCTAGCGTGAGAGCAAAACCGCGTAGATTAAGCTTGAATCCTAAGATTTTGAAAAACCCAGAAAAAGCGATTAGGAAACTACCGTTTTGGGAAGTTGATATTTAAATTAATCTTATATCAATTTGCATTCATTCATGCCAATGATGCCTATGCGTCTATATTATAGTGTTTTAGCGGTTTTTCTGTGTTTATTAGGTGAACCGATAATAGCCTATGCGCAGGACGCGCCGCAGACGGGCATTGATGCCGCCATAGAGCGCGCCATTCGTCCGATTGCTAATGCCCTGTCGGAATTTATTTTCTTCTCAGTCAAAACGCAGACGCAGATGTCCCGCTTATCGTCGTTTGGCTCATGATTGGGGCAGTGTTTTTCACGGGCTATTTGGGGTTTATCAATGTGCGCGGCTTTAAGCATGCTATAGACATTGTCAGCGGCAAGCTCGATGATAGAGATAAAAATTCTGCACGTAAGGGTGAAATTAGTCATTTCCAAGCGCTCACCGCCGCCGTGTCAGGGACTGTTGGGATTGGCAATATTGCAGGCGTAGCGGTATCGATTTCTGTCGGCGGAGCGGGGGCGATATTTTGGGTTATTCTTGCAGGGCTTATCGGCATGACAACCAAATTTGTCGAATGTACGCTCGGGGTCAAATATCGGCAGGTTAATGCTGATGGCAGCGTCTCTGGCGGGCCAATGTATTATTTGCGCAATGGCCTTGCTGCGCGCGGTATGGGCGGGTTAGGGAAGTTTCTCGGCATGTTTTTTGCGATGAGTATCGTCATTGGCTGTCTGGGTATTGGCAATATGTTCCAGTCTAATCAAGCCTATGTGCAACTCCTTGCTGTGACAGGCGGAGATGCGAGCGCGTTTATTGGTAAAGGCTGGCTTGTCGGCTTTGGTATGGCGGTTTTGGTTGCGGTGATTATTATTGGCGGGATTAAATCTATCGCGCGGGTTACGGCCCAGCTCGTACCGTTTATGATTGTTATTTATATTCTTGGCGCATCTATTGTTTTGGCGATGAATGCTAGCGAAATACCGCGAGCCATAGGCACGATTTTCTCGCAAGCTTTTACAGGTGAAGGCGTGATTGGCGGCGCGATTGGCGCGATGATTATCGGATTTAAACGCGCAGCTTTTTCCAATGAAGCTGGTCTTGGCTCGGCCGCGATTGCACATTCTGCGGTTAAAACAGATGAGCCTTTAACAGAAGGGTTTGTGGCCTTGTTAGAGCCTTTTATTGATACAGTGATTGTGTGTACCTTAACGGGGCTTGTGCTTGTCACAGCCTTCCCGCCAGAGGTGCTTATGGCAGATGGGTTGTTGGGATTGAAATGACTTCAGCGGCCTTTGCCAATAGCTTACCATGGTCGCCTGTGCCGCTATCCATTATTGCCTTTATCTTTGCATTTTCAACCATGCTCACATGGGCTTATTATGGCATAAAGGGATGGACTTATATGTTTGGTGAGGGCCGCGGCAAAGAAGTCATTTTTAGCGCTATTTTCTGTGTATTTATCATCATCGGGGCGTCTGTGAAACTCAGCGCTATTCTCGATTTTGCAGATGCGTTGATTTATGTCATGGCGATCCCGAACCTCATTGGGCTTTATATACTTGCCCCAGAAATCAAGCAGGATTTGAAGATTTACTGGGCAAAGCGAGAGGGTATAAATTCGCCTATTCACCACATAACGAAGGATTGATTTATATGGACTTTATACGCAAGCCTAAAAAGTATAGAGATATGGAGTTATAATTAAAGGCGATTTGGTCATAACATTTCCTACGCGTATATTGGTGCTCGCCTTATATACACTAAGGTGACAATACAGACCTTTTATGCTCGGTGTCATTGAGGAGATTGCAATGGTTACATTGCTCAATACGGTTGAAGATGCAGCAGCGCGAGCGATTTGTAGCGCCCATAATGATCGTCCCGATGAGCTTCTTGAAATCTTACATGAGGTGCAAGCAGGTACAGGATACCTCTCGGACGAAGCATTACGCACGATAGCATTTGCACTGAATATCACGCGCGCCGACATTCATGGTGTGGTGAGTTTTTACCATGATTATAAACGCAGCCCACCAGCGCGCCAAACCATTAAAATCTGCCGCGCCGAGGCGTGCCAAGCTGTTGGCGCTAATGATTTGATTGCGCAAGCTCAAAAAATATTTGGCGTGCCATTAAATGCAGGCGGAGCTGATATTGCTCTCGAGGCGGCTTATTGCTTAGGGAATTGCGCCCTTGGGCCAGCGGTGATGATTGACGAGCAGCTTTATGGCCGTGTGAGTATGAAAGGCTTGCAAAAACTATCCATGAAACATTTTGAAGGCTCTAAAGCCAAAGCGGTGCAAACCAAAGAGTTGACATCCAAAGAGTCAAAATCATGAGCGTGAAAGTCTATATTCCTTGCGATGCTGCAGCATTATCAATGGGCGCAGACGACGTTGCGCAGGCGATTGCACAGCAAGGCGGCCATGATGTGCAAATTATTCGGAATGGCTCGCGCGGCATGCTGTATCTCGAACCTCTTGTTGAAATTGAAACAGTCAAAGGCCGCATGGCTTATGGCCCTGTCGGCGTTGATGATGTCGAAGATTTATTTGCGGCAGATTTCTTAAATGGCGGCGATCATGTTTTAGGGCATGGCTTAACGGAGCAGATTCCCTATTTTGCTAACCAAGACCGCCTGACATTTGCACGGGTCGGAGTGATCGACCCGCTTAACCTAAAAGAGTATGAGCGTCATGGTGGATTGTCGGGTTTGAAAAAAGCTTTGAAAATGACACCAGACGCGATTGTCGAGACGGTGCTGGAGTCAGGTCTACGCGGACGCGGCGGGGCTGGATTTCCAACAGGCATTAAATGGAAAACGGCGCTGGCTCAACCAGATGGCCAAAAATATATTTGCGCCAATGCGGATGAAGGCGATAGCGGAACCTTTGCCGATCGTATGTTAATGGAAGGTGATCCGTTCTCGCTTATTGAAGGTATGATTATTGGCGGCCGCGCGATTGGTGCAGATACAGGCTATATTTATATTCGGTCCGAATATCCGCATGCGATTAAAACTATGCGGCGTGCTGTTCATATCATGGAAAATACGGGTTGGCTTGGTGATGATATTCAAGGTGATGGCCCGGATTTTCATGTGATCATTCGCGTTGGTGCGGGGGCTTATATTTGCGGTGAAGAAAGCTCCATGCTTGAATCGATTGAAGGTAAACGCGGGCAGGTTAAAGTCAAACCGCCTATTCCTGCCATTTCAGGGCTGTTCGATAAGCCTACTATCGTCAATAATGTGCTAACACTTGCTAGCGTGCCATTTATCTTATCCGAAGGCGCGCAGGCTTATGCGGATTACGGGCAGGGGCGATCTAAAGGCACACAACCGTTCCAACTTGCGGGAGATATTCAACAAGGCGGGCTTGTTGAGATGGCTTTTGGTGTGAGTATTGACACGCTTATCAATGATTTTGGCGGCGGAACATATACGGGTAAAGCGGTCAAAGCTGTACAAATTGGCGGGCCATTAGGAGGCTATATGCCGCCGCATACATTCAAAACAACGATGGGTTATGAGAGCCTTGCTCAAGCGGGCGGCATGATAGGTCATGGCGGTCTTGTCGTCTACAATGAAGATACAGATATGATGTCCATGGCGCGCTATGCTATGGAATTTTGCGAGATTGAGAGCTGCGGGAAATGTACGCCGTGCCGTGTCGGCTCTGTGCGGGGTAAAGAAACACTCGATAAGATCGCTGCGGGCGAAGATGTTGCTGCAAACCTCGCTGTGATTGAAGATTTATGCGATCTTATGGAAGGCGCATCGCTTTGCGCGATGGGCGGGTTAACCCCTATGCCTGTGCGTAGCGCTATGCAAAACTTCCCTGATGAATTTATTGGCCCTGATACGAAAAATACAAAACAGGCAGCGGAGTAGATTATGGCTTTATTGCAAGAAACCGATTACGGCACGCCAAAACCCTCTGGAAAATCAAACCCATCTGTTACATTAGAAATTGATGGTCACGCGGTCACTGTGCCTGAAGGTACATCTGTTATGCGCGCTGCTGCCGAAGCGGGCATTCCCATCCCGAAGCTTTGTGCAACAGATAGCCTTGATGCGTTTGGCTCTTGCCGCCTTTGTGTCTGTAAGGTCGAAGGGAAACGCGGAACGCCTGCCTCTTGTACGACTTTGGCCGAAGAGGGAATGAAGGTCACAACACAAGATGCACAAATTGCAAAAATCCGCAAAGGTGTGATGGAGCTATATATCTCTGACCATCCGCTAGATTGCTTGACATGTTCAGATAATGGCGATTGCGAATTGCAAGATATGGCCGGCGCAGTTGGCCTGCGAGAGGTGCGTTATGGTTATGACGGTGAAAACCATAATGACGCACCCACTGACGATTCAAATCCTTATTTTAGTTTCGATGAAAGCAAGTGTATTGTTTGCTCACGCTGCGTACGGGCATGTGATGAGGTGCAAGGTACGCTGGCTCTAACCGTAGAGGGGCGCGGTTTTAACTCTAAAATTTCAGCTTCTATGAATGAAAGTTTCATGGAATCAGAATGTGTATCTTGCGGAGCATGTGTGCAGGCTTGTCCGACGGCAAGTTTACAAGAAAAATCGGTTATTGAACATGGTGTGCCGGACAGGACAGTTTTAACAACTTGCGCTTATTGCGGAGTTGGCTGTTCATTTAAAGCCGAGCTTAAAGGCGAGCAAGTTATTCGTATGGTGCCATATAAAGACGGCAAGGCCAATCATGGTCATAGCTGTGTGAAGGGCCGTTTTGCCTTTGGTTATGCGACACATAAAGACCGTATCACCGCGCCAATGATACGCGAGAATATTACCGATGCGTGGCGCGAAGTGTCATGGGATGAAGCTTATAGCTTTGCAGCGGCCCGCTTGCAACAAGCGCAAAAAGACTATGGCGTCAAAGCTATTGGCGGTATCACATCTTCGCGCTGTACCAATGAAGAGGTTTGGGCCGTGCAGCGCCTTATCCGCCAAGGTTTTGGGAATAATAATGTCGATACTTGTGCGCGCGTCTGTCACTCGCCAACAGGTTACGGCCTTAAGCAAACTTTTGGCGAAAGTGCAGGTACGCAGAATTTTGATAGTGTCATGGATGCTGATTGCATTATGGTGATCGGCTCTAACCCCACTGACGCGCATCCTGTTTTTGGGAGTCAAATGAAACGTAGATTACGCCAAGGAGCAAAATTAATTGTTGTTGACCCGCGCGCGATTGATTTGGTGCGCACACCGCATATTAAAGCCGATTATCACCTACAGCTTCGTCCAGGCACCAATGTCGCTTTGATTAATGGCTTGGCCCATATCGCCGCCAAAGAAGATTTACTTGATGAGGCATTTATTAAAGCGCGAACGGATTTGCAAAGCTATAGCGATTGGAAGGCGATGATCTTAAAAGATGAAAATTCGCCTGAAAATGTGTCAGAAATCACGGGCGTGCCTGTCGAAAGTTTACGCGGCGCAGCACGGATGTTTGCAAGTCAAAAAAACTCGGCGATATATTACGGACTTGGCGTAACCGAACATAGCCAAGGCTCGACAATGGTCATGGGCATGGCCAATCTTGCTATGGCAACGGGGAATATTGGCCGGTCTGGTGTGGGCGTAAATCCGATGCGAGGTCAAAATAATGTGCAAGGCTCTTGTGATATGGGCAGCTTCCCGCATGAGCTTTCGGGCTATCGCCCTGTTGGCGATGATGACGCGCGGGGCTTGTTTGAAGCGAAATGGGGTGCGGAGCTTGATAATAAACCCGGCTACCGCATTCCCAACATGTTTGATGAAGCCTGTGCAGGCACTTATAAAGGCATGTATATTCAAGGCGAAGATGTGGCGCAATCTGACCCGAATGTGCAGCATGTCGAAGCTGCGCTCAAGGCGTTGGATATTTTGATTGTCCAAGATTTATTTTTAAATGAAACAGCGCGTTTTGCCCATGTGTTTTTACCTGGAACAAGCTTTCTTGAAAAAGACGGGACGTTCATTAATGCCGAACGCCGTATCAACCGTGTGCGTCCTGTTATGAAACATGTTACGGGCAAGCATGAATGGGAAGTCACGCAAGATCTCGGTAAAGCGCTTGGGATTGATATGGGGTTTACGAATGCATCGCAAATTATGGATGAAATCGCAGAATTAACGCCGCAATTTGCGAATGTCTCATTCAAAGTTTTGGATGAAGCGGGGAGTTTGCAATGGCCTGTGAATGACGCAACACCAAAGGGGGCAGAAATCATGCATGTCGGTGAGTTTGTTCGCGGTAAAGGTCAATTTGTGCCGACTGAATATCAACCAACGACAGAACGGGCTAACCGTAAATTTCCTCTTATTCTAACAACAGGACGTATTCTTAGTCAGTATAATGTTGGCGCGCAGACACGCCGCACGGACAACTCGGATTGGCACGCAGAAGATGTGCTGGAAATTCATCCAAGTGACGCGCTGGCTCAAGGGGTGAATGACGGGCAGTGGGTATCCCTCAAATCCCGTAAGGGCGAAATTACACTGCGCGCGCGACATTCAGAGCGTATGGCGCCGGGTGTTGTTTACACGACTTTCCATCACCCTGATACGGGCGCAAATGTGGTTACAACGGAAAATGCTGATTGGGCAACCTCTTGTCCTGAGTATAAAGTCACAGCCGTTGCTGTCGCTCCTGCGAATCATAAATCCGATTGGCAGATGAATTACGAAGAAGAATTATCTGAATATCGCAAAATAGCGGAACCTGCTGAATAAATGCAAAGGCATTTTCCTGTTAATTTTCATGGAGGTAGCCTCGCTCTCTTGCGTGAAGTTAAAGCAGGTGAGGCGGTTTGGTTTATCCCTGAGGAAGTGCCGATTGCCTTTGTGTATAATCGCCGTAATTACGCAGTGATGATGGGAACACCAGATAATATGGTCGATTTTGCTGTTGGGTTTTCCTTAACAGAAGGTGTGGTGAAAGACTTATCTGAGATAAAATCTCTTGATGTGATATATTCAGACAAAGGCGTGGATTTGCGGTTTAAAATCTCAAATGAGGCCATAGAGTCTTTGGATGTTACCCTGCGTCGCCGTAATTTGGTAGGATCTGCCAGTTGCGGTTTATGCGGTCTGGAAAACGTAGATGTTTTGTTTAAAACCTTACCTATCGTAGCGCCCGCGCCCATTACATTAGATGAAGCCGCTATAGAAATGGCTTTTGAGCAATTATGGCAACACCAACCTCTTAATCAAAAGACACGCTCAGTCCATGCTGCGGCGTGGGCGGGACATGACGGGACTATAATATATCTACGCGAAGATGTTGGGCGGCATAATGCGCTAGATAAATTACTAGGTATCATGGCGCTAAATAATACAGATGTAAAACAAGGCTTTGTCTTGATGTCCTCACGTTGTTCTTATGAAATTGTCGAGAAAGCAGCGCGGCGCGGCGTACAGGCCATTGCTGCAATTTCTGGCCCGACAGCCTTTGCTATGCGTAAAGCTCAAGAAGCAAATATGGCGATTTATAGCCGCGCCGGTGATAAGGCTGTGCGCTTATTATAACACATTTAAATTGGATTTGAGATATAGCGCAGCTTACATTATTCATGTTTATAAGTATCTATAATGACTGCCATTTTGCACATCTTCACGTAATATTTGAAAACAGGGTTTTATCCATGAGGGTAATTTCGTAGGAAACAAGGTAAAGACGATACTCATTTATGTGCTAAAGTCGTCATGACACGCAAAGGATGCGGCCCTGCCGTTATTAAAATTATGACACAACAAAACCTCCCAGCCCCTGGCGCAGCTGATATTGAAATCGCGCGTGCAGCTAAGATGAAATCGCTCCTGCCTTTAGCCAAAGAAAAACTAGATATTCCAGCGGATGCACTTGTGCCATATGGACATTATAAGGCCAAATTGTCTTTGGACTACATTGATAGCTTGAAGGATAAGCCAAATGGCAAACTTGTGCTTGTTACGGCGGTTACGCCAACCCCTGCGGGCGAAGGTAAAACGACAACGTCAGTAGGTCTTAATGATGGGCTAAATCGTATTGGCGTGAAATCTATGGTGTGTCTGCGCGAGCCGTCCTTAGGGCCGTGTTTTGGGATGAAAGGCGGAGCGGCAGGCGGCGGGCGTGCGCAAGTTATTCCGATGGAAGATATTAACCTGCATTTTAATGGGGATTTTCATGCGATTACATCAGCCCATTCTCTAATTTCTGCGATGTTGGACAATCATATGCAATGGGGTAATGCGCTTGATATTGACCCGCGCCGCATCACATGGCGGCGTGTTGTGGATATGAATGACCGCGCGCTTCGTCATATTGTCATGGGCCTTGGCGGCCCAACGCAAGGTATTGTACGCGAAGGCGGATTTGACATTACGGTCGCCTCAGAAATCATGGCGATTTTCTGTCTCGCCTCTGATTTAAAAGACCTTCAAAAACGCATTGGCGATATTATTCTTGCCAAGACACATAAGAAAAAACCCGTCACCGTGCGTGATCTTGGGTGTGATGGCGCTGTGACGGTGCTGCTAAAAGATGCATTCCAGCCGAATCTGGTACAATCTATCGAACATAATATGGCCTTCATCCATGGCGGCCCATTTGCCAATATTGCTCATGGCTGCAACTCCGTTGTCGCCACACAAACGGCTCTAAAGATGACAGATGTTGTTGTGACTGAAGCAGGGTTCGGGGCAGACTTAGGCGCTGAGAAATTCATTGATATTAAATGTCGTCAATCTGGGTTACGTCCTGATGCTGTTGTGCTTGTTTGTACGATCCGTGCTATGAAAATGCAGGGCGGTGTGGCCAAAGATGACCTAACGCCGAAAAATGTTGAGGCAGTACGTGCAGGCTGCGTGAATGTTGAGCGGCATATCCAAAACCTCAAGAAATTTGGCGTAACACCGATTGTTTCCATCAATCACTTTGTACATGATACTGATGAGGAAATCGCGATTGTCCAAGACGTATGCAGGCGCGAAAATGTGCCAATGGTGATTGCGCGTCATTGGGCCGAAGGCGGCGCCGGCGCCACAGAGCTTGCTATCGCCGTCAAAGCTGAACTTGATAAGCCAAAGCCCGTTATTCATATGATGTATGAGGACACAGATAAGCTTACTATGAAAGTCGAGAAGGTTGCCAAGGAAATCTACCGTGCGAGCGGCGTGACATTTAGTGCAAGTGCGAAATCAGCGTTTCGCGAGATAGAGAAAATGGGCTTTGGGCATTTGCCAATTTGTATCGCAAAGACACAATCTAGCTTTTCGACGGATGCAAAGAAACTTGGTGCAACATCAGATCATATAGTTGAAGTGCGCGAGGCGACCCTGAACGCAGGGGCTGGGTTTGTGGTGGCGGTCTGCGGCACAATCATGCGTATGCCAGGATTGCCGCGTCATCCAGCCGCGCTCGATATTGGTCTGGATGAAGACGGGCAAATTGTCGGATTGGCTTAATGTGAGTATTTAAAGAGGTTGTAGTTTTATGTATGAGGTTTGTATATCTTAGCGCTGCGGTAGCTGCGCTTCAAATAATTTTGCGATCATTTTAAGCGAGCGATATTGCTCTTTGGGAGACAAAGATAAGACGGGCATACAGGTCTTATTGACATCGACAATATAAATTTTATCGTCGCTTTTGTCGCGCATGACATCTATCGCGCCAAAATCCAACCCCATATCCGCGCAGAATTTTTCGATTAAATCCAGCTCGTTTTTTGAAAACCGCTCCTCGGCTTCATGCACAGTTGTACTGAGGTAAGAGGTGCTAAATAATTTATCAAAGGCTTTGTGCTTGTGAAACACAGCGCCGATTTTACCAAATACACAGGCTATGCGTAGATCTTCACTGGTTTGACCTGAAAAAGAGCTATCAATAAAGCGCTGATAGGAATATCCTGCTTTGACATCGCTTTGAAGGATAGGGCAGGTGATGATACGGCCATCATGCGTGCCGTTCTCATCTGATTTTTCAACGGCCTTGCCTGAAAAGCTTGTTGGGTCGATGCTAATGTCGTATCCAAAGACGGACTTGAAAACTTCCCCGACATGAGATTTTGAAATATCTGTCACCTTATGATTTATGAGCTTGGCTCTAATTGTTTCGGGTAATTGTTGGGCTGATTGGGTTTGCGTTTTATCGTCAAAGATAAAAATATAATCAGCTTTATGTATATCTTTTACCGTTTTTATTGTGGTGTGTTTTAGTATCAGCCAAATATTATACCAAGGGCCAACGGGATTTGGGAAAAAGGCTAATGTGGGGTGTGTTTGCGCTGTTGTAAGTTTTTGACGGCCTTTGCCCCATTTATAATGAAGATATAGTTTTGCGACCACGCGGGCATCATTTATAAAGGCGGCGTCAAAATGCGTTCGGCTTTTCACCGTGCGATAATAGGTCAGCCACTTTGACGACATTTTGATACTCACATATTCAAGATCGCAATATGCGAGCCTCTCAGGCCAATGCTGTAATGCGTCCTTAAAATCAAGTATAGTCTTTCCTGTAAGCTATAGCGTAAATGTTAGATGACACATGGCGGTTATATTGTGATTGGCGGGAAGTATTAACGGTCGACATATTATATAGATGGCCGCGGCTGTAATAATCACATTATATTAACACCATTGATGTGGTTAGGTTTTGACAGCGTTGTCAGCTGCGTTTAACACTAAGATAAAAATATGCCCATTCACGAGTCGTGTGGATTTGGGTTAAAGGGGAATATTAATGCAGTTAAATAGTTTAGATTTAATCATTCTTTTGGTCTATGCGGTATGTTTGTTTTCGCTGGCAATATGGGTATCTCGCTCACCAGCTGGAGAGACAAAAAATACCGAAGATTACTTTCTGGCTGGGAAATCTCTGCCTTGGTGGGCGATTGGGGCGTCTCTCATAGCAGCTAACATATCCGCCGAGCAAATTATCGGTCAGTCGGGGCAGGGCTTTGTCGTTGGCTTGGCGATTGCGGCCTATGAGTGGCAAGCGGCGATTGTTTTATTGATTGTGGCCGCATTTTTCCTCCCCATTTTCCTAAAACGCGGCATTTATACAATGCCTCAATTTTTGGAACAGCGTTATGGCAGTGGTGTTAAAAATCTCATGTCTGTTTACTGGGTTGCGCTCTACACACTTGTCAATTTGACGACGGTTTTATGGTTAGGTGGTTTGGCCGTTCAATCTTTAACGGGATTGAGCGTCTTTTGGGCGATGGCGGCATTGGCTGTCTTTGCTGTGCTTTACTCTCTTTATGGCGGGCTAAAAGCTGTTGCATTAACCGATATTATCCAAGTGGTTATCTTAATAATTGGCGGTGCGGCGATAACGTGGGTATCCCTTGGGCTTGTCGGAGGAGAGACTGGAGCGATTGGCGGTCTGTCTCGCATGTTTGAGGAGGTTCCTGGGCACTTTCAAATGATCTTAGCCAATGACCATCCGAGCTATAAAGATTTACCGGGGATTTGGACTTTGCTCGGCGGATTATGGGTTCTGCATTTTTCTTATTGGGGCTTTAACCAATACATCATTCAAAGAGCCCTTGGCGCTGAGAGCTTACAAGAGGCGCAAAAAGGGCTGGCTTTCGCCGCGCTTCTGAAATTCCTTATTCCAATCATTGTGGTTGTCCCCGGAATTGCAGCCCTTCTTTTGACGATGGATTCTTTTGGCAATCAACTTAGCGCAACGGTGCTTGACCCTAGCCTGTGTGTAGACCCAAGCGATAAGGCGACATGTGGTAAACCAGACCGCACTTATGGTGAACTTATGCGGCTTATGCCATCAGGTCTGCGCGGCATTGTATTTGCGGCTCTTATCGCAGCTATTGTGTCGTCTTTGGCGTCTATGATGAATTCTATTTCGACTATATTTACAATGGATTTATATAAAAGCTTCAAGGCGGATAAAACGCAAACACATTATGTAACTGTCGGGCGCGTCACGGCTTTGGTTGCCATGTTGATCGCGCTTTTAGCTGCGCAACCTTTTCAGCAAGGCTTTGAATCTGGTTTCCAAACAGTTCAAGAATATACTGGATTTATTGCCCCAGGGATTGTTGGCGTGTTTTTGTTTGGCTTCTTTTGGAAGCGGGCTAATACGGCCGGGGCTTTTGCAGTTTTGCTCGGGTCAGTTATCATGAATATCATCATGAAAATTGTCGCAAGCGAAATGTCATTTGTCGTGCGTGTTTGGATTGTTTTCTTGGCTTGTTTGGTTATTGGGGCTGTCGTTTCAACGCTCACGCAAACTCCGCGTGATGAGCAAATAGTAGACCTAAAAGGCATCAGCTTTGCCACAAGCCGAGGCTTTAAAATCACATCCGTTATTATCATATTGATTTTAATTGGGGTCTACGCCAAGTTCTGGTAGAAGCTGTATCATTGCACCGCCGCTGACCGTCTAGGGGATTGTCTTAGCGTGTCTCGGTTTGGCTTGGCTTGGTTTGAGAAACCTCAGTGATAGGAATATTTGATAAAGGCTCTAATGGATTTTAATCAACATATGGCAGCCTCGCCAAACTGGGTTGTGTATTGGATGGCACTTATGGGCGGCGTTATGATTGCCGCTATCCCATTTGCGATTAAAGATTGGCGGGCTCGGTTTGCGATTTTAGCGATGATTGGTAATTTGATTGTTATGGGCGCATTATTTGATCGCTTTGGCTATACTCGTATATTGGGGCTTGCACATATAATTTTCTGGACGCCTTTATTGGCCTATTATTGGAAAACGCGTAACGCGCACCCAGACCGTATTTGGACTGGCCGCTGGGTAAAACTGGCTATGGTCATTATTTTTATTTCACTTCTATTTGATTATACGGATGTCCTTCGGTATCTACTGGGGAATCATTCAGTCATGAGTTTATCTAATGCCTAGCGAAAAAATTACATTTAAAGGTGCGTTTGGCGACGCCTTATCTGCCAAGCTTGACTGGCCTGAAGGTGAGTTGAAAAGTTGGGTGTTATTTGCGCATGGGTTTTCCATAGGCAAAGACCTAAAACCTGTGCGGACAATTTCCAAAACATTAGTCGAGAACGGCTATGGCATGATGCGCTTTGACTTTACGGGCCTTGGCGAGTCAGGCGGAAATTTCGAAGATACGAATTTCACCTCAAATTGTGAGGATATTCGCAAAGCCGCTGAGTATCTTACGAGACATCACAAAGCGCCTTGTGTGTTAATTGGGCATAGTTTTGGCGGCACAGCAACGTTAAAAGTTGCAGATGAAATTCCGAGCTGCAAGGCTGTGGCCACTATTGGTTCGCCTTGTGATACAAAGCATATCATCCATCAATTTGCTGATAAAATCGAAGAAATTCATGAGGAGGGCGAGGCGAAAGTTTTATTAGGCGGACGACCTTTTGTGATTAAAGAGCAATTTTTAGATGACGTCGCCAATCAAAATATAGCCGAGCAAATCTCTGAGTTAAATCGAGCTTTAATGATTTTTCATTCGCCACAAGACCGCGTTGTGAGCATAGATAATGCTTCGCATATATATATGAAGGCAAAACACCCGAAAAGTTTTGTGAGCCTTGACAGTGCAGATCATTTGCTTTTGCGTAATTCTGCGGATGCGGAATATGTGGCGAACGTCCTAGCGGCATGGGCTGGGCGTTATATTTAGCCTTTGAATTTAGAGCCTATTATGTGTGAGTTGATGTGTAAGCTCATGCGATGACCGACCGAATGTCAAATATGGCAATAACTTTATCTTTGCTAATAATTTTCCAAAATCTGATGTTAAAATAAATGCGATCAAATAATTTATTTGGTTGAGCGCAATGATGCTCACCAACATGGCCGCAATGCTGGCATTATCTGCGCTCAGTCCGGGGAGTGTCACGGCAATGCTGGCGAAAACAAATTCACCGCCGACAGGAGATTTTCGGCTCAATATAAAGATGACGAGGAATAAAAACCAAGTTGATAAATCTGTACCGGGTATCGCCAAACTCCATTGAGAGACTAAAATACAGGCAAAAATGGCCGATCGTAATAAAAACACACCCGTTACCTTTGCGCCAAGTGCATAGCTTAAATTTGAGAGTTTTTTGAAGAATAGAACAGCGATTAAGCATATAGCCACACAGATAAAGCTAACGGCTATTACGAGGCTGGGAGATGCGGTGGCTATCTCTTGTAGGACATGACGATTACCGAAAGCGAGTGCTGTTACCACCAAAATAATTACCCATAAATTTGCGACAAAGGTTCGAATTAAAGCTTGATCTTTAATGATAATGGCACTGTTTTTTAGGGAAAGGTTTTCATAAGTTGATAAATGTTGTGTCAAATAGGCTTCGCCTGAATAGGATAAAACGGCTTTGTTAAGCACATGTTTTCGCGCAAAGAATTTAAAAGAGATCGGGAATTTATTGGCTGTAATCATACGAAATGACATCATTTCCGCGATAACAGGCGTTAAAAATGTTCCAATGGATAGGATATAAAAAAGAGGAGAACTTGGCAGGGTGTGTAATATCTCTGACCAACCGATTTTGGTGAGCTGGTAAAATAAATATGCTATAATACTAATGAGCAATGTGCCGCGAAGTATGGTTTTGAAATTACACCGCGCTAGAAAATCATAAATTTTACTGTCTATACCTATCTTATAGGTTAATTGCGTCATAGATTGACATCCTTTGTTCTCTCGAGAATAAACACTCGAAAATACAAGGTACATCATATCTCTGCTGCATTGCAGTTCACTCTTGTTCACATAATCTTTTTCAACAAAAGCAATATTCTTATATCAAATGCTATCCTTATATTCGCAAAAAAATTGAAATTACAAAAGGTTCTTAGTCAGCTCTATTGGTATGATTTATGTGAGCGCTGCATTTAAGAGCGGGTAAACCGCTTATAGTTAACTTTATCTTCGTTTAAATATGCAAGAGTTTTAGCCGTTACGAGTATCTTTTACCATGATACCAATGAAGTGGTTGAGTCATCATGCGCCAGCAAATTGAAATGAATGCACCGCAAAGCAAGCCGATTTATTTTGGCGCTTTGGATGGTTTCCGCGGTATATTTGCGCTCATGGTGGCTGTGCATCACTCTGCATGGTTTTCTTATTTAAATTACCGTAGTTTTATTGATCAAGCGTTTGTAATTATTGATTTGTTTTTCGCTTTTTCAGGGTTTCTACTTTATACGCTATATCACAAAAAACTTAGAAACCGCGAAGATTGTATCCTATTTATGAAGCGGCGCTTTGCACGGCTTTATCCGTTGCATCTGTTTATGTTATTGGTCTTTATTGCCTATGCCCTTGTCAGAATTGCGGCCAATAAATCAGGGGTTGCCAGCTTCGGCGCAGGTGAAATTCTACCGTTTCATGCGGGCGCAGCAGAGAATTGGGCCAGCCTTTTGAGTAATTTCACCCTAACACATTCTATGGGCATTCACGATCAACTCAGCTTTAATTATCCAAGTTGGACTGTGAGCGTTGAATTTTTCACGTATTTTCTGTTTATGACAATGATGGTGTGGGCGGCACCTAAGAAACTTTGGCATTTTATTGTAATGGCGATGGCTGTTCTCGCGATTTATTATGGTCTATCGCAAGTGCCCGCCAAAGACGGATTTACGCGCAAAATGGATATTACTTATGATTTTGGGTTTTTCCGCTGCGTAGCGGGGTTCTTTATTGGTATTATCGTGGCGCGTATTTACGCGGCTGTGAAAACTAAAAACCTGTTGCCGCGAACCATGGATGTTAAAAAATGGACATTCATTGAGGCGGGAACCCTTATTATTGGCGGAATATTTTTGGTCTATTTCACAGGCCCGCTACAATTTTATGTCGGGCCTGTTATCTTTCTCTTTATGCTGGTGTTTGCTTTTGATGGCGGCCTTATATCGTGGTTTATGAGCCGCAAGCCGTTTCAATATTTGGCTAAGATTTCCTATTCTGTTTATATGGTGCATTTAATCATCGCGCTTGCCTTTGCAATCATAGGCCCTCGTTTGTTTCCAAACCATATCACGATCCCTGAGCTACTTGACTTTGGCGGAGACGGAACAGGAATTTGGGGTGATGTCTATATGATACCTTATCTGGCGACTGTGATTTTTGTATCACATTTTACCTATCATTTTGTCGAAGTGCCAGGCGGGCGCTTTCTGCGTAAACTTTCATTTCGCAAACATGTTGCGGCCTAAGACTTGCGCCTATTTGCAATAGGCGCTATCGGGCTGCCATGAATGATAAACGCTATGATAAACTTGACCAACTCGGGACAATGAAAGCTCTGCCAAGCTCGCCTGATAAGGCCGTTTTAGAACGTGTAGAAAATCCATGTGACGAGCCTTATATGGTGCGCCTTGTTGCGCCAGAATTTACCTCTATTTGCCCTGTGACGGGGCAACCTGATTTTGCCCACCTTGTTGTTGATTATTGTCCTGATGAATGGATTGTGGAGAGCAAAGCCTTTAAGCTATTCCTTGGGGCATTTCGCAATCACGGAGACTTTCATGAAGCTTGCACAACTGGGATTGGGCAGCGTCTTGTTAAGGAAATTGCGCCCAAATGGCTACGTATTGGCGGATATTGGTATCCGCGCGGAGGCATTCCGATTGACGTATTTTATCAATATAGGACGCCGCCAAAAGGCCTTTGGATACCCGATCAAGGCGTACCGCCATATCGCGGCCGAGGCTAGAATAGCCTAAGACTTCAATTATCTGTGAAGCGATACAAGGCTAAAATTTAGATTTTTCGAGTGCGCAGGCGTTAAAAATATGCCAATACGCCGCCAAATCAGTGTAAATGCCGTAAGGAAATAACATGGCAAAACTCAACATAGCGACAAGCGACGTACCAGATATATGTGTTTGGAAAGCTCTAAATAAAGAGGCGGCCGCTTATGCTGTGAAAGAGAAAGCCCTTTCATCCTTGCTTTATGCAACAATTCTTGACCAAGAAGATTTGGGCGGTGCGCTCACAAATCACTTAGCGGAAAAGCTTGCAACTGCTGATTTTTCAACCCTTAAAATGCGCCAAGTTCTGTCTGAAGCCGTCACCAGTGACTCGCGTATTATCGAGTTTGCAGCGAAAGACCTTTTAGTTGTTATGCAGCGCGACCCAGCCTGCAATTCGCATTTACATGCATTTTTATATTTCAAAGGCTATATGGCCATTCAAACCCATCGCTGCGCTCATGCTTTATTCAATGCAGGGCGTGATTTGATCGCATTTCATCTCCAAAACCGAAGTTCAGAGTTGTTTGGCGTGGATATAAATCCAGCGGCGGTTATCGGCCACGGCATTATGCTTGACCACGCAACAGGTTTTGTGATGGGCGAGACGGCGCGGATTGGGAATGATTGCTCCATCTTGCAGGGCGTAACGCTTGGCGGGACAGGTAAATCGGATGAAGATCGTCACCCAAAAGTCGGAAATCGCGTGCTTATCGGGGCTAATGCCTCTATTTTGGGCAATATTAAAATCGGGGATGGCGCAAAAGTCGCAGCAGGTTCTGTAGTCCTCAAAGATGTGCCGCCGCAATGCACGGTCGCAGGCGTGCCTGCTAAAGGTGTAAGCGGGCCATGTTGCGATAATCCAGCTGATTCAATGGATCACACGCTCTAATCTGAGGGCTTAAAAGAGGTAAGAGGAAAATTGATGTCACCTGAACAAATCACACAAGTTCGAAATTATCTATGTAAACGTCTTGGCACTGAAAATGTCACGATTAAACCACGTAAAGTCCAAGATAGCGTCGAAGTCTATCTCAATGATGAGATTTTAGGGCTGCTTTACATTGATGATGAAGACCCAGATGATATTTCCTATGATTTGAATATCTCAATCTTGCAACAAGATATTGATGAGATGTAAGCCACCATATGAGTGTCTATAGTCTTGATGGCGTTTCGCCAAAGCTCGCAGATGATGTGTGGATTGCGCCTAATGCTCAGATTATGGGCAATGTCGAAATGGCTGCGGGGAGTTCTGCTTGGTTCGGGGCGGTTCTGCGCGGCGATAATGACGTAATCAAAATCGGCGCGCGTTCAAATATTCAAGATAATGCCGTATTACACACAGACCCCGGTATACCTCTCACAATAGGTGAGGGCGTGATTGTTGGGCATCAAGTTATGCTACATGGCTGCACGATTGGTGATAATAGCTTGATAGGGATCGGGGCAACAATTTTGAACGGCGCGAAAATTGGAAAAAATTGTTTGATTGGCGCACATGCGTTAATTACTGAAGGCAAAGAGATAACTGACGGCTCTATGGTTGTCGGCGCGCCTGGGAAAATTGTCAAAACACTGACGCAAGCTCATTTTGATATGCTGAAATTAAATGCGCAAATCTATGTCAAAAACGCGCAAAGATTTGCGGCAGGTTTAAAAGAAATCAGTTAAACTTTAACGGCTTACATCCCAAAGCTCACGCACACGAGCATCCATATGTGCGCCTAAATTAAACCAAGCTGTTTCATTGGCGAAACTATCCATAATAAAGAGACGATCATCACTGCCAAGAGGTTGGCACAGAACATTACGGATGTCTTCGCTATTGGCGTGGGCCTGTAAAATCCAGACAGAATCGCCAATGCGTTCAACATCACCTAGATTTTGTAAGGTTTGTAAAAATTCCATAGCGCGGCCTGAGCGAATTTCCGCCATGACCATAAAGACAGTTTGCACGGCTTGAGCTTTATTGTCTGTTTCAACTTGTGAAATATCGCTATTTAATTGCGGCGGGACTTGTGTTATCCAATTCATCAGGCCAGGATTGGCAGAGACAGGTCGATAAGCTGTATTAGGATATTGGCTGATTAAGGATTGCGCATTTACACGCCCTTCGCACATAAAGGCCCATAATGTTTGATCGTCAAATGGGCCGTAATTTTGTTGCTCGACTTGGATATACCATTGTCTTTGCATGGTCGGCGGCGTCTGTGTCGACGATTGTATCTGTGTCGGCGATTGCATATGCCTATATGAGTGTGATTCGATGTTTTTCGATAGTGTCAGATACGCCAAAGTGTAAAATTCTTTGAAAACGGCCATAAGGACAAATATTTTGGCAAAGCCACCCTTAAATAAAGAACCTATGTTCAATTTCGCTGAACCTGCGCCAGTTTATTTGGTGGGTGTCTTTATCGCCATGCATCTTTTGATGATGTTCGCGCCGCAATGGCTAAACGCCTTTATGGCAAAATATGCTGTGTTGCATGTCTGGGGACGGCTTGGTTTGAGCCATGCGGAACAAGTGCCTAGCCTTATTTTACACGGATTTTTGCATGGCGGTTGGATGCATCTTTTCAGTAATGGCTTTATGATTATCGCTTTAGGTATCGCGGCTATTCGCGGTGCAAGATTGCTATCAATGAGAAAAGGGCGGCCTCGCTCAGGGACGAGTGCGTTTTTTATCTTATTTTTTGCAGGCGTCATTATAGGCGGTTTAGCGCAATGGGGGTATTGGCGCCTGAGCGGCGCATCTTTAGGGTTTGATGCCCCGCGGGCTATTGGCGCGTCTGGCGGAGCGTCTGCTTTATTTGCAGCAGGCGGCTGGGCTTTGGGCGGGGTCAAGCAAATGTTTAAATTTGCAGCGGTCTGGGCTTTGATAAATCTGCTAATCGTTTTAAGCGCGAAATATACAGGCATAAATCTGGCTTGGGCAGCGCATTTAGGCGGATTTTTTGCAGGCATGATAATCGCGCCAATGCTTGTGGAGGCGAATGCCACACGGTTTTCAATATTGAAACGCTAAGATTTAAACCGTAGCACCAATAAAGCTATCGCGCTGAGTATAGTCACAGGCATAAGAATATCGATCAACTCGCTATGTTGGTTTGTCACGACAATATATAAGAGAGCTGCAATACTTGTGATAACAAAGCCTAAAGTAACCTGAAAAAGTGACTGGATGCGCGATATAGAGTTTTTTGACCTCGAAGATATAGCCGTCATTTGTGAATGCGAAGATTGGCGTTTTTGAGCCTTTAAGCTGCGTTTTTGGGCCCGCTTTGAGGGTTTTATAAATTGATTATCATTCGCGGCGCGAGGCTTATAGGGTTTTACGGGTTTTATTTTCATCTGGCTGACAATATGAGTTGAGTCTTTTATGCCTGTTATTTTACGCGTGTTTTTGTAAAGCCAAAGCGCGCACTCTCATAAGGCGAGACATGGCTTTATTCTTCTCTTTTACCTAGTCATCTGTTGTAGCTGCTGCCGCTGTAGGCATTTGCGCCAAAATATCCATGACGGACTTAATCAGCGGAATTTCATGCTGCATTGCGTGATAACCGCGTTCGATAAGCTCGTCTGCTTTGGTGAATTCTAACATACCTATATGGCCGATACGCGGCGCGACAAAAACATCAGGCGGGTCGCCAGCCAGCCGTGAGCGTGAAATCCTATCCATAACAATGTTTAGCGTCCCCATCATCACTGACCCGATCTTTGGGCTTGTGCCGGGTCTGACATTGCCAACCATAGATTTTAGCAATAGGCGGTCTGGGCGTAATTTATTGAGCGATTGCCCCGCGAGGTGAAACGGGTCAACTAAATCCTTATCATCATCAGTCCCTGTCATATCTAATTCATGTGAGCTGCCTATTGGGCCAAAAGCATCTCCGTTTAAGGAAATGGCGATGACCATATGCGCCCCAAGGGCACGGCAGGCAGAGACAGGAACAGGATTGACCAACGCGCCATCTATCATGAAACGGCCATCAACTTTGACAGGCTCAAATGCGCCGGGCAGGGCATAGGAGGCTCTAACGGCAGGCACGATCGGCCCTCTTTGTAGCCAAACTTCATAACCCGTGCGTAAATCACAAGTGACGGCTGCGAATTTACGGTCAAGGTCTTCTATTTTGATGTCGCCCATATAATGATTGAGCACGCGCGCGAGCCGTTCTCCGCGTAAAAATCCCGCACCGCCCCAGCGCACATCCATATAACTCATCATTTTACGGCGATTGAGCCCGCGCGCCCATTTTTCAAGAATATCAATCTTGCCAGCTAGATAAGCGCCTCCGACGACTGCGCCAATAGAGGTGCCGGCAATAATATCAGGACGAATACCTGCTTCTATCAAGGCCCGAATAGCGCCAATATGTGCCCAGCCACGCGCAACACCGCCGCCTAAAGCCAAACCAAGAGGCGCAGTGTGGTTTTCACCCATAGAATGAGTTTCAATTCGCATACAAATCTCATGGCTTTTTGTGCAAAGGAGTGCAAGCTTTTTGATGGCTCTATATATTCACGGCTTTATGAAATAATTATGAGGTGAAGTTTTGAAAATTTACTTGCTGAAATTTCAGATGCGATGAACTGACAATGAATATGTGTTTCAGCTCAGGCTAAGTTTTGATGTTTATAAAGAATTTATCGATCACAAATAATAGTGATACTAAATACATAAGAGGGGCGTTTCCATGAAGCGGATAATGAACTTAATTTTTCTAACAGCCAGTACGTTCATGATAGGGGCCAGCTTGACATCATGTGCGACTATATCTCAAGAGCAATGCTTAAATCAAAGCCCTGAAGACATTGGCTATATGGATGGTAGTAACGGGAAATCTCGTGAGCGGTTTAACCGTTTAGCCAAAACTTGCGCCAAGCATGGTGTGAGCTTTGACCGCACGGCCTATCTACGCGGCTTTGAGAAAGGCTTGCCGCAATATTGTGTTTATGAAAATGGATATTCGCGTGGTGTGTCAGGCAACTCTCCGAATAAAGAATGCCGCACGATAAATGCCGATAATTATTTAAGCGGTTATCAGGATGGTTATGTCGTTTATAAAATTGAAATTGGGCATACAAATCTAATCCAAGATTATGATCGAAGCGTAACTGAGTTGGCGAAAATTCGCAGAGCTTTGGAGGAAGATGAACTGACCTCTGATGAGCGGAAACGCTATTTGAAACAAGAAATTCGCCTTGAAGATCAACGCGAGGAAATCCGGTTTGCAATTCGCGACTATGAGCAAACTTATGATCTGCCGCGTTATTATTTTATCTATTAGGTCTTGATGCGCTGGTATAAATTACTTGCGTTTATCTACGGCATAAGTTTTGAAATAGGAAAGTGATAAATATGTTAGGTTTTTGCAAAAATCAGACGTCTATCCGTAAATATTGTATATCTGTTGGCGTTATATTCAGAGCATTACCTTGCCTAAATTGAGTTTCTTGAAGGCGCTCCATAACTCAAGCGAAACTCACTAACTCACTGCAGGATCGCAATCTGGTGTTTCGCCTTTGGGCGTACTACGCGCAACCCAGTAATCGCGGTCAAGTTCATCCTCACGTTGGATAAGCTGACTGCTATAATAGTAAAAGCAATTTTTAATGCGGTAGACACGAAAACATCCGCCATTCATATCTGGGTTTTGGTAGATAAAACATAGGTTTTCTCTGGCCACATACCATATGCCGTCTGACTCTAATTCACCTTCAGAGTATTTTGTACGGCCATCAGGCATATGGCTCTCAATATAATCATTGCGCGCGATGCCTTCATTGTTGAAATTATAAGACCCGCGGTGGGTTTGCCCTGCAAAAAGCTCGCGAATTTCCTCTCCAATGACTTGATTGGCATTGGGGCGTATATCCGTTTTCTGGCTTTGTCCAAATGCCGTATGCGGGGTAGCACATAAGACAAAGAGGCCGATAAGCCTATATGTTTTAAGAAATGGCAGGTTCACAATTTGGCCTTTCTCCTTTGACAACGCTACGAGCGGTAAATCCAGTGGCTGGGAAACCTTGAGCTTCGACTTGGTAATGATAATAGCAATTCCCAACAACGTAAATTTTAAAACAGGCCTGACTTAATCGCAGGTCATCATAATCATAACAAATACGATCGCCGTCTAATTCCCATTGCCCCGTATCGACGATCTCTTTGTCATGGATTTTTTGTATGTGACGCAGACTTCCATCGGAAAATGTTGTTTCCGTAAAGGCATAGGTGCTAATATTTTCACGCAAAAATGAATATGTACCCAAATGTGTTTGTCCCGAGAAGACAGCCAAAAGTCCATCTTTGGTTAAAGCCTGCGCCGTTTCAATATCTGGAACGTAATAATTATCGTCTAATTGTGCTTTGGCAGGGGTAGCAATTATAAAATATGCGCCGCAAAAGGTGATTAAATAAGGACGAATGAAACTTAGCATGGCTGACTTTTAACATAGATTTCAAAAAACTCTATGTTAGGTTTCTGTCATGAACACAGAAAAAAAACCGCCCTTATCGGAAAGACCAACACGTCAATCTATACGGCGTCAATCGCGCTATAACCGTATTCAAGAGCGTAAAATAGCGCAAACACGAGCAGATGGCCGATTTTACGCTGGTATGTTCAGTATTATGGGTGTGGTGGCGATGTTTGCTGTTTTACTCGCAGCTATATCTATCAATGGTGAAAGTGTTGATGTCAGCGGTATTCAAAGCTGGGCGCAGCCTTGGCTTGGCCCATTTACCAAACTTGAAGTCGCTGGGGTCAGTTTTGTCGGCGTAATTGCCTATATTGCCTATCGGCGGATGCGTAGGAAATAAAGCCCGCTATTTAAGCAAATTTGCGTGAGATTTATCATACGCCATTAAGGCTTGCGATTATAGCGGACTTAGCCTAAATCTGCGCCGCTTTTGAAGTGGCTAGATTGGCGACACAGCAGGTTATAGGAGACTATCATGGGTTATCGTTTTGCGATTGTAGGTGCAACAGGCAATGTTGGTACAGAAATGCTCACGATTTTAGCAGATAGTGATATTGAGGTTGATGCTGTTCACGCTGTAGCGAGCCGCCGCTCTGTTGGCCGCGAGGTTACATGGGGCGACACGACGATTAAATGCGAAGATCTTGAAACATTTGATTTTTCAACCGTCGACATTGCGCTTATGAGCGCGGGCGGGGATGTATCTAAAAAATGGTCACCAAAAATCGTACAGGCTGGGGCTGTTGTGATTGATAATTCAAGCGCATGGCGTATGGATCCTGATGTACCGCTTGTTGTGCCAGAGGTTAATGCAGATGCTGTTTTAGAACATACGAAAAAAGGCATTATTGCCAATCCAAATTGCTCAACCATTCAAATGGTTGTCGCGCTTAAGCCGCTACATGATCGCGCGAAAATCAAACGTGTTGTTGTCTCAACATATCAATCTGTATCGGGCGGCGGTAAGAAACATATGGATGAACTTTGGCTACAGACAAAAGGTATTTACGCGAATGATCACTTCCAACCTGTTAATTTCACAAAGCAAATTGCGTTTAACGTTATCCCTCATATCGACATATTTATGGATGATGGTAACACCAAAGAAGAGTGGAAGATGAAGGCCGAGACAATGAAAATTCTCGACTCGAAAGTTAAAGTCTCCGCGACATGTGTGCGTGTCCCGACTTTTGTTGGTCATGCTGAGAGTTTGAATATTGAGTTTGAAAATGAACTGACAGCCGATGATGCGCGTGAATTACTACGCGAATCGCCAGGTATGATGGTCGTCGATAAGCCTGAAGATGGCGGCTATGTTACGCCCGTTGAGTGTGTGGGTGAATATGCCACATTTGTCTCACGTATCCGCGAAGACAGTACGCAAGATAATACGCTCAATATGTGGATTGTGTCGGATAATCTGCGTAAAGGTGCGGCGCTTAACACGGTGCAAATCGCAGAATGCTTGATTAATCGCGGCTTTAAGGGCCAAAAAGCGGCTTAACTGACAGGCAAGGCGCGCTGCACGGGTGTCTTATCCTGCCAATCAAAAGGTATAATCGCATTGATTTGCTGACATGTAGGCGGAGTTGTTGCGCTTGCGTGGCGGCAAGCCTTATACCCCATATTCAGACGAAACCAATCTTGCATGAGGTCGGCTTGTTTTTCTATTGGATAGTCATCAAAGTCTTTTTCCGTCTTAAATTTATAATTATACATCCAATTAAACGGATTTGTTAAATAACCAAGCGCAGTCAGACGGCCCGTATGATATTGCCAGACATGACAAAATTCATGCATTAAAGGCGCTTGTATCTCTATGGATTCATTAGCAAAATTATCAGGGCAGCCCGGCCAGAAAATTTGATTATGTCGCACGAGAATTTTTTTAGTGGCAAATGGATTATGCGCGCAATTTATCAGTCTCACAGCCTGTATATTTATGACATTGCAAAAATTTTTCGGGAAAAGCGCGATTTCCTCGGAAAATAAATTACGTGTCTTGGTGTGAGATTGATGAATATGTGTATGGATAGAGACGGGCAGCATAGAAACTGACCATATCCCCATAGGTACTAATTTTGAACATAAAAAAACCGCCAATAACGGCGGTGATTTATTATATCCATGAAGCCTAACGGCGCGGGGGTCTTTTCTTCATTGGGATAAGACCTTCGATTTGTGCGCGTTTGCGTGCCAATTTACGAGCGCGGCGCACAGCTTCGGCTTGCTCGCGAACACGTTTCTCGGATGGCTTTTCGTAATGCTTGCGAGCTTTCATTTCGCGCAAGATACCTTCATTTTGCAGCTTTTTTTTCAGCGCACGAAGGGCTTGATCAACATTATTCTGGCGGACGTAAATTTCGACCATGTGGACAACTCGTTTCTATAATTCAAATATTAAAAGCCCCGCAGCATTGGCGAGGCGCTCTTAAACTTGGCGCTTACTAGCCATTTCACCACGCCGCGTAAAGGGGGCAAGGGCAGAAAAGACATGATAAAGCGTAATTATGGCAATTTTAAAGCCATTTTTCCGTGCAAGCGAGCTAAAATCACGTCAAAGATAGTCATATGACTTGGCCAAATCCATATTTTATATCTTCCGATGGCTTTCAAATAGCCAGCTATGCCTTTGGTCCCGCAGATGGTCCGCCTATGATTCTGCTGCATGGATGGCCTGAAATTGCTTATAGCTGGAAGCTGACCATACCTGCGCTTGTTAAGGCGGGCTATCGTGTGATTGCCTTTGATTTGCGCGGCTTTGGCCGCTCTGATGTGCCCATTGGTGATAGCCATTATGTCATGCCGCAGCTTGTAGGCGATATTGAAGCGGTGATGGACGGATATGGCATAAGAAACGCGGTGCTTGTCGGCCATGATTGGGGCGCAAGCATTGTGTGGCACGCCGCGCGAATGATCTCGCATCGTATTTCCAAAGTTATTGGGATTTGTGTGCCGCATACGGCCCGCGCGCCTGCGCCGCCTCTGAACATTATAGAAAAACGGGCAGGGCGGCAGCACTATTTTCTCGAATTTAAATACCGCCCTGATGCAGTTGCCAATTTATTTGCGCAAGACCCTGACGGGTTTTTCCGCCTGATGTTTCGAAGCGTACCCGACGGTGCGGCGCTCGATGAAACTTTCACATTTATTCCGTCGAAATTTAAAACCTTCCTTGAGGCAGGCTCTCCGAAGCTAAAGGGGCAGATATTAAGCAATATTGATCGCAAGGTTTTTGCACAAGCTTATAAACGGACGGGATTTCGGTCTGGTATGAGCCTTTATCGCAATATTGATGAGAATTGGCGGCTTGCCGACGGGATGGCGGATCGTATCATTCAGCCCGTTTTAATGATAAGTCCAGAGCGTGACCTGCTCCTGCCGCCAAAACTTGCGGAGCCTATGAAACAAATGGTTGATGACTTTACACAAATCTGTATCCCAAATTGCGGACATTGGGCCATGTGGGAACAGCCAGAGGCGGTAAATGAGGCTATATTGGGTTGGATGGGGTTATGAGTCTTATGGCACGTAATTGTATTTTGCGGCGCAGTTATCATAAGCTTGGCTTGTGTAAATGCCGTTGACACGAGCATTGTCCATGCATGTCATCATATCGCGGCTTTGCTGAATTATGGCTGTTTTTTGAACGTAGAGATCTTGCCATAGCGTGTAAGTACAAGTCCAATCTTTTTCTCCAAGACCTTGAACGTGAGCTGCATCAAGGCTTGTTTTAACATGTTCAATAAAAAGCCTTTTTCGTTCTTTAATCGAAATAGGAAAAGCTTTTTGAATGTTGCCAATGGAATTCGCGGCATTGCAGATATAAATCACATTCTGTGTTTCCTCAAAGTTTTTAAGATGGCTTTGATAATTGGCCATATTTTTATCGCTGTTTTTTTGATCTAAACACTGCGTCAAAGACAACATCAATGTCATGGATAAGATTATGGCGATATTTAACTCCATTGGAATACTATCTTGCGGTGAGTCTTATGGCACGTAATTGTATTTTGCGGCGCAGGTGAGATAATCATCAGCTGTAAAAACGTTATTCACCATTTTATCTCTTAAACAATCTGTCATTTCAGGACTAACTGTCAAACGCTTAGGGCGACCAAGCCATAGGGCTTCATAGAGACCTGACGCGCATTTTTGTTGTAATAAATAATCACCTTTAGTTTCTGCTTCGCGCAGTCCTGTTAGTTTATGTTCAACGAATTTCTGACTTCGTTTTGCTTTCGACATTGGGAAAGATTTTTGCCTGTTTCCTATTATATCTGCTGCATCGCAAATAGCTTGAATGTTTTTTGTTTTTTCAAATTCATCAAGTTTTTCCAAATATATTGCTTCACGCTTATTGGCTTGGATAGGGTTGTAACATCCACTAATCATTAAAGTCGCGACCAAACAACTGAATTTGAGAGGTTTCAATTCCATTGGAAGGGCACTACTTTATTTATCTGTTCTTTGGTGGGTACAATGCTTTTATCTTTATTGTAATTATCTGGCTTAAAACCCTTGTTAACAAGGTACCAATCTTCTAAAAGATCAGCCTGTTTTTCAGTTGGGTAGTCATCAAATTTCTTTTTTTCATCAAATATATATTCATAACCCCAACGTCGTGGCCTAACCAAATAACCAATAGCCGAAAGGCGTCCTGTATGATATTGCCAAACATGACATAGCTCATGCATTAATACGGATTGATCTGTAATGGGGGCTTTCGTGAAATCATCGGGGCAATTTGGCCAATATATTTTATCATTACGCGTAAGAATTTTTCCAGACGCAAAAATATTATGCGCCCTATATATTAAAGTGACATTGCCGATATTTATGGCACTCCTAAAACTTGATGGGAATAAAGCGATTTCACGCGGCAGTAATTTACGCCGCTTTGTTGTGGTTGTTTCAATTTCGGCCGTATCGTCTGTCATAGCCACACTCTTTAATTGTATTTAAGCTAGCCATTTTATCAAGCAAGTCAAATTTAAAAACAATGAAGCTTAAGGGAGAGTGAAGCGTTTATGCTTCAAGACTTACTCCTCCCACCAATAAGGCAGGCGTTTGGTGTTGCCCGTATGCACCTCATTCATTGTGTCCGATTCATAGAGCCGGCCACCGATCATCACATGTTCAATCGTTTCCGTGTTACGGATGTTATCGAGAGGGTTTTTATCCATGATGATGAGGTCAGCAAGTTTGCCTTTTTCCAGCGTGCCAATATCCTTGTCAAAGCCAAGATGCCGAGCAGGTTCAGTAGTTGCCGTTTGCAGAGCTTGGAGATTGCTCATCCCGCCGCGCACAAAGCTCCACATTTCCCAATGGGCGGCAAGGCCTTCGCGTTGTCCATGTGCGCCAATAGAGACAGGCACACCCGCTTCCATAAGTTTCTTGGATAGGCGTGCAGAATTAGCGTCAGCATAATCGCTTTCAGGGGCTTTTTGGCGGCGCACTGAGCGCGATTGTAGAACCGTTGGCGGCACATGTTTCGACAAAATAGGGTGCTTCCAGACATCGCTTTCTTGGTAATAATAATTCTCACCGCTTACCCCGCCATAGGTAACAACGAGTGTCGGCGTATAGGCGACATTGGTTTGGCTATACATTTGAATAACGTCATCATAAATTTCATAGACAGGCAAATTATGTTCAACCGATGTATTGCCGTCTTGGACAAGGCTCATATCCATATGATAGAGCGAGCCGCCTTCGGCCACGACGATTAAGTCATTATCGCGAGAGGCTTTGACGACTTGCTGGCGTTGATCGCGGCGTGGCTGATTGTAGTTTTTAACCCCATGTGCACCTTGATTTTTAAGGCGAGAGACATGCTCCTGTGCGTCATCTTCGGATTGAATATTCGCAAAGAAACCCGGCGCTTTCGCTCCGTAAACAATTTCGCCCGTTGAATAAATACGCGGAGCTAACAGCATGCCCGCGCGCTGCATTTCACTTGCGGCGAATATCTCGCTGGCGCGGCTAGAAGGGTCGAATATGGTTGTTACGCCCAGTGATAATGTCGCAAGAGCTTTCCAGTTTTGCTGCGGGACAAGCTCGTCTGTGCCTTGCGGGCCATGGGCATGAGCATCAATCATTCCGGGCATGATAGTTTTACCCGTGAGATCAACAACGTCATGTTCTGTGCTCGGGCGAATTTGACCTGATTCCCCAATCGCTTCAATGCGTCCATCAACAATAAGAATGTCTGCATTTTCAATGACACCGCCATCCTCGTCAGCCATTGTGATGATACGAGCATTGGAGAGCAGAACGGATTTGCCTGCTTCGGCCGTTTTGACTTTATAAGACAATGATGTGCCTTGAGTGACGGGTTCAAAATCATCATCCATCGCCTCTGCAGCGCTGGCTGAGAATAATTGCGCGCCCAGTGTCCAGTGAATTTGATTGCCTTCACTCCAGCTTGGGAAAGTGGCCCCGCCTTTACTGAGTTTGACGATTGGTAAGGCATTGCCGCTTGCGCTGACATCAACATTTTGCGGCCCTGTTAAAAGCGGTGTGAGATAGAGATTATAATTCTCTCGGAATGCAACCATGGTGCCGTCGGGCGAGACATCAAAGCTTTGGGCTTGTTTGGAGCTTGCATGTTCTCTCATATCGTCGCCGAGTAAATTCACGGAAACAAGTGTGTTTTTTCCGTCTCCGTTTTGGGTGAAATAAACACGGCGCTCATTGGCATCAAAATGCGGATTGCCGCCAGATTTACTAATACGTACAGCATCAGCGCTATCTACGGCTTGAATGTACAGCCCCGTCTCATTTGACCATTCAGGAGCCGTTAGAAATCCGCCGGAACCTTTTTCATAGACAATAAACTCGCCAGATGGAGACATGGCAGGGCGCTTATAATGTCCCGGATTTTGAGTATGTGTGGTAATTTCGCGGCTATCAATATCAATAGAATGCACCGCGCCAAGCTCGTCATCTGTCCATGTTGTAAAGACGATTGTGCGGCTATCGGCTGACCATGCGGGATAAAGCTCGCGCTCAGCTTTGGGCAGAGTGGTTAAGTTACTAATACGGCCAGATTTAAGGTCGCGCAGATAGAGTTTCCCGAGGCTCTCAAACACAGCGGTTTTGGTATCTGGGCTAACCTGCACAAAGCGGGGCATTTGCGTGGAAAACTCATCTGGGGCGACATCGACTTGCGGGCGCGGGGCGTCCATGACTGTGCGTGTGTCATTGACTTGAAAGTCAATTTGGGAAACGTCTCCATTGCTCACATCTAAGCGGTGAATATGTCCGCCCGCCCAGAAATAAAGCTGCTCACTATTTGGCCCCCAATCCATATTGGGGTAAAGACCATGCACCGCCCATGTTTCTTGCATGTCTTGGTCAAGGCCATCAAATACCATGCGGTCTTCGCCGCTTTCTAAATCTTTGACAAAGAGTTTGGATTTTGTACGCTCGCGTTTGATAAAGGCAAGATATTTGCCATCAGGAGATGGGGTTGGCCGAACGGCGCCGCCCGCACCGCCTGCCGCTGTGCTAATTTCGCCCGATTGCATGTTATATTCGCGGATTTGGAAAAGCTGCGTATTGGAGTCTTGCGCATATTCAAAGATCGGGCCAGATGTTGTATTCTGTGTGTAGTAAATGCTCGTGCCATCGGGGCTGAACATAGGTTCACCGAGTTCTTTTTGATGCGATTCAGATGGCTTTTTGACCAGCTTAACGCCAGACCCGCCTTTGGTGTGATATAGCCAAATCTCGCCAGTGCCAAGCGAACGGCTTGTCGTGAAATGTTTACGCGCGGCGATAAAATTCCCATCGGGTGACCATGTGGGGTTGTTGAGTAAGCGGAAGCTTTCCTTGGTGATTTGGGTTTTATTGCGACCGTCAACATCCATGACCCAGATATTGTCTCCGCCAGCACGGTCAGAGGTAAAAGCGATTTGTCTGCCATCAGGCGAGAAACGTGGCTGCATGTCCCAGCCCATGCCTGAGGCAATATTTTTGGCTCTGCCGCCGCGCGCAGGCATCGTGTAAATATCGCCAAGCATATCAAATGCGATTGTTTTACCATCAGGGGAGACATCAAGGCTCATCCATGTGCCTTCATCGGTTTTAATCGAGATTTCACGTTTTTTACCGGGCGGGTTCGTAACGTCCCATTTTGCTGTGTCGTCTCCGCTATCTTTTGACGGGGTGGCCGCGATGAGAGCAAAAGCAGATGTGGCCGCAATGCCGCCAAGAAGGATGTTTTTAAACGCGCGCATGCGAGTCTCCCATTTATAACATAATATTGTAGGTGGTAATGATGACAGCTCCCACCGTCACGTCTTTTCCCCTGATAGGGTTATTCCCATGTGAATCTTCTTACGGCTATACCAAGTTAAAACCGCCCCGCTGGCCCCGGGAAAACCACAGGCGTTTCGCTGCCATCTTTCGCGACAGCCGAGACACCAAAAAAGTAATTATCAATCACAAGATTTGTAAATTCCCATTCATTGACTTTGCCAATAAAGCGCGAATGTGTCCATTCTGGTTCTGTTGTTAGGCGCCAATGCACGCGGTAGCCAGCTAAGTTGCCTGCATTATCTGACGTCTCCCATGAGAGCTTGGCAGAGGGCTGCACAGCGCCCGTAGCTTCGACATTTGCAGGAAAGGGCGGAGCGCCCGCCATGCCCGCCATAGTAATCGCATTGAGCGCAGTTAGCTTGGCCGCATAGGCTGAGTCTACGCCGTCCATTGTATCGCCAAATTTCCGGCCATTTTCCGTCCGCAAATCTTGATGCTGCCTGTCATAATGTTCATGGGTTTCCATGATACGGATACCCGGAATACCCACTTGGTTAAACGGGCGGTGATGACCGCCGCGGCCAAAACGGTCAAGGCGGTAGACCATCATCACATCGAGATTGGTCAAATATTGATCGGCTTGAGATTTGATATAGCGCGCCAAGTTCCGGGACGGGCTATCGACTTCGCCGCCCGTAAAGCGTCGGCGGCGCGCCTCAGCTTCGGTTTCATTGGCGCGCGTGCCTTCTGAGAAGACGCGAACAATAGAATTATCAATGACCCCGTCAATGCCTGCAATGTTAGAAATCATGTCATTATTTAAAACGCCTTTGATTTCCCAGCCATTATCCAGCGCGTGTTTAGCAACAATTTCGCCGCCAAATAACCCTTGTTCTTCACCAGATAAGCCAGCATAGATGATAGAACCTGCATATTTACGTTTGGAGAGGATACGCGCCGCTTCAATCACGCCTGCCATGCCAGAGGCATTGTCATTGGCGCCAGGACTATCAGAGGTGCCGTTAAGCGGGTCGGTGACGCGGCTATCAATGTCTCCGCTCATCATCACATAACGGTTAGGATCAACAGAGCCGCGCTGTATGGCAAGCACGCTGACAACTTCTACGGGGTCGGGAATGCGCCGCTCGCCAGAAATGGTGTCCGAGACATAAATCACTTCAAGACAACCGCCGCAATCTGCCGAGATTTTTTCAAACTCAGCATGTATCCAGCGCCGCGCTGCGCCAATGCCGCGTGTATCGCTGTCTGTTTCCGATAATGTATGGCGCGTTCCAAAATCGACAAGTGTTTGTATGTCGGACTGGATGCGCTGTGCGGATGGTTCTATAGCAATATTGTAAATATCTTGAACCTCAGAGGGCGGGCCGTAATCGGACTTTTGGGCTTGTGCTGTGCAAGCGCTTATTATGAGAATGGCTGAGCCTAGAAGTAGTTTTTTCATGACATTATCCCGTGATTGCAGTTTTAAGTACGGCACTATAGCTAGATTTTATTTCCATATTTGGGCCATGTCCCGCTTGCTTCATTGCGCGGTGCAGCGCTTTTAGGCGGTAGCATGGCACAAACATATAGACATGATGTTCAACATGGTAATTTACCCAATATGGACCCAAAAATATTTTCTCTAAAATATTTGTATAAGTCGTTCGTGCATGGGTTAAAGGGTTGTCATCGAATGTTGTCATCGCATGTTCTGAAATATTACGCAGACGCAAAACAACAAAGAACCATGTCATAAGCGGTAAGAGCCATAGCGTTAGATAAAGCCAGCCATGCCCAATCGCGAGTAAGACGCTCAAGATAGTGGCATTCGTTATCAAAAACGGCCAATTAGAGCTTTTCTCAAAAGCCTCGGAGCCTTCAATGCTAACGGCGTTACCTCGGCGTATTTTATAAGAGACAATCCGTAGACGCAGGAATGTCTGTCCGCTTATGTCGCGAAATAATTTGCGGTAAAGACTAGCTTTGGAAATTGGGAATTTATTGGACAAAGCAATATCAGGGTCACGCTCCGATTGGGCATAAAGGTGATGCTTAAGGTGATATTTGCGGTAAGTGAGCATATCGCCGCCATAAGGCGCGGCGAGCAGATATTTGCCAACAAAGTCATTCACGGATTTATTGTCAAATAAAATGCCATGCGCGCTATCATGCATCAAAATAGCCATACCATGTTGCCGAGAGCCAATTATGAAAAAGGCAAAGATAAAGGTGAGCGGGTTTGGCAGAAAAATATAAAGTGCCATTGCACCAGCAATAACGGCCCAAACATGGAAGGTCAGCCATGCACCCCAAAGATTTGAGCGTTTTGAGAGCTGCCTAACATCGGCTTTTGGGATATAATTTATGTCAATGCTCATAGATATATGGTGCAGCGCAGCTTGAAGGCTGTCAATGGGGTGTTAGTATGCTATGCTGTGTTTATGGCGGCAAAATGCACGATGCGAAAATTTATGCAGCGGCCTTTTTTAGCGTCTGCGCCGCCTTATCTTTTGGCCTAATCATCTCATAGGGGTCCAGACCATTTGCGCGCATAATGTCATGGGCGCGATCATAAGCGGCAGGGTGTGTTATACCCATCTCTTTTCGGACAGCGTCAAGAGGGCGGGCCAAGAGTTTCATAATATCATAATTAAGAATGTCCTCTGCCGTCTTGCCAATCTTATAACCCTCATGAATGGCGGCCATGATTTTGGTGTTTTTAGGCGCTGTTTTACGAAGCTCCATGCCCGCGCCATAAGCAATAAAGGCCACGCCAAGCCCTTTATTAACGGCATAGCTAAAGGCCAAAACGCAGGCCTCGCCAAGCGCGTCGCGGCCATATCCCGTTAAAACATGTAAGAGGTCATGCGTGTCGCGGCGGCGGTTGAAATACCATTGCACAGTGTCGGGATATTGATCCATAAAACCCGTATCAAAACGCGCATATTCATCAACGAGGCCTTGCGCGCTTAGGCCTTCTTGTTCCATGAAGTCAACATAAGCGCGGCCCAGGCTCCCATCTGGGAGCTGTCTTAACGTATCATGGTCGTCCAATAAAGGCGGTAAGGATATTTTGGCGGCTATACGGTTTTGGCCGCTCTCTGATTGTACAAAGGCTAAATATTGTTTGCGTTGAGAGTTCCCATTTAAGGCGTTGATGATATGAAAAACTTGTTCCGTATCTTCTTTATTGGCCATAAGTTTCTTGAAATGTCGCCAAGCTTTGACGGGCCGAATAGGCAATTTGTTAAAACTCTCAAAGCTATGATCGTGTTTCGTCATGTTGGTGTCTTAACAGAAATACGGCGGCTTGATAAGATAAAGGGCTGCATAGTGGTCATGCAGCTCCTTGAGAGTGTCTAATGAATTTAGGCTTGGTAATTTGGCCGCTGCGTCATTCGTTCATGCCAAGCTTTCAACGCGCTATCTGCGTCTTTGGGGAGAATTTTTACCCAAGCGGCGAAATCTACGGTCACTGTCGCGGTAATATCGGCGATGGAATAGGCCTCGCCCGCGACATAGCTGTTTTGTTCTAATTGTGTGTTTAATGCGTCTAAGAACCATCTAATGCGGGTACGGCCTCGCTGTGCAAGTTCAGGGATTTGCGCAACATTATGCGTGCCTGTCATGGCGCGGTCTTTCATATGCGGTGAGCTATTGCGTAAAGCTTCGGCCACAGCCGCCAGCCCTTCAAATTCGCAACGCCAATTCCATTCTGCAATTCTCGCGCGGTTTATCGCATCCGTGCCAAGCAATGAGGGGTCAGGATATACACTCTCCAGATAAGCGGCAATGCCTGCATTTTCGGTAAAAATATCTCCGTCCGGGGTCACTAGAACGGGAACAGTACATCGCGGGTTTATTACGCGAAAAGCGTCACTTAATTGTTCTTTACTGCGCAAATCAATTTGTATGTTCTCATATTTTATACTTTTTTCAGCAAGGCACATACGCGCACGGCGCGGGCTGGGGGCGGCGGTGTAATCATATAGCTTGAGCATAAGGCGGTCTTTCTGCTAGGCGCGAGAGGTTAGGAGTAATCTATGTCAAGACACATATCACGCAAGGCGTTTTTTATAATTGGGCTGGTTTCTACGGTCTCTATTGTGATGTCTGCCTGTCAACCTAAGCCCCCCGCGCCGCAAGAGGCTTTCTTTCAAGCCTTAAGCGAGCATTGCGGGAGAGCTTATGCAGGGCAGCTTGTTAGCGATGATGCTGCGGATGCTGAGTTTAAGACAAAGACATTGGTTATGCATGTGCGTGAATGTGATGAGACGGGCCTTCGGATTCCGTTTCATGTGGATGATGATCGCTCGCGCACATGGGTTATCTCTAAAACAGAAAAAGGCTTGCGGCTAAAACATGACCACCGCCACGAAGATGGTTCAGAAGATGCTGTGAGCCAATATGGCGGCGATACAGAAAATAAAGGCACTGCGCAGCGGCAAAGCTTCCCTGTTGATCCATTTTCTATAGATATGTTTCAAACAGAAGGCTTAGAGGCATCTATTGTAAATATTTGGGCTGTTGAAATAAATGATACGTATTTCGCCTATGAATTGCGCCGTCCAAATCGGTTCTTCCGCGTAGAATTTGATGTGAGCAAACCGTTAGCCGATCTGCCGCCTGCGCCGTGGGGATTTGAATAGCTCTGCTGCGCAATGCTTTAAAGCTGCATGAAGGTAATGTATTATTAAAAGCGGACAAAGCCATGCGAACAGGTTAGACACAATAAATACTTATCGGAGCCTCTCATGTCATTACCTGCAACTTATCTTCAACTTCTCTCGACCGTGTCAGAGCAAGGCCACTTAACAATAGCGATGGCGGAAAAGCCGATGCCCGTTCCGAAACCTGACCAAATCGTTGTCCGCATTGAGGCCGCGCCGATTAACCCGTCCGATCATGGCGTTATGTTTGGTATGGCTAATATTGCTGAGGCTACGTCGACGGGAGAGGGGAAAGCACGCATCTTAACCGCGCCCATTATTGCGCAAGGCATGGCCCGTATGAAGGCCCGCTTTGGCCAAGCTTTGCCGATCGGCAATGAAGGCGCGGGGACAGTTGTGGCTGCTGGTAGTGAGGCTTATGCGCAATCGCTTATTGGGAAGGTCGTAGCCATTATGGGCGGCGGCATGTATGCCGAATATCGCTGTGTGCCTGCGATGATGGCTATGCCGCTTTTAGATGGTCATACAGCCAAAGACGGGGCGTCAAGTTTTGTGAATCCGCTCACAGCTCTGTCTATGCTAGAAACAATGCGTATGGAAGGCCATAGCGCCCTTGTTCATACAGCGGCCGCGTCAAATTTAGGACAAATGCTTAACCGTATCTGCCAAGCGGATGGTGTATCTCTGGTCAATATTGTACGCCGCGATGAACAGGTCAAATTGCTGCGAGATATGGGCGCAAAATATGTATGCAATAGCTCTGACGATGATTTTGCAGCGCAGCTTACAGACGCTATCCACGAAACTGGCGCGACTTTAGCGTTTGATGCGACAGGCGGAGGAAAATTAGCCTCGCACATCCTATCAGCTATGGAAGCAGCCGCAGCGCGAACGCCAGGCGCTTATAGTATTTATGGATCTGTGGAGCATAAGCAAGTTTATCTTTATGGCAGTCTTGATATGTCCGCAACGCAGCTAAACCGTGCTTATGGTATGGCGTGGGGCGTGGGCGGCTGGCTGCTTCCAAATTTCCTTGCTAAAGCAGGACAAGAGGTGGCTATGCGTCTACGCGCGCGTGTCGCGAAAGACTTAAAAACAACTTTTGCGAGCCATTATACCGATGAGATTTCACTCGCAGATGCTTTGGATGCAAGCCTTGCAAAGCGGTATAATGCCAAACGAACAGGCGAGAAGTTTTTAATAAATCCAACGCTTTAAGCTACTCATTTTAAAGCTACTAGATTTGGTAACTTTTGTTCAATTTACTATGATATATTTGCCACAAAATTGCCACAATTCGAATCGTTAATGAATAGTTAAGAGGCGGCTTGGCATTTAATTTGCTTGGTTAGCTATTCAATAAATAAACTAGGTGGCGCAAATGATGAAAATGAGCATGGAAATTAAAGCTGTAAGGCCCAAACGTGTAAGGGCTTCAAAAATTGCAAACGACAATGAACAAACACGTTGGTCGAAGTTGCCATGGCGTCAGAGGGCTATGCTGGAAAAACGCGTGGATGATTTGGAATGGCAGTTAAATTACGCAAATATGCAGCTAAAAAATTGGCGAGATTTGGAAAATGGGAGTTGGACGGCCTTAGAAACCCTTAGGGATAAAGCTCGTTTAGAGCTAAAAGACTTAATATTTGGGTAATACGCTTAAGCCGCAAATATTTGACTGGGATCTTTAAAAGATTTGAATTCAAGTGCATTGCCTGATGGGTCGAGGAAAAACATTGTGGCTTGTTCGCCAATCTCGCCTTTAAAACGGATATAAGGCTCTATCACAAAATCTGTGCCTGCATCTGTCAGGCGCTTTGACAGGCTGTGCCAATCCTCCCAATTTAGGACAGCGCCAAAATGGCGCACAGGCACATCTTTACCGTCAACATGATTGCTTGGTGCAGGTGCCGTGCAGGATTCAGGTTTGACGTGAAAACTTAACTGGTGCCCGAAAAAATTGAAATCTATCCAGTTATTCGCCTCTCGGCCTTGCGTGCAGCCAAGGGTATCACGGTAAAATAATCGTGTGTCTTCTTTATCTATGATAGGCAGCGCAAGATGAAAAACCGTCATGTCTTCCTATGATCCTTTAGGGCCGTAAGCGTAATGGCCGCCCTTTTCTAAGGCCCGTAAATAGGCTGGGCGGGCGTGAATGCGGTCTACATATTCATTACAAGCCTCATAGCCCTTGAGGCGGCCACGGGCTTTCGCAGCTTCGAGTGGGAATATCATTTGAATGTCCGCGCCTGTCAGTTCCTGCCCAGCAAAATAGGGTGAGCTAATCAGATTATATTCGCAATAATCTAAAATCGATTTGATTTCATTCATGATAATCGGCTGAATAGGGGCCGCCGCCTCGCCAAGATACCCCGTATAAAGTGCGAGTAATAAAGGCACCATCGCCGAACCTTCTGCAAAATGCAGGAAATGCACATAATCCACGTAATCTTGTGTGCCTTTTTCGGGGCGTAATTGGCCTTTGCCATATTTATCGAGCAGATAAACGATGATCGCGCCAGTTTCCGCAACAATTATGCCGTCATCTTCAATAACTGGGCTTTTACCGAGTGCATGCACGGCCTTAAGTTCATCAGGGGCACGATTGGTTGCTGGATCACGTTGATAATGCCTGATGTCATATTCAAGGCCAAGCTCTTCAAGCAACCAAAGAATACGTTGTGAACGAGAATTATTGAGATGGTGCAGGATCAACATGTCATCTTACTGCAAGGCTTTCGCGGGCTGCGCAAGCTTATTTTAACTCACAATAGTTTTACGACCATCGCGGTTTTTAAAATCAAGACTATAGGTTTGGCGGTTGGCCTTAATGTTTACACTATTCGTCTGTGTGTCGATAAGTTCGCGCAACATTGACGCTTCGATTGCGAGCTGCTCGAGGGACGCATTTGTGCGACCTTGCTGGTAAATATAATAATTATGCCCTTCAATTTCCGCTCCGATTAATTCAAGCTCAATAGCTTTATCATTGGCGAATATCGCGAAATGTTCAGAGACATAAAGAGCGGCTTTCGCGCGCGCTTTTAGGCTCAGAAGGTCAGGCTTTTCCAATAGGCCAGTTTCATATAAGGCGCGTTGGGTATCATCTGTGTGCATCAAGTGGATAATATCAATACGGCCATCTTCATAAAGTGTGACTTCAGTTTCCGTGCGCGCGGCGCGGTGTGCTGATGCGGGCAGGGCCGCAGAGAGGCAAAACCCCGCAGCGGTTGCTGCGAGGAAATCTCGTTTTGTGAAAGTCATTATTGGCATAAAATAGCTTTCTTACGATTAATCGCGATCAAGCATTCTTTCGAGCGTTTTACGTAAAGTGCGCTTTTCTTTATCAGATGACTTATTACCGCGCTTAGATTTACGTTCTTCAGACCGAGATAAAGGTAATTCTTTATCGTCTTTTTTCGCGCTATCTTTGCCTGTTTTTCCGTCTTTTTTCAACTCGACAAGCATATCAGCCATCATACTTCTACGTGTGAAATTGGATTTGAACAAATCAATACGGCTGCTTGAAATTTCAGGCGGGAACATATTGTTAGAGAAATCCGCATCCGCTGTTTGATGAGCTTCATCGAGCTTAAATGAAACAATACGGCGATCGCTTGTGAAAAGCTTTGTGACTTTATTTGCGTTGCGTCTCCAAATCTCGGCTGGAATCATAACCTCTTCTGTGCGGCCATTTTCATATTCCATGGTCACAGGCAGAGGCGAGATCAAACCACCAATATTTTCGAAATCAACGAAATAAAGATATTTACCGTCTTTCATTGCACGCTCATAAGTTTTGCGCTCATCTTCATCAAGCCCGTCTAAGAAAGACGTGAAAGCATTTCTATCTTTATTTGTGACAGTAAATTTGTCATTTTCATTATAGAAATCTTCTAGATCATTAAAACGGTCAATGCGCAGTTTGATACCTTCTTCGCGGTTACGGCGCTGGGTAATGTTTTCTGGACGATTTTGCGCATCTTCCTCGCGGTCAAAGTCTTTTTCAATAACAGGGTTTTTAGTGGAAATCTGATATTCACGCGCAGATGTCACGGCAATATCAACGTGATCTGTGCCAAAATACCAACCTCTCCAGAACCAATCCAGATCAACTGCGGAGGCATCTTCCATCGTACGGAAGAAATCAGCCGGTGTTGGGCGTTTGAATTTCCAACGATTTGCATATTCGCGGAAAGCAAAGTCAAATAACTCACGGCCCATAACCGTTTCGCGCAGAACAATGAGTGAGGCAGCAGGTTTAGAATAAGCATTAGGCCCAAATTGTAGAACACTATCAGATTGTGTCATGATTGGCACTTGGTTGCGGCTTTGCATATAGTTCGGAATAACGTCGAGCGGGTTTTGCTGTCCGCCGCTAATTGGGAAATTTTCTTCCCATTCATATTCCGCCATATATTCAAGGAAGCTATTGAGGCCTTCATCCATCCACGTCCAGCGGCGTTCATCTGAATTCACTGTCATTGGGAAGTAAATATGCCCAATTTCATGGATGATTACGCCAATGAGTCCATATTTCGTATTGCGCGAATAGACAATTTCACCAGATTTTTCATCTTCATTGGGACGGTATCCGTTAAAGGTAATCATCGGATATTCCATACCGCCGCGTTCCCATGAGTTCACAGATTGCGCGGTTGGATATGGGTAATTAAAGGCAAATTTATTATAGACTTCCATTGTATGAACAACGGCTTGTGTCGAATATTGTGACCAAATTGGATCCGCTTCTTTTGGGAAGAAGCTCATGGCTGTTACGACGGGGTTGTTTTCATCATCTTGTTCAAACAACATTGCGTCCCAGATATATTTACGCGAGCTTGACCATGCAAAATCACGCACATTATCGGCTTTGAACTCCCAAGTTTTTGTCCCGCGAGCTTTGGATTTTTCGTTTTCCTCGGCCTCTTCAGGCGTGACGATATAAACGGGCGCTTTTGTATTTGCGCTATCCATGCGTCTTTTTTGTTCTGCGGTTAAAATCTCATCTTGATTTTGCAAAACACCTGTCGCGGCAACGACATGGTCAGCAGGCACAGTAAGATTGACTTCGTAATCACCAAATTCGAGCGTAAACTCACCTCGGCCCAAGAACTGCTTGTTCTGCCAGCCTGTATAATCGGTGTAAGCGGCCAAACGAGGGAACCATTGGGCCATACCAAAGATGTAATTATCTTCTTCGGGGAAATACTCATACCCGCCGCGGCCACCAACAGCGACTTCGTCGATAATATTGTGATCCCAGTCCACTTGAATGTCGATGCGCTCATCAGGGGCGAGCGGCTCTGGCAGGTCAATCCGCAACATGGTGTCATTGATTGTGTAAGGCAAAGCATTGCCTTCGCCGTCCGTGATCGCTTTAAACTCAAAACCATATTCGCGATCTTCTTGGGCTTGTTCATAAACCAATGCGCCAAATGTGTAGCGGTCTGAGCTAGCTGTGCCATCTCCGCGGCGAGAACCTGCGGCGGCGGCTGTAGCAGATACGCGCGCAATAGAGCCGTCTTTAAAACGGTTTTGATCTAGGGCAAGCCAGATATAATTTAGCGGATCAGGAGAGTTGTTAACATATTCAATATCCGCTTCAGCCGAAATGCGGCGCTTTTTTTCGTCAAGCGTTGCGTCAATCTTGTAATTGGCTTGTTGTTGCCAATAACCTGGCCCGGGCGCGCCAGCGCCATTGCGGTAAATATTTGGAGTCGGCAGTTCCGTGCCAAGTTGACGGAAATGTTTGACAGCATCGCCTGCGCTACCCGCAGGGCCATCCGCCGTTGTTGTGTTATTATTTGCATCATTCGCGAAGGCTTCTGCGCCAAGAACTAAAGCTCCCATCGCGCCAACGGTGCTAATAACGGCTAGTTTCACGGCTTTCGTGATGTCGGACATCTATATCTCCCAATATTATAATTATGCTTGCTCTTATAATCAGAGGTCTATCTATAGACCTAATAATTTCCCGTAAACGGCGAAAATGCAATTAACTCACACGTGAGCCAAATTGCAGCGGTGAGGCCTTGGGGTGTTTACGCATTTTCATGCGAAATAAAGCGTCAGAAGCCGCATGTAGTGGGAATTTTTTGCGAAATATATGTCTACCATAGATAAAGCTAGGCGTTTTGCAGGGCAGCACGACTGTCTTAGCCGTTATGAGTTTTGTTAACTGTGTCACAAGATTGTGTTCTGAGAGTATAATTTGCCGCGCTTTTTTAATGTCAGGGAGACGTTTTTCGTAAGCTTTTTGAGATATTGCACTACGAATAATGGTTTTAACCTCATCTAAATTATAGATATTAATCGGTATGACGGCATGTTTTGGAAATATACGAGCATAATCGGGATCGCCAAAATAAAACGGTAGGCAATAGGCCAAAAAACTATCGGCTAATTTTTCTGTCCAGTGACCCGCTTCAATATGATTCTCTATGGCAATGTGATAGCGGTAATTATCCATTGCGTCTGACTTATCATTTATTGGATTAATACCATGACCATAGACATCAAGGTCGGGCATATGTTTGGCTAATTCCGTGATAAATTCATACCGTTTGGCATGAACCGTATGCGGCATTTGTTTCGTGCTACATACTGTGGAGATGTCTTTTGTCTTGATGGGCGGTGCTTGGGCTAGAAGTGTATCATAAGTGATATAATTTTCCTGATTGTCTCCCATAGGGCGACCATAAAACCAGCGCAAAGGCGGCGTTTGTTGAATCTGATGAGGGTGGTTAATTAGCAAAGGCGATTTATTGGTTAAGACATGTCCAAATTGTTTCATAAAATGTGGCCCGTCTATACGTATGGACGCAGGTTCAGTTGTAATCAAAATTGTATTTTCACGCGCGCAAGCGAGCGTCTCTACACGGTTGATTTTCTTCTCATCACTGAGCGGCGGTAAACCTTCATAAACAACAAGCCAATCATAATCGCGCGCATTTATATCGAAAGTAAATTCAACGCTGCCAATATTGGTATCGCCATTTGGGAATAGCGAGGTCCATAGCTTGATGTCTTGCTCAGGTGAGGTCTTGGCGAGAAATTTAACCTTCATGATATGGCTCACGCATATCCGCGATATTCAAGACGTTTATGAGTAAACAGCCCCTTTGGGCAAAAAATTTTATACCCTGACTTTACCCAAAAATCGGATTGGTTAAGAGCGATTTCGATATTGTGAAACCCGTTAACAGGGCGGCGCAAAGGGCAGCTCTCGACATAAGGAAGAATGACTTCCAAAAATATCTCGCGTTTTATTAAAATCGATTGATTGGTCCAAGGCATAACATTTGAGTTTACAAGATAGCTCGTCCCGCTTGGGTCACCTGTATAGATTTGAATGCTTTGGGGGTGTTTCTCCGCAGGAGCTTGTGATGCATATATAGCTGTACCAGAGAGGCGTTTTGCTTTGGCAGGCCGTAGCATGCGGCGAAGTTTTGGTAAGGTGCCATTCTGCCAATAGCGTCGATATTTTTCTAATGTCGTGAAATGCTCCCCGGGCAAGCGGCGACTTCGAAGGCGGGCCATAATCGCTACATCTGTATCTAAAACATTCAAAGCCATATCTATTTGCCTGCGAGCCTCATCTGCGCTTTCAATAAGCGGGCAGTCATTTTCAAGAAATAGAACATAATCAGTCGTCAATTTTTGCGCGATAGTTTTCATCCCGCCAGCGATGCCAATATTTTGCGTAAGCTCATATATGTCGAGAGGATGCTGACTTGCGGCCTGCTTAACTGCGGTGTCAGGTTCAGGCAAGATAATCGCACAAGCATCAAAATATGAAAATAGCGCCTCGTATGCATAGGATTTCAGGGCATAATCAAGGCTTTTAGCGCCGCGCCAACTCAATATGCCCATGCCAATAGTTGGCCTTACTTTGCTCACTGCCGCCTCACTGCCAATGCTCTGCAATCCAAGGCGTTGGCCTGACATGTTTATAAACCTTCTTATACCAAGATTTGACGGGCCAGTGTCCAATCAAGGCTTCATCTTGGTCTGGTTTGCCCGTGAAGGCAACAATACGGGTATCTTTTGGCAAGGGCGGAGTTTTAAAAAAATTTATCGGCCAGCGCGGCAGTAATGTGTGCTTAAAACTGGCACACCATAATGGGGGCCAAAATACCATATCGTCGATTTCGCGGGAAATATAGACTTGCTCAATTCGATATTTTTTTAAAATCTCATCGGGGTTTGTTTGTATGTCATCATAGATATGGCTATATTTACCAATAGGAAACCGAAAGCAGGAGGTATTGCCGATTTGGCTATTGGGTTGTGTCCAATTTCGGATCACACAAAACCGGCCCGCTTCATAATCAAATAATGGGTCAAGACTGCCTGTGATAACGAGATCAAGATCGAGGAAGAGAACATCACCCTTCAAATCAGCCAGCGGAGAGGCCCACATCGTCAATTTACGCCAAGGCGTATGGATTAGCTCAGGAGGGAGGTTTATCTCTGGAATAGGCTCGCATTGCACGAGAGGGTTTATGCCAGAGCTGTCATCTGTAAAGCAGACAAGACGTGTTTTGCGGTCTGTATTGCGCTGTATGGCACTATAGAGCCGATTGACAAATTCGGCCCCATAACGCGTACCCCATTTCATACAGATAATAGTTTGCATTATGGACGCATCGCGTCTCGTAATGCGCGAAACTCTGTACCTTCATACCAATTTGGCCAATCAGATGAGTTAGCAAGATTATAGCCGAGATCAAAGAGCAGGTGAGTGGACTGCTCTATGCCTGATAAATCCCAGCTATTATCATATTCATCTGCGGGTTTGTGATAACGCTCTGCTGTATATTCTTTGGCAAAGTCTTCGCCATATGTCAGCCCATTTGTAATGTGGTCATTTCCTGGGTCTGCATAGAGCATTGGCACACCTTTTTTCGCAAGACTGATATGGTCAGAGCGGTAATAATAACCTGCCTCGGGTTTGTCGTCAGGCACAATATACATGCCGCGCTTATCCGTTTCAATTTTCAAGCGATCTTCAAGCTCTGATGCGCCGTAACCAATAACCTTAATATCTTTGGTTTCGCCAAGGGGCAGCATAGCGTCAATATTAATGCCTGCCACGGTTTGCGACAGAGGTACGAGCGGAGCTTCGGAATAATAAGCCGAGCCTAATAAGCCGCTTTCTTCAGCTGTTACAGCCACAAAAATGGCCGAACGTTCTGGCGCGCCTTTCATTTTAAAGGCTTCGGCAATTTCAATAATAGCCGCCGTGCCAGAGGCATTATCGACCGCGCCATTGTAAATTTTGTCAGGGCCATCAAGGTTTTCATTTTTCCCGAGATGATCCCAATGGGCCATATAAAGTACATATTCATCAGGGCGTGTTGTGCCTGTAATCGCGCCAGCCACATTACGAGAGGTTGTTGTCTTAACCTCTTGATTTAGAGTTGCGTTGACTTTCAAACCCTCCATTGTGAAGGGTTTAAAATCAGCTGTGGCGGCTTTGGTGAATTCTGCCGCCATATCGTAGCCTTCGAAAAGCTCGCGCGCGGCATCCAGATGCACCCAGCCTTCAATACCCACACGTGATGCACCCCGGTCAGGGCGAACAAGGTCATATTGCGCCCCCGTCCAAGAGCCTGATACAACATTCCAGCCATAGCTTGCAGGCTCTGTTTGGTGAACAATGATCGCCGCAGCTGCGCCTTGGCGGCCCGCTTCTTCATATTTATATGTCCAGCGGCCATAATAGGTCATTGAATTACCCTTGAACAAAGCTTCGTCTTTGGTCGCAAAACCAGGGTCGTTAACAAGGATAATAACGGTTTTACCTTTGACATCGACGCCAGCATAATCATCCCAGCCATATTCAGGGGCCACAACACCATAACCGACAAAGACAACATCGCTATCTTCGACGTTGATTGTGTTATCAAGGCGCTTGCTCCAATAAACGACATTGGTTGACTGGTCGGCTGTGATGAGATTGGTGCCATCTTTAGAGATAGAAAGATTGGAGCTTGGCAAAGCTGTAGCTTCGGTCAGTTCGACTTTTTGGAAGTAAGTCTCATTCGCGCCCATTGGCTCTAGGCCCGCAGCTTTCATTTCATCCGCAATATATTGGCTTGCCATTTGTCCGCCTTTGGTGCTTGGGGCGCGGCCTTCAAATTCGTCTGAGGCGAGGCGTTCTATGCGGCGACCTAAATCTGCTTTAGAAATAAGGTCTGACTCATTGACGACTTTTGGAGCGATTTCGCTGGGTTGGCACGCCGTCAATGATGCGCCACTCACAAGCAAAATTGCCAGTAAATAATTGATAGATTTCATTTTATCCCCCAGATTGGTACTTAAATGTGAATTTAAGTCGTAATATATGCTTATTATGCAGAATTGTCTCTTGCGTTTCTGCGTCCTGTTCTGTTCAACCACATCAGATGATTAATGAAAAGTGCGAATCTGGTTTCGTACACAGGAGGATTTATGCGCAGTTTCCTTACAGCTTCAGTTTTGGCTTTATCAGCCTTGGGTTTTGCCACAGCTTGTTCACAATCAGATGCTCAAAAAGTTGTTAATACAGGGCAGGCTAAAGTTGCGAGCTTGAATGTCGATCTTTCACCAGAGCTTAAGACGCTTATCACCACAAGCCGAGACGGTACGCATGGCTATGATATTACAGAATCGTTGACGACGGAGATTGGCGCGCGTCTTGCGGGAACGCCTGCCGAAGCTCGCGCGCGTGATTGGGCGATAGCAAAGTTTAAAGCGATTGGCCTTGAAAATGTACGCGTGGAGCCATTTTCCATTCCAGGGTGGGAGCGCGGCGTAGAGACAGCGCAAATTACTGCACCTTACCCGCAAAATATGGTTATCACCTCATTGGGCGGCTCTGTTGCAACGCCTGCGCAAGGTATCAAAGCACAAGTGGCTTATTTCGAGAGTTTTGAAGCCTTAGAAGCTGCGCCAGCTGGCGGCCTTGAGGGTAAGATTGTGTTTATTTCGGGGCTTATGAAAAAAGCACCTGACGGGGCGGGATATGGCCCGGCCAACCGTAAGCGCCGCAGCGGCGCAACAGAAGCTGGCAAGCGCGGCGCACTCGCTGTTGTTATTCGCTCCGTTGGGACAGATAGCCATCGGTTCCCGCATACAGGCCAGATGCGCTATGCAGAGGATGTCAAACCTATACCGATTGGCGCTTTATCTGCGCCAGATGCAGATCAACTTGAACGTATATTGCAAACTGGCCAAAAGGTTGAAATGAATTTGACGCTAACCCCGCGCAGCACAGGGGTAAAACCTTCAGGCAATGTCATTGGCGAAATCATCGGCACAGAAAGCCCAGATGAGATTGTTTTAATTGGCGGACATCTTGATAGTTGGGATCTTGGCACTGGCGCGATTGATGATGGCGCGGGCATTGGTATCTCGGCCGGCGCGGCGCAAGTTATTTTAGAGGCAGGTTTGAAGCCTAAGCGTACAATCCGAGTTGTCGCATTTGGCGCGGAAGAAGTCGGCTTGCTTGGCGGGCGAGCTTATGCCGAACAACATAAAGCTGAACTTGATAAACATATTCTTGCCACAGAATCAGATTTTGGCGCAGGCGCGCCTTATGAAGTTCACCAAGGTGTTGGCTCTGGGCAGGATGTTATCGCGCAAATGGCAGCAGCGGTAGGTCTGCCGTTTAAAGCGGATATAGATACAAATGGCGGGCCAGATATTGGGCCAATGCATGATGAAGGCGTACCCGTGATGCGATTCCAGCAAAACGGTATTGATTACTTTGATTTGCACCACACGCCTGATGATACATTTGATAAAATAAAACCTGAAGATATGGCGGAGAATGTTGCGGCCTTCGCGACTATGGCTTGGATTGCCGCGAATACTGATGAAAATTTCAAATAGGAAATAGAAAATATATGTCACTCCCTCCAATTCTTCAAGGTCTGCCTTTACCCGTCATTGGGTCACCTATGTTTATTGTTTCAGGCCCAGAGCTTGTTATTGCGCAGTGTAAGGCAGGTATTGTTGGTACGTTTCCTGCGTTAAATGCACGGCCGTCAGGGACGCTTGAGAAATGGATTGTACGTATCAAGCTTGAACTGGAAGAGTATCAAAAAGCCAACCCCGATAAAGTTGTGGCACCTTTTGGAGTCAATCAGATTTGTCATCCATCTAATAATCGCCTCCAAGAAGATATGGAGGTTTGCGTTAAACATGAAGTGCCGATTATCATTACAAGTCTGCAGGCCAATCAAGATATTTATGACGCAACGCATTCTTATGGCGGTATCATTTTGCATGATGTGATTAATATTCGGCATACGAAGAAAGCGCTTTCTATGGGGGCAGATGGCATTATCGCTGTTTGTACAGGAGCCGGCGGGCATGCAGGACGCCTATCGCCTTTTGCGCTTATTCCTGAAATTCGTGAATTTTTTGATGGGCCGCTTTTATTGTCAGGGTCAATCGCAACAGGCGGAGCTGTAGCAGGGGCTTTAGCCATAGGCGCGGATATGGCCTATATAGGGACACGCTTTATTGCAGCTGAAGAAGCCAATGCAGGTGATGATTACAAACAAGAAATTGTTGATTCTGCTGGGGCTGACATTGTCTATTCATCCTTATTTACAGGGGTGCATGGAAATTATCTACGCGGGTCTATCGAAAAGGCTGGTATGGATCCTGATAATCTGCCCGAAGCTGATAAGACATCAATGAATTTTGGGTCAGGCGGAAATACAGATGCAAAGGCTTGGAAAGATATTTGGGGCGCAGGGCAAGGCGTAGGGAGCGTACATAGCGCGCCGCCTGTTGCTGATATTGTTAAACAGATGCAAGCTGAATATGACGACGCCTTGGAGCGGTTAAATTCTCGTGTGACGCGATAAGGCTTTTACTCTATTTAATTGCATATGTCTTTATGACTTAATTGCATATGTCTTTATGACGCGAAGCTCGCATAATTAATTATCTCAATTACGTTGCATCATGGCGCAGTGTGGTTTAAAGATTGCGTGGGACTTTTTTTACGGCACATCAATTTTGGAGACATATCATGAAGTCAAGGGGGATTCTGGGGGTATTAATACTTCTCATTATTACAGTTTTGTGGGGGGTTTTTACAGGGCCTGGTAAAATAACAAAAATGGAGCAAGCGATTCAAAGTGAGCTTAGTGATGCAGGCTATTCAAGCTTTGCGAAAGTAAAGATGTCTGGCAATGTTGCAACACTCACAGGTACCGCGCCAAATGAAGCGGCTGTCACAGATGTTGTTAATCTTGCAAAAAATACGAAATGCCCATTTTGCAAAGGCAAAGATGTTACGTGGCATGAAGTGAAAAATGAGCTTGAGTTTGAAAAACTGCCGACTCAATCACCCTTCACATTTTCAGGCCAGAAAAATGCAGATGGCAGCGTTGAATTAATTGGCTTCGTTAGCAGTACGGCTACAAAGGACAAGGTTACAGCAAAGGCGAAATCACTTTTTGGTACAAATTTGAAAGATGTGAATATTACTGTTGCAAATGGCAAACCTAACGATTCTTGGAGCCAAATTGTTGAAATGGACATGGAACAACTAGCTCTTCTTAAAACAGGGCGGTTTGTATTAGAAGATAATAATAATTTTATCAGCGGAAGTGCTGATGATGCATCTATTCGAGACCGTATTAATGACTCTGCTTTGAATATGCCCGGGGACTATGATTTTGCAGCTAATATTTCTGTTGACGGAATTGCCGCTCAAAATGTTGGACAGGTAAATTCTGAAGTTGTCTGCCAATCTTTATTTGATGATTTGAAAAGCGGTAAAAATGTTCTCTTTGAAACAGGGAAGGCTAATATTACAGGAGCAGAGAGTTTTGACCTTTTGAACAATTTGGCCTCTGCGGCTAATCAATGCGCATCATTTCGTATCTTGGTCGAAGGACATACCGATGATGTCGGGGATGATGCCGCAAATCAAAGATTATCAAAGTTGCGTGCCGATGCTGTCGTGATTTATCTAAGAGATAATAACGTCGACACGAATCGTTTAACAGCGCGCGGTTTTGGTGAGACGCAACCCGTAGCGTCAAATGATACGCCATCGGGCCGAGCGAGTAATCGCCGTATTGAATTTACAGTTACACAGTCCCAATAAAGGAAGGACATTAATTATGTTAGAAAATGGAATTGCATGGATTAGCTCTGTCACAATCATTCCGATGTTTGTTATGGCATTGCTTGGGTTTTTACTCGGTTGGCTATTTTTCCGTGGTAAGAAAACCGTAGGGGATTTATCCGTAGAAGGAGAAGGTGCATTACGTGCGGAGGCGGATGGCCTGCGCGCACGCGTCCAAGAGCTTGAGGGCCGTGTATCTACGCGTGATAGTGAAGTCTCTGACCTTAAAGGGAAATTAGCGGCGGCTGCGGCTGGCGCGGCTGCAGCAACAGCTGGCGCAGCAGCGATGTCAGCCAATGCGGCTCCAGCGGCATCTGCAGATGATGGCGGGGCCTCTGATGATGAAAATTATGCATTGGAATGGCGTAATCGTTATTTGGCTGCACGTGTTAAATATCTTGAAGGCCGTTTAGCCGATGCGCCTAAAGCTAAAACAGCCACGCCTAAAAAGGCCGTTGCCAAGAAAGCCGCGCCCAAGAAGGTAGCTGCTAAAAAAGCTGCACCTAAGAAAGTGCCTGCAAAAGCTAAAGCGCCTAAAGTTCTCTACACGGACGGGCCAACAGATGGAACACCAGATGATCTCAAACTCATTAAGGGTATCGGGCCAAAATTTGAAAAAGATTTGAATGGAAAAGGTATTTATTATTTCCGTCAAATAGGCGCTTGGAAAGCTGCTGATGTAAAAATGGTTGAAGGGGTTATCGATTCCATCCCGGGCCGCATCGCACGTGATGAATGGGTTAAGCAAGCCAAAGGTTTTGCTAAAAAAGGAACAAAACCAGCTGCAGCAACGACAGGTAAAAAGAAGCCTGGGCCTAAGCCTGGCATGAAACGTAGCGCTTTAACCGCAGATGGTAAGCCGCGTAAGAAGCCTGGACCAAAAGCTGGCGCGGCTAAAAAAGCCAAGCCGTCAGAGGCAGACGTGAAGATGCAAAAATATCTTGATAATGTCAGAAAATATGACCCAAAAGCGAATAAAGCAGTGGTTGAAGGCATCGTCAAATATTGTGGTGTCGCTCTACGTACGCGCGATGGGTCATTAGTCGCCTGTTCTGATGAGGCGGAGCTACGGCGCGTTGCAAATGGTTTCGTAACAAAGAAACTTGGTAAAACATCTGGACAGTTAGATCTTGTCAAAGAAATTTGCCAAGACATGAAAGCTGAACGCTTTAAAAACCGTGTTACATTCTATTATCTTGGTGCGAAGAAAACACGTAAATTAGGTCAATTTAAATAAGTTTATTGACGAATTTGCGGTTTAATCCGCGATGATATAATCATTAAACCCGTCTTAGAGCTTAAGCTTTTAGGCGGGTTTTTTTTTGTTTCCACGCTTTGAATATCTGCGTCAATCTATTGGTGTGGAAAGACTGGTACATATTCAAACAGGCCAAGAGTTATCATATTGGCCATGGCGCAATTTCTCTCAGGTTGAAATGTCATGTCGTCATTGCGGCCAGATGTTTTACTGGTCAGACTTCATGGAGAGACTGCAAAACGCCCGTAACATAAGCGGGCGGGCGTTCCACATATTGTCGGCGCATCGTTGCGCTTTGCATAATGCCCATGTTGGCGGCGCGCCGCTCTCGCAACATCTACGCCTAGCTGTAGATATATCTCTAGTCGGGCATGAGCGTCATAATTTGGCCCAAGCCTGCAAAGCAGCTGGGTTTACAGGTTTTGGCTATTACCAAACTTTTCTTCATATTGATCTTGGCCCTAAGCGATATTGGTATGGTGACCTGAAAGCGAAAACATTATGGCAGACCCTTTAACGCTCCCTTTTTCTCTCGGCTTTGAAGCGGCTGCAGGCGGCTTATTTGGTATTGCAGGCACAGCTCTGGGCCGCGTCGCAGCGTATTTTGAGCGCAAACAAACCTTCAAACAAGAACAGCATCGCTGGGTGCATGAATATAAGCTACATGAGCTTAACATGCAGGCAAAAGCGCAGGAAACTGAAATGGAATTGGCCTTGGCCGCTCAAGCTGGGTCTTGGGCAGGATTAGAAGCCTCCATACAGGCTGATGCAGCCATAGGGCAGGCGGCGCAATGGGTCATCAATATTTTGCGCTTGGTACGGCCTGTTTTAACGCTTTTATTGTGGTTGATAACAGGGTGGATATTTGCGCGCACACAAAATGGCGCGATTGTGGAAGCGGCCGTTTTCGCCGCAACAGCGGCAACGCTTTGGTGGTTTGGGGACCGTGCGCCTAAACCTCAAATCTAGATATTAACTGCCAAATTGAGCTATGAAGCCGCGCGAAACTAAAAAAATCAGAATAAAAAACATGAAAAAACTATAGAGGCTTGCGACACCATAACTTGCCCAAATGGTTTTAAACCAGCCTCGATGAAACATGGTTCGCAAACTTAAGGGTAAATATATGATGAGATACCCAATTATACTCACCGTAATCAACCCGCCCGGCAGCCAAGCTATACGGCCCAAAATTAAGCCGACAAGTAATAAAAAGAACAAAACGGAATGAATATAAGCTGTATGTACAAGATGGTCATATAGTAAAGCATTGCCGCGTCCGCGAATAAACATGGCGCCAATTAACATCGTTAAGGGCATCATAAGAAACATGACCCGCGGGAGGAATTTAGAAATCTCGTTGTTAAAGCGCGATGGATTGCGAATGAACTTTTTAAGAGATTCTCGCCCTTGCTCTGCACTTACATCTTTATTGTTTATGCGTAAGTTAGGTATTTCTGTCTCTGCCGTGGTTGCGTCATTGTCGTCATCAGATTTTTCAGACTTATTAAGCTCCTCAATAATATCTGCAAGAATAGAGGCGTTTTCATTCGTCTGGCCTTCTTTTTCTATAATTTTTTCAAGCTCATCTGCCGCTTCACTTAGGTCTGTTATGGTTTTAACAGAGCCTCTTATACCATCTGCGGTTTCGCCAGGTTTCGTAAAGCTTATGCCTTCAGGTGTAAGATCTAAATCATATTCATCGAAGTTTTGTTCTAATAAAATATCGATAAGATCAAAATTACGATTTTCATTACGCGTATCAATTTGTTTTTGCGTCTCAAACATATGCAAACCGCCTGACATAACCAAGTCTGACGGCGTTAATTGGCTAAGGGGCGTTTCAATGCCTTTTTTAGGTCTAATATTTATATCAGCGCTGATGATTTGTGTTTTTGTGATGGCAATATAGCTAAATAAGATTAAGCTCATAGCAAGGAACACACGAATAGGAGAACTCCAATGCGTGCGGCGTCCATCCGCAAATTGCCGAGCCACTTTCCCAGGTTTAAATAAAAGCGCCCCCCATGTGCGCCAGATACGGCCTTCAATAGCGGTCAGGGATGTAAAAAGCTCTATCCCAAGACTTGATAATGATCGCCGGTAATTATCATTTTTTTGCCCGCACGCACCGCAATACAAACCTTGCATAGGCGTTTCGCATGAAAAACAATAGAGGCTCTGATTGGCATTGGGGACAGTGTCATTATCCAGAAGAGACTCTTGTCCTAAGCTCAAATCTGTATCTGTTTCCATAAAATTGCTCCCTACATGCAATATGGCACAGGCTCTATGCAATGAAAATAGCTGAAAAATAATTGAAAGACTTGCAGCATAGAATGAAGAATATAAGGTGATATAATGTTCGAAAACAAATCCATTGCAATCACAGGGTCTAGCGGCGGTATTGGACGCGCTATCGCACAAATGTTTGTCGCTCAAGGCGCCAAAGTTGCCATCAGTGATATAAAAGCCCCCAAGCAAACCGCTTCTGATATTGGCGCAGCGGCTTTTGCTTGTGATGTGACAGACGAAGCGGCTGTGCAAGCTTTTATCAAAGATGCAGACGCCGCTCATGGCCCGATTGATGTATTCGTTTCAAATGCAGGTGTTGGTTATGGCGATCCGAAACATGCGGCGGATGCGAGTAATGATGCCTGGGATATGAGCTGGCAGGTTAATGTTATGAGCAGCGTTTATGCGGCGCGCGCCTTATTACCTGCATGGAAAAAACGCGGTTCTGGTCGTTTTGTCGTGACAGCCTCGGCGGCTGGATTGCTAAATCAAATCGGCAGCACATCTTACAGCGCAACGAAACATGCCGCGGTGAGTTTGGCCGAGTCTATTGCTATTCGGCATTGGGATCACGGGATTCGCGCCCATTGTATCTGTCCACAATATATTCGTACAAATATGACTAAAGGCTTTGCCATGGCAGAAAATAGCCGTGATGGTTTATTGGAGCCTGAAGATGTCGCAAAGGCTCTACTCGCATCTATGCAAGATGATCAGTTTTTAGTGCTATCTCACCCGATTGTTAGCGAATACTTCAAAGCTCGCGCTATGGATCATCAAGCCTATATTGCGGGTTTGAACAAGTTAAAACAAAAAATGGGTAGTGAACATTTGCCCATAAAAGAAGAAGGATAAAGCTATGACACGGTTTGATTTGACAGGAAAAGTGGCTTTAATTGCAGGGGCAAGCCGCGGTATTGGCGAAGCGATTGCGCATGGTTTGGCCCAGCACGGAGCAACCGTTATCTGTTCGAGCCGCAAGCAAGCCGATTGCGAAAAAGTGGCAGAGGCCATCCGCGAAAATGGCGGCAAAGCTGTCTCCGCGCAACTTCATCTTGGCGAGCTATCTGATCATGACACAGTTTTATCCATGATAGAGAAAGACTATGGACGTTTGGATATTCTTATTAATAATGGCGCAACCAGCCCACATTATGGCCCAGCCCATGAGGCAAGCCCGCAAGCCTTTGACAAAACGATTGAGGTCAATACGCGCGGCCCATATTTTCTAACAACCAAAGCTTTTGCTATGCTCAAAGCTGATGGCGGAGGCTCTGTTGTAAATGTTGCCTCCATTGATGGCTTGCAACCTGCTGAACACCGCGTAATTTATGGAATGAGTAAATCCGCTCTTATCGCAATGACACAGGGTTTGGCTAAGGAATATTCACAGCATGGCGTTCGCGTCAATGCACTTCTTCCGGGTTTTACTGACACAAAACTCGCCTCTGCTCTAAAAGATAACCCCGCGATGGATTTATATATGAAAATGAACCTTGCGATTAAACGTATGGCACAGCCCGAAGAAATGGTTGGCGCGGTTCTTTATATGGTGTCCGACGAGGCGAGTTATTATACAGGACAAAAGATGGTTGTTGACGGCGGTGCGATCATTTAATGGGCGTACAAGCAGAGCAAGGCGGCAATCCAACGATTGATATTCGTAAAGGCGAGGGCCTAAATATTGAGGCTGTCGATAGAGCTTTAAAAGAGGCTATTGACGGCCTGCAAGGCACGCCTGCCGTGAAGCAATATCCAAGCGGAGCGTCAAATCTGACTTACGCTTTGGAATATGAAACACGCTCGCTTGTTCTGCGCCGTCCGCCCTTTGGCAAAAAGCCTAAGTCAGGCCATGATATGTTTCGTGAATATCGTATTATGCGAGATTTGAAACCTGTCTTTAGCGCTGTCCCTGATGTGCTGTTTTACACAGATGATGAGAGCCTTATTGGTGCTGAGTTTTATGTTATGGATAAGGTCGAGGGCCATATCATCCATAAAGATATTCCAAGAGATTGGCAGTGGGGGCAGGGCGAAACTCGCGAGCTATGCGAGACATTTTTCCAAAAGCTCGTCGATTTACATAATGTCGATTACGCAGCGGCGGGCTTATCAGATTTCGGAAGGCCAGAGGGTTATGTTGAGAGGCAAATCACGGGGTGGAATCGCCGTTATGTTAAAAGCTGGACGGATGATGTTGAAAAATTTGAGGATGTACAGCAATGGCTTGTCGACAATATGCCAAAAACGGAAACAGGCATATCAGTTCTGCACGGCGATTACCGCATTGATAATTGCATTTTAAACCCGAAGCAACCGACACACATTGATGCAGTTTTAGATTGGGAAATCTCCGCCCTTGGCGATCCGCTTATGGATTTGGGCAATACGCTTTCATATTGGATTGAAGCGGATGATCCTGCGGGTATGCAAATGATGATGCGCCAGCCTAGCGCAGCCAAAGGCATGATGCGCCGGCAGGATATTTTAAACTATTATGCGGCCCGAACAGGCGCAGATGTATCTAATTTTCAATTTTATTATGTCTATGGCATATGGCGTTTGGCTGTTATTATTCAGCAAATTTACGCGCGTTATAAAGGCGGCTTCACACAAGATACGCGCTTTAAAACATATGGCATGATGACGAATGGTTTGGGCCAGTTGGCACGTTTTAAAATACAAACAGGTAAGCTTTAAGAGGGATATTATGACAATGGATTTAGGTATGAGTGAGCGCGTTCGGCCTTTGGTCGAAGCTGTGCGTGATATGATGCAGACCGAAATTATAGCCGCAGACGCCGAATATCACGCCGAGGTCGGCAAGGCGGGCGACCGCTTTGTATTTACAGATCGTCAAACAGAAATTCGCGAAACGCTCAAAGCCAAAGCGCGGGAGCGCGGTCTTTGGAATTTCTGGCTCACAGATTCAGAGCGCGGCTATGGATTATCGACAGTTGAATATGCTTATCTAGCCGAAGAGATGGGCTATTGTATGCTTGGGCCAGAGATTTTTAACTGCTCCGCCCCTGATACAGGGAACATGGAAGTGCTGGAGCGTTACGGTACTCAAGCGCATAAAGATAAATGGCTTAAGCCGCTTTTAGAGGGCGAAATTCGCTCGGCCTTTTTAATGACAGAGCCAGATGTTGCTTCGTCAGATGCAACAAATCTGGAGTTTTCTGCAGTTAAAGATGGCGATGAGTGGGTGTTTAATGGTGAGAAATATTGGTCATCGGGCGCAGGGGATCCGCGCTGTAAGGTCTATATTCTCATGGCTCGCACCGCGCCGCGCGGCGGAGATGTCCCGCGCCATAATCAACATTCCATGTATGTTGTGCCCGCCGATTTACCCGGCATTACCAAAGTTCGGGCTATGCAAGTTTTTGGGAATGATGATGCACCTCACGGGCATTTACATATGCGGTTTGAAAATGTCCGTGTACCTGCTGATGCGCTGCTTATCGGAGAGGGGCGCGGTTTTGAAGTGTCTCAAGGCCGTCTTGGGCCTGGCCGTATCCATCATTGCATGCGCGCGGTCGGGCAGGCCGAACGTGCCTTAAAATTGATGTGTGAGCGTTCATTAAGCCGTACAGCCTTTGGCCGCCCGCTTGCGAAACTTGGACAGAATTACGATATTATTGCCGAGTGCCGTATTGCGATTGAGCAAGCGCGCCTTTTATGCCTCAAGGCTGCATGGATGATGGATCAAGGCGATGCGCGCGCGGCTGCGCCGTGGATTTCACAAATCAAAGTCGCTGCGCCAAATATGGCCCTTAAGGTTATTGACGAAGCGATGCAAATGTATGGCGGGACGGGTATCTCTCAAGACACGCCGCTCGCGTCAATGTATGCAGGCATGAGAACTTTGCGCTTTGCAGATGGCCCAGACGCTGTTCATCGTATGCAAGTGGCGCGTAAAGAGCTAAGAGCATACACAAATACCCAAGTGTAATTGCACTCATAAATCATTCGATAGCCTGCTATAAGGGGCATAAACAACATCTAAAAAGGAGGAGCTTATGCCGAGTTTTGATATTGTTTCAGACGTTAATATATCCGAAGTTGAAAACGCGGTGCAAAATGTCATGCGCGAAATTTCTGTGCGTTATGATTTTAAGGGGTCTAAATCTAATGTCGAAGCTAAGGACGGCTCTATTCTTGTTATTGCCGATGATGAGCTTAAGCTCAAACAAGTGCATGAAATTCTGCGCGGGCAATTACATAAACGCGGAATAGAGCCAGGGCAGCTTGATTATCAAAAAACTGAACCCGCGACGGGCATGACAATACGCCAAAATATTCTTGTCAAAGAAGGCATTGATAAAGAGATGGCAAAGAAAATTGTTAAAGATATAAAAGGCGCAAAGATGAAAGTGCAAGTCGCTATACAAGGTGAAGAATTACGGGTTTCTGGTAAGAAACGCGATGATCTGCAAGCGGTGATGCAATTTGTCAAAGATATGGGGCTTGAGCAGCCCGTTCAATTTAAAAACTTTCGAGATTAATGTTAATCGACTTCGATGGGTGCAAAGTCGGGGTCAATCGTGTCTATATCTTCTATAATCACGTTGCCATTAGGTAGCCAACCTCGCTTTTTTGCGATTGCAAAATTTCTTGCCTGAGCGAATTTAAACTCAATTAAATATTGGGGCACACCCGTTATACCTTCTCCTGAAATCTGGACAGCTCTTGCGGAACCGCCAGTATGCCCGCCAGATAAATCTGCAATATCTCTTATCGGTTTATGCCATTTAAGTGTGTTATAAGACGATAAGTCTTTGAAAACTTCTGGACGCATGAACCGTTGTAAATGCGGGCGTATGTCTTTGTGTCCAGCTGGAAAAAAGAATTGGGAGACGTTTTTATATATGGGCGAAATTTTACCGCGTTTATAGCCGCGAAATGAATTTGTAAATTCTTCGGCATTGCGAGTTAAAAGCTGATTTACAACATGTCTGTCATAAGCTTGGATTGCAATATTCGGACCGCCTAAACTTCCATCATGAAAGCCATATATGACGATAGGGTCTTGCCAATGTTGATAGACAATTTTTTCGCGAATATCGCGCAGTGACAGTGATTTTCCAGCGACGCGTAAAACCTTAGCATCATGAAGCTGCATGTCCTGACCTTTAATAGGTTCTATTCTATCAGGGAATTTTACAGGGTGATTATCTGCAATCAAATTGATCAAAGTCACATTATGTAAATTAAACCAATAAGCGAGTTGATCATTGCGGGATAAATGCGTGATGTCTGTTTGTGTCGATAAGGTCTCAAGATCTTTTTGATAAAGTTTGAGAAATTTCTTTTGATTTGGCCGCAGGGTTCCATAAAGCACTTTGTTTCCCTCGTAACGATAGGGAGAGCTATGGTTTGAATTCACACGACTGCCTGTTTCAACGGATGCTGGAGCTGCTTTGCGGCGAATACTTGGGCCCATATAGAAAACATTCGCGTTTAACCATTTGCTCCAAATGTCAAAATCTAATTGCGTGGAAATTATTGGGTTGGGTTTAAATGAGGCCGTTATATCTTGACTGCTTTGTGCTGTATTATTCGGTGTAACATCTACAGCCATATCTGAAGTGTGTATCGCAATCGTGTCCTTTGCAAAGGCGTTTAGAGGAGATGTGCTTGTTAAGAGTACCGCGCATAATCCTCCCCAAAATAATTTTGATGAAGACGTTTTGCGAGCTATAATCATACGATCTGCCTCTTAAAGGATTTATTTTTGATTTAATTAAAATTTGGATTGTTACTGTGGTTTGGCCTTTGGCTTTATATTTCAACACATCTTATATAAACCATACCATGTAATTCATGTATTTTCAACAAATGACGAAGCTCGCGCGTAACACCATTTTGTTATTGGTCTATTATATTAAATTAGGCCGTGAAGTATGGCTGACCAAACACATATAATCATCGTTTAAAAGATTATAAAATTAAGCTATCTGTGCAAATTGCTGCGCCGTTTGTCGCGTTTCAAGAATTTTGTCTATTTCGTTTAATACATCGACTAATTTCACAGGTTTGGCCAAAGCGCCATTCATGCCAATATTTTTACAAAGCCGTTTTTGTTGATATTGCGGATCCGCGGTGAGGGCGATAATCGGGATATTTGCAAAAACTTCATCGCAGCTCCGAATGGCTAATGTGGCTTCAATCCCGTCCATAATGGGCATGTGAATATCCATAAGGACAAGATCAAAGTCTTGTGCTTCTAAAGCTTGGATGGCTTGTACGCCATTATTGGCTGTCACTATATTGCCGACAAGTGTGTCGAGCAAAGATTTGGTAACAAGATGATTAGTTGGATTGTCATCAACAATTAGAATATTCAAATTTTTATATTTTGAAGGTTCGGGTTTATTTTCTTCCAAAAGTGTGTCGACCAAACTACGATTGATAGATTGATTTGCTGAGTGTGAGATTGAATTTTTAATCGGCAGGCTAAGGGCGAACATAGACCCTTTGCCAGGGGCGGAGTTAAGACTTATACGCCCGCCCATCAGCTCTATAATGTTCTTGGTGATGCTCATGCCAAGCCCTGTGCCGCCAAACCGGCCAGAAATGGATTTATCCGCTTGGGTGAAAGCTTCAAAGATATTGTCTTGTTGAGCGGGCGTCATGCCGATGCCATTATCTTTCACAGCCGTAATAAGGTATGATTGATTGGCCTTCTCTACAATGGTTTGGATGACTTTTATCTCTCCGCCAGAGGTGAATTTAATGGCGTTGGATAAAAGATTATTCAAACATTGCTCAAACCTAAAGTCATCAAAATTTATCTGATTGGGGACATTGTCATCAATTTGATAGGTGAGTTCAATTTTACTCGTAGCGGCTTTTTCTTCCCAAAGCTGACACAAATTTTCTACACATTTGCGCGGAGAGGATAGGCGAGGGTTTAATTCAACCTTGTGTTCTTCAAGTTTCGCATGTTGTAATGTTTCATCAAGAATATGGACGATTTTCTCCGCCGAAGTTTGAATTAGCTCAAGTTTTGGCTGTATGGCTGGGTCATTATGATGATGAATGAGAGCATCTGCGATTCCAATAACCGCGTTCATAGGCGTGCGCATTTCATGAGAGAGCCGGCTAATAAAATCATTTTTCGCCTTTAATGTATCTTGCGTACGTTTCGTGACTTGGCGAAGCTCATTTTGAATGCGAATTGTATTGGTGACATCTGTAAAAAAACAAATGACGCTTGTTAACATGCCATCATTAGAAAATTGCGGAGTAAAATGCGTTTTAAGCCAGATAGAGCGCCCTTCATTATTAATACCGCGAGATGTAATTTGCCATGTCGTTTTGTTTTTTAGGTTATATCTCCAAGTGGCTTCGAATTTTGAAAAATCGTCAGGATGGATAAGTTTAGCTGCGTCTCTTAAAGATAGGTTCTCAGATGTGTTTATATTAAAATGATCCCGCAGGGCATCACCATAAACGACAAATTTTCGGCTTTCATGATTGTAAATGCCATATCCAGATTGGCTGCTGCTTAAGGCAAGCTCAAGGGCGTGACTTTCGATGTGTTCTTGAGTGATGTCATCACCAACGAGTAATAAACGCTCATCTGTTGTGACCATTTGTCTGACGTGAATATGGCGGCCAGAAGGGGTAATCAGATTGATTTCTTCTAGGGTTAAGGGCGATGCGTTAAGCTGCGCTTCGTTTTGAGTGACCAAACGTTCAACGATTTCAAAAACATTCCCATCTCCAAAATAACCTTGCTGCGCAAGATGTGTTAGAACGCTTTTATAGGGCAGGGGCGAGGTAATTTCAGTTAAGTCATACTCAATTTCTAAAAATTCAAGCGTGTATTTACTGATAAATTCAATATTCAAATCTTTATTGGCGACCATGAATATTTGGCGATTCATCATGCTTAACTGGTCAAGCCATGCATAGGACGCTGCTTTGTCAGTCTCTTGTATGTTTAAATCAATCATGGATAGCTCACGAAGTAACAAGAATCTCTAAAGAATTGCTATGAACTTATGACGGACTGATTAAGATTTTGTTTTTAATTAAAGGCTTTAGACAGTTTTTAAGGCAAATGGGTCGCTAAATATGTTGCGCCATTTTGCATTTACTGTATTTAGCGAACACGTAATTTATTGGCCGCGGTAGCTCAGTGGTAGAGCGCATCATTGGTAATGATGAGGTCGGGAGTTCAATTCTCCCTCGCGGCACCATGAAAGCCTTAAAATTAATTCCTAAGAATTAATATTGGCAAACTTTTGGACGGCTCCAGATTTTTGTTTCGCATATTGGGCCAATACAGCCTTTAACTTTTAAATCCCCCATTTTAGAGACTTTGATACTGGATTTATAAGTTTTACCATTACGGGGATTAAAGATACGGCCTTTGAATTTATTATCAGATTTGGCTCGAAATTCGCTCAGAATACGCGGGCCAGAATCTCTAGATGCTGTTACTGGAGCTGGATTTTGATCATTATATTCCGCATCACCTGAAAATTTGACAAGTTCGCCGCATATTTCGGCATTTTCGCAGTCTCGAATATTGATAACGGTTGTGCCTTCATGCGTGACCCATGCCCCGTAAATAGATTTGCCGCATTGCAGAGTCCCTGCAGATGTACTTAGCTGAGCATTTGCAGTGGCAGCTGCAAAACTCATGGCGGCGGCGATAAAAGCTGTGCGTATAAATTGGGTCATAATCATATAGTCGTGGCACCGTTAAAGGCTAAAAATTTATCCATTACATAGCTATTTTTCTTATAAAACGCATATGACGTTTTAATCCGATTATTCAATAAACAGTGAGGGGGTTTACTGATTTTGTGATGTCTCTTTTTGTTGCATATTGTTACAAAAAACATGCTATGCGAGTGAATGTAAATGTATAAATACGAGCTTAGTTTTGCGAAATATCGGCTTTGGGTCGGCGTTAAGATAAAGCTTGAATTGCGGTGTCAGTGGCGTAATCTATTCATTATGCCAAAACCTGATGACCCAAAAAGAATGACCCGCGAAGAACGTTTGGCCGAGCAATTACGGGCCAATTTACGCCGTCGCAAGGCAGCAACAAAGCGTCTGAAAGCAAATTTAAATTCCAGTCAAAAAAACACCCCATCTTCGCCGTGAATATGCCATGAGTAACGTTGATGATTCAGTGATTCTGAAGCTTAAGGTATAATTATGGACAAAAGGTATAATTATGGACAAAATAGTCATAGAAGGCGGGTTTCCGCTCAATGGGGAAATCGCGATTAGCGGCGCAAAAAACTCAGCGATTAAACTTATGGCTGTGACTTTATTAACGGATCAGCCTATCGTATTGAAAAATATGCCACGTTTGCGTGATACGCGCTCTATGGGGCAGCTTTTGAAGCATATGGGCGTTGAGGTCGACCACGGCGCAGGCTCTGAAATGAAGCTACATGCCGCAAAATTAAGCGGGACAACCGCGCCATATGATCTTGTTCGAAAAATGCGGGCAACATTTAATGTGTTGGGGCCATTATTGGCGCGTACGGGTGAGGCTAAAGTCTCGCTGCCCGGCGGCTGTGCGATTGGCGCACGGCCTGTGGACTTACACCTTAAAGCTTTGCAGGCCTTAGGCGCTGATATTCAGCTCGATGAAGGCTATGTCAACGCGGCTGCCAAAAACGGATTAACAGGCGCGGAAATTACATTTCCATTTGTTAGTGTTGGGGCGACAGAACACACAATGCTGGCAGCTGTTTTGGCCAAAGGTGAGACGGTGCTGTATAATGCTGCGCGTGAGCCTGAAATTATTGATTTGGCTGAATGTCTTAATGCTATGGGCGCAAAAATTACAGGGGCAGGGCGTTCTGAGGTGCATATTGAGGGCGTATCATCGCTTTGCGGCGTGACCCATCATGTCGTTCCTGACCGTATCGAAGCTGGCACATATGCGCTGGCGGCGGCAACAGCCGGTGGCTCTGTGCGGCTAACGAATATCCGCTCTGATCATTTAGGTGCGCTTTGGCCGTTAATCGCGCAAGCGGGCGCTAAGGTTAGTTTGGATGAGACAACGGTTCTGATTGAACGCGGCGGCGGACGACCAAAACCTGTTGATGTTGATACAATGGCTTACCCGGGGTTTCCAACAGACTTACAGGCGCAATTTATGGCATTTATGTGTCTAGCAGATGGCGTATCAATCATTCGTGAAAATATTTTTGAAAACCGTTTTATGCACTGTCCAGAATTATCACGTATGGGAGCAGATATTACCGTGACAGGCCGCGAGGCGATTGTGCGCGGAGTGAAAGAATTTCGCGCAGCCCCCGTTATGGCTACGGACTTGCGAGCCTCTGCTTCTTTGATTAATGCAGGACTAGCTGCGCGCGGCGAGACTCATATTGGCCGTGTTTATCATCTTGACCGCGGCTTCGAGCATATAGAAGTTAAGCTTGGACAATGCGGTGCGCGCATTCGGCGCGAAGCGGAATAGGATTAAAGACGGGTTGATGCATAAATTAAAATTGATAGCTGCTGATGCTGATGATCTTGCCGTAATTTCGGCGGCGGTGCAGGATGCGATTGTAAATATTGGCGGTATCCATTTTGACAAAACCGCGCGGGCTTTGACCCTTCGCATGAGCCGTTACGCGCATGAAACACAAGATAAATCCATGCGCGTTGAAGCAGGTTTGCGAATTGACGGCGTGCTGACTGTACAAAGCCGCGGCATTAATCGTGATAACCCAGATGCTTTCGCCATTATTCTGAATATTGAGTTTGAGCGAACGGATGCTATTTCGGGGCATCTAAATCTGTTATTTGCTGGCGGCGGTGTGTTGAGAGTGACAATTGAAGCGATTGACGTCATTCTTGCCGATACGGATAATACGCGGGTAACTCAAGCGCGGCCATCTCACGATATATGAGAGATGATGAAAACATCGTTGGAGATGCAGAGCATTTTATCTCTGAATTACATATCGATTCTGAGAGCTTGCCGATTACCTCGATTGAGATGCAACATGAACGCCGCGTTGCCATATTTGACTTACTCGAAGACAATGCGTTTCGTGTCGAGGATAGCGATTCTGGGCCTTATGTGGTCAGATTAAGCCTTAAAGACGGGCAGCGCCTGATCTTTGATGTCACGCGTAGTAATGGCGCAGATCGAGGTCAGTTTCAAATTTCGCTCGTGCCTTTTCGGCGAATTATCAAAGATTATTTTATGATTTGCGAGAATTATCACAATGCGATCCGCACTGCGACCTCTGCGCAAATTGAAGCGATTGATATGGGCCGTAGAGGGCTGCATAATGAAGGCTCGCGCCTTTTATCGGACAGTTTGCGCAATCAAGTTGAGATGGGATTTAATACTTCGAGGCGCTTTTTTACACTTATCTGTTCGCTGCATCGGCGGCCCAAATGACATATGCAGTGCCGCAATCTATCCTATTTGTTTGCCAGTTAAATTCTGTGCGATCCCCTATGGCGGAAGGCCTTATGCGTAAAGCCTTTCCGCATATTGGCGACATTCGGTCTTGCGGCTTACATTTGGGGGATGTGAATGACTTTATGGTCACTGTCATGCGCGAGACAGGTGTGGATATGAGCGAGCATAAACCTGTTATGCTCGCCGATTTTCAAACGACGAAATTCGATCATGTGATTGCATTTACCAAAGACGCTTATGCCGCTGTTCAATCCGTTTTTGGGGAGGTGCCAGATACGGTCATCGACTTCTGGCCTGTTGTTGATCCGGGCGAAGGGTCGCTAGATGTCAGAGCTATGCTGAATAATTATCGTGCAATCCGTGATAATATTGACGCACGACTGCGCCGAACCTTTGTTGAAGCGTAATAAACCCTTTAAATAGCCGTAAAAGCCCTTATATAAACGCAGAAACATAAAGTTGCCTAAAAGGAATCGATTTGGCTAAAGAAGAATTATTGGAATTTGAAGGTGAAGTGGTTGAACTTCTACCGAATGCAACATTCCGTGTAAAATTGGTCAATGACCATGAAATCATCGCTCATACAGCTGGCCGTATGCGTAAAAACCGTATTCGGGTTTTGGCAGGTGATCGCGTCACTGTTGAGATGACACCTTATGATCTGACTAAAGGTCGGATTACATATCGCTTTAAATAAGAGGCCGTTGCGCCGTGTCATTTATTTTGGCCAGCGCCAGTCCTCGCAGACGTGATTTACTCGCTCAAATTGGGCTGATACCGTCACAAATTATCCCAGCCGATATTCTTGAAGATCCGATTACAGGTGAATTGCCTGGCCCGCATGCTCTGCGCTTATCTTGCGAAAAAGCCGCGAAAGTTGCGCAGACGCATAGCGGGCAGATAATTCTCGCATCCGATACAGTCGTTGGCGTTGGCCGCAGGATATTGCCCAAAACCGAAGATAGAGCTTCAGCCGAGACTTGCTTGCGGTTATTATCGGGACGCTCTCACCGTGTCTTTACGGGCGTGGCAGTCATTGACGCGAATGGTATTTTGCGGTCTCGGCTTTCGGAAACACGGCTTAAGATGAAACGCTTAAGTGAGCGCGAAATCACACAATATTTGGAGAGTGGTGAGTGGAACGGCAAAGCGGGCGGTTACGGGATTCAAGGCCGCGCAGGGGCATTTATCCACCATATTTCAGGGTCTTATACGGGGGTTGTTGGATTGCCTGTTTATGAAACTCGCAACCTCTTACACGCCGCGGGTGTTGAGCTATGAAACGCAGAGCTGTCATTGAAGATGCCATAGGGGAAACCCGCGCCGCTATTTATGAAGGCCGTCATCTTGTGGAGTTTCATTTACGCCGCCATATTGAAACCGCGCCGCCGCGCTCGCGGGATATATTTACAGGGCGTGTAACAGCGATAGATCCGTCCGTCGCGGGGGCATTTGTTGATATAGGATCAGGCCCAGCAGGATTGCTGAAATTTTCTTCACGCAAAACATTACCGCAATTAACAGAAGGCTTATTGCTGGATGTCGAAATCTCGCGCGCCGCGATTGGGACAAAGGGGCCAAATTTGAGCTATGTCGGCGAGGCAAGCCGCGATAAAATTGGCGCTGTGAAACGACATGACTTAAGAGAATATTTAACCTTAAAATACCCTAATATAAGTTTTGAAAACACATCAGTTTCATCACTTGATGATGCTGTAGAGCGCCAAATCGCTGTGAAAGGCGGCGGGTCTGTGACATTTGATCAAACCCAAGCCTTGCTCGCGATTGACGTGGATAAGGGCGAAGCTGCAACTCCGCTTAATAGCGCAATCGCTGCCGCGCAGCTGATTGCGTCGCAATTACGTCTGCGCGGATTGGGCGGATTAGTTGTCATAGATTTTCCAAATTTACGGCAACCCAAACAACGCACATCGCTTTTGCGAAATCTTGAAAATGTGTTTGCGAATGACCCTGCCTTTGTCAAAATTGCGCCTATATCACGCTTTGGCTGTGTTGAAATGACACGCAGTATGGATGATTTACCCTTGGATGCTCGCTTAAATGACCGTTACGGGAGTCCAACTTTAGAAACGCGTGCCTTGCGCGCACTTCGCCGCTTAGAGCGCGAAGGCGGCGTGAATGCGGGCGCGAAGCTTACCTTGCATGTACCGCAAGATATTTTGGATTGGCTGAAATCGGTTAAATTTGATTGGCGCGCGGAACTCACAAATCGTATTGGCGCGCGCTTTGACATCACACTTGGGGAGGCCGTTAATGTTAGCGCAGACAGATAATAGCAAGATCCCGCGTGAGTGTTGTACGATATGTAAACGCGTCTTAAAGGCCGATAAATTTAAGCCATTTTGCTCTAAACGCTGTGCAGATGTAGATTTAGGGCGTTGGCTAAAGGGGAGTTACGCCATTCCCACCGATGAGCGCCCAAGTGATGTTACGGATGATGAATTTTAAGTGATTTCATTAAAAACAGATTGACTATCAATGAAATAGTCATCGATGTTAAACTCGCTTTGATGACGATTTATATGCGCCCACTCAACATAGGAGAAGGCTGAAACGGCGATGTTATCTTTATGATAATCATCAACAAGCGCGCGTGTCGCCATAGCCTGCGGTATGCACACAGACGTTAAAATTTGTCGCAGGTCACCTTGCACCCCGCCGCTGACGTGCCAGCCTGATCGCTCACCATGCACATATCTGCGCTTTGGGCGCGCAATGTGACCATCTTGCGCTGTGAAGACCTGATGGATACGCTTATCTTTATCCGTTGGCTCCGCGCACCAATGAGACAGGCAAAGCTTGGCCTTTGGGTCAAGATCATGAATGGCGTAGAGTGTTTCAGGCAACCATGACACCCATAGAGCGCGGTCTTCAAGGTGATTAGCCCGCACGAGCGCATAGAGCATATCTTCAAAGCCTGCATCTTTCATATCAATCAGAATTTTTACATCTTGATTGGCATGGGCCGCGATAGCCGCGAAAAGCGCTTCAGCGCTTGGCATATGCGAAAATACACCGCCTAGCGTTTTTAACGCACTGGCTTTAACGTCTTTGAGGTGATGTAAATTTCCGTTCTTATCCAGTGCATATTCGTCGTGATAGATAAGCGGTGTACCGCATTTTGTAACCCGAATATCAAATTCAATTTGTTTGACACCGAAATCTAACGCAGCATGCAGGCCTTCAAGGGAGTTTTCATAAGTTGTAAACCCTCGAAAACGATGCGCAATAAGGTTTGATAAATCAGCCATAAACACAGTTTATAAGGCCTGCTGTGCAAAGCAAGCCAAATGCGTCTTAAGGGACATCATATCCATTGGCTGTATTGTAAAGCTCGAACCAAGTTTGGCGGTCTATGGTGATGTCTAAAGCCTTTGAAATGGTTTGAATGCGCGCAAGAGAATTTGTCCCTAATACTGGAATGATATTAGCGGGATGTGCGAGCAACCAAGCCACACAAACCGCAGCTTCATCGACATTATTTGCACTGGCGAGTTGTGAAATACGCTGCATCAAAGCTGAGTTTTTATCGCTAAATATGGATCCACCGCCCAAAGGTGACCACGCCATTGGGGCAATCTTGTTTTCTTGTAAGAACGCAATGTCGCCATTGATAAAACTCTCATTGGATGTCAGGCTCATCTCGATTTGATTGGTCACTAATGGGCTTGACATGGCAGAGGCTAGTAAAGTCATGTCGTAAGGTTTAAAGTTAGACACACCTGCCGCTTTGATTTTACCCGATGAAATCAAGTCGTCTAAACATGCACCTGTTTCGTTATGATCTATAAATGGGTCAGGACGGTGAATGAGCAAAAGGTCGATTTGCTCTATATTCATCAATCTCAAAGAGGCTTCGACGGAAGCTGTGATATGCTGGCGTGATGTATCATAATGTTTAACGCGCTTATCGGCATGACGGCCCGTAGGTGCAATGATACCGCATTTGGTGATAATCTCGACTTTATCTTTGAGGTGAGGGGCGGCCTTAAAACTCTTACCTAAAATGTCTTCTGCTTCATAACCGCCATAAATATCGGCTTGGTCTAAGGTCGTGATGCCTTGCTCCAGACAAGCTTCTATTTTAGCCTGAACATGGGACGGTGATGTATCGTTATCGTCGCCCAGCCGCCACATACCGTAAACAAGGCGAGAAATATTTAAAGTTGGAGCAAGGTCTATACGGAGCATTATATTCTGTTTCCATTGGCTAAGGGTGTATCGGGCGTCTCTGCGGGCACACGGCCATAAATATGCGGCAAAGACGAGGTTTTAAGGTCCTTTAAAACCCGAGACCCGAAATGTCGACATTCATCTACATGCGGGTAGCCAGAAAAAATAAACGATCGAATGCCGAGTTTCATATAAGATTCGATTTCGGACATGACTTGATCTGTAGAGCCTATAATGGCTGCCCCGCAGCCCGACCGCGCACGACCTATGCCTGTCCATAAATGTCGTTCAACATAACCAAATTTGTCAGCAAGTTCGCGGGCACGGGCTTGATGAGCCACGCCAAGGCTAGAGCTATCATGAGCGCGCTCACGGATGACTTTGCCATATTCATCATCGAGTTTACTGACAATATATTCTGCATATTCTCGGGCTTCTTGTTCTGTGTCACGGACAATGACGTGGGCGCGAAAGCCGTAATCTAATGTGCGGTCAAATTTTTGTGCCGCAGCATTTACGGCTTTCATACGCTCTGCGATTTGGGCTTTAGGCTCTGGCCACATCAAATATACATCGCAATGCTCCCCGCATAACTCTAAAGCCGGCGGGGAATAGCCGCCAAAATATAGCAGCGGTCCGCCATTGTGTTGATATGGTTTGGCCGGCGCCGTTGGCACATCTTTGAAATTATATATCTGTCCTTCAAAATTGATGACATCTTGTGTCCAAGCTTGCTTTAAAATCGCCACAACTTCGCGCGAGCGTTTATAACGATAAGCGCTATCTGCTTTTTCGCCAGGAAAATCAGAGCTAATGATATTCACCGTTAAGCGGCCCTTTAACATGTGGTCAAGCGTGGCTAATGTCCGGGCGAGCATGATGGGCTGCATTTCACCGCAGCGCACAGCTGCAAGCATGTTAATTGTTTTTGTCAAAGGCGCGCAGCCTGCCACAAAGCTTAATGTATCTTGCCCGACCTGATAAGATGACGGGCATAAGATATTCCGAAAACCTTGTTTTTCCGCTTCTAATAAAATACTGCTGCAATGCTCCCAACTTGATTTTAGATCATTTTGCGGGACACCTAAAAACTGATAATCATCAGAGCATAAAGCGGAGAACCATGAAACTTCTGGCGCTTTAAGATCTTCTGACGTGATGGGGACTAGGCTCATATGGATAACTTTTTAGATATGTGAGTAGCTGTATGATTGGAGGGTGAAATTTATAACTTGCCTATCACAGCAAATTAACTATATCAATCATGTATCAATTATTTATTGTATCTATGAAACAACCCAGAAAACTCCCCAAAAGCTTGCAAATTAGCGAAGCCCTTATCCGCGAAATTTCGGCGGGTATTTTAACCGATGGCGCGCGCTTGCCAACGGAAAGACAAATGGCACAAGATTATGGCGTTGCCATTGGGACACTGCGAAAGGCATTAGGGATTTTGGAAGAAAGAGGCTTGCTTGAGCGCATACAAGGCTCAGGTAATTACATCCGTGCTAAAACCACAGTTGAAAGCATTTACAGGCTTTTTCGGTTAGAACTGTTAAAAGGCGGGGGGCTACCAACGGCGAAAATTCTTCGCATTGATTTAAAAAACAAGCCCGTTGACGCGCCTCATTTTGGCGGCTCTAAAATCGCGCATTGTATCACACGCTTGCGGTACTTAGATGGCCAAGTCAGTGCATTAGAGCAGATATGGCTAGATGAGCGTTTTGCAAGAAATCTGAATATATTTGATATGAGCGAGTCTTTATATAGCTATTACCAAAGCTCTCTGAACTTAATTATATCTCGGATGGAAGATAAGGTCAGTTGCGCGCAAATGCCGGATTGGACGCCTAAAGACTTTGGACTGTCCGCTAAGGATATGGCAGGCTATATTGAGCGTATCGCATGGGATCAATGGGGCGATCCTGCTGAGTTTTCTAAAACGTGGTTCAATCCGCATATCTGTCATTACGTGAATAGGCGTTAGGTTGGAAATATGACAAAAAAATACGGCATTATTGGCTGTGGTATGATGGGGCTTGAGCATATTAACAATCTCAACCTCTTGGATGGTGCTGCTGTTTATGCGGTTTATGACCCTATAGACAGCCTTGCCAAAGGCGCGGCGCATCGTGCTAATGGCGCGCAGATTTGCAGCTCTATCAAAGAACTCGCGAGCCTACCAGAGCTGGATGCTTTGGTTGTCGTCAGCCCAAATTATCTACATGTTGACAATCTTGAAGAGATTTCCATGCATTGTAATTTGCCAATATTATGTGAAAAGCCCCTCTACACTAACCCAATGCAAGAGGCGCGGCTTACGCATATGATAGAGTCTCACACAGCCCCAATCTGGGTGGCTATGGAATATCGTTATATGCCGCCTATCGCGCAAATGGCGGCGCAGGCTGATGCAGTGACGGGCGGGGTGAAGATGCTAACCATTAAGGAACACCGTATTCCGTTTTTACCAAAAGTTGGTGACTGGAACCGTTTTAATAAAAATACAGGCGGAACGCTTGTTGAAAAATGTTGCCATTTTTTCGATTTGATGCGGTTTATCACACAGTCAAATCCAATCCGTGTAAGCGCCAGTGCGGGCCAAATCGTCAATCATCTAGATGAGGTCTATAACGGCCAAACGCCTGATATTTGGGACGGGGGTTATGTCATATTTGATTTTGAAAATGGCGCGCGGGCTATGCTAGAGCTGTGTATGTTTGCCGATGGGACATTATGGAATGAAGAGATTAGTGCAGTTGGGCCAGCTGGGAAAATAGAGTGCCGTATGCCAGGCCCGCATAGATTTTGGCCAACTGATATTGGGCCTCCGCCTAATTCTCAAATCACCATAGCTCCGCGCACACCTAAACGCCCTGTGACGACAGATGTTGTGATTGATCATGATTTGCTTATGGCAGGCGATCATCATGGCTCGACCTTTTATCAGCATGAAAAGTTTTTAAAAGTCGTGCAGGGACACGGCCAAGTCGAGGTTACGACAGATGACGGGAAAATGGCTGTAAAAATGGGACTTGCCGCGCAACAAGCTGCGCTAGAAAACCGTGTTATCCATTTCTAAGCGCGATCAGCCTGCATGACCAATTTCTTATAATCGCGTAAATCCCCATCATAGCGTTTCGCGCGGCCATTATTGACGAGCCATAATTGATCGGCTGTAGCTTCGGCCAAATAAACATCATGGGTGATGAGCAAAACTGCGCCCGGAAAATCATTGAGCGCATAGATAAGGGCTTCGCGGCTATCAATATCCAAATGCGATGTCGGCTCATCAAGGATAAGGACATGCGGTTTATCAATCGACATTAAGCCGAGCAAAAGGCGTACTTTTTCTCCGCCTGATAATTTCTCAACCTTGGTTTCGACCTTCTCATGAGAAAATCCCATTTGCGCCGCCGCGCCGCGGGCTTTGTGCTGCGGTGTGCCTTTTTCTAATTTTTGCGCGACATGATCTAATACGGTTTCGCCCGCAGTAAGCTCATCAAGTTGGTCTTGAGAGAAATAGCCAATACGCAGGCTCATTGGGGCTTTACGCTCACCAGACATAAGCGGCAGACGCTCGGCGATGGATTTCACTAAAGTTGTTTTGCCTTGCCCATTTGCCCCGACAATGGCCACACGGTCATCAGGGTCTAATCGTAAATTGACACCTGATAGAATTTTTGCATCCACGCCATACCCTAGCTCTGCATTTTCTAATTGCAGCATGGGCGGTGCGAGCTTGCCTTTGGGGGCAGGAAAGGAAAAAGGCGTAGTGCGCTCTGCGATCGGAATTGCAATATCCTGCATTTTTTCAAGCATTTTTACGCGTGATTGTGCTTGGCGAGCTTTGGAGGCTTTGGCTTTGAAGCGATCCACAAAGGCTTGAAGATGGGCTTTATCTGCGTCTTGTTTGGCTTTTTGCGCAGTAAGCTGGGCTATTTTAGCGGCGCGCAATGTCATCCAATCATCATAACCCCCGGGCGTTATCGTCAGGGTTTGATGCTCAAGGGCAAGTGTATGTGTCACGGAACGATTGAGAAGTTCGCGGTCATGGCTCACCATAATGACAGTATGAGGGTATTTGCGAATATAGCCTTCAAGCCAAGTCGCGCCTTCAAGGTCAAGATAGTTGGTCGGTTCATCGAGTAAAAGCACATCAGGTTCAGAGACAAGTACGCCAGCAATGGCTGCGCGCATTCGCCAGCCGCCCGAAAACTCTTTCGTCGCGCGGTGAAAATCATCTGGTGTAAACCCAAGGCCCATAAGGACGATAGCGGCGCGCGTATCAGCATTCCACGCATCCATATCGGTGAGGCGTTCATATATCTCGCCAAGCTTGTCAGGGTCTGTTTCCGTTTCAGATTGCTTCATCAAACGATGGCGATCTTGGTCTGCGGCCAGAACTACTTCCATGATGGTTTCATCCGAAGCATCAACCTCTTGCGCGACCCAGCCAAGCCGTGCGTTTTTATTAAGTTTGATAGAGGCATCACGCATTGGACTTTCAATTTCCTCGCGGATAAGCCGAAGCAAGGTGGATTTCCCAGTCCCATTGCGCCCAATTAAGCCTACTTTCCATCCAGCTGCGATCTGCGCATTGGCTTTTCTAAACAAAGGACGCCCTTGGACAGCGTAATCAAGATCAGTAATGGATAACATGCGCGCTGCATAAGGGGTGCGCGGCAGAACGCAAGCCCCAATCCCGCCATAATCCAGCCCAAACAAAGGCAAAACGGGTCACGCTTTTAACATTTTCAATATCTAATACATGAAGTAACGTCACATAGGGAGAATCGCATCATGAAATATATCAGAGGGCTGTCGCTATTTTTCTTGATAATCTTATGTGGCGCTCTTGGTGTCTTTATAGGGCAATTTCTAGGTGATATAACAAACGCAGAAAAGGCGGTGCGCAGCGCTGCATTAAAACCGGGCCAGAGCCCAGTCATTTTGGGGCAGGGTGGCCTCCTTCGGATAAACCGTGTAACGCCAAGCGGAGAAGATATAACGCCTCCGCGCCAAATTGTGTTTCAATTTAACCGAGCCGTTGTTCCGATTGGCCGTATGACCCGTGATAAGAAAGATATTCCTGTTCACATTTCACCTGAGTTAAAGTGCGAATGGCGTTGGCTCAATACAAGTGCTTTGGCGTGTCAACTCAGCGATAAGGATACACCGCGCGAAGCCACTGAGTATAAAATCATCATGGAGCCCGGCATTCAAGCTCAGGACGGCGCTATTATTGAAAAAGCTTATAAAGCCAGTTTTATCACCCAGCGACCCATTATTCGGTCTACTCGGTTTCGAACATGGGAAGGGCCAGGCTCTCCCGTCATTCAAGTCGTGTTTAACCACGCTGTCTCTAAGGCGTCTGTCGAAAAATTTGTTGCATTTGAATATGCGAGTGAAGATGTGGCAGGCGTTAAAATAACAACCCAAATATCCGTTAAACCCGATTTAGATAGCCGCGAAACGCCGCGTTACATAACAGCCCCCGGGGAGAGTTACATCCTTGATTTTGGGCCGCAAGATGGCGCGGGGCAAATGGCTGACGATGAGCTTCAAACCTTCAAAGGGCAAAAAAATACAGGACAAGAAGCGCGGCGTGTGTGGTTAGTGTCGCCTAAAAAACCACTGCCGCTTAACAGTAATATTGATCTTAAGGTTAAGCCTGGCATTGTCTCGGCTATGGGGTCAGAAAACGGAATTGAAGATAGGGTAGCCGTAAATTTTTATACCTTTCCAGACTTTGAATTTTTAGGTGTTAAATGCGTATCGAATGAAAGAGAACGCCTTTTAATTACACCAGAAAATACGAAAAACATTGAAAAATGTAATCCGCTTAGAGCCGTTAGTTTATCTTTTTCTGCGCCTGTCTTAAGCTCTCAAATTGAGGTAAATGCCCAAATTACACCGCCGCTAAATGGCGGGCGTAAAGATTATAATCCATGGGAGAACCGTTATGATTACTCATTTTTGCGCCGCCCGCATAGGCTTAACCAAACTTATGACATAACGTTGCCAGAGCGTCTTAAGGCCGCGCATAGTTATAATTTAAAATTATCGAATAAAGATCGTAATGAAAGCGAAGATAATTCCGCAAATGCTATAGCTGCGATTGAGGATGAATTTGGACGCCGATTAAAAACTTCTGTTAATCTTAATTTTTTCACAGATCATCGTTTGCCAAATTTTGAACTCATTCACACAACAGCTGTGTTAGAACAAGGTGTGGATTCTGATGTTCCTTTATATGTAACAAATTTAGATGAAGCTGAGTTAAACTATACCGCCCTGACGCAAGCAGGCCGTAAAACGGATCAAACATCAAAGCTGAATAATATTGGAACGGCCAAAGATGTACAATTTGCTATGCCGATGAAGGTTCGCGATATGCTTGGCGGAGCTAGCGGTGCAGTTTATGGCTATCTATCGACACAGCCAGATGTTGATAAACATGCAAATTCACGCAGGTTATTCGCCGTTGTTAGCCCTTATCAAATTCATGTTAAAGCAGGGCATTATAATACGCTTGTCTGGGTGGTTGATCTGAAAACGGGATTGCCTGTGCCGGGGGCAAAGGTACAAATTTATAAAGACTATATCAGCCAAATTTCAAGCGATGTTGAGGTACTCGACCAAGCTGTGAGCGATTCTACAGGGCAGGTCATGTTAAAAGGTTTGGAGGATTTAGACCCGAAAAACGATCTATTAAAATGGTGCAATACAGATAATTGCGAGCGGTTATTCATACGGGTTGACAAAGACGATGAAATGAGCCTTATGCCGCTTGATAATAGATTTGCTCTAAATGCTTATCGTGTGTCTAATTATACAATTTGGGAACGCCCAGAAAAAAAATATGGTCATATAGATAGTTGGGGTACAACAGCGCAAGGCGTTTACCGCGCTGGCGGGACAATCCAATATAAAATCTATGTCCGAGATCAAAATAATGAAACTTATATAGCCGCGCCAAAAGGGACATATCAGCTCGAAATCATCGATCCTACAGGCAAAATTGCCCATGAAGTTAAGGATATTACCTTATCCGAATTTGGCGGGCTGCACGGTGAATTTACAATTCCTGAAACGGCGCCTATTGGCTGGTATCAATTTCAGCTTAAGGCAGATTTTACAAAGGATTATGTTTGGACGCCCATGCGGGTTTTAGTGAGCGATTTTACACCATCGCCGTTTAAAGTCACAAATAGCCTCAATAGTGATTTATTCCAGCCAGAAGATGTTTTGACAGTTGAGACTCAATCGCGCTTACATTCTGGCGGGCCATATATAGACGCAGAAATACGGGTCACAGGAACGTTTCGGCCATCGCCTTTTTCATCTCACCATCCTGTTGCAGCTGGATTTAAATTTTCCAATGAATCGCATGTGTCTCGGCGGCCCTATACGATATTTAGCCAAATTGACCTTGTGGATGATAACGGGGAGAGATCACATGATATAGATTTATCAAAAATCAAATCTATTCACGGCTATCTGACAGTTGAAAGTGCTGTGCGCGATGATCGCGGTAAATATATTGCGGCGTCCGGCCGGGCTAAATATATGGGCGTTGATCGCTTGGTGGGGCTTAATGCACGGCAATGGATTTACGATGCAGATAAACCTGCTGATATAGAATATATTGTTGTGGATGAGCGCGGCGTGCCTGCCGCAGGATCAGATGTTGATCTGAAAATCGAATATCTAACGGTGAAAAGCGCTAAGGTAAAAGGCGCAGGAAATAGCTATGTCACCAATTTTATCAGAACATGGGATGTAGTGGGTAGCTGTGAAGGTACATCAAAAACATCTGTGCAAATCTGCGGGTTTACTCCGAAAAAGCCGGGCAACTACAAAATTACAGCCACTATAACAGATAGCAAAAACCGTAAGCACTCTAGCGTGTTACCTATATGGGTTGCGGGTAAAGGGCGTGTTATTTGGGAAGAACCTAATGATAATTCTTTGCAAATTATAGCCGAAGCAACCAATTATAATATTGGCGATACGGCGCGATATTTAATCAAAAATCCTTATGAAAAGGCTCAGGCGCTTATATCGATTGAACGTTATGGTGTATTAAAGTCATGGGTGCAGCCGCTGGGTAGCAGCACGCCCGTCATCGAATTTGAAGTCACCAAAGACATGATGCCAGGATTTTATCTCTCTGTGACAGCAATGTCGCCGCGTGTGGATAGCCCGCTGCCAGAATATGGACAAGTTGATTTGGGTAAACCGTCTTTTAAAACAGGCTATATCCAAGTCAACGTCAAAGATCCCTATAAAAAAATTGATGTCACAGCGGTAACGGATGCGCCAATATATAAACCGCGCGATGTCGTGAAATTAAATCTGCATGCGGAGCCTAAATTTAAAGATAAGACGGAACCCATTGAAATGGCAGTTGTAGTTTTGGACGAAGCTGTGCTGGATTTAATTCAAGGCGGCGCTTCATATTTTGACCCTTATGAAGGATTTTATGATTTAGACGGGTTAGATGTTCGAAATTTTAGTCTGCTTACACGGCTTTTAGGGCGTCAAAAATTTGAAAAGAAGGGCGCTAATCCTGGCGGGGATGGCGGTGCTGATTTTAGTGTTCGTTCGCTATTTAAATATGTCAGCTATTGGAACCCGTCCGTTATCGCAGATGAAAACGGAGATGCAGAGCTTGAATTCACCGTGCCAGATAATCTGACGGGCTGGCGTGTGCTAGCCTTTGCTGTTACGCCGTCTGACCGCATGGGGCTGGGAGATGTGAATTTCAAAGTCAACCGCCCGACAGAAGTGCGGCCTGTTATGCCCAATCAAGTTATGGAAGGTGATAGGTTCAAGGCGGGCTTTAATGTGATGAACCGCACGGACAAAACCCGAAAAATTACCGTCAATATTTCGGCAAGAGGCCCGCTTAAGAAGGGCAAAGCTTGCAGCGATGATGATGATCTGCGGCCTGCGATAAAATGCACTTATGAAACAACTATTCGGCTCAAACCATTTAAGCGTAAAACTGTCTATATGCCGGTAAATGCAGCTATATTGCCTCAGGATAAAAACGCGCCCAATGGCCGTATTGATTTCATTGTCTCGGCGAGTGATAAAATCGACAGCGATGGAGTAACCCATATCTTGCCTGTAAACAAACGCCGCTCATTAGATGTTGCGGCAAATTACGCAATGACAACAGATAGCACTGTAACAGAGGCGCTTTTATTCCCTGAAAATATCCATACAGATACAGGCCAAGTCAGTGTTGTATTATCCCCATCGGTGATTGGGAATGTCGAAGGCGCTTTTACATATATTCGCGATTATAGCTATACAAGCTGGGAGTCTAAACTCACTCGCGGCGTTATGGCGTCCCATTACCAAAACCTCAAAGCTTATATGCCTGAGGATTTTACATGGAAGGCAAGCGAAACCTTGCCGCAAGATATATTAAAGCAAGCGTCAAACTACCAAGCCCCTAATGGCGGCATGGCCTATTACCGCACGCAGGATGAGTATGTTAGCCCTTATCTGAGCGCTTACACGGCCCTAGCATTTAATTGGCTGCGAGATAGCGGGTATGACGTACCAGAGACGGTTGAAGCGAATCTACATAGCTATCTGGGCAGGCTTTTAAAGAAAAATGTTGTACCAACATTTTACTCACGCGGCATGTCATCATCCGTGCGGGCTGTGGCCCTAGCGGCGCTCTCGGAGCATGGCGTAATTTCGGCGGAAGATTTGGAACGCTACAGGTCAGAGCTTGGTTATATGGATTTGTTTGGCAAAGCGCATTATCTCCAAGCGGCGATGAATGTTGACGGCGCGGATGAATTACAAGCGGCTATTACTGAATCCATACTTGCGGCTTCATTTCAATCAGGCGGGAAATTCTCATTTAATGAAGAGTTAGATGATGGATATGCGCGCATTCTTGCAACGCCTATGCGCGCAAATTGCGCCATTTTGTCAACATTCTCGGTGATGTCACAAAGCGGTAAAGACAAAGACCTTATTGGTGATATACCCTTCAAACTCACACGGACAATCACCCAAACCCGCGGCAAGCGTGACCATTGGGAAAACACCCAAGAAAATATATTCTGTATGAATGGCCTGATTGATTATGCGCGGATTTACGAGGCAACCACGCCAGACCTCACTGTGTCGGTGGATATTGACGGAACCGCGATAGGGCAAGCCAAATTCAGCGCGCTTAAAGACCCGCAAGTCACTCTATCCAAACCTATTACAAAGACAGATGTTGGCATGCGCCGTACAGTCAATATTTCTCGTACAGGACAAGGCCAGCTTTATTATGCCACACGCATGCATTACGCGCCTTTAGATATAGCGGCGCAAACGCAAAATGCTGGGATAGATATTCGTAAAGAATTGAGCGTCATGCGCGGCGATGAATGGGTCTTGCTTGATAATCCGTCTAAAATAAAACGCGGCGATCTCGTGCGGGTTGATATTTTTGTATCGCTCCCAGTAGCAAGAAATTTTGTTGTCGTTGATGACCCGATTCCAGGCGGGTTAGAACCTGTTAATCGAGATTTGGCAACCGCGTCCATTGTCGATGCAGATAAAGGTCAATTTAAAGCTTCAGCAGGCTCTTGGTGGTTTAACTTTACCGATTGGGGATATTACAATGTTTCGCGCTGGAGTTTCCACCATAAAGAATTGCGCCATGATGCCGCGCGTTTCTATTCAGATTACTTACCCGCTGGAAATTATGTTCTCTCATATACGGCTCAAGCCATAGCCGAAGGCGAGTTTACGCAGCTGCCTATTCATGCCGAAGAAAGCTATGACCCAGATGTTTACGGTAAAGGCTTGCCCCGAACATTACATGTCAATGGCAGCGTTGGGCAGCCATAATGTTAGCAGCGTTCAAATATCACGCGCGGTATATATTCCTTATTGTATGCGGCCTTATCGCGCTCGGCTTTACCGTGCTGTACCTTGTGACAATAAATCACTTAAAGCCCGTGCCGCAATCATTAAGGAACATAACGTCAAGCGCAGCGCATATTCAAGTCTTGGATAGCCGTGAGCAGCCATTAAATGTGACGTATCAAAATGCGTGGAACGTGCATGACCAAGTGGATTTACATGACATCCCAGAATTTTTAAAAACCGCATTCATTCTATCCGAAGATAAACGCTTCTATAAGCATAACGGGCCAGATTGGCGAGCCAGAGCCGCAGCCCTAGTTACCAATATTAAATCATTGCGGGCTGTGCGCGGGGCAAGCACGATGTCGGAACAAACCATCCGTATGATCCACCCAAGACCAAGAACGATTGGGTCGCGCTGGCTTGAAGGCTTTGATGCCGTAAATCTGGAAAATAAATTTACCAAAGATGAAATTTTCGAATTTTACCTAAATCAAATTCCCTATGCCGCCAATCGGCGCGGCGTTGCGCAAGCGGCGAATTACTATTTTAATCGTGATCTTTCGACCCTTAGCCGCAAAGAAATGCTCGCACTGGCCGTTTTAGTGCGCGCGCCGGGACGTATGGATTTGTGGAAAGATATATCGCGTGTAGAAGGACGTATTGACCGATTAGCCGCGCTTATGGCCCGTCAGGGCTATATTACGCACAAGGATAAAGACAGGATGTTGGGCGAAACCTTAACGCTTGAAGCGCCAAGTCTAAATATTTTTGCAAGAGACTTCGTGAGTTATGTCAAAGACTTGCCTGTGTCTGATATGCCGCAAAGGCGTCAAGCTTATGGCAAAGTCAAAACTTATCTTGATGCCAATTTGCAATCTAGCATTCAAAATATGCTCGATACAAGATTGCGCGATCTGGATACAAAACATGTTAAAAACGGGGCCGTTTTAATTGTTGAGCATAAAACGGGTAAAATTCTGACATGGGCCGTTGGTGGTGCTGAGAACGCGGCAACCCCTGGACGATTTATTGATGCCGTTACAACGCCGCGACAGCCGGGCTCTGCGCTCAAGCCCTTTCTATATAGTCTGGCTTTGCAAAGAGGCTGGACGGCTGCGAGCATAATTGATGATGCCCCCTTTATCGAATCTGTTGGCCATGGCTTGCATAGCTATCAAAATTACAGCCGCCAATTTTATGGCCCCGTAACACTTCGGCAAGCTTTAGGAAATTCTTTAAACATTCCCGCCTTAAAAGCATTGCAGCATGTGGGTGGTGATAATTATTTGACCTATTTAGATACGCTTGGCTTTACGAGCCTAACCGCGCATCCTAATTTTTACGGCGATGGTATTGCCTTAGGCAACGGGGAAGTCAGCTTGTACGAGTTGGTGCAGGCTTATGCCGCCATTGCCAATCAAGGCGTGTTTGGAGACTTAATAGCAATGCCTACGGAGCAAAACCGCTCAAGACGCCGTGTTATGCCATCAGAAATTGCCTCGCTTATGGGAAATATTTTGTCTGACCCAAAAGCTCGCAGGTTAGAGTTTGGTGAGTATAGTATCTTAAATTTCCCCGTGCAAACGGCTGTCAAAACAGGCACCTCAAGTGATTATAGAGATAGCTGGGCGGTTGGGTTTAATCATCAATACACGGTCGGTATATGGATGGGAAATTTAGACCAAACACCAACGGATGGTATTACAGGCTCTACTGGGCCAGCTTTATTACTACGCAGTATATTTTCGCAGCTTAACCAGCATAAAGATACAAGGCCGTTAATTCTGGACACGAAATTATCCAGACAAGACCTGTGTGTTAACGGCGCTGCCGTGACGATAAAGACAAAAACGGATAGTTGCGAGACGTATACTGAGTGGTTTGCGCCGAATACGAAATTGACAAATGACCTGCCTAATAGGCAACCCCTTGCGCCAAATTTGGATATATTTGAGGAAACGGCGTTTATAATGCAGCGTCCTGTCAACGGGCTACATATTGCCTATGATCCGCGCATACCATCCAAAGATCAGGCCTTTGAATTTTTCATTCAAGGCGTGTCGGAAAAGCATCAAGTTGTTTGGACGATTGATGGTCAGTCACTCAAACGTCAAGGCGGGGTTTATAATTGGCCTGTTCAAAAGGGGCAATATGAGGTATCTGCTAAAGTCATGGACGGCTCTAAAATGCTTGCAGCGTTAAAACCTGTGACATTTTTGGTAAAATAGAGCCAGAGCATTGAATGTCGATATAGACTCGCTTGTCAGGCGAATTACCTCGTTGAAATGCGACTGCTGTGATTAAAATATAAAGGAAATGGAATTTTATATGTCTTATCTTTTAAAGTCGTCTTTCATCGCGCTATCTACTCTGGCTTTGCTGACGAGCGAAGCGGCGGCGCAATATTATAATCCAACGCCAAGTCACCAAAGCTATGGACATCAGCCGGGTGGTGCGGGATTAGATTTAGGCCTAAGAGGTCAAGGGTTTAATCCAAATGTTGGTTTCGGCGTTGGGCAGCTTGGCGCTGGGGTCGGGGCTGGACTGGGATTAAATGGTATAGGGCAGGGTGCCAATGTGGGTGTTGGCCCATTAGGCGCCTCGCTGGATAGCGGCTTGGGCCGTAATGGCCTTGGCGTACGTGCATCTGGCGGCATTGCCAATACTGGCGCAGCGGTGGAGGGTGGATTATCTGGCGGCGGATTAGGCCTTGGTGCGAGTACAAAGCTATTCGGTTTTGGTCCAGCCGCGAGTGTCGGTATCGGCAAACGCGGCCCTGGCCTTGGTGTGAGTATGGCCTTTGGAGAACTTGGTACATTGCTTGTCGGCAGCCATAGAAACACCTATCCCGGCGCGCAGCAAACAGCGGCTTATGCAAATCCTCATCAAAATGCGCCTTATTATGCGCCGCAAAATTACGGAAATGCGCCTTATTACCGCACGGCGCCCGTGCAGCGTCCTATCTACGCTCAAGCCGCGCCGCAAGTGCAATATGTACAGCGCTCACATTATGTACAACGGCCAGCCTATATGCACGTACCTGTCACGGTGCAACCGCAATATATTCAATCACGCTGCCCCGTAAATTGGACATGTTAGTTTAGGTTTAAAGCCTTATATGATTGGGAATTACTTTTCGTGCTGAATTGAAGTGAGTGTAAGCTAATTTATACCTCAAGATGAATGCTCAATTGTTATAATATGCGCGTTTAAAACTCTCTCGTTTCTGGTGGCTTTTTGGGGTTTGCTTTTAGGTGCTTTATATAGACAAATCATAATTAAAGACACTGTCATTATTCTCTATGTCACTCAAAGCGCTCAATGTCATTTTAGACTTTTTGTGACGTTTGGACATATAATTGCCTTATACGCCGCGACCTTATGGCCTATAAGAGGTGAATACATACTCGTCATACACATAGTTTAATGTTTTATCGACATATGAGAAAGTTAAAAAAATACGCCTATTTTAAAAAATGAACGGCAGTTGCCTTTTTTAACAGGTCGCGCTCATGCCGCAAAATCTCATTCTCCCGCCTCAAACGGGCCAACTCTTTCTGTGGATCATCTGGTGGAGGTGGCGGAAATTCGTCAGCTTGCTCTCGGCGCCATCGCGAAAGCGTGGATGACGCCACGCCTAAATTATCGGCAATCTCGCGAACCGTGCGGCCGCTCTCTCGGCTTAAACGAACGGCTTCATGCCGAAACTCTTTAGTGAATATCTGTCGGTGACCTGTCATATGTATCTCCTAAATTATAGGAAACACTCTCCACTTTAGTAAAGCAAGTCCATAACGTCGGCTGAATTCTTCCCAGCATCGAATTGCCGAAGCCAGATGAACCGTGTCAGTTTCTTGTTGATTTTATCATCCAGCAAGGCGTCCATATGTTGATGTCATGTCTGTTGTCGCTATGAGCGGGATGACATTTGAGCTATCAACGCCGCATGGACGAATGATGGCGACATTGTTGGCAGGCATTGCACAGTTTGAGCGTGATCTGTTGAGTGAGCGGGTCAAATCCGGCCTTGCTGCCGCTAAAGCACGCGGTAAGAAACTCGGCCGCCAACTGGGACAACGGCCTAAGTCTGACAAGTTTGCGCCAAAGGTTCTCAAGGCCGTGGACGAGAGGCAGAGCTATCGCTGGATTGCTCGTGATCGAGGGATCAGTAAAAATACCATTGGCGATATTGTTAAAAGAGACCGAGAAAATAACCTGTTTTCGCATTGAGGGTAGCCCTCTTCACGTGAAAGGTTTATAGGTTTTTCAAATGCGGTGTTATTACTGTAAGTAAGCCCTTAGACAGAAATATGAGACAGAGCTTTGCCGGATAAAGACTTATTGAAAGTAAAATTATCGGAGGCCTCGGCCCCGCTTTACGCAGTGCTGGACGGTGCGAAGTTTGATGATTTGCCGAGTCTGTTGTTTGACCATGATTTTAAGCACAAGCCGCTTTATCTTGATATGGGGAGCGAAGGCCGAGAGGTTGCCAAGACAGCCCCGCAATTTGTGCGGTTTGACCGTTGGGATTATTGGGAGAATAACCTGACGCCAGCGCAGCGCATAGAGGCCTTGCTCGACGAGGTTATAGACGCCCCCTCCGCAGCTGTGTTTTGGGTTTACTCTGGGGAGCCAAAGACGCTCTTCCGGCATCTGCGCACGATTAATAACGTCATGATCCCGCGCGACGCAGACACACCGCCTATGCCAGATCCGCTCGATCCCGAGGGAGAAACCCACGGGAATACGGCGACCCACCAACAGGTTTTATTTCGCCATGCCGATGCCAATGTCATCGCGCAAGTCATCCCAGAGCTCGGCTTACACCGCCTGCCTAGGTTCTTCGGCCCAGCCAGTGCCGTCATCGCCGCGCCAGACGCCGAATGGGGCATGGGCGAAGAGGTCATGATGTTCAACAATCCCGGCGGGCCTTATAATGCTAAACACAGGATGGCACTGTCAGAGCGGACAATGGAGCGGATAGAGGCGCGGCGGGTGGAAGTGCTGCGGTTTAATGTGATGATTGCCATGAAAGACGCTTTGCCCGAAAAAACAGCCAATATCGATCAAGGCCGCCTTTATAGAATGGTTGAAAAGTCGCAATTGGCCGCCGCTGACATCGGTATTACGTCTGCACTCGGCGTGGAATTATGGACATATTTCGCCCTGAAAACCCAAGGTAAATCGCTCACCCACCCAAAGGTGCAAAAGCATTTTCAGTATTCCGTCAAACCGGACCAAACCATGATTGACCTCGGGCAAAAAATTGCCGAGTTAAACCATGTCGATATAGATGAGGTCGTATAATGGGATATGATGATTGGTCGCCAAAGCAAAAAGACCTTTTAAAAACACGATTAGATAATATCGACGGCAAAGGAAACTATAGCGGGAAGCTGAAAAAGCGTATCGATAATGTCAATAAAAACGGCTTGGTTGATCAAAACTTTGCCGCAGGATGCAAGACATGCCAAGGGATACCCAATGAGCCAGACTGTCTCATCGGCCCTTATAAAGATATAAAAGACGGCTGTAATGGGGATGCTCATCACGTTCGTCCCGATTTGATGAGTCGTTTTCCCGGCGTCAAAGGTAATCCGGTCTCTCATGACGACGCCATCGCGATATGTATCCATCCGATTGCGCACAAGAAAACACATTCGCAGATGTATGTTGGGTGGGGCGGTATAAGGAAAGATGGGAAAGCGTCTACGAGTGAAGCAGTAGCAGAGGCTAATGATGCTCTTAGGAAGCAAGGTGGACAGAAGAAAAAAGGCAGTAAGAAAACCAACCCTAGCCAAACCTGTATTGAGAAGTCTATAAAACTGTCTGTCCGACAAGATACAAAAAGTGGATTATATAAAAATACGACAGTCCGTGCGACAACTAGGAAGATCAAATGACAGATAATAAAATTCGCGCGACTTGTATTGTTTCGTCGAACCAATTCTATTTGGCCTTGCATGCCCATAATGAGGAAAATCCAAATACGATTATATTGCGCTATAATAACGAACAAAGCCCGCCATGGACGCGTGAAGATATTTCGACCAACGTCAATGCGCTTTGCCAAATAAGCGCTACGGATATGACTGCGCTCGGCAATGAAGGCAAGGTATTTTTCTTTTCTGAGGATAAGGCTATGTCTCAGGAAATCATCAAAGGTGCGGGTCTTGATGCGCCTCATGCCAAAGGGCGGGGCTATATCATGGATATGACAAATGCGGGTGGAACGCTCTATGCAGTAGGATATAATCAACAGCTTTTCAAGCGTCTGGGCGATGACGATTGGACGTTATTAAATTCAGACGAATTTGGAGAGAATATAGGGTCAGGATTATTGCACTTTTATTTAATTAATGGGCAAAGTACTGAGTCAATTTATATCTTTGGCGAGTCTGTGCCTAAAAGAGACTCAGCTAAGAGAGGGCGTGAGCACATGGCTTATGTACGGGCTCTAGAATCTGGAGATGAAGCCGCAATTGCCGCTGCTGAAAAAATCTATTTCGCCCCACTTCCCGAAGATGAAGGGTGTTGCTTTCACTGGGACGGAAGTGAATGGGAAGATGTCGGCGTTCCCGAAGTTGTCATAGAGGCCTGTTTTATTGAATCAGCTGATAAGGTATGGATTGGCACAGCCGACGGCTTACTTCTTATGGGCAATGCCAAAGACGGCTTTGATGAGGTCGGCGAAACGGATGAAGGCATAGTTTCAATCTGCAAGTTTGGGGAGCGTTATATTCTTGGGACCCGTGACGGTTTGGTTGAATTCATCCCTTATGAGGAGTCTTTCCACGGTGAGACGGTTCCCATCAAACCCAATTTAGGTAAGAAAAAGGGCGCGCCTTTACCGCTGAAAATTCAAGCCTTTGGCGATGAGATGGTCTATGTCGACTATAATCACGGCATTTATATTTGGGACGGAGAGGATGAGTGGACGCATATTCCTATTCCGCCAGAGATATTAGAGCGCGACTTTAAAGGGGTGAAATAAGAGGGCTATTGCCCAATCCGATTGGCTCTTATAAAGATATAAAAGAGGGCTGTAATGGGGATGCTCATCACGTTCGTCCCGATCTGATGAGTCGTTTTCCTGGGGTCAAAGGCAATCCAGTCTCTCACGAAGACGCCATAGCAATTTGTATTCATCCAGTTGCGCACAAGAAAACACATTCGCAGATGTATGTTGGGTGGGGCGGTATAAGGAAAGATGGGAAAGCGTCTACGAGTGAAGCTGTTACGGAAGCTAACGATGCGCTCGCCATGCGTTGATTTATTTGGTCTCATCATTCTCTCCATGAGATACAAGATGAGCGAAAAGCCTTTCTTAGCCTAGACTTAAATCTGAGACATAGGCGATGACGTCGGACAACTATACCACAAAATATCGTTTTCACACAGCCACGGGATAAAAGGAGTAACAACTGCCGGTCACTGCCTTAATCAAGGCATAAGAGTTAATGGTCGGTCACATACACTTCAGGCAGAGTCAGACCCATTTTCACAAACCTCTATCCCTTTTCCACAGACCGACCTTCAATGGATGATTAGAGCAAATGAGCGTTATGACGCAGAAGTTAGCTTGACTAATGTTGTACGAGGAACATTTTTACCCGTTTATGATACAACACTTCAATCTCTTTTAGGTATTGGAGACTTTATATGCGCCATTGGAAGAACTACTAACCAACTGCAATGCGGAAACTATCAAGGACTCATAAGTGGAACAGCCAACTATACTTCCCAATGCCACAACTCCTACAGATTGGACAGATGTAGGCGATAGCGGGGGACCTGTCTTTGATTTTGAGTTTCAGGGCGATATTGGGCTTTCAGCAATTGGAACAATTGTAGGCTACCGCGCATCTCTTAATGGATCACTATTGTTCACATCTGTAGACCGATTTTCAAATCTTAATATTCAAGTTTTAAGGCAGCCCGGCAGTTTTGGGCTTTGTGATGAATTTCCATTCCTTTGTTCATAATTGGCAACCTGAGAAACTAGGAAGAGATAATCCTTTCTAATATTTTTGTAATGAAAAGCACAAAACTTACTGCAATTTTGATTGTTCTTTCAACGGCCTTGTTACTTGGAAGTTTAAAATTCCTCAATTCACACACTGATAACAATCCGGCTATGCCGAGTAATCCTAAACGAATTTCTCTGGAAGATGAATTGGAAGAAACTACAGAAAATGAAGTAAAGCAGGACACAGCCGTTTCTGAACCCAGCCTATCTCCCGTCTCGGTAGTCAAAACTATAAAGCCAAATGCAACCAAAGTAATGTTATTTGAAAATATAACATTTCCAGATGACATTGCTTTAAGCCATATGATTCTTACGCCTATTTACGACACTCAAGATAATGGACTTAAATATCTGACTGTATCAGAAAAGAGGTCAACATTATCCCTGCAAGACTTCGGGTTGTTAGAGGGGGATAAGATCACTCATTTTGGCAATGAAACAATAACATCTGTATCAGCCATTAATAACCAAATAAATACTTAAACTCGGGAACTATCATTATCACAATCAATCGTAATAATGAAAATTTTAACCAAGAATTAGAGCTAAATTGATTATCAACAGTAATAGAGGTAATGCCCTCATGGCTGTGCAAATACGTCATAGAAAAAAGAACAATTGTGAAACATTCTAGAGGTTCACAGTGCAGTGGAATATTTCAAAACCGTCAAAATTAATTGTCTCACTGTCCAGCCCCCATTTCATGTACCAGTTTGATGTAAGGTTTTTGGAATTGGCGGGCGCATGTTCAAGGACTGATGCGGTCTGATATGATTGTACTCTTTTAGCCACATATTGATGACAGCTTAGGCCTGTTTGATGGATGTGAACTATTCTGTATTTAGAACTTCATTTCGTAAAGTATTATTGATACGTTCATTGTAGCCGTTCTCCCAGGGCGACTCTGGATAGATCTGTATCGGCTTGATGCCGACCTTGCGTAGCCAGAGCTGGAGAGCGGCTGTAATGAACTCGGAGCCATTATCAGACCTTATATAGTCTGGCTTTCCGTGTTTAAGGAGAAGCCCGTACAGCGCTTCCAACACGTCTGCCGAGCCCATCTTGGGCAGCGCCTCAACGCATAAGGCGCGGCGCGTATATTCATCCAGCACAGTCAGTATTTTGTATGGTCGTACGGAGCTCAGCTTGTCGTAACAAAGTCGACGCTCCATATATGGTTTTGGTGAAGTGGCTGCAGACGTATGACAGAACTATCCTTGTGATAGAGCCGCCTACGTTTCTTGTGGCGCTTGGGAAGCTGTAGACCTTCCTCACGCCATATGCGTTCAACCCAATTGGGCTTACGTGGCCCCGCTGGGGCCACGGTCCCTCATATATGATTGACCGACCAGCCTTCTATGCGCAGAAGAGCCGCTATCTTACGGTAGCCATAGCGCCCATACTTCTTTGCTAGCCTGATTAAAGCTAGACGAAGCTCCTATTCGTCATCTTTAGACGCTGACTGATACCGGAAGCTGCTCCGTGTAATCCCAATAACATGACAAGTGCGCCGCTCACCACCAGCCGATCGACAAGCCTCTGGTACACTTGCGCCAGAGGTCGTCTCAACTTTTATTATGCCCTTGGGTGCAATCTGACGCAACAGCCGAATAACATCCTCATCCGCATTATACCGTCTCTCTTCGCTTCGCGCGGCGGCTTCATGTCCTCGACAGAGCGAAGCCTACCCTTGCGGTATAACCTAATTCCGTTCCATCAAATTACTAACTAAAAGATGGTCCAGTTTTAAGGGGCAAGGACAATCGAAATATTTATATTTTTTATTTGTTTTATTTTGCAACCTGAAATAACCATTGCGTATTAATGATTTGCGGAGGGGATATGCTTAAGAGGGGTGAGGGGAACTACTTGGGTTTTAAAAATAGAGAACGTTATTTTTTAGCAAGTATTTTGGGGCTTATTACAATAGTAGTAATGGGAATATTTGCTTACGCGAGTGATGAGGCTTTACCAAGCTATGCGTTCGAAAATCCGATCGCAAATCCTGGTCACGCGCGCGTCATTGAGGTGGGGTCAGCCATTACGCTGGATGGGACTGGGTCAATTTCTCCGGCAGGCGCTGCATTATCCTATAATTGGACTTTGATACGAAAGCCTGATGGATCTCTCGCAGAGTTAAATAATGCCAATACACCGCGACCTGACTTATTACCAGATATTGATGGCGATTATAGAGTTGAACTCATTGTCGCAGATGTAAATGGCAAAAGCTCACCAGCGCAGACAGTTTTGTTGTCCACGCGTAACATTCCTCCTGTTGCCATGGGGGGTGCAGACCGCGTCGCGAGACTTGGGCAGTCTGTAAGATTCGATCCACAGGGTACGTATGATGCAAATGGAGACAGATTGACCGCTGAATGGTCGATTTTATCTTACTTACCCTTTGACTCTCTCTTGAGTGATGAGCCTAATGAGCTCGAAGAGGCTACGACCATTAATTTGTTATGTCCTGTAAACACATTGGAAAGCCAAGGTGTTTTCCATGCTGTCTCCGCTACTAGCGGTCAACAAAGTCCGCAATTGGCAGTTGGAGTACCGCTAGCTGAGGGGACGGTGGAGACTGGAAACTTAAGTGCTACAACATATTTCGGCCCAGTGACCATGGATTTGACTGGCAATGCTTCCGTTTCGGTCCCTGAAGGTGAGATTCTTCAAATCGTTTTATCCTCCGCTTGGAGTAGATCGGCGCGTGCAGAAATCCTTATATCTACGGATGGTGAAACCTACACAAGCCTTGGAACTGTGGGTGAAGGTGGTTCGGTTTATGGAGCTTACGATTCGAATGTTTTGCGGTATGACGATTTTACCGTACCTGCAGGTGGAGCGCGTTTCTTACAAGTTCTTCAACAAAAGGGCGGCGTACGTGTTGACGGCGTAATTTATGAAACCCAATGTCAATCTGATGCACAAGGCCCGAATGTACCAGATGTCGATAATTTCTCTGATGCGGCTACATTGCTAGAAGATGAGGATGGCCGTTTTGTTTTCATTCCGAAACTTGCGGGACAATTCGAGGTTCAGCTCAAGGTTGATGATTCAGATGGAGCAAGCTCTATTGATATCGTAAATGTCTACGTTGCACCAACAGATAATCTCGCACAGAGTCCAGAAAGTGACCCAAATTTTAATATTGGGCCTGTCGCAAATGCTGGACGCAGTCAGTTAATAACTTTAGGTCAAACTGTCACACTAGATGGTAGTCAATCCACTGATATCAATGGTGATTTGCTTACTTACAAATGGTCAGTATTGTCAAAACCCGCTGAGAGTTCTTCTGTGTTAGAGAATGTATCTGGCCCTATAACTAGCTTTACGCCCGATACTGGCCAATTATACGTAATTCAATTAGCTGTAACTGATACTCATAACAAAACGGATTATGACACTGTTGTTTTGAGTTCAGATTTTATTTCTCCTGTTGCGATAAGTGGCAGCTCAATTGAAGGCGCTGATGGGGCGATTAACAATCAAACAGCTAGCGTTGAAGGTGGTATGTCGAGGAGCAGCCAGGGAACGAATTTTAACATTCTTTATGATTGGTCTTTACTAGGTTTATCTGCTGGTGATGGGGTGTTTGATGGTTCATCCAGAGCTACAACAGGCATAGATTTTCAATCGCTTGAAGATCAAGAACGCTTACGTAGACAGTCTGAAGCCACAATTGCTTTACTTGCCGAATACAATCTTATTGTGTTTGAGGATTTGGACACAAATGTTGATACGTGGGGCCCTGCTCTTATTGGAGGCGATCTTTTAGGGGCGTCTGGAACGTTTGGAACGCGAATTCCTCAAGGACAAAACATTGACGCCGTCATTGTAGGCGGTGACATCACTGGCGGGCCTAAAAATATTAACAATGGCGGGAATGTGCAACACGGTGGTGCAGTCTCTACACATGTGAACCTCAACGGTGGCGGGCAACTAATAAATGATGAGGATATTGATATTACATCTGAGCGTTCTGGGTTAATAAATTTATCTACGCAGCTCGCCTCATTGCCGAGTAACAGTATCGCTGATATTCCAAACCCGAATGGGCAAAACGGACCTGCCCATTTGAACGCAAACCCTGATACAAACGGCGTTGCAATTTTTGAACTTTTAGACGGAAATGTACTGTTTAATAATGATCGTGTCCAACAGATTGAAATCAATGCAAATGGCGCAGAAAGTATTATTGTTAATATTGGCGGACAAGATATTGATTTTAACAGAGGTAATTTTGTAGGGGCTGTCGGCAATGACGACCTAAGACGCAAAGTTATCTGGAATTTTTATGAAGCTACAGATTTATACTTGGATCGTCAGTTTAATGGGACCATCCTAGCGCCTCGCGCTCACCTGGTTAACCGTACGATTGTCCATGGAACAGTCGTCGCTAATAGTATGCTGGCGCGCGGCCCTGTTGCATTGCCGAGCTTTACAGGGGAAGGTGTTGCTGTAGAGGCAGAAATACCAGAAACAAATTTTGCACTTGTTCAGCTCGGTGTTACTGACGGTCTTGACCCAAGCCTGACATCGTCATTTAGTACAACGGTTCTTACGACAGGAAATTTGAGACCTGTTGCACGTATAGCTCAATTGGGTTCTAAGGTTCCAATCATAGGTTCTGAAGTAAATTTTGATGCGAACCAATCTTTTGATGGTAATAATGATCTTTTATCTTATCATTGGGCAATAATTTCAAAGCCGCAGGGTAGCGACATTTCTTTGCCGACAGTAAGCAACCCTATAGTTTCGGTGACGCCTGATCTCGTTGGTATTTATATTTTACAATTAGTCGTGAACGATGGTGAGCTCAACTCGTGGCCCGTTACATTTACGTTAGAGCTGGAGCGAGTTGTGCCTGTTGCGGATGCAGGCTCAGGGCAATCTGTATTTATTGGCCAGCAAGTAATTCTAGATGGATCAGCCTCATTCCATCCTACTGGTGACGCATTGAACTATAACTGGTCTCTTACAAATCGACCCGAAGGAAGTCAGACGACGCTAACTGACTTTGAAACCGCTAATCCAACATTTGTACCAGATGTTAGAGGTGAATATGTACTCAGCCTTATTGTTAATGATGGCGTGCAAGATAGTGAAGCTGACAGTGTCATTATAACAACGCAAAATCGCGCACCTATTGCTGTAATTACAGCCGATACAGACGGTTTTCTTGGTAATATCATACGAGTTAGTGGTGAGAATTCTATTGATTCAGATGGGGATGCATTAAACTACTCTTGGAGTTTACAAAGCCCACAAGGCTCGACGGCGATATTATCAAGCTCTTCAACAGCTGCTCCAGTTTTTACGGCTGATCTCGTCGGAAATTATATATTGTCCTTAACTGTATTCGACGGTATTGAAAATTCTATACCTGTAACCACGTCTATACTGATCACAGAAGCAAATGCTCCCCCAGTGCTAGCTCCGATTGAGGATAGAACTGTAGATGTTGGTACGAATGTCTCAATTCAACTTAAAGGATCAGATGTTGATGGCGATACATTGACATATAGGGTAACACCATTTCCATTGCCCGCTGGAGCCTCTATAAATCAACAGACTGGATTGTTCAACTTTACACCACAATCTCGTACACCAAGCTTTATAGAACTAAACTTCTCAGTATCTGATGGTGTTTTATTGTCTAGTCAAAGTGTTACAATTACCGTGCAGTCTGATGATGATAATTTGACTACGAGTTACTCTGGGCGTGTGATTGATGGGGTGAGCGGAGAGCCTGTCCAAGGTGTAAGCGTTTCATCAAGGGGTTCAGCTTTTGCCATTACCGACATGGAGGGACGTTTCACCCTTAGTAACCTTTCGCCTGGACAAGTTGAAATATGGATTGAGCCAAGCAATAGTCAACAAAGATTTGTGCCTATAGTTTTTAATGTCAATCTTATTGAGTCTGTTAATAATCAAGCTTCTTCAGATATTAGATTAATGCCAGCTACTGCGGTTGAAACAATCCAAGCGAACACAGATGTAATTTTAGAAAGTGACAATGACTTTGGTGTCCGCGTTCGTATTCCAGCCGAGAGCATACAAGAAAATGTTGGCGCTCGTTATTGGCGAATATTCGTAAATGAAATTCCTAACAGAGCGGAACGCACGTCTATAGGCGAAGCAGTATTCAGTACTGGAAGCGGTCAAGACCCAATTGAATTTACTGCATCTTCTACCTTCCGGAACGATTTTTCGAGCGCACAAGCATTTGATAATAATAGTTCAACAGCTTGGGCTGCTGGTCCGAGGGGCGGCGAGGGTGACTGGTTAGCCGTAGACTTCGGCGTGGGCAATAGCATGCCTTTAAATAGGCTGACTTTGACAGCATGGAATAATAATTTTGCTATGCAGCAAATGCCTACAAGTTTTTCAATAGAGTATTCTGATGATGCGAATATATGGAAGCCCCTCTCAGATTTTGATACTTCTGTTTGGGCGCCAAATGAGACGCGTAGATTTGACGTACAGGGTATTGCAGAGGGCGACATTGTGTCTTTGGCTGCATTAGGGCCAGAAGAAGCTCTAAGCTTGCCTCCGAACATTGTACCGTGTCAGCTTTTTGTATTAGGTCCCAAAACATTGCGGCTCAATCGCGCTATTGAAATCTCCGTTGAAAACTATGATAACTTATCACCAGGTACCAATGTTGATGTATGGTCCTTTGTTGATGGCCGTTTTAGAATAATTGGAACTGGTGAAGTTGATGCGGCAGGGCGTAGAATTTCAACTCAGGTTGAAAATATAGTTGGCGGAGCACCAATTGCATTTGCACCGCGTGTTCATGAACTCAAACTTGCCGATGATCAGGCTACTGAATACTTTACGAATTCTTTCTTAGGCGAAGGTGCATATAGAACATCACATAGCTTGCCTAGCTTTGGACTTTTAGGAAGACGAGAGACAACGGGTCTAATCTATAATAGCCGTTCGGCTGATGCCGTAAGTTTGATATCAGCCGATGCAAGATTTACAGAATTAGCTCGTCCAACCACGCTTCAAACCTCGTTGGAAGTCTCAGGTAATGCGTCGGATTTTAATGATTTTATTTCCGTTGGAGATGCCGAGGTTATTAATCAAACAGCCATTTTCAGTGGTCAAGGTTTAGGTGCGGGCGTTTACCCTTATCGTTTCTTATCTACGGCTCAGTATGACTGCACGGCAGTAACAGCTACGCTTAATTCTACTATTGCTGTAAGTGATGAGAGCAATAGCCCTTATGGCGCTGGCTGGATGATTGACGGCATTCAAAGACTAAGAGTGAATGATACTGGGGTGTCTATCTCTCAACCTGACGGTTCAACATTGCAATTCGTTCCGCCTATTGAAAGTTTCGCCGAAGATTTTTCGGATGGATTTGGTGGGTGGGGCACAATCAATCCGTCAGTTGGTATAACGTTTGAACCAACTGGAGGTAATCCAGGCGGTTATATTGAAGAGACTGATATATTAGCCAGAGATTTGGTATACTGGACCACACCAGATGGTTTGGTTGAGCGCCTGCCCGAATTTATTGGTGGGGAGTTTTCTTATGATTTGCAGCAAAATAATCTAACAAATGCTATTTTGAATGTAGAAGATGACGTCGTTATTGAAACAATATCGGGAGATCGAACTCTCTTTTTTGATTTTCCAAATTCACTTATGCCGGGTACATCATGGACTCGATTCAGAGTGTTGTTCACCCATGATTCTGGTTGGGCTATTCGCCGTGCAAACGGTACTGTAGATAGATCACCTACCGAGGCTGAATTTGCTGAAATTCTTGGGCAGGCCAGCGTTTTCCGTTTTAGAGCCGAGCATCGCTCAGGCAATGATGTTGTCGGACTTGATAATGCGGCTTTTGGCCCTCAATCTTTCGATCTCGGCAACGGTAGACGAATTTCTGCAACGTTTGAGAGTGTAAATGGGGATTTTTCAACATTAACGTCCAATGAAGCGGGCGGATTTGAACGCAGATATCCTGACGGAACAAGTTTGACTTTTGACGCACGTGGACTGCAAACTTCCATGATTGATCGTAATGGCAACGAAACACGCTATGTTTATGATAGCTCTGATCGTGTGAGTGAGATCATAGACCCTGAGGGTTTGACAACCCGTTTCGCCTATATTGGTAGGAATTTATCATCGATTACAGATCCATCTGGGCGCGAAAGTCTATTTGCATATGATGATACGGGGGCTCTTATTCGTATTGAAAACCCTGAAGGTGAAGTGAAAACGTTTGATTATGATGATAATCAACGCTTGATTAGAGAAACAGACAGGCGCGGCTTAACAACAACGCATAACTATGGACCAACAGGCGACTATTCAGGTGCAGAATTACCTGACGGTACAAATGTCTCGCTTGGCGTGGCTAAATCTCTAGGGCTTGAGAGCCTTGGAACAATAGATACTCCAAGAGAACCGCTTTCCCCAGATGAGAGGCTTAACAATTATATAGATGGTCGTGGCAATGAGTTTTCGATGAGGCTCAATGAATTTGGGGCACCAATAATGCAAACGGATGCGATAGGCCGTGTAACAACATATGAGCGTGATATGAATAATTTAGTTGTAGCTACAGTAATGCCAAGCTCAGTTACAGATTCAGGCGCCATTCGAACTGAGTTAGAATATGATGATAATGGCTATGTTATACGCAAGATCGAAGCCGTAGGGACGCCGCTTGAGCGTGAAGAAATTTATGAATATGAACCACAATTTTCCCGCTTGATACGCAGCGTAGATGCAGATGGCTTCGAAATTATAATGGAGCATGATGCGAATGGGAATATGATCCGTATGGTTGACCCATTAAGGGGCGAAGAAATTTATACCTATAACTCTCAAGGCTTGAAAACGAGCGGGACTGATAAAAATGGTAATCTTACGCGTTATAGCTATGACAGCTTTGGACGTTTGGAAACGATAACAGACCCAAGTGATGTTACAACGCGCCTTATACTTTCGCCCGAAGGAAATATTTTGATTGAAATCGAAGCTGTAGGTACGGATGAGGAAAGACGAACAACGATAGGCTACGATAGCCTCAATCGTAAAATTATTGAAACTGCGGCTGATGGCGGAAATACGCGCTATGTATATAATGGTAATGATGACATTGTTTCTATAACTGACCCCACCAATATTGTTGAGACTCGTAGCTATGACAGCCGTGATCGCCTAGAGATTATTAATGACCCCGCAAGGGGGGCGACCGTCATGGAATATGACCCAGATAACAATATCATCCGTATGACGGATGCTATTGGAGATACGACAGAGTTTGAATATGATGCGGTAAACCGGATGCTTAGCTCGGTTGATGCCAGAGGGCAGCTTCGTGCATTTGCCTATGATCTGCGCGATAATATTACAGCCATTACGGATGCCCGAGCAAATATCACCTTTGTTACATATGATGAGCTTGATCGTCCGATTAGCCGAACCAACCCAAATCAAGAAACATGGACTTTTGGCTATGATCTGCGTGATAATCGTGTGCGCGCGACCAAGCCTGATGGTGTGGTGATTTCCGTCGCTTATGACGGCCTTTCGCGCATGACAGGGCTTGTCAGTACGGCTAGTGTCAATGGCGGCGCTGTCACGCGTGCTTACAGCTATGACCCATACGATAACCTGCTGGCCGCCAATGATACATTAGACGGCGCATCAGGCGCAGAACTGGAGTATACATACGACCAAGAGAACCGCACATCATCGGTCTCGACATCGAACCTTTTTGAAGCTGGTACTCTAAATAATGTCCATACTATCAGCTATGATGCTCTGGATCGCCGCGCGCAGATGATGGATAGCTTTGGCGGCACAACCGCATATGCCTATGATCCGGTTGACCGTCTGACAGTTATCACCACGCCGCAAAATGATAATTTTGAAACCAATTACGATCTCGCGGGGCGCGTGCTTGGCCGTATAGCGCCAAATGTCACGCAGATGATCCGCCAATATGAGCTCGCTACGGGGCGGTTGGCCTCGCAAGTCCATGATAGCGCGGGGCTCGCCTTTAACGACTTTGATTATAGCTACACAGATCGCGGTAATATAAGCAATATTGACGAGCGCGGGGAGGTTGTTCGCACTAAGGCTTATAGCTATGACGAGCTAGAGCGCTTAACCGAGGTTTCCGCACCAAGCAATCCCGATCAAAACGAGGCTTATGAGCTTGATTCCGAAGGCAATCGCTTGTCCTCGCAATTATCAGATGACCATCAGACCGATCCAGCCAACCGCCTGACCTCTGATGATGTTTACACCTATATTTATGATCTCAACGGCAACCTCACAGCCAAGCGCGCTAAGGCTGGCGCACCAAGCGGGATGCCAGATTGGGACTATGGCTATGATGCGCTGGATCAGCTTATCACGGTGGCCCGCAATGGCTTACCCGTAGAACGTTACCGCTATGATGCCTTTGGCCGCCGCAGCCTCATAGAAACGGCGAATGATAATGATGGTAGTTTTGACAGGCTCGGTATTGTCAATGACGGCTCGGACCGCACGATTGATGTGGTGCAAGGTATACTGGGTGCGAGCCAAATTTTGCGTCGTTACACCCATGGCGGCAATGTCGATGAGCCTTTGCAGGTTGAGACCTTTGACGGAGCAGGGCTGTTTGATACGCGCTATACTTATCACGCCGATCATCTAGGCAGCATTCGTTTTTTAACGGACGCGGCCGGAAATGTTGTCAATGCCTATGATTATGACAGCTATGGCCGCCCGGTCGCCGAGCTTGAAGCCTTCGAACAGCCCTTCCGCTTTACGGGCCGAGAATGGGACGCGGCGAGCGAGCTATACCATTACCGCGCCCGCAATTACGACCCAAGCACGGGCAGGTTCATCCAAGAGGACCCGATATGTTTCAAATCAGGAGATCTCAATGTATATAGATATGTAGAGAATAACCCTATCAAATATATTGATCCTAGTGGGTTAGTAGCAGCTATATCTGCTGGAACGCAAAATCAACAAGCCGTCGATCCTAAACGCATAGCTGCTCTAACCAAAATCGCATGTGAGATCACTAGAAGTTTTACTTCTTTAGCTAGTATAATTTCAGGAGCAGGAACTGGAGAGTTTCAAGGCATAGTGCCTGGCGGAGCTTGCATTGGAGAGGCTGTATTCACTCCTATAGTACAATCTCGGCCTGTCATTGTAACTCGACAAGGTGTTCGTAATCCAGATAAAGATGATGATGACGGTTGTGATGAAGAATGGGCAGAAGCGTATGAACAATGTGAGCGCGTAATGAACAACCCCGATGCGCCAAATGTCACAGGTGGATATTCTTCGTTAAGAGAATGTGCTAGAGGGTTAGTTTCTGAGAGATGTGGAGGAAATTATTACGAAAGATAAAGAAAACCAGCTAGAAACTTTAATATTGGAAACAGTTACGCCACATCAAAGGAAAATTGCTTTTGTAGTTGCACGAGCTTTAACTCAAGGCTTTTCAGAATTTGAAGCCGGTAGTAAAATCTATATGATGTGTGTTAGGGGCGAGCTACAGTCATATGGTAATATTCTTAAGTGGAGACATAGTGAAATTGGACTTTTGCTTTCGGCAGACACTAATGATTAATATTTCCAAGGCTATTTTTCTTTACTGTTTTTGGAAACCTTTAAGCTTAATTTTGATGCAATAGCGCAATAGGCCATATTTACCCGATTGGCTTCGCCGCGGGGAATTTGCAACGCACAGTCAGGTTTGTAATAAGTCCACGAAGTAGCATCTCATTCGAAAAACAATTTGTGAGGACAAAAAGGGAAGCGGAGGAATTGAAAGGAAACTTTACGGGCCTCTTCGGTGGGAAGCAAGTTATCGTTAGAGGTGTTGTTCCTAAATCGGTTTACGATAGGGTAAGAAAGGGGCTATTTGGGGATATATCACAAGGTGAAATAATAGGGATTCATGCAAATGATGTACATCGTGTTCGATTTGGTGGTCAATTAAAATGAGCAACAAAGCATTCGTTGAACGAGATGAGCGTGACGCTTATTTCGGTATATTTACTTTTGAGTTTAAAGAAAACCCTGAATTAAAATGGACAGGAAAGATCATGGAAACACGTGTGGAAGTTTGTCCTGTAAGTAACCAGCAATCCAATAGAATGGGAGTAATGTATGTATTTGGTTGAGATGAGATGGAACGGGGCGAAATTAGTATTGCTGAGATTGTTCCATTGTCACCTCATCTTATGCGAGATGGGATTAATTTAGGAGATACATTAACTGTAAAATATGGTACTCGTATCTTTGGGTGCTTTAAACCGTTGTATATCGGACCTCGTTCTCCGATTGATCATGCTCTGAAAATAGCAACTATATAAACTCCAATAGACGGGTGAGATTACTTATAAACGTGTCACAAATACCTATGTGAACAAATTTGACCCGACGGGCATGTTAATCCTTAAGGATGAAACCGATGGTTCTGAAACCCGTCTATCCGTCACGGCGAGCCACCCCTTCCATCACACAGAGCGGGGCTGGGTGCATGCGGGGCATCTGACGGTCGGAGATAAGTTAACCGAGGATGATGGTGGCGTGCTGATTATTATGGCCGCTAAATTTGACCCAAACGCGCCGATCAACCTCATCTATAACCTTCACGTCGCCGACTTCCACACTTATTTTGTTGGCGAAGACAGGGTGTTGATGCATAACAGGAAAAATGGTATTGAGCATAATCAGTCTGCTAATAAAAGATTTAGGCAAGCGTGCCACAATGCTAATAGAGATCCGTTAGAAAATAACTTACGTAAACATATTCATGATGAATTTTCTGGAACATTCCCTAAGGATGCTAAGTTTAAAGATATTGTCCAAGAGTTAACGGAATTTCTTAGAAGGTGATATGAGTCAGAAAATTAATATTCGAGAAATGCGAGATTTACTCGCAAATGCTGACGATTTTTATCTGATTCGTGCTACTCGAACTGTTTGCACCGCATTTCATGTATTTTTGTCGGCTATAAATAAAGATACTAATAGAAATGAAGCTTGGTATTTAAATTCTGAATTTGGCGCTTGGGCTTTTTTCTCAAAAGATAATAAATGTTTATTATCAAATGATGTAAGAGGTATAGATAAAATTGATGAATTTTTTGCTCAGAGAAAAATACGAGGCAATGTAATTATACAAGTCGAAAATGATGGAGCGCTGACTTTTCTTTGGGAAAAGGCGGATATTATTTTACGGCTTTGGAGTTATAATGAAGCCAATTTAACTAAGTTTGACCCAAATATAGAGAAAACTGAACCTTTGTGGGTTTTGGAACAACCCGATGGATCTGCAATTTCAATGAGAGGCGATGGAAATGTGTACTTTTACTCGCCTCAATGCGATCCTTATCACGATTAAGTATTTTAGATTTATTTACGGAAGATGATGGCGGCACGTTGCGTGTCACCGCGGTTAAATTTAACCCCAACGTACCGATAAACCTGACCTATAATCTCGATGTCACTGACTTCCACACCTATTTTGTTGGCGAAGACGGGGTTCTGGTTCATAATGGATGGGGAAAAGATCTTGCTGTTGGTTTAGGATTATTATACAATTTTGATGCAGGTGAAATAAGATACTCACCTGACAATGATGATAGAATGAGAAAAAGAGTAGAGCTTTCTACTGGCTGTGGTTCTAACTCGGGTGCTTCTCCACCTAAAGGAGGCCTTAACGAATATAATCAATGGATTGTTAGCGTAACCGGCCTGAAATACAAATAATAGTTGCACCAAATTATGAATTTAAAGATCCGTCGCAAACTGGAATCTGATAAGCTTCTGCACATGGATGTGCGGTATTCTTATGAAGGCAAAGTTTTTAACCTTGGAGAAATTTTTGATTGGGCTATTCATGGAAAAATGGGGGCAATAACCACTCTTTCTCGCTTATATTTTAATGGTGAACTAATATCTGCAGATAAGGGCTTTGCTATCAAAATGTTAGAAAACCTGATTGCGCGACAACCTAGCGTTCCCAATGGTGTTCATTTGAACCTAGGGGCATATTACTCTAAAATTGAGTCATATGACAAAGCTATAGCTTTATACTGTAAACTTGAAGAACTAAAATATGCTCCTGCTATAATTCGGTTGGCTATGCATTATAATAAGGGGATTGGGGTTGATGTTAACTTAAACATTTCTAAGCAAAAATTAGTTTTAGCCAGTGGATTAGGGCATATAGGGGCAAAAAACTTACTTGCTATGCACTATATAAAGCACGAATCTCTTTATCAGAAAATCAAAGGAATCATTATGCTCTTTATTAATGTTCCGCGAAAAATTTATTTGCTAACATTTAAAAGAGACGATGAAGATCAATTACTTTAATATGGTATCTGTCCAGCCCCTTTTTTATGTACCATTTTGATGTAAAGTTTCTGGGATAGGCGGTCGCATGTTCAGAGATTGATGTGGCCGGATATGATTATACTCTTTGAGTCACATATTTATGACGATCTGGGCCTGTTGTATGCTGGTGAACCATTCCGCGTTTGGGACTGTCCTTGCCCCTTAAAACTGGACCATCTTTTACTTAGTAATTTTGATGGAAAGGGAGATAGTTGTGGCAAGGACACCTGCATATCCTAATTCTTGGCGAGGAAGGTAATCTAATTGGAAATGATATGGTTTTTAATGATACCCTTAACCTTTATAGTTGGTTTTTTTAGTCATTTTACTGTTATTATTGATAGATGTATTATTGTAGGGATTTTATTCACATTTGGGTTAGTTACACCGTTTATAAATTTGGCAATTAATTTAAAGGTTGATGATGTAAGTTTTGACTCAATAGATTTAATAAGTCCCTGGGTTTGGTGTTTTAATTATTTAGAGCCTATTGTTCAGTGGGCTTTGTTGGTTGCTGTGGTTAGTTATTTTTTAGGGAAAGTATTTTCATATTTTTATTTAACATCTAGAAGGTAATAACTAACCTCATTTTGGATTTTT
>CALFUN010000018.1 GCA_937929915.1 uncultured Caulobacterales bacterium | reverse complement strand
GCGGGTAAGCTCGGCCTGCAAATGAGTGCAGACGGGGCGCGAGAAATTGCGGGCCGTGCGCGCGGCACCCCGCGTGTGGCAGGGCGCTTGCTACGCCGCGTGCGCGATCTGGCCGAAGATATGGGCTATGAGATTATCAATGCGCGCGCCGCCGATGCAGCGCTAGCGCGGCTTGGCGTTGACGGCATTGGTTTGGATAAGCAGGATATGCGCTATCTCCATGCGCTGTGCGAGATGTTTGGCGGCGGGCCTGTCGGGGCCGATACGCTGGCGGCGGCTTTGTCAGAGGCCCGCGATGCGCTCGAAGATGTCATAGAGCCATATTTGATACAGCAGGGGTTTTTGCAGCGCACCCCGCGCGGACGTGTGGCCACGCCCCATGCCTATGCGCATTTGGGCCTGAATGCTCCTGAGGTTAAACTCGCGCCAGATTTATTTGAAGGATAGATATGGATAGCTCTGTTAAATCTGAAGCGCCGACTATGGGCGCGCTACATGGGCGGGAGCATCATTATCCCATTCGCGTATTCTATGAGGATACGGATTTTACGGGCATCGTTTACTATGCCAATTATTTGCGCTTTTTTGAACGCGCGCGCAGCAGTTTTTTCCGCCTTGTTGGCTTTCACCATTCAGAGCTGTGGGACGGGGATGATCCGCTCGCTTTTGCGATACGGAAAATTGATATTGAGTATAAAAAACCCGCCCGCATTGACGATCACCTAACGATTGTGACGACCTATGACACTTTTAAAGGCGCGCGGCTCTGGGTCTCGCAAGCCTGCTACCGCGGTGATGAGCTATTGGTGACGGCGGTAGGTGAAGCCGCCTGCATCACGCCGGAAGGGCGCCCCAAACGCGCGCCGAAATGGATGATAGAACGCCTTGGGCCTTATTTGTTGTAAGGGGTGAGGTGTGAGACGTGATAAAATATTAGGCTTGAGTTAACATGACCCAAATCCCCCACATTCCCTTCACACCATGGGCGGAGCGCCCCACTGCTGATGTACGCCGCGCATCTCAGGCGCAATATATGCATGGCTGGGCGGAGATACTCGCGGCGCAAGGGCCGATGCAAGCTCTGTCATTATTTCAAATTTACGGCAAGGCCAGCGGGGTTTTGAAACTCGCCGCGCCTGTGCGAAAGCTGTGCGAGCGGGCCATATTGGCGGCAGAAAAATCTGGCGACGTGCTAATCGAGCGCGAGGACGATAGCGAAGCGGCGGGGCAAGATGATAGCGTGGCTTGGATTGTGCGACTGCCCGATACGCCCCGCGTTATTCTCCGCGACCTCGGCCCGCGTGGATTTGCCGAAATTCCGATGAGTGAATTGGCGGCGCTTATCCTTGAAATTCGCACGCAAGATGAATTTATGGGCCGCGAGGAGATTTACCGTGCTGTGCTAGATCATTACGGCCTGCAAAAACTCACGGCCTTGGTACGCCGCCGTCTTGATAAAGTGCTAGCGGTCTATTTTTAAAGCCATATATTTTGTACCTTACGGGCATATTACGGTAAGCTTGCCAGAAACTAACCGCAAAATTGCTATCATTTAAGTTGTGATAACTGGCCTAAAGCTGTCTGTTAAGGCATGGGGCCGGAAAGACGTAATGGCTATGATGTTGATCGCCGCGAACGGTTTTGGCGGCTCGGGCTATCTATCTGCGCCGCGCTGATTGTGCATGTAGCCATATGGCAGGTTTTATCCTTTCAGCATAATATTGATCTGCAAACTGACCGAGCAGATTATATAACTGTGAAACTTATTAATGAGGCGAAAGACGCGCCCAATACCAAACAGCCTGATCGTGTGATTGCGCCCAAGCCAGTGATTAAGCCTGCGCCTGCGCCGCTTGCAAAAGCTGATAAATCACCTGAGACGAATCTACCGCAGATGCCTGAATTTGATATAGCAGACGCTCCGCCTTTTGCCGAGACGATGCCAGAGCTTAGTATTAATACGCCAAATATTAATACGCCAAGTGCAAATGGGCCAGTGATAGATGAGCGCTTTTTGCTGAAAAATTGGAACGGCCCCGTTGATGAAGATTTCAAAGCGTTGATCACCGCTACGGATTGTTTCGGGTTTGACGTTAAATGCGCCGCGCAGCGCAAGTCGCTTTTTGCAAGCCTTCAAGCTACGGATGAACAGCGTGCGCTTGAACAACGCGCCCCGCATGTCGGATTGCCTGCCGAGTTTTATGGGTTAAGTGAGCGCGAAATTCGCAAAAAACTCAACGTGCCATTTGCGGGTGAAAATGGACAGGTGATTATTCCGTTCGTCCTGACTATAGATGGCCCAATATGGGATGCACTTCATGGTGTGAATAAACATTGTGAGCATAAATTTGCTGGCAATGGGCGAGAAGGACCGAAACTTATTCGTGATTGCGGGCGTTACCGCCGTGCCGACCCGAAAGCTTTTGAACGTTTTGAACAACAAAGGGACGGGGAATATGTCCCGTATCAAAACTATCTAGATAAAGATGATGTTAAGTGATTAGCCCATGACTTTAAAATTATTATTGGGCATAAGGTGATGTAATTTTAGAAAGTCTATCTCCATGCAAGCGATTAAAGACACATTATTCCTTCTCGCGCCGGGGTTTGAGGATCAAGGCCGCCGCGAATATTGCCCTGAATGTGCTGAGATTTGGGGGTTGCTATCATATTTCCCTGCGATCCAACATAGTCTGGATATTTCCTATCAACCTATTGGCAAGCCGCGCGCGCAAATGACGGCTATGTTAGGGGCGCAGCATCAAAACTGTCCAATGCTTGTTCTGCATGCCCAGAGTCCAGATTTTGAGCATTGCGGGATTATGCAAGCAAATGGGCATCGTTTTATCAACAATGCCCGCGATATTGGATTATATTATACGCAGCGTTTTGCCACGCCAGCCCCGCGCGGTCATATTCGCGGCTAGCGCTTAAATCTCTGGGATAAGCTCGCCAGGAGCTGGCCCGATAAGACCGCGCTCTACGTCTTCGCAAATATTTTGAACTTCGCGGTTCTCACTATTGACGTATATGATTTGGGCTTGTTTTACGACGCGCGTTTGCTTGACGCGGCTTTCAATCGGCTCATAAGGCGGATTATCAATTTGTGTAATAGCATAGCGAACTTGCGTTTCAGCAGGGATAACTTGTTTGACGAGAGTGGAGACAGGAATGCAGGCCGGCATTTCTGGCGGTGCAATAACAACGGGCGCTGGAGCTTCTGGCACGGTCAGACATGCCGATAAGCTAAGGGCCGAGATGGCAGAAAGAGCAAGAAATGCGCGCATGAGTGTCTCCGATAGAACAGGTGCGTTTGTAAGTCATCATAGGTCAGTTTTGGACAAAATTGTGACAAAATTGGCCATAAAACATGTCTTTTTGGCAATGTAGCCATATAACGCAAAGTTTAAGGATAAGGTTAACGCTTTATGTTTAGATGATACATCCAAACAAAATTTATAGCATAACTTACGAGCTGTTAATTGGTGATTTTGGGACTATACGCGTAACCAAAGAAAAGATTCTTACGGTTCGCCCTTAAAGCGAGTTTTGAGCGAGCCTTAAATGTTAAAGAAAGATGGTCATAATGATTGAACTAATCTTGCAACCGCAACTCTTCTTCCAAACCTCTGCATTAGAGCCTATTGCGCAGGGTGACTTTTCATTCTGGTCACTATTTCTTCGGGCCGATTGGGTTGTCAAATCTGTGATGATTTTATTGGTTGCGGCGTCAATCTGGTCTTGGGTTGTGGCTATAAATAAAGGCGTGATGTTCTTTTTGCTCCGCCGTAAAGCGACAGCTTTTGAAGATACGTTCTGGTCTGGCCGTACATTAGATGAGCTATCAAAGGCGCTAGGCAGTGATACGCGTGATCCGATGTCGCGCGTGTTTGCTGCCGCGATGCGAGAATATAACGAAAGCCGTGCGAGCGGTGTTGCCACGGGTAAATCTGATATAGCCACGCATGAACGGATTGATTCCGTCATGAATCTTATTGTGAATCGCGAATTAGCTAAATGTGAGCGCGGCATGCCTGTTTTAGCGACCGTTGCATCGGCCTCGGTCTTTGTGGGGCTATTCGGAACCGTTTGGGGGATTATGAATGCGTTTCGCGCGATTGCGGCGAGCCAGAATACAAATCTGTCTGTTGTCGCCCCAGGTATTGCAGAAGCGCTTTTCGCAACGGCTTTGGGTCTGATTGCCGCGATTCCTGCCTTGGTTTTCTATAATATGTTCACAGCGGATTTAGATAAATATGGCGGCCGTATCGAAGGATATGCAGATGAGTTATCAGCAATTTTATCACGTAAATTAAGTAAAGGCGCGTAAAATGGGAGCTTCGGTTCGACATGCAGGTAAAGGCGGGGGCGGCCGCAGGCGACATCGTCGTAGCGGGCTAAATGCGGATATTAATGTCACGCCTTTAGTTGATGTTATGTTGGTTTTGCTGATTGTGTTTATGGTTGCCGCGCCGCTTTTATCCGTTGGCGTGCCGTTAGAGCTACCAAAGACAGATGCTAAGGCGCTCCCATCGCAAGAAGAACCTATAACGATTTCTGTCGATAAAGACGGGAAGGTCTTTATCCAAGAGACAGAAATTGCCCTTGATGACCTCGCGCCGCGCCTTATTGCAATCTCGGCCAATGGGTATGATGAACGTATATATTTGCGCGGGGATGAGAATTCCGATTACGGCGCTGTGATTAAAGTCATGGCCCGCGTGAATGCGGCAGGTTTTTCAAATCTTGGTCTTGTGACCGACCCTGTGAGTAATAAATAGGCCGTTATGCAAGCGGGTCTGCCTATATCACTTCTGCTACACGGCACCGTCTTGTTCGGCGCGCGGGCTCTAAGTGGTAAGGTTCAGCCTTTAGCCGAGGGCCGTATTATTCCGATTGAACTTGTGACGATTGCGCCAGAGACAAATATTAAGGCGGCCATTAAAGCGAAAAAGCCCGAACAGATTAAAGAAGAACAGCCCGAATTAAAACTGGAAGACCCAACTCTATCGGCCGCAGATGTAGCAGAGGAGGTCAAAGAGGTGGTTAAAGATACGCCTGAGCCTGTTAAAACGGCTGAAGCTATTGTGCCAGATGAGGTGACAGATGAACCTGTCAAAGACCCTGTAATAGCTGATAAGCCTACCGAACCTGTCCCAGAAAGCTTTAGTCTTGATAAACTTGCAGGATTGATTGATAAATCTCGCGAAACGGCGCCAGATAAAAATAAACAAGTGACATTGCAATCTGAAACAAACCAATATGCTTTTGCAGATAATGCTCGTAAAGGAGCAGGCGAGGGTACGGCGATGACGTTGTCAGAACTTGATGCCTTGCAATCGGCCATGTATAAATGCTGGCGGATGCCCGCAGATGCGATTGACCCAGAAAAATTGCTTGTGCGCCTGAATGTGAAAATGCTGCGCGGCGGGTTGGTAGAAGATGTGCGCGTCATTGATAGCGCCAAATCACGCCGAAATGCCCCAGGGAATCCATATTGGGATGTTGCCGAGCAGCGCGCCGTTCGGGCTGTCGCGCAATGTGCGCCTTATGATTTTTTACCAGATGAGAAATTTAATGATTGGCAGAATTTAATCTTGAATTTCAGGCCGCAACTGTAAATGCCCACAACCGTAAATGCCTGTAACCGTAAATATATTGTTAAGAGGACGTCTATTTTGAAAGCTATATTCTCCATTATTTTGGTTTTACTCACATGGCTATCTTTTGCTGTGCCAAGTTTTGCGCAACTGGAAATTGACATTACCAAAGGCAATATTGACCCAACTCCTATTGCTATACCAGATTTTATTGGGACAGATGCCAATACACGGCAGCTTGGCATAGATATAGCGGCCGTTATTCGCGCAGACCTAGAACGTTCTGGGCTTTTTAAATCTCTTGACCCGGCAAGCTTTATCGAGACGCAAACCAATATTGATTATGAACCCTCTTTTTCAGATTGGCGTGTGATTAAAGCTGAAGGCCTTGTCTCTGGCCGTATTGTAGCCGACAGTGCCACGCGCGTGCGGGTGGAGTTTCGTCTTTGGGATGTATTTGCCGGGCAGCAGCTCTCCGGGATTCGCTTTGCAACAACCCCTGAAAATTGGCGCAGGACAGCCCATAAAGCCTCCGATGCGATCTACAAAGCTCTGACAGGCGAGGAGGGGTATTTCGATAGCCGCATTGTCTTTATTGATGAAAAAGGCCCCAAGACTAACCGCCAAAAACGCCTTGCTATTATGGATCAAGACGGGGCGAACCCGCAATATTTACTGGGCGGATCTGATATAATTCTAACGCCGCGATTTTCGCCAAATTCGCAAAAAATTACGTTCATGAGCTATGAAAATGTCGTGCCGCAGGTCTATTTGCTAGATATTGAAACAGGGCGCCGAGAATTGCTGGGTGATTTTCCGGGTATGACTTTTGCTCCGCGCTTTTCGCCTGATGGGACAAAGCTTATTTTATCTATGTCGCGGCGGGGGAATTCTGATATTTTTGTTATGGATTTAGTCTCGCGCTCAACCAGCCGTTTGACAACAGATCCGTCTATTGATGTGTCTGCGAGCTATGCGCCTAATGGCCGCAAAATTGTGTTCAATTCTGACCGCGGTGGTTCCCCGCAGCTTTATGTGATGGAAGCAGACGGAATAAATATAAAACGTATTAGCTTTGGGAAAGGCCGTTACAGCGCCCCGGTCTGGAGTCCTCGGGGGGATAAAATCGCTTTTGTTAAAAGCTTACAGGGTAAATTTTCCATTGGGATTATGGATCCTGACGGTAAGAATGAACGACTTTTGACATCAAGTTTTCTTGATGAATCGCCGACATGGAGCCCGAATGGCCGTGTTATTATCTTTTCGCGTGAAACGCGCGGACGCAACGGATCTTCTGAGATATGGTCTGTGGATTTAACAGGGCAAAATGAGCGTAAAATCAACACACCAGCCAAAGCCTCTGATCCCGCTTGGTCACCATTATTGCCCTAATAGCTTTTAATTTAAACCTGCCTTATTTTGGCCTAATCTATCCGCATTTTGAAATGAACATGGATAAGACTTTAGGTTTACAGCCGCTTGAAACTCTTGATTGATGTGTCAATTAAGAGTTTAATATAGCGAATAAGGCCGATTAATGAGCGTATAAACGCATTATGGAGAGATAATATGAAGACACATTTTTTAATGATGGGGGCGTTAAGTGCGCTCACTCTCGCAGCTTGCGCCACAAAAGCTGACCCGATACCAGAGGCATTGCCTGAAACACCTGTTGTTCAAAGGCCTGTCCCTGTCGCGCCAACGCCTCCGCCTGTTGTTGAAGAAGTTAGCCCTGTGTTGCCTCCTGCCCCAGACCTTAATTTGCCAATCCCGGGCAGTGCCGAAGATTTTGCTTACCGCACAGGCGGTGAACCGCGTGTCTTTTTTGGATATGACCGTTATGACTTAACTGAAGATGCGCGCAATGCATTACGCTCCCAAGCCGATTGGCTTAACCAATATTCAAATTATGCCGCAGTTGTTGAAGGTCATGCGGATGAGCGCGGGACGCGGGAATATAATTTGGCCTTGGCGGCTCGCCGCGCTGATAGCGTCAAAGCCTTCCTTGTTAGCCAAGGCGTAAACCCAGCCCGTCTTACCAGTGTGTCTTATGGGAAAGAGCGTCCTATTGATGGGCGTTCATCTGAAGCTGGCTGGGCGCGTAATCGTAATGGTTTCACGAATTTGACACTCACAGGGCAGAGTTAACGCAGCCTCAATTTTGTCTTAGATGAACAAGCATTAACCACCCTAACGGCCTTTTAACGCGAAACATTCATCGTTTTGCGTTAAGCGGGTCACAATTATCGCGTCGAAAAGGTTTGGAAAATTTATGCGTGTTGTATTGATGACCCTACTGATCGTGTTAACGGCTTTGGCGAGCCCTGTGCAGGCTCAGTCTAAAAAAGAACTATCCGCACAAAATGCGGCGCTAAATGAACGTTTGACTCGTCTTGAGCAGCGTATGCTAACGGGCGATCCCGCGGCAGAGCGCCTTATGCAGCGCATTGACGCGCTTGAAAGTGCGCAGCGTAGCTTACGCGGGGAATTGGAAACGATCAGTTTTGAGCGCGATAGCTATAAAAGAGAAGTCGAAGCTCTATCGGCTGATTTACGCGATATGCAGGCACAATATAATCGGATGAAAATCCATTTGGACGCTGTGGACCTTGTAGCCAAAGAAACACAAGCCGCGCGTACGCAGAGCTTAAATCAATCCATATCTCAAGGCCCAATCGTTTTAGGCCAAACGTCTAATCCATCAAGTATTCCGTCAGCGCCAGAATTTCGCGAACGGCCGCTAAGCATACCGTCTCCGTCCAGTCCTGTTGGGTCTAGTACCATTAACTCGGGTACCATTAATTCAGGGCCCATTAATTCAGGACAGGCAAGCCAGATAAATCCAGCCAATCAGCTCCCCGCAAATGACCTTTCTGAACTTGGCCAAATTGGCAAAATGAAGCTAGCTGAAGGGGATTTTTCGGGGGCGCAATCAGCGTTGTCGCAATATTTAGAGTTTAATCCCGACGCCCCTGATGCAGGAGAGATGCAATATTGGCTTGGGGAAAGCTATTTTGTACGCGGCGGATATGCAGATGCGGCAGATGCCTATATCGCATCTATGCGCACGGCTCCGCAAGGCATTAAAGGCCCAGAGGCGATGGTGCGTCTTGGCGCGAGCTTACGTGAACTTGGCCAAGTTTCAGCCGCCTGCCAAACTTTGAGCAGCTTTGCTGCGCAGTATCCTGATGCTCCCGTAACTGTGAAAGAAAAAGCCCAATTAGAAGCTGCACGTACGGGGTGTTAATGCTATTACGCAGCTCATTATATGTTAGCTGTGTTCCTGAAAGACAAACTCAAAGCCTTGCTGCCAAATGAGACAACAGGTTTCGCAATCGCTTATTCGGGCGGCGGCGATAGCACCGCTCTGCTGCATGGACTCAAGGATCATCCGCAACTTAAATCTGTCTATATCATCGATCATGGCCTGCGCGCTGGGTCTGATATTGAGAGCCGAAATGCCTATAAATTTGCGAAAAGTCTGGGTCTGAACGCCGAAATTTTATTGTGGCGTAATGACGGTGTGAAATCTGCTATTCAAGAGCGGGCTCGAGAAGCGCGTTATGGTATTATTGGGCAAGCTTGCCGCGAGGCTGGCATAGAGTATTTACTGACGGGGCATCACAGAGACGATCAAGCCGAGACGCTTTTTATGCGTTATGAGCATAAAACAGGCTGGCGCGGTGCTGCGGGTATGGCCGATAAAACCTATGCGCCTGTTTGGCCCGAAATGGCGATGGTAACAATCGTACGTCCATTATTATCCGTTTCGAGTGAGGCTTTGCGTGAGTATAACATTGCCCATAAATTGCAATGGGCAGAAGACCCAAGCAATGAGAACCTGAATTTTGAACGTGTGCGTGCGCGAAATTATTTAAAACAAAAACCGCAAATGGCCAAAAATTTACTCGAGGCGCAGATTGATTTGCGAAAAGGCTTAGAACAAGAACGGCGATGTTTCGGTCAATTTGCGCGTGAACATGTCAAAATTGACAGGCATGGCATTATTAAAGTCTGCAAAAATTGCCCAGCCGAGCTGCTTTATCACTTATTACGCATGACGAGCGGTGAAGGGCGGATGATTAACCGCGTTAAAATAAGACGATTATTGCAATTCATGCAAACGGCACGTTTTACATCTGCCACACTCGGCGGGACGCTTATTCGGCGTAATCCTTATGAGCATGGCTTTATTTTATGTCGTGATCTTGTGGCTGTGACAGGCCGTAAAGATATAGGCGTCGCGCCATTGCCGCTCAATATGACATTTACGGATAAACCACAAATCTGGGATGGGCGTTACGTATTTTCTGGCCCAAGCGAATATAGTCTCAACACGACACATGCCACGCGCGATATTATGACCGAAGAGCATTTAAAGACGTTGCGTTGTTATCCTGCGGCGGCGCGGCAAACGCTGCCTGTGGTTCTAAAACATGGTGAAATTTTTTCGATTGGCGCGCAAGCCGAAGATGAAACAGGGCCATATTCGATTAAATCTCTTGTCAAAACCCGATTAGAAGCCATTTTAAGAACGCCTTTACTGTGATAAGGCGCAATTATATGTATTATTCACCGTGATGGTGCTTTTTTTTGAATTCCGACCTCTTATATTGTAAGTAAGCAAAAACGATAGTCAGGCCAATCCGATGCAAAATACAAATTTTCAAAAATTTATTGTCTGGGCGATGATCGCGACAGTTTTCATTATCGCTATCACGGCGGTACAATCTGGCGTCAACGCTCCGCAAAAGAATAGCGAGATTGTTTATTCTGAATTTGATTCCAAGGTAAAGCTAGGCGAAGTTGCCGATGGCATTTATGATCCAGATAATGGCAAGCTAAGAGGTAAGCTTACCAATGGCGATGATTACGTCACAAATGCAGGGCGTTATAATCCTGATTTGGCGAATTTGTTTATCGCAAATAATGTGAAATTTGATAATAAAGAGCCTAAGCAGCAAAGCTTGTTGGTCAATATGTTGTTTAGCCTGTTACCGCTTCTCATTATAGGCGCTTTATTCATTCTGTTTTTCCGAAATATGCAAGGCGGCGGGCGCGGAGGCGCTATGAGCTTTGGCAAATCGCGCGCGAAGTTGCTCACTGAAAATACGCAGCGCAAAACATTTGATGATGTTGCAGGTGTTGAAGCCGCCAAAGAAGACCTCAAAGAAGTTGTTGAGTTTCTACAAGATCCATCGCGTTTCACCCGTCTGGGTGCGCGTATTCCAACCGGCGCATTGCTTGTTGGCCCTCCGGGGACAGGTAAAACATTATTGGCCCGCGCGGTTGCTGGCGAAGCAGGTGTGCCGTTCTTTACAATTTCGGGCTCTGATTTTGTTGAAATGTTTGTCGGCGTGGGCGCATCTCGGGTGCGCGAGATGTTTGCCGATGCGCGTAAGCAAGCCCCATGTATTATCTTTATTGATGAAATTGATGCCGTAGGCCGTCACCGCGGTGTTGGAACATCAGGCGGGCACGAAGAACGCGAGCAAACGCTTAACCAACTCCTTGTCGAAATGGATGGTTTTGAAGGTGATGAAGGTATCATCATCATCGCAGCGACGAACCGCCCTGATGTTCTGGATAAGGCTTTGCTGCGCCCAGGCCGTTTTGACCGCCAGATAGAGGTGCCATATCCTGATATTTCGGGCCGTGAGAAAATCCTTGAAGTTCACATGAAAGGCAAGCCAATCGCAGCAGAGTTGGATGTGAAATATATTGCACGCGGCACGCCCGGTTTCTCTGGCGCTGATTTGATGAACCTTGTCAATGAGGCGGCATTATTATCGGCTCGTCGTAATAAGCTGAAAATCACTATGCGTGAATTTGAAGATGCGCGTGATAAAGTCATGATGGGCGCAGAACGCCGCACATTGGCGATGACAGATGAAGAAAAGGCGATGACAGCTTACCACGAAGCTGGCCATGCGATTGTCGGTTTGAATATGAAGGGCAGCCTACCTATTCATAAAGCGACGATTATCCCGCGCGGACGCGCTCTTGGTATGGTACAATATATGCCAGAACGTGACCAGATTAGCCAATCTCGCGAAGAGATGATTGCCCGTATGGCCATGGCTATGGGGGGCCGCGCGGCTGAGGAGCTTCATTTTGGGTATGATAAGGTGACCTCTGGCGCGAGTTCTGACATTGAACAAGTTACCCGTATTGCCACCGCTATGGTGACAGAATGGGGACTATCTGATGAAATCGGGCCGATTGCCTATAAAAATACAGATCAGCAAAGCTTTCACCCTGGGATTGGACGCGGCTCATCGATTTCGCCAGAAACAGCGAAATTGATTGAGAGCGAGATTAAACGCTTTGTCACTGAAGCGCATGAAACGGCGCTCAAAGTCTTGAAAAAGAAAAAGAAGGACTGGGTTGCCTTGGCCGAAGCGCTGCTTGAATATGAAACGCTGTCTGGGGATGAAATTTCCGTTCTGCTCTCTGACGGGATTAAACCCAAGCGGCCCGATGGCGGGAAAACTCGCCCGAAAGTTTCGGCGGTGCCGACGACCAAAAAGTCCAAAGGACTTGGCGGGGCAACCGAAGCTTAGGTGAGATATATACCCCCGCTACGGCGGGGGTTTTGCTATGAGGGAATATAGTGTTTGTTCTGCCAAAAATTATGGGGATACTCAATGTTACCCCTGATAGTTTTTCCGATGGCGGACGCTATGACGGCACTGAGCGTGCGGTGAAACAAGCTCTGCGCCTCATAGAGCAAGGCGCAGATATTATCGATATTGGCGGAGAGAGCACGCGGCCCGGCGCGCAGGAAGTTGATGTGGCTGAAGAAATTCGCCGTACCGTCCCTGTGATTATGGCGCTACGCGAAGCGACCCGCGAGTATGAAATTGATCCCGTGATTTCCATTGATACGCGCAAGCCTGATGTCGCCGAAGTGGCGGTTTTGGCAGGGGCCGATATTTGGAATGATGTCACCGCGCTCACGTTTGATCCGCGCTCTGAAAGCGTGGCGGCAGAGCTGGGCTGCTCTGTGATACTCATGCATATGCAAGGCAGCCCCGAAACTATGCAGGATAATCCCCATTACGGACATGCGGTCAATGAGGTCAAAGATTACCTTGCCAAGCGCATTGACGCTCTGGAATTTGCAGGCGTGGAGCGTGGTAAAATCACCATAGATGTCGGGATTGGCTTTGGGAAAACACAAGAAGATAATCTCGCGCTGCTAGCTAATTTACAGCAATTTCAAAGTCTTAACTGCCCTATCTTAATAGGCGCATCTCGTAAGAGCTTTATAGGCCGCATCGACGGCAGCCGCGCCGATGACCGCCTTGGCGGGAGCGTCGCTGCGGCCCTTTGGAGCGCGCAGGCGGGTGCAGATATTCTGCGCGTCCATGATGTGAGTGAGACCGTGCAGGCGGTAAAAGTGTGGGAGGCTATTGCGGGTGGAAACGCTTGAAGAGAGAAATTTAAATCGTCTTCGTAATGGGAAGATGATGTTGGAATATTCTAAACAAAAAAGGAGTTGGGGTTTATCTTTCGCTTTGGCTGTGTTTTTTGGAATTATTGGAGCTCACAGGTTTTATTGGGGCCATAAAAAAATAGGGATTATGATTGTCGCCACCACATTTGTGGTGAGCATATTGTTCCTTATCTCCCAATTTTATGGTCCCATGTTTTTGCAAAATGGTATTTTAATTGGCAGTGCACTACAATTATTCTTACTCTCAGAAATCGTTCTGTGCCCGTGGTATACAACAAGAGTAAATGAGCAAATTAAATCTAAATTAAAAATTGAGTACGGTGTTAAAGATTATAAAATCGGCGTATGATGTATTACGGAAGATATAAATGATAGATGTTTTCAACACCCCCCGCGTTCTTATCATCGCAGGCTCCGATAGCTCGGGCG
>CALFUN010000017.1 GCA_937929915.1 uncultured Caulobacterales bacterium | reverse complement strand
TACGGGCGAATCTGGCACGGGCAAAGAAGTTACCGCCCAAGCGATACATAAGGTTAGTGACCGCAAAGGCGGGCCTTTTATCGCAATTAATTGCGCGGCTCTGCCCGAAAACCTTATCGAGTCGGAAATATTTGGTCATGTTAAGGGCGCCTATACGGGTGCTAATGAGTCGCGTAAAGGCGCAGCCAGTCAAGCTCATGGCGGGACTTTATTCCTCGATGAAATTTGCGAAATGGATATTGGCCTGCAAGCCAAGCTATTGCGGTTTCTACAAACGGGTCAAATTAAACGTGTCGGTAGCGATTGGTCCGAAGATGTTGATGTTCGGATTATCTGTGCCACTAATCGTGACCCGATGCAGGCTGTCGCGGATAAGCGCTTTCGCGAAGATCTATTTTATCGTCTTGATGTGTTATCAATTGAATTACCGCCCTTATCACAACGCGGTGAAGATGTTTTATTATTAAGCGAGACATTTCTTGCGCTTTATGCCCGCGAAGAGGGTAAGCATTTCAAAGAGATCTCTGATGAGGCCAAACAGCAAATGATGGGCTATCATTGGCCTGGCAATATTCGCGAGCTGCAAAATATTATCCGTAAAGCGGTGGTGATCTATGATGGTGTTGTCCTTGAACCTCATATGATGTCACTAAAACCGCCTGCGGCTCAATCTGAAAGCTCTGAAGAATATCAGCTGATGGGATTGATTAAAGATCATAGGGGCCTAACACCGCAAGAATCGCTTAAAACCACGCTGACATTGGATATAAACCAATCTATGAGTGTGATAGAACAAGAAATTATTGAGGCTGTTATCGTATCATGTGGCGGATCAATTCCAAAAGCCTCGGAAATATTACAGCTTAGTCCGTCGACAATTTATCGTAAGCGAGAGCATTGGTTACAAGATAAAACGGCTAAGATTGCGTAACATCTCTGATCACGCGTAGATTATAATTGCGGTTGACAGGGCGGTTTATGTTTACCCATGCCCGTGACTTTAAGCGGTTAAGTATAGTCGGCATAATTTGCGCCAGCTTATATTTTGCAGCATGGGTGAAAATAAAGTGGAGAGTTTCTGTTGCCAGCTACTCTCCGAAGCCCGCCTAGTGGCCGTGGCGACTAGGAGTTAGAGCGAATTATTCCGCACTGCTACGCAGCGAGGGCAAACTCTTCAGTGTAATTATCATTTGCAATTACTTTAAGTCGGGCATTTATCGGTGCCCACACGAATGAAAGCTAACTTCTTTAGACGTCTGTCGATCCTATTTCGGCCCCATCAGAAAGCCTCATATTATGAGCCTTTGTGGTGGAGCCGCCGGGTACCGCCCCCGGGTCCAGTCCGTGTATTACAAGCGCGTTTATCATCATAGCTGGCAAGCCAGCCATTGACATATAAGGCTTAAGGTTAAATTTTTCAATGAAAAAGCCGTTATTCTTGTTTAAGATATGCGGGCAAGCATTGCGCTCTCTTTAGGCCGTGCTTAAAGTAATATAGGCTCGTGAAGAGAAGGATTCGGTACTTATCATAATTTCTGCGGAACATATAACACAACATCTCAAGCCGCTGGTCGCGTTTGATACCCGTAATGGCACAGGCGACGAGATGGCTTGTGTGGCATATTTGCGCAAGCAGCTTGCGCAGTTTTCACCCGATAGATTGATTATGGAAGAGGTGCCGCGAACTCGCGGGAAAACCAATAGTGCTTTTGTGCTAGCGATATGGGGCAAGCCAAAAACGGTTTTAAATGTGCATATTGATACTGTGCCAAGCGGGCAGGGCTGGGAGAGTGACCCGTTAGGTTTAATTGAAAAAGACGGGCGACTTATAGGCTTAGGCACTTGCGACATTAAAGGCGCTGCTGCCTGTATTCTGGCTGCGCTAGAAACGGCAACACCTAAAGATGTTGCCATATTGTTTTCTGGTGATGAAGAACATGGCAGCGAAGTTATGCCTGCGCTTATAAAAGCAGGGCATTTGGACGGGACACAAAACGCGATTGTCTGCGAGCCAACCTCTTGCCGTGTTGGGAAACGTCACCGGGGTATGCTGGCTATACGGGCTGATTTTAGCGGGCCGGGCGGACATAGTTCATTGGCGGATAAAACCGCGCGTCCCTTATTGGATGCGGCGCGTTTGGCTGCGGCGATAGGCGATTACGCAGACGCACATATGGATTTTGGGACGGCGCCTTATAAGGGGCTGTGCGTCAATATTGGTGAATTGGGCTCTGACGGAGCATATAATGTGATCCCAACAACGAGTGCATTATGCATGTCGATGCGCCCGCCGCCCGGTGATGATGTCAAAACTCGCGAAGCCGAGATTTACGATATTGCAGCGCGCCTATACCCAAAGGCCGTTTTGGATACGATTGTCACTTTTGAACCATTTGCAACGCGCGATATTACCATATTTGAACGATTTTTCACAGATACGGAGATTGTCGATCTGCCTTATTGGACAGAGGCTGCGATGATGAGCGCGGCGGGGATTAATACGGTTGTCTACGGCCCGGGAAATATCGAACAAGCCCATAAACCGAATGAATATGTTGAAATCTCACAGCTTTTGACTGCTGTGAAACATTATAGCCGCGCAGTTGAGGGCGGCTTAATATGAGCCAAGATATACGTAATATTGTCCTATCAAGCCTATCGGCGATTGGCGCAAATCATGAAGCTAAGTTTTACGCAGATATATTCGCGGCGCAAGAATCCGAGCGGTTTGCACTTATCGTTATAGACCCGCGCTGCCTTAAAAATCCCTTGCTTGAAAGTTTGATTGGGAACTTACGGATTTTATCTAATTTAGGTTTAACGCCTGTCTTACTGGTTGGTGCGCTGAGTCAAGATCCAACGTCTGTGCGGTTTCAGTCGCAACGGCTTGCGCGGGATATGGAACAAAGCAATATCGGTGTCGTAAAGCTGGATACAGCGACTTATGGCTTAATCCCTGATATTCGAAAAGTGACCCGCGCGGGCAAGCTTGTTGTTTTAGAAATGATGAATCGTAGCCGCTCCATGGATTTAGCGCGGCTGGCTGATGAGTTAAAATCTAACAAAATTGTTTTCTTACAGCCATCAGGCGGCCTGACACAAAATGGCGCGCGGCTTGAAAGTTTGACGATGGATGAAATTCCAAATATTTTGGAAACAGGACGGTTAAGTCAAGGTCAAACGCGATTTTTACAAAGCGTTATGACGCTCGATAAACATACAGATATTCAGCGCGCTTATGTCATAGCCTCTCCGCTTAACCTGTTAACCGAACTGTTTACAACAAAAGGGTCAGGGACGCTTATTCGGCGTAAAATTTTATTGCAAACAGGGCGGCGTTTTACAGCTTTTAAGCAAAGCGATTTGAAGTTTTCCATTGAAACTGCATTTGGCAAAGCCATAAAGCCTGACTTTTTTAAAACGAATCTTCATAGAGGCTTTGTTGAAATAGATTACCGCGGCGGAGCTTTATTTACCAAGCTTGCAGGCTTGCCTTATCTCTCAAAATTCTGGGTTAGCAAAATGGCTCGCGGTGAGGGGATCGCGCGCGATATTTGGGAGAATATGTGCGAAGATGTCACGGCGTTTTTTTGGCGCTCACGCGTAGAAAATCAATTTAATGATTGGTATATGCGGGCTTGCGATGGTATGCAACGCCAAGATGAATGGCGGGTTTTTTGGAAAGGCCTTGATGCTGCGGAAATCCCATCAGCGATCACGGCGGCTGCCTCTGCGCCCGACGACTTTCAATCCTAGGCGTAAAGTCTGCGGCGATTAAAAAAATAAGAGAATTTCATGACGTTCCAAATTTCTTGCGCTTTTGATGGCGGTAATATCAATGTTGAAAATGCTGACAGGGTTGATGATATTCGCTTGTCGATACGGCCTGATAATGCGTCAGATTTCTATCAATGGTTTTATTATAGATTGACGGGCGCCAAGGGCCAAGATTGCCGTATGGTGCTGATAAATGCGGCTAATGCAGCTTTCACAGGCGGCTGGGATGATTACAGAGCCGTTGCCAGTTATGACCGCGAGCATTGGTTTCGCGTTGACACAACGGCCTATGAAAATGGACAATTAATTATCAATCACACACCCGAACAAGACAGCGTTTATTATGCTTATTTTGCGCCCTATAGTCTGGAGCGCCATGCAGATCTTATTGCCGATTGTTTGCAATATGATGGCGTGTCGTTACGTGTTCTGGGAATGTCTGTTCAAGGTCAGTCGATTGATTGTTTGACGATAGGTGAAGGTACAAAAAATATCTGGGTTATTGCCCGTCAACACCCCGGTGAGACAATGGCTGAATGGTGGATGGAAGGCTTTTTGGCCCGATTACTCGATGAAGATGATGAGGTTGCCGCGGCGCTGCGCAAGGTTGTGACCTTCCATATTGTCCCAAATATGAACCCTGATGGATCAAAGCTGGGTAATCTGCGTACGAATTATTCAGGTGCGAACTTAAATCGTGAATGGGGCGTAGCAACGCTTGAGGCATCACCCGAAGTGCTACACACAATCGCCGCTATGGACGCAGATAAACCCGCGCTAGTTTTAGATGTGCATGGCGATGAAAGCTTGCCATATAATTTCATTGCAGGCGCGGAAGGCATACCTGGCTATACGGATAAGCAAGCCAAAGATTTAGCAGATTTCTTGGCGGCCTATAAGCGCGCATCATCTGATTTTCAAACAGAGCATGGCTATGGATTAAATGCGCCAGGTACAGCCAATTTGACAATGTGTACGAATTTCACGGCCCACCGTTATGACTGCCTCGCTATGACGCTAGAAATGCCCTTTAAGGATAATATCAACGCGCCAGATGCCGTGCAGGGGTGGTCGCCAGAGCGCTGCACGCAATTAGGCAGTGCGGTATTGGATGCGATGCAAGAGGTGACCGAGCAGCTTTAAGCGGCCACGTTGCGGCGCGTGACAAAACTATAAATATCGCGGGCTTTTTCGATGTTTTTGGCGCGTGTGCGGTTACCAATGAGAAAGCAATCGACAATTAGCCAAATCCCAAACCCGCCTAAGGTTAAGAGCTTTAAAAGGCCCAAAAATACATCGCCAACGATAAAACGATCAATGCCTAACCAACCCAGCCATACATTCCAACCGAATAATTCAACGGGGTTTTGCAGCTCATTTTCAATGATATTCATGAAATTATGGCGTTCTTCAGTTGTGAGTGAAGCTGCCATATCAATGATTTCGCGATCATAAGCCCGCTTTTCCATGTCTCTCGTCCTTTATTGTTTAACAATAAATATCTAAGAGAGATTTGGAATGTTTCAAGGGGTAATATTACTTTTCTTTCATTATTTTTAAAATTCTTCTGGGAATTTTATAGCGGCATGCACAAGTGAAACGCCAGAGCCTCTTTCCAACCCAATAGAATCGGATAGTATTGCGTTATGCAGCAATATCTCGACCTTCTTAATCATGTTATGGAAAACGGCATAGACCGTATGGATAGAACGGGGACGGGGACGCGCGGTGTGTTTGGCTATCAGATGCGGTTTAACTTGGCCGATGGTTTTCCGATGGTAACGACCAAAAAGCTGCATAAGAAATCTATTGTACATGAGCTCATTTGGTTTCTCGCAGGAGATACCAATATTCAATATCTCCAAGACAATAAAGTACGAATTTGGGATGAATGGGCAGATGAAAATGGCGATCTTGGCCCTGTTTACGGAAAACAATGGCGGCGCTGGGAAGGGCCAGATGGCGCGGTCATCGACCAAGTGGATAAGGTCGTTGAAGGAATTAAAGCCAATCCTTATTCCCGCCGGCATATTGTATCGGCATGGAACCCTGCTGATGTAGACGATATGGCGCTGCCGCCTTGCCACTGTCTGTTCCAATTTCATGTGACGCCCCAAGAAAATGGTAAGGGGAAACTCTCATGCCAGCTCTATCAACGCAGCGCCGATATTTTCCTCGGTGTGCCGTTTAACATCGCCAGCTATGCACTGCTCACTCATATGATGGCGCAGGTCTGCGGCCTTGAGGTTGGCGATTTCGTTCATACGTTTGGTGATGCTCATATTTATTCCAATCACTTTGAACAGGTAAGAGAGCAGCTAACACGCGAACCCAAGCCTATGCCCCGACTGAAGCTCAATAAAGATGTGACGAGCATTTACGACTTTACCTATGCCGATGTAAAGATATTGGACTATGAGGCGCATCCGCATATTCCTGGGAAGGTGGCAGTATGAGTCAAAAAGATAATATCGGTAGGTGTTTGAAGTATATTCAAGTCTATCTTGAAGAAGGTGATAGGTCAGTTTCAAGATTACGAGGTTTTTTAGATGAGTGGTACGGTTATTCTAAAAATGGGCCTCATTTGACCAAATATGGCAACGTAAGATGGTTGAACAATCCAGACTGTTCTAATCTTAAAGTGAGGGAATGTTTGGAAGGAATGGATTTTATTTCAAAGGACGCTAGGGAAGTTCTTGATGGAAAAATTAAAAAACGTCTAATCAAAGAACATGCTGTTCCCGTTAAAGTAATTCAGGAGATGCTTAAAAAACTTCGTTCTCCTTCGACTGTTGAGCTTCAAAAGTTTTTGGAAAGTTATTATCGAGTAGGTGTTCTCACTAAAGAGGAAGACCAAAGAATTAATAACATGGGGTTTAAATCATGTATGCCAAATGACTGGAGCGGCAAAGAATTATTTGCGCGATACTTTGCTGCTAATATTTTGAGTGGTTAATCTTCCGTCCTTAAGCCTTCTTCACAAACATAGTCTTCAGCTTCATCGCGCCGATGCCGTCAATCTTGCAATCAATATCGTGATCTTCGTCTATCAGGCGGTTAATTCGTACCTTGGTTCCGACCTTCGCCACTTTAGATGTGCCTTTAATTTTCAGATCTTTGATAATGGTAACCCAATCGCCTTCGGTTAGCAGATTCCCATTGGCGTCTTTATAGATGCGTTCATTGGTGAATTCGGGATTATTACTCCATTCATGGGCGCATTCTGGGCAGACGAGCAACGCGCCATCTTCATATGTATATTCACAGGTGCATTGCGGGCAATGCGGTAGTTCACTCATCGTTCCATCCTCAACTTAATCAACCACCAAATCACCACCGCTCCGAGCATTTTTCCGCCTACGCTCATGACGATATTGGGCAGTGTGAATTGTGCGTCGCGGATAAAGCTCGCCCCGTATAGAAAGGCCGTTGTGTCGATTGGCGCTGCGATGGCTGAGGAGAGCAAGACGCGTGTTGAGAGCTTATATTTGGTGAAGGTAAACATCGTCCAATCTACGAGTTCTGAGATTAAAAATGCCGTACCGCTCGCAAGCGCCAACTCTTCGCCGCTCGTCACATAGGTCAAAAATAGCGCAAGTCCCATAGCGATAAGGACTTCATGGCCAATCTCGCGCTGGGCAAAATCCCGTACGACAAGTACAAGCCCTGTGACAATGGTAACAGGGTTAAATGCCCATGCCGCCAGACCAGGTAATTCGACCATGGGTGCCCATGTAAAGCTCCAATTTATAAAGGGGATAAGCAGGATATAGACCAGCGTATATTTAAAATAGCGCATGGAGGTTTTTGGCGGTGTTTTTTCAACAGACGGTGACATGAAACCCCTATACCTCTGCACCCGCGCGCTGTAACCTATAATATATGTCTAAATCTATTTTAACCGAGATTCGCCCAAAACTTAGGTCTGATATTGGTGTTACATATCCCAAATTATCTATCATAGTCGCAAAGTCTCGAAATAATGTTATTGGCCGCGATGGAGATTTGCCGTGGCGTTTATCCTCTGACCTTAAACATTTTAAGCGTGTGACATTAGGTAAACCATGTTTGATGGGGCGCGTGACATGGGAAAGCCTGCCATTTGCCTTGCCGGGGCGGCCTAATCTCGTGCTGACGCGCGATGAGGGATATGCAGCCAAACAGGCTGAGATATTTCATGATATGATGGATATGATTGGGCGCGGGTTTGAATTGGCAGGGCAAATGAATGTTGACGAAGTGATATTGATGGGCGGGGCGCAGCTTTATGCGCGGCTTCTACCTTTTTGCGATAAGCTCTATATTTCAGATGTTGACGCGGTCATAGACGGGGATGCTCATTTCCCTGTTATTTCAGCCTTTGACTGGCAGCTTATTCGCGAAGAAATGGCGCCGAAGTCAGAAAAAGATGATTATCCATTTACTATAAGAGAGTATTTGCGCAAAAACTCTACGTAATTTCGTTAAGCGACACTTGATAAATGCAGTATTCATCGCCACATTGAACCCAATATATGAATGGAGACATCTGAATGTCGGATAATAAAAGTCCATGGGGGCCGCGCGGCGGGTCTGGCAATAATAATGGCGGGAAATCGCCTTGGGGTAATGGCGGGCGTCCAGATAGAGAACGGCCAAATTCGGATAATAAATCTTCTGATTTAGAAAACGTCATTCAAGGCTTTAAATCACGCGCTAATCGCGGCGGAGGCTCTGGCGGGCCGAGCTTTGGCGGGCCAAATTCACCGCTCGGAAAATTTGGGCCACTCGGTATTGTTGTGGCCCTTGGTGTTTTAATGATGATTAGCACGTCAATCTACACGGTTGACCAACAAGAAGAAGCCGTTGTTTTGCGCTTTGGTAAATATAGCCGCACGGCACCGCCTGGATTAAATTTTAAATTCCCAGCGCCGCTTGAATCTGTTGAAAAGCGCAAAACGCGCGTTGTTCAAAAAACAACCATTGGCGGGAATGATAATAATTCGCTTATGCTGACAGGGGATGAAAATATTGTTGATATTGATTTCACAGTTCTCTGGCGGATTTCCAATCTTAAAAATTATATTTTCGAAGTTGATGCGCCTGCGACAGCTTTAAGAGCTGTTGCTGAGAGTGCTATGCGCGAAATCGTCGGTAAGAGTGAGCTTGAAAATATTATCACGACGGATCGCCTAAACACGACAATTTCTGTCCGTGATCTCATGCAACAAACTTTGGATGAATATAAGGCTGGTATTGAAGTCGTCGAAGTGCAGTTGCAAAAAGCAGATGCCCCTGATGGCCGGGTGGTGGATGCGTTTCGCGATGTTGTGGATGCCAATCAAGAAAAAGAAACATTGATTAATGAGGCCACAGCCTATCAAAATACAGTTGTGCCGGCCGCTCGTGGTGCGGCTGCGAAAATCATACAAGATGCTGAAGGGTATAAAGGCCAAGTGGTTGCTGAAGCGAAAGGTGAGGCGGAGCGTTTCAACTTGGTTTTAGGCGAGTATCAAGCGGCCCCGCGCGTAACACGCCAACGGATTTATCTGGAAACGATCGAGCAAGTTTACAGCCCAGCTGATAAAATTATCCTAGATAGCGAGGCCGGTTCAGGTGTTGTGCCATATTTGCCATTGGATCAATTAGGTAAGAAAAAGGGAGCGAACCAATGAAGACTGCTCAACTCGGCGGCATTGCCTTATTGGGGGCTGCATTTATCGGCCTAGCTTTATCAACCTACACTGTCAAAGAATGGGAGCAGGCTCTCATTTTAGAATTTGGGGAAGCCAAAGGCGTACAAAATGCTTGGGGCAAAGAGGCGGATGCTGGCCTAAAGTTTAAACTGCCATATCAAAAGGTTGTGCCATTAGAACGCCGTAACCTCGAAGTAGATTTAGAAAAAGTTGAGCTTGTGGCATCTGACCAAGAACGCCTCGTGGTGGATGCATTCATTCGCTACCGCATCGTTGATGGTGTGAGCTTCTATCAGGCTTTGCAGACAGAACGCGGCGCGCAGCTACAGCTGCAATCTATTATGGATTCGACATTGCGCGATGTGCTCGGCCGGGTTGACCGTCCTGAAATTATTGCAGGCCGCCGTGCTGAATTGATGTCTGAAATTCAGCAAGTTTCAAATAATGTCGTGAAAGATAAAAATTTCGGTATTGAAATTATTGATGTACGTATTAAGCGCGCGGATTTACCGCCTGCCAACACGGATCAAGTCTTAAATCGTATGGTCACAGAACGTAAGCAAATCGCAGAATTGATACGCTCTGAGGGCCGTGAGGAAGCTTTAGAAATTACTTCAACAGCTGAAAAAACTGCGACGATTATCCGCGCTGAAGCCCAGCAACAAGCTGAGGTTATTCGCGGTGAGGGCGATAAAGAACGTAATAATATTTACGCAGCGGCATATACTAAAGATCCTGAGTTTTTCGCATTTTACCGGTCTATGGAAGCCTATAAGAACGGCCTTGGAGCTGGCACGACTTATGTGTTGTCGCCTGATTCTGACTTTTTAAGCTATCTGGATAATCAACAAGGCCCGTCTCGCCGTTAGGGGCGCTGCATTGGCCTTGAGATGGCTCTTATAATATGACTTTGGGCACAATCATATTGATTGCGATTGGCGGAGCTTTTGCTTTTGAAGGTATGATGTTAGCGATATTTCCGAGCGGTGTTCGTCAAGTCTATCGTCAAGCTTTAGAGCAAATGAATGATCGCGATTTACACCTTGCGGGCTTAATGTCTGTCGCTGGAGGTGTCGCGATGATTGCTTTGGCCGTAAAAATGGCAGGCTAAGGGGCTTTCTGACTGAAAAGTTAAGTGTTTCACCGTAAGTCTCTCTTGGCAAACCGCTCAGAATAGCTAGTTTATAGATATGAAAATTCGTACCCTATGTGTTCAAGCCGCTATTGTGGCTCTGTCCTTGTCCTTTATGCCGCAAGCGGCGCAGGCCAGAGGCGTGCCCGATGGTTTTTCTGAATTGGCGAAACGTCTTAGTCCTGCTGTTGTCAATATCTCGACCGCGCAAACGATTGAAGTTGATACAAGCGAAGCTCCTGCGTTCCCGAAAGGCTCCCCGCTAGAGCGCTTTAATGATTTCTTCGGTGATCGCGCGGATCGGGATGGCCGTGTGTCCAAATCTCTTGGCTCTGGGTTTATGATTAGCGGTGATGGTTATCTTGTGACCAATAATCATGTTATCGAAGATGCAGACCTAATCGAAGTCACATTCCCAAATGGGGATACTTATGAGGCGGAACTGATAGGAACGGATCCTGCGACAGATATAGCCGTTTTGAAAATCGAGTCGGGTAAGCCTTTTGAATTTGTAAAATTCGGTAAATCTGATGAGTCAGAAGTCGGTGAATGGGTTATCGCTATTGGGAATCCCTTTGGATATTCTGGCTCTGTGGCGGCTGGGATTATTTCTGCGCGTAACCGCGATATCTCCCATGGTAGCTATGATGACTTTATCCAAACCGATGTTGCGATTAATAAAGGCAATTCTGGCGGGCCGCTTTTTAACATGGACGGGGATGTGATTGGCGTAAATACGGCTATCTTGTCGCCAACAGGCGGGAGTGTCGGGATTAGCTTCTCTGTTCCCGCGGAACTGGCGGAAAGTGTTGTTAATCAACTAACCGAATATGGCGAAACACGGCGCGGCTATTTGGGGGTACGCCCGCAAAAAGTGAGCAATGCGATCGCAAAGAGCTATGGTCTTGATGCGCCTCATGGCGCGCTTATACGCACGGTTGTCAAGGACTCACCCGCAGATAAGGCAGGTTTGCAGCGCGGGGATTTAATTACAAAATTAGGCGATGTTAAGCTCGAGAGCTCCCGCCTTCTATCGCGCCGTGTGGCAGAAGCCCCGATTGGCGAAACCCTTAAAGTGACCTATATTCGTAAGCGTAAAACAAAAACGGCAAATGTCGTCGTTGAACGCCTTAAAGAGACAAAAACTGAAGACCAAAAAATCCGTGAAGAAATCGAATCAGGCAATGCAGAACGCAGTGCTAACGGTATTTATGTCGAAGCTTTAACGGAGGATATTCGTACGAAATATCGTGTGAAATCTGAAATTAAAGGTGTGCGGGTTGTCAAAGTGGATAAGCGCGCCGAAGCGACAGGTAAAATCCTTAAGGGCGATATTATCGAAGAGGTCGGTTTTGAAAGAGTTACAACGCCTAAGGAATTTGAAGACGCTATGAAACTTGCAGCTAAAGGCGATAGCCCTGTTACCATTTTGGTCAATCGCGGCGGGAATTATATTTTCCACGCTTTAGGCGTGAGTTAACGTTAGGCGCTGCACTTATTCTGATATAAAGCTAAGGCTCGATAATATCATCATCTGAAAATCCTTGGTAATACAAGGCTGTACGTAAGTCTGTGTGTGTAATTGCGCAATGAGCAGCTGCCGCGACAGCGGGTTTTGCATAATAGGCAATACCAAGCCCTGCAGCCGTAATCATCGCTAAATCATTGGCGCCGTCACCAATCGCAATGGCCATATCTGGCCCGCCCAAATCCTGACTATGGGCTTTCATGGCATCAAGTTTAGCCTCGCGGCCTAATATAGGTAGGCCGACATCTCCCGTTAAATAGGTGCCGTCATCTATCAAAATATTGGCTTGATGCGTATCAAAGCCGCAAGCTTGCGCGATGCGGTGTGTAAAAAATGTAAAGCCGCCAGACACAATAACGGTTTTTGCGCCATGATGGCGCATCGTTTGGCAAAGTTCTTGGGCGCCAGCATTGATGTGAATGCGCTGTTCGAAACAATCTTGTAAGACAGATAAATTCAAACCTTTCAGAAGTTTAACGCGCTCTTTTAACGCATTATCAAAATCAATTTCGCCGCGCATAGCTTGTTCAGTAATGGCGCTTACGCGGTTTTTCATACCTGCAAAATCAGCTAACTCATCAATACATTCTTGGCCAATCAGAGTTGAATCCATATCGCAGATCAAAAGTTTTTTGCGGCGATTCATACTGGATTGCACGCAAATATCCGCTTCCAAACCCTCATTTTCAAAGCGGACTATACAGCGATCTTGTAGCTCGGCAGCCTTTTGCGAACTGGTAAATTGGCATTCATAAGCCCGCGCGTCAGATAAGCAGTGAAACGGTTCCCTATCAACTGTGACACCTGCCAAAAGTTTGGCCGCAATCTGCATAACTTTGTCACACGCAGCTTGGTCTTTTTTCTTTAAGACAAAGGTGAAACTAAGCGCTATAGCGGCCATGATGGAACATCCTGATAAAATAAAACCCGTATTATGTATTGCAGGGCCAACCGCAAGCGGTAAGAGCGGTTTTGCGCTAGATATTGCCAAAGCTGTTGGCGGAGAGATCATCAACGCAGATGCGCTGCAAGTCTATGCGCAGCTTAATATCCTATCAGCGCGGCCCAGTCAGGCCGAGATGGAGCATGTGCCGCATCATCTATATGGCCATGTTGACGGACATAAACGTTATTCAACAGGTGCATGGCTGCGGGATGTAGAGCCTGTCATTCTAAATGTGCTTGCTCGCAGGAAAGTGCCTATTATTACGGGCGGAACGGGGTTGTATTTCAAAGCTCTTACGGAAGGCCTTGCGCATATTCCGCAGATTAGCCCAGAGGTCAAAACCCGTGTCCAAAATTTACTAGATAGAGAGGGCGCCGCAGTTTTGCGCAAAACTTGCCAAGCGTGTGACCCTATCGCAACGGCGCGAATTGTGGGTGATAATCCGCATCGTTTAATGCGAGTATTGGAGGTTTATTGGCAGTCAGGCAAGGCTTTGTCGGCTTGGCAAGCCAAAACGCGGCCGATTGTGCCGCCGCGTTTTGTGCGTTGTGCTGTGCTGATGCCAGAGCGCTCGCATTTATATGATAAAATCAATAAGCGTTATGCGGCGATGCTGGATAATGGCGGCTTGGATGAGGCTCGATATATGATGGGCCTAGCGATAGATGCAAAGCTACCTATGATGAAGGCTATTGGCTTGCCGCCTTTGCTTGAATATTTAAGGGGGGCGCGCCTATTAAATTCAGCTTTGGCGCAATCCCAGCAAGATACACGGCGCTTTGCAAAACGGCAAATGACATGGTTCCGTAATCAAACCCCTGACTGGCCGAAACTGACAAATGCACATGAAAAAACTACATTTTTAGATGAGATGAAAGCGTTTTGTGATGGATAAGCCAGACGCCAATCACCTAGCACATCGTCATGTGCAAAAAGCCGTGCTTTTCACAGTTGGGTTTTTGACTTTGACAATCGCTATGATTGCTTTTGGCCGGCAATATTTCAATCTTGATGGAGCCGAGCTTGGGCAGGTATTTGAAACTTTATCAGGTTCGGTTTGGGCCTTGCCTGTCACCATTGCCGTATTTTGCGCCGCAGCCTTTATTGGCGCGCCGCAATGGATGTTAATCACAGCTAGTGTGTTAGCATTTGGGCCTTTGCAGGGCGGTATTTATGCGTGGATAGCAACGCTGACATCTGCGGCTTTAGACTTTACCATTGCGCGCAAGATAGGCGCAGCGCGGCTTGAAATTATGAGCGGGGCTGTGCTGGCGAAACTGACACAGGCAATTCGCAAGAATGGATTTACCACAAGTTTCGTTGTTCGCCTTGTCCCAACAGGCCCGTTCATTCTTGTGAATTTTGCTGCAGGGCTATCAAATATGAAATTTTTAGCGTTTTTGGCGGGAACTGCTTTGGGTATCATTCCCAAAATCTTGATTGTGTCGCTGATAGGGCTAGGCGTCGTTTCTGGTATAAATAAAAGCTATATGGCCTTGTGCTTTGCCGCATTGGCGGCTGTGGTGATTGGCGTAACTATTTTAGCGCAGAGACGTTTAAAGTCGTAAATTTGACATGTTACATAAAATTACAGCAATATTTGGCCTTTAACGTCATGAATGGCTTGCATTCTTTATAGTTAATTCGCATGAATAAATCGGGTATTCTAATAAAAACACTGAGTCGAATTGCAGGGCGCATAATAGATTCATGAAGCGAGATAATAAGGCTTTCAATGTCACTTCTGGACGCATTTTCATCAGACATAGCAATAGATCTGGGAACCGCTAATACGCTTGTTTACGCCAAGGGCAGAGATGTTGTTCTAAATGAGCCGTCCGTGGTCGCATTTTCTATCCGTAATGGCCGAAAGGTTGTGCATGCGGTCGGCAATGATGCGCGCTCTATGCTTGGCAGAACGCCGGGGCATATCGAGGCGATACGCCCTATGAAAGATGGCGTGATTGCGGATTTCGAAGTTGCCGAAAAAATGATTGAGCATTTTATAAAAAAGGTCAAATCAGAAACAAGCTTTATGCGGCGGGCAAAGCCGAAAATTGTTATCTGCGTACCGTCTGGCGCTACGCAGGTTGAGCGCCGCGCTATTCATCAATCCGCGTTACAAGCAGGTGGCCGACGGGTTTATCTGATTGATGAACCGATGGCAGCAGCTTTGGGTGCTGGCCTGCCTATTCATGAGCCAAGCGGCTCTATGGTTGTTGATATTGGCGGCGGAACAACAGAGGTGGCGGTCTTGTCTTTGGACGGGATTGTTTATTCGCGCTCTGTAAGGGTTGGCGGCGATAAGATGGATGATGCCATCGTACAATATGTGCGGCGAACAACGAATCTATTGCTTGGCGAGATGAGCGCTGAACGGGTTAAAAAAGAAATTGGATCCGCGCGTATGCCTGAAGATAATGAAGGTATGACCGTGCAAATTAAAGGCCGTGATTTAATGAATGGTGTGCCGCGCGAAATCCGTGTGACTGAAGCGATGATTGCCGAGAGTTTGACTGAACCTGTTGAGCAAATTGTTGAAGCCGTCAAAGTGGCACTTGAATCCACGCCGCCAGAATTGGCCGCTGATATTGTTGATAAAGGTATCATGCTCACAGGCGGCGGGGCATTGCTGCGAAACCTAGACGAAGAACTGCGTTTGCGCACAGGTCTGCCTGTCTCTATCGCAGATGATCCGTTATCTTGTGTTGTGCGCGGGTCTGGTACAGTTGTTGAAAACCTCAAGAAATGGAAAAGCGTTCTATCTAGCGGCGTTTAATTTTAATCGATAAGGGCGTTATATCACAACATGCCTAGCTTAAGCCGATATGATAACAGTCCTGTGCGTATGGCTTTGCTAGCGGCTTTCCTCGTCTCATTCATATTATTGCTATCGCAGCGCGGTGATTCAGGTTTTACGAAATCAACGCAGAGCCAAGCGGAAGATGTTATCTCACCAATTTCGCAAATTACCTCTCGTCCTATTCGCTGGGTTGAGAATAAAGTCTTTGGCATGCAAGACCGCAATCGCGCCTTTGAAGATAATATCAAGCTTCGCAAAGAATTGGCTGGCTTGCGCGGCAATCAAGCGCGTATTGATTTGCTCGAGTTAAAAATAAAGCGCTATGAGCGGATTTTATCAACCAATATTGATGCTGATATTCCTGCAGAAAAAATCGTTGCAAGGGCGGTGAGTGAAACCAATGGCCCCTTTGTGCGCTCTTTGCTGCTCAATACGGGTACAAGCGATGGTGTGAGTTTTGGTAATCCCGTGATGAGCGCCGATGGGCTTGTTGGCCATGTCATAAGTGCAGGTAAAAATTCCTCTCGTGTCTTGCAATTAGGGGATTTGAACAGCCGTATCCCTATTATCAATAAGCGTAGCGAAGCTTTGGCGATATTATCTGGAGATAATACAGCGCGTCCGCTTTTAGCCTTCGCAAAAGATGTCGCTGAGTGGGAAAATGGGGATGTTATTATCACATCAGGCGGTGATGGCTTACTGCCTATGGGGTTGCCTGTTGGTGTTGTGGTAAAAGGTAGTTCGGAGGAATTGCGCGTGAAACTGCATTCTGAAAGCACGCCGATAGATTGGGTCTGGGTCTCGCCTTATCGCTCCATTACAGCGCCAAGCGAGGTGTCAGATGGAATTACGAAAGCGCCGTTATGACGTTCCTATCGCCGCAAAACACATCGTCTTCTAGATATTTTGTACCCGCTTGCTTTGGGCTAGTCGTCGCGACGTTCCTGTCTGTTTTGCATATCAATATCCCAGGGGGCAATGTCTCGCTTTTACTCTTGCCGCTTTTAATGGTGTCATTATGGCCAAGCGGTGTGAATGGTGTCGTGAGTGTTCTGATATTGTTTTCTATGGGCGTCTTTATGGATTGGGGCACGAATGGGGCGCTGGGGCAATGGTCTATTATCTATTTAACGGTATTTACCATTTTACGGCCTGATAAGCGCGAAGGGGTTACAAGTTTTATTGGCGCGCTCGCTCTGTGGTTTATCGGGCTGGCAGTTGGCGGCTTGATGTTGATTGTGACGGGATGGCTTGTTTACGGTGTATTACCGAATTTTACCGTATTATTCCGTCAAGCTTTGCTTATATCTATACTTATGCCGCTTATAGTTTTGATACGGAACGTAACGCGTTATTGGATGACAGACCCTAGTGAACGGGATTATTGATGAATGACGGGCCACAATCAGATGCTGCGATAATTAATCGTCGAACGGCCTTTTTAGGTATAGGCGCGGCGGGTGTGTTTGGTGTGCTAGCGGCACGGCTATATTATTTGCAGGTTACGCGCGCTGAGGATTACCGCGTATTATCCGAAGATAACCGGTTTAATTTTAACCTGCTTTTACCACCGCGCGGGGAAATCCGTGATCGTTTTGGCGAAGGCTTGGCTGTGAACGCACAAGATTACCGCGCGGAACTTATCCCTGAGCAAACTAAAGATGTGAAAACCAGCTTGGATGCGTTTGAGAAAATTATCCCATTAACCGCAAATGAGCGCGCGCGTATCCTCAAAGATGTTAAGGAGAACTCGGGGTTTGTTCCAATCCTGCTCAAAGACCATCTAGAGTGGTCAGCATTTTCAGCCTTGAATATCCGCATGCATAAGCTGGCAGGTGTTATCCCCAAAGTTGGGTCTGTGCGCTCTTATCCTAATCTTGGAATTTTCTCACATACGCTGGGATATGTTGGGCGCGCGGCCAAATCGGATGTAGAAAAAGATGATGATCCGCTATTACGGCAACCGACTTTTCTCATTGGTAAGACAGGCGTTGAAGCCGCAATGGAGGGCGAGTTGCGCGGCGCTTCGGGGCGTTTAAAAGTCGAAGTCAATGCGCGCGGGCGTATTGTGCGTGAATGGCCTGATCCTAAAACACAAGCTCAAAGCGGCAAGGATGTTTACATAACTCTTGATGCGGAATTGCAGCGCTTTGCCGCAGAACAATATGTGAATGATGAAGGCGAGACGGATAGCGGCGGTCTGGCCGTTATGGATGTCATAACAGGCGAGCTGCGAGCGCTTTTATCTATGCCGGTCTTTGACGGGAATCTTTTTGTGTCAGGCTTAACGCAAACGGATATGGATCGCATGAATAATGATCCGAAGCGGCCACAATTTAATAAAGTGCTTGGCGGGGGCTATCCGCCAGCTTCAACCTATAAAATGGTGGTTATGTTAGCGGCACTTGAAAGCGGATTAATTTCGCCTGAACGCCCCGTATTTTGCTTGGGTAAAATACGGCTCGGAAACCGTAATTTTCATTGTTGGAAACGCCAAGGTCATGGTGCGATGACAATGCGCGATGCTTTGAAAAATTCTTGCGATAGTTATTTTTATGAGATTGCGCAAGTTATCGGCATTGAACGTATTGCTGATATGTCGCGCCGTCTGGGTCTGGGACAGGTCTATGATATTGGTATTACGGGGCAACGCCGCGGTATCGTTCCTGAACCCGTTTGGAAGCAAGACCGCTTAGGCGCAGCATGGCGGGATGGGGATACGCTAAACGCATCTATTGGGCAGGGCTTTGCTTTGACCACACCCTTGCAGCTTGCTGTTATGTGCGCGCGGCTAGCCAATATGAAAAAAGCGGTATCGCCATCTTTATTAATTGGCGGTGAGTTAGAAGGTTTTGAGGATTTGGGGATTAACCCCGCCCATCTTGCATTTGTTCGCGATGCTATGTGGGGCGTTTGTAACGAGGTTGGCGGTACGGCTTATCGTTATAATGGATTAGGTCTTGAAGGCGTGCAGCTTGCAGGAAAAACAGGCACAGGGCAGGTCAGAGGCATATCATCAAGTGAGCGAAGTTCTGGCGTGCGTAAAAATAATAGGTTGCCATGGAAGCTTCGCGATCATTCTATTTTTGTGGGCTTTGCGCCTTATGATAAGCCGCGCTTTGCGATTAGCACAGTGGTAGAGCATGGCGGATCAGGCGCAAAGCGTGCGGCTGATATTACGCGCGCTGTGATGAGTATGGCGCTTAAGCGCGACGGGCTTGGCGAGAGTGTTTTAGGTGAAGCTGCAAAACCTGGCGCGGTCAATCCTGATGGAGCAAGGCCTAATGCTGTTGGTTCTGGGTTAAGACATCAAGATTTATGATGCGCCCTTCTGCATATCGCGCCCCAATGTATAGTGAAACAGGGCCAAGTCTTCTGAGTAAACTTTATGAGCTTAACTGGCTTTTACCGGCCTTAATTGCGGTTGTGGGGGCTGTGGGTGTGCTGATGATATACGCGGCAACTGACGGTGTTTGGTCACGCGGAGCGGCGCAACATGCCGTGCGGTTATTTGTAGCTGCAGGGATAATGATTGGTGTGTCACTTGTAAACATTCGGCTTTGGTATGAGCTAGCTTATCCTATATATTTCATTGCTTTAGCTTTGTTACTTGGTGTTGAATTTTTTGGTGTGAGCGTGAATGGTTCGCAGCGTTGGCTTGATTTCGGGCCGATGCGATTGCAGCCTTCTGAGATTATGAAGCCCGCTATCGTATTGGCCTTGGCGCGCTATTATCATGACCTTGCAAATTGGCGTGTGTCTTCTGTTTTGGGTATATCAGGGGCTATGCTGCTTATTGTCATGCCGATGGTGTTAATCCTTAAGCAACCCGATTTGGGGACGACGCTGTTACTCGCCGCTACAGGTGTGGTGATCGTATTTCTGGCGGGGATTAATTGGCGGGTTATGTCTATGGCCATGTTAGGCTTAGTTGTCGCGGTTCCGCTGTTTTTTAGATTTGGTTTAAAAGATTATCAACGCAGCCGTATCTTAACATTTTTTGACCCTTCGCGGGACCCAAGCGGGGCGAGCTATCATATTACCCAATCGAAAATCGCGCTAGGTAGCGGTGGGGTGTCGGGCAAAGGTTTTATGAAAGGCACGCAGCGCCAAGGAGAATATGTCCCTGAAAACCGTACGGATTTTATCTTTACCGTAATTGGCGAAGAATTTGGTCTTGTCGGCAGCTTGATGACAATGGGACTATATATATGTGTGATTGGCTTGTGTGTTTGGCTGTGTTTTCAGTGCAAAGCCGTTTTTTCTAAGCTTTTAATTTTGGGTTTAACCACGACATTTACGCTCTATATCTTTATTAATCTGGGCATGGTGATGGGGCTTGCGCCTGTTGTTGGTGTGCCTTTGCCGCTCATTTCTTACGGCGGGACAGTGATATTAGTCGTAATGGGCGGGTTTGGACTTATCCTATCTGCGCACTTGCACCGCTCTGTAGAGTTACCGCGCAGTTCAGATTAGCTGTGGGCGGGTGAGCGGGGTTTGGCCGAAATAAGGCTGTGTTGAGCGGGGCTTTACTCAATATCAAAGTTTCAAATAGGCTTTCAACCAATTTATGAATATTGCCCGGCGGGGCGTTTTGTAAATGTCGTGCAATATGCGCGGCCCGTAGCAGGCCAATAGAAGCGCTTGCGCCTTTTATGGCATGAACGGATTTACGCATTTGAGCCAAACTCTCTGGAATGGCATTTAAAGCCTTTGGCAGGGCGGTTTGTATTATTTGCCCATTACTTTGTATTTCCGTCCAAAATGTTGACTGAATTTTCTTCAAAGCCGCTGGAGGGGCGGCTCCGCGTAATTGATCTATAATACGTCCATCAAGTATAGGGATAGTATCAAGCTCGATATGAGTGTCTGTGGTTGATTTCACAGGTGTTTTGATTGTGCCGAGTGAAAATTGCTTAAACGCCAGAGCCACATCGCCATGTTGCAGTGGTTTTGTCAGGATCGCATCAAAACCTGCCATGCGGTAGCGGTGCTGGTCTGCGGGATTACAAAATGCCGTGATAGCAAAAATTGGCGGAATTGTTTTGTGCGGGGATAGGGCTCTGATTCGCCGTAAAGCTTTAATACCGTCCATAATCGGCATTAAAATATCCAAGAGAATAATGTCAAATGATGTGTGTTGCACTGCCTGAACGGCCTCTAAGCCGTTTACGACAAGTGTAACTTTATACCCATCGCGCTCTAATATCGTCTTTGCAATCAGGCGATTAGCATGATTATCTTCGGCGACTAAAATATGTTTAACTTTGCAGGCGGAACTATTCGCTACGGAAGCGTTTAAAAAATGAACGAGGTCGTCACGATTTAACATGGATATGAATTATAAAAACAACTTTAAATTTTAATTAAATTATTTAAAATTGTAACTGTATCTGGCGTCTTGACGTAAGTTAAAATTGGCTTAAGCAGATTTACCAATAATAAGACGCATAAAATGAGGGGTTTTTCATGGCAGCCACAGGCACGGCCCAATGGTCATCACGTTTCGCATTTATCATGGCCGCTGTCGGATCCTCCGTCGGTCTTGGGAATTTATGGCGGTTTTCATCAGAGGCGGGTAGTAATGGCGGCGGCGCTTTTATTTTTATCTATCTTCTAGCGGTTTTGTTTGTTTGTGTACCTGTTTTAATGAGCGAATACCTTATCGGACGTGCAGGTGATGAAGCTAATGCAATCGGCACAATGGCCGATGTCGCGCAAAAATCTAATCGTAGTAAAGCTTGGAGCATCGCTGGGGCCATGGGCACGCTTGCGGGGTTTCTGATTGTGACATTTTATTGCGTCATTGCAGGTTGGGTCATGCAATATATTGTTTTCTCTCTAACAAATGGTTTTGAGGGTATGGCGCCAAATGATGTTGCAGAAAGATTTACGAGTTTTATCAGTGATCCGATTGCTGTTTTGCCGAGCTTTCTTGTTTTTGCAGCTATAACGACATGGCTCGTAAGCCGAGGTGTTAATAAAGGTATTGAGATGGCGGCGAAGCTTCTCATGCCCGCTTTCTTTATCTTGTTAGCTTTGCTCGCTCTATATGCACTTTTCAGTAATCTCGGTAATGGAGGTACAGTCAAAGCTCTTAAATTCTTATATGTGCCAGACATCAATGAGATGTTGACGAAGAATGAAAATCTTTCAGGGATTGCCAATGTAGGGAATGTTGCGAATGCTGCGCTTGGGCAAGCTTTCTTCTCTGTCGGCGTGGGGAGCGGGATTATGATCACTTACGGATCTTATATTCCGAAGTCTGTGTCACTCCCAAAAGCGTCTATTATTGTTGCAATTATGGACACACTTGTAGCCTTAATCGCAGGTTTGGCGATTTTTCCGATTGTGTTTGGGTCTGGTTTATCAGAATCTGCTGGGCCAGCCTTATTATTTATTACCTTGCCAAATGCGTTTGAAACAATGGGAGCCATTGGGCTGATTATCGGCGTTCTCTTCTTTTTCTTGGCGTTCTTTGCTGCGATTACATCATCTGTATCGCTATTAGAGCCATCAGCCGCCTTTGTTAGTGAGCGCTTCAAAGTATCGAAAGCTAAAGCTGCGTTAATAACGGGAGCAGCTATGGTTTTGATTGGTTTGATTTCTGTCTTTGGAGTTTCGCCAGGCGGAGGCACACCTGCACTGGATGCGATTGATGGCTTTACGGGCAAAGTAATGTTACCCATGGGGGGCTTTCTGATTGTCCTTTTTGTGGGTTGGCGTGTGAATGCGCGTATTCTAAATGAGCAGCTTAAAGGTGAAGGGGAAAAATTAGGCCGTTTAATTATGTTTTTCACCCGCTGGGTTGCCCCTATTTTTGTTGGAGCCGTGATGATTTCATCAATCATCGCTTATATTTCAGGTTTTCTAAACAATGCGGGCTAACCTGTTCAAAACTTAATAAATTTACTGTGATTCCCACTTGTGCGCATCTTGCGGCAAGATTAACAAAATATTGAGTATAAAGTTTCAGCTTATATTCAACATCTTTTGCTTAAATAGGCGAGAGCAAGGAACCTATCTGATACGAGATATTGGGGGGTTCCATAACTGGGACAGATATATGAGCTATAGGCTTAAAACGACTTTGACGGCACTTTCTGTGTGTATTGCGCTCAGTGGATGTGCAACGGTCGATTTGAATGAAGTGACACGGCCAAGTGATTATCAGGCGGCTGGGGACGCAGAATTAAACGTTGTTCAACAGGCAGCAGCGACACTCAATATGGTGTTTCGAGATCGCGGCTTTGTCGCCAAAACCTCTCGTAAGCGCCTGCAATCTGCGGCAAGTGTTTTGCTTAACGGATTAGAAGACAAGCAAATTATAGACGCTAAGGCAATGGGTTATGCGGATATTCCAAAGTCTGAAAGCCTCATTTTAGCCGATATGAAATATGCACGTAGCTATATCGACAGAACGGTTGCTGCGGCGCAGGTTTATCTTGAGGTTGCCCCTGTAAAACGTGACTTACGTAAAGAATTAGTCAGTCTTGAAAAAGCGCTGATCGCCTCAACCGAAGCGCAAAGTGTTTTTAAAGCGGCTTTGAAAGGTGCAGCTCAGTCTGATGTTGCCATATTTGAGCAATCCGTTGCGAATCTACGCGATGTGACAGATGAATTTGGCGCGCGTGTGCGTGTTCATGATACGGATAAACTGGCCTCTCGCGGTCTGGCTACGGGCAGTTAAGTCTAGCTTTTCAAGCTATCCCCATAATTTGCGAATCGGCGGATGCACAAATGGGCCATCATATTGCAGTCCATATTCGCAATCTTGTGCCAAAAGCAAAGGCCCGTCCAAATCTATATAATCAGCAAAGCTTTCTAATATCATCATTGGCGCCATAGCGAGTGAGCTGCCGACCATGCAGCCTGCCATGACATCAAAGCCCATAGACTTGGCGTCTTGCATGAGAGTTAGCGCAGCGCTTATCCCGCCGCATTTATCTAATTTGACATTTACAGCGCGGTAGCCTGCGGCTTTGAGACGCCGGAGATCAGAGGCGCTATGTAAACTCTCATCGGCGCAATAAGGTAAACCGTTAGGTAAGCTCTTGGGGCCGTCTTGGCCTGCGGGTAGGGGTTGTTCGACCAAGGCGATATTAAGGCCAGATAAAGATGCGTGAAAACTTTTCAGGTCAGCTATCTTTATGGCTTCATTGGCATCAATAATGAGCTTTGCATCAGGCCGCGCGGCGCTCACCGTTTTGACACAATTTAGGGCGTCTTGATCACCAATTTTGAGTTTCAACAAGGGATAGGCTTTTGCCTCTAGAGCGGCTTTTTTCATATTATCAGGCGTATCGAGTGATAGCGTAAAGGCTGTTTTACGTGCCTGCGGCGGGGGAGTGCCTAAAATTTCCCAAATAGGGCGGCCTTCGGTCTTGGCGCGTAAATCCCATAAGGCGCAATCAAGTGCATTTAATGCAGGGCCAGCGGGCAGTAAATCTGTAAGTCTTTCAGCTGTTAAACTCTGGTTTTCTAAACCATTTTCAACCGTATCTCGTATAGACTCAAGCTGTGCTGTGACACTTTTGACTGTGTCATTATAGCGTGCATAAGGCCGGCATTCTCCTCGGCCTTCAAACCCGCTGCGGCGTAATGTTACTTGCACCATGTCGATTTGACTCAATGTGCTGCGCGAAATACGAAATTGGCCCATGAGAGGCCAACGGTTATGTGAGATTAAAAACGTCCCCAAATCGAATCCTTTACTTGACCTAAGGGCATAAGCTTTGCACCTTGCGGGCAATGAACGCAATGGCCGGGAAATCTAAATGTGGAAGTTATGAGTTGTCTCAAGAGGGGCAGGCTCTAACAGTGAAAGCCTATGGCATTTGGACACTCCAAACGGCCGCAGAGCTTGATGGTAAAATTTCCAATGATGTTGCCAATAAAATCTATCAACATGTTGATTATGATTTATGCGATGTGTCCAAATTAGATACAGCTGGGGCTTATTTGCTTGCACGGGCTATCAAGCTGGGAACGGCACCGGCCCATAGCTGGGCTGTTACAAAGGGCAATAAAGGGCAAAAGATACTTATGAGCGCTGCAGCCGAGGCCACATTAGGGCATGAAATGCGTCCGCCGCGCCCTTGGTTTGACGTTTTCGCCCGTGTGGGCATAGCGACATCAAGGTTCTGGACAGAACTTGTTGAAACGATTGCATTTTTAGGAAAATTTTTTACGGTTTTATTTCGCTGCATCACTCAACCTCATCGTATGCGATGGAAAGCGATTGTGGCTTTGGTAGAAAAAATTGGCTTAGATGCTGTGCCAATTATCATGGTGCTATGTTTTTTTATTGGCGCTGTGATCGCCTATATGGGGGCTAACCTATTGGCCTCATTTGGGGCGGGTGTGTTTATGGTCGACCTTGTTGGCTTCTCCGTGATTCGTGAACTTGCGCCGATTATCACGGCTATCCTGATTGCTGGGCGATCTGATTCGGCCTTTACGGCACAGCTCGGCGCTATGAAAATGCGCCAAGAAATTGATGCCATGACGGTTATTGGCTTAGATACGTTTGAAGTTTTGGTGGTGCCTCGCGCCTTAGCGGCTTTAATTGCCATGCCGATTTTAACATTTTTAGGCATGATAAGCGGTATTCTGGCAGGTATATTAGTCGCAGCTATCGTGGGTAGCGGTCTGTCACCGATTCTATTTCTAACGCGGCTACAAGATGTCGTTGGATTGAGCCATTTCTGGGTTGGCATGGTCAAAACGCCCTTTTTCGCTATTATTATTGCTATAATTGGCTGTCGCCAAGGTTTAGCTGTGACAGGCAGTGTCGAAAGTCTTGGCTCACGCACAACAACAAGTGTGGTGCAAGCCATTTTTGCGGTGATTACTGTCGATGCGATTTTTGCAATTTTGTTTTATCAGTTGGGGGTTTAGATGGAAAAGAACACCCAAGTCACACCCGCGCAGTCTGTAGGTGGCCAAGCTATAAATCCGCAGCTTGCCGCTCCGATGGAAGCGCGCGGAATATTGACGCAATTTGGCGATAACATCATTCATCAAAATCTTAATTTTAAAGTCACGCCAAACGAGATTGTTGGCTTAGTCGGTGGCTCTGGGGCAGGAAAGTCTGTTTTAATGAACACGCTTTTAGGACTCAAAGAGCCTGAAGGCGGCACGATTCGGTATTTTGGAAAAAACAGAGATGATTTAAACGCTGAAGACCGTCTTGCGATTAACAATCAAATGGGGGTTTTGTTTCAAGGCGGAGCGTTATTCTCCTCTATGACTGTCCGTGAAAATATTATGGTGCCATTACGTGAACATACGGATTTATCGCAGCAATTAATGTGTGAGCTTGCGGATATGAAAATTCATATGGTGGGCTTGCCGGCTATGGCGGGCGCGCTTTACCCGTCGGATTTATCTGGCGGTATGAAAAAACGCGCTGGACTTGCGCGCTCGCTTGCGCTTGATCCGCAACTGTTATTTTTGGATGAACCAACGGCAGGATTAGACCCTGTTGGCGCGAATGCCTTTGATGAGTTGATATTAGGGTTGCGCGATGCGCTTAATCTGACCGTATTGATGGTCACGCATGATTTAGATAGTCTTTACGCTATATGTGATAGAGTTGCCGTGTTAGTTGATAAGCATATTGCAATAGCTGATAAGTTAGATGTTGTTCAAAATTATGATCATCCTTGGGTGAAAGAATATTTTGGCGGCCCAAGGTCACGGGCGGCGCAAAGTGCGGGGCTAAGTTAAAAATGAAAGCAGAACAGTAAATCATGGAAAACAAAGCTCATTACGCGCTGATAGGTGTTTTCGTCTTGCTCTCATTACTCGCGAGCGTGGCTTTTGCATTATGGCTATCTGCGGCGCAATTTAACAAGCAATATGATGAATACCATGTGAGTTTTCAGGGCGCGGTGCGTGGTCTGTCTCAGGGCAGTGAAGTGCGCTTTAACGGAATTCAGGTGGGCGAGGTTTTAAAGATTCAGTTGGCCGATGATGATCCGAATACGGTCTTAGCGACGATTCAAGTCGCAACCAATACACCTATTGACACGCAAAGCTTTGCGCGGCTTGAACCCTTAGGGCTTACAGGTTTGAATTATATACAAGTTTTTTCAGGCGGAGAGCCATTTGTACCCATTACGGATCTACCAAGCCGAGGCTTGCATGTTATACCAGGGGAGATGAGCCAGATCGATACCTTCTTGGATGACGGCGGGAATGTTATTCAAGGCGCGCAGCGTACGCTTAATCGCATTAATGCCGTTTTAACCCCCGAAGCAATTACGGATTTTCATGCTATTTTGGCCAATATACGCCGCGTTACAGGGGATATTGACGCATCGGAATTTGATATTTCAGAGTTTAATGCCATGATTACCGCTATCCGCCTTGCGGCGAATAATGTGTCAGAGGCGTCGAATGGCGTAACGCAGGCCTCTGCCTCTATTGATGCGGCTTTTAAGGATGATTTGCTGCGATTAATTGCGCGCGCCGAGGTTAGTCTTGGTGTTGTCGATAAAACATTGGGGACGTATGATAGTGTTGGAGGCAATACGAATGAGCTTATTATTGACGCCCGTGATGCCATTAATCGCCTTTCAAATTCTGGTTTAACGGATCTTGAAGAAACGGTTGATGGATTTCGCCGTCTTGTAACCACATTAAATCGAATCGCAGATAGAGTTGAAGCGGATCCTGCACAATTTATTGCAGGTAGCGAAAAAGAGGTTGTGGAGTTACCACAATGAGGCATGTCATGACATTACGTTTAAACGCGCTGACTGCGCTAATGGCTTTGGCTGTTATGTTATTGGCGGGCTGTGTATCACTCTTGCCCGACCCTGCGCCGTCTAAAACGGTTTATCGGTTACTAACGCCCGGTAGTCGCGTTGCAAATGCACCCGATGCGGTCATTGTTCGTATTGATCGTCCCGGCGGACAGAATGTCTTTGAGACAAAAGACATTCTAGTGAGCCCTGATGGGCGGCAAATCTCTATGGCAGCGCAGGCGCAATGGGTGGAAGTTTTGCCGCTTATGCTACAAGAATCGCTTTTAGATCACATGACGCAAACCCCCAATTTGATTGGTGTTGTCCCATCTTCAAATTCTCGTAGCGATACGCGGCTTTATTTGACAATAAAGAATTTTGAAGCTCAATTTGATAATGGCGAAGAGAGTGCCCCTTTGGCTGTGGTGAAATATACTGTGACCTTAGTAAATGCGAGCGATCGTAAACTCATTGATAGCTATACAACACAGCAGAGCTTACGTGCAGACCAAGCCAGTGTGAGTTCTATTGTTATGGCTATGGAGCGCGCCAATAGCGCTGCGATGCGCGATATTATCAAATGGGTCGAGACACAAAATTTACCGCGCGGCCGTTAAATATATAAAAGCTTAAGCCGTTTTTCTGCGTATCAGACGTTTTATACCCCACCCAAGCCCGCCGCATATGAGAATAAGGCCGCCTAGCGCGAGGAGGATGATTTCTATCTTATCGCCAAAGATTTCGCTCAGATAATGCGTGATTGTAAAGATAACTGTGACATAGATTAAGCCGCTAAAGCTTACGGCGAGTAAGAATTTCCAGTAAGGGACTTTGAAGTACCCGCAGGCTATATATGAGGGTATGCGCGCAAATGGCACAAAACGCGCGGTAAAAAGTGTCAAAATGGCATTGGCTTTGATTTTATCCCCTAAGCGGATGACCTTGTCTTTTTCTGCGGCTTTGCGCATTCTTGGATGTGTGTGGGCTAAATAGCCAACCCAATATTTCCAAGCATCAGAAGCAATGAGCCCGATTAAGACAATCAGGAATACATTTGGGAAATGCTGATGGTCAGCTGCACTCAGGGCCGCTGCGCCAATTACCGCTGTGTCTTCTTGCACAAAAGGGCCAATAAGAAAGGGCAGGTATAATTGCCAAGACGGATCCATCATGATGTCATCGTTATAGCGCTTGATATTACATGTCAGTTGACATTTTTGTGCAACTATTTGCGCTAAAATCCCCCTATGCTGAATTTTCCGACCATACATGGCTTAACAGGCGTTGCAAGCCTGCGCTTGGCGTGACATAAGGCGCAAAATTTTAGCCTGATTTGTCATGTTTCAGATAATGTGCCGAATCTAAACCTCGCTTATAGAACTGGATGGATGTCCGTCATGGAAATTAAAGAACTCGCAGCCGAAGGCCTTAGCCATACGTTTTCGATAAAAGTGTCTAAAGAAGACCTTTCAACAAAGCTGGATAGCAAAATCAAAGAAATGCAGCCGCAAGTGAGCCTGAAAGGCTTCCGTCCTGGTAAGGTGCCAACATCGCATATCCGCAAGATGTTTGGTCAAAGCATCATGAAGGACATTGTTGAAGAGACTGTCAATGAAACAACGCAACAGGCGATTAATGACAATAAAATCCGCCCGGCGGGTAATCCAAAAGTTGATTTACGCGCCAATGGTGAAGATGTCACTCAGGGTAAAGCTGACCTAGAGTATCAACTCACCGTCGAATCCATCCCTGAATTTGAACCTGTTGACCCTGAAAAGCTTAAATTTACACGCTTGACATGCCCAAGTGATGATAAGTCGGTTGATGAGCGCTTAACTGAAATGGCGCAAGGCCAGAAAAGCTACAAGAAAAAAGCCAAGACAGCTAAAGCGAAAAAAGACGATGCGGTTTTGATTGATTTTGTTGGTACAGTTGACGGCGTCGCTTTTGATGGCGGTACAATGGAAGGCCATCAGCTTGTGCTAGGGTCGGGCTCATTTATCCCGGGGTTTGAAGATCAGCTTATCGGGGCAAAAGCGGGTGATGAGATTGATGTTAAGGTGACATTCCCTGATCCATACCAATCGGCTGATTTAGCGGGTAAAGATGCTGTTTTCGCGACAAAAGTTATCGAAGTTCAAGGCGCGAAAGACGCTGTGATTGATGATGAATTTGCGCAAAAATTCGGACTAGCTGACTTAGCCGCGCTTAAAGAGGCTGTGAAGTCCCAATTTGATGCAGAGCTTGATATGCAAAGCCGCATGAAACTTAAGCGCGCTATTCTTGATGAGCTTGATAAGAAGCATAAATTTGATCTGCCGCCAGGCATGGTTGAAGCTGAGTTCACAAATATCTGGCAGCAAGTCCAAGCCGAAAAAGAGGCTGGGCAGCTTGATGAAGATGATATGAAGAAAACGGATAAGCAACTTGAAAAGGATTATCGGAAAATCGCAGAGCGCCGTGTGCGTCTCGGTCTTGTCTTGGCTGAAATGGGCCAAAAGCATGACATTCAGATTACCAATGAAGAATTACAGCAAGGTATGATTGCCGAAGCCCGTCAATATCCTGGCCAAGAGCAGCAAGTTATCGAGTTTTATCAAAAGAACCCGCAAGCGATTGCGCAGCTACGCGCGCCTATTTACGAAGAGAAAGTTGTTGATTTGATTGTTGAAAAAGCAACTGTGACGGATAAAGAGGTCGACCGTGAGACGTTATTTGAAGAAGACCCAATGCTATAGAGCTAAGGCTGTAAACTATTTTGTTTGAATTTAAGTTTGATCATATCAAAACCGAAATGAACCCAGCCATGCAGGCTGGGTTTTTTCATATCTAAAATCTGCAAAGACTTGATTACCTTTCGCGCTATATCAATATATAGGTAATGAAAGCATGTTAGGTTTTGAAAGACCGATTCGAAATTTAGAGGACTATTATGTACGATTATGAAGACGCGCCAAAAGGCTTATTCATTTCCCCAACTGTTTGGGAACAAACAAGCCGCGGAGAGAAGGGCTATGACATCTGGTCACGCCTGCTTAAGGATCGTATTATTTTTGTGGCTGGCCCTGTCGAAGATGGCATGGCGACCTCTATTTGTGCGCAGCTTTTATTTCTAGAAAGCGAAAACCCGAAAAAAGAAATCTATATGTATATTAACTCTCCGGGCGGCGTCGTGACGGCGGGCATGGCGATTTATGATACAATGCAATATATTAAAGCGCCAGTATCAACGGTTTGTATTGGGCAGGCCTGTTCTATGGGGTCGCTTCTGCTATGTGCAGGCGAGGCGGGTAAACGCATTGCGCTGCCAAATGCGCGTGTGATGGTGCATCAACCGTCTGGCGGATTTCGGGGACAAGCCTCTGATATTCAACGCCACGCCGATGACATTAACGCGATGAAAAAGCGTCTTAATGAGATTTATGTGAAACATACGGGCAAGAAATATGCAACGATCGAGAAAACGCTGGATCGTGATCACTTTATGACAGCTGAAGAGTCGAAAGCTTTTGGTATTGTCGACCACGTCTATTCAACGCGCGAAGGTTAAGCTTCATAACACAGCAAAATGGTAATTTTAACTTGCCAGCTTGTGTGAAAAGTGTCCTATTAAGCGTAAATGTAATGACGGATTAACAAATAAAGTGTATTCGTACAATATAAGGTGCGAAACGGCACTGTAATTGCAAGCTCAAATATTGCAATGACGACGAATTGGAAAGAATATGACTAAGACGACTGGTGGTGATAATAAGAACACATTATATTGCTCGTTCTGCGGAAAAAGTCAGCATGAAGTTCGTAAACTTATTGCGGGGCCGACTGTGTTCATTTGTGATGAATGCGTTGAACTTTGCATGGATATTATCAAAGAAGAAGGCAAAGGCTCTTTAGCTAAAACGCAAGAAGGTGTGCCAACGCCGCAGGAAATCTGCGATATTCTTGATGATTACGTCATTGGTCAAACATATGCCAAGCGGGTTTTGTCCGTGGCCGTGCATAACCATTATAAACGCCTAAATCATGCCGCATCTAATCCTGATGTAGAACTGGCCAAGTCAAATATCTTGCTGGTTGGCCCAACAGGCTGTGGTAAGACTTTGCTTGCACAAACTTTAGCGCGGATTTTGGATGTGCCCTTTACTATGGCAGATGCGACAACCTTAACCGAGGCGGGTTATGTTGGCGAAGATGTTGAAAATATTATCCTCAAGCTGCTTCAATCAGCAGATTACAACGTAGAGCGCGCGCAGCGCGGTATCGTCTATATTGACGAAGTTGATAAAATTAGCCGTAAATCGGATAATCCGTCAATCACTCGCGACGTGTCAGGTGAGGGCGTGCAGCAAGCTTTGCTCAAGATTATGGAAGGCACTGTTGCCTCTGTACCTCCGCAAGGCGGGCGTAAACATCCGCAACAAGAGTTTTTACAAGTTGATACGACAAATATTCTCTTTGTCGTGGGCGGCGCGTTTGCGGGCCTCGATAAAGTGATTTCAAATCGAGGCGAAGGCGCATCTATCGGTTTTGGCGGGACTATCAAAGAACTTGATGAGCGCCGCGTTGGTGATATTCTGCAAGGCGTAGAACCAGAAGATTTAACGCGCTTTGGTCTTATTCCTGAATTTGTTGGCCGTCTGCCTGTCATCGCAACTTTGACAGACTTGGACGAAGAAGCCCTTATCACCATCTTAACACAGCCGCGAAATGCGTTGGTTAAGCAATATCAGACCTTATTTGCGATGGAAGATGTCAAGCTGACATTCTCTGAAGATGCCCTTAAAGCGATTGCTAAGAAAGCTTTGAGCCGTAAAACGGGCGCGCGCGGCTTGCGGTCGATTATGGAAGGAATCTTGCTTGATAGCATGTATGATCTGCCAAGTTATGAAGGTGTTGAAGAAGTTGTCATTAACGGCGAAGTCGTTGAAGGCACCGCTCAACCACTGCTGATTTATACAGAAAAAGCTAAGAAAAAAGATAAAGCCTCTTAAGTCTTATTTGAGATAAATTATCTGCAAAGAAATAGGTGAAGCTGTGTGGTTTTAGGGCTGTAAGGCTTGAAACTTATAGCTGAACGTCCCACTTATAGACTCATAGCTCTGCACATATAGCGAGCCTAAATATTAAGAGACGATGATGGCCAACACACCTGAAGATAACACACCTGAAAACGAATCGCCAAAAAATACGCCAAGTGAGGCTGCAGGCGAACGTGACCCTAATCTTCTACCTATATTGCCCCTGCGCGATATTATTGTCTTTCCGCATATGGTTGTTCCCCTATTTGTTGGCCGCGAGAAGTCCATTAATGCGCTAGAGGAGGTTATGCGCCAAGAAAAGCGTATTTTGCTGCTCTCACAGCTAGATCCGGCGCTAGATGATCCGCAAACGGATGATATTTATCATACAGGCTGTGTGGCGAAGATATTACAGCTTTTGAAATTACCAGACGGCACAGTTCGAGTGCTTGTTGAGGGTCAAGATCGTGCAAATGTTGAGGAATTCACAGATAATCCAGATTTTTTAGAGGCTTATATTACGATTGCGGCCTCTAATATGGGCAATCAGAAAACAACTACAGCGCGGGTTAAAGAGGTGCGCGAGGCGTTTGAGGCCTATGGGAAATTGAACAAAAAAATTGCTGAAGAGGTTGTCACTTCGGTTGTTGAAACGCGCGATGCGTCGAAACTCTCCGATATTATTGCTGTGCATGTGAATGCAGAGATAAAGGAAAAGCAGAAATTACTTGCTGAAATTGATGTTGGTGAACGTCTATCTATGATTTTAGGCTTGATTGACGGCGAAGCTTCTATTCTTAAGGTGGATAAGAAAATCCGAGGCCGCGTTAAACGGCAAATGGAAAAAACACAGCGCGAATATTATTTGAATGAGCAAATGAAGGCCATTCAAACAGAGCTTGGCGGCGGGGACGGCCCTGATGAGATTACAGAACTTAAAGCGCGCGTTGAGGAAACAAAGCTGACGCAAGAAGCCCGAACGAAAGTTGATGCCGAAATTAAACGCCTTAAGCAAATGAGCCCGATGTCAGCCGAAGCAAATGTCTCGCGCAATTATCTGGATTGGATGCTCTCTGTGCCATGGGGTAAGAAAAAGCGCGTGCAGCGTGATTTGGCCAAAGCCCAAGCCATTCTAGATGCCGATCATTATGGCCTTGATGACGTTAAAGAGCGCATTATCGAGCATCTGGCTGTGCAGACACGAACAAAGAAAGTCAAAGGCCCAATTTTATGTCTTGTTGGCCCGCCAGGTGTGGGGAAAACCTCGCTTGGTAAATCTGTGGCGCGGGCTATGGGGCGTGAATTTGTGCGTGTGTCTTTGGGCGGAGTAAGAGACGAGTCTGAAATACGCGGGCACCGCCGGACCTATATCGGTTCCATGCCTGGACGTATTATCCAGTCAATGAAAAAAGCAAATTATAACAATCCGTTATTCCTGTTTGATGAGATAGATAAGATGGGCTCTGATCATCGCGGCGATCCGTCTGCGGCGCTGTTAGAAGTGCTGGATCCAGAGCAAAATGATACATTTAACGACCATTATCTCGACGTCGATTATGACCTGTCAGATGTAATGTTTATTACTACGGCAAATTCCATGAATATGTCGCAGCCTTTGATAGACCGTATGGAAATCATCCGTGTGCCTGGCTATACGGAAGACGAGAAAGTCGAAATTGCGCGGCGTCATTTGATCCCTGAGCAAATTAAAGATCATGGCCTAAAAGCGAAAGAGTTTTCCATGGACGACGCGGCTGTGCGGGCCATTATCCGCTATTATACCCGCGAAGCTGGCGTGCGTAGCCTTAAGCGCGAAATTGCGCGTCTGGCCCGTAAATCTTTGAAGTTGATTGTTGCCAAAGACACGAAGGCAATCACCGTCACAGCTGATAACATTGGTGATTATTTGGGGGTTAAAAAATTCCGTTTCGGCAAAACAGATACGGAAAACCAAGTGGGCATCGTGACAGGTTTGGCATGGACAGAAGTTGGCGGTGATTTGCTAACGATCGAAGCTGTCTCTATGGCAGGTAAGGGGAAAATGACGATTACGGGTAATTTGCGCGATGTGATGAAAGAATCGATCTCTGCGGCAAACTCCTTTGTTCAAGCGCGCGCACCAGAGCTTGGTATCAATCCACGCCAATTCCGCTCAACCGATATTCATGTGCATGTCCCCGAAGGCGCTACGCCAAAAGACGGGCCAAGCGCGGGTGTAGCAATGATAACGGCGATGGTCAGTGTGTTGTCTAATATTCCTGTGCGCAATGATGTGGCGATGACAGGCGAGATTACACTGCGCGGGCGGGTATTGCCGATTGGCGGATTGAAAGAGAAACTGCTGGCCGCTCTGCGCGGCGGTGTGAAAACAGTTCTGATTCCCCAAGATAATGAGAAGGATTTGGCCGATATTCCTGACAATGTGAAGGCAGCTTTGACGATAATTCCTGTTGGAAGTGTCGATGAAGTCCTGCGACATGCGCTATCTGGCCCAATTACGCGCATAAAATGGACAAAAAGTGATGAAGCAGCCCTTGCAGGCCTCGCTTTTCAGACAGAAACTATTGACGCGGGCAAACAATCAGCGCATTAAGCGCGCCTACGCAAAGCCTGATTTGCTTAGACGATATGGAAGGGCGGTTAGCTCAGCTGGTAGAGCATCTCGTTTACACCGAGAGGGTCAGCGGTTCGAACCCGTTACCGCCCACCATATTCTTTTAAAACCTTCACTTCATTGCAAATATTATGCAGAGCGCAAGGCTCTTATGCCTATGTAGAGAAATAACGTATATATGTGAAACTATAAACGGGCGTTGAAATTTTCTTGATAAACTTAAGCTAAAATGCGTGTGAAATCTTATCTGTAATAAAGATGGGATTTAAGCTTATTTCTGATTGACGGGCAGGGTTCTTATAGCTAAGACGCGCTCACATCTTAGCGGGTGTAGCTCAGTTGGTTAGAGCGCTGGCCTGTCACGCCAGAGGCCGCGGGTTCGAGTCCCGTCACTCGCGCCATTTCTTATTTAAAGAAATGGCTGTTATCCTTATATTTTCGCTAATGTTTTTATGCCTCGTGCTTCCCGAAGGGTTGCGCCTAATCTAAGTTTCTGATGCTGAAATTGAAGTCAGCAGAGAGCGTATCAAAACCAAACCAAGTTTAAACCGCTTCATGATCTAACATTTATTGGGGGAAGGCCTAATTGGGCTTATGGCGCTGCAATGATGTCTTGCGCTAATTTGAGAGTTTCTGGCGTATTGATGTTTAAAAAACTCGCTTTATCCACATCTGTGAATATACAAGATGTGGATAAAGTTTTATCGTATAGATTACTGATTTTATAGGTTTTATTTTTCATTATCTGAACCTCTAATTCATCATAGACTGATGTTTTCCACAGGCTATGCAGGCCTTGAATGCGGCCATTATATTGAGCGTAAACACAGTCTAGATTAATTGACGTGTCTTTTGACGCACTTATCATGGCGGCGGCATAATTGCCGGGTAGAAATGGCGTATCAACGGGCAATGTTAAAATCGCGCCATAGCCTCTATCTTTGGCGTGTTTTAGCGCTGATAATAAGGCAAAGGCGACGCTTTCATCGTGACTGTCATATATGATCTCAAATTCACGAATAATGGGTAATGGCGTGTCGGGTTTCACACTTAAAGCCATCGCCGCCACATGGCTTTGTAAATGTGTAGCGGCATGAGACAATAAACTTTGCCCGCCAAGCTTTATGGTCATTTTGGATAGGCCGCCAAGGCGCAAGGCTTGGCCGCCGCAAAATATCACGCCTAAAATATCATTGTTGGAAATATGGCCCATAGCCGCTTATATCGCGTCTTGGCTCTTGTTTATAGCGCAGAAATGCGCAAATTTACGGTGAACGCTCCAATATAAAGACCGCTTTTATGACATCCTATCCTGTCCCTACTAAATTTGCCCAAACGGCTAATCTATCCGTCAAGAGTTATGCCTCTATATATGCGGCTTCAATCGCTGACCCTGAAAGCTTTTGGGCTGAACAAGGTCAACGCTTAAATTGGATGGTGCCTTACACCAAGGTCAAAAATGTCAGTTGGGATAAGACCAATCTGTCGGTCAAATGGTATGAGGATGGTGTTTTAAATGTCACAGAAAACTGCTTGGATCGGCATTTAAACACGCGCGGTGATAAAGCCGCTATTATTTGGGAAGGGGATAGTCCGGGTGAGTCCGTAACGCTTAGCTACCGTGAATTATACAGCGAGGTGTGCCGGTTTGCCAATGTAATGAAAGCGCTTGGTGTGTCCAAAGGTGACCGTGTTACGATTTATATGCCAATGATATTAGAAGCCGCTTATGCCATGCTGGCCTGTGCGCGTATTGGCGCGGTACATAGTGTTGTCTTTGGGGGGTTCTCGCCCGAAGCCTTAGCGGGCCGTATTACGGATTGTGACAGCACATTTGTAATTACTGCGGATGAAGGGTTGCGCGGAACTAAAAAAGTGCCGCTAAAAGTAAATTGCGATGCAGCGTGTGATATTGCTGCCAAAGCGGGCGTGCCCGTTAAAACTGTTCTGACTGTGCGCCGTACAGGCGTAGATATAGAGATGAACCAAGGCCGCGATGTTTGGCTGCATGATGCGCTGCAAACCGTGTCAGATCATTGCCCGCCAGAACCGATGAGCGCCGAAGATCCGCTCTTTATTCTCTATACAAGCGGCTCTACGGGTAAACCTAAAGGCGTTTTGCACACAACGGGCGGGTATTTGGTGTGGGCCTCTATCACGCATGAATATGTTTTCGATTTGAAAGAAGATGATGTTTATTGGTGCAGCGCCGATATTGGCTGGGTAACGGGACATAGTTATATTATTTACGGCCCGCTTGCCAATGGGGCGACGACTGTTATGTTTGAAGGTGTGCCGACCTATCCTGATGCGTCGCGCTTTTGGCAGGTGTGTGATACGCATAAGGTCAGTTTATTTTACACGGCCCCCACAGCCATCCGCGCACTTATGCGCGAAGGTGAGAGTTTCGTAAAAGCCACAGATCGCTCTAGCTTGCGTTTGCTGGGAACTGTTGGCGAACCCATCAACCCCGAAGCTTGGGAGTGGTATTTTAATGTTGTTGGCGAAGGGCGCTGCCCTATCGTTGATACGTGGTGGCAGACGGAAACAGGCGGAGCGATGATTGTCCCTTTGCCAGGCGCTACGGATATGAAACCCGGCGCGGGAAGCCATCCTTTTTTTGGTGTCGAACCTGCCTTAGTCGATAATGACGGGAATGAATTATTTGGCGAGGCCGAGGGTAATTTAATCATCAAAAACTCTTGGCCCGGACAAATGCGGACGGTTTATGGCGACCATCAACGCTTCATCGAAACCTATTTTAGCGCCTATCCTGGTTATTATTTTACGGGAGATGGCTGCAAGCGCGATGCGGATGGGTTTTACTGGATTACGGGCCGCGTTGATGATGTGATTAATGTCTCTGGGCACCGTATGGGTACAGCCGAAGTTGAAAGCGCGCTCGGCTCTCATGCGGCTGTCGCTGAGTCTGCAGTTGTGGGCTATCCGCACGATATAAAGGGACAGGGTATCTATGCTTATGTCACCTGCATTGCGGGCACGCAGCCTGATGACGCGCTCAAGGCTGAATTGGTCAAGCATGTGCGCAAGGAAATTGGCCCCATCGCCGCGCCTGACCTGATACAATTTGCGCCGGGATTGCCTAAGACGCGCTCGGGTAAAATCATGCGCAGAATCTTGCGGAAAATTGCCGAGGGCAGCTATAATAATCTTGGCGATACATCAACGCTGGCGGATCCGAGCGTTGTTGGTGATTTGATTGAAAACAGGCAAAATCGCGGCTGAGGCATGAATGGTTGGATAAGAGCGGTACTATTGAAAGTATAAAAGACCCTTCAATATTGTCTAAATCTTTACGCTTCCTCGCTGCCGCCAATTTTATCCATTGTCCGCAGCTCAAAATCGCTCGCATCATGGCGTTCTGGGAGTTGCGAGGACGGCTCACCCCATGTGCGGTTGACCATGCGGCCACGTTGAACAGCAGGGCGTTTGGCAAGCTGATTTGTCCAGCGCAGAACGTTTTTATATTCATGAGCCGAGAGAAACTCTGCAGCCTCATAGACTGTGCCTTTCACAACAGCGCCGTGCCACGGCCAGATCGCTATATCTGCGATAGAATATTCATCGCCTGCAAAATACTCATTATGAGCCAGATGTTTATCAAGCACGTCTAATTGGCGTTTGACCTCCATTGTAAATCGGTCAATGCAATATTCGATTTTTACGGGGGCATAAGCGTAGAAATGTCCAAAACCGCCGCCCAGATATGGGGCGCTGCCCATTTGCCAGAATAACCAATTTAAGGCCTGCGTCCGTTTGGCGGCATCCTTCGGTAAAAAGGCTCCGAATTTTTCGGCTAGATATAATAAGATAGAGCCAGATTCAAACACGCGCGTTGGCTCTGGCGTGCTATGATCCATCAAAGCGGGGATTTTAGAATTGGGGTTAACACCGACAAAGCCGCTCCCAAATTGATCGCCTTCGCGAATATTAATGAGATGCGCGTCATATTCTGCGCCGCTATGCCCCGCTTCGAGCAGTTCTTCAAGCATGGTTGTAACTTTCACACCGTTCGGTGTGGCGAGTGAGTAAAGCTGCAAAGGGTGTTTACCGATAGGCAGGACTTTATCATGTGTTGCCCCAGAGATAGGGCGGTTAATATTGGCGAAAGCACCGCCATTTTCGGACTCCCATTTCCAGACTTTTGGCGGGGTGTATTCTGTATCTGCCATGATAATCTCTCCAATGAATTTAAGGGCTCATACCGCAATAAAATCCGTGGGTCACATGAAAGTTCGAAAGAGAGTTGTCACATTGAAGTGAATGAAATTTACTCTAATCTAAATCAGGCGGTTCAAGATGACGGGTTTTGCGAATAGACGGGAAGGCTTTAGCCCATATTGCGGCCACGCCCATCGCGGCGATCCCGCCCGCAGTGACGGTGAATATTGCCCCATAAGCGGCTGCCATAAAGCCTGCGCGAAATTCGCCAAGTTCATTTGACGCGCCAAGGAAAATTGAGTTTACGGCATTGACGCGCCCGCGCACATGATCGGGTGTCCAAAGCTGTAATAAAATCTCGCGAATATAAACAGAAATCATATCAAATGCGCCGACAAGGGCCAGCATGAAGATGGACAGCCAAGCGAGCTTTGAGATACCAAAAATTGCAGTGGCTGCGCCGAATAACCCAACGCTTATGAAAAGGATAATGCCAGCATGGTTTCTAATCGGGAATGCAGTTAAGAATAAGATCATGATAATTGCGCCGATACCCGGGGCTGCGCGCAGAAAGCCAAGACCGATTTCGCCAACATCTAAAATATCTCGCGCATAGATTGGAAGCAGCGCAAAAGCTCCGGCGAGTAAGACAGCAAATAAATCAAGCGAAATAGCGCCAAGGATAATCTTCTCTTTCCAAATATACCGAAATCCGCCTGTTAATGTTTTAAAATTTGTCTGCATTGCGCGGATGGTTTGTGCGGGTTTAGCGATTGAGAAAATGCAAAAAGCGGCAAAGGCATAAATCCCTGCGGCTACCGCATATGCGAATGGGCCAGATATGCCATAGAGCAATCCGCCTGCCACGGGACCAAAAACGGAAGCCAGTTGCCATGATGATGTACTCCAACCAATCGCGTTGGCGAAGTCGTCTTGCGGGACGATATTGACGACAAGCGATGTTGAAGCGGGCGTATGAAAAGCGCGGGCGACGCCAAAAATCGTTAATGTGCTGAGGACGAAAATCGGAGTAAACTTCCCGCTTAAAGCCAGCCATAATATCGTTAGCGCGCAAACCATCTCAAACAATATAGAAGTGCCCATGACAAAGCGCCGACCAAGCTTATCTGCGGCCATACCTGTGACAATCACCAGTAAAAGGGCAGGCAAGAATTGAACAAGTCCGATCCAGCCAAGTAAGGCGGCATTTTGGGTTTGGTCATAAATTTGCCAGCCAACAGCGACAGATATAATCTGCGTCGCAAAGGCTGTGCAGAAACGCGCTGTGAAATAACGCGCAAAGCTGCGATGACGAAATGCGGCAAAACGGTTTCCATCAACCGCTTGCATGTGGCTCTCCAGAGGTCATGCCGCCTTATAGATGCGCGGATTAAATAGGCAAGAGGCTTGCCCTAGCGCGGTTTTTTATGTTGCAAACCACTGCGCTGTAATATGCAAATCAGCTCGTCATTTTGGTTAAAGCCGCGATGTTCAAAGGTAACAATACCTTGGGTTGGGCGCGACTTGCTCTCGCGCAATGCTATGACTTCGGTTTCACAGTGAATTGTATCACCTGCAAATAAGGGCTTTGGAAAACGTACTTTATCAGTCGATAGATTAGCAACCGCTGTACCAAGGGTGGTGTCGCCAACCGATATGCCGACAATTAAAGCAAGGGTGAAATAGCTGTTAATTAGAGGTTTGCCAAATTCTGTTTCTGTTGCGCAATAATGCGCATCTAAATGTAGCTGTGCGGGGTTATGCGTCATTGTGGTGAACATGACATTATCAGTTTCAGTCACCGTACGGCGAATGGCATGACGGTAGATTTGGCCCACGTCCAACTCATCAAACCATTTACCACCTTGTGCGTCTATAATTGGCATTAGGCTGTCTCTCCGAATAGCTCGCGGCCAATAAGCCAGCGGCGAATTTCCGATGTACCCGCACCGATTTCCATCAACTTGGCATCGCGCAGTAATCTACCCGTTGGATATTCATTAATATAGCCATTACCGCCTAGAATCTGGATGCCTTCAAGCGCGACTTGCGTGGCTTTTTCAGCTGCATATAAGATACAACCTGCCGCGTCTTTACGAGTGGTTTCCCCGCGGTCACAAGCACTTGCGACCGCATAGCTATAGGCCCGCGCGGTTGACAGCGCTACATACATATCCGCGATCTTGCCTTGCATAAGCTGGAACTGGCCAATAGATTTTCCAAATTGTTTGCGCTCATGCACATAAGGCAAGATAACATCCATCACAGCCTGCATAATACCGACAGAAATACCCGAGAGGACAACACGTTCATAATCCAGCCCGCTCATAAGAATTTCTGCACCTTGTCCGATTTCGCCGACAACATTTTCGTCAGAGACAAAGCAATCTTCGAAAACAAGTTCGCACGTATCAGAGCCGCGCATACCAAGCTTGTCGAGCTTTTGCGCTGTTGAAAATCCGTCCATATCAGGCGTGATTAAAAACGCCGTAATACCTTTGGAGCCGCCATTAGGATCGGTCTTAGCATAGACCAATAATGTATCGGCTGTCGGGGCGTTGGTAATCCACATTTTATTGCCATTAAGCAAATAACCGCCTTGAGCTTTATCAGCTTTGAGCCGCATACTGACCACATCAGAGCCAGCGCCGGGTTCAGACATAGCCAGCGAGCCGAGATGTTCGCCGCTGATAAGCTTAGGTAGGTGTTGCGCTTTTTGCTCAGAATTTCCCCAACGGCGAATTTGGTTGATACATAAATTGGAATGTGCGCCATATGACAGACCAACAGAGGCCGATGCGCGGCTGACTTCCTCAACTGCGATTATATGTTCCAGATACCCCAAGCCTGTGCCGCCATCTTCTTCGCCTACAGTGATGCCGTGCAGGCCAAGCGCGCCCATTTTGGGCCATAGATCACGTGGAAATTGATTGGTTTCGTCAATCTGCGCGGCACGCGGGGCAATTTCGGCTTGGGCGAATTGATGCACACTATCGCGGATCATCGCCGCTTCTTCGGAAAGGCCAAATTGCAAGGTCGGGTATGTCGTGGTCATTTATTTATCCTGTTTTATATCTTCAAGTGTCAGAAGACTATCGCCATCGGCGACAAGGGCATTTATATCTGCGTTAATCTGCGCCACCACGCCGTCGCGCGGCGCCTCTAGGCTCATTTCCATCTTCATTGCTTCCATAACGATAAGCGGCTCGCCCGCTTTGACCGCATCGCCAGCCTTGGTGTTAACGGCAATAATTTTGCCAGGCATGGGCGCAATTAGGGCGTTGGAAGAGGCTTTTGCGGTATCTTCATGTGAGGGCAGAGGCACCATATAAAATTCTGAATGACGGGTGATGCTAATATGGTCTTGGAGTTTTTTGAATGCCCAAGCTCTATAGCTGTTCCAGACTTTTTCATTAGGCAGATCTTCATTTTCAGCATCAAGATCAAAGACATAAAGCTTTGATGTATCTCTGTCCATATGATCTACATAAACGGCAATGCTTCTATTCGTTTTCTTGCCTATACGGACTTTGACTGGGCCATCTAGGCCTTCGAAAAAATGGGTTTCAGTCTTAGGCATATTTAACCGCCAACCATTTGTATCTCCAAAAGGCGTGTTTTCTGCGTGCCGAGAGAGCTGTTCCATATATAAGCCTGCCATCGCATATAGCTCGTCTCTTAGCTCACCTGTTTCTGGCAATAAAGTATCATGATTTGCGGGGATGAAATGCGTGTTGATTTTGGCATCTTGGAAATCAGGATGAGATAAACAACGGCGCAAAAACCCGCTATTTGTTTTCAACCCATTCAAGCTATCTCCGCAGACTTCAGCGGCGTCAATAAGGTCGATGAGATTATCTATAGCGTCTTCGCGATCATCGGCAAATGTCACCAATTTTGCGATCATGGGGTCATAATGGATAGAAACTTTCTCGCCTTGTTCTATGCCCGTATCTATACGGTAAATCTCAGTACCGCTTGTCCACGACTCGTCATCAAAATGCCGTACCTTTCCGATGCTTGGCAAAAAGTCATTGGCGGGATCTTCCGCATATAGTCTTGCCTCAACGGCGTGGCCTTCCATTTTGATGTCTTTTTGCGCAGGGAGATTCTCGCCTTGAGCAATACGGATTTGCAGCTCGACCAAATCAAGTCCTGTAATCATCTCCGTTACGGGATGTTCGACTTGCAGGCGCGTATTCATTTCCATGAACCAGAACCCGTCTGTGCGCAGCTTGCCTGACCCGTCGACGATAAATTCGACCGTGCCAGCCCCGACATAATTCACGGCTTTGGCCGCATTCATCGCAGCGTCCGTCATAGCTTTGCGAACGCTATCGGTCATGCCAGGGGCAGGGGCTTCTTCGATAACTTTTTGGTGGCGACGTTGAAGGGAGCAATCGCGCTCAAACATATGAACGACATTGCCGTGGATGTCGCCAAAGACTTGCACTTCGATATGGCGCGGGGAGGTAATGTATTTTTCAATCAAGACTTGGTCATTGCCAAAACTAGATTTGGCTTCGCGCTGACAAGACGCTAGAGCTGCGTCGAAATCTGAATCCGTATCGACCTTGCGCATGCCCTTGCCGCCGCCGCCCGCCACCGCTTTGATAAGGACAGGGTAGCCAATCATGCCAGCCTTTGCGCGCAGGAGTTTCGGGCTTTGGTCTTCGCCGTGATAACCTGGCGTGGTCGGAACCCCTGCCGCGTCCATAAGCTTTTTGGCCGCGTCTTTAAGCCCCATAGCTTCCATACTTTCGGGTGAGGGGCCAATAAATGTAATTTTGGCTTTTTGGCACGCACGGACAAAGTCAGGATTTTCAGATAGAAACCCATACCCAGGATGCACGGCATCTGCGCCTGTATCTTTGGCGGCCTTGATGATTTTATCAATCACAAGATAGCTTTCAACCGCTGGAGAAGCGCCGATATGCACGGCCTCATCTGCCAGTCTGACATGTAAAGCCTTGCGGTCAGCATCGGAATATACCGCAACAGTCTCTAGGCCCATTTTGCGCGCGGTCTTAATAACGCGGCACGCAATTTCCCCGCGATTGGCGATGAGGATTTTTGTGATTTTCTGACTCGTTTTAGACATTCGTTCTCAATTTTACGGCTTTAATATAGACTTATATACGCGGCGGTGTCGCTTTGGTTAGCGGGTTTCATATATGTTGAATAACCCATATGAAATCACATCCTAAACACGCCAAATTTTGACTCTTTCATCGGCGCATTGGCAGCCATAGCGAGGCCAAGGCCTAGCACGCGGCGCGTATCTTCTGGGGCAATGATGCCATCATCCCAAAGCCGCGCACTGGCGTAATAAGGATGGCCTTCAGTTTCGTATTTATCGCGAATAGGAGTTTTGAACGCGTCTAGCTGGTCAGCATCCCATTTATCATTATCTTTAGTAACTGTTGCCAAAACGCTTGCGGCTTGTTCTCCGCCCATGACAGAGATACGCGCATTGGGCCACATGAATAATAGGTTTGGATCATAGGCACGCCCGCACATACCATAATTGCCTGCACCGTAAGAGCCGCCGACGATGATGGTGAATTTCGGGACTTTTGTGCAAGCCACAGCATGAACCATTTTGGCTCCGTCTTTGGCTATGCCGCCCGCTTCGGCTTTTGAACCCACCATAAAGCCTGTGATGTTTTGTAAGAATATAAGCGGGATATTGCGTTGTGAACATAGCTCTACAAAATGTGCGCCCTTTAATGCGCTTTGTGAGAATAGCACGCCATTATTGCCTAATATTCCGACGCGATAGCCGTGAATATTGGCAAAACCGCAGACGAGTGTTTCGCCGTAATTTTTCTTGAATTCGGTAAAGCGAGAGCCATCTGTGATGCGCGCAATAATTTCGCGGCAATCATAAGGCTGGCGCAAATCCGTTGGGACAATGCCGGCAAGCTCGTCAATATCATAGGCGGGCGGATCGATGTCTGTCTCTGGCTGGTAAGCCAGTTTAGACGTGCCGAGTGTGGCCACAGCCTTGCGTGCCATTTGCAAAGCATGGGCGTCATTACTCGCTAAATGGTCGACAACACCAGAGGTTTTGGCATGAAGCGCCCCGCCGCCAAGGCTTTCGGCATCAATATCTTCACCTGTCGCAGCTTTGACAAGCGGTGGCCCTGCAAGGAAAATCGTGCCTTGATTGGCGACAATGATAGATTCGTCCGCCATCGCAGGCACATAAGCGCCGCCCGCCGTGCAACTGCCCATGACAACCGCGATTTGAGCAATGCCTTGCGCGCTCATATTCGCTTGATTGTAAAAGGCGCGGCCAAAATGGTCTTTATCTGGAAAGACCTCGGCTTGGCGCGGCAGGTTCGCGCCGCCGCTATCAACAAGGTAAATGCAAGGGAGGTGATTTTTCGCGGCAATTTCCTGCGCCCGACCTTGTTTTTTGCAAGTCATCGGGAAGTATGTGCCGCCTTTAACTGTGGCATCATTACAGATAATCATAACCTCGCGGCCAGCGACACGGCCAATGCCTGTGATAATACCAGCGCTCGGTACGGCATCATCATACATGCCGTAAGCGGCCATCTGCGAGAGTTCTAGAAACGGTGTTCCAGGGTCAAGCAGGCGCTCGACACGTTCACGCGGTAGGAGTTTGCCGCGGGATAAATGCTTATCGCGCGCACGCTGTGAGCCGCCTTCAGAAATCTTTTTAACCTTGGCGCGTAAATCATCGACTAAGGCTTGCATGGCCGCGGCATTGTCGCGAAAAGCTTGGCTGTCGGGATTAACTTTAGAGGTCAGCATAGAGTCTTTGATCCTAATTTTTACTTCACGTATTAAAATTTGAACCTTGAGTCAAATTTATTCGTATGTTAGCGAAGTGTATGTCAGTGCAGATGTCCATAAAAGCGCCCTTTGATAGAGATGCGCAATTTGCGGCCAAGCGGCGATCTGTTATTTTGAGCGCTGCCAGCGCCTTTCGCCGTCGTGGTTATCATAACACATCTATGGTTGATATTGCCAAAAGTTTAGGACTGACAAAAGCGGCGCTATATTATTATGTGAAAAACAAAGAAGAGATTTTATTTGAATCTCATGTCATGACGTACGATTCTATGGATGAGATTTTGAAATCTTATGCCCGCACGTCATTGTCTGGCCTTGAAACGCTTGAAGCTATTTTCAGAGATTTTGTTGAATTATTGACGCAATCAGGTGTGTCTCTACTCACGGATGTCGATAGCTTGAAAGGTGATTGGGAAGTGCAGATTTTAAAGCGCCGTAATAAAATTGAGCGCCGTGTTGTTGATGTCGTGAAACGCGGACAGGCGGGCGGTACAATCCGAGCGGGCGATCCGCGTCTTTATGTATTCTTCTTTATGGGCGCACTCAACTGGTTAAATGCTTGGTATGATATTGAAGGCCGTTTAGACGCGAATGACATTGCCGATCATTTTGTAATGCAATTACGCAGCGGTATGGCGGCGTGATCAGAAAAGGGTATTATGGGTAAAGTTTACGAAACATCTAATGCGGCCCTTGCGGGACTGCCCTTTGACGGCATGACCGTGATGAGTAGCGGCTTTGGTCTTTGCGGGATTCCAGAAAACTTAATTGCGGCTCTGCGTGATAGCGGGGCCAAAGACATGACCGTGATTTCTAACAATGCAGGTGTGGACGGGTTTGGATTAGGGCAGCTTTTGGAAACGCGCCAAATTCGCAAAATGGTTAGCTCTTATGTGGGCGAAAATAAAGAATTTGAGCGGCAATATTTGGGCGGAGAATTAGAGCTTGAATTTAATCCGCAAGGGACTTTGGCAGAGCGTATTCGTGCGGGCGGTTCTGGTATTCCAGGGTTTTACACAAAAACGGGCGTTGGCACTGTGATTGCTCAGGGTAAGGAACATAAAGAGTTCGGCGCAGAGACTTATATCATGGAGACAGGTCTTAAGGCTGATATGTCTATCATCAAAGCGTGGAGGGGTGATGCGGAAGGTAATCTGATTTTCAAAGCGACAGCGCGTAATTTCGCGCCGCTAATGGCCATGGCAGGGAAAGTCACTATAGCCGAAGTTGACGAGATTGTCCCTATCGGTTCACTTGACCCCAACTTCATTCATACAGCTGGTATTTTTGTGCAGCGTATTGTTGAGGCAAAGTGCGAGAAACGCATTGAGCAACTCACCTTGCGGGAGGTTTAGGCTATGGGTCATGACAAAACAGGATGGACACGCGATGAAATGGCAGCGCGCGCGGCGCAAGAACTCCAAGACGGATTTTATGTAAATCTGGGGATTGGCATACCGACATTGGTGGCTAATCATATCCCTGACGGAGTGGATGTGACGCTGCAATCTGAAAATGGCATGCTGGGTATGGGGCCGTTTCCATATGCTGGCGAGCAAGATGCAGACCTGATTAATGCGGGTAAGCAGACGATTACGACCTTGCCAAAATCGTCGTTTTTCGACAGTGCCACCAGCTTTGCCATGATACGCGGCGGCCATATTGATTTATCTATCCTAGGGGCGATGGAAGTGGCCGAGAATGGCGATATTGCGAATTGGATGATACCCGGTAAAATGGTCAAAGGCATGGGCGGGGCGATGGATTTAGTTGCGGGCGTTAAACGTTGTATCGCTCTGTTTGATCACACCAATAAACGCGGCGAGAGTAAATTTCTCAACAAATGCAGCCTCCCGCTGACAGGTCAAAATTGCATTGATATGGTGATTACAGATTTGGGCGTGTTTGAACGGCTAGGCAATCCGAAACGCTTTAAGCTCACGCAAATGGCGGATGGCGTGACTTTGGATGAAATCAAAGCTAAAACAGAGGCTGATGTTATATTTGAATGACGCAGTTGAGGTTTTGCAGTGTTAGGGTTTATATGTCTTTTTGGATTAGGATTAACCGTTGCTTTATCTTACAAGGCTTTTGCAGATAAAAAGGATCTGTCTGAAAAATTAGAGCGCGTTCAAGCGCATATCGCGCGAAAAGAAGCCCTTGAAAAAGAGTCAAACATAACAGGCCAAAATAATATGGCGCGAAATACAGAAAACGAAACTCAGAAAGAAGACTAAACATGGTAAATTCCTCCCAAAACCCTGTTGTTATTGTAGGTATGGCCCGTACGCCCATGGGCGCGTTTCAAGGGGCGTTTTCGACTGTATCTGCGCCTGAGTTAGGCGCGGCCGCCATTCGGGCGGCTATGGAAGAAGCTGGTGTGGCCGCCGATAAGGTTGAGCAAACTGTGATGGGCTGCGTATTACCTGCAGGGCAGGGCCAAGCGCCCGCGCGCCAAGCCGCGATTCACGCAGGTCTTGGTGAGCATTGCGAAGCCACAACCGTCAATAAGATGTGCGGTTCTGGTATGCAGGCTGCGATTATGGCCCATGACGCGATTAAAGCGGGTTCGATTGATGTTGCTGTCGCAGGGGGCATGGAAAATATGACTCGCGCCCCATATTTGATGCCAAATGCGCGCGGTGGTGTGCGTATGGGGGATACTAAAATGGTTGACTCAATGATGTATGACGGGCTCACAGATGCCTATCAAGGCGGCGCTATGGGGGCTTTTGCCGATATGATAGCCAAAGAGTATCAATTTACGCGCGAGCAACAAGATGCCTATGCGATCGAATCTGTCCGCCGCGCTCAAGCTGCTGAAGCGGATGGTAAATTTGACCGTGAGGTAACCCCGATAACAGTTAAGGGCCGTAAAGGAGATGTTATTGTTAAATCCGATGAAGGCACAGCCAATGCCCGTCCTGAGAAAATCCCAAATTTGCGGCCTGTCTTTACCAAAGACGGCACTGTGACAGCGGCCAATGCAAGCTCGATTAATGACGGCGCGGCAGCGCTTGTGTTGATGCGTCAATCAGAGGCGGAAAAAGGCGGTCATAAAGTGCTTGCTGAAATCGTCTCGCACGCAGCCCATGCGCATGCACCGGCCTATTTTACGACAGCGCCCGTCACGGCGATCAAAAAAGCGCTCAAAAAAGCAAATTGGGATGCGGCGGATGTTGATTTATGGGAGATTAATGAAGCCTTTGCCGTTGTCCCAATGATTGCAATGCAAGAGCTGGGTCTTGACCATGATAAGGTCAATGTAAATGGTGGCGGTTGTGTGTTGGGGCATCCTATTGGGGCGTCAGGTGCGCGGATTATGACGACCTTGATTGCTGAAATGGAAAAGCGTGATGCAAAAACAGGTGTGGCCTCACTTTGTATTGGCGGGGGCGAGGCGACAGCGGTTTGCTTGAAACGTAGCTAAGTCATGTTTCGCTCGCTACTCTTCGTACCTGGTAATCGCGCCGACAGATTTGAGAAAGCCTGCGCTAGCGCGGCGGATTTGGTCTGTATTGATTTGGAAGATGCCGTCGGGGCAAGCGATAAAGCGGCTGCGCGCGAAACTGTTTTAACATGGCTGCTAAACACGCAGCATAAACATGTGAGCCTGCGTATAAATGGGCTAGATACGGAGGCAGGGCAGACCGATATAGCTGCGCTGGCGCAAAGCGGATTAAGCTTGCCTTATGTGATGGTGCCAAAGGTCAGCACGCAGGCGGATATGGAAGCTTTGGATAAACGCTTGCCAAACGGAATTGGGTCATTTTTCGCGATTATTGAAAGCGCGGTAGGGCTTGTGAATTGTGACGAGATTTTCGCCCATTCGCGCGTGGCCTACGGGCTTTATGGATCGATAGATTATGCGGGGGATGTGGATTGTGACCAAAGCTGGGACACACATCTTTACGGCCATTCGCGCTGTGTTGCAGCGGCAGCGGCTTTTGATGTGCAGCTATTCGGTGTCCCGCATATAAATGTGCGAGATTTAGACGATTGCGAAGCATCGACGCGGCGATTGAAAGGGCTTGGTATTCATGCTCGTAGCGCAATTCATCCCGCCCAAATTGACCGCATTCATGCAGCCTTAATGCCAAGCCAAACGCAAGCCGATGAGGCACGCCGTATCGTAGAGGCCTATCAAGTCGCTAATGGTAATGTGGTTCTACTCGACGGAAAATTCGTTGAAGCCCCTATTGTGAAGCGCGCACAGCGTATATTGGCATATTTTGACAGGCATTAAGTATGTATATCAAGTCTATGAATTAATTGAATAAATTTTGCATTACTTTTTCAAAAAAGAGTGTTTTGCTCAGTCCTGTTTGATTTTGCTCTGACTCCCATAAAGATATAGAGCTTGCGGCAATATATGGCGCGCTGCCATCGGCTATTTTATGGAAATTATTGACGCGCTGCGTAGCGATTTGGCCGTTTTCTGTGACCAATATTACGGCATGATTGAGGATGATAAAGGCTTTATCTGGCCCTTTAACCCAGCGCTGTGATGTGCCTGCCAGTTTTTTGCCGTCTAAAATCAGATTATAATCCCCATCGCAATAAGACCCCGTAACAGGGCCAATATCAACATCAAAGCCTACCGTATTGAACCGCGTCTGCATGTCTTTGCAAAAATCCATATAAGATTTACCGATATTGCGCGGGCCGTAACTCAAAGACAGGCTTGTAATGTTCAAAATACCTTCGCCCTGCGGTACAATCGTCCCGCCAGAGCGCCGCGTGGCAAGCTCTTGTCCTTTTGCGATGAGGTCTGCTTGAGCTTTCTCAAAATTTGGTAAACGATGTTCCTTGCGCGTCACACATAGGCCTTGCGCGGATTGCCAACATGCCCAAATATCAGGATGATGCGGGTTAAGCTTCATTTTGTCGATAAGTGTCTCTTCCCAAGACAAAAAGGCTTGGGTCAGACTACCATTTGGCGGCAGAGTCGTATTCATGAGTTTCTCTTACTGCCTAGAAAATATTAAATCACAAAAAAGTTTGTAAAAATCATAGAAATACCGCTTAAAATCGTCCAGATAGATTTTCAGATGCGCTTTTTTTCATATAAAAACAGACCCGTACATTTAGGGCCATTCCCGTTAGAACGGTTAGCGCGTCAAAGCCAAGCTGCTAATTTATCCTCCGTGCCCGATATGGCGCCTTTATCCTTTCATGACGCTGATAACCGAGACAATCTTATCAATGCGATGGGGCCATATGCGGCGATGCTGGATGCTATTCGTGACGGTATGGTCAAAAAAGAGCGTGGTGTTTTGCCAACCGACCCGCAAGAGCGTAGCCAGCACCTCAAAGCTTTTGCTTATTATCATGATGCTTCTCAGGTTGGGGTATGTGCGCTGACAGCAGAGATGTTTTTGGATAAGCCTGTGAGCAATCCAGATGTTGCGGCCCTGGCAAATGATCTTGCTACGAAACAGACACAGACTTTGGCCAGCGGCATTGATGTTGTTATGGCAGAGCTAAAGGACACAATGGCCGCCCCGCCGCGTAGCGTGGCCCATCACACCCACGCCTTAATCTGTCTCTATGAATACCCGCGCGACCCCAAAGCGGGCGAGGCGGGTACGGATTGGTTCCAAAATGCGCAGGCCCAACGCGCGAGCGTTCGCGGGGCTGAAACATCGGTTGTGTTGTCTAATTATATCCGCCTTTTAGGGTATGAAGCGCGTAGCCATACGGCGAGTTGTTCGGATGTGAATTTGAACAAGCTGGCTGTCGCGGCTGGGCTCAGCGAAGTCATTGAAACGCCGTCTGGCCCTGTGATTAGTAATCCATTTTTAGGCACGCATTTTGGTATATGCGCCATAACAACAACATTTGAGCTTGCGCCAGACATGCCGCTCAAACCACGGGCTAACCAATCTATTATAGAAAAAATGAAAAGCCATGGCCCAGCTTGGTGGGTTGGGATGGGCTTTGAGAAAAACGTTTTTAATGCGGTGCCGTATAAATCGCGTAAATTCAAAGATGGCGGGTTTCCATTTGAGACAATCAAACGGGTTGATCTGCCCACCACCTTTATGGATGAGCCGCGCATTCCGCGTGTACCGAAACGTACAGATATGTTTGCTCGCGCTATATTTGGCGACATGGGCAAAACTGTGCAAGACGGCGCCAAGAACGGGAATTATGTCCGTAAAAGCGCGGCAAGCTATGGCCCGCGCCGCCCGCTAGCTGCCTTTGTTTTGATGCAAGATGGCGATGTGGCACCGACAGCGTCGCAGACAACGACAGATGCACAGAGAAATGCGGATAACATTCATGCCGCTTTATATTTTCTGGGAGCAGATGCTGTTGGGATTTCGCGCTGTCCTGATTGGGTGTATTATTCGCATGATGCGGTTGGTGAGGCGCTTGTGCCTTATCATAAAAACGCAATTTCTATGGTGATTGACCAAGGCCATGAAACCATGGAAGGTGCAGCGGGGGATGACTGGATTGCCTGTTCACAGTCAATGCGGGCTTATCTACGCTTTTCGCTCTTGGGCGGTATTATTGCCGAGCATATCCGCGGTATGGGTTATAGTGCGCGGAGCCATACGGTTATGGACGGAGAGGTGTTGCAGCCGCCATTATTGCTCTTGGCAGGGCTTGGCGAGGTTAGCCGTATTGGCGAAGTTATCTTAAATCCATTTTTAGGGCCGCGCTTAAAATCGGGTGTGATAACAACCAATATGCCGCTCGCGCATAGCCAGCCGATTGACTTTGGCCTGCAAAATTTTTGTAATAATTGCAATAAATGCGCGCGTGAATGTCCGAGCGGGGCGATTACGGCTGGCCCGAAAACCATGTTTAATGGCTATGAGATTTGGAAGTCAGATAGCCAGAAATGCACGACTTACCGAATTACTCAAAAAGAGGGCGCTATGTGCGGACGGTGTATGAAAACCTGTCCGTGGAACCTTGAAGGTCTATTTGCCGAAGCGCCGTTCCGCTGGGCGGCAACACATGTGCCTAGCCTGGCAAGTTCACTTGCCAAGCTTGATGACAAGCTTGGTAATGGCCGCATCAATCCCGTCAAAAAGTGGTGGTGGGATATAGAAATGGTCGATGAAGGCCCTTACACGCTGACTGAAAATGGCGTGAGTCAAAGAGATCTGCAAGTTGACTTAGATTTAAAATTCGAAGATCAAACCTTGGCGGTTTACCCTGCCAACCTCGCCCCGCCGCCTTACCCATTCCCGTTTCCGATGGATAGAGAGGCGGGCATAAAAGCCTATGAAGATATGCTAACTCCAGATGAATATAAGCGCAGATTGAAGGCAGGAAACACCGATAATATCGCGCATAAATACCCAGATTATGATTTGCAAAATGCTCCTGTGATGCGGGTTAAAATTTCTAAAGCGGATGTGCAAACAGACGGTATCACGAAATATGAGTTTAGCTCGCTTGATGGCGCGCCTTTGCCAAAATTTGAAGCTGGCGCGCATTTGGATGTTGTCATCGCGCCAGAGTTTTTCCGCCAATATAGCTTATCAGGCGACCCTGCGGATCAGAGTAAATACCAAATTGGTGTTCTGCGCGAAGATGAAGGGCGCGGCGGGTCGGCGCTTTTGCATCGTATCTTTACCGAAGGCCGTAAAGTTTTTGTGTCAAAGCCGATTAATCATTTCCCATTGGAGTCCAGCCTGACCAAAGCCTTTCTTATGGGCGGGGGGATTGGTGTTACCCCCATGATCTCTATGGCTCATAGCTTGCACCGCGAAGGCCGTGATTTTGAATTTCACTATTCTTGTAAAAACGAAGCTGCGGCGTCTTTTTTGACTGACATCAAAACTGCGCCTTGGTTTGATAAGGTGCATTTGCATTTCTCAGATGATGGAACGCGGGCAGATTTGGATAAGATATTGTCGACATATAAGCCAAATTGGCATCTTTATACTTGCGGGCCAGATCGCTATATGGGCGCGGTGCTTATGGCAGCTCTGCGCCAAGGCTGGCCTGATGAGGCTCTGCATAAGGAATATTTCTCAATCCCTGAAACGCCTGATTATGAGAATTTTGATTTTACGCTAAAGCTAGCAAAATCAGGCCGCGACATTCCGGTGGCGGCCAATCAAGCTCCAACTGACGCTTTAGCAGCCGCAGGCATACATGTGGATGTGAAATGCTCGGATGGTATTTGCGGTGTATGCAAATGCGGTCTTGTCAGCGGCGAAGTCGAACATCGTGATTTTGTACTATCAAATAAACAGCGTAAGACAAATATAATCTTGTGCCAATCACGTGCTGCGAGTGAAGGCGGTGTTGTAGAAATTGATCTTTAAAGTGAGCGAGCTAACTATCAAATTTTATAACATTATCCGTGATACTGTCTCCAATAACAAATAAGGTTTCCATCGACATAATATTGGGCAGGCGGGCAATGTCGTTGCGGATAATTTCCTCGTAATGTTTGAAATCTTTTGCGTGAATGCGCGCGACATAATCAACGCGCCCCGTAGCCATGTAACATTCCGTAATCGCAGGAATTTTCTTCACAGCTTCGGCAAATTTATTCACAGATTCACGCGTATGATCATTCATACGGATAAGCACCATGCTACTAATATTAATGCCAAGCTTTGTTGGGTCAACTGTCGCGCGGTACCCTGAAATGACGCCAGACTGCTCCAATTTACGCAGGCGTTTCAGGCAGGGCGTTGGGGACAAATTGACTTGCTGGGCGAGGTCAATATTACTGATGCGTCCATTTGTTTGTAAAATTTCGAGAATTTTAAAATCGATTGTGTCCATAATGAAAACTCTCAAATCCTGATATATATAAAAACTATACTCTATACAGATATAAGTTAAATAACCTGCTTTTAAGAGAATTTATAGTCATATATTCTTCTAAATATGGAATATACATATGAGAATGGCATGAAACACTCTAAGGCTTAAGGTAATGAGCATGATAAAACAGATGAGACCGTGATAATGAGCCAACCTGCCTTAAAAATCCCCAATGCTGATGAAGCTGCCTCTATCAACCCACATTTTGACTGGGAACGCATCACATATCTTGTGCATATGTCGCGAACTATGGATCACATTGAAGAGACAGAATTGCTGCCGTCTAAGCAGATTTTATATCAATTTTCCGCTCGCGGACATGATGTTGCGCAAGTTATGCTGGGCAGTCTTATAAATAACAAACATGATGCAATGGGCGGTTATTACCGCTCGCGTCCTATGCTTTTAAGTATTGGTGTTGAGCCTGAAGATGCGCTGGCTGGGCCTTTGGCACGCTCTGGCGGCTATAGTGACGGGCGCGATATTGGTGTAACGTTTAACTTTCCGAATAAAGACGGTGCTAGCGGGCTGCCAATGTGCGGCGGTGTAGGCGCGCAATACACGCCGAGTGCAGGGTGGGCGCAAGCGGTTGAATATTATAACTCTGTGCTAAAAGACTCAGATTATAAAAATTCGATTGCTGTTGTTTTGGGCGGCGAGGCGTCTGTCGCGACCAATGGGTTCTGGTCGGCTTTGACAATGGCAACAACCTTGCAGCTTCCGATTTTGTTTTTTATTGAAGATAATGGGTTTGGGATTTCTGTGCGCTCTGATTTGCAAACGCCCGGGCGAAATATTGCTGCAAATTTAGCCGCCTTTAAAGGTTTGACAATTCATGACGGGGACGGGTCTGACCCATCTGAAGCCGCAGATTTGATCCAAAAGTCCGTTGAGCAAGTCCGTGGCCGTAAGGGGCCAGTTTTGCTGCGCTTACGGGTTCCGCGCTTGCAAGGTCATAGCGCGCAAGATACGCAAGCTTATAAATCCGAAGAAGAAGTTGCAGAAGAATGGTCGCGCGACCCGCTGCCAAAACTTAAATCCTACCTTGTCCCAGAGCGTATGAGCGAAGCCGAATGGGACGCGATAAAAACTCGCGCGCAAAATGATGTGCGCGTAGCTTTGGATGCGGCTTTAGCTCGCCCGCTGGCTGATCCTGAAACTGTTGCGACATTTGCGTTTTCCGAAAAGGATGAAAACGGAGATATTATCACACAAACTATGGGCGGTATTCATCAAAATGGTCATGATTTCCCTGCATCATCTGACACGCCAAAGCCAGAGGGCAAGCGTATCAATATGGTTACGGCTATTCGTAAAACGCTTGATTTTGAACTAGCAACAAATGACAAAGTTGTTGTATTTGGCGAAGATGTTGGCCCTAAAGGTGGTGTACATGCGGTCACAATGGGACTTCAAGACAAATATGGGGACGCGCGCGTGTTTGATACAAGCCTATCAGAAGAAGGTATTATTGGCCGCGCCGTTGGTATGGCAATCGCGGGCCTTGTACCTGTCCCCGAAATCCAGTTTCGTAAATATGCAGACCCAGCTGTCGAACAGCTCAATGATTGCGGCACGATGCGCTGGCGGACAAAGAACCGTTTTGCAGCTCCGATTACGGTGCGTATTCCGGGCGGGTTCTTTAAGTGCGGTGATCCGTGGCATAGCCAAACCAATGAAGTGCAATTTGCTCATGCTGTAGGCTGGCGTGTGGCTGTGCCGTCAAATGCAGAAGATGCGGTTGGATTACTGCGCGCCTCTATGCGAGGCAATGACCCTGTCTTTTTCTTTGAACACCGCGCGATGCTTGACCATGCTTGGGCCAGACGGCCTTATCCGGGCGATGATTATGTTTTACCATTTGGCAAGGCTAAGACAACGCTTTCAGGCGATGAGCTTACCATTGTGACATGGGGCGCGATGGTGGAGCGCTGCGAGAATGCGGCCAAAGCCTCTGGTCATAGTGTTGATGTTATTGACCTGCGTACGCTGATCCCTTGGGACAAGGCGGCTGTAATTGCGTCTGTTAAAAAAACGCATCGCTGCCTTGTTGTGCATGAAGATAATGGCACAGCAGGTTTTGGCGCAGAAATTTTGAGTGAAATTGGCGAGACGTGTTTTATGGATCTGGATGCGCCTTTATCCCGTTTGACAATGCCAGATATTCCGAGCCCGCATAATCCTGTTTTGCTCAACGCTGCAGTGCCAAGCGAAGATGATATTGAAACCAAAATCCGTCAACTGATTGCGTTTTAATCATGGCTATTATCGAAATAAAAATCCCAACGGATAATGAAGAAGGCACCACGATGAAGGTGCAAAACTGGCTCAAAGGTGTTGGGGATGTTGTTGCAAAAAATGACCCCGTTTTAGAAGTTGAAACTGATAAGGTAACGATGGAAGTCGAAGCGCCAGAGGCGGGTGTGATTACGGAATGCCTTGTGGAGCTTGATCAAGATTTACAGCCAGGTGATGTGATTGCGAAAATCTCAACGCAGCAAGATCGTGCAGGTGGGAATATAACAGATGAGACTATAAATGAGGCGGATGAAGCCCCAATGGCGCAAGCCAGAGTTTCTTCGGTGCCTGTTGCGGCATCTCATCATGACACAACCATTCCGCATGAAACACGGCTGAGTCCATCTGTGCGCAAATTTGTGCAAGAGAATAATTTGGATGTATCTGTGATTATTGGGACAGGGCGCGGCGGACGTTTAACGCTTAATGACGTTAAAAACTATGATCCAAGTCAAGCGCGAAAACCTGCTACGCCGAGCACCGCAACATTAACGCATCAAAACGTGCCGCATAGCAATATGCGCCGAAGTATTGCTGAACATATGTCCCGCTCTGTAGCAACAGCGCCGCATGTTACGGCTGTGTTTGAGATGGATTTTACGGCAATCATTGCGCACCGGGCGAAGCATAAAGCTAATTTTACCAATCAAGGCGTGAAGCTTACCTATACCGCTTATTTCATCCAAGCTTGTGTAGAGGCTATGAAAGCCGTGCCGCAGGTGAATAGCCGCTGGCATGATGACTTCCTTGAAGTTTTTGCAGATGTCAATATTGGGGTCGGCGCAAGTTTGGGCGATAAAGGCTTGGTCGTGCCTGTCTTGCAAAACGCGCAAATGAAGAACTTATTGGGCATAGCGGGCGATCTACAAGACCTGACAAACCGTGCGCGGGACAATAAACTCAAACCCGCGGATATGCGCGGCGGGACATTTACGATTTCCAATCATGGGGTAAGCGGATCACTTGTCGCAACGCCAATCATTATTAATCAGCCGCAATCTGCAATTTTGGGCGTAGGTAAGCTCGAAAAACGCGTCATTGTCGAGACGATTAACAATCAAGATATGATGGTGATTAAACCTATGGCCTTTGTCAGCTTGACGATTGACCATCGTGTTTTAGATGGGAGTCAAACAAATAGATGGCTCTCGCGCTTTGTTGAAGTTATTGAAAATTGGCCAATTGATTAAGTTAAGGCGTAATTTTTTTAGCTTTTAAATCGGCGATTTTATCCGCATCATAACCAAGCTCTCTCAATAAGCTTTGCGCATGGGCATTCGCGCTTGGGATGTTAAAGTTCGTCTCTAGGTTATCACTATCGCTGTCACTATCAAAGACAGGCGCGCTGCGCGGATGGGTGAATGATCCGTGCTGGGTTAATCCGCCGCGCGCCTTGTTTTGCGGATGGTGCGGGGCTTCATTAAAGGTTAAAACAGGGGTTACGCAGGCATCTGAGCCGTCAAAAATCTCGGCCCAATCACTCCGTGTTTTTTGCGCAAATATTGCGGCGAGTTTTTTATGCTGCATAGGATGTTGAGCGGTATCATTTTGGTCACCAAATGCTTCAGCATTCAGGCCGAGTTTATCGAGCATGAGTGCGAAGAATTGCGGCTCTAAACATCCAACAGCCATATATTTTTTATCTTTGGTTGCATAGCAACGGTAATAAGGCATACCGCCATCTAGTAAATTGGCCGACCGGGTTTTATCATCCCAGCGGCCTAACCCATCAAGGGCGTAAAATACACTCATAAGCGACGACACACCGTCAATCATTGCCGCGTCTATGACATCGCCTTTGCCTGTTTTTTCCGCCTTTAATAAGGCTGCCAAAATGCCTGTGACCAAAAACATAGCGCCGCCGCCATAATCGCCAATGAGGTTGAGCGGCGGCATGGGCGGCTCTCCGTCTTTACCCATAGCGGCCAAAGCGCCCGTTGTTGAAATATAATTGATGTCATGCCCTGCCATGTTTGCCCATGGCCCTGTCTGTCCCCAGCCTGTAATCCGTCCATAGACAAGCTTTGGGTTTACCGCATGGCAATCTTTTGGCCCAACCCCAAGGCGCTCGGTAACGCCGGGGCGAAAGCCCTCAAATAACACATCTGCCGTTTTAATAAGGTCACGCAACACGGCCGCCCCGTCTGGAGTCTGTAAGTCTAATGCAATCGTTTTTTTGCCGCGATTGGACACCATAGGGACATTGGCCATTGGCGTAATGCCTTTTGCGGTTTGGCGGTTGACCAAGATAACGTCTGCGCCCATATCGGCGAATAATTGCCCCGCATATGGCGCAGGGCCAAGGCCTGCCAGTTCGATAAAACGGTACCCTGATAATGGCTTTGTCATCATATAATCTCGTTATTAGAATCAAAGCTTAACGCGAAGCGCTAAAGCGTGCAAAACTATTAGCTATTCTGGTCGCTATTCTGTGAAGGGCTATTTACGAATCTAGCCTTGGATATGCACGGTCTTTAGGGCATATCATATTTTTCATGGAAGCTCTGATTTAGAGCTTTAAAATCATTGTTTGAGAGATTGATTATGAAAACACGCGCCGCTGTTGCTTTTGAAGCCAAAAAACCTTTGGAAATTGTTGAGCTTGATTTGGACGGCCCGAAGGCAGGTGAAGTTCTCATAGAAATCATGGCTACGGGGATTTGCCACACAGACGCCTACACGCTCGATGGTTTGGATAGCGAAGGCTTGTTTCCCAGTATTTTAGGCCATGAAGGCGCGGGGATTGTTCGCGAAGTCGGCGCTGGCGTCACATCTGTTGAGGTTGGTGACCATGTTATCCCGCTTTACACGCCAGAATGCCGCACCTGCAAATCTTGCCTGTCAGGGAAGACTAATCTTTGTACCCGTATTCGTGCCACGCAAGGCAAAGGCCTTATGCCAGATGGGACAAGCCGTTTTAGCTATAAGGGCCAAACGATTTATCATTATATGGGCTGTTCAACTTTTTCTAACTTCACAGTCTTACCTGAAATTGCGGTGGCAAATATTCGCAAAGACGCCCCCTTTGATAAATCTTGCTATATTGGCTGCGGGGTGACGACGGGTGTTGGGGCTGTGACGAATACGGCCAAAGTCCAAGTGGGCGATAATGTCATCGTCTTTGGTCTTGGGGGGATTGGCTTAAATGTACTGCAAGGCGCAGCGATGGTCGGGGCAGATAAAATCATTGGTGTGGACATCAATAATGACAAAAAGGCCTGGGGCGAGAAATTCGGCATGACCCATTTTGTCAACCCGAATGAGATTGACGTAGACATCATTGAGCATTTAGTCGCGCTCACTGATGGCGGGGCCGATTATACGTTTGACTGCACAGGGAATACGGTTGTTATGCGCCAAGCTTTGGAAGCTTGCCATCGCGGTTGGGGTGTGTCTGTTGTCATTGGCGTAGCAGAAGCGGGTAAGGAAATCTCAACCCGCCCGTTCCAACTTGTAACGGGCCGTGTTTGGAAAGGTACAGCCTTTGGCGGGGCCAGAGGCCGCACGGATGTGCCTAAAATTGTCGATTGGTATATGGACGGCAAAATCCAAATCGACCCGATGATTACGCATGTCTTAACGCTGGATGAGATCAATAAAGGCTTTGACTTGATGCATGCAGGTGAGAGTATTCGCTCTGTGGTGGTTTATTAGGGATGAGATAAGGCTTTAACATCCTATAGCTTTAAAAGCTGAATTTTGTGATAGTTTAAGGAAAATACTGTGAGCTTAAAAACCTTATCAACGGTTAAATCTTTTGGCGGCATGCAGGGCGTTTATAACCACGCGAGTGTTTCCACGAAAACAGAGATGACATTCTCGGTGTTTATACCCGAAGGTGAGGGGCCGTTCCCCGTACTTTGGTATCTTTCAGGCCTGACCTGTACTCATGCCAATGTCACAGAAAAGGGCGAGTATCGCCGCGCTTGCGCCGAGCATGGTATCATCTTTATCGCGCCTGATACATCGCCGCGCGGTGATGATGTAGCTGATGACGAAGGCGGAGCGTATGATTTTGGTCTTGGGGCTGGGTTTTATGTTAACGCCACCCAAGCGCCATTTGATACCCATTACCACATGCGCGATTATATTGAAAAAGACCTACCTGAGGTGATTGCTGCAGAGTTTCCTATGGCAGATATGCACCGCCAAGGCATTACAGGTCATAGTATGGGCGGGCATGGCGCGCTGACGATTGGGCTGCGTAATCCGAATAGGTTTAAATCTATCTCGGCTTTTTCTCCGATTGTCTCACCGCTCAACTGCCCGTGGGGCGATAAAGCTTTATCAGGCTATATTGGTGATGACCGTGCGATGTGGCGAGAATATGATGCTTGCGCCCTTATTGAAGACGGTGCGCGGGCGGGGCATATTCTTGTCGATCAAGGTCTGGCGGATAATTTCCTAGAATCGCAGCTCAAAACTCACCTGTTTGAACAGGCGTGCAAGTCTGCGCGGCAAGCAGTCACCATTCGCCTGCAAGACGGTTATGACCATAGCTATTATTTTATCTCGACATTTATAGCAGAGCATATCGCATGGCACGCAGAACGGCTTAAATAAAGACGGAACGCTTTAGGGAGGGTTAAAGCTGCGCTTTGGTGTGAGCCATATGGTCTATAGGGTTATGAGGCTTAATTTTGCGCGCATCTCATCAGAAATAGCGACAGGGTTGCGGGTTTTTTCAGCGACATAAACATGGACAAAATGCCCTTGCGCGCTGGCGGTTATTTCGTCATTGCGAAATAGAGCAATCTCATATCGCACCGAGCTATTGCCGAGTTTAGCAATGCGTAAACCCGCTGTCACATCATCAGGAAATTGTATCGGAGCGAAATAGCTACACCCCGTATCGACGACAAGGCCAATGATTGGACTATGCCCAAGCGTGAGTAGATTATTATCAATCAAAAACCGGTTTACGACTGTGTCGAAATAAAAATAATAAACAGCATTATTTATATGGCCGTAAATATCATTATCATTCCATCGCGTTGGGATAAGTAAGCGGTGCTTGTAATCTGATAAATGATGCGGGGACGGTTTTTTCATGGATTTATGTATGGCCTTATTCAAGGATGGTTTCATAGATTTTTATTGTCGCCTCTAATGTCATTTCGCGTGGATTATTGGCTAAGATGCGAGTTTTGGTGATGGCGTCTTCGGCTAACATATCTATGTCATGAGCGCCAATGCCAACATCTTTTAGGGTTTGCGGCACTCCCGTTTCGTCTTTGATACGCTGCATGTCATCAATAAGAGTTGTGCCAGTTTGGCCAATGCCTATATCCCGCGCAATCTCGCCGTACCATTCTTTGGCCTTGGGCAGATTATACTTCATGACTTCGGTGAGAACGAGAGCGTTTGATAATCCATGCGGCACATGAAAAAATCCGCCAAGCGGATAGGCAAGAGCATGAACGGCCCCAACGGGGGCATTAGAAAAGGCTTGGCCCGCAAGCATCGCGCCTATGAGCATATCATTGCGAGCTTCGGTGTTATGTCCGTCCTTGCAGGCCGTCACAATCGCGCCGCGCAATTTCTTCAAGGCGGTCAAAGCATAGGCGTCAGAGAGCGGGTTTTTTTGACGTATGGATGTATAGGCTTCAATCGCATGCACCATTGCATCTATACCTGTTGATGCTGTAATGGATTTTGGCAAGCCATATGTGAGCGCGGCATCTAACAAGACGCGGTCTGCGTAGAGACTATTGGCGACAATCCCTAATTTAGCCGTTTTGCCTGTTGTTATAATTGCGACATTGGTGACTTCGGAACCTGTACCTGATGTGGTTGGGATGAGCATTAGCGGCAATGTTGGACCTTTGGCATTGCCAACGCCATATAGAGTAGAGAGAGGTTGATCCGAGCCGCATAAATGCGCGATGACTTTGGCTGTATCCATAGGCGACCCGCCGCCAAAGCCGATGATTAAATCTGCGCCAAATTTTTTGATAGCCTTTGCGCCTGCAAGGACAATAGATTCGGGCGGGTCAGCGACAACTTCGTCAAATATAAAGACATCATAACCTGCAGATTTTAGCGCGTCTAAACCAGCGTCTATAAGACCAAGAGCGGCCACGCCCTTATCCGTAACAATCGCGATGCGTTTATTAGGACATAAGCCTTTCACATAATAATCAAGCTTGGCTGCCCCGCCAATCTCTATGCGAATATCCGCAACAGTTTGAAAGGCATGCAAGGTCGTCTCCATTTCTATGCGTTATGATTGCGCATTTATAGACTATTGAGACGACCTAATGAAGGGACTTATATACAAAACTAGACAGGCGCTTAAATAAAAAACCTAACTTAATCAGGTTTGGATATTTTCTTATTTGCGGCATTAAAAATAGCCTTAGCTATCTTCTCCGCAGGGGCAGGAATAGGTTTAACCTCGTTCTTAACGGGACGTCCACGCTGTCTTTTTTCTTCATCGGTCATAATGTCAATCCTAAGCGATAAGGTCTTTGTAGCGCAAACGCTTGCCAACAAATCCAGTAGCAAGCATTTCCATCTGAACAAGTGTATCATAATCACGCACGTTATGGCGACCCGCAAATTCAGTGATGTAGCGCGATAGGTGCTTGGCGCTCATTTTGTGATACGTGCCTTTGTATCCACGCTTAAGCGTTGCCCAAAAGCTCTCTATGCCGTTTGTGTGAGCCTGACCGCGCACATATTCACCGATTGAGTGATTTACCGTCTCATGCTGATAATTATATGACAGGCCATTATAGCCAGAGTGCGTATCAGTATAGACGACAGTGCCTTGCTCAACATTCGTTTCAACGAAAATTTGCAAGGTATATCCGTCTGTCTTTTCAATGTGCTTGACGCGAATGTCACCGTCACGGTCAACAGCGCCAATAACAATATCTTTGCCTACACCGCCAGTGATGTTTTCACGCTTGCTCTTGTGTTTGTTGCGGTTCTTGCCGCCGATATAGGTTTCATCAATCTCTGTTGGCCCGTCAAGCTTGTCATTGTCTTGACCTTCATTCCAGCCTTCACGAATTTTCTGCGCCATGAACCAAGCTGTCTTTTGAGTAACACCTAAGTCACGGTGTAGCTTCATGCTCGACACGCCTTTAAGGTTTGTGGATATAAGATACATCGCGATAACCCACTTTTGTAGGCCGATTTTAGACGACTGCATGACAGTGCCAGTCTTGACGCTGAAATACTTGCGACAATCGCCACAGTGATAAGGCATAGGCTTTTCGTTAGGCACTGCCTTTGTGTTCAAAGAACCGCACATAGGGCAATGACGCTCGTTATTAGCCCAACGTAAATCCTCTAGCCACTTACGGGCCGAAGCATTATCGGGGAACATCTTAAATAGCTCTATAACGCTTAGACCTTCGCGGTCTGCACGTCCCGGGGCTTGATGTTTTTTGGTTTCGTTACACATAATCTTCATTCTCTTTTCTTGTCTAATTATCTACTATAAATAATATGGATATGCAAGAAAAACCGTCTAGTTATGTCCCGAAAATATGCTACTATTGAATATGAAACGATTCTTAAGTTATATTTTTGTAATTTTAATTCTGTGTAACCCAATAAGTCATGCACAAGACAAAGCTGAACCATCCCAAAGCCCTTCTGAAACGAGTGCGGCCAAAAAATCCGATATACCAACTGTAGGCACTGATACAGAGCCAAATCAGAAGCCCGCAGAGAGCGACAAGAATACTGTGTCTTCCCTCGACGTTACCAATGAGGATGTCCCTGTTGACAATCGAACGATAGAGGTCGCCGAAGAAGCTAACGGATGGGCTATGTGGCAGACCATTATCAATGGAATTGGCCTTTTTCTTTTGCTCCTCACTACTGTATTTGCACGGGGTGCGTGGCTTGCAGCTAGAAATGGCGTGAAAGTCACTAGAGACATTGGGCAAAAGCAAACTAAGGCATATTTGTCTGTTAAATCCGCCGTCCTTTGGGTTCCTGTTACTAACGGCGAAAAAGGTTGGTTTTCTAAAAATGATGTCTTTAAATTCACTCTCAAGACAATTTTTGAAAACACAGGCAATACTCCCGCCCACAATGTGAGTTACAAATTCAGGGTTAGGCTTTTCGGGGGCGGAGAAAATCTTCTGGTTAGTGACTTTGGAAATACCCACAGCTACGGAATTGTGGGGCACAATCGCGACACTTCTGGGACGCTCAAGTATGCGGTATCCACAGAAGCTCCAGCAAATGGCTCTGACTCCATAAGGGCTATCCACGTTAGGACGTGCTACATCACTATTAGGGCTGAATATTCTGACGTTTTCGACAACCGATGGTATATTGAAAGTACTTTTGAAGGTGCTCCATTCACCGCCGATGGAGGAACTGCCGACAACGTCAAAGACTTGACTCTTGACCATTGGTACGCATCCGACAAGCAGGGAAAAGTAAAGCACATAAAGACTTAACCTCCTAAACATCAGGATTTCTCCCACTGTCTAGTTTCGTATATAAGTCCCCTAATGAAAGGATGAATATTTTATCTTGATGTCCTAATTCGGCTTGGGAGCCTTACGGGCTCTGTCAATGACATAGGCCCGAATGTCTTCGACATTTTCTGATGTCAAAACATCTTTGAAGCTGACCATGCCTCTTTCTGAGAGCGCGCCGTTAATGACAATTTCTTCCCAATCATCTTTATCATGTAAAGCGTAGGTCGCGCGAAGGTCAGGAATAGGCCCGCCTGCGACGGCGGTATCGCCGTGACAACCTGAACAGTATCGCGAATATGTGACGCGGCCATTATCAATGCTCTGTGCATTTGCGAATTGGAGAGGCGGGTCGATTTCGGGTTTGAAATCTTCGCGTGCCGATAGCTGCGCTGTGCCGCCGAGCTTGTAAACAAGGACGCGGCTTCTATTAGGGACACGCCCATCATCTGTATGGGAAAGCTCGCCTAAAAGGAGGGGTAAAACACCGCCCCAACCCGCGACAATCGCTACATATTGCTCGCCGTCCATTTCAAAAGTCATAGGGGCTGCGACAATGCCCGTTTGAGCATCGCTGCTCCAAAGTTTTTCGCCAGTTTGGGCATGATAGGCGGCAAATTCTTGATTGCGGTTGCCTTGGAAGACCAGATTGCCGCGTGTTGATAATGTGCCGCCATTCCAAGGGCCGCCATGGTCTACGCGCCAAACTTCTTCTTGTTTGACAGGGTCCCATGCCACAAGGCGCCCTTTGAGAGAGCGGCGAACCGTTGTTCGAATGGCTTGATTGTCAGGCAAGCTAATCGCGGCGAGATCAATGCCCAGATTGACGGTTTTTTCTTTTATCTCAAAGCTACCAGCTGCAATGTCGGGATCTGAAATATAAGGAAATTCTAAATCTTGGGCCGAGAAATACACAAGACCTGTCTCTTTGTTAAAGCTCATAGGATGCCAGCTATGCGCGCCCATTGGCCCTGGCGCGCCAAGAAACGGTTTGCCTGTTTTGTTGTAATAGGCTTCGGGAACGATGTCAGGCCGCCCTGTTTTTGGATCTAAACCTGTTGCCCAGTTCACATTTGCAAATTTCTCTCCTGAAATAAATTCACCTGTTATGCGGTCAAGAACATAGAAAAATCCATTTTTGGGAGCTTGCATCAAAACTTTGCGCTCTGCGCCATCAATCTCCAGATCAGCCAAGATCATATGTTGGGTGGCCGTAAAGTCCCACTGATCGCCCGGCGTTGTCTGGAAATGCCAAACATATTCACCCGTATCAGGATTAAGGGCGACAATGGAGGATAGAAATAAGTTGTCACCGCCCTCGGGACTGCGCACATCAGGGTTCCAAGGACTGCCATTACCCACGCCAATATATAAGAGATTTAACTCGGGATCGAAGGCCATGGAATCCCAAACTGTGCCGCCGCCGCCAACTTTCCAATACTCACCCGTCCATGTGTCTTTGGTGGTTTCGTGAATTTTGTTTTCAGCAGGTTTGGAAGGATCGCCCGGTACTGTGTAAAATCTCCAATTTTGCGCTCCGCTTTTGGCATCATAGGCAGTGATATATCCGCGCACGCCAAATTCTCCGCCGCCATTTCCGATAATGACATTGCCATTTACGATGCGCGGCGCGCCTGTGATTGTGTAATATTTATCTCTGTCGATAATTGTGTCTTTTGACCAAACGGGTTTGCCATTAGCGGCGTCAATCGCGATAAGGCGGCCGTCAAAGGTTGCGAGATAAATTTTACCGTCCCAATAAGCCGCGCCCCGATTGACCGCATCACAACAGCCTCTTATGCCCCATTCACCGGGGACTTCTGGGTCATATTGCCAAAGAAGCTCACCTGTTTTCGGGTTAAACGCCTGAACTTTGCTCCATGCGCTCGTGGTGTAGAGAATGCCGTTTACAAAAAGGGGCGTGGCTTCTTGACCTCTATTTGTATCTAGATCATATGACCAAGCTAGCGACAGGTCTTTGACTGTATCTGTATTGATGGTGCTAAGCTGGCTATAACGGGTTTCCGCATAATCTAGCCCTGTGGTGAGCCATTGGGTTGGCGAGGCTTTTATGTCTTCGGATAGATTATAAGCCGTTTTGGTGACTTTATCTGGCGAAGCGTCGCTTTTTGTTGCTTTGTCTGCTTGCGAACAGGAAATGAGGGCAAGAAAGCTCGCGGCCATGAGTAATTTTGCGATAGGCTTAGTCATAATATATCCTGCCAATTTTCATAATTATCTATGATAACTTTAATTTACGTCGTATGTCTGTCTAATACTGCATGAATTACACTCTATAAGTGCTGTTATGCTGTGCGTATTGTCTGTATCATAATTGATTTATGATATTCTTTTACAAGGAAGGCTGTATCGAATGCTTTTACAAAAGCAAAGTAAATTTCAGACAACTCGTGTTGATGAATGGGATAAAGCCATTCGCAAGATGTTTGGCGGATTGGAAATTCAGGTTACAGATTCATCCAAGTTTAAAGCTTTCCTTGAAGTCTGTGAAATTGCAGATTTTAATTTGATTATGGTGCAGTCCACGCCTGCGCGTGTAGAACATAGAGGCTCGATTGGAGCCTATTCAGAGCAAGAGCGCTATCTTGTCAAAACGCAATTTACAGGGAGCAGCGACATAAAATTTGGCGCGGATGTCGTCAAGCTCCAGCCTGGTGATTTCGTGATCTGTGATAATGCGAGAAGTTACGCACTTGAATTTACCGAAGAGACGGAAATCCTGTCGATTCCTATCCCGAGTAAAGTTTTAGGACGGTTTCACGCACAACCCGAAGAATTGGCTTTCAAAAGGGCTGATAGAGAGCTTGCGATAAATCAGGTTCTTTTTAGCTATGTGAAATCTATTTGGGAGGCCAGATTAACCAATTCAGGCGATACACATGCGAAACGGCTTTTGGCCTATTACTTCGATTTACTTATATTGGGATTTGAAAACGCCGATGAAACGGCAGTCAATATTTCGTCCACACAATATGCACATCTGGAGAGATGTAAGCGTTACATAAATGAACATTTGATGGAAGAAACTCTTTGCCCGCCTTCAGTAGCGAAAGCTTTAGCGATTTCGGAGCGCTATTTGTTTTCGATTTTTTCAAATGCAGGATTGACGGTTTCAGGTTATATTATCGCCATGCGCTTGGATAAGGCGGCCCAAGTGTTGCGCAGCCGCCGTTTTGAAACTTTAACAATTTCTGAGGTCGCATTTAACGCGGGGTTTAAGTCTGCGGCGCATTTTTCTCGGGTCTTTAAAGCGCGATTTAATGAGTCACCAACACAATATCGCAAACGCACCTATGTCTAATTTGTCTCATGCTGTAGTGCGTTTTCAGTCAAGAATTTATGCTGTCTGATATTCGATAGAATACTTAACATGTTATATATCTCCCGAAATAATCTCATAAATAAATGCGGGAAAAAAATGTCTAATCATTCAAATCTATATATTAAAAGAAGTGGAATTTCACTTCTCTCTTTGTCAGTCGCTATGATGTCAGGAAGTCTTGCATTTGCACAGGATTCTGGAACAGCATCAGCAGGTCAACTTGACGAAATTATTGTAACAGCACGCCGAAAATCAGAGAATCTACAATCTGCGCCTGTGACTGTATCAGCCTTTAATCAAAATTCACTCGAAAATTTAGGTGTAGACAATAATATTGATATTGGTCGGTTCACGCCCAATGTTGTTTTTGACAGCACTTCATCATTTGCGGGTGTTGATACATTTCAAGCTTTCATTCGCGGCGTTGGCCAGACGGATTTTGCCTTGAATACAGACCCAGGTGTGGGTTTATATATTGACGGTGTATATATTGCGCGTGCGCCGGGCGCTGTAACAGAGCTATTAGATATTGAACGCATCGAAGTCTTGAAGGGGCCGCAAGGGACTCTTTTTGGTCGTAATGCGATTGGTGGTGCCGTCAATATCGTCACACAAAATCCAACGGATGAGTTTTATGCCAATGGGACTTTGCGCCTTGGCAATTTTGATTCGAAAAAAGCCAGTGGGGTTATTAATTTCCCAATCGTTGAAGATTTAAACGCAAGTGTGGCTTTTTCAGTTGATACGATTGATGGGTTCCAAGAACGCATACCGTTTCCGTCAGATATTGCAGCATTAGGCGGACCAGGCGGGCCAGGCGGGACGTCTGTGCCTTTGGATCAACTCTTAACATCAGATAATAATTCTAATCGGCAGCCGGGGGCGAAAGCTGGCGGGACTATCCGCGCGAAAGTCGCTTGGACGCCAACGGATGATCTAGACGTTCTCTTTTCTGTCGATAATACAACGCGCCGTGATGCGGCCAACCCAACAACTTTGTTAGAAGTTGACCCAACTTTTGCTTTGGGTGGTTTGTTTAATGCTTGTGTTGGATTGCCATTAGGTGTTCCGCCAGGAGCTGGGCCGCCTTGCTTATCGCCGTTCTTAAATACGAGTATTAATGCGGATGGCTCACGTCCTGATCAGCAATTCAATGAGCAATTCATCACAGATGATATTGATGAAACCTTTGCGACAGGTGCAAATTTTGCAAATATCGAAAGCTATGGTGTGTCAGGTACGGTTGATTGGCGTGTGTCTGATAATTTAAGCATTAAGTCGATTTCAGCTTATCGCGAGCTTGATTCTACATTTGGCTTAGATATTGATAGTTCTCCGCTTGTATTTGACCAAACGACATTTGCTCTAAATACAGAGCAATTTAGCCAAGAGCTGCAATTCAATGTGAATTTAGGCGATCGTTTTGATGCGACCCTTGGGGCTTATTACTTTGATGAAAACGGCTCACAGCTTGACGCCGTTGCCATTGCGGGCGGCCTTATTCAAGTCTCGGGCGGTTTTGACCAAGATACAACGGCCTATGCGCTTTTTGGCGAGGCAAACTATAAGCTCACGGATGATATTAGCCTAATTTTTGGCGGACGTTATACGGAAGAAGAGAAAACACTCGCTCTAGGTCAGCAGAATTTGAACACGACATTTTCAACATTGGGGTTGAATGTTGCTGATCTGCCGCGTCCAAATGATCCAACGTTTTTGGGTCGTGCGGAGCCTTTCGAAGAAACATTTGATAATGTATCTTTCCGAGTTGGTGCAAATTGGCAAGTCACGGATGATCTCTATACTTATGCGACATTCTCTCAAGGCTTCAAATCAGGCGGCTTCACAACGCGTTTGACAACGTTCTTTAGCGACGCATTATTGGCACAAGCGGATCCAAATGATCCGAATGTTCTGCGTCAACTTAACTTTGATGAAGAAACATCAGATAATTACGAGATCGGATTTAAATCTAATTTCTTAGATAATCGCGTTCGGTTAAATGTTGCTGGTTTCTTCAGTGATTATGATGATATTCAAATCGTCGTACAGCGCGGCGTTAGCCCGTCAAATGAAAATATTGCGGCTGCTGAAATCAAAGGTATTGAAGTTGAACTTGAAGCTTTGGTCACAGATAAGCTCCGCTTGAACGGGTCTTTGGGATTGCTGGATGCTGAATATACGGATATTGACCCTGCGGCAGCTCCGCTCTTGGTCAATCGTTTCGGTCAGCAATTAACTGAAGATACGCCGCTGCAAAATACACCGGATGTCACAGCAAGTTTGGCTTTAAATTACGATATGACGGAGGCGATTGCGCTCAATGCAAATATTTCTTACGTCAGCGAAGTCACAAATGATCCGTTTGCGGTCGAAAATCTTGTGCAGGATGGATATGCCCTTATTGGCGGGTCTGTAAAATTTGCGCCAAGTGATAATTGGGACGTTAAATTTGGCGTCGATAACCTGACTGATGAGCGCTTTATTGTGTCTGGCTTTGAAGCTGGGGCGCTGCCTTTCACAGTCGGATCATTTAACCGTCCGCGTGAATATTACGTGCAATTTGGGTATAATTTCTAAAGTTACCACCCTTATTTCTCCCTCCCTTGCATATGTCAGGGGAGGGAATTTTATATATCTTCAGAACGCCTAAGCTTATTACTTACGGGCTTGGCTGTATTCATCCCTCACTTGAGCCCCTGTCTTTGGGACGCGAGAGTGAATTCACATGCAAAGATACATTATGACAGAACCTGTTTTTTCAATGACAATTAATGGTCAAGACTATTTAGGCGATGGCCGTGAAGCCATTTTAAACCCAGCTACGGGGCAAATCGTTGGTTATATGCCAATATGCACAGAAGAGGGGCTTAATGAGGCTGTTGCCGCAGCTAAAAAAGCGCAACTATCTTGGGCAAAAGTGTCTGATGCAGAGCGCCGAGATTCATGTAATAAAATCGCCGCTATTGTGACGGAACATGCTGCCGAGCTTGCCGAATTACTTGTGAAAGAACAGGGTAAACCCTTAAAAGGCCTCGGCGCTGAGTTTGAACTCGGTGGATGCGCGGCTTGGGCGGGATATACATCTAGTCTTGATATGGATGTAAAAGTTTTAAAAGATGATGACGAAGGCCGCGTAGAGCAACATCGTGTGCCTGTTGGCGTTATCGGGTCTATAACGCCGTGGAATTGGCCATTAATGATTGCTATATGGCATCTTGTGCCAGCTATTCGGGCTGGGAATACGGTTGTTATAAAGCCATCGCCTAACACGCCATTGAGCACATTGCGGATGGTTGAGCTTATTAATACTGTTTTGCCTAAAGGTGTTATCAATGCTGTATCAGGCGGCGGTCATCTTGGCGCTTTGATGAGTGCCCATGAAGGAATTGATAAAATTGTTTTCACAGGCTCCACAGCTACAGGTAAAAAAATCATGAAAAGTGCAGCTGGAAACTTGAAGCGTTTAACGCTTGAGCTTGGCGGTAATGATGCGGGAATTATCCTCGATGATTGTGACCCCGCAGCGATTGCAGAAGGTCTTTTTTGGGGCGCCTTCATTAATGGCGGCCAGACATGTGCGGCTTTGAAACGTCTTTACGTGCCTGATAATCTTTATGATGCTGTCTGCGCAGAGCTTGTTACATTAGCCAATAATATGCCTATGGGTGACGGGCTAGATCCAACTACAGCCCTTGGGCCTTTGCAAAATAAAATGCAATTCGATATTGTCTCAGAGCTGGTTGAGGATGCGAAAACGCGCGGCGCGACTATATTGACAGGCGGAGAACCGCTTGATCGGCCTGGGTTTTTCTATCCTGTGACGCTTGTTGCTGATATTGAAGCTGGCGCGCGACTTGTTGATGAAGAACAATTTGGTACGGCGTTACCGATTATTCGTTATACGGATATTGAAGATGCCATTGCCCAAGCCAATAGTCTGGATTTCGGCTTGGCCGCGTCTGTCTGGTCAGCGAGCCGCGAGCGTGCCCAAACGGTCGCAAAGCGTCTTGAGGCTGGTACAGTCTATATTAATCAACACGGAGCCTTAGCGCCTAATGTTCCATTTGGAGGTGTTAAAGGGTCTGGTATAGGTGTTGAATTTGCTCAAGAAGGGCTTAATGCAAATACGAATATTAAAATTTATAATATGGTAGGTTAATTATCACTCGCGAGACAGAAGCACAGATGGAGGTGGGCAAAGAGCCGCTATCGTCTTTTCAAATATTTGCGTTAATCGCGCTCGCTTGCCTGAATATGCAAGATGGCTTTGATATTTTGGCCATATCCTACGCGGCAAATGCTATTACTGAAAGTTGGGATATTAGCCGCTCTAGCTTGGGTATTGTGTTTAGTGCAGGCCTTTTAGGTATGATGATAGGCGCGATGGGGTTAAGTCCGCTGGCTGATAAATTTGGCCGTAAAGCCATCGCTATTGCAGGTTTATTGGCATCAGGCGTTGGCATGATTATCGCGACCGCCGCGCCTTCAATTATGATATTGGTCTTAGGCCGTATTGTCACAGGCTTGGGGGTCGGGGCAATACTTGCCAGTCTCAATACATTAGTCGCTGAATATGCAGGCCAAAAATATCGCGGTGTTGCGGTTGCAATCTTCCAGCTTGGTTTTCCTATGGGCGCATTTTTATCTGGCTTTATTGCAGCTTGGCTGCTTGATATTGGCTCGTGGCGTCATGTCTTTGCATTTGGCGCGATGACATCATTTCTCTTTATACCTGTTGTTATGGTTTTGCCTGAGTCTATGTCATATCTTGCCAAGAGCGGCCGAAGTGACGCGCTTGAGCGTATTAATAAAATCAGAGCAAAGCTGGGCCAAGATAAGCTAACCTCTTTGCCGCAAGGCGATAACCCACCTGTCAGAAAGCCGCAATCTTCCTTTGGAGCAACGATTAGTCAGCTCTTAAGCCGTCAGTATCAAATGCGAACAATTTTGATTTGGCTCGCTTTCTTTTTATTATTAACGACATTATATTTTCTGCTGACATGGACACCGAAAATTCTCATCGATATGGGCTTTACCGAAGCTGAAGGCAATCGCGGTGGGCGGTCGATTAATTTGATTGGTATGGCAGGTATTGTCATTGTTGGTATATTTAGCTTGCGTATAAAGCCGTCACTTGTCACGAGCGTATATCTTTTAGCTTTGGGTATTGTTCTGTTTGTATTGGGGATGTCGCCCCTAAGTCTTGGGCCGACGCTCTTGCTCATCGGTATTATCGGGTTTTTCATACATGGCAGCATGATAGGTTTATATTCAACGGTGCCTGATCTTTACCCCGTTAATATCCGCACGACAGGCACAGGATGGGCAATAGGCATTAGCCGCTTTGGCGCTGTGTTAGGTCCAGCTTTAGCTGGGTTTTTATTTGATGCAGGCTTTACACCGCAAAGTCTATTTCAGTTTTTCTCTGTGCCGATTTTAATCGCGTCAATTATTGCATTTCTGTTGTGGAGAGAGCAAAAGCAACATGCGGATCAAACTTTAGATTACGTTTAAGAAACTTAAAGAGGTATTTAAATGCGCAGCTATGAACTCATAAAATATACAGCATCAATCGGTCTTGCTCTTTTAGGCGTAACCTGTGCAGGACAAAATGCGTCAGCGTCAGAAAACTTGAACCTCGAAACGGCATTAGAACTGACCCAAGCTTGTATCTCAGCTCAAGCCGCGAATGATTGGCCACCTATGGCTGTTGCCATATATGACAATGCGGGAAGATTGATTTCGTTCCAAGCGCCAGATGGCACCATTACAGGCGCGATTGATTTGGCGTTAGGCAAGGCGAAAACATCGGCTTCTTTTCCAGCCTCTACCTTAGATCTTGCCAAGCTAGTTGAGTCAAATCCTGGCGCGAAAGGTTTGGCCTATGCGCCCGGGATTGTCATTGTACAAGGCGGGTTGCCTATCATGCGCGAAGGAAAACATGTTGGCGGTATCGGCGTGAGCGGCGGACAGCCCAAACAAGATGAAGATTGCGCAAAAGCCGCTTTAAAAGCATTATAGACTTTGATGGAATAACCCCAGTTTAAGTTTGGGAAATCAGTGCGAGTTGAAATAGCTCGGCTTTTGACCCGATATTGAGTTTTGCATAAATACGCCGCCGATACGTCACAACTGTATTGAGAGTGACATTTAACTGTTGCGCGATGTCTTTTTCTTGTTGTCCAAGAAGGATGTTCTGACACACCTGTCTTTCGCGCGCAGAAAGATGGGCGAAAATTTGCGTTGTATCTTGCACAAGCTGCGCGATTCTGTCCTCATAAGTCTCTGCCAAGTTTTTGTTACCCCGGCTGATACGGATATGGCGTAAAACAAAGCGCCCAATGATCGGGGCGAGGCGTTCTAAATCTTTGAAATCTTCTGCTGTGAAGACGCCGTGGCCTTCAATGCGGTAAAAGCTCACTAGGAATAAAACATTTTTTGATGAATGTATGGATGTGATTTTGTCGATAAGTCCAGCTTTGTTGAAATATTGACTGCGGTAAGCGCGGCTATATTGCGTGTCGGGTAAACGGCGCACTCGCACGCGCGGCGTTAATAAGGCCGTTTGCACCATGGGGTCATTTTTAAATCCATTTGAGATATAATCTTGTGCCAATTTATCGGCGACATCTGCTTGTAATGTTCCAAATGTGCAAAGATGTTCAGCGCCTGACACCTTATCTGCGGCGACTTTAAACACGGCGCAACTATCCACAATCACATAGTCATTCAAAAATGCAAAGGCGCGGTCGAGAAAACGGCTATGGCCTTCTGCTTTGGCAAGTGTGGTCAGCCGATCTGCGAATGGGCGCCAATCTACATTTTTCTTCATCGTACCCTCCAGAAGGTACAATATGCCAGAGTTGTAAGACTATGACTAGGGGCGAATATAAAGGTGAAGAATTATGAGTGTAACTTTAATCAATACGGTTCCGAAGACAGCTGTAAACAGTAATGATTATCTAACAGGAAATCCCTTCTTGCTGAATTGCTGGTATGTTGGTGCATGGGCGCATGAAGTGCAAGGTGATGCTATTTTAGCACGCCAGCTCTTATCAAAGCGCGTCATTTTCTTCCGCGATAGCGCAGGGGTGGTGTCCGCGCTTGAAGATCGTTGCTCGCACCGATTTGCGCCGCTTTCAATCGGCCGTCATACGGGTGATGGCGTGCGCTGCATGTATCACGGTCTTGTTTTTAATGGCAAAGGCACATGTGTCGAAGAACCGGGCGTGAAAGGTGTTTCAAAAGGCACAGATATTCAATCTTATCCAGTGGCAGAGAAAGACGGATTTATCTGGATTTGGATGGGTGATGCTGAGATGGCAGATACTGACCTGATTCCAGATTGTTCATATCAAAGCCAGCCCGGTAAATGGGATTGGGAACCACGTTATCGGTATTTTGACGCGGATTACCGTTTGATTGTTGATAATCTGCTGGATTTCTCGCATTTGACATTTGTTCACGAAAATACATTGGGTGGATCAAGCAAGATTGCAGATATTAAACCGAAAACGGAAACCTATGACAAAGGGGTGCGGATTACACGGTGGTATTTGGATGAGGAAAAAATTGCGCCATATTTACGTGGTTTTGAAACTTTTGAAGGCAAGGTGGATCGCTGGAATATTTATGATCTTGAGACAAAAGGCAATATATTCAACATGGATAGCGGTTCTGCCCCTGCAGGGTCTGGCGCGCCTGACGGTAATTTTGTCCCTGAAGCTATGCTGTTTCACGCCACACAAATCATTACGCCAGAAACCGAAACAAGCTCGCATTTCTTCTGGAGCTATGCGCATAATTTCAATCTTGGAAATCCTGAGTTTACGACTATGCTAACGGATAGAATTGCAGAAGGGTTTGAAGAAGATAAAGAGATGATCGAGGCACAACAAATTATTATCAATGAAAATCCAGATATACCATTTGCTTATATCCATTTTGACCGCGGGTTATCCGCGGGGCGTAAGGCGCTCGCAAAAGCTTTGGCGGATGAGGCTGAATATTTTAAGCTCAAAACGGCCGCTGAATAGGTGTCCAAAAATTGTGTCATTATCGGAGCCTCACATGCGGCGGCTCAACTTGTTGTGAGTCTGCGGCAAGGCGGCTGGGACGGTGAGATAACACTGATCGGGGATGAAACTCATCTGCCTTACCAGCATCCGCCCTTGTCCAAGGATTATCTCTCTGGTGAGAAAACGGTTGATGAGCTGCTTATACGGCCCGCCGAAGCCTATGAGGCCGCAGATGTTACATTGAAATTAGGGCAGCGCGTCACAGAGATTAACCGCGATTCGAAAATGGTTATAACGGATAAAGGCGAGCAAATTAGCTATGACAAGCTTGTCCTTGCCACAGGAGCGCGTGTTCGTAAGCTGCCGATTGAGGGAGCGGATTTGCCGGGCGTATATTACTTGCGCGATATAGCTGATGTTACAGCGATTAAAGGCGCTATCCATTCGGCTAAACGCGCCGTCATTATTGGCGGCGGATACATTGGATTGGAAACGGCTGCATCTTTGACGAAAATGGGCGTGAAAGTCACGGTTTTAGAGGCGATGCCGCGTATCTTGCAGCGCGTGACAGCCCCAGAACTCTCTGGGTTTTATAAACGTGTACACGGCGAAGAAGGCGTAGATATTCAAGAGACTGTAGCGGCGGCGTCCATTCAGAAAAAAGAGGATGCTCTTATTGTCTTTGATAAGGACGGTGCCGAGTATCCTGCTGATTTTATCATTATCGGTATTGGCGTTATTCCTAATGTGGAGATTGCCAAACATGCAGAATTAGAGGTTGGCAATGGTATTGTTGTCAATGAGTTTTGCCAAACCTCCGATCAAGATATTTATGCTGCGGGTGATGTGACATGGCATTATAATCCAAAATATGATCGGCATTTACGCTTAGAATCTGTTCCAAATGCAACGGAGCAAGCCAAAGTCGTTGCCGCCCATATTTGTGGCCATGCGAAGCCTTATGATAGTTTGCCGTGGTTTTGGTCAGATCAATTTGATTTAAAGCTGCAAATTGCGGGATTATCTGATGGCTATGATGCACTTATTATTCGCGGGGATATAAGCAAAGGGCGCAGCTTTGCAGCCTTTTACTTTAAAGGCGACAGATTATTAGCCGTAGATGCGATTAACGCTCCGCGCGAATTTGCTATGGCGCGCATGCTTTTAACAAAGGGGCAAACACTCGATAAATATAAGATTGCTGATACAGCGCTTGCCATAAAAGATGCCATAATATAGTATAATTAACATGTTAAATAAAGAACAAATAGAAGACTCAGCTCGTCGTCACCATGCGGCAGAAAAATCTCGTACACCCATGCGTGCTTTTTCATTGCAATATAAAGATATGACAATCGAAGACGGCTATGCTGTGCAAGATGCTTGGATGAAGTTAAAGCTTGCCGAGGGGCGTAAAGTGATTGGCCGTAAGGTCGGGCTTACCTCTCGGGCTATGCAAGAGGCGATGAAAATTAATGAGCCAGATTTCGGGACACTTTTAGATGATATGTTATTTGAAAATGGCGCCACGATTGCGGCGTCTGATTTCATTGACCCGCGTATTGAAGTCGAAATTACCTTTGTGCTTAAGCATGATCTTTTTGGTGACAATCTGACGATTGAAGATGTTTTGGCCGCCACAGATTATGTTGTGCCGTCTTTAGAGCTGATTGCCGCGCGCAGTCACCGTGTTGATCCAGAAACGGGTTATACGCGAAAAGTCTATGATACGATTTCTGATAATGCTGCGAATGCGGGTATTATTATTGGCAATACAAAGATTGATCCACGCGACGTAGATTTGCGTTGGGCGGGCGCTATTCTTTATCGCAACGGTATTGTCGAGGAGACAGGATTAGGGGCGGGTATTTTAGATCATCCTGCGCGCGGCATTATTTGGCTTGCAAAAAGATTTGCGCCACATGGCGTTCCGCTGGAAGCGGGTCAGCTCATTATGTCGGGCAGTTTCACGCGGCCCGTTATCGCACGCGCGGGTGATATATTCAAAGCAGATTTTGGCCCGCTTGGCACTGTTGAATTGAGTTTTTCATAATGGATATGATAACCAATAGATTTAAACAAAGCCTCACATCAGCTGATGTAACTTATGGGCTTTGGTTCGGGCTTGCGAATAATATTGCGGCCGAGATATGCGCGCAAAGCGGATTTGACTGGATGTTGATTGACGCCGAGCATTCACCGCTATCGGACAGAGATATATTATCCTGTCTTCAGGCGGTTGCGCCTTATGAAATCAATCCGCTTGTTCGGCCTGTCTCTGGCGACAAGACGGTTTTGAAACGTCTGTGCGATATAGGCGTTCAGACATTTTTAGTGCCTATGGTGGACACGGTTAAAGAAGCCGAAGCTATTGTCAGTGCTGTGCGCTACCCTGCAGCAAAGGGATCTAATGGCGGCGGCACGCGCGGACTGGGGACGTCAATGGCACGCGCTGCGCGCTGGAATATGACGCCAGATTATTTTAAAAGAGCCAATGATGAGATGTGCGTTATCTTGCAAATCGAAACAAAAGCGGGTTTGAAAAACCTCAAAAAGATTGCCAAAGTCGATGGTGTTGACGCCGTATTTATCGGGCCATCTGATTTAGGTGCAGCGCTCGGTTATCCTGGGCAGCCTGACCATCCCGATGTTGTTAAAGCTGTATCCAATGCCATAGAGGATGTACGCGCTTGCGGTAAAGCTGCGGGTGTCTTGGCCGTAACGTCAGAACTTGTGAGCATTTATAAAGAAGCTGGCGCAAGTTTTATTGGTGTCGGAAGTGATTGCGGCGTTCTGGCGAAGGGTGTGCAGCGTCTCTATGAAAGCTTTGCTGCGGGTATTGATGCAAAAGGGGATTATTAATGTCTCTCTATTTTGTTCAGAAGCTGCTGTATAATCTCAATCGTGAGCCTTCAGTGCAGGCGCAATTCAAAACAGATATTGATACGCTTTTGGCTGAATATAATTTGACAGATGTTGAAAAAAAATGGCTAAAAAACGGAGATGTTGGAGAGCTTTATATCCATGGCGTTAATGGTCAAATTTTGATGCATTATGCCGCCTTTATCGGGCAGGAATGGGATGAATATATTCAGGCTATGAAAGATGGTTTGAGCAAATATGGACAAGTGCGTGACGGCATTTACAAAGCTGTCGATGATGGTCACGGCGGAGCTGTGTGACTTAATTTAAAGTTGGTTTCGTGTTGTCATATTGTCAATCGAAGCCTGATAATGAAACAAGAAAGCGGAGCCGTCTCATGGCCTTAGTTTTTGCAGGTATTTGTTCGCATGGCCCAGGTATTACGGGGCGTGCAGAGCGTGCTGACCCCGCGCTACGGGACCCATTCTACGCTGCGCTTGATAGCTTGAGACAAGATATTGAAGAGAGCGGAGCCGAGGCGCTTGTCGTGATTGCGGCGGAGCATTTTGCTAATTTTTTTATGAATAATATGCCGTCTTTTGCAGTTGGGATGGGCGAGGAATATGAAGGCCCGATTGAAGACCCTGATTGGTTGAAAATTGCGCGAACGAAAATTCCCGGCGCACCTGAATTATCAGAGCGGATTGTGACCGAAATGATGCAGACGGTTGATCTGGCTTATGCCAAAGAATGGCGAATGGATCATGGAATTATGGTGCCGTTAAACTTCTTAACGCCGCGCTATGATATGCCGATTATTCCGGCCAATATTAACTGCCAAGGGCCGCCGCTTGCGCCGTTAAGCCGGGCTTATGAATTTGGCCGTGCGCTGCGCCGCGCCTGTGATCTCGTGCCTGAAAAAATAGCTGTGATGGGAACGGGCGGGATTAGCCATTGGCCAGCCACACCCAATAGCGGTAAAATTAATGAAGCTTGGGACCGTGAATATTTAGACGCATGGGCGGCAAATGATAAGGCGCGTTTACTGTCTTATACGGATGAAGATACATTGCGCGAAGCTGGGCAAGGCGGATTTGAAATCCGTACGCTCACAGCGATTAGCGGTCTATGCGAAGGGTCGAAAGGTACGGTGCGTTATGCTGAACCGATACCTATTTTCTCGACCATGTGCGTTGCGGGTGTAATGGATATTTAATCCACGATTATTTCTAAAACCTTGTAAAGCTCGGCGAGTTGTTTCTTACCAATTTTGGCTTCGATTGTTTTATATTTGGCTTCGCTGAGCGGAGCCATTTTTTTGTAAAGGTCTTTACCGCGCTCTCCAAGGCGAATAAGTTTTCGGCGATTATCGCCTTTAACTGTAGAACGGTAGACCAGTTTTTGTTCTTCTAAAATCTTCAAAATACGTGTGAGACTTGGCATGAGCAGAAGCGTTTTTTCTGCCAGCGCAGTAACTTCTAATCCATCATGCCCATATAGCGCGCGGATAACGCGCCATTGTTGTTCCGTAATATCATGATCCCTTAGCAAGGGTCTGAAATGTCCCATGACGGATTCTCGCGCCCGTAAAAGCGCCATGGGTAGATTGCGTTGAAAGTCTCTGAGGTTGGATTCTGACATGTGATTTTCGATTAAATAATTTCGTCTTTAACTTCGTTGCGCAGCGTGCCTACAGCAGGGCAGGTGACTTCTACAACATCGCCGGGGACAAGATATTTTGGCGGATCAAACCGTGCGCCCGCGCCGTTTGGTGTACCCGTTGCGATAACATCACCCGCTTTAAGGCGAGCAAATTTTGAAAGATATTCAATCTGAAACTCAATCGGGAACATCATATTAGACGTGTGATCGTCTTGGCGAAGCTCGCCATTAATACGAGTTTGAATTTGCAAATCTTTCAAATCAATATCATCCGTGAGCGGCACCATCCACGGGCCAAGCGCGCCTGATTTTTCAAAATTCTTACCTTGGGTGACGTTAAATTTGGCATGACGTACCCAATCGCGCAACGTGCCTTCATTCATAACGCATAGCCCCGCAATATGGTCGCGCGCATTTTCACGTTTAATACGGCGGCCTTCTTTGCCAATAATCACAACAATTTCGCCTTCATAATCAAGCTGGTGAGATTCTGGCGGGCGTTCAATAAATTGACCATGCCCCACAAAGCTTTCGCGAGAGCGCATAAAAACAGATGGATTTTTAGGAGCCTCCGATCCATCTTTATATTCTGCATTCCGATTCGCATAATTCACGCCAATACAAAAATATTTCTCAGCCGTTGTAATAGGAGGCAGTAAGTTTAAGTCTTGTAATTGATGTGTGATTTGGCCTGTTTCTATAGCGGCTGCTGCGTCAGATAATCTGCCTGTCTTTAAAACATGGTGCAGGCTGGTGAAGCCGTCCGTAATATCTACAACACCAGTATCGTCGCCTGTTTTAAGGCCGCCCAGCTTTTCTTGACCCTCAGATAAAAAAGTTATGAATTTCATATTGCTCACCTTGACTTTTACAATTTGCAATGTATTTAACATGTTAAATATATAGGTCAAGGACTTTCATGCCGCATATTATAATTGAATATAACACCGCGATAGACAAAGCGCTTTCAATTTCGGATTTAACGGAAAAGCTTCATGCTATGGCTATGTCTATAGAGGCGTTACCAGTAGGCGGTATTCGTACACGTGCCTATTTAGCCAATAGCGCAAAAGTGGGCGACGGGGCGCAGGAAAATGGATTTATCTATCTTACAATACGCATAGGCCAAGGGCGTATAGAAGCCGTTAAAAAAGATATCGGTGAGCGCTTATTCGGCGTTTTAACAGATTTTACGCAAGCGCATTTTGACGGCGGCGTTCCCCTTTCCCTCGGCTTAGAGATTCAAGACATTGAAAAAGACTGGACGTGGAAAAAAAATAACATCCATCAGATGATCAAGGATAAAACTCATGGCTCTTAAACGCTCTCAAACGACCGACTTAGATAAACGTATCGCCAAAGCGCGGCGCTACATGTCTCGATTTAAAAAAGACCCTCTGGGTCATTTTATCAATGGCCGTATGGTCAAAGGCAAATCTAAAGTTACTTTTGAAAACATTACGCCCGTGGATAATTCTCGCTTAGGGGATGTTTGGTCAGGTACGCCCGCCGACATTGATACGGCGTCTAAGGCTGCCCATAAAGCCTTCGTGAACGGGTGGCGCGATATGACAGGGGCAAAACGCCGCGAGATTATGTATGCGATTGCGGATGGGATTGAAGCGCGCGCCGAAGAAGTCGCGATGATTGAATCGATGGATACGGGCCAGCCTATTCGCTTTATGCAAAAAGCGGCCATACGCGGGGCGGCTAATTTTCGGTTTTTTGGCGACAAAGCAGTGGAGGCGGGTAAAGGTTTAAGCCTGCCTGCCGACCATCACCATAATTTCACGACTCGCCATCCGCTTGGCGCTGTTGGTGTTATTACACCGTGGAATACGCCCTTTATGCTCTCGACATGGAAAATCGCGCCAGCTTTGGCGAGCGGATGTACCGTTGTGCAAAAACCAGCTGAATTTTCACCTTATACAGCAATGTTGCTAGCTGAAATTGCCTATGAGGCAGGCCTACCTAAAGGCGTGTTTAATGTCGTCAACGGGCTAGGTGAGAGCGCAGGCAAGGCGCTAACGGAGCATCCTTTGATTAAAGCGATTGCATTTGTCGGGGAGAGCCAAACAGGGAGCTATATCCAGTCTCAGGCTGCGCCAACGCTCAAACGCTTACATTTGGAACTTGGCGGGAAAAATCCATGTATTGTCTTTGATGATGCCGATATGGACCGGGCGCTTGATGCCGCTGTATTTATGCAGTTCTCTCTCAATGGTGAGCGCTGTACATCTTCGACGCGCCTTTTGGTGCAAGATAGTATTTATGAAGCCTTTACCCAAAAAGTGGCTGCGCGGATTAAAAAGATAAAAGTCGGGCATCCGCTTGACCCAAAGACAGAGATTGGCCCGCTTATTCATCCGAGTCACCATGATAAAGTCATGAGCTATTTTGATATTGCGGCTCAAGACGGCGCGACAATCGCGGTTGGCGGTGCGCGTAAAGGCAAAGAAGGGTGTTATGTCAAACCGACTTTATTTACCCATGCCAACAACCAAATGCGTATCGCGCAAGAGGAGATTTTTGGCCCTGTTCTAACGGCCATCCCGTTTAAGGATGAAGCCGAGGCAATCGCGATCGCGAATGATATTGAATATGGTTTAACAGGTTATGTTTGGACAGAAAATTCCAGCAAAGCTATGCGCGTGGCCAAGCAATTAGAGGCGGGTATGATCTGGATTAACTCGGAAAATAACCGCCATCTTCCCGCGCCATTTGGCGGTATGAAAGCCTCTGGCATTGGCCGTGATGGCGGAGATTGGTCATTTGATTTTTACATGGAAACTAAGAATACCTGCGTGGCCTATGGTACGCATGCTATCCCAAAATTAGGGGTGTAAATATGTCAATCCAAACCCAAAACCCAGCTACAGGCGAAATCCTTAAAAGCTTCACTGAGCATACAGATGCGCAGATTGAAGAGGCTCTGGCCCTGTCATTATCGGCCCATCAAACTCTTAAAACATGGACGTTGGAACAGCGTTCTGCCGCTATGCATAAAGTGGCGGATATCTTAGACGCCGAAGCGGGTGAACTTGGGGCTATAATTACCTTGGAAATGGGAAAGACGCTAAAATCCGCTATTGCCGAAGTTAAAAAATGCGCATCAGGGTGCCGATATTACGCGGATAATGCTGCAAAAATTATGGCTGATGAAAATATTGAGACAGGCGGTACGGCTCAGACCTATAAAACATATCTACCGCTCGGACCGATTGTAGCGATTATGCCGTGGAATTATCCGCTTTGGCAGGTGTACCGTTTTGTGGCCCCAGCATTAATGGCGGGCAATACGGGCCTACTCAAACATGCACCCAATGTACCGCAATGCAGCCTCTCTGTGCAAGATGTTGTGCGGCGCGCGGGCTTCCCAGAAGGCGCTTTGTTAAATGTCTTTGCCAGTATTGACCAAGTGGGTGTTATGCTGCGTGATGATCGTGTGCGCGGCGCGACATTGACAGGTTCCGAGCGGGCAGGCGCGTCAGTTGCGTCGATTTGCGGGGAGGTCATCAAGCCAACTGTGCTGGAACTAGGCGGCTCTGATGCGTTTATTGTCATGCCAAGTGCGGATATTGATAAAGCTGTTGCAACCGCTGTTACGGCCCGCACGCAAAATTGCGGACAATCCTGTATCGCAGGAAAACGCTTTATCGTGCATGAAGAGGTTTATGATATTTTTCGGGCAAAGTTTAAGGCGGCCTTTGAAAGCCTGCGGGTCGGCGATCCAAATGACCCTGAAACAGATATTGGCCCGCTTGTGACGGATCGTAGCCGAAAAGAAATTATAAGACAGGTCGAAACAGCCCTAAGTGACGGAGCCACGCGCGTAACAGGCGCGCAAGCTATTGACGGTGCAGGCTATTATTACAGGCCTGGTATTTTAGAAAATATCTCAAAAACCTCGCAGATATATTACGAAGAAATTTTTGGCCCCGTCGCATTATTGTTCAAAGTTAGCACAATGGACGCGGCAATCACCCTAGCAAATGACAGTCCGTTCGGCCTTGGCTCCTGCGTTTTCACGCAAGACCCAGATGAGCAGCAAAGGGCTATAAAAAATATAGAAGCGGGGGCTACATTCATTAATGCCATGACGGCCTCGCATCCAGCCTTGCCATTTGGCGGAGTTAAGCGCTCTGGTTATGGACGTGAACTCGCTGCCGAAGGTTTAAGAGCCTTTTGTAATGTAAAAACAGTTTCAATAAGCTAGGCTTTCACGCATCAATGGAAAACCCTAAGTAAAAAATGTCTAGATGATTGCGCAGATACGGTCGTTTACCTTGCATCTGACGCGTCCTCTTATATTACGGGAGCGAACATCGACATTAATGGCGGAATGTTCTTCTCATAAGGACAATATAAATGACTGAATTACTGAACTCTCTCCAAGCCAAACGGGTTGTCCCGCTTGTGCAATCCGACGATCCTAAAACGGCTCTGAAAATATCAGAAGCCTTGCTTGAGGGCGGCTTGGACGTTCTCGAAGTTGTCTTACGCACGGATGCGGCGCTGGATTGTCTTGAAGCCATCGCCAAAGAATTTCCTAATGCTCATGTAGGCGCAGGTACCGTTCTGAGCGCGGAGCAAAGCCAAGAGGTCATTCGGCGCGGTGCTGGTGGCTATGAGCGCTTTTTTCAAAGCCCGGGCTTTGAGGCGGCCTTTGGTGGCGGCTAAACTGGCTGAAAAATGTGAAGTAGGGCCAGCGACAGTAAGGGGTAGGAATTCGAAAAGCCCGTACGCGCCGATAGCGTTAAAGTCCTTTATGACGCTCTTGTGGATGCGGGTATTACGTTTCAGAATGAAGGACAACTAGGGGTTAGGTTAATGGGGAGTTCGATGAAATGAAAGCATATGTAGCTATTCTCGGTTCTGTAAAAATAGGAATTATTATAGTCCGACAGTTTAAGCATAAAACCACCCATGGGAGCCTATGAAGATGGCAATTAAGAACCAGTATTTTATGCTAAGCATTGCTTGTGTCCTGTTCATTTTGGGAGGTGCTTGTAGTGATGCCTCTCAATCCTCTGTGAATGGTAAAGCCTTACGTTATTTATATACCAAAGCCTGTGATGATGGAAAAATGTCTAGCTGCACTGAACTTGGAAGCCTTTATAATAATGGCGCGAGTGTTGAGCAGGATTATGTCAAAGCGGCAAATCTCTTCATTCATTCTTGTGAGGGAGGTGATATGGCAGGTTGCACTAATCTTGGGGTTCTTTACGAGAGAGGCAATGGTGTTAAGCAGAATTATATAAAAACGGTAGAACTTTATAGCCAAGCCTGTGAGGGAGAGGAAATGACGGGCTGTAATAATCTTGGTTTCCTTTACAAAAAAGGGGTTGGCGTTGTGCAAGATTATGTAAAAGCCGCTGACCTTTATACTCAAGCTTGTGACGGTGGGTATTTGTTGGGCTGTATTAGTCTTGGTGTGATGTATGAAAATGGCAATGGTGTCGAGCAAGATTATGTCAAAGCATCAAGTCTTTATGTAAAAGTTTGTGAAGGTGAGAATATTTGGGGCTGTTATAATCTCGGTTTTTTGTATGAAACTGGTAATGGCGTAGCGCAAGATTATATCAAGGCAGCTAATCTTTACACTCAAGTTTGTGAGAGCGAGAATGCTTGGGGCTGTACCAGGCTAGGTGTCCTTTATAAAGACGGGACTGGCGTTACACAAAGCTATGACAAAGCCGCAAATCTATTTACCCAAGCCTGCGATGATATGCATATGTTGGGCTGCAGTCATTTGGGGGTCCTAACTTTTCTCGGCAAAGGCGTTGCGCAAGATAAAGAAATTGGACGTGCTCTGCTTAATCAAGGCTGTAATGGGTCCGACCAATGGGGTTGCGATAAACTAGAAGAACTTGATGGTTAGTTAGTAATGGCTTTAAATGTGGTCAGCTTATTCAAAGCCCGGCGGGGTAAGCCCATTATGTTATCGCAGAAATGTAACCCTAGCTATGATTAAGCAGTATCGGAGTAGTTAGTTGCGCTGGTCTCGTGTTGCTTTTAACCGTGGCTCTAACGTAATGGGCGAAGGGGACAGATTGTCGCAATTACAATCAGGTCATATGGTGGAGTAAGGCCGTTATTTGATTGTTTTTAGGGTTAATTTTAGGGTTTGAAATATATTTCTTCAAGAAAATGATTTTATTTCAAAAGCTTAATCATAAATAGTGGCGGGCGGGGAGGGATTCGAACCCCCGATAGACTTTCACCTATGCCGGTTTTCAAGACCGGTGCATTCAACCACTCTGCCACCCGCCCGTAAATGAGGGTATGCTGGTTATGCGAAGCAGGCTCTAAGGCTTTTTGCATAAGGGTTCAAGCCGTTTTTGCTTGGAAACCCATAAATCTCATATCAAATGGAGTTTAGCCGTTAACCTTTTACATACCATGCCACGTAAGGGTCAATTAATCCTGTTTCCACACGCGAATTTAAACTTACTCATTTAGGTTACCAAACAATGATGAAAGACATGCATGAATAAATGCAGCTTTCAAGTGGCCTTAAGGCCCGTGTGAAAAGGTGATAAAATATGCGTAAGTTAAACTGGGTCAAATTAGGGCTTTTAACTGTACTGTCGGGCGTAACAGTTACAGGATGTGCAACATCGAAGATAACGAAAGTTACCCAAGGCGCGCCAATTACTTATAAATTAGGGAAGGGCGCAGCGCAGCTGGCCTCACTGCCTGCTATACCGAAACGTCCGCGCGCATTAACACCGGCCCCGTCTATTGTGACACCCGCGCCAACGCCAACGCCTATGCCGCGCACATTACCTGATCCAATTCAAAAATTTGACCAAGCCAGTGTTGATCGTGACCTTTATAAACATCAACGCGTTGGTAAGAAATATACGATTATGGGAAAATCCTATACACCTAAACACGAGCCTAAATATGATGTTGTGGGCACGGCCTCTTGGTATGGGGATAAATTTCACGGGAAACCAACGGCGACGGGTGAAATTTTTAATAAGAATGACCTGACAGCCGCGCATAAGACATTGCCGCTAAATTCTATGTTATTTGTGACGAATCTTGAAAATGGTAAGACATTGATGGTGCGGCTCAATGATCGCGGGCCGTTCATTGGTGATCGTATTATTGATTTGTCTCAAGCCTCTGCAGCGGCTTTGGGGATTACAACACATGGTCTTGGCAAGGTGCGTGTGCAATATGCTGGTCCCGCAGATCCAATGGCGGCGAACCGCTCAGTTCTACCAAAAGCGCCTGAACCTGTGCCATATCCAGAAGATAGCTATGTTGAAGCGCCAGCACCAGTTATGCAGGTGCCAACTCAACCCGAACCCTTTGCCCCTACGCCTCGTATCGAGCCGTCTCTGCCAGCGCCGATTGCACCGATTGCGCCCCATGCTGTCGAGCCAACAGAGCCTGAAGGGACAGGCGAAATCACATTGACGATTAAAGGCCCAATTCATGTTGCAGGTCATAATGAGACTGCGCCGCAACCTCGCCTTATTCGTGAACGTTTAGAGACCAAATAAATTAAAGTGAGTGATGAGCGTAAAATTATCTAAGGTAAGCTCAGTCTCGCCTTGCGATAGCCTTAAAGCCATGTAAATCTTGATAAGCGTCCTTTGGGGCGCTTATTGTGATTCTGCTGTCAGCTGACTTGGCGCATTTAATTTTGAGGATAACCGTGTTTTTAACTGGTAGACGACCCCCCTTACTTGGTGCAGCTCTTATAGCTTGTTTGCCAGCCCTCTTACCGCTCTCAGTCTTTGCACAAAGTAGCGTGCCTGAAACCGTCTTTGCAACGGCTGCGCCCCATGCGGCCATATTAGATTTTGAAACAGGCGAAGTTTTATATGAAAAAAACGCCTCTCGCCCTATGGCGCCTGCCTCTATGACCAAAATAATGACGGCGGAGATGGTATTTACTGCGCTAAAATCGGGTCGTTTGACGCCTCAAACAGAATTCACGGTGAGCGAAGAAGCTTGGCGGCGAGGCGGGGCAAAATCGGAGTCTTCGACAATGTTTCTTGATTTAAATTCGCGCGTCTCCGTTGATAACCTGATTAAGGGCGTTATCATTCAATCGGGCAATGATGCTTGTATTGTCCTTGCTGAAGGTATGGCAGGGTCAGAAGATGCCTTTGCCGCGCAGATGACGGCCAGAGCCCGCGAAATGGGGTTAAGCTCTGCGACATTTAAGAATTCGACAGGCTGGCCGCATCCAGAGCATAATATCAGTGCCATTGATCTGGCTAAACTTGCGCGTTTGCAGATTAAAAATCACCCTGAATATTATCCGCTTTATAATGAGCGCAGTTTTACATGGAATGGTATCTCTCAGGGTAATCGCAATCCATTGCTTGGTAAATTCACAGGGGCTGATGGGCTAAAAACGGGCCATACAGAGGTGTCTGGTTACGGCCTTGTAGGCTCGGCTGAACGGAACGGTATGCGCCGTATCATTGTTATAAACGGCCTTGAAAGCTCGGCGCAACGCCGTGAAGTTAGCCTGTCTTTGATGAACTCAGCATTTAATGAATTTGAGATTTATAATTTGCAAGAGGCCAATCAAGAACTGGCCCGCGCCGACGTGTTTATGGGGAAATCAGAAGATGTCGGCCTGACACTGGCTGCACCTGTTGTTAAAGGCTTGCATATTTCTGAGCGTAGTAAAGTCAAAACGCGTGTCGAATATAAAACTGTGCCAGCTCCGATTGTCAAAGGCGATGAAATCGCCGAGTTAATTGTGAGTATTGAAGGGCGTGAAGATGTACGTTACCCGCTTTTTGCCGCCGAAGATGTAGAATCTAAATCTGCCTTTGGGAAAGCTTGGGCTGTTCTGATTGGTAAAATTCGAGGTGAATTATGAGTGCCGAAAACACGCCTCTAAAAGGCCAATTTATAACCTTTGAAGGCGGCGAGGGGGCCGGTAAGACAACCCAAGCCAAACTGCTCTGCGATGCTTTGGAGGGCGCTGGGATTACAACAATTTTGACACGCGAGCCGGGCGGAACCAAAGGTGCAGAAGCTATCCGAGATTTGGTGCTAGGCGGGGCTGCTGATAAATGGTCAGGCATGACGGAATTACTGCTTATGTATGCAGCCCGCATGGATCATGTTGAGAAAATTATAAAACCTGCACTTGAGCGCGGAGTCTGGGTCTTAAGCGACAGATTTGCAGATTCAAGTCTGGCTTATCAAGGCTATGCGCGAGGTCTTGGTGCAGAGCGTGTTGGCAAGGTTCATGAGGCTGTTATGGATGGATTTGAACCCGATTTGACAATCTTATTTGATATGGATCCAATTATGGCACAAAAACGTGTGGAAACTCGCGGTGAAGACCTGTCGCGATTTGACGCTGAGTCGATTGAGTTTCACAAAACATTGCGAAATGCTTTTTTGGATATTGCCGCGTCAAATGCGGGCCGTATAACAACCATTGATGCCGATGAGCCGCGCCAAACTGTTCATACGCAAATTCTATTTGCTCTCACACAGAAATATCCAGACCTTGCGGGGCGCCTTGGGTCGGCTGCGGGGTAATTTTGGCGCGCACGGCTGAAATCGAGACTTTTCCAGAGTCCGATTGCGCGGAAGGCTGCCTGCATCCACGCGCGGTTTATGACCTCATCGGGCATAGTGATGCAGAAACGCGGTTTTTACAGGCCAAAGCTTCAAAGCGGTTGCATCACGCATGGCTACTGACAGGGCCGACGGGTATAGGCAAAGCAACACTGGCTTACCGTATCATTCGCTATATGCTGGGCGGGCAAAGCCTATTGGAAAATAGTTTGAACATCCCCCAATCTGATCCTATCGCGCAAAGGGTTGAAGCGCTTGGGCATGGGAATTTCGTCCTTTTACGTAGGCCTTATGACCATAAAACCAAAAAAATACGGAATGATATTCCGATTGCAGATGTTCGTAAGCTGGCTAAGTTTTTTGAAAACACAGCCTCTGAGTCCGATTCTTGGCGGGTTTGTTTGATTGATAGCGCGGATGATTTAAACCGTAATTCTGAAAATGGAATATTAAAGCTGCTTGAGGAACCGCCTGATAAAACATTGTTTTTATTGCTGTCATCTGCGCCGGGGCGTCTGCTTCCGACAATCCGCTCGCGCTGTATGCAGCTAAGTTTACGGCCCGTACCAAATGAACAAATCAGTGAGTGGATGCAATCACGCTCTAATGCGCCAAATGACATAATAGATGCCGCGGTGAAACTCTCGCGCGGCGCGCCGGGTAAGGCTCTGTCATTAGCGCGCAATTCCGATAGTGTATTGCGGCCTTTATCGCGATTTTTAGCGTCACTTGACCGCCATAGCCGTGATGTTGATATGAGCCTTGCGAAATCGCTATCGACAGCCAATGCTGCCAATACGCGCGCGTTATTTTGGGAAGCTTTGCAAGACATACTCCAAGCGCAAGCTGTGTTTTCAGCCACAGGAGAATGGCATGGCGCGTTTAAACCATTGCCCGTATCAAAATCGCCGCAAGCTTGGCAAAAAGCTTGGGAAACCGCAAAGACGAATCAACAGGTTGAAATGGCGATAAATCTCGATAAAACGGCGGCCATGTTCGATACATTATCTATGATAAGAGCCGCGTAATGTTAGTGGATTCACATGTTAATTTGCATGGCGAACGTTTCGCAGATGATGTGAAAGATGTTATTATTGCGGCCCGGCGCAAGGGTGTTGGGCCTATGCTTAATATTTGCTGTAATATCAAAGACTATGAGGCCACACTTAAGGTCGGTGAGGCCGATGACAATATCTGGGCAAGTGTCGGGACACATCCGCATGATGCCAAAGATAATCCGAATATTACCGCCGCCCAAATTGCGAAAATGGCAGATCATCCAAAAATCATCGGCATTGGGGAAACAGGCTTAGATTTTCATTATAATTACAGCGATGTTGACGCGCAAAGGCATAATTTCCAAGCGCATATTGATGCCGCGCGAGACACACAACTGCCGCTTATTATCCATACGCGCGAAGCTGATGAGATGATGCTGGATATGTTAGAGGCGGCGTTTAAAGAGGGGGAGTTTCCAGCTTTGCTGCATTGCTATACGTCTGGGCCAGAGCTTGCGCGCCGCGCCGCTGATATGGGGTTATATTTCTCTGTATCTGGTATTGTCACATTTAAAAACGCCCACGCCGTTCGGGATATAATCAAAAATATGCCAGATGAGCGGATAATGATTGAAACAGATTGCCCTTATCTAGCCCCTGTACCGTATCGCGGGCGGCGTAATGAGCCTGCTTATGTCAAGGAAGTGTGCCAAGGCCTTGCTGATGTGAAAGGCTGGAGCTTTGACGAAACGGCGGCCCGTACAACGGATGCGTTTTTTAATCTGTTTCAAAAGGCGAAACGTCCATGCCTTGATATGTTTTCATAATGGGGTTGCGCGCGATTATATTGGGCTGCGGATCATCAGGCGGTGTGCCGCGTGTTGGCGGGGATTGGGGTATATGTGACCCTAATGAGCCAAAAAACCGCCGTACGCGCTGCTCTATCCTCGTGCAAGCTTGGCACGGCGAAGGAGACGTGCCTAATGAGCAGACCCAAATTACGCAAGTGCTTGTTGATACCTCGCCAGATTTGCGTGAACAGCTTTTAAAAACACAAACGCAGCGCTTAGATGCTTTGCTTTATACGCATGATCATGCCGATCAAAGCCACGGTATAGATGATTTGCGCGCGATTGCCTATCGCATGCGCAGACAAATCCCGACCTATATGGATAAACATACAAAAGAACATGTCTGGGCGCGCTTTCAATATTGCTTTGAAATGCCTGAAGGCCGCGTGCATCCGCCAATATTAGAGCTGCAAGACCTTATTAAAGACGGAGATGTTATCACTATAGATGGGGCAGGCGGAGCGATAAATGTTGAGACAATAGAGGTCAGTCACGGCCCAACACCATCTCTTGGGTTCATTTTTAACGGTAAAATCGCCTATACACCCGATGTTTGGGATGTGCCTGATAAAGAGTTCGAAGCGCTGATGGGCGTCAATAGCTGGATTACGGATGCGCTTCGGTATAATGACCACCCGACACATGCCAATGCAGACCGCGCGCTATCTTGGCTAGCAAAAGCGCAGGTCAAACAAGGTGTGCTAACGAACCTACATATTGACATGGATTATAATATTCTGGCGGGGGAATTACCCGTTTTTACGCGCCCTGCTTATGACGGAATGATCATTAAGCCGCTGTAAAATCATATTTTTCATGAGCTTATATGAATAGTAGCTAAATAGCTCATCAATCTTATTTAAGTGTTAGCTAACCATTAACTACGTTTCGTCATTTTAAATAAACCTATCTACATTATAAAGTTGTGGAAAGGGGTTTCTAGACTGTTAGATACCTAAGGGATATTATGTATATTCACAGACATTTTGTGAAAAAAACACAAAAATATAAAGCTGACCAGAGCGGCCAAATAGCTGTGTGGTTTGCTATTTTAGCTTTGCCAATATTGACTTTAACATCCTTTGTTACAGATTACTCACGCGCCGAAAAAGTAAGAGTTCAGCTATCTGCGGCTCTTGATGATGCAGCGATAGCGGCTGTTTTGAACCAAAATTTAACCGTTCAAGAGCGTAAGGTGTTTGCGGAAAATTACTTTTGGCAAAACTTTGGTCAGAATGAAAATTTTGAGCTAAATGTAATTGATTCTAGCGCGCAACGTGTTGAGTTAAGCGCCCGCGGCACTGTGCCTGCTACGATAATCAAGGCCATCGGCAAGGAAGACATTGGTGTTTATGAAAGCGCCGTTGGAGAGTTGACCAAAAATGATGTTATATGTGTTTTGGCTTTAGATCCTGATGGGGCGCAATCTTTTGAAGTCATGGACGGTGCTGATTTTCAAGCTAAAGACTGTTCTGTCCAAGTTAATTCAACACATGCTCAGGCGGCATTTGTTGATGGATCAAGCCGCGCGTCAGCGAAATCTTTTTGCACGTCTGGCGGCGCAAGCGGAACATTTATACCTTTTGCCAATACAGAATGTAGCGTGATTGAGGATCCTTATACAGATTTGGAAGCGCCTGCATCTGAGGCCTGCATAAATGATAGACGTTTATTAATAAGAAATACAGGTATTCATGCCGAGCAAGATGGTCTGAGATTATATCCGGGTACATATTGCGGCGGTCTAACTGTTTCGGGATTAGATGTTAGTTTCACCCCAGGTGAATACATCATGCTTGATGGGCCTTTGAAATTTACAAAAGAATCTTCGGCGATTGCCGATCGTGTAACGTTTATAATGCGCGGCAGAAACGCGATATTGGACGTTGAAAAAGGTTCAGAGTTAACAGTTACAGCCCCAAGGTCAGGGAAATTAGCTGGGCTTGCTTTTTATCAAGATACGCATTCTAATACAAAGAAAAACCCTCAATACCCAAATGGAAGAAATACTTTAATGGGCGGGGCAAAGATGACGATTACAGGGACAGTATATTTCCCAACCCAAGAGGTTATTATTGGCGGCGGCAGTGGTTTAGGCACGCAAGCGCCAGCAACGTCCTTTATAGGGTACCGCGTTAGCTTTGGAGATGCGGCGCAAATTAGCATAAAAACAGACCACAGAAGCGCGCAGCTTCCGCCTTTGTTACCGCGTTCGGATGAAGGGGCTCGCTTAACACAATAGAGCTATGTGACTGGGTTGATGCAGTCATCACCAAATTACGGGTTAGCCTCTAATTTGGCCTAACATCCCATGACATTAGGTAAGGCTTGTCGCTTAAAATGTTCACTATGCCATATGCGCCTGTACGTAATTTGCGTGACAAGCCGCCTTTATGATCGACCACATCAAAAATAAAGCGGGCTGTGCCATTGCTGGTGACTAAGAGGATTGGTTTTGTTTCGCTCCGCCGCGACTGAAAGAACTGCGCCCAGCCTTGCCGAATAGCGTTGGCATCCACATTCCAGCCTTGAGGCGGGCGGGCGTAAAGCTCCCAACCTGCCATTGCAACTTCGCCTATGCGGGCAATAACGTCAGTTTCAGGTTTGTTTTCATCAGGGCCGTAGTCAATTTCCCGTAAAAATTCGAGCGTTTTAATTTCAGGTGATTGTTCCTGTCCGTTTAATATTGCTTGAGCTGTTTCGGTTTGCCGTTTTAATTGAGAGGCATAAACCTTGCCAAAGCTAATATGCGCGAAATGTTCAGCCAAACGTTCGGCTTGTATATGTCCTGACATAGATAAAGGTAAATCTGTTCGGCCTCCGACACGCCGCACAACATCCCCTTTGTCAAAGGTGTTGCCATGACGCACAATGTAGACGAGACTCATGAGGCCGCTTTTTGGGGTAGAGATTTTATAAAGGGATCGCCATATTGCGCGATCAAGTCTTCGGCGCGCCTTAAATCTTCTTCTGTGTCAATACCCGAGCTGGCAATTTTAGGCGGTAAGACTTCCACACAGTCTATCGTTAGCCCATTTTCAATAAAGCGTAATTGTTCAAGTCCTTCGAGAGCTTCATAAGCGCTTTCAGGCCATGCCTCAAATTGCTCTAAAGCTGTGCGGCTATAACCATATAGTCCAATATGACGGCAAATTGGAGAGATAGGGCTTTCGCTGCGTAAAATAACTTCCTTGCGAATGGCGGGAATAATGTTTTTAGAAAACCAAATCGCCCGCCCGCTTTTGTCGATTGTGAGTGTTGTCCCCGAAAAAGGTGTGGTGTTTTTGTTCTGGCGTAACCTGTCCAAAGCTTCCCATGATAAACGTATATAAGGTGTGGCCACATCTGCACCTGCTGCAAGCGCGCGCGCAATAGACGTAATATGCTCAGGCGGTGTAAATGGTGCATCGCCTTGTAAATTGATTATAGTTTTTGCCTTGGTTTTGAACAACTTTGCCGCAGCCAAAGCTCGGTCGCTACCTGATGTTAAATCAACCGGTGTCATAATGGCTGGGATATTATGCGTTTGGCAATGCGTAGCGATCTCTTCGTGATCTGTTGCGACAACATAATCGCAATTCTCCAAGCCATGTGCTGCGATTTGCGCGATTTGTGCTGTCCTGCGTACCATGCTGATACCTTTAATAAGAGCTAAGGGTTTTGCTGGAAAACGCGTAGAGGCAAAGCGGGCAGGGACGACGATAAGCATTAGAGGTAGCCTTCCTCTAAAAGGCTTTTCATATCAATAACGCCAAGCGGACGGCCATCTTTAACGATAAACGCATTGCTGATCCGTTTTTTTGTAAAAGCGTCAATGACATGCGATATGCGCATGGATGTAGATAGAGTAAACGGGGATGTCGTCATAACGTCTTTGGCCGTTTTCTTGAGAAAATCCTCGTCCATCGCTCTACGTAAATCGCCATCTGTAATGATACCCGCCATCTGAGAGCCATTCATCACAGCCGCGCAGCCTTGTCCGCCTTTGGAAATGATTGTGACAACTTCATCTATAGCCGTATCAAGAGTGATAGATGGTGTGTTTTTAGGGTGCATAGCCAACCATTCTTCGACGGTTTGCAATCTCATACCGATTTTACCGCCGGGGTGACGTTTGCCAAAGTCCTCTATAGTAAAGCCGCGCGCAATCATTGTTGCTACAACCAGAGCATCCCCAAGAGCCAATGTATTTGTCGTAGATGTTGTGGGGGCTATCCCATTTGGGCAGGCTTCAGCTGTGGCAGGTAAGCGCAATATAGTCTGGCTAAATTGGGCCAGCGTGGAGCAGGGGTCTTTGGTTATGCCTATGACGGCGATATTATTGCGCTGGGCATATTGCAAAACATCACGCAGTTCGCGGCTTTCGCCAGAGTTCGAAATTGCGAGAATAACGCTCCCATCTTTCACCATACCTAAATCGCCATGACTGGCCTCTGTCGGGTGCATGAAGAAACTATATGTGCCCGTAGAGGCAAAACTGGCTGCGATTTTCTGGCCAATATGCCCAGATTTGCCAACGCCAACTACGATCAGATAATTCTGGGCCTTTAGGATCAAATCAACGGCCGTCATAAAGCTCTCATCCAAGCTATCTGCAAGCGCAGTTAAGCCCGATATTTCAGCATGAATTACGTCTCTAGCGTATTTGAGAGAATTTGACATTGTTTAAACCCTTGAAACTAGCCAATCATAACATGTTAGATTTGTAAAGACTTCATCCTTTTAAATGGATAGCCAATATGTGTTGATGAATGGTGTTCAGATAAGGGACTGATATTAAAAGAGGATGTTGGCGGAACATGGATTGCGGTAATGACGACATTCACAGTCAAGCGTGGGGGCTATTGAACAAAAAGCCGCGGAAGCTATGAAAATTACTGCGGCTAATCTAGCTGTGCTAGCTATTTGATTGGGTTTGGCTATAATGCTCATAATCTGCGCAATTTATGTGCAGAGCTGCAGAGAATCGGAGTGATTTACAGTGAATTTGAGGGTATATGCGTCCTTTCTAACTGTCTGAAGTATAACAAAAAATGAAACAAAATCAAGAGTTTACAGTAAGTGTTGCACCCATGATGGATTGGACGGATCGGCATTGCCGTTGGTTTCATCGGCGTTTGTCTCGCTATGCTTTGCTTTATACAGAGATGGTTGTCGCCGATGCGGTCATATACGGGCCGCGTGAGCGTTTATTGGGATTTGCAGAATGTGAGCATCCTGTGGCGTTACAAATTGGCGGTTCTGACCCTGACAAATTGGCGCAAGCGTCTAAAATTGGCGAAGATTTCGGATATGATGAGATCAATATTAATATTGGCTGTCCGTCGGATCGTGTGCAATCAGGGCGTTTTGGTGCCTGCCTTATGGAGGAACCAGATTTAGTGGCAGCCTGTTATGGCGCTATGGCACAGGCTGTGGATGTAGCTGTCACGGTGAAGTGCCGTCTTGGGGTTGACGATCAAAACCTAACCGAGACTTTACCCGAATTTATCAATAAAGTTGCGGCGGCGGGCTGTACGCATTTTATCATACATGCACGTAAGGCGTGGCTCAAAGGTTTATCGCCAAAAGAAAATCGTGATGTCCCGCCTCTTAATTATGAATTGGTCAAGCAGATCAAGCGTGACCATCCGAACTTGGAAATTGTCTTAAATGGCGGGATAAAAGATTTATTAACCGCGCAAAACGAAACGCAAGAGCTTGATGGCGTCATGCTTGGCCGCGCGGCCTATCACAATCCATGGATATTAACGCAGGTTGATGAATTATTTTACGGCGCCTCGCCATTTCAGCCTATGCGCGAGGATATTATCCAAGACTTGATAGGTTATGCACAAGCGCAGCAAGATATTGACCGCACCACTAAAGCGCTTATTCGGCATATTATGGGGTTATTTGCTGGCGAGGTCGGGGCGCGTTTATGGCGGCGCTCATTAAGTGAAGGACTTATCAGCAAAGCGCCGCCATCTGAGATTATCGCGGCGGCTTATCAAGCGATGCAAAATGCGAGATCCGCTGCGTAAATTATGGCAGATTTAATCGCGCAATATTTTCCGCTTATCGTCACATTATTGATCGTTGGAGCGCTTTCAGGACTAAGTGCGGGCTTGTTCGGGATTGGCGGTGGTTCTGTCATGGTGCCAGCTCTTTTTTTCTCTTTCAAAGCTTTAGGTGTCGCGGATGATGTAGTGATTCATTGTGCGGTGGCGACATCTTCGGCCATTATCATTGTCAATGCGCTGCGCTCTGTCCGTAGCCATCATAGGCACGGCGCTGTGGATTGGCGTTTATTATGGCCAAAGCCGTTCTGGCAAAGCTACGCGCTATGGATTGCGCTTGGGTCTTTTCTGGCGGCTTTATGGATCGCGCCGCATATGTCAGGGCAGGCTTTAACATTGTTATTTGCGTGTGTGATGAGTGTTGTCGCTATGCAGTTTATATTTGGGCGGCCCGATTGGAAATTACGTGATGATGTACCGGGCGGGCTTGCGCGGCCTGTCTTTGGCGGTGCTGTGGGTGTGTTATCGGCCTTAATGGGCATTGGCGGCGGCTCGTTAACTGTACCGCTCATGAGTATGTGCAATATGCCTATACACCGCGCCGTTGGTACAGCTTCAGGATTTGGCTTTGCCATAGCTTTGCCAGCCACAATCGGTTTCATCATATCAGGCTGGAGCGTTGCGGGGCGGCCAGCTTTTTCCCTTGGTTATGTCAACGGACTTGGGTTTATCTTAATCGCCATGAGCGCCTATTTGACAATCCCGCTTGGTACGCGATTGGCGCATAGTCTTAGTCAGTCTCGATTGAAATTGATTTTCGGGATTTGCTTATTATTTGTAGCCATGAATATGGCACGTAAGGCCTTATTTTAAAGGTTTAAATCTTTAAAATTAAAGCCGTAAAAACAATGTATCGCGAGTCGCTTCGACCTTTTGAAGCTCGCCAAGATAGCTCATGCCTAAAAGAGATGTGTTAAGACCTTTTGGAACGACCATCGCGTCTACATCCCGAATGGTTATGCCGCCAATGGAAACAGTTTCAAGTTTCACATAAGCTGCATAATTGGTGCCGCCTGCCGTTGATATAGGTACATTATAATTTAAATCACGGGTTTTCAGGCCAATTTTTTTGGCATCATTTAATGTAAGCGCAACAGAAGATGCGCCTGTATCGACAAGAAAATGGATGCGGCCTGTATTGACGCGGGCATATGTCCAAAAATGCCCATTTTGTGGATTTTTTCTCAAAGTCACAGTGGAGCCTGATGTGCGATGTTGTCCAGTTTGAACAGGCGCTACAGTTTTAGAGGTGTCAATCGTGCGAAGCTTGCGCGCAGGCGGCGTGTCTGCCTGAGCTTGTAAACTATTATTCGATTTATCCGTTAAATAAACAGTTCCGGCAACAGCGCAGGCGCAAATAATAGCGGCATTTAAAAATATTTTTTGGCTCATAGACACAGATATAAATTAATAAGGTTGTTAAGACTTTAAAATATCAAAAAAGTCACTAAAATTTGCTTTGAGAGGGTTAATAAAATATGGAATGACACTATCATTATTCCGCGTCAGAATCGCTGCCGCCAAGCCTTAAAAGCTATCAGGATGAAAATTGACAGAAACTGGAAATCCATTTGATGATATTCGCGCGCTGACGGAGACTATGCCGCAAGCGGATATGGCGATGTCAGAGGCCGTTTTAAAATCTGCGCAAGTGCTGGGCCGTGATCTTCGCCCGCTAGGACATCTTGATAAGCATTTGGCTTGGATGGCAGGCTGGCAAGGCACAAATAAGCCGCGTTTGCAGCGGCCTCTTATCGCGGTTTTTGCAGCTACGCATGGTGTTGCAAAATCGCTTTTCGGTGACGACTTTATTCAAATTTCAAAAGACCGCGTTCAAAGCTTAACAGAAGGCGCCGCCGCCGTTAGAGGTATTGCTGCACAAGCAGGCGCCGCTTTCAAGGTTTATGAGCTTGGTGTTGAATATCCGTCGGCTGACTTTACCCAATCGCCATCATTATCTGAACGGGATTGCGCTGCGGCAATCGCATTTGGTATGGAGGTCGTTGCAGAGGGTGCAGATGTCATTGTCCTCGGCAGTGCTGGCGTTGGGGCCGCGGCTGCCGCTGCGGGGTTAGCGCATGGCCTTTTTGGCGGCGCGGCAGATTACTGGGCGCGCGGGCAGGGTGAGCAGGCCAAAAAACGTATAGACGCTGTTGAGCAATGCGCGCAGGGCCACAAGGATATGCTCAAAGACCCGCTCGATGTGCTACGCTTATTTGGCGGGCGCGACTTAGCTGGGATTGTCGGAGCGATTATCGCGGCGCGGCATCAACGTATTCCCGTTATTTTGGACGGCTATGCTGTTTGCGCGGCGGCGGCTGTGCTGCATGAAGTGGCTCCTGATGCTGTGGCGCATTGCCTTGCGGCCCATGTCAGTGCAGAACCAGCGCATCAAGCTTTACTCGAACGTTTGGAAATGCAACCAATTCTGGATTTAGGTTTGAATATTGGCGATGGGACAGGCGGAGCCTTGGCGATGCATTTGCTCAAAGCTGCATCTGGTGGATTATCAACATTAGAAAATGACTAAATATTCTAATTATTAGGTAGGATTTGCCTTAATCCTTTAGTTACTAGGCCGCATGACTATATTTTCACACCCTGATTTCGATAATCACGAAGGGATTTATGCCTTTTGCGATGATAAAACTGGCCTAAAGGCAATTATAGCTGTGCATAATACCAATCGCGGGCCCGCTTGCGGCGGTACGCGTTTCTGGCAATATGATAGCGATGCAGAAGCTTTAACCGATGCGCTGCGCCTGTCCAAAGGCATGAGCTATAAAAATGCAATGGCGGGATTGTCACTTGGCGGCGGGAAAGCCGTTATCATGAAGCCACGTGGCGATTTTGACCGCAAGACGTTATTTGAGAGCTATGGCCGCGCGGTTGAAAAGGCTGCGGGACAATATATTACCGCCGAAGATGTTGGTGTCTCGCCGGCCGATATGGCTGTCATCAAAACGCAAACAGACTATGTTGCAGGCTTAGATGAAGGCGCGTCCGCATCTGGTGACCCATCACCTGTGACCGCCGAAGGTGTGTTTCGGGGCATAAATGTGGCTGTGAAACATAAATTTGGCGAAAAGGATGTCAAAGGTATGAGGGTCGCAGTGCAGGGTCTTGGTCATGTTGGCTACGGTTTATGTCGGTATTTATCGGGCGCTGGTGCGAAGCTTTATGTCGCTGATATTAATGCAGATGTGCTAAAACGTGCCGAGGCTGAACTGGGGGCTAGCATTGTGTCGACGGATGATATTCACCAACAAGATGTCGATATTTATGCGCCTTGCGCTCTTGGCGGCGCCATTAACGCGCGCTCTTTACCGCAAATAAAGGCGAAAATTATTGGCGGAGCTGCAAATAATCAACTCGCAACAGCAGATATGGGCCAAGCATTATGTGAACGCGGCATGTTATATTGCCCTGATTATGTGATTAATGGCGGCGGAATTATCAATGTCGCCTCTGAAGTTAGCGGTAAATATGACCGAGCTTGGGTTGGGCGTAAGCTTGATGAATTAGAAGATACATTGGCAGAGATTTTCCGCAGGGCTGAGCTATCGCACAGAGCAACAAGTGAAGTGGCCGATGAAATGGCTCGTGAACGCCTATCCGTTTAAGCCCTTATTCGGGCGAAACTCTTGACTTTATGTTTGGAAATTATAGGAAGCCCTCTAATTATAAAACCGTAATTTGTTACAAAGTGTTACATAGCGTGAAATGGCCTCTGTAAATTTTATGCTAGGTGATAATTTACGAATTGGGAACCTTTTATAGTTAACAGTTTGTGACAGAGCGCCCCACGCTCGTTCAAATAGGATGTAAAAATGATCGAGCCAACACCTATTGCGCGCGGCAAAGCTATTCGATATGGCGATTTTCCAACCTTATGTGATGCCTTAGATTACGCTGCGACGTGTGAAACAGGTCTGAATTATTTTACAGGCAAGGCCGAGCTTAAAACGGTTCTGACCTATAAAGATTTGCGTGAAAAGGCGTTGGTTTTAGCCAAGCGTTTGGTCAAATTTGCTCCTAAAAACGCCCGTATAGGCCTTGCGGCTGTCTCTACACCTGATTTTGCTATTGTATTTTTTGCCTGCCAATATGCGGGGCTTGTACCTGCGCCGTTGCCGCTGCCTGTAACGCTTGGCGGGCGCGGATCATATGAGCGCCAATTACAGCGTATGGCCGATACGGGAGATTTCCACGCGCTATTTTGCCCAGCGACAATGGAACCGATTATGAGTTCTGCGCTAAACGATCAAGCGATTCCCGTCATGACATTTGATGAGCTGGATAATTTGCCAATGGGGTCATCGATTCGCCCATTTGGCGCAGATGATCTGTGCTATATTCAATATTCATCAGGTAGCTCAAGTTCGCCCAAAGGCATTATCGGTACACAAGCTTCTGTATCCGCAAATTGCCATGGTATTTCCAAGCATGGCCTAAAAGTAGTTGAAAGTGACCGCGCGACAAGCTGGTTGCCGCTCTATCACGATATGGGCCTGATTGGCTTTATGCTCACACCGCTCATGTGCCAGCTTAGTGTTGATTATATCGATCCCCAAGATTTCACGCGTCGTCCGATTTCTTGGTTGCAACTGATTTCCGATCATAAAGGGACTTTGTCTTATTCACCGACATTTGGATATGAGCTATGTGTGCGCCGCTGGCGCGAGGACCGCGAGCTTGATCTCTCAAGCTGGCGGGCGGCCGGTATTGGTGGTGATATGGTGCGTCCAGAGCCTTTGACGGAGTTTCAAGAGTTATTTGGCACAATGGGCTTCTCTCAAGGCGCATTTACGCCAAGTTACGGTCTGGCGGAAACAACATTGGCGGCGACATTTGCGCCTTTGGGACAGGGCTTATTAAAACATACGATTGATATGGGCCGTTATACGCGTACATCGGAAGCTGTTACGGCAACAGATATAACGCCGCTTGAAGACCGCCGTACATTTGTGGCTTGCGGCACGGTTTTGCCCGATCATACGATCGAAATTCGCGATTTTGATGATAATGTCCTAGAAGAGAATAAAGTCGGACGCATTTGCCTGAAAGGCCCGTCCGTTTCGCCGGGGTATTTCCGCAATAGCCAAGCAACAGAGGCCTCATTTAGTAAAGATGGTTGGCTTGATACAGGAGATTTGGGTTATTGGCTCGATAATCAACTTGTCGTAACGGGCCGTTTTAAAGATCTTATTTTATGGCATGGCCGTAATATTTGGCCGCAAGATATTGAATGGGCCGCGCAAGCTGCCGCGCCGCATCGCTGCGGGCGAGCCTGTTCTTTTGCTATGGGCGGTGTGGGCGATGAAAAAGAGATTATGCTGTTGCTCGAATGCCGGACACGTGATCCAAAACTGCTTGATGAGATTTACAAGACTGTTATGGGGGCGATCCGGCTTGAAGTTGGCGTGCCTGTGAAATTACAGCTCGTACCGCGCAGCACAATGATTATTACTTCGTCAGGTAAGCTCTCCCGCGCGCGCGTTAAGGCGAAATACCTTAAAGGGGAGATCATTGACCTGCAAAATGAAACGCCTTTGCAAATTGTCACCCACGGCGCAGGGTAACATCATTGGTTGGCTAAGGTGAAAATTGCTCTTACAGGTGCAACAGGGTTTTTAGGTCAGCATTTACTCAAAGCACTGCTCGGTAAAGGGCATAAAGTGAATGCCCTTATCCGTTCACCCAATAAGCTACCGCCTGAGCTGCGCGCGCATCCTGCCCTGACGCTATTTCAAGGTGATTTGCAAAGTGATTTTCATAATGCGCTATCAGGCTGGGCCAAAGATACTGATTGCGTCATTCATCTGGCAGGGCTTATCAAAGCCCGCACGCTTGCTGAGTTTATGGCTATTAATGCGGAGGGAGCGAGGCAAATCGCGCAAGCTGCGCAGACTGCCAAAGTCTCGCGCTTTATTTTATTGTCCTCAATCGCTGCGCGGCAACCAGAATTAAGCGGCTATTCTGCGTCAAAATATGCGGGCGAGCTTGCGGTTAAGCAAGCCTATACTTACGGGAAGCTCGCCATTATTCGCGCGCCCGCTATATTTGGCCCGAATGATATGGCAACTAGGCCAATATTTTCTATGTTGAAAAAAGGTCTATTGCCTGTCGCGGGGGGTGAGTGGAAAAATATCAATCTATCAATGACTTATGTGAATGATCTCACACGAGATATTGTTGGAAATGCTGTGAATGGGGCCTATGATGACAGGATAGTTTCCCCGTCCACGATTTCTAAAATGTCGTGGGAAGACTTTGCGGCCTTTGCTTCGCAAGCCCTAGAGCGCCCTGTGCGCATATTGCCTATACCGATATTTATTATGAAGCCCGTTGCCGCGATAACGTCTGTTAGCTCAAGAGCCTTTGGGGTTGGGCATTTAACCCTCGGGAAATTGCGGGAATTTCGTTATCCTGATTGGACAAGCGCCGATGAAATTGATAATCCCACGCCAATGATAGAGGCTTTGCGCATTACCGCCGCCTCTTATAAGAAAGATTAAGCCGTCATGTCCCACCCTAGCGATGATGAAATTTACAATAAGATTTGTGAATTGCTAAAACCATATAATCCGAAAAATCATCCAATTAACCGCTCTAGCGGTATTATGTCTGACCTTGAGGTCGACAGTACGGCTGTATTTGATATTATTATGGGACTAGAAGACCATTATGATATTTCTATTCCAATGGAGATGGTGTCTGACATTAAAACGGTTGGGGAACTTGGCAATGCAATTAAAGAATTGACTGCTGAAAATTAAGGAACTCATTGCGTGACACAGCTTTTTGATAAATATGCCCCGCTACAGGCGCGCGTCGATATGATGATGAAAATCGGCCAAGATGCGCTAGGGGTGAAATTTGATGATATTATCAGCGCGACACGCGGACGGATTGGCAATCGTGAAATCTTGCTGGCGGGGACAAATAATTACCTAGGCCTAACTTTTGATGCAGATTGTGTTGAAGCGGCCAAAACCGCGATTGATAATCACGGTACAGGTACAACAGGTTCGCGGATTGCCAATGGTACATATACGGAGCATGTCGATCTTGAAAAAGCGATTTCCGAGCATTTGGGTATGCCAAGCTGCATTGTGTTTTCAACGGGGTATCAAACAAATCTTGCAGCGATTTCAGGTCTTGCAGGCGATAAGGATGTCATCTTTATGGACGCCGATGCCCATGCCTGCATTATTGACGGTACACGATTAACAAACGCTTCGACAATTCGTTTCCGTCATAATTCACCCGAAGATTTGGACAAGCGATTACGCCGCCAAGGCGAGATTGAAGGCGGTAACGCCTTGGTTGTCATTGAAGGCATGTATTCCATGTTTGGCGATATTGCCCCGATTGATGAATTTTTAGATGTAACGCACCGTCATGGCGGCTATCTCTATATTGACGAAGCCCATAGCTATGGCGTGTTTGGCCCAACGGGCTGCGGGATTGCCGAGGCACAGGGCGTTCTTGATAAAGTCGATTTTATCTCAAGCACATTTTCAAAATCCTTAGCTTCGATTGGCGGATTTTGTGCCTCTATTCACCCTGAATTTGAAATCACACGCAAAGTTATGCGCCCCTATATGTTTACGGCCTCGCCAACGCCGTCCAATGTGTCTGCGGCTCTGGCTGCGGTCAGTAAGATTAAACAAGGCGGTTATTTGCGAGACAACCTCACAAGCCGTGCCGAACAGCTCCATAAAGGCCTGTCAGAGATGGGCTATGATCTTTGCGCAGCAGCTAGCCCTGTGATTGCCGTGCGCCGTCCGAATGAGGCTGTTGCGGCTATGGAGTGGAATTGGCTGATGGAGAATGGCGTTTATGTGAACCTTGCTGTTCCGCCTGGTACCCCGCAAAGTTCTAGCCTGTTACGGATTAGCCTCTCCGCGGCCCATAGCGAAACGGACATCAATGCCATCCTGTCTGCCTTCCAAGGTTTGAAAGATAATCAAGGCAGCATGATGCAGGCCATGGCCGCAAAGATGCAAGCGGCAGAGTAGGGCCGATTGGTCTGGCGTGCTTTAATCTGCTATGGCATTGACCCGTTAAACCGACACCTCAATGTAAAGCACTGAGTTAACGTTCATTTTCTAAGATTTACTCACATCGGTTGTTATGTTGTAAGCTTGGCTCGTATCCTACCCAAATGCCCCCATCCGCCATAATTTCCAAGCTAGTATGGGTGAGCAGATTACGGGGTGTTTGCGCTGGAATTTGGTTGGGTGCAAGCTGACGCCAGAGTGGTTTTTGACCTTGCGCAGAATATAATCTAGCCCGCCATCAAATGTAGCCGCGCTATTAATGATACGGATAGCGGCGACAGGTTTGCCGATACAGCGCCTGAGCCACCATTTACGCCTGCAGGCGCCGTGATTGCTTTGCGGTATATCAAAAAATCCATTCTCATCAGGCGCGCCGTAAAGTGCTGCGGTGAGGGCATTATAGCGTGTTTCAAACTTAGCTACGATTTCAGCCGCGCGGCCAACAGAGCTTTCGGGGCGGATTTCCGTGCGGTAACTCTCATAAAACCCGCGCCCCCAAAAGTCTGCGGCCCGTGTCTTGGCCTCGATAAGCGGGGCGGTCTGCGCGGCCATATATTCAACAGCTTTCACACGGGCTTTGAAAATTCGGTCTCGCGCGGTGGTATTGCGCGCGCCTAGTAAGATACAAGGCTGTGAAAATCGTCCCCAAACTTGCGATAATAATGCCGCTTTACCGCATTTTTTTTCAAAATCAGATAGAGATAAAATAGAGTATTTACATGTGCTTACAATATTACCTTCATTGGTGTGCTCAAGGTAATATACTGCAGGCGGAATGAGTTTGTTTAACACCGCTCGTATCGGGTTTTTATGGGTTTTGCGGTAGCTATCAACCAGAACATAAAAGTCGAGCATTTTTTCTGGATTATCCAATTCTCGTAAAGAGGAGCCATAATAGATAAATGCTTCTATGCGGTCTGCATGGCGGGTTTTTATAATGTCTATGACGGCTGTGACGCGCGCGGGCGGGTCTAATGTCTCGGAACTTATAATATCATAAATCGCGGTGTTCATAGCGTGATTACCGCGCTTGCAGAAAGGTGAGAGCTTGGCTGGCCGTAATTGTAAAATGTCCTGACGGACTTTTAATTGGTTCGCCATCTAAAACGCAAGGGCCATTATATTCATAGTCAATACGGTCGATATTCCAGCTTTGTAGCCCGTCTTGGCTGCGATCTTTGTGCTTTCTACCGGCCCAAAGGCTTGCGACATTGCGGTACAGCCCACGATAAGCTTCATCAACATAGGTCAGGCGCAACGGGGCGTTATCTGTTCCCCAAAAGGGATCAAATCCCAGAATTAGGCTCGGTAAGGTCGTCAAAACTGTACCGATATGGGGCTTATCGAGACTCACATTAGGGTGACTGAGCTGCAATTTAATCGGGGTCGGGTATAAAACATCGCCATTATTTTTGGAGATACCTTTTAGGATGCCGCCTGCAACAGCCAGCGAGCCGCCAATGCCGCGCTTGTGTAATTTAGATTTCGTATATTCTGTTACCATTGGTACCGCGCCTGTTGAGAATAAAAATCCGTAATAAGTCTGCATGGTTTGCGAGTCTGAACTGCGTGTTTGAATGTTTAAAAGCGGTATTTGAATTGTAGATAACTCATCTTTTAATGCTGCTTGAATTAAAGCGGGTTTAAGTCCGATATTTTTGGCCACTTGGTTGGTCATGCCGCCTGCGATAAGGGCAAATTTGGGCAGATTAGCCGTAATGTTTGATTGGCGTAGAAATTCGCTTAATACGCCTTGAACGGTTCCGTCTCCGCCTTCAATAAAGACTTTGCTTGTGCGGTTTTGGAGCGTTTCAGATACTTTTTGAGGTAGGGCAGTGAAATCATTTATGTGGTAAACTTCAATCGCGTGCCGCTTTGCGATAGGGGCCAGAACTGACCCTTTGCGAGCGACGCCTTGGGAGGAGTTATTGACAATAAACAATGCCGTCATGAAGGCTACAGGCTTTCTGTACGTATAACCAGAAAGCTTCCCAGAAGCGCAAAGACAAAGAGCGGCATGGCAATGGCGGGCAGGACAGATAATCCGCCAGAAGCGGCAAATGTCGCCATAGCCCCGTCAATAATCAGAAAAATAAACCCAAGTGTAATGCCCAAAATGAGGGCTTTGTCGCCTGTGTCCTCGCGGCCTGTGCGCTGCATCAATCCTGCACAGCATAGGAGCAATATTAAAGCCGCTAAGGGTCTTGTCATACGGTGGGCGTGCCAGAAACTATAGGCAAAGCGAGGCTTGGAGCCTGAATTACCGCGCTGGCTAAATGTACGCATCTCCGCCAGAGATAAGTCGCGAGGTTCGGCGGCAAGGCGAGCAATGGATTTTGGCGTTTGTTGCGTGATCCACATATAAGATTCAACAGGGTCTTCAACATTGCGGCTTTCCCCATTTGACCCTTCGACAGTGATGGTGCGTACGCCGTCCAGCCGCCAATTCTCATTCATATATGTCGCGCGAGCGGCCCAAATGACACTTTTGACTTCACCTGTGTTATTGCGTTCGAAAATTTCGATATTCCCCAATGTGTTATAATTATAACGTGTGTTGGCTTTGATAATACGTCCATTATCTTCGAGCCAAAGCGGGTTTTCAGCCGTAATATTTTTTATCTTATACTCACCAATACCCCAAGTTTGTAATGAGCGTACGGCCGGCGCCATAGCGATGTCGATAAAGGTTACAGATAGAAAGGCTGCCCCGACAACGGATGGGGTTAGGAGCATGATTTGCTTAGGTACAGAAATGCCAAGGCCAAGCAGGGCGACAAGTTCATGCTGGCGTATAAGCTTCACATAGGTCAATAAAATCGCGACCACGAGGGTGAAAACAAAAATTCTATCAAAAATAACAGGGGCGCGTAGATACATATATTTAAATGTGCCTGGGAAACCTTCGCCGCTAGCTACAATGTCTCCGCCATTGGCCAGGCTATCGAGCAGCCCAATCAAGATAAGAAAGCCAAACACGACAATGAGCCATGTAGATATGAACATCTTAGACAGATAAGTCGCGAATTTAAACATTCTCGATCCTTTCTGGCTGCGGTCTTAATTTCGCCAGAAAAGCTCTAAATTTGCCAGCGATATGGGTCATCCAATGCGAAATGGATGTTAAAGGAGGTTGGCCCATTTTAAAGGCGCTTTTACGGAAAATATAAAGCGCAAAAATTGCAATAGCGAGAACAATGCCCCATATGCCAGACCAAGGCGGGATTTTACCTGCGGCTCCTAAAGACTGTGCAAATTCCAAAGCTTTTTGTAGGGACACCAAAAAGACAACCCCTACAAATATACCCGCCGATGACGGATTTCGTCCGTAATTTAAGCCAAAAGGTACAGCGATAAATGGTAAGATCAATAAGACAACCGATTTAGCGATGCGTAAATGTAACATTGCATTATTGACGTTAGGTTCGACAGCAGGAAAAAGATCTCCATTTCGATTGTTGAGTAATTCCAGCGATGTCATTTCGCGCTCATCTTCTCCGCGAATACGGAAAGATTTTACATTCGCGACACCTGCGATTGTCGAGCCGCCAAAGCGTATATTTCCGTCGAGTTTATTATTATCTATAATTTGAAATCCGCTGCCTTCGGAAAGTTGCAGGACCGGTTCATTTGTCTTTTCTCGCACAATAAGCTGGCCTTCATTCGCCGTTGTAATGCGAAAACCCGTTTGTTTTTGTTCATCCATCACTTGTTCATAGATGAAAATCGGCCCAATCCCTGCGCCGGGTAAATCTGTTCCTGCAAAAAATGTCCGATTTCCGACTTGTGTAAATGTGCCTTCCCGCAGGGCGGCTGTAAAAGCGGTTTGTTTGATGTGGCTTTCAACTTTGCGGTAATTATACCGGCCAACAGGCTGTAATATGCCCTCAATGAAAACCGTTAGAATGGCGAGCATAATCGCAAGATAGACAAAGGGCTTTGTCATATGGGTCAAAGACACACCCGCCCCGAGCGCTGCGGTTAATTCGCTAGAGCGGCTAAATCGGTCGACTGTGATGATGATTCCAAGTAAAAGTGCCATAGGAACGGCCATACTCAGGTAATATGGCAGCAAATTAATAATCATAGTGGAGGCATCACTGGCAGGGTTTGTTGAAGTTGTAACAACTTCAAAAATCCGCAACAGACGCTCTAAAAGTAGCACGCAGCAAGCAAAAACCACTAACCCGCCAATGCTAATCGCCGCTTTTTTAAAGAGATATTGGTTAAGTCTTCCCATATTAAATATCTGTAAGCGTACCTTTACTAAGTGCCCGTAACTATCCATATGAAGATAGAAAGCGCTTTGTGCGCAATGTGTGTGTAAAGGTATCAGTCTGTGAAAGCAATTTCAGTTAACATTATTTTTCCCAAACTTTTGGTAAGTTTAGGGAGTGTTTTGGCAATGGGGTTTTCTGCTCAAGCACTCGCCAGTCAGGATGTGGTGGCCGCAAATATAAATATCAAAGAGGCGCCAGTGGTGCGTGCGGATAAAGACGGACGACCTTACTCGGCTATTGGAATTAAAACAGGTTTGCCGCTTTATGATGAAGATAAGGCAGATAGATGCGTGCCAGGGGCTTTGCAGATACGCGTTACGCTGCACAATATCACCCCTGTCGGGCTCATGAAGCTTGAATTGTTCGGTGAGCATAACTTTATGAAATCAAAAGGAAAGCTACGCCGCATTCGCGTCCCTGCTGAAGACGGGCCGCAAACCGTTTGTATCAACCTGCCCAGTACAGGCCGTTATGCCGTTGTGGGCTATCATGATAAAAATGCTGATAGGAAGCTAAAAAAGGCATGGAACTTCAAACCATTAGAGCCTTACGGGTTGTCGAATAATCCTGATATTAAAGCCCTGCGTTTACCCAAATTTTCAGAAACAGGCTTTGATGTCCCGCTTGAAGGTGTGGATATTGACATTACACTTGTTGATTTAACGCTATAATTTTTGCAATAGGAAAAGCTTTATCAGCGCCTTGAAGCTCTCTTGGCCTTTAAAACTTTATTACCTATAGAAGTGGTTAAAAGGACGCGTTTTGGCTGATTCTCGCATTGACATTAAGCGTGTTGAATCTCGTAAACATCGCAAGCTGTTTTTAGATTTACCTTACCGACTTCACCAAGCGGATCCAAATTGGCGCGCGCCATTGCGGTTTGAGCGAGCGGCGCAAATTGACCCCAAGAAAAACCCCGCAGCCAAGCCCATCACATATCAATTCTTTTTGGCTTATAAAGATGGGCAGCTTGCTGGCCGTATTGCGGCCTTTGTCAATGCCGCCCATGATGCGCATTATAAGGATAATATTGGGTTTTTTGGATATTTGGATAGTGTAGCCGATTCGCAAGTGACTTTGGAACTTCTGCAAGCGGCGGAAAATTGGCTGACATCTCAAGGGCGGAGTAAAATTTGCGGGCCAGCGCAATGGAGCGTGAATGAGGAATGTGGTTTATTGATTGACGGCTTTGACACACCTCCCGCCGTCATGATGCCTTATGGACGTCCAGATTATCAAAATGTGATCGAAAGATGCGGGTATAGCAAAGTTGTTGATATGTATGCCTATATGTCAGACTTGCATGCGGGCTATCCGCGGTCGAAAATTATTCAAGCTTTGGTGAAATATGCAGATAAAAGCTCAAGCTTGTCATGGCGCAAGCTTGATATGAAGAATTTTGTTCAAGACATTGAAATTGCAATGGATATATTCAATGATGCGTGGTCTGAAAATTGGGGGTTTATTCCATTTTCTCAAGAACAAATTCTGCATACAGCCAAAGAAATGAAACCAATTTTAGTGCATGACGCTTTTTGGATTGGTTATATAGACGATAGGCCTGTAGCATATGTGTGCATGATACCTGATATTAATGAAGCGACAAAAGGGTTTGATGGGCGTTTATTACCATTGAATTGGGCAAAATTATTGTGGCGCTTAAAGGTGCGTAAAATCAAACGTTTGCGCTTGCCGCTTATGGGACTGCGCCGTGAATGGCATAATACACGTAAGGGCGTGGCATTAACGACAAAGATTTGCGAGCTAGCCTATGCAGGCGGGCGCGATAATGGTTATACGCATTGTGAGCTATCATGGATATTGGAAGATAATGAAGGTATGAAGGCCATATGCGACCAAGCCCAAGCCAAACATTACAAAACATATCGTATGTATGAGAAATCTCTAAATTAATGCCTGATGTTTCGGTTTTAATACTCGCTGGCCAGCGCGAAGGAGTTGTGGATCCTTTATGTGCCCATGCAGGCGTCTCTCATAAAGCTGATGTGCCCATTCATGGCCAGAAAATGCTCCAATATGTTTTATGCGCTCTAGAGATGGCGAGCCTCAAACAGCCTTTCCATATCAGTGGCTACAGTGCAGGCGATGATATACGGTTAACCCAAGCGCCAAATGGGGCAGGGCCAGCTGATAGTGTATCATTAGCATTGGCAAGTGGGGTTGAGCTGCCATGTCTTGTGACAACCTGCGACCATGCGTTACTGACGCCAGAGATGATCAATTATTTCGTTCAAGCCGCGCAAGAGAGCGGGGCTGATTTTTGCGTGGGTTTGGCGAGCAGAGCCGTTATTTCGCCGCGTTATCCTGAAACAAAACGCACATATTTAAAATTTTCAGATATGGCGGTGTCTGGCTGTAATTTATTTTATGTGGCCAATGATAAAGGCTGCGCGGCGATTGAGTTTTGGAAGGATGCGCAGCATTTGCGTAAACAGCCTTTAAAACTTGCGCGAAAAATAGGCTTTGGTGTTGGCCTGCGATATGCTTTGGGGCGTTTGAGCCTGCAAGGCGCTTTTGATTATGCAGGCCGGCGTATTGGTATTAAGGCTACACCTATTCTAATTCCAATCGCTGAGGCCGCGATTGATGTCGATAAACCCAGCGATTTGGAGCTGGTGGAAACCATCTTAAAAGCGCGTCAGTCATGACACCAGATCTATCGATTAACTCCAGTAAAACTGTTGAGCAACGCGTCACAGCCAATACAGGTTTGATGCTGGGGTCTAAAATTTTAGGTGTCGCTTTAGGCTTTGGTAGCCTGACCATAGCGGCGAAAACATTGGATCCGTTAGTCTTGGGGATTGTATTATTTCTGCATATTTACATGCTGTTCTTTTCCGAAGTTGCCACATTTCAAAGCTGGCAATCTATTATTCGCTTTGGGACAGATAATCTGAAAGATAATGACTATCAGGGCTTAGCTAAGATCCTGAATTTTGGTATTAAACTTGATTTAATCGCGGCTGTCTTTGGGTATAGTTTTGCAGTTTCGATCTTTTATTTGTTTCCTTACATCACGCTTGTTTTCCCGGGGTTAATTCCTGAAGGTGTTCTAGCCAATATAGAGACATCACGCCCTTTTATTGGGTGGTATTGTATCTTAATTCTTCTGAGCCAAAGAGGGGCGTCTATAGGCATATTTCGCCTGTTTGATAAGTTTCATGTGCTGGCCATAAAATCCTTAATCATGCCAACCGTGCGTTTAATTGGCGTTGTTATCGCAGTTTATATGGAGGCTGGGCTTAAAGGCTTTGTGATAGCGTGGTTTGCAGGCTCTTTTTGCGCTTATACATACATACCCATCATGGCGATTATTGAGCTAAAACGCAGGCAATTACTCAAGCATGTTATAAGAGCCAAGGTGAACTTCCGAAGGCCCGGGCAGGGTGTTTGGGGGTTTGTTGTAAAAACAAATCTGGATTCCACTTTGGGTGCGTCTAGCCTGCACCTACCGGCGCTTTTAGTTTTTGGTGTCTTCGGCGCGGCGTGGGTGGCGGTGTATAAAATTGCTGAAGAAATCGCAAAGCTTCTATCCGAAGGCTATGTGCTGCTCGATCAAGTGATTTACCCTGAACTGGCTAAAATGGTGTCGCTTGGCCAAGTGGATAAGATTTGGCGTCTTGTTACGCGCGCAGCTATTCTTTTGTTATCTATGGGCCTGTCAATGTCTGCCATTATTATGGTGTTTGGCTCAGACCTTTTAGGGATTGTTTTCCCTGATGACTATTCCGCTGCGGCCCCGCTTTTGTCATTACTTGTCCCTGCGGCTGCTTTCTTAGGCGTGGCTGCCCCGCTTTATCCTGTATTTTATGCCGCGAACCGTCCCGAGCGGGCGATTTATGCGCGAGGTTCTGGCGTAGTTATGTACATTGTGTCGTTTTTTGTTTTTGCCAATGTGATCGGAAAGATGGCCCCAGGCTGGGCGGCACTTTTGGGCAACGCAACCGCTGTTATCCTTGTTGTTGTCATGGCAAAGCGAACATTGCTGCAAGAGGTGAAAAAAACACAATTACCTAGTGATATGGCTCAGGCACAACTCGGTTTGGAGGCGGCGCCCAGATTAAACCTTATCGGAGAGAGCCAGGCCAAACTTTGGGGTTTACCGCTGCGTGAATGGCAACATCGCGCTTTTAAGAAAGCGGGCGTGACGCAAGATTTAAACGGCTCTAAAATATTGCATATAGGTATTGAATGGGTGCTATCTTCTGCCCTTGCCAAAGCCTTTGTTGGCCGCGATAAATCCGCGCTTATCAATGCAGGGCAGATCATAGGTGTCAATGGCGCCTCTGTAGAGTTAGCCAAGCAAGTGATTGGGCAACCTGCATCCGCTTTAACAGGACTGGATATAAAGGGGGTAACGCCGCAAGAGCTTGATGCTGGTTACAATAAGGCCTTGCGCAAAACCGAGCCTCCTTATGCGGTGAATGTGCATGAAACATCGATTGCGGCGCTACAGAAACGTCAATTTGCGAGTTCTTATAAAGGTATCACGGATTTTGTGACGAAATGGTTTTGGCCTGTGCCTGCCTTCTATGTCACGCGTCTTTGTGCTGCGCTGCGGCTTACGCCCAATATGGTGACAACGGCTGGTTTGATTTTAACATGTCTTGCAATGTATTATTTTTGGCATGGGCAATGGGTTTTAGGGTTTACGGCGGGATGGTTGATGACATTCCTTGATACAGTGGATGGTAAGTTAGCGCGCACCACAATGACCTATTCGTGGTGGGGCAATATATATGACCACGGGATAGATTTGATTCACCCGCCATTTTGGTACTATGCGTGGTTCATAGGGCTGGGCGGCATGATTGATGCAGCCGAGCCATTAAATGCACAGCCTTTAACTTTTGCGCTCATAGCGATATTGATTGGCTATGTGGTTGACCGCCTTGTCGAAGGCATGTTTTTACATCTTAGCGGCTTCCATATCCATGTTTGGACAAAGTTTAACTCTGCGCTTCGGTTCTTTATTGCGCGTCGAAACCCGAACATGTTCATTTTCATGATAGGTGTGATGCTAACAGTGATTTGGCCGCTATCGGCCATTTACGCATTTTATACTATCGCGATTTGGGTGTGGTTTTGCATAGTTATTAATGTTTTAGCCCTTATTATTGCTATCATCGTGAGGCGAGATCACGCCTTACAGAGTTGGATGGATCGTTAATCATGCCAAATATCGCAATATTTGATTTGGATTATACATTAACGAAGCGTGGAACATGGGGTCGTTTTGTGTTTCAAAATGTCAAGTGGCAACCATGGCTTTGGGGGCCATTACTTGTATCGGCGGCATGGCATCAATGGCTCTATAAACAGGGCCGTATTGCTCGCATTGAAGTCAAACAAGCCATGATACGCTGGAGTATGGCAGGTAAAACGCGTGCAAATATGCTGCGACTTGCAGAAAATTTTGCACAAAATGAAGTGCCAAATAAACTGCGCCCCGGCGCTATACGGGCATTAAACGCACATAAAGACGCTGGGGATATAATTATTATTGCGAGTGCGGCCGTTGATATTATCGTTGAAGCGATTGCGCGGCGTTTAGATATTAAACATTGGGTGGCAACAAATATGAAATGGGAAAATGACCGACTTTTAGCCGATTTTTCGTCTAAAAATTGCTATGGCATAGAAAAATTGAACCGTACGGGCCCGTTATTAGACGAAAATACAGGTTTGAAACAATCTGACACAATTATCACTTTTTACTCGGATAGTCATTCTGATATTGAAATGTTTACCTTTTGTGACATAGGGATAGCGGTAAATCCCAACCCAAGGCTGCGTCATGCAGCGCCAGATTTAGGAATAGAGATCGTTGATTGGAATCAATAATAAAATCTAATAAACGAGCTTGTTTATAATTTTCATCTTCTTCGGAAAATATTATGCGTGCTATTATACTTTCAGCTGGGCGTGGTTCCCGCTTATTGCCTTTAACAACTGATTTGCCAAAGTGCCTATTGCCTGTCGGCTTGACAACGGTACTTGGGTTACAGTTGGATACATTGTTTCAAGCAGGTATTAAGCAGGCAACGGTTGTAACGGGATTTAATGAACATCTTGTTCGCGCTGAAATTGACAAGCGCCAAACTGGCCCAAAAGTGGATGTGCTTTATAATCCATTTTTCCAAGTTGCCGATAATTTAGCCTCTTGTTGGATGGCGCGTGAGTCTATGAATGAAGATTTTTTGATTATTAATGGCGACACATTATTTAGCCCAGCCATATTGGATGAAGTTCTAAATGCCTCTGCAAAAGACATCACGGTCACGATTGACCAAAAAAGCCATTATGATGGCGATGATATGAAGGTGACATTATCTGATGGTCTGCTCTTATCCATTAGTAAAACATTGACACCGCGCGCGACACAAGGCGAGTCTATTGGAATGTTGCGTTTTATGAATGGTGGCCGCGATATTTTTAAAAATGAACTTGAGCGTCTGATGAAGCTCGAAGATGGAACAAAAAGTTGGTATCTATCCGCGATTGATGGCTTGGCGAAGTCAGGACAAAGAATCGATACGACAAATATTAAAGGCTCTACATGGGCCGAGCTTGATACGCCCGAAGATTATGAGATTTGCCGCCGCCTCTTTGGTGATAGTGATATGGCCAGAAAACGGTTTTCTATCGTTTAAACGCTTCGTTTTAAGCATAAGCATATTACCAAATCTGAGCGTCGTTAAATTGACAGTTGCTAGCGGCTATCATTTATAGCATTGAGCAGGCCGTCTGTGATACACAGCGAAAAAATGACGCAAGCAAACCGATGCGATAAGGCACGATCATGAAATTACTGGATGCAATGATGAAACGCTTTGTCAAAGTGGGGCAACTCACTTTGATTGATGCCGATGGAGTGCCGCATGTTTACGGCCCGGGCGGCGTGCCTAGCGCGACAATTCGCTTGACCGATAAAGCGCTTTATAAATCCCTTGTGTTAAACCCCGAATTGATAGCGGGCGAGGCCTATATGGATGGCCGTTTAATCTGCGAAGACGGCGGGATACGCGGGTTTCTTGAAGTCTTTGCAAATAATCGCGATGGACTTCGTAAAGGGCCATTTCGCCAAGCCATTAAAAAAGCGCAAAAGCCGTTTAAACGTTGGCAGCAACGAAATTCAAAAGCTGAATCGAGTAAAAATATCAAAGCCCATTATGATCTATCCAATGATTTATACCGCATGTTTCTTGACGAAGATATGCAATATAGCTGCGCATATTGGGGCGAGGGGATTGAAACCTTAGAAGAAGCACAACTCGCCAAAAAACGTCATATTGCGGCCAAGCTTAACCTCCAAGCAGGTCAGCGGGTTTTGGATATTGGGTGCGGCTGGGGCGGTATGGCGATGCACCTTGCCAAAGAACACGGCGTTAAGGTTGTTGGCGTCACTTTATCGCATGACCAGCATAGTCTCGCCGTACAGCGGGTTAAGGATGCTGGACTTGAAGACCTTGTTGATATTCGTTTGCAAGATTACCGTGATGTAGAGGGGCCATTTGATCGTGTTGTGTCTGTTGGTATGTTTGAACATGTCGGTATCACCAATTACCGCGAGTATTTCGGCACAATTCGTGATTTGCTGACAGATGATGGCTGCGCGCTTATTCATTCTATTGGCCGTAAAGGCGGCCCAGGGACAACCGGTAAATGGATTCGGCGCTATATTTTTCCGGGCGGATATTCACCTGCTTTATCGGAAACATTTGCGCAGATTGAAAAAGAGGGCTTATGGGTTACGGATTGCGAGATTTTGCGTTTGCATTACGCCGAAACGCTTTTGGAGTGGGATCACCGTTTTCAAGCGCGCCGTGATGAAATTGAAAAAATGATGGGCGCAGAATTTGTCCGTATGTGGGAGTTCTATCTTGTCATATCGGAATTCTCATTCCGTTACGGCAAACATATGAATTTCCAGATTCAACTGGCAAAAGAGGTGGATTCTCTACCCATAACGCGCGATTATATGCTCGACCTTGAGAGAGAAAAGGCATAAATAGGCAGCCTTATGGCCACGACAGTCGAAAAACCAAAGCACCTTAAAAACAAGCGCCGCGCTTTTGTGAAAAAGACGGGCAAGAAGCTTGTGCGCAAGATTGCGGCTTTTCAGGCCAAACAATCTATGGTGCCAGATACACCAAAAATCTCAAATGAGCATTTCCCTTTCCTCAAAGAGTTTACGGATAATTGGGAAATCATTCAGGCCGAAGCGCGCGAGGTTTTAAAATTCCGCGAAGCTATCCCGGGATTTCAAGAAATTTCACCAGATCAATACCGTCTTGCCACGGAGCAAAATTGGAAAACATTTGTGTTGTTTGGTTTTGGCAATCGCCTTGAAAAAAATGTCAAGCTTGCGCCAAAAACGGCGGATATTTTGGATAAAGTGCCTAACTTGCAAACAGCGATGTTTTCGATACTTGCGCCCGGTTATCATATCCCGGCCCATAAGGGTGTGACCAAGGGTATTTTGCGCTCGCATCTGGGTCTTATCATACCAAAAGACCGCGAGAAGTGCCGTATTCGCGTGGAAGACACGATTACGCCTTGGAAAGAAGGCGAGATTTTTGTTTTTGACGATACGTTTGAGCATGAAGTTTGGAATGATACGGACGAGGAACGTGTCATTTTACTCTATGATTTTGATCGTCCGATGAAGTTTTGGGGCCGTTTTTTAAATAAAGCGTTTTTGCAAATCATGAAATTGACCGCATTTTATCAAGATCCCAAGAAGAACTTACAAACAGCAGAAGAGCGTCTTGAGGCGGCTATTCGCCAAGCTGATGCCAATATGGAAGCGATGAGCGAACCTGCCAATTAAGCCTTAATCCTATTAATGGCGTAATTTCAAAGCTTTATTCTCTGTGAGATTCAAAATCCATATAGCTGTAATTTTTTGAATCTATAAGTTCCAAAAAGGTTCAAAATTAGATATAACAATATGTTTATGTCATCTGACCATATTGTATATTGGATTCTAATTAATCTTTATTATCAAAGTAAGTGGGGAACAACAAACTTAGCCTGACGGGACTCGGTGCTAAGTTATGACACTGAAAGTTTGATATGAAAGGTGACTATTGCACGCGCGAAGGCGCGGAACGATTAAAGGAACAAATTGAAGCTTATTGGGCAGACCGCGGACATAATGTTCGTGTAAACCTAATCCAGGGGGGATTCTTAGCGTCTATGCGTTCTGCACGTACGGATGTACGTTCAAACTTAATAAACGGCGTACCAACTCGGTCGTCAGAAGACTTTGCATAACATGTGTCAGTCGGGTGGGTTGATGCAGGAAAGTTTATATAAGGCTGATGGAATTTGACGAAAATCGTTCAAAATGACATCAGCCTTTAATTTTATGGGTGCCAATGGGGTATATCCATAGCGCATTAAAATAGACGGAACACGCGCATTATGGGCGGCGCGTATGTCGGGATAAGCATCCCCAATCATCACAATTCTTCGGTAATCTCTGTGCTGGGCAGCGCGCCAAATATGTCTTGGGTCAGGTTTGGGCCGAGGGGCTTCATCGCCGCCAATTATATCGTCAAAATAAATATCCATATTCAAAGCTCGCAATAAGGGCCGTGCGAGATAACCTGGTTTATTCGTACAAACGGTTAGCTTTACGCCGCAATTTTGCCAATGCTTTAAGGTATCAATGACGCCCGGGAAAGGGCGGCTAAGTTGCGCTATGTTGTCGGCATAGAGCTTTAAGAATAGATTTTGTAATTCATCAATTCGTGCATGGCTAGCTTTATGGCCTACCCGTGCAAAGGCCTCTGTAATTAATCGCCGCGAGCCAAAGCCAATCAGCGCTCGGGAGGTTTTATAATCTGTTTGCGCGAGGCCGTCTTGCGCAATCACAAGGTTTAGCACACGGATTAAATCCGGGGCCGTATCTATGATGGTTCCGTCCAAATCAAAGCAAAGCGTTAAGCCATCAATATAATGGCGCTTTTGCCGAGGATATAACCGCGAGCGGCTGTTTGAGAAAAAGTGCATTTAAGCCTCAATCGAATCGTGCGTTTAATCGTAACATCCGCTATGATGGGTTAAGTTAAAAGGGCTTTAAGGTTTATTCCAATGACATCCGTTAAAATACCACGCGCAGCCATCATTCTTGCAGCGGGGAAAAGTACCCGTATGAAATCTGCGCGCTCCAAGGTTCTGCATGATGTGGGCGGGCGTAGCATGCTGTCATGGGTCACGGATTTAGCCCGCTCTGTCGATGCGCAGCGGATAATTTGTGTGGTTGGGCAGGCCAATCAAGACGTGCGCGCTGCTGCAGAGCGCCTTGGCCTTCAGATCGCGCTGCAAGAGCCGCAACAAGGCACAGGGCATGCCGTACAATGCGCCAAAGCGGCGCTCACTGGGTTTGAAGGACATGTTGCAGTCTTATATGCTGACACGCCTTTGATTGAACCGCAGACTTTAGAGCGTGTCTTTGGCACTTTAGAGCATGATGATGTCTGTGTGCTGGGGTTTGAGCCTGAAGATGCGGGTGCATATGGGCGTTTAATCACGCAGGGCGATAGGCTTGAGGCTATTGTCGAAGCCAAAGACGCCACTCCTGAACAACTGGCGGTCACACTCTGTAATTCAGGCGTTATTGCCGCAGGAGCCAATGATTTATTTTCGGCGGTTGACCGCGTAAGGAATGAGAACGCTAAAGGGGAGTATTACCTCACAGATATTGTTGAAATTCTCAATGGTGATGGAAAACGCGCAGGCGTTGTACGCGCGAGTGAAACGGAAGTTATGGGCGTTAATTCTCGCAGTGATCTAGCGCTCGCAGAGCAAGCGTTTCAAAGCCGTATGCGAGGCCGTTTTATGGCAGCGGGTGTGACCTTGCGCGATCCTGACACGATTTATTTTTCATGGGATACGCAAATCGCTATGGATGCCGAGATTGGGGCCAATACTGTCATTGGCCCGCATGTTGAAATTGGCCGTAAATCCGTGATTCACCCCTTTTGCCATATTGAAGGCGCGGTAATAGGTGAGGGCGTTCAGATTGGACCGTTTGCGCGGCTTCGCCCCGGCACACAGATGCAGGACGGCTCAAAAGCAGGTAATTTTGTCGAAATTAAAAAAGCGGTTATCGGTCAGGGCAGCAAAATTAATCATCTATCTTATATTGGCGATGCGCAAATTGGCGTCGGTGTGAACATTGGAGCTGGCACGATTACCTGTAATTATGATGGGTATAATAAGCATTTGACCCAAATTGGAGACGGAGCCTTTATCGGCACAAATTCTTCGCTCATAGCGCCCGTAAAAATTGGAGCGGGGGCTTATTTAGGGTCTGGCGGCGTTATCACTGATGATGTACCTGATGATGCCTTAGCGCTAGCGCGGTCTAAGCAAAGTCATAAAGAAGGTTGGGCGGCCCGTTACCGCGCTGCCCAAGCGAAACGCAAAGCTAAAAATGAATAGCGAGAGAAAGAGATAAGATGACAGTCGCAAAAGAAAATGCTGCAATGGCGGCGCTTGAATTTGTAGAAGATGGGATGACGCTTGGTCTTGGCTCTGGCTCGACGGCTGAGATATTTATCGACAAGCTCGGCGAATTGGTCGCAGGCGGTTTGAAAGTTACGGGCGTGCCGACATCTCGGCGTACAGCAGACTGCGCGGTTGAAGCAGGCGTGCCGCTTGTAGATGCCGATAAAGTGAAAGCGATCCACTTGACGATTGACGGCGCGGATGAGGTCGACACATTATCGAATTTGATTAAAGGCGGCGGAGCCTGCCTGTTGCGCGAAAAAATCATTGCCAATGCATCGGAACGCATGATCGTTATTGTTGATCCTTCGAAAATGGTTGATTATCTCGGCGCGTTTCCACTCCCTGTCGAAGTTGACCCATTTGGAATGGCATTAACAGCCGAACAAATATACGCAGCACTTAAATCTACAGGCTGCGTAGAGGCGCAAACGGTTTTGCGGCAAATGAAAGATGGCTCTGGGCCGCTTGTGACGGATGGCGGGAATTATATTCTCGATAGCCGCTGTAAGAAAATCCCTAATGTGGCAGATACAGCCCTCGCGCTTTCGCAAATTCCAGGGGTCATGGAACATGGTCTTTTTGTTGATCTCGCAGATGTGATTATTATTGGAGAACAAGAACACGTCAAAATCATGGAATTGTCGCGTGAATAGAGTTATTTAGCTTTGGAGGTTAGGCTGTCTATAGTAATGCCTAATCTAATAAAGCTCTACGCTGCACGCCTAGAGTTAAAGACCCGCAACACCCACGACGTCGTAGACGGCGATAATACAGGATTTCCAAATGCCACAATATGATTATGATTTATTTGTTATCGGCGCAGGGTCAGGGGGTGTGCGTTCGGCGCGTGTTGCGGCCCAGCTTGGGAAACGTGTTGGCGTGGCCGAAGAAAGCCGCCCTGGCGGCACATGCGTTGTGCGCGGCTGTGTACCCAAAAAATTCCTCGTTTACGGCGCAGATTACGGCGCGGCCATTAAAGACGCAAAAGGCTTTGGATGGAACGTCAAAGACGCGACATTTAGCTGGCCTGTATTACGCGATGCGGTGCAAGCTGAAGTCACGCGGCTTTCGGGTGTATATAGCAATATCCTCGACAAAAACGGCGCAGATTTATTTCGTGAACGCGCCGAATTTGTTGATAAACATACTGTGCGCCTAACGACAAGCGGCCGGGAAATCACGGCTGAGACAATTTTGGTTGCGGTTGGGGGACGGCCTTGGGCACCAAATTTGAAAGGCGCAGAATATGCGATTACGTCAGATGATGCCTTTACGTTGGAGACTCTGCCAGAGCGGGCTTTAATTATTGGCGGCGGTTATATTGCGTCTGAATTTGCAGGTATCTTTGCGGGCTTAGGTGTTGAAACTATACAAGCTTATCGAGGGCCATCTTTGTTAAAAGGCTTTGATGACGATGTGCGAGCGCAGGTTGATGTTATTCAAAAAAACAATGGCATAGAGTTAAAATTTAATGTCAGCCCGACCGAGATTAAAAAAACAACAGGCGGCTTGATTGTGAGTTTTGATGATGGGTCTAAAATTGGTACGGATTTAGTCTTCATGGCGACTGGGCGTAATCCGCATACAGCTGGACTTGGACTTGAAAAAGCGGGTGTGAAAACCGATAAATCAGGCGCAGTGATTGTGGATGAATATTCGCAATCCTCAGTTAAAAATATATATGCGGTTGGAGATGTCACGAACCGTGTCAATCTTACGCCTGTTGCGATCCGCGAAGGTATTGCTTTTGTTGAAACACGCTTCAAAGATAATCCTACGGCTTATGATCATAGCGACATTGCCAGTGCTGTCTTTACGCGTCCGCCTGTGGGGGTTGTTGGTTTAAGCGAGACGCAAGCGCGCGAAGCTTATGGCGATAATATCACGGTTTATGCAACCAGCTTCAAGCCAATGAAAAATGTACTGGCTGGCAAGGACCAAAAATGTTTTATGAAGCTTATCACAGAAGGCAAAAAAGAACGTGTTATCGGCATTCATCTTGTCGGAGATGATAGCGCCGAGATTATCCAAGCGCTTGGAATTTGTGTCAAAGCGGGCTTAACAAAAGCTGATTTCGATAGAACCTGTGCTGTCCATCCTACTTTGGCCGAAGAAATTGTTACTTTAACGGCCCGTACATAACATTTTGAGCCTATCATGTTGATAGGATACATCTATAATATGTTATAGATGAGAATAGCGAGGTGGAATAACTTTCTACGATTTGCTATATAGGCGGACGAATTAGAAAAATAATGCTTGGAAATGACCATGGCGAAATGGACACCCTCTAGCTGGCGCGCTCTGCCAGCCAAACATATCCCAGACGATTACCCCGACTTGAAGGCGCTGCAAGATGTAGAGACAACGCTTAAAGGTTATCCACCGCTTGTATTTGCGGGTGAGGCGCGCCGCCTTAAAGCCCGCCTTGCGGATGTATCGGAAGGGAAAGCCTTTTTACTACAAGGCGGGGATTGTGCTGAGAGTTTCAAGGAGTTCCATCCTGATAATCTACGCGATATGTTCCGCGTGATGATGCAAATGGCTGTGGTGTTGACTTACGGAGCGGGGCAACCCGTTGTAAAAGTTGGCCGTATTGCAGGACAGTTTGGCAAACCGCGCAGCTCGGCCGTTGAAGAGCGCGACGGGATAGTGCTGCCAAGCTACCGTGGTGATAATATTAATGGTATAGCTTTTACGCCTGAGTGCCGCACGCCAGACCCTAAACGTCTTTTGCAAGCTTATGGTCAATCGGCGTCAACTTTGAACTTGTTGCGGGCCTTTTCAACGGGCGGTTATGCGAATTTACGCAATATCCACAAATGGACATTAGGGTTTGTTGATGGCTCTAAGCAAACGCAGAAATATAAAGAGCTTTGCACAAAAATTACAGAAGCGCTTGATTTCATGGAAGCTTGCGGTGTGACACCTGCATCGACGCCGCAAATGGCTGCCACGGATTTATACACATCTCATGAGGCGCTTTTACTGGGTTATGAAGAAGCCATGACGCGTATTGATAGCACATCTGGGCGTTGGTATGACACGTCTGCCCATATGCTTTGGATTGGCAATCGGACCCGTCAGCTTGACCATGCCCATGTTGAATTTATGCGCGGGATTGAAAATCCGATTGCTATGAAAGTCGGTATGGGGCTTGAAGCTGATGAGTTATTGAAAATCCTAGATGTGTTGAACCCTGAAAATGAAGCAGGTCGTATCACACTTATCGCGCGTTATGGTCATGAAAATGTTGCCAAAGGTCTACCGCACCTTGCGCGGACAGTAAAGGAGGCGGGGCGCAAAGTCGTTTGGTCTTGCGACCCCATGCATGGTAATACGATAAAAACGGCTACAGGCTTTAAAACGCGCCCATTTGATTATATTCTCAGCGAAGTCAAAGACTTCATGCAAATTCTTCATGCTGAAAATTGCTGGCCAGGCGGTGTACATTTTGAAATGACAGGGCAAAATGTGACTGAATGCACGGGCGGTATGGCCAATGAAGTCAAAGAAGAGGATTTATCCTCACGCTATAGAACACATTGCGATCCGCGCCTGAATGCTAATCAAGCCTTAGAACTAGCTTTTCTTGTATCTGAAGAGCTCGGCAAAAACCGCAAAAGCGAAGATGCGCGTTTGGCGGGGTGAAGATTGGCGATGTAGCTCATAAAACCGCTTTGGAAAGCCAAAGCGATTTTGATTTAAAGGTGTTTGTAAAACCTTCGCTACAGGTCTTTTAAACTGGCTGAAGCTTTAAACTGAGCCGATGTTTTGGCTTTGCTCATCATCATTTGGCCTGTTGATGGATTGCGCATCTCGCGTGATGGGCGGTGCTTGGCAATAAATTGGCCAAAGCCTGGAAGGGCTACGGATGATTTGTCGCCTTTCTTAAGCTCATTTGTGACGACTTCGCAAAAAGCATTCACAAATTCTCCAGCTTGTGACTGAGTTGTCCCACAATGATCTGCGATTGCGCCAACAAGTTCTTTCTTATTCATCATTATCTCCCTAAGTCGATGACAGTTTCATTACTGTTGATGAAACTTATCACGAAACCAACCTGAAATACTTAATGAAAGGTAAAAACACACGGTTTTATGGGGGGTTTCGTCGATTTTTTGTTAAATTTGTTGTAAAATTAAGTCTCGATACAACTTTTATACGCAACTATACTGTAAAATTGAGACATTATTTTAAGGTTGAACAAAGTGATTCTTTTGCTGGAAACGACTTTTTCCATTGCTAAGTAAAAGCCAAATAGTGTTTATACCCCATGGAAAATTGCGTAAGAATCGGTGTTGTCGGGGCGGGTGTATTTGGCAATTATCATGCGAATAAATGCGCAGAAAACGAAAAAATTATATTCACAGGTGTGTATGATATTGATAAGAGCCGCGCACAAGACACAGCTTTAAAACATAATGTCAAAGCATTTGATAATTATGCAGATATGCTGCCTTGTGTGGATGCCGTGATTATCGCTTGTGCCGCGCGGGATCATGGCCTTATGGCTATACAGGCTTTGAAATCTGGGCGGCACTGTTTGATTGAAAAACCGATAGCCGCGACATTGGAAGATGCGCAAGCGATATTGGAGTTATCAGAAGATAAAGGTCTGATTGTACAAGTCGGACACCAAGAACGACTTGTGGTGCAAGCGATTGGCCTAACAAATATTCCAGAAACGCCAATGGCGATAAAGGCTGTTCGCATGGGGCCATATTCTGCGCGCGGTACGGATGTCTCCGTTTCGCTTGACCTCATGAGCCATGATTTAGATTTGATTTTATGGCTGATGGAGGATTTTCCAAAAAAAGTCACGGGTGTGACGGAGCTCATTCATTCAAAGACACCGGATGTGACACGTGCAAGGCTCGGCTTTGGCTCAGCTTATGCAGAATTAATCGCGAGCCGCGTGGCAGATGGGTTTACGCGTACAATGAATATTGAATATCCAAGCGGCACAGTGCATATTGATTTCAACGCAAAAACATTAGAGCATACCATGCCTTTTGATGTGAATATTGATTTTACGGCAGATCCCAAAGCCAGCGATAGCCTTGGCGCAGCAACAGAGAGTTTCGTAGAGTCGATCTTGAACGGCACGCCGCCAATAATCCCAGCTCGCGACGGTTATGATGCACTGCGTTTGGCGCTCATGATTGATGCCGCGGGTGAGATAGCCGCAAAACATGCGTAAGACAGCTACACGCATAGGCGGTTTATTGCTGATCGTTGCCTTCGGGTTTATCGCGCTAAATTGGAATCACATAAAGCGTTTGAAAACCGTTAACTCTCTGTTTGATGCTGATAAAATTGTTTATAATTTTTCACATATGGACAGCGCGTTTTTGCACCATGATCTTGCAAGCTCGCCCTATATATTTACATGGCCTGAAGCTCGGCGAGCTCTGCCAGAGACGGTCGTGATTAACGGGCAAACTAAGCCGCTTATGCCGTTATTAGAACAGCTCGACACCACAGCCCTTGTTATCATCAAAGACGGTGCGCTGATTTTCGAAGATTACTATAAAGGCACGGCCAAGGATGATTTGCGCATTAGTTGGTCTGTGGCCAAGTCCTTCGCTTCGGGCTTATTTGGTAAAGCGCTAGAGAGCGGGCAAATTAAAAGCCTTGATGATAGGGTTGAAAGCTATGTGCCTGCGCTTAAAGGCTCGGCGTATGAAGGCGCGACTATTCGCAATGTAATGAATATGAGCAGCGGGGTGAAATTTAATGAAGATTATATCGACCCGAAATCTGATATTAATAAAATGGGGCGTGTGCTCGGGCTTGGACAATCTATGGACTCTTTCGCAGCATCGATCAAAACTCGTGCATTTGAGCCGGGCAGTCAGTGGCAATATGTGTCTGTCGATACGCATGTTTTGGCGATGGTGCTGAGCGCTGCGAGCGGTAAGAGCTTGCATGATTTATTTAATGAAACTTATAGCGCTAATCTCGGGTTTGGCCGTGCGCCATTTTACATTACGGACGGTAAGGACGCTGCTTTTGCTATGGGCGGGCTTAATTTGCGCACACGCGATTACGCCAAATTTGGACAGCTTTTTCTACAAGGTGGTCAATGGCAAGATGCGAACGGGACAACCATACAAGTTATCCCCGAAGATTGGGTGAAGGCCTCGACGGGCCATAGCGCGCCCCAGCTATCAGGGCGCGGGGTTGGTTATGGGTATCAATGGTGGGTGCCAATGCCACAAGACGGGCTAGATGCTGGCCCCCATAAAGGTGATTTTTTCGCTGTTGGTATCTATGGGCAATATATTTACGTCAATCCTAACCTTGGCATTGTTATCGCGAAAAATGCTGCAGATCGTGAATTCACAGAAGCGTCCAATGGTTATAGTCATTCAATGAATGTCAATATTGATATGATGCGAAGTCTTGCCGCGCATTATGCTCAATGAGACAGGCACAATTATATAATTGAGACAAAGAGTGTGAGCGATTTCAACAGACCCTAAATTTATCACCTTTCCCGTCCCCGGTATGGATATAGACGGAGACGCCTATATGCGCGCATGTTCAAAGGCGCAATGGCGCTTGATCTGTTTTCCCGGCGCGCCGAGCCATACATTTCTATTCAAACGCTTGCTTCAATTAGCCCCTGAAAATTTAGATATTATTGTCGTTAATAGGCTCGGCTATGGCAAAACGCATAACCAGCCCGTTTTAAATTTTCAGGATCAAGTTAAAATCATTGATCCTTTTTTGAACGATAAACGTAATATTGTCTTGGGGTCTTCTTATGGCGGCGCGCTTGCGCTAAATTCAGCTTTAACTTACATGGATAAAATTGAAGCTGTGATTACCTGCGCGGCTTTAATTCGAGAGCCGCATGATTACGCCAAGACATTGGTTGATCTGGACATCCCAGAGGCGCTGACCTCTCTGGCTCCGAAAAAACTACAACGCATGCGCGCTGAAATTCATGGCCGGCGCCTGCAAATTGGCCCTTTGCTAGATCGTGTAAAGAGCCTCAATATTCCCATAGAAGTGCTGCACGGGACACTCGATACATTAGTGCCCAAAGAAGATGCGCAATATTTGGCCCAGCTGATTGGCGCTAATGCCAATTACACAGAAATAATAGGCGGAACCCATTACCTAGAAATGCAATTCCCGCAGCAAATTTTCAATGCGGTGGAGCGGGTCATTAGGCGTATTGAGGGCGGTTGAAATATTTATATTTAATTGCTTGTGAGAAAACAAAATTAGATAGTCTTATATAAATATCTACGGCGTAGTGGTAATCGCAAATATCACGCTTAAACTCTTAAAGCCGCGTTTAAAACCTTGCTCCCTATAGGGCGTGCGGTTAAACCGACGACATGACAAGTACTGCGACGATCCAGCTTAAAATTGCCTCTGCGCAGATCAATGCCCATGTTGGGGATTTATGGGGGAATATTGCCAAAGCGAGCGCTGCTTATGCACGCGCCAGAGCAGATGACGTTGATATTTTGGTTCTGCCTGAACAAACCATTATTGGCTACCCTGCCGAAGATCTCGTGCTTAAGCCCTCTGTGATTTCAGATTGCAGGGAGCTTTGCGAGGATTTTGCCAAACTGACCAAAGACGGGCCAGCCGTGGTATTTAATACGCCGTGGCAAGTGGACGGGGCGCTTTATAATGCGATTTTATTTATGCGCGGCGGGCATATCACCGATGTGCGTCTTAAACATCATCTTCCCAATTACGGTGTTTTTGATGAGTTTCGTATTTTTACCCGAGGGCCGTTGCCTGAACCTGTTGAGTTTAAGGGTGTTAAGCTCGGTTTGCCGATTTGTGAAGATTTATGGCAACCAGGCGTGGCTTCGCATTTGGCGGATTTGGGTGCAGAGATACTTATCTCGCCAAATGGATCGCCGTGGCGCCGTACGGCTTTGTCTGAACGTAGCAAAGCGTTGGGCGATAAAGTGCATAATGAGGGCTTGCCGCTGATCTATGTGAACCAAATTGGCGGGCAGGATGAGCTTGTATTTGATGGCTCTAGTTTTTCTATGTCGGCGGATGGCACCATTGTTCAAGCGCTAAAGTCCTTTGTCGAAGATTACGATGTTGCGACATGGGAAAAGGGCGCGAAGGGTTGGGTTTGTGTTAATGCAAAGATCGAAGAGCAACTCACAGGGTTTGAAGCTGATTGGCGCGCCATCTGTTTGGGGTTGTCGGATTATGTGAATAAGAACGGCTTTAAACAGGTTGTTTTAGGATTGTCTGGCGGGGTGGATAGCGCGATTGTTGCCGCGATTGCTGTCGATGCACTTGGCCCAGAGCGTGTTTGGTGTGTGATGATGCCAACAAAATATACATCAGGTGAGAGCTTAAGTGATGCCGAAGAATGCGCGCAGCGTCTGGGATGCCGTTATGATACGATAGCGATAAAGCCTGCGATTGATGCTTTTAGTGAGATGTTGGGGCCGTTTTTTGATGGCACAGAGCCTAGCACGGCAGAGGAAAATATCCAGTCACGTGCGCGCGGTTTAACGCTTATGGCGCTGTCGAATAAATTTGGACCAATGCTTGTCACGACGGGGAATAAGTCGGAAATGGCCGTTGGCTATGCCACGCTCTACGGGGATATGTGCGGCGGGTATAACCCGCTTAAAGATGTTTACAAAACTGAGGTTTTTAAGCTGTGCGAATGGCGTAATGCGCATAATCCCGCTGACCTGCTGGGCGGGGATGCGCCTATCCCTGTGAATATTATGACTAAGCCGCCATCGGCAGAATTACGCGATGATCAAAAGGATAGCGATAGCCTGCCTGAATATGAGGTTCTTGATGATATTCTGCATGGATTAGTTGAAGATGATTTGCCGCTTGAAGATATTATCGCACGCGGGCATAGCGAAGTAACTGTAAAACGGATACAGAATTTATTATACATTGCCGAATATAAACGTCGCCAAGCGCCGCCTGGTGTGAAAATTGGATCAAAAAATTTCGGGCGTGATCGGCGCTACCCTATAACCAATCGCTACCGCGATAGATTACCTATTAAGGATAGATAGATGTCAGTAAAAGTTCGCTTCGCCCCATCGCCAACGGGGAAACTTCATGTCGGTAATGTCCGTACGGCGCTGCTAAATTGGCTATTTGCGCGCGAGCAAGGCGGCGAGTTTGTCCTGCGGATTGATGATACGGATTTAGACCGCAGCACACATGCCTATGAGCAAGGTATCAAAGATGACCTAATGTGGCTCTCTATGGGGTGGGATAGTACATTTAATCAGTCGCATCGTTTCAAAATGTATGAGGAGGCCGCAGAAAAACTCAAAAAAGACGGGCTTTTATATCCCTGTTACGAAACGGCAGACGAGCTTGACCGTCAAAGAAAATTACAGCGCGTGCAAAGCAAACCGCCTGTTTATAACCGCGCGGCCTTAGAGCTAACGGATGCGGATATGAAAGCTTACGCAGATGAAGGCCGTAAGCCGCATTGGCGATTTAAGCTCTCTGGGCAGACTGTTACGTGGAATGATATGGTGCGGGGGGAGCAAAAAATTGACACGGCTTCATTATCGGATCCTGTTCTTATTCGCGGGGACGGATCATTTTTATATACGCTACCAAGCGTTGTTGATGATATAGAACAAAAAATTACACATGTCATTCGCGGCGAAGATCATGTGACCAATTCAGGCGCGCAGATCGAAGTGTTTCGCGCCTTGTCAGACCATTTGCCAAAATTTGCGCATACGCCGCTCTTGGTTGGACATGATGGTAAGAGCCTCTCTAAACGGCTCGGCTCGCTATCTATGGATGAATTAAAAGAGCAGGGGCTCGAACCGCTCGCGATTTGTTCATTACTGGCTAAAATTGGGACATCGGATCCGATTGAAGCGCGAACATCTATGGAGGCATTGAAAGATGAGTTTGCCTTCTCAAAAATTGGCCGTGCGCCCGCCCGCTTCTCGGAAGGTGAGCTGTTATTGATTAATGGAAAATTGCTGCATGAGCGGCCTTATGCGCAGGTCAAAGAGCATCTTGAAAACCTAAATGTTGGGGGCGGAGAGGCGTTTTGGAACCTTATACGCGGGAACGTGTCTAAAGTGAGTGATGCTGCGGGATGGTCAACCGTGCTTTACTCACCCATGCCGGGCCAAATTGATGATGAGGATAAGGCCTTCTGCGCTGCTGCCGCCGATAGTTTGCCTGATGTTATTACGAGCGAAACATGGGGGGCTTGGACAAGCACGCTTAAGACCGAGCATGGGCGCAAAGGGAAAACTTTATTTATGCCGTTGCGAAAAGCTTTATCAGGCCGTGACCGCGGGCCGCAAATGGGAGAGTTTCTTGTTCTGCTGGGCGCTGAAAAAGCCAAAGCACGATTGCGCGGTCAAACAGCTTAAAATACCATCACGTAAATGTTAGGCCGTTAAGATAGGAAGTTTGTTAGGGGTATTTATTGCTATTAAAGGGAGCTATTATGTCCAATAATCTAAAATTACCATTATTTTTGACTCGCTTATCTGTCTTTTACTTTCTCATTGCTTGGACTCTAAAGCGGTTTACAGACTCAGAATTTATTCAAACAGTGGCCTCAAGACATTATTATACTGAGGCCTTTCCGTCATGGGCAAATTTAGCGCTAGGGGTGTTTGGCCTCGTCAGTCTTATTGCATTTTTAATTGGATTTAAAAAACGCATTAGCTACGCAGCGGTTATGTCTATCCATCTTCTTGGAACAATATTGGTGATACCGAAATTGATCCTTTTTACAGATAAATTAGCTATGGTATTTTTGGCATCTCTGCCTGCTTTGGCCGCGATGATGTTACTGTATTGTCTGCGTGATGAAGATACAATGCTCTCGCTCAATATCAAATAAACCAAATCGCAATACGTCAAAGATGAAAAAGGCGGCTAGTCGCTAATCTCACCGGGATGAGAGGAGATCAATGACTAGCCCACCAAATTTAAGGTGCCGCGCGTGGGTTTGGCGCCTACTTTATAGCTGAAGTTTGAGTTGGGATGAAGTGAACACCAGCTATGATTCCTGACTATACCAAAGATTGTTATTTGTCACGAACTATCTTTATGATTGTAATCATAAGGTTTATATAGTGTAAACTTTAAGGGGCTATATTTGGTTTTAGGTGAAAATCTAGAAATTCAAGGAATGCGGGCCAATCTTCTTTAACGACCCCGTGCGTGCCGGGGCGTTGCCAGAATGCAATATCAGCTTTGGGATTGAAATCTTTGAGACGATCTTGGTCAAGACCTGTCCCGCCAGCCATTTCCCATAATGTGTCGACTTGTTGCGCCGCAAGGAACGCGCCATTGGGGTCTGACCAGACATCACGCCGCGCATTACCAAGCAAAATTGGCCGAGGCGCGATAAGGGCAAGTAAGTGCTGTGCATCAACGGGCAGTGTTGACGGATCGTGAGCATAGGCTTTCAGGCGCGGAGAGAACCATTGCTGATAATTTTTCAATATATCATCTATACTCTCACCGACATTATCTCTCATGACAGACGCCCCGCCAGTGCCCGATTGATGAGCAAGCGCCGCGTCAATATTATTAGAAAATGCCGCGGAAATAAGCGCTGTCTTTCCAAAGCGTGAATGACCAAATGTAGCAATTTTTTCTATTCCAAATGTTGATTTAAGTGTGTCAGCTAGCCAAATTGACTGCGCGCTCCAAATTGCCAATGCGCCAGGACGATCATTGACAGGTGTGTCTGGGAACAATTCTGCGATGACTTTCAGGCCGTTTTGCGTATTGTCAGGGACAAACTCACTTGGATATATAGCGGCAAACCCAAAACCGCGCTGCATAATATTTTTAAGGGGCGGTGTTGTTATATAACGCCCGAAGAAATACCCGAAAATCCCGTTGACAAAACCGCCAGAACTACAGTCTATATAGGGGCCGCTTGGCGTGCTTAAACCTTCAAGCGGGATAACGGCATGATTTGGGCAGAAGTTTTGCGATAATATAAGCGGCGCTTGGGGGTCATCCGTTGGTCGTAATATAGCCACATGAAATATACGGTTAGCCCCGCCAAACCCTGCTTTGACCTTCCATTGCTCTAATGTCGCTGTGCCGTCTAAAACTTGGCCTAAGTCGTTGGTCTGAGTAATCTGCGCATCTTGAAATGTCGGAATGTTCCCATAGACAATGTTCTGTAATTTTTCGCGGTATGTGTTTAATTTTGCAGGATTAACGCGAAGAGGTGTATGGGTGATTTTTGGGGTATTTTTCGGGGATTGCTTCAGTAATATACGTGTGTTCGAACAGGATCCAAGCCCAATGATAGCCGCGATGAGAGCTATGAAGGCTAAAAAACGCATGATTTTTAAATGGGTTTGCATGGGGGCTCTTATGAGATGGTGTGAAACGCCTGTTCAATATCAGCTTGTAGATCCCCAGCATCTTCAAGTCCGCAGGCAAAACGAATAAGCGGCCCTTTTAATTTTTCCGAATGACTGCGCCGTAATTGCGGATCGCAGTGAATAGCCAGGCTTTCAAACCCTCCGTAAGAAAAACCAATCCCAAATAATTTCAATCCATTGATAAATGTCAACACATCAGCGTCAGATGTAGGATTTAAGATAACACTGAAAATACAAGCGGAACCTGTGAAATCGCGTTGCCATAAAGCATGGTCTGGATGCTCTGGTAAAGCAGGGTGTAGGACTTGCGCGACCTTTGGGTGTTTTGCTAGCCAAGCCGCAATTTTTAGCGCGCTAGCTTGTTGATGTTCAAACCGAGTAAGGATGCTGCGAAACCCGCGCAGGACTTGATAAGCATCTTCGGGGGAACTGGCATTGCCAAAGTCTTTGGCTATGTTCTTGACTTGGCTGTGCAAGGCTTCTGTACGGCAAATGGCCGCGCCATACATAACATCGCTATGCCCGCCATAATATTTCGTGGCGGCATGACAGCTTACGTCTACGCCCATAGCGAGCGGGTTATAGACAAGCCCTGCGCTCCATGTGTTATCTATAATCGTTGTGACATTGCGCGCTTGTGCGGCTTTCACAATCGCGGGCGTGTCTTGGATTTCAAAGGTCAGTGAACCAGGGCTTTCCAGCATAATAACAGCTGTATTCTCACGGATAAGAGACGCTATGTTTGCGCCAATACGAGGGTTATAAATCTCCGTTTCAATGCCCATGCGTTTGAGATGACGCATGCAGAAGTTTCGGACTGGCCCGTAACTAGAATCTGTTAACAGGACATGATCGCCCGTTTTGACCATAGCCAATATTGGATAGGTGCAGGCGGCTAATCCTGACGGAAATAATACTGTGCCTGCGCCGCCTTCAAGTTCTGTGAACATGTCAGCCAAAGCGTCATGTACTTGTGTGCCGTGGCGGCCATATCCGCGAATATCATTGCGGTATAAATCTTCGGCGCGTTCAAAGAGCAGCGTCGAGGCGCGCGCGGCGCTATAATTAACGGCGGTGCCAAGGCCAGCAGGCGGGCGCGATAAATGTGTAAATTTAGTGGCTTTTTTCATATTGGGTTCATTAACACAGCCAAGATGGGACTGGCAGGTTCTTTTCGCGAAGAAATTCTGGGTTATAAATTTTAGACTGATAGCGTGATCCATAATCACACAGGATTGTCACAATCGTATGGCCTGGCCCCATTTCTCGCGCCATATGAATAGCGCCCGCAACATTTATGCCAGATGAGCCGCCAAGGCAGATGCCTTCGAGTTGATTAAGCTCAAAGACAATTTGTAAGGCTTCGGTGTCAGAAATTCTGTAAGCACGATCGATAATCACATCTTGTAGGTTTTTAGTAATGCGGCCTTGCCCGATACCTTCTGTCACAGAATTGCCTTCGGATTCCAGTTCACCATGTTTGTAATAGGCATACATTTTTGAGCCGTAAGGATCAGCAAGACCGATTTGAATATTTGGATTACGGGCTTTGAGTGCCATAGATACACCGCCCAGCGTACCGCCAGATCCAACAGCGCAGATAAACCCATCAACTTTACCATCCGTTTGGTCAAAAATTTCTGGGCCGGTTGTGTCAAGATGCGCTTGGCGGTTGGCTATATTGTCAAATTGATTGGCCCAAATCGCGCCGCAAGCTTCCGTCTTTGCGAGCTCTTCGGCAAGGCGCTGAGACGCATGAATATAATTACCTGGATTGGCATAAGGCACAGCGTCAACTTCAATAAGTTCAGCGCCGAGTAATTTGATCGAATCTTTCTTTTCTTGACTTTGCGTGCGCGGGATTACGATCTTGCACCGATAGCCAAGAGCAGAACAGACCATAGCAAGGCCAATGCCTGTATTGCCTGCCGTACCTTCGACAACAACGCCGCCTGGGCGTAGCTCACCAGATGCTTCGGCTGCGCGTATGATAGAGATCGCCGCGCGGTCTTTGACGGATTGACCCGGATTTAAAAACTCGGCTTTACCGTAAATATCACAGCCTGTCATTTTCGAGGCATCTTGTAGACGTAGCAGCGGCGTATTGCCGATAAGGTCTAATATGTTTTTGGCCTTCATAATATCCTCAAATCTTTAGTCATTATCAAGCTGTGCTTTGCCGCATCTCACCGAGAAAATCCATAGGTTTTGCGTAACGTCTATGTTATGGCGCGATTGACTGTAAATGTGATTTTAGGAAATCCCAATAATGACATCGCCTAATGCTCTAATATCATTAAAAACACCGACTGGCCGCACTTATGAAATTAGCAATGATAAGCGTTTAACGGTTCTTGCAGGGCCATGTGCGATGGAAAGCCGCGACCATGCGCTAATGACAGCCGAACGTTTGCGCGCTATTTCTGACAGGACAGGTATCAATATTGTCTATAAATCCTCATATGACAAAGCCAATCGTACCTCTATTCATTCAGCGCGCGGAATTGGGTTGTCAAAGGCCTTGCCGATTTTCGCAGAGATTCGCACAAGCCTCGATATGCCATGTGTGACGGATATACATACAGCCGAGCAGGCCGCCGAAGTTGGTCAAGTTGTAGATATTCTCCAAATCCCCGCCTTTTTATGTCGCCAGACGGATTTACTCGTGGCCGCAGCTAAAACAGGGAAGGTTTTGAATGTCAAAAAAGGGCAGTTTCTAGCCCCTTGGGACATGGAAAATGTTATCAATAAAGTGGTTGAGGCGGGTAATCCTAACGTCATGGCTTGCGAACGCGGAGCGAGTTTTGGTTACAATACACTCGTGACAGATTTTCGAGGCTTGCCAGTTATGAAAAGCTTTGGCTGTCCCGTTGTGTTTGACGCTACACATTCTGTGCAGCAACCGGGCGGGCAAGGCGGTACAAGCGGGGGGCAACGTGAATATGTGCCTGTATTGGCGCGGGCAGCAGCCTCTATTGGTGTGGCGGCTATATTTATGGAAACACATCCTGATCCCGCCAGCGCGCCGTCCGACGGCCCGAATATGGTGCCAATGGATGAATTTGAAGATTTAATCAATGATATTAAGCGCTTCGATGACTTAGCTAAGGCTTAATTTTTGGAGTTTTCGACATCCTGCACTGGACTAACGGGGCTTTCAATCACGTCAATGACATCAAAGTTATCTAGCTTACCTGTACGTTTGGGTAATGTTCCGCTTTCAAGTAGCATATTGACGCGCGTGACGGCATTTTGCTTAAGGTCTTCGTAAAATAGATTAGATGGCAGTGTCCGAAATTTTGCGCCCACTTGAATGGGACGCCGCAGTGAACGGCTCCGAGGCTTATCAACAAGTAAAAGCCCGTTTTGGCACTGTGCGCCGACTTGCTTCGTTAAAGGCGCGGGATCAATATCTGGCTCCAGTCCTTCCGCGGCCACTCCGCCTTTGTGCAAGCGGCGCGGCACGTAATCCTCATGGCTTTGCCAGACAAGCGGGTTCATACAAGCAATATTACGTCCTGCAATCGCTTTATAAGCTGTGCCATCATGAACAAGCAGGCGATTCGTATATCGATCTGCGATTACGCGGTCTTTGGGTGTGAAAGTTCCAAAAGCGACAACGCAGCCTGTATCGGTTTCTGTTTCGCAGAGCTTTAAAGCTGAAAGAGAGCTTTCAAAGGCTTCAAGCGGCAAAGGGTAGTCAATCACATAAGCCACGGCGAGACGGTTTTTAAGCTCGCCTTGGAAAAAATCAACCAGTAGCCTCTGCACATGACTAGCGCCTTGATTATGCCCGACAAGTACGATGGGCCGTTCAGGCGGGGAGTTCTCTAAGAAGGATTGAAAGGCTCGTTTCACATCCTGATAGGCGAAATCTTGCGCTTGTATCGCATCTTCGCGTGATGTCATATAGGCGTAAAGTGAAGCTTGACGATAATAAGGTGCGAATAATCGTCCCGCTTGGCCGTAAGGTGACACATAATTTGGCCGCACAATGCGTTGTAATTTGCTCTTACGTTTTAAATCGTCACTCGGCAGGTTCCAATGGGCGCCGCCGCGATATACGCTCGGTACCACAACAAACACATCACCTTTGGCTGTATGGGTATAAGGATCATCGCCCAGATCAGGCTGTGCAAGCCAAGCGTCCATATTTGAATAATTTGGCGCAGCTGGAGGTGTGTAGGTTTGAAATGGTTGCCCAGGATCTTGGATATTTTGGAAAATATTATCGCGAAAAAAATAGGCTGTAACCAAAAGGCATGACAAAAACAACACACATCCCAATAGGGTTTTTTGTATTGTCGCGAATTTGATACTTTTTTTCATATCTCTACCATATGTTTAAGGTTATATGGATACGAAAATTGACCGTCATGTATAGCAGATTCAGCTATGGTGACGTGAATTTAATGGATTGGCCTTGTGACAGATAAAACCTCCCAGAGTGAAAAGCCTAATAAAGCGCGTGATGTTGTTAATAACACCAAATTTCGCTTGGTAAGATGGATACGCAACCGATTCTTCACAGGTGTGGTAATTGCTTTGCCGATTATCGCAACGGTGTCTGGTGTGTCATGGATTGTTCAAAAAATTGATAATAATGTCTTAGGGCTACTCCCCGTACAGCTTAATCCCAAAACTTATATTGGCTTTGATATTCCTGGTCTTGGCTTGATTATTTCAATTATCTTGCTGTTTGGGATTGGCGTTGTGGCGTCTAATTTTATCGGCAATTCCGTTTTGAAAGCGGGCGAGCGGCTATTAGCGCGCGTCCCGATTGTTAGCCCAATTTATAATGCGATTAAGCAAATCGTAACAACCGTAGCCGCGCAAAAAGATCGTGCCTTTAGGGACGTATGCTTGCTCGAATATCCGCGAAAAGGACTTTATGCGATTGGGTTTGTCACCGCAGATTTAAGCGGCGCGCCCGCGCAGAAATTACCTGAAGGCTTTGTCTGTGTTTTTGTACCCACAACCCCTAATCCGACATCAGGGTTCTTACTGTTTGTCAAAGAAACAGATTTACAGATTTTAGATATGACTCCAGAAGAGGGCGCAAAAATGATTGTGTCAGGCGGCATGGTGTCATCCAATGATGACCTTGTAGATTTGAATGGGTCTAAGACCAAACCGCGCTAACCTGCGCGCATCAAGGCAATGCCGTAATCTTGTTCGAATAAATATAAAAGTTGCCGCGCTGCTTTTCCGCGTGCGGAGGACAAGCTGGGATCATTTTGCACGAGCAAGCGTGCATCTTGCGTTGCCGTTTCAAGTAAATCGCGATGCTTATCTAAATTCGCTAATGTGAAATTTGGCAGGCCGCTTTGCGCCGCGCCCAGTAAATCGCCTGACCCGCGTAGCTCCCAATCTTTTTCTGCAATCAGAAACCCGTCCTCACTTTCGCGCATAATCTCAAGCCGTGCTTTGCCGCTCACAGATAACGGCCCCTTATAGAGCAACAGACAAGATGAAGGTTTGTCAGAACGCCCCACACGTCCGCGTAGTTGATGAAGCTGTGCAAGACCAAAACGTTCGGCATGTTCTATGACGATAATTGTCGCATTGGGAGCGTCTACGCCTACCTCGATCACAGTTGTCGCAACCAGAATGTCATAACGCCCAGCTTTAAAAGCCAGTGACATGGCTTCTTTTTCTTGCGCGGATAATCTGCCATGTAGCAATCCGACGCGGTTACCAAATATAGCGGTAAGCTGTCTGTGACGGTCTTCGACGGAGGTTAAATCAATCACCTCGCTATCTTCGACCAGCGGGCAAACCCAATAGACCTGATTGCCTTTTTCAATCACGCGGCCAATACCGTCTATGACATTATCGAGTTTTTGTAGCGGTAAGATACGCGTATCTATCGGTAAGCGGCCCGCAGGTTTTTCGTCTAAAATCGAAATGTCTAAATCACCATAACTCGTCAGCGCTAATGTGCGCGGTATGGGCGTTGCAGTCATAACAAGCAAATCAGGTGCGGTGCCTTTTTGAGCCAGACGCAACCGATCACGCACACCAAATCTATGTTGCTCATCAATGATAACCAAACCGAGGTTTTTGAAGATGGTCTTATCTTGAAACAAAGCATGCGTGCCGACAATAACATCAATATAGCCTTCGCTCATACCTGTTGCGAGTGCCGTGCGCGCTTTGCCTTTATCACGGCCCGTCACGCCTTCGACGGTTAGGCCCGCTGGATCTAGAAAGGTTTTAAGCGTTTCGACATGCTGACGTGCGAGAATTTCAGTTGGAGCCATAAGCGCAACCTGTACGCCAGCTTCGGCTGCATAAGCGCAAGCCAGCGCTGCGACAAAGGTTTTTCCCGCCCCGACATCGCCTTGCAGTAAGCGCGCCATGCGATCAGGTGATGACATATCTAATCTTATATCTTCAAAGGCTTTTATTTGCGCGCCAGTTGGCGGGAAGGGCGCGCCGCGCAGAACATCGTCAACATATGTGCCATCTGACTTTAAAGTCTGCCCTTTCATGGCACGGTTGCTTTCACGCACCAAAGCCATAGCGAGTTGTTTGGCAAAAAGTTCATCATAGGCTAGCCGGCGCCGGATCGGGCTTGTGCTATTTATATCAACAGGATGTTGCGGGCGGTGTAGCAGATGAATGGCTTTGCGAAAATCTGGCCAATCTTGCTGCTTTACAAAGGCAGGATCGAGCCATTCGCCCAAATTTTCAGATTGCAGTGCAATATCAAGCGCCGCATTGACCGCTTTGCGCGCCACCTTTTGTGATAATCCTGCTGTGAGCGGGTAAAGCGTTTCATAAATTGGCAAACTATCCGCTTTGTCCATGGATAGAACATAGTCAGGATGCGTCATTTGTATCTCTGTATTAAACACCTCACATTTACCTGAAATCAAACGCGTAGACCCTTCGGGTAAAAGGCTCTCCATTTGTGGCTTGCGGGCTTTGAAATATACTAGCATCATATTGTCTGTTTCATCGAATACGCGCACGCGATATGGACGATTTCTATGTGTCGGTACAATATGCGAGCCGATTGTGACTTGAAATGTGGCTATATCACCTGCGATTGCACCAGCTATGGTTGGGCGGTAGCTGCGATCAATCAAGCTATGCGGCGGGGTTAGAATCAAATCACGCAGCCGCGTCCCCATAGCGCGGCCCAAAGCTTCGCCAGTCTTATCACCAACCCCATTTAGGGTTCGCACATCAGCGAAATAAGGAAAAAGTTCAGCAGGGCGCGACATAAGTTCTAAATGCCGTGAGAATTACGTATCTGCAAGTGACAGAGGCACGATTTTTCGATAAAGCGCCGAGCATGACTGATAACACAGATATGACCCAGCTAGATATTCGCCGTAAACGCCTTGTGTACCGGGCGAATTACCGCGGTTTTAAAGAGGCTGATATGATTTTAGGCGGATTTGCCAAAGCGCATATTGATGCGTTATCTGACGCTGAACTTACCATGTTTGAAGACCTGCTTGGCGCCAAAGATCATGATATTTATGCGTGGGTTAATGGCACTCTGCCTGTGCCGGCTAATTATGATACGCCGTTATTTGCGCGTATATGCGCTTTTGACCCTAAAGTCGTTTAATGCAAATCCAATTAGCGCGTTATATAGGGACAGAGTTATCCCTTACGGCTGCGGGCTTACCCGAAGGGGCTGATGCCCTTGTTTTCACCCAAGCCGTTCGCCGCATGGGAACGCGCGCTTTATTTATCGCAAGAGATGATACGCGTGCTGCGGCGTTTATATCCGCCTGCCGTTTTTTTGCGCCTGATATTTTATGTGTCTCGCTGCCTGCATGGGATTGCTTGCCATATGATCGTGTTTCGCCAGGACGTACAATCGCAGCTCGGCGGGCAGGGGCGCTTTATTCGCTGCTTAGGCTCCCCGCAAATCAACCGCAAATTATCGTCACAACAGCAAGTGCAGCCATGCAGCGCGTTCCGTCTCGGGACATCATAGACGGCGCAGGGTTTTCAGCGCGCCAAGGCGATGAAGTCAAACGCGAAGCGCTTGAGAGTTATCTGCAACAAAATGGCTATAGCCGCGCTTCTACGGTGATGGAGGCTGGGGATTTTGCGTTTCGCGGCGGGATAATTGATATTTTTCCGGCCACAGATAAAACACCAGTACGGCTTGATTTTTTTGGTGACGAGCTTGAGACAATCCGTAGCTTTGATATTGAAACTCAGCGCACGACGCAGGCGCGAGAACATATCACTCTTGCGCCTGTCTCCGAAGTTTTCCTTACAGATAGCAATATTGCTAATTTTCGCCGTAATTACATAGCGGCCTTTGGCGGCGGGGTTAGTCGTGACCCAATCTATGCAGCTATTATAGAGGGCATCCGTCCGCAAGGCATTGAGCATTATATGCCGCTTTTTTATCCGCAATTAGAAACGATATTTGATTATATCGGCCCGCAAGCTCTGATTGCCTGTGATGGTTTGCTATCTGAAGCCCGCCAAGAGCGTTGGGATTTGATTGAAGATTTTTATAGCTCTCGCAAAGATCATGCCGAGGCGCGAGATACAGGCTCTGGCGATCCTGCGAAATCTGCGGGATTGTACCGGCCTTTGCCCGCCGATCAGCTTTATATATCAAATGAAGCATGGGATGATCTCACTGCGCCATTACGCCTGCGCAAGCATACGCCGTTTAACGCGCCTGACGAAGGCCAAAAGATTGATTTTGAAGGCAAGCTTGCTCGTAATTTCGGCGTAGAACGGCGCACGGAAGGTATGAATGTATTTGAGGCCGTGACGGCGCATTTATCAGAGCTGCGCGAGAGGAAACAAAAAGTTTGGGTAGCATGTTGGACGGAAGGTTCACGTGAACGGCTAAATTCTGTCTTAGAAGATCATGATTTTATAGCGCCTAAGCTAACGGATAAACAAGCCAATGAGCTGAAAACGGGGCAGGCTGGCGTGGTGCTTTTGCCCGTGGAAAACGGATTCACTCTTGGTGATTTATCTGTGTTGTCAGAGCAAGATATTCTGGGCGACAGGCTTGTCAATCGCGGGCGTAAGCGTAAGGCCAAGAATTTTATCTCCGAAGCAGGCTCAATGAGTCCCGGGGATTTAATTATCCATATTGACCACGGCCTTGGGCGGTATTTAGGGCTGCGTACGCTCGATGTTGGCGGCGCGCCGCATGACTGTCTTGAGCTGCAATATGCAGGCGAAGCCAAACTGTTCTTGCCGGTTGAAAATATCGAACTGCTTTCGCGTTACGGCAGCGGCAGTGAGGGCGCTGTGCTGGACAGGTTAGGCGGGGCGGCATGGCAATCGCGTAAAGCCAAAGCCAAAGGTAAATTGCGCGAGATCGCCGCAGAGCTTATTATAATCGCCGCCAAACGTGCGATGCGAACATCTGAGCCTTTATCCATGGATGAGAGCGCCTATAATGAATTTGCCGCGCGCTTTCCTTATGCTGAAACCGACGATCAACTTAGCGCTATTGAAGATATTATGGGAGATCTGAAAAGCGGTAAGCCTATGGATCGATTGATTTGCGGAGATGTTGGTTTTGGGAAAACAGAAGTTGCCTTACGTGCGGCATTTGCAGTTGCGATGAGCGGTAAACAAGTCGCCATTGTTGCGCCGACAACAATTTTGTCACGTCAGCATTTCAAAACATTCTCGGAACGATTTAAAGGTTGGCCCGTCAAAGTTCGGCAGCTCTCTCGTCTTGTGTCATCTAAAGATACGAAACTCACGAAAGAGGCGTTGGCGAATGGCCGCTGCGAGATTGTTATCGGTACACATGCTTTACTGGCTAAAACGATTAAATTTTCTGATTTAGGGCTTGTCATTGTTGATGAAGAACAGCGCTTTGGCGTGCAGCATAAAGAGCGTTTGAAAGCTTTGCGCGCCGATGTGCATGTGTTGACATTAACAGCAACGCCTATCCCTCGGACACTACAAATGGCGCTGTCTGGCATTCGGGATTTGTCCTTAATCGCGACGCCGCCTGTTGACCGCCTCGCTGTGCGTACATATGTGATGCCATTTGATGAGGTAAGCATTCGCAAGGCGTTACTACGCGAGCGGTACCGCGGCGGGCAGTCTTATTTCGTGGCTCCGCGTATTGCCGATATTCCGCGCATAGAGGAGTTTTTGCGCAATGCCGTGCCTGAAGTGAAATATGTCATAGCACATGGACAAATGGCAGGCGGGGTTCTCGAAGATATTATGACCGCCTTTTATGACGGTGAATATGACGTGCTTATCTCGACATCTATCATTGAAAGCGGGATTGATATTCCGTCGGCTAATACGATGATTGTTTACCGCGCGGATCTGTTTGGTCTTGCGCAGCTCTACCAAATGCGCGGACGGGTGGGGCGCTCTAAAGTGCGGGCCTATGCCTATCTGACGATGCCTGATGAGCATGTGGCGACTGCTGGCGCGATACAGCGTCTGAAAATACTGCAATCACTTGATACACTCGGGGCTGGGTTTACACTCGCAAGTCATGATTTGGACATGCGCGGCGGAGGCAATCCGCTCGGCGAGGCGCAGTCAGGGCATATAAAAGATTTAGGTGTGGAGCTGTACCAACATATGCTCGAAGAAGCCGTTGCGGAATTGCGCGATGACGTTGTTGTGTCCGATCAAACTTGGTCGCCGCAAGTCAATGTAGGTGTCGCGATACTTATCCCTGAGACTTACATAGAAGATTTGAATTTACGTCTTGCGACTTATCGCCGAATTTCCGAGATTGAAGATGATGCAGCGAGTAACGCATTGGCCGCAGAACTGATTGACCGTTTTGGGGCTTTGCCAGCGGAACTTGAATCGTTGTTGAAAGTTATGAAAATCAAACGCTTATGTAGGCAGGCTCATGTCAGTAAGATTGATACAGGGCCGCGTGGTATTGTTATCACAATGCGTCATGAAGATGTAAAAGATCCGTCTGTGATTATGCATGCGATAACGAAAAATTCTGGATGGCGTTTGCGGCCCGATCAAACCATTTTGGTTATGGGGAATTTTGATGCGGCTAAAGCGCGCCTGAAGGGTACAGAAAAAGCTGTTTTGGCCTTAGTGCCGCCAGTTTAGCGCGAACTCGTCTTAGTCTTCTAAGCCAAAGCTTTTAAATGCGGCGTGTCGTCAGTTAATTCTGATAATAGATGGGTTTTTATATCCTGAACATTTTCATAATGATGAGGCGTAAAGTTTTTAGCTTCAATGCTCATGGTGAAGGCTGCATTGTGTTTGACGCCTGTATCAAATGCAGCGCAGTCCACCACATTTCGAATACGCTCTATGATAATTTGCGCGGCATATTCTGTTGTATTGGGTAGTATAATCGCAAATAAGTCATCATCAATACGCGTAACAAGATCCTGCATACGTATGAGGTTTTTCAGCATTAAACCCAGTTGGGAAAATGCCATGGCCATGAAAGCAGGTTTGATGTCATCCAATCCGTTGGGCCGAACACGGATGGCAATCGAAGAAAACTCCGCAGAAGATAGCTCTGCGGCGCGTTGAATACGCGGCAGATGGGCAGCTAAAAATGCTCCATTGAATAATTTTGTCGGCTCATCCAGACATTCTGGCCCGCCTAATGCGTTGAATTCTGATTTTAATTGCTCATGAATACGGTAATAATTTGCTAGTTCTAATACGCGTCCGTTAATTTCCTCCGCAGGGGCATCTATAGAAATTATATCGCTTGCGCCGCTTTCATAGGCTTTATCTTGTTCTCTGAAGCTATCAGGCTTTACTAAGAATAATGTCGGTATATGGTAAAGCGCAGAATTACGGCGCATTGTTTGTGAAATTGATAAGGCGGGTTCGGCATGATCCAAAGCGTTCATGACAACCGCGTCAAACCGTTCTTCATGTAGATAGTCAAAGGCTGTGAATGAGGTAAAGGCGGCTATGACTTTCACATTTTTTTCTTGCAAGGCATTAATGACTATCATGAAAGCTGGCGTGGCCTTGCCGACAAATAATATTTGAAAAGGTCTATGACTTAGAGCGTTAGGGAGGTGTGTCTCATAGCCGAAATCTTCATTTAACGTGTCGATGCGCCGCGTGATTTCAGCTTCCATATGGCCGAGTCTGATCATTGAATGGACACGGTTTGCGATTTGAGAGCTGTGCATGGGCGCAAAAAGCATGCTATCAAAATGACTTGTGCTCACTTTCGTTGGGCGTGTCGCGGCTCCAATCATAGGCACATCTCGCGGTGCGAAATGCGTTTTTAAGCTTTTGACTATGCTTTCCGACTTCTCAATATAATCTGTGAAGAAGCATAAAACCGCATCAGGGCATTGCCGAGGGATAGAGGCTAGTTTCAAGCCATCAAATAAGGCAAGTTGCACATCCATGTCGAGCGTTCTTAGCTCGGCAATCGTATCCTTGATTGCATCTGTATTATCAGTAATAACCAGAACTTTAATAGGTGATCTTACCCGAACTTTCGGTGTTTTATGAAAGGCAGGTGGTGAATCAGCATAGGTCATATAAAATTCCTATGCTGAAATCCTTACTTAGCGATTAACTATATTGGAAACGTGATTACCATCCACAGCTTTTATCTTTATTTTCTGCTTCAAGATAGGTCATGAGCGGGGCGAAATATTCCAAAATCGCAGATCCGTCCATATCACGCGTACCTGTAAACGCCTCAAGCGCATCTGGCCAAGGCTTGGATTGGCCCATTTCCATCATGGCGTTAAACCGTGCGCCAACTTCTTTATTATTATAAACAGAACAGCGGTGAAGCGGGCCTTCCACACCCGCAATATCACATGCGGCTTTGTGGAATTGGAACTGCAAAATATGGGCGAGGAAGTAACGCATATATGGCGTGTTACCTGGGATATGATATTTTGCACCTGGGTCAAAAGCATCTGCAGGGCGCTCACTCGGGGCGCGCAAGCCTTGATATTTCTCGCGTAACTCCCACCACCCATCATTATAGTCAGCGGGGCTATATTCTCCTGAAAAAACTTTCCAGCGCCATTGATCGACCATGAGGCCGAACGGCAGAAAAGCTACCTTGTCCATAGCTTGGCGCATAAGCAGCGTCAGATCTGCATCCGCGCCCGGGACAGCCTCTTTCTCTAGTAAGCCAATCTCAACCAGATACTCAGGCGTGATAGATAAAGCAATCATATCACCAATGGCCTCATGGAAGCCGTCATTGGCGCCGCTGCGATAAAATACAGGCTGATCTTTATAAGCGCGTTGGTAGAAATTATGCCCAAGTTCATGATGCACGGTTGAGAAGTCTTCGGCGTTAACTTTGGTACACATTTTTATGCGAACATCATCTTTGTCATCAAGATTCCAAGCCGAGGCATGACAAACAACCTCGCGGCCTTCGGGCTTTACAATTTGAGAGCGCTCCCAGAACGTTTCAGGCAGCGGAGCAAAGCCCATAGAGGTGAAGAATTTTTCTCCGACCTCGACCATTTTGACTGGGTCGTAATTTTTATCTTTCAAAAGCTGTGTTACATCAACACCTTTAACAGCGTTTGCAGGCGCAACTTCATCAAATACATTGCCCCAACTTTGACCCCACATATTGCCCAGAATATCAGCGCGAATGGGTTGATCAAGCGGAACAACTGTATCGCCGTATTTTTCATTAAGCTCACTGCGCACATAGCAATGCAACTGATCGTAAAGCGGCTTGACTTGCCCCCAAAGGCGATCAGCCTCTTTGGTGAAGGCATCACCGTCCATATCATAACCGCCGCGCCATAGCGCGCCTGCATCATCATAGCCTAATTCACGCGCGCCTTCATTAATGATTTCAACCATGCGCGCATAATCATCCTTCATAGCAGGGGAGATTGTCCGCCAGCCTTCCCAAATCGCTTGAAGCTCTGCAGGATCGCGCGATTCGGCAATGACATCTGAGGCTTGGCCTAAAGTGAGTGTCTCGCCCTTATAGGTGAATTTACCTGTACCGTACCGCGAATCAAGGCGTGTCATGATTTGGGCTAACTCATCTGCGGCGCCCTCTTTTTCAGGCGCTGGGAAGCTACTACCGCGTTTCAGTCCGTCAATTTTACGGCGCATATCTGCAGGCAGACTAAGATCATTAAAGCGTTTGGCAGCGTTTGATAATTCGGTCGATAATTTCGCGCCTTCGGCATTTACGATGGCTTCGGCTTCATTTGTTGCATCGGTGATATTTGTCGCCTTTGCCCAAGCTGTTTTTGCGGAGCGTAGATTGAATTCGACAAGCCGCGCTTCTGTGGTTTCCAGAAATTCTTTGGCGTCTTGTAGGGTAGGTGCATCATTTTGCGTGACTGTTTCCACAGCGTCTTTGACGGTTTGTGATGTCTCGCTGTCTATGGTTGGATTTTGGCAAGCCGTTAAAGCAAATAAGCTCAAGCTAGTGGCTAGTAATAATGCGTGTTTCATATATATCCTCCATCAAACTATATAGACTTTTAGCAATCCTAGGCACATGGCTTTGTCGGTCAAGGCATAGAGTAAGTCTTAAGTCTATATGGAGCTTAGGATTGAATGATTTACGCATGACTGCGGCGAAAAGGACACAGAATGACAGACAAGGCGGGGCTATTATTGGTAAATCTTGGGTCGCCTGACGGCCCAAATGCAGCCGCGACTCGTAAATATCTTGGGCAGTTTTTGCATGACTACCGTGTCATTGATACATCGCGCTGGATTTGGTGTCCTATATTGCATGGCATTATTTTGCGTACGCGGCCTAAAAAATCCGCGCAGGCTTATGCCTCGATCTGGAACCAACCTGAAGGCTTGGAAGGGGATTTGGAGCGCATGGAGGCGCCGCTTATTCGGATTACCCGCGCGCAAGCGGCGGGCGTGCAAGAGCGGCTTGGTGATGATGTGATTGTCGATATTGCCATGCGTTACGGAAATCCGTCCATAGGCGATGCTCTTGATAGCCTCAAAGCGCGCGGATGTACGCGCATTGCCATATTACCAATGTATCCTCAATTTGCTGGCGCAACGACGGCCTCTGTATATGATGGTGTGGCTATGGCGCTCGAAGACCGTATGGATGTGCCAGAATTACGGTTTATGAGGCATTATTATGATGATCCGCGCTTTATCACGGCGCTAGGACAAAGCGTGAAAGACCACCTTGCAACGCTTGACTGGACACCCGATGTTATTTTGACATCCTATCACGGCCTACCGCAAAGCTATGTTGATAAGGGCGACCCATATCAAGGTGAATGCTTGGAAACCACGGAGCTACTGCGTTCGGAATTGGATATGAGTGAGGCGCAACTATATGCGACATTCCAATCGCGTTTTGGCCCAAAAGCGTGGCTGCAACCTTACACCGATAAAACCCTCGAAGCCCTGCCAGGCCAAGGCGTGAAAAAAGTCGCTGTGATGATGCCAGGTTTTTCAGCAGACTGCCTTGAAACACTTGAAGAAATTGCCATTGAAGCGCATGAGAGCTTCGAAGAGGCGGGCGGCGAGAAATTCACGGCGATACCATGCTTAAATGCGCGCGAAGATCATATAGATTTACTCGCGGAACTTGCCAGAGAACGGTTGCTAACTGGCTGGCTTTAAAGCCTCATATATATCGGCAATACCAATGTCAGGATTGAGGATAAAACTGGATTCGAGCGTGTGATCCGCAATCGCGCTATATGCTTTGGCTCTGGCTGCGAGGAGTTTCGGATAACAGTCCAAAATGGATTCACTGGGCGTTTTGCCATCAATGTCTTTATAATAACCTGCCCAAATTAGCGGTTTAGGTTGTTTAAAATACTGTATTTTCAAACGATTAACGGCATTTTCTGAAGCCCGTATATGTATGGTGTAATATTGCGTTTTTAATCTGTCTAAAACCGCTTGGCTCGTGTAAATCACGCTGCCTGTTGTATCCAATAAAGGGTTATGTGATTGGGTGCGTAGGGCTTTAGTGGTGGCTTTCGTTTCAAGGGCAATAGATTGCGCCTCGCGTTCATTATAACCTTTCGAATAAGGATGACCTTGCCATGCCGCAAAATCATCCATACTGCTTTGGCCAAGGTCTTCCCAGATTAATTTGTCCACTTCTATCAAGGACATATCATAATGTGTTGCAAGGCGCATGGCTGTGTAGCTTTTCCCGATATTGGACATGCCGATAAGGGCGATGCGCAGCGTTCCAGCCGTATAACGGGCCTCAAATTCTGCGCGGGAGAGCTGCATTAGGCGTGTATAGCGAGATAATCAGCCAGACTATCAAGAGCAGGCTGCATAATATGAACGCGTTTTTGTTTGCGCATAGCCCTAACTAACGGGGCCGGCACAGGCAGATCCGTGTGTAAAATACGTTCTACGCTACCTGAAAATTTCGCAGGATGAGCTGTGCCGACTGTGACTTTGGTAAAGTCAGTTTCAACACCATCACAGAAAGCTTCCATGGCTAAATGCCCGACAGCCGTATGAGGGCACATGATGTAATTGGTTGCATTGTAAACTTTACGCATATGCCGTTCTGTTTCTGCATCTGTAAAAGAAGCCCCCCAGCAAATATTCTTAATCGCCTCATAATTTCCCTCATAGAGATTTAGAATACGCGGGAAATTATTTGGCCGGCCAATATCCATAGCATTGGAGAGCGTTGGAACACTTGGACGCGGGCGATAAGTGCCTGTGTTGAGGTAATCTACAAAAGGGTCATTGCTATTATTGCCAATAACAAAACGGTCAATGGGCGCGCCCATTTTCTTGGCAATTAACCCGCCCGTTAAATTCCCTAAATTTCCTGAAGGAATAGAATAAACGAGGGGGCGATCGCCATGCGCTGCTTTGAGCTGCAGACTAGTCCAAAAATAATAAAAACTTTGCGGAATGACGCGGCCAACATTGATGGAATTGGCCGACATAAGGTTATGTTTTTGACTTAAATCTTTGTTCCCAAAGGCATCTTTGACAAGTTGTTGGCAATCATCAAATGTGCCGTCAATCGCTATGGCGCGCACATTACAGCCTCTACGTCCCATTGTACAAAGCTGTTGTTCTTGGGTTGCACTCACCCCGCCTTGCGGAAAGAGGATGAAGACATTGATACCGTCTTGATCTAGAAAGGCATCTCCTATCGCGCCGCCTGTATCGCCTGATGTTGCTACAAGAATTGTGCGCGTTTCTCCGCTTGCCTGCATCAAATGACTCGCAGCACGGGCCATGAAACGGGCTGCAAAATCTTTAAAAGCCAATGTCGGGCCATGAAATAGCTCTAAGATATAATCATTATCGCGCTCAGGCATGGCCGTATCGAGAGGTTTGCCGTCAAGTGTCACGATTGGCACATCAAAATCATAAGCATCTTGGCAGATGGTTTTCAAATCATCTGTAAAATACCGCTCATCAACAAATTTCCGCGAAAGAAAGGTTGCGCAATCGGCAAAACTCATCGCGCCCATCTCTGCGGTTTGCTCTGGATTGAAATATGGAAGGCTATCGGGCATCCATAACCCGCCATCTGTTGCAAGGCTAGCGAGCAGGGCGTCCCCAAAGCGAGCTTTTACTTTTGGGTTGCTATGAGAGTGGTAATTCATGCCCGCGTATTTAGCCTAATGGCGTATAATCGCAAGGCTTTGCTAAAAAAGATGGCAGAAAACTTAATTTATTGTTCTAACAGCATGAGCCAGTATGTTGACCATTGTAGCATGCGCCTCTGTATCGCCGATATTTTCAATTTTATGCGGGCGATCAGCGCGGTAACGTAGCGTTTCTCCCGCCTTTGCTGTCCAGCTTTCTGTGCCCGCCGTAACACGCACCTTGCCGTGTAGAATACTCAGATTTTCAATGGAACCTATCGGGTGAGGGGAACTGATAAGCTGCCCGCCCGCTTTAGCTGTAAAATCATACCACTGTACGAATTGTACAGTATCAATAGAGCCAATGATGCGAAGTTTGCACAAACCATCTTCACTGAATAATACAGGTGTGTCTTTAACTTCGGCTTTGGCCAAGAAGGCAGGCGTGTCATCATCTTGCGAGACAATGGCTTCTACGCTGGTGCCCAGAGCTTGTGATAAACGCGACAAAGTGGCCAATGTCGGGTTCGTCTCGTTTTTTTCAATCTGGGAAATCATAGATTTTGCTACGCCTGATAGGTCAGATAAATCTCCTAGCGACATCTTATCTGCGGTGCGCAGGCGTAATATAGTCTGCCCGAGTTTTTCGGTGAGCGCGTCAGTTTGCGCGCAAGGTTGTCTTTTTTGTCTAGCCATGACGTTTATGTGATATGCTGCAGCATAACCCCAGTTTGGATTTGATTTTTCAGATTGTTCTATATATAGAACGCTGAATTTAATCAAGAGAACACCGCATTTGGCTTAATTATGCAATATTTACCTATTCATATAAATACACGTGAGGCCAAAATCTTAGTGGTTGGCGCTGGCGAGGCGGCAGAAGCTAAATTGCGCACGCTCATTAAAACTGAAGCGCATATCCTCATTCTGGCCGTTGATGTAAACCCAGAAGTGCAGCGCTGGATTGATGCGGCCCATGTTAATGACGCCAAGATAACGCATGAAGCGCGCGGGTTTACACCCGCAGACCTAAACGGGGCGGCGCTTATTTATGCCGCTACCGAAGATGATGCGCTAAATGCGCAAATCGCAGCTTTAGCCTCTGCACAAAATATCCCCGTCAATGCGGCTGACCAGAAAGCGGCATGTAGCTTTATTACGCCAGCACTTGTTGACCGCGCTCCAGTTGTGATCTCCATTGGCAGTGAAGGCACAAGCCCGGGTTTATCGCGAGCGCTTAAATCTGATTTGGAAACACGCTTGCCAATAACATTGGGCCGTCTGGCGCTTAAAACGCAAGACTTGCGCGCCAAAGTCAAAACATTAATGCCCGCTTTGTCAGATAGGCAGCGTTTTTGGGCACGAATTTTTGACAATAAAAATCTGGATAGTCATTTACGTTTAAATGATGCGGAACTATCGGCTCGAGTTGAACGCGCCTTAAATATGCCTGAAAAAGATATGGGCGGTAAGGTTATTCTTGTTGGGGCAGGGCCGGGTAACCCTGATCTTCTCACTATTGCTGCGCGCCAAGCGCTCCACGCAGCAGATGTGATTGTTTATGATCGTCTTGTTAGTGATAAGGTGATGGAGCTATCACGCCGCGAGGCTGAATATATATATGTCGGCAAAGAACCAGGCGGGGTATCAACACCGCAATCGGATATTAATGCCATTTTGATTGAAAAAGCCAATCAAGGCCATATGGTCGTGCGCTTGAAAAGCGGAGATCCGCTTATTTTTGGCCGCGCTGACGAAGAATTGGATGCGCTCGAAGCTGCAAAGATTGAAACGTCTATTATTCCGGGGATTACCTCTGCCGCGTCTGCGGCCGCAGAAATTGGCGCATCGCTGACAACGCGGGGCAAGAATAAAGCGATTGCTCTCATGACAGGGCATGACGCGAAAGGCTTTGCTGAACAAGATTGGAAAAACTTATCGGCTAAAGGTGCGCGTGCGGCGGTTTATATGGGAGTCGGTGCCTCGCGATTTATTCAAGGACGTTTGCTTTTACATGGCGCGGAACGTGGGCGGCCTGTTTGTGTCATTGAAAATGCCTCTCGCCCGAACCAGATTATTCTCTCAACAACGCTAGAAAACCTGCCTGATGCTTTGATTGCCAAAGGCATTAAAGGCCCTGCGATTTTATTGATCGGCTATAACGCCCGCGGCTTTGCCGCCAATACTCTTCTGAAAAGAGCTGCAAAATGAGTACATTGAAACATAAAGGTAAAGGCCCGCAAGCTTTGACGGCTAATGAATTGCGCGAGGGCTATAGTGTGTGGCTAACGCAAGATATGACATGGTCACGCGATTTTAAAGATGCCTTGATTACTGAAGATCAAGACCAAATTGATGCAATGCAAGCGCAAGGTGCAAAGGATGACAAAGCCAATCTGGTTGTCGGAGTTTACTTCATAGATATTGATGCGAAGAGCGGCCAGCCTGCGCGTTACCGCGAGACATTCCGTATGAACGGCCCAAGTTGGGATACGGCAGCTGATGTGATTGCTAAAGATCCAACTGCTAAACAATCCGCCACAGCCAAGAAGGACTAATTATGTATCGCTATGATGAATTTGATACGCAGGTTGTTAAAGAGCGCGTGGACCAGTTTCGTACACAGGTCGAGCGCCGCCTTGATGGCCGCTTAAGCGAAAATCAGTTCAAGCCTTTACGATTAATGAATGGCTTATATTTGCAGCTTCATGCTTACATGTTGCGCGTGGCTGTGCCTTACGGAACCATGAATTCTGATCAAATGCGCAAGCTTGCTCATATTGCAGATAAATATGATCGTGGTTATGGACATATCACAACACGGCAAAATATGCAGTTTAACTGGCCAGAGCTAACCGATGTGCCAGATATTCTTGAAGAATTGGCCGAAGTTGAAATGCACGGTTTCCAGACTTCGGGAAATTGTATTCGCAATGTAACCTCTGATCCTTATGCTGGCGCGACAGCCGATGAGATTGAAGACCCACGGCCTACGGCTGAATTGCTGCGACAATGGTCTACATTGCATCCTGAATTTGCGTTTTTGCCGCGGAAGTTTAAAATTGCTGTCACTGGGTCAAAGACAGATCGCGCATTGATTCGAGCGCATGATATTGGGATTGAAATTGTTAAAAATGATAAGGGTGATATAGGCTATCATATTCTTGTCGGCGGCGGTTTGGGGCGAACGCCTATTCTTGGCCAGACATTGCGGGAGTTTCTACCGCGTATTGAACTACTGCCATATCTCGAAGCCACATTGCGGGTTTATAACCGCTATGGTCGCCGGGATAATAAATATAAAGCGCGGATTAAAATCCTTGTCCAAGAAACAGGCATCGATGAATTTCGTGAGCAAGTTGCGCAGGAATATAAGCAGCTTAAACCGCTGGATATAACGGTTTCGCAAGAGGAAATTGAACGTATCACAGCCTATTTTTCTAATCCAGATTTTGATGAAACCGCAGGGGATGATGAGACGTTCCGAAAAGAGCTACTGGGCAATCGGGCCTTTTCACTTTGGTATGAAAACAATGCCGCCCCGCATAAGCAAGATGGGTATGTCATCGCGAATATATCGCTAAAACCGCAACAAAAAGCTCCGGGTGATATTACCTCTGAGCAAATGCGGATTGTTGCAGACCTTGCCGATGATTTTAGTTTCAGTCAGCTGCGCACGACACATCAGCAAAATATTATCTTGCCACATGTCAAAAAATCTGACCTACCAGCTTTGTTCAAACGGTTGCAAGATGCAGGATTGGCTGCGGATAATATTGGCTTGATAACAGATATTATTTGCTGTCCGGGTATGGATTTCTGCGCACTTGCAACAGCGCGCTCTATTCCTGTCAGTCAAGCAATTTCCAAACGGTTCGAAGATCCAGAACGTCAGCGCATTATTGGTGAAATGTCGATTAAAATTTCGGGCTGCATTAATGCTTGCGGACATCATCATGTCGGCAATATCGGTATTCTTGGCCTCGAAAAAGCAGGCGTTGAATTTTACCAAGTAAAACTCGGCGGTGATTCATCTGAAAATGCGGCCATCGGCACAGTTACGGGGCCGGGTTTCTCGCAAGATGAGCTTGTCGACGGGATTGAACGTATGGTCGATTTTTATATTGAAAAACGAAAGGCTGGCGAACGTTTTGTCGACGCCGTTAATCGTTTGGGTGTGCCAGCCTTTAAAGAGGTACTTTATGTCTAGCTTTCTTATTCAAAATGCACGTGTCACAAGCGGTGCTGATTATGACGATGTTGCAGGCCTTGAGGGGTTAACGAGCAATAGAGACGTTAATGTTATGCGCCTGCCTAATGATGTGGATTTATCACAAATTACATTGGTACTTGACCGTATTGATACGCTCTTAATTGAGTTTCCATCCTTTGCCGATGGGCGCGGATTTTCGGTCGCTAAGCTTTTGCGTGACCGTTACAATTACAAAGGTCTTTTGATTGCTGATGGGGAGCTTATTCCTGATCAATATGCCTTTGCTATGCAGTGTGGTTTTGATGCTGTGCGAGTGAGCCAAGACACATTTTCTATTCAAACCGAAGAGGATTGGCGCAATAGTCTTGAAGATTTTGGTTTGACCTATCAACGCGGTTACGCTGTTAAAATCGGGCCAGCGCTATCTGTGTTTGATGCACGTTTCACAGCGCTTGATTCGCGCAAAAAAGATGACCCATATTTCGGCTATTCTGCGGAACATGCGCTACGCAAAGCGATTGAGGCGTATAGCGGCAAAATTGCATTAGTGTCGTCTATGGGCGTTGACTCGGCCGTGCTGCTTCATATGGCGGCAAGAGTTGATAAAAACCTGCCTATAATTTTCTTAGATACAGAGAAACATTTTCGCGAAACACTTGCTTATCGGGATCAATTAGTTGAGCGCCTTGGGCTTACCAATTTTCATAACGTCAACCCCAGCACCAATGAAGTCAAAGCCGAAGATGCGGATGGGGAATTATATAAAAATAACCCAGATTTATGCTGTAACCTGCGCAAAGTTCGCCCTCTTGACCGTATTATTGGGCCATATGATGCGCGGATTACGGGCCGTAAACGTTACCAAACGCCAGACCGTAAAGATATGCCAATCTTAGAGCTTGGTGGACGCCAAGCAAAGATCAACCCACTTGCTTATTGGACGGCCAAAGACGTTACCAATTACATCAAGCATTATGACTTGCCGCCGCACCCGATGTGGTCATTGGGGTATTTATCTATTGGGTGTCAGCCTTGCACGACTCGGGTGGCAGAGAATGAAGATCCGCGGGCTGGCCGCTGGAGAAATTTTGATAAATCGGAATGCGGTATTCATTACATTGATGGAAAATGGGTGCCAATCCCAGAGAAAAAAACGCACGAAGTTTTTTAAAATAGCCTTTGTAAGCCATTCCTCAGCCATATGCTTAACATGAATGTGATGAGCCAAACTCGTATTGAACTTGCGGCTTAAGCGCTGACATGGGACAGGCACAGGGCAAATATCTTCGTCATATATATTAAATCGGAGTCTATCATGAAACACACACATATTAACCTTATTGCTTTGACGGCCCTTTTGAGCGCTTGCACGCCTGCATCAGAGACAGCCGATACACTCACGGCGGCAGTCCCTGCACCCGTCATAAACTCAGATTACTCCAGCTTTGCTCAACAAGAAAAAGCGCAAGAGATTATCAACCGCGCGATTGATGCAGCGGGCGGTATGGACGCATTGGGCGCGCTCACAAGCGGAAAGATGACATTTTCCGCACGCGCGGCGCGGATTGGCCAAGCCGCAACACCTCAGGCTAATGGTGATTTGGGTGATCCTTCCAAGACTGTAGCACAGCACGCAAATGGCCTTGTCGCGATTGATCGGTTTAATGGTGATAATCTTGGGTCGCGCTATGTGCATGGCGGACTTGTTGATTGGATTTTCTTTGTAGGCCAAAACTCTGTTGCAGATGTAGAACCTGTCTTAGCTGGCGGCATCATTAATCAAGCTCAAACCTCGGCCCATATATTATTAGCCATGAGCGCGGCGTCAGAAGATGCGCGTTATGCAGGCTTGGCAAATAATCAAGAGGCCGTGTCCTTCGTGAATAATCTTGGGCAAATGCAAACAGCCTTTTTTGATAAAAATTCAGGACAGCTCGATTCTGTGCAAAGCTTGGCGGCGCACGCACAATGGGGCGATATTGCGATTACGCGCAAATTTAGCAATTATAAAGCCGTTAACGGCGTGCAAGTCGCCCATATGATGACGACTCAACAAGCCGATATTACAGCCTCGGTTGTAACACTTGAAAGCTATGAGGCTGTATCTGTCTCTGAAGATATTTTTGAAAAACCTAAAGACGCAACTGTCAACGATCCATTTACCGCCTCTACGCCGAGCGCGCGTAATTTAACGATCGAAGACCTTGGCGGCGGCTTATATTACATTGCCAATGCGGCGCAGGGATATAATGTGATTTTTGCAGATCATGATGACGGAATTCTTGTGTTAGAGACGCCGCAATCCATCCAAGCTTCGCGCGATGTTATCCGCACAATTAAAGCGAAATTCCCGAGTAAAACTATTAAAGCGGCAGTGCCAACTCATCACCATTTTGATCATTCAGGTGGTATTTACGGTTATCTTGAGGCGGGTATCCCAATCCTAACAACACCAGGTAATGTGGATTTTGCGACAAAAATTGGCACGACTGCGCGAAATATTGGGATAAGCAAAGGCGCAATCAAGTCCCCCAAAGTCAATAGCTTTGACGGCCGCACAACATTAGGCAGCGGCGCCGCGGCGGTTGAACTTATAAATGTCGGGCCAAATCCACATGCTGATGAAATTGTAATCGCTTATATGCCTGCAATTAAATCCGTATTTGTTGCCGATATTTTCAGCAAGCGCGGCGATACACTCCCGCCAGCGAATGCCAATCAGTTAGGTTTTGCCGATAAGCTTGAAAAATTAGATTTAGATATTGAAACATTTATTCCAGTTCATGGTACGAATGCCACGGCAGATGAGTTTTGGGATTCGGTTACACGTGGCCGCGCAGCCGCCGCCGAATAAGACAAGTCTATTTATGGCGGCGTTGTAGCTCGGTTATAACGCTGTCAAATTTCACGTCCTTAGCGGCTAATAAAACAAGCAAGTGATAGATAAGGTCAGCGGCTTCGCTCGTTAATTTATCATCCGTTTCAGCAACGGCAGCAAGGGCTGTTTCCACGCCTTCTTCGCCAACTTTCTGTGCCGCGCGGCGTAATGGCCCTTGTAGTAATTGCGCCGTATAGGAGCTTTCAGAGTCCGCGCTTTTGCGCGCGTCAATTAAGCTCTCCAGATAAGATAAAAACCCAACACCCCCCGCGCCGTTTTCGCCAAAGCAAGACACAGTGCCTTCATGACATGTCGGGCCAGCGGGGCGTGCTTTGACTAAAAGCGTATCATTATCGCAATCAAGTTCTAATGATACGAGTGAGAGCGTATGGCCACTTGTTTCGCCTTTCGTCCAAAGCGTTTTGCGTGAACGGCTATAAAATGTTACAAGGCCGCTAGCTTGAGTTTTTTCGACAGATTGAGCGTTCATATAACCGAGCATAAGGACTTGTAGCGTATCGGCATCTTGTATGATTGCAGGAATAAGGCCGCCGCTTTTGGCGAAATCTATTTTAGAGTTTAGCGGGCTCATAACTTATAATCTCATCTCAATATTGGCAGCTTTTAAGGCGGCTTTTAAGTCAGGGATAGCAATAACCGATTTATGAAAGACGCTCGCGGCAAGTGCGCCGTCAACATTGGCTTGTTTAAACACATCTTCGAAATGCTCTGCTGCGCCAGCGCCGCCAGAGGCGATAAGCGGAACACTGCAAACCGCGCGCACAGCTTTTAACTGCATTATGTCATAGCCCTTACGCACGCCGTCTTGGTTCATGCAATTTAGGACAATTTCTCCCGCGCCGCGCTTGCAAGCCTCTATAACCCAATCGAGGGTCATGCGGCCTGTTTCACGGGTTTTGTCAGGATCGCCCGTATGTGATTTCACGCGGTAAGTCCCGTTCTCTTCAAATGTATCAATGCCAACAACAACGCATTGTTTGCCAAAGGCATCATGTAGCTCATTAATCAAGTCAGGGCGTGCCAGAGCTGGGGAGTTGATGCTAATTTTATCTGCGCCAGCGGCAAGACGCGCGCCTGCGGCTTCAACGGTTTTAATGCCGCCTGCGACGCAAAAGGGAATATCTATGGCTCGAGATACACGGCCAACCCAATCGGGACTTACTGTGCGATCATCAACACTGGCGGTAATGTCGTAAAATACAAGCTCATCTGCGCCTTCATCACGATAGCGCATAGCCAAGTCGATAATGTCTCCGACATCTTCGTGGTTACGAAATTGGACGCCTTTGACAACGCGGCCATCGCGCACATCAAGGCAAGGTATGATACGGCGCGCTAGCATTTTATAGCGTCTTCAACCGTAAATGCGCCCTCATATAAAGCTTTGCCAATTATAATGCCGTGAGGGTTAAGAGCCTTGAGTGCCTTGACGTGGGCGAGTTTTCCAACACCGCCAGAGGTGATAATGTCAAGCGTGGGAAATTGCATGGCTATGTCTTTATAAAGCTCAACATTGGAGCCAATCATGACCCCGTCGCGGCCAATATCTGTGACCAATACCGTCTTAAGGCCAGAGCCTGAATAATCACCAAGTACGTCCCATAGTGACTTTTTAGCCGCTTCCGTCCAGCCGCGTGTGGCAGGATATGGCACGCCGTCATCATTTATGTTGACATCAAGGGCTAAGACAACGCGCTTTGGGCCTAATTCAGAGAGCCAAAATTTAACCATGACGGGGTTGGTAATGGCTAACGATCCGATGACGACACGTTCAACGCCGCCATCTAATAGGCGTTTAATTTGCTCAAGATCACGCAAGCCGCCGCCCGTTTGAACTTTGAGAGTTGTGCTTTTAGCAATATTGATAATAAGCTCAGATTGCTCGGCTTTGCCATGTTTGGCTCCGTCCAAATCAACGATATGAATCCATTCGGCGCCAGCGGCCTCATAGCTTTTGGCCACGCGCACCGGGTCGACATCATAATTGGTTCTCTGAGCAAAGTCGCCCTTATGTAGACGTACACATCCGCCATCCATGAGGTCTATGGCTGGGAAAATCATAGTGTTACCTTTGAAAAATTTTTGAGAATTTGCGCGCCAATGTGGCTGCTACGTTCGGGATGAAATTGACAGCCCCAGATATTTTTATGCCGCACAATCGCTGAAAATTTCATGCCATATTCTGAACTGGCAAGCGTGTTGTTACTGATAGGGGCTGCGAAGGAATGGACGAAATAGGCATAGCTGCCAGACTTTACACTTTCTAAAATGGGGTCGTCTTTCAGATCACCAAGCGTGTTCCATCCCATATGCGGTGAGGGCGCGCCTTTTGTGTCCAGTAAACCTATACGGCCAGGGACGAGGCCCAAGCCTTGCGACGGCATGCTGCCTTCATCAAGTGTTTCAAAAATTAACTGCATGCCAAGGCAAATACCTAATACGGGCTGGCTCAGGTTCTGCAGCGTATCTTCCAAGCCTTTCCCACGAATTTTCTCCATAGCGTAAGGCGCAGAGCCGACACCTGGCAAAACGATTCTCTCAGCCGAATTTATCTGCGCGGCATCATCGCTTATATGCGTATCTACACCAAGACGGGTGAAAGCATATTGCACAGAGGCTAGGTTTGCGCAGCCTGTATCTACAATAATCAGGCGCATTAAAGCGTGCCCTTTGTTGACGGAATATCCCCGCCAATAATCGCAAAAGCTGGACGTAACGCACGGCCTACACCTTTAAAGCAGGCTTCAATCATATGGTGAGAATTTTCACCTTCAACATCAATATGAATTGCTGCGCCTAAGGTTTGGGCAAGGCTTTCAAAGAAATGCGGACACATTTCAACAGGGAAATCTCCGACATGGTCTGTTGGAAACGTTCCTTTAAACACAGCGGATGGGCGGCCTGATAAATCGACCGCAACGCGCGCCTGTGTTTCATCCATCGGCATAGTAAACCCATAACGGCCAATACCTGCCTTATCGCCAAGAGCTTTTTTGAGAGCTGTCCCAAAGGCCAGCGCGGTGTCTTCGATTGTGTGATGACCATCAATGTGCAGATCACCTTCGCAAGATAAAGTTAGCCCCATACCACCATGTTTGGCGATTTGCTCTAACATGTGGTCGTAAAACCCAATGCCTGTGTGAATTTTAACTATGCGCGTATCATCCAGATTTACGCGCACAGCAATATCGGTTTCATTGGTTTTACGAAACTCTTCGCCAATACGGTCTTTGCGTTCATTGCGCACAGATACGCCAAAGGCTTTTAGGGCGATTGTGTTGTCTTCGGGCGAGCCGATAGATATACGCACCTTACCCATCGTGCTGCGGTAATCACGGATTTTGACATTCCGCTTCGCAAGTTGCGCAAATAGTATCTCAGCGTCAGTCACATCTAGCATCAAAAAATTGGCGGCAGATGGATAGACGGTTTTCACAAAAGGTGAGTTTGTAAGTTCATCGCGCATATATGCGCGCTGCTCTATTGTTTCGGCGATACGGTCTGCGTGAACAGACATAGCAGACGGCGATAAAGCCTTCATAATGGCAATTTCTACAGGCCGCGCAATCGGGTAGGGCGGCAGGACTTTGAGCATCATCTCAATCACACGCGGATCTGCAATCGCGGCCCCGCCTCGCACACCAGCTAGGGCATAGGCTTTGGACAATGTACGCATGACGAATAGATTAGGAAATTCATCAATACGCCCTGCAAAACTCAGCGCATTTGAAAACTCGATATAAGCTTCATCAAGCACAATGAGTGTGTTTGGAAAATCGGTACAAAGCCGCTCAACAAAATCTTGCGCAATTTCGTTGCCGGTTGGATTATTAGGCGAGCAGATAAAGATGGCTTTGAGATTTTTTGCTGCTTTCGCTGTCTTGAGAACTAACGCTGGGTTCCATGTGAAATCATCATTGAGCGGCGCTTCAATTATACCGCATCCCTGTATTTCGGCGCAGGTTTTATAATATCCAAATGTCGGCGGACAAATCAGGATATTGTCTTGGCCTGCTTCGCAGAATGTGCGCAGTAAGACTTCAATGGCTTCGTCAGCGCCGCGGCCTAGCATAACTTGCTCTGGCCGCGCGCCATATAAGGCGGCAAGGCGCGCGCGCAAGGCAGCGGGTTGTTGCTCTGGATAGCGATTAAAATCTTTGGTGTTGCTTACAGGCGGCGGAGCATAAGGGTTTTCATTAGCATCCAAATGCAACGCATCGGTAGAGCCGCCGCGAGCTGAATAGGCGCTCATGTCTGAAATCGCTTGGCGCGTGATATTTTCTGGCCAATTTTTCATGACGCATCTTTCAATTCTAAACTCTTAAGACGTAGGCTTACAGCGCGTTCATGCGCCGCCAAACCTTCCATCTGCGCGAGACGTTCTACGGTAGGCCCTAAATTACGCAAGCCATTTTCTGTTAAGCGCTGCACACTGATATATTTGATAAAGCTGTCTAATGTCACACCCGAATAAGCGCGCGCTGCGCCGTAAGTTGGTAATGTATGATTTGTACCGCTCGCATAATCCCCAACAGATTCGGGTGTCCATTGTCCCAGAAAGATAGAGCCTGCATTGCGGATATTGGGAACAAGCGCTTCGGCATCGTCCATTTGTACAATTAAGTGCTCTGGCGCATATTGGTTGATGATGTCTATCATGTCTTCGCGCGTCGCGATGAACATGCGGCCAAATTCAAGTGAGGCTGTTGCAATATCTTTGCGCGGCAATGTGGCAAGTTGCTGCGCTATCGCGTGCTTGACTTTCGCCGCGATAGTTTCGGATGTTGCGACACAGATGACTTGGGCTACTGTATCATGTTCAGCTTGGCTTAGGAGGTCAGAGGCAACGAAGTCGGGATTAGCCTTATCGTCGCATAAAACCATGGCTTCTGACGGGCCTGCGGGCATATCGATGGCGGGGCCGCCTGCTTCTTGCGCAGCAAGGGATTTTGCGGCTGCGACCCATGCATTACCTGGGCCAAATATTTTGTCACATTTTGGAATGGTCTCAGTTCCGTAAGCCAGAGCCGCAATAGCTTGTGCACCGCCGCAAACAAATACCTCGCTAACATCACAGCGGTAAGCGGCTGCAAGGATGGTGGCATTGACTTGGCCGTTTTTTGCGGGCGGAGTTGTGACAATGCGGCGCGTCACGCCTGCGACTTTGGCGGGCACGGCGAGCATCAATAATGTTGAAACAAGCGGGGCTGTGCCGCCAGGTACATAAAGACCTGCGGTTTCTATGGCGCGGGCTTCGCGGCGGCAAAATACACCTGTTTCGGTTTCCACGCTGATTACCTCTGGGCGCTGTGCGCTGTGAAAGGCTTCAATATTGAATTTGGCGCGGTCAATCGCAGCTTTATCGGCGGCGGGCAGGGCATCCCATGCAGCTTTCATGGCATCTGGTTTTACGCGTAATGCCGCAGGCCGCACGCCGTCAAAACGCTCGGTGTAATCTAGTAACGCTATATCGCCAGCTTCGCGCACAGTCGCCATAATTTCGCGAACCTGAGTAATGAGGCTGTCATCGGAAATCGCCGCAGGACGAGCCAGCGCATCTTGCCGGGCGCTTTTGTCTAAATCTGACCATTGAAAACTACGCATGACTAACTCATCATTTTTTCAATAGGGAGAACAAGAATGGCGCGCGCACCAAGAGCTTTGAGGTCTTCCAATGTTTCCCAGAAAATATTTTCTGTACAGACAGCTTGGAGAGCCACAAGCTCATCACTGCCTGCGAGCGGAATGATCGTGGGCGCATCCGAGCCGGGTAGCAATTCTGTGATGGCCGCAACTTGAGTTTTTGGCGCGTTGAGCATGATGTATTTTGTCTCTGCAGATTTAATCACGCCGTCAATACGGTTCATCAATTTATTGAGCAGATCCATTTTAGTAGGCGATAAAGCCCGGCCTGATTGGATGAGGACAGCTTCGCTTTCCAAAATCGTTTCAAATGCGACAAGGCCGTTCGCTTCTAGTGTTGCTCCCGATGATACGAGGTCGCAAATGCTCTCTGCGATACCGATTGAAGGCCCAAGCTCGACAGCGCCTTTCATTTCCACCATTTTGGCTGAAATATTTTTTTCAGAAAGGTATTGGGATGTCACACCTGGATAGGTCGTTGCAATGCGTGTGCCGTTTAAATCTTGCGGGCTTTTCACAATGCCGCCTTCTGGAGCTGCAAGGCAGAGTTTACAGCGCGAAAATCCAAGCCGCATAGAAATCTCTGCGTCTAATTTGTCTTTCCCAGCTAATTGTTCCTCGACTAAAACATTTTCGCCAACAATACCTATATCTGCGGCATCATTGCTAACAAATGAAGGAATGTCATCATCGCGAACCAGTAAGAGGTCTATTGGCATATTCTTGACACGCGCAAGCAATCCGCCGCCGCGTATGGCAAAGCGCAGGCCGCATTTTTTTAAAAGCGCAAAGCTGTCATCGGCAAGACGGCCTTTTTTTTGCAAGGCAATTCTTAAGCGGTCTGTCATGATAAAGCTTTCATATTATCTAATACGGTTCTGTAGCCGCCGTGAGGTTCATCTTTTAAAAACCGCGCTACGCGGCCTATAGTTGTCGTGGACACGCCTGTTTGCGCATTGATGTCGCGATATGAAAATGTGCCTTTATCCAAAAGCTGTGCGACATGCCAACGCTCGGACAGGGCGCGTAGCTCTGCAGGGGTGCATAGATCGATCAAAAATTGCTCCATATCCTTAGCCGTGTTTATAGATGTGAGTGTTATGGCGAGGTCTGTTTGAATTTTTTTATTCATTCTTCAATCTCATTGTTTTGTGTTAACGTGCTAATACAGTACGGCAAGTGCAAAGCAAGTGAAAAGATCAGAATTATGCAGTTAATTGGATAAATGTGCTTATAGTTTATTTGGCGTGATATTTGCAACCACAAGACAGCTTCATATAATTGTGATGTGGGGCAAGCCGTGACAAGCTTAGAGTTTTACAGTTTCTATGTCATAGCTTAAGCAAAGCGTTAGATTGAAACGCCCAAACTATATCCAGAGTTTATAATGAAACAAATACAGAAAAACACAGTCAATCGCGGTATATATCGTATTTTAATCCTGCTGGGGCTTTTGTTTCAGACGGCATGTGCGTCTATAACGGGGCTGCCTCCAACAGCTACGCGCAGATCTGCGCCTGACCTCAATCAAGAGGTGTCCGACCCTTTTGAAGGCCTTAACCGCGGAGTATATGCCTTTAATGAAGGTTTGGATAAAGTCCTTATTGGCCCTGTAGCGCGCGGTTATCAAACCGTTGTCCCGCGGCCTGTCAGGAAAGGTGTTCGGAACTTTTCGAGTAATCTGGGAGAGCCGATTTCTTTTGTGAATGAGCTTTTGCAATTCGACTTAGATGATGCAGGCGTCGCATTTTCGCGCTTTTTTATAAATTCTACAGTCGGGTTAGGCGGTATATTTGATGTGGCATCCAAAGACCCAGAGCTGCAATCTCAAACGGAAGATTTTGGACAAACATTAGGCACATATAACATACCTGCTGGCCCCTATATTATGCTGCCTTTGCTAGGCCCTTCAAATCTGCGCGATGTAGCAGGGCGGGCGGGGGATATAGTTGCAAACCCAGTTCGGCGCGTGAATTTTGACGGCGAAGCGACAGTGATTGCAGGAACAAATGGCGCGAGTATTTTAGATTTACGCGCACGTCAAGACGCGCGGATAAAGATGATACGTGAATCGGCCGATCCTTATATAAATTTACGCACACTTTATCACCAAAGACGTGAGTCAAATATTCACGAAGATTCAGATTCATTTGATGATTTGGCTGATTTTGAATGATGTTTATTATAGCTATGCTATAAATATTTATGTCTAAAGCCTCACAGAATCAATCCAGTAACCACGTTTTAGAAGCGGCTTTGTCAAAATGGCTTCGCTTCTCACGGCAATATCGTATTGCTGTTATTGCAATATGGAGTGTTTTGGCACTTATTGGCTGCGGCTTGGCTGTGTCTTTGCTTGGTATAAATACCGATACAAGCGATATGATTGATGCGAATGCGCCTTATCGCCAAGACCAAATCGCCTATGAGACTGTATTTCCGCAAGCGGATAATGAAATATTAGTTCTTATCCGTGCTGATAGTCCCGACGCTGTAGATTTATTTACAGAAAATCTTTCACGCAGCCTGAGTGATACGCAAGACGTCAATTCAATTTTTAATCCAGAACTTGACCCATTTTTTCAAAGAAATGGGCTGCTATTTTTAGACACAGAAGAGCTTGAGACGACCTTAACACAACTTACAGAAGCTGCGCCTTTGATTGAGCGCTTAACGCTTGACCCAAGCTTGCCATCCTTATTTGACGCGCTTGCGCAAGCTGCAGAGCAAGATGATGACAGTGCAGCGGGTATTTTTAACGCTGTGGCGGATACGTTGACCCATAACTTGAACGCAAAGCGCCGCGCTTTGTCATGGCGCTCTGCTTTTGTAGAGGATTTAGAACCGCCATTTCAAAGAGTTCTGACGATTGATCCTATGCTTGATAATTCGCGCCTGCGCCCATCTGCGGTTATACAGGAAGCCATAGATGAGCATGTTAAGGCGATACGCTTAGATACCAATATTAATGCGCAAGTCTATGTTACAGGTAATCCCGTTTTACGTTCAGACGAATTACTAAGCGTAAGTCGCGGTATTGGCTTGGCGTTTTTCATATCATTTATCTTGGTTGGGTTATTGCTTTTATGGGCATTGCGCTCGCTCATTTTGGCTATATTTACACTAATTTCTCTGGTGATTTCCATATTGATTACGGCGGGTATTGCGGCGTTAATTTACCAAGAGCTTAACCTTGTCTCTATTGCTTTTACGGTTCTAATGGTTGGCTTGGGCGTGGATTTTGCAATTCATTTATTGCTGCATATTGTTCATGAGCGCGGGAAAGGTAAATCGACATCCGCAGCCTTTTACCGCACATCGCGTGGTATTGGCACAGCATTGGTTTTAACCGCGCCGTCAACTGCGCTGGCATTTTTAGCTTTCGCGCCGACAAAATTTGTAGGCATGTCGCAGCTCGGTGTTGTTGCAGCCATTGGCGTGATTGTCGCATTTCTTGTTGCAACGAGTTTTCTGCCAGCGGTGTATTCTTTCTTAAACAGGCCCAAATTTAGAGCGAAGAAACAAGGTCGGAATATAGAGGCTAAACGCCTAAGCCTTATAGAAAAAATTAGGCCCACAATCGCGGTGGGTGTCATTGTGCTTGGTCTTTTGGCTACGGTTTTACTACCAAGGGCGAAATTTGATGCTGACCCTATGGCGCTTCGAAATCGCACAGCGCCATCTGTGGTGGCCTTTAATAAGCTATTTGATCGTCCTGAAACAACGCCTTACCGCCTTAATTACCTTGCGCCAGATGAGATGGCTGCGCATGACGCGGCGGCGATATTTGAACAGCTTGATAGTGTTAAATCAGCCCGAACCCTGCAGGATTTTATTCCCAAAGGCCAAGCGGACAAGCTTGAGCTTATTGAATATGCTGCCATTGGATTGGAAATTGCCGTATCAGGTGAAGGGGAGGCTTATCCCATTGCGCCGCACCCGGTAGGGCGGTTGATAGAGGCGTTAGAAGCCCGCTCGGATTTATCTTCTAGGCGGTTAAAAACAGCGCTGATAGCGTGGCAATCTGCGATAGCGGCGGATTCAGATTTGCAAAAGCGAACCGAACACGATTTATTTTTTTACTGGCCATATGAGCTTGAACGCCTGCGCAAGCAAATCCAAGCGCGTGAGGTGAGCCGTAAAAGTCTTCCTGCAACGATTACATCACGATATTCTGCTGATGGAGGTTTAGCGCGTGTGGAAATTATTCCAAAAAAGGATTTGCGCGATAAAGGCTTACGGCGTCAATTTATATCAGATATTGCTCGCATAGCGCCGCAATCTGAAGGGACTGGCATATCGGGATCTGCGCGAAGCGTACAGGCAGCCGGTGACATCGTACAGCGAGCTATGCTTCAAGCCATTTTTGCCGCGCTTTTCATGGTATCCTTGCTGCTTTATTGGGTCGTTAGGGACGTGAAGCTTGTCATTATCATGCTTGTACCGCTTATTTTGGCGGGCATTTTAACAACGGCATCAGGCGTTATTTTTGGCCTACCTTATAATTTTGCCAATGTTATTGTCTTGCCATTACTTATCGGTATTGGTGTGGATAGTAGTTTGCATTTGGCGCTGCAATCACGCAAAACGGGGCATAAGCTCTCTGTGTTTGACACAGTGACACCGCGCGCGGTTTTGTTTAGCGGTTTCACAACAATCGCGTCCTTTGGCAGCTTAACGTTCTCTGAGCATCGCGGTACATCAAGCATGGGCGCCTTGTTGAGTATTGCGATTATCTGGGTGATTATTTGTACAGTTTTTGTAACGCCTAGCCTAATGAATTGGTTTAACAGAGTTAAAACTTCCAAAGAGGTAATCGCAAAATCGTGAGTTTATATGACTGAAATGTCATGTTTTTAACTCATTTGTTCAGACAATATATAGGCTCCTTATGCTTTAAATAGAGCGTAAATGGAGATCCAGAATGCCTAAGATTATTTCAAGACGCCGTTTTCACAGGCAAACTTTGCGGGCTTTCTGCGTTTCGGTTTTACTGTCGACGGTGACAGCCATGCCAGCTTTTGCGATTGATAAAGCGCAAGCTGAAGGGTTTACTCAAGTGCTTGTCGGTGAATTGGCCGAGGTTGCCGCGCGGCCTGGATTGTCGGATGCGGCGCGCGATACGGCCTATCGCGAGGTGCTTCAGGCGAAGTTAGCAACAGAATCCATTGGGAAGTTTCTGTTTAAAGGCACGCCAAATAAGTTAGCTAACGCTAGGCAACGGACTGAATATGAAGATTTATTTCCATCTTATATTGCGGCAACCTTTGCTAGCCAAATCGGTGAGCTAGCCGAGCGTCAAATCAATGTAAAAACCAGCCGCCTACGCGGTGATACAGAAGCGCTTGTCAGTAGTGAACTCGTCGACAAAAATGGTATTAAAAAAGCTTCGATTGATTGGCGGTTACGCTGGATTGATGATGAGCCTTATTTGCTTGATGTTTTAGTAGAACGTATTTCTCCGCTTGTATCTAAGCGGAAAGAATTTTCATCTCTGGCCGAACGCGAAGGTGTCGATGCGCTATTGGCGCATATGAAATCTGTGTCTGAGTAAATTTATTTATTTTTCAAGAATTTAATGGATTGCTCTAATGCTGTTTCTATAGGCGTGAGTGTCCAGCCTAGCTCTTGCCGTGCATAATGATTATCAATAACAGTCTTGTGCTTGGCAAGACGTACGCCTTCTAGGCTCGCAAGCGGGGCTTTGCCCGTTATCTTTGCCCCGATAAGCGAGACATAAGCGGTTAGAGCCGCCAAGGCATAAGGCACAGCACGTTTGGGCATGGTTTTGTCAGTATATTGCCCGAACATATTTATCAGTTTTGACATCTCTATCGTTTCGCCGCCTAAAATATACCGTCCGCCCGCAGGTTTTTGCGCAGCGAGAATGTGGGCGCGGGCGACATCTTGGACGGCAACAAGATTGAAAAGACAGTCCAGATAAGCAGGCGGTGGGTTATTTATAAAGGCTTGTATCATTGCGCTAGGCGCTGTCATATTCACATCACCTGCGCCTATTGGCACTGTGGGATATAGAATTGATATTGGCTGTCCGTCAGCTATAGCTGCGCGCGCTATAATGTCTGCTGCCAGTTTAGAGCGGCAATATGGCCCAGCCATTGCGCTCATATCTGGTAAGCTTTCGGTTTCGGTGAGCGGGGTTGGGCGGGCATCATTCCAGCCGCGTAAAATAACTTCGGTCGAGGTCATTAGAAGATGTTCTATATTTAACGTCTTGGCTGCATTAATAACATTGCGTGTGCCGATATGGTTGACCTGCTCATAGCGCTGTGTTTGCGGAACCCCTAAATGCGTTATCGCCGCCATATGATAGACATGACACGCGCCGCGCATTGCGGTTTTTAAGGCTGTCATATCCAGAATAGACCCTTGGATCCATGTGATGTTCTGGTGTAAATCATCTGGCGCAGGACTAATATCAAAACCGCGTATATCCCAGTCATCATCTGCCAGCTGTCTAATAAGATGGCGGCCAATAAAGCCGCCCGCACCTGTGACGAGAACGGTCTTATTCATGACAGATCACTCGGAAGCGTACAGCGAGCAATGGCAGTGTCATAAGCGCTGCCAAGCCATATATGCTGCCCTGCTTTTATCACAACTGTCGCGCCAGATATAATTGCGGCGGGGACATCATAAGAACTGACGGAATGGTGAGTTGCGTCAATAGGTGTGACAATCGCAAAACGGCTGTTGATACGGTGTGTTTCGCGCTTTTGAAATCGCGAAAATCGTATCAGATTTGGGATAAGAGCTGCGTATATATCCTCGCCATTACGGGTGAGGTTATCTGGGCCGCCGGGCAGGTCTATGACGGATATTTTTTCAGAATTTTTCGCGTGAAACACTGTGAGCCGCTTACCACGCGTTTCTGCTACATATAAGCGTTGTGCATTTGGGTGAATGGCAATGCCATTGGCATAAGATAATGTGTCAAGATAAGGCTTTATCGTGCCAGTTTGAGCCTCTGCAATGCTGACGGTGGCTCTATTCGGAGTCAATATATTTTCTCGAATTTGAGCCTTATGCGTGCAACTTTGATGGGTTTGGGTAAAGATGATGCTCTTATCCGTATCGGTACCCGTCATGCGGGTTAGGTTATTGGCCGCGCAAGCCCTTATATCAAGAAAAGACGGGCCTTCCGTTAATTGGGTCGGCGTATTATCATGCCATGATAGGGTTCGAATGGCGGGTTTATGGCGGTTTTCATCACCTTGGCGATCAATGAAACTTAGCGTAACTTGCTCGCCGTATCTCCATAAATCAATACCGTGCGGGCGAATATCATTGATCAGGGCGCTCACGTTAAACTCCCGGCCTTTGGCAGCCGCGTCAACAGATAGGCGATAAATCCCGCCTTTACTATGGCTGCGCCGATCATAGGCTGAGAGGTAAAGGGTTTGCGCCGTATCATCATAGGCCATATCTTCAACGCCAATTACGGGCTTACCCTTATGTGTAATCGTAACTCGCTCACATTGCGCCATTGAGAAGGTTTGTGCGCGGCATGCACTTAACCCGATTACTAAAATGGCAAAATTTATCAGAAGCTTACGTGTCAGTCTTATAGCCCCACAAAGCCATAACATCACCCCATTCATGGTCTATTTTCGTTTTTAACTCTGGTGATATTTCAAATATGTTCTTTTTATAACCCGTTATAGACTCAAGATAAGTTTTAAACACGGTTTCGTCTTCATCAAAATTACCGAGATCAAGCTGGGCATATATACGTTTTAATTGCCCGATCGTATCGGATTGCAGCTCATCAAAACTTAACTCGGCATATTGGCTGTCGGGTATATCTGCTATGTCATTTTTGAGTGCGCGCATCATGCGAGAATAAGTTTTGAAAACAACATTATCAATATCAATATGGCTGTAATCTTGCAGCGCAAATTGGGGAAAAAGCTTTTCGTAGAAATTTCGCATAGACACAAAAACCTTATAGGGATTTCGGTGAATATGAATGAATTTAGCGTCGGGGTATATCTTGCGTAAATGCGCAACACGAGCCGTGTAGACGGGGTTTTTAATCAATAATCTACGTCCATTTTGGTCAAGTGTGAGCTTAAGATATAGGTAACGTAAAGTGCGCTCCCATTTTGAAATTTGCGTATCGGACAAACCTTCAAAATATGTTCCCGTTTCAAAATAATGGTCAAATTTCTTGGGAAAATATATTGCCTGATAATAGGATAAAGACGTCATATTGGCTAAGGCAATTTCGTCTTCTTGCGGACTGTCTGGATCCACACTAACATTATCAATATAGCGGCCCTCTGGCAGGCTACGGCGTAAGATAGGCGCAAATAGACGGCCTATGAATAATATATCCCAAGGCAAAGCTGTTGAAAAAGGTGAGACGAAGCCAAATTTATCCGATTTACTCAATATATTGTAAAGATGTGTTGTGCCGCTACGCCAATGGCCAAGAATGAATATAGGCGGCGCGAGAGGTTCTATTTTGGGCCGTTTCACTGCGACATAAATATATTCAAGGACTGTAAATGGCAGGCGGCCAATCGCCGATAAGATAAGCAAACACAGCAATAGGGTTTTGGAAAGCTTCACCCCGCCTGAGCTGAAAATTAACCGCAAAAGCGTTTTTAAATCAGCTCCGAAAAGCGGATGAGAGAAATTGGGGGATGCCACAGCCTTGACCTTTGTTTTTCTCAGACCTCATAACCCGTGCAAGATGAAGGGGGAAGGTATAATTATTATGATGACATCACAAAAAAATCTAATAATCACTTATATGTGACATAAAATGTTATTTGTTATTTATTCAAACTTTTGTAATAAAACAACATTGAGAGAGAAGGGGCATCTATCTCATAGATTTGTAATTAAACCTTTTTAATTGCCAATCTGTGAAATAGAGCTTCACTGATAAGGTGACAGTGTGAAACATACTGAAAAGAAAATTTTACTCGCACAACCGCGTGGGTTTTGCGCGGGTGTTGTACGGGCCATCGATATTGTTGAACTGGCTTTGAAGAAATATGGCCCGCCCGTCTATGTACGCCATGAAATCGTACATAATAAATATGTCGTCAATGATTTGCGCCAAAAAGGGGCTATTTTCGTCGAGGAAGTCGATGAGATTCCAGAAGGCGCAATCACTGTATTTTCAGCACATGGTGTGTCCCGCAAGGTAGAAAGCGATGCAAAATTACGCAATCTTTATACATTTGACGCCACATGCCCGCTTGTCACTAAGGTGCATAAGCAAGGGCAGCGCTACGCAAAAAAAGACTATGAAATCATTATGATAGGGCATTCTGGTCATGCCGAAGTTGAAGGCACGCTTGGCCAAATTGACGGCACGGTGCATTTGATCGAATCCAAAGAAGACGTTGCTCAGTTAAAGGTGAAAAGCCCAGATAAACTGTCTTACGTGACGCAAACAACCTTATCTGTCGATGATACGCGCGAGGTTATTGAAGCTCTTAAGATGCGTTTTCCTGCCATTGAAGGCCCAGATATTCGAGATATTTGCTACGCGACGCAAAACCGTCAACAGGCTGTGCGAGATATGGCCCCGCAGGTTGATTTATTGCTTGTTATTGGCGCTAAAAATTCTTCAAATTCGAATCGATTACGCGAAATTGGGACGGAAATGGGCCTGGCCAGCTATTTGATAGACGATGCCTCCGCGCTTAATCTGGATTGGTTAAAAGATGTAGACCGTGTCGGCGTTACAGCAGGCGCCTCGGCTCCAGAAGTGTTGGTGGATGCATTACTAAATGCCCTTGGCGATGCAGGTTACAACACAATAGAATTACTTGACGGTATCAGCGAAAATGTGCAGTTCAACATTCCAATGGAATTGCGTAAAATAGAAACAAGAGAGAAAGAATCTGCCTAAGTTTGGCAAATAGAAACTTTCAATTTTAATCAGGAAATACACAGGAAAACTCATGGGTGTCCCTTTAATTCAACAAGCTCGCGTTGGGGCTTATGTTATGAAACAACGCCTTAAAGGGAATAAGCGTTATCCGCTTGTCCTCATGCTCGAGCCACTTTTTCAGTGTAACCTTGCTTGCGCTGGTTGCGGCAAGATTGATTATCCAGATCCGATTTTACGTAAGCGCTTATCGGCTGAGGAATGTTTGCAAGCCGTTGATGAATGCGGCGCGCCTATGGTGGCTATTCCGGGCGGAGAACCGCTCATTCACAAAGAAATTGGCGAAATTGTCAAAGGTATTACAGACCGTAAAAAATTCGTATCACTTTGCACAAATGCACTGCTACTAGAGAAAAAGCTGCACCTATTTGAGCCATCAGATTATCTCTTTTTCTCTGTGCATTTGGACGGCCTGAAAGAAGAACATGATAAGGCTGTTTGCCAAGATGGTGTGTTTGACCGCGCGATTAAAGCGATCAAGGCCACCAAAGAAGCTGGTTTTCATGTGAATGTGAATGCTACGATCTTTGAGGGTACAACGGCGGATCAAATCGCAGAATATATGGATTTCTGCAAAGAATTAGGCGTGGGCGTGACAATGTCCCCAGGTTTCTCTTATGAACGCGCGCCAGACCAAGATGGTTTTTTAAATCGCGAAAAGACAAAAAATCTGTTCCGTGATGTTTTCCGCAAAGGTAAGGGCAAGAAATGGGAGTTTAATCACTCCCATCTTTACCTTGATTTCTTAGCAGGGAATCAAAGCTACACATGTACGCCATGGGGTATGCCAACGCGTAATATATTTGGTTGGCAAAAGCCTTGCTACCTTATCGGCGAAGGCTTCGTCGATAGTTTCCAAGAGCTCATGGAAGACACAGATTGGGATAGTTACGGGACTGGTAATTACGAGAAATGTTCGGATTGCATGGCGCATTGCGGATATGAACCAACAACTGTTATGGATATGCTACACCATCCGATCAAAGCTCTTGGAGTTGCGCTTCGCGGGATTAAAACTGAAGGCCCAATGGCACCCGAAATTGATTTATCCAATCAACGTCCGGGTAATTATGATGTACATGAAGAGCATGTTGATAAGATGATGCAACAAGAGGCCGCTGAGTAAACGGTCTGCAAATTTAAAAATTAAGGCGCCCAGAAATTTGGAGCGCCTTTTTTTATGAGCTGTTTTAAAGTCTTTTGGGCCCGAGCGGAATCGCGGCCTAGATTTATCAAGGCTGGTAAGTCTTGCGGATGTTTGGCAAGGCTCGTTATCACAGGCCATATCTGTGTTTGCCCGGCTTCATCAACTCCGCTTAAGGCAGCTTTAGGTAAGCTTTGCGTGCTTGCATCCAAAACGGCTCGTATAATCATGCTAGGTAAATTATGGGTTTTTGCGATTTTGACGACGGCATAACTTTCAACATCCACAGCGACCGCAGATGTGGTCTTAAAAGCGGTTTGCTTTGCCGCTGCGCTAGCAATAGGTGTTTCAACAGAGAGCATTAATTCAGATTTTGCATGCGGGTTTTGCGCGTACATAGATTGCAGCCACGGACTTTGCAGGGTTAAAATATCCTCATTCATGCGTACTGAATGTGCGAGGATTAAATCTCCAGCTTTTAAATCTGGAGCCAGACCGCCGCATACGCCAAAACTAATTAAATGCGTTGCGCCTTGGCCGATAAGTTGGTGCGCGGCATCCTTTGCGCCGTTAATGGTTCCCGCCGCGCAGGCGGTTAAAACATCACGATACCCCGCATGTTTAAACCCTTTACGCAGTAACTTATCCTCAAGCAAAATACCCGTAACAATGCCAATTTTATTGGCCATGATCACATGCCAAATGCGGGGGTTTTAGAGTTACTATTCTTAAGGTTTTGGTAACGTGCCATTGCCCAAATCGGAAAATAAGAGCTATAACCATGATAGCGCAGATAGAAAATGCGCGGAAAACCAACGGCGGTAAACCAAGGTTCTTCCCATTTACCAGCTGTGTTTTTCGCCTTCATAATAAAGGCAATTCCGCGCTGCACTGCCGGGTTATCAACTTCGCCAACCGCCATTAATCCCATAACAGCCCAAGCCGTTTGCGAGGCCGTACTGGCTTTGTTTTCTGCCTTGCGGTCATCGTAATATGTCGCGCCGTCCTCGCCCCAGCCGCCATCATCATTTTGCCGCGACAATAACCAATCAACGGCTCTGCGAATATAAGGTGCATCATGCGGCTGGCCCAGAACATTGAGCGCGCATAACACTGACCATGTACCATAAACGTAATTCGTACCCCAGCGGCCATACCAAGAGCCGTCCTCTTGCTGCTCATCCTTTAGATATTTCAACCCTTTGGCTACAACGGGGTGGGAGGTGTCATGCCCGATTTGTGCCAGAAAGCTCAAGCAACGTGCGCTAACATCCTCGGTTGGGGGATCCAGTAAAGCGCCATGATCTGCAAAAGGAACGTAATTGAGATAATCTTTATCATTATCAATATCAAAGGCTCCCCACCCGCCATTACTCGATTGCATACCGAGTACCCATTCTTCGGCGCGGGCGATTGCCTCTTTATATTTAGGATCGCCTGTGCGGTGCATCGCCATGCCAACAACGGCTGTGTCATCTACGTCGGGATAGTAATCATTCCAATATTGAAACGCCCAGCCGCCAGGGCGTAAGTCGGGCGCTTTTTTGATATAATCGCCTTTGACCTCTAAGATTTGGCGATCCATCAACCAGTCACATCCTTGCTCAGCAGCGTTCACACTGCTCTCATGGCTCGCTTCAAGCATTGCATGAGAGGCAAGGGCGGTATCCCAAACGGGTGATAAACATGGCTGGCAGTAAATCTCGCCATTATCATCGGTGAGAAGTTTTTTCAGTGCAGCCTTGCCTGTTACAACAATCGGATCATCTTTGGCGTAACCTAGCGTATCGAGCGCCATAACTGCATTGGCCATAGCTGGAAAAATTGCGCCAAGTCCGTCCTCGCCATTCATGCGTTCGGTGAAAAAGGCGACGGCTCTATCCATAGATTTTTTGCGAAATTTCTTTGGAAAATAGGGTTCAACAACGCGCAATACTTTGTCTAAAATTATGAAGAAATCACCGAGGCGTTTGCCTGTAACATTTTTATGATAATCGGTGATGGTTTCAGGATCTTGTTTAAATAATTCTTGTATATCGACATTTTTTGGATTGCGAGCTTTGGGCTTTAAAGCGGCAAGGACGAGTAAGGGCGTAATGACTGTCCGCGACCAATAAGAAATTTTCCAAATGGTCACAGGAAACCAATCGGGCATAGACATAAGCTCGACAGGCATGACAGGGACAGCTTTCCATGGCACTTGTCCAAAAAGCGCAAGCGCGTAGCGTGTAAAGACATTGCTGCGTTCGGCCCCGCCAGCCGCGAGAACTTTCTCGCGCGCTTTGCTCATATGCGGGGTGTTAATATCTTCGCCTGCGAGTTTTAAGGCGTAATAGGCTTTAATCGTGGCCGATATATCCATATCGCCTTTATAGAAAAGCGGCCAGCTACCATCTTCATTTTGGATACGACGCAAATAGACACATAATTTACCCTGAAGCTCTGTGTCAATTTCGTCCATGAAATGCATATATAGGATATATTCAGCAGGTATTGTCGCATCTGCTTCAAGCTCAAACAACCAATGGCCATCACCATTTTGGCGCGCCTTGAGGCCATCTGCGCTTGACTTGATAAAGTCTTCCAGACCTTCAAGGGCGGGGGTGGCATTGGCTGTATCAATCGCTTGTGTGTTCACTCATAATCCTTTGATTTGGTGGCTTATTAAAGCTTAATGTCTAGGGCTTCAAGCATGAGCTTTTAGGCTCATCGAAACGTGATTGGCGGCTATAACGCCTGACCGAATAGCGCCTTCGATTGTAGCGGGCAGGGCTGTATCTGTCCAATCCCCTGCAAGATATAAGTTTTTAAACGGGGTTTGAGACGCAGGGCGTAGGGCTTCTAAAGCAGGGGTTTGTGCGAGCGTGGCGCGTTTTTCTTTAATAATACGAGCAGGCGGGACTTGGATGGGGTCTTCGCCTAAAATCGGTGCGATTTCCGTCCATAATTTTTTAATAAGACTATCAGAGCGCTCACCAAGCCATATATCGCCGGCTGAAATTGTAATGGATGCGATATTATCTCGAATAAAGAGCCATTGCGCCGCCGCCCCGATAAGGCCAATAAGCGGGGCGGGCCAATCTACTCTAATCGGCTTATCCAATTTAAAATGTGCGTTGATAATGGATGAATAATCTTGAGGCGGTGTGATAAAGTCAAGAATATCACCCGTCGGTTCTGGCGGTAGAGCCATGATGACATAATCATTATCGCCAAGCTCTATAGTGTTTTTAGCAAAATTCAGCGCGCTTATTCGCGCATCTTTTTGTGTGATAGATTTTAGCCGTGTTCCAAATTTTATATCGGCGCTTTGCGAATCAAAATAACGCAAAGCCGGATCCACAAATGTCTTGGCCAGACTATGAGCCGCCAGTCTGGGCTGACAAGCTATGCCGCCTTTTAAAATCGTTTCTTTTAGCACATTGGCCATAAGTTTTGCGCTCGCTTTATCTGGCGGCATGTTAATGACGGCGACACTTAACGGATCCATGAGGCGTTCATAGAGCGGATTACTTGTATCTATGAAATCCGCAATGACATGATGATCTTGGGCGCGCATCATTTTAGCAAGGGCCAGATGTTGCCTAAGGCTGGCCCCTGGGACGCGAGCCGATTTATCCAAGAGCCAAAACGGGATAGGCGAGGGGTTAAATTTTATATCCCAGCGCTTGGATGTCCGAATATCAATAAAAGGAAATATAGCTGCATCAGGGCCAATTAATCCGTCTTCTGCACCAATAATTTTCAGGTAATTGGCGGCAGATTGATTGCCAGAGAGTAAAAGGTGATTGCCGTTATCAATCTCGCAATCCAGCTTTGAGTCATAGAAAGACCGACATCGCCCGCCAGCTTGCGGCGCGGCTTCATATAAGCTGATATTATAGTTTTTTTGGGTTAACTCAACGGCAGCTGATAGGCCTGCCATGCCTGCGCCAATAATATGAACATGCGAAGCTTGGCTTGTCATTAAAACGCCCCATATCGCAGCGCCACGAATAATTTTTCAAGTTTTTGCGTGCCGCGTTTTAACTTGCCTATATTACGTAAGTTCTGAGGTTGCCAAGCGGCGTGACGCAAACGTTTTAAGTTTAAATAATAAACCTGCATCATGATGATTGGCGCTTTCATGGCTTTGGGATCACATAATGCAATCGCGGCTTTGGCGTCATTATAGGCTTGCTCGGCGCGCTGTCCTAAGGCTTCGCAAACATGGGCTATGTTGATATGGCTAGCAGCGGCGTTCGGCTCGCCTGTATCAATGCCATGCTGCTCTAATAATTCACGAGGCAGATAGAGACGGTTAATCTGTGCATCTTCAGGAACATCGCGTATGATATTAGTGAGCTGCAAGGCCAGTCCAAGATGATCGGCTACGGCTCGACCTTTGGCGTCGGCTTGTCCGAATATAGGAACGCATAAGCGCCCAACCGCGGAGGCTACACGGTCACAATAAAGCTCCAGCTCTTGCATGGACGGCGCGATAATCGGCCCGTCAACATCCATCTGCATGCCGTCAATAATAGCAATGAAATCATCTTTAACGAGGTCATATGTGACTATAGCATTTTGCAAAATTATCAAAATCGCGCCATTTGGCGTAGAGTCATCAATGGCTATATTTACTGTAAAAATGTCAGTAATTTGCTTTCGCCATATATCAAGCGCGGCATGTTTGTCTTTGCGCGGCATATTGCCATCAGCGATGTCATCGACTTCACGGCAAAAAGCATACACTGCGAAAATCGCTTGCCTGCGGGCTTCAGGCAGTAGGCGCATTGCCCAGAAAAAAGACGTACCAGAGCGCTCCACGATTTGCCGCACAGCATCATGCGCCCTGTCCATATTGGTTGATAGCCCCTTTGACACATCTGAACCTTATATGTTGGTGTCTTTAAATTTACGCAGCATATATGAAAATTTATTGCGCGGCATATTTGGCACCAGAATCAGATTGCCCGAGGGCATCCAAAGCTGTGTTGACAATATCGCGGGCCATTAATCCCGCTTCGACATATTGATCCGTAGGCGAGCCGTGCGAGATAAATGTATCAGGAATCGTCATAGGGCGTAATTTTAGGCCTTTATCCAGCTGCCCGTTGCGGGCCAGATGAGTCAAGACATGCGCACCAAAACCGCCAGAGGCACCTTCTTCGATGGTAATAAGAACATCATGCTCATTTGCGAGTTGTTCGATAAGATGAATATCAAGCGGCTTGGCAAACCGCGCATCAGCGACAGTTGCGGATAATCCGCGCGTAGCCAAGATGTCCGCGGCCTCTAGGGCTTCATATAATCTGCCGCCCAAAGATAAGATGGCAATGTTAGAGCCTTCGCGCATGATGCGGCCCTTACCAATTTCAAGGACTTGACCAGTTTCGGGCATATCTACGCCAAAACCAGCGCCGCGCGGATAACGTAGAGCAATAGGGCCGTCATCATAGGCGGCGGCAGTTGCGACCATATGCACAAGTTCAGCCTCATCGCCTGCGGCCATAATCACCATATTGGGCAAGCAGGTTAAATAAGCAAGATCAAAGCTGCCTGCATGGGTTGCTCCGTCATTTCCAACAAGTCCTGCGCGGTCCATAGCAAAACGGACAGGTAAGTTCTGCAAAGCAACATCATGCACAATTTGGTCATAACCTCGCTGTAAAAATGTTGAGTAAATCGTGCAAAATGGCTTCATGCCTTCTGCAGCCAGACCTGCCGCAAATGTCACGGCATGCTGTTCGGCAATGCCTACGTCGAATGTGCGTTCAGGGAACGCTGCGCCGAAAATATCAAGACCTGTGCCTGATGGCATGGCGGCTGTGATGGCAATGATTTTATCATCTGCTTTGGCTTCTTGAATAAGGCTTTGTGCATAGACCTTGGTGTAACTTGGCGCACCGCCTGCCGATTTTGGCGCCATGGTGCCTGTATCAGGGCAGAATTTTCCAACCGCATGGTAGTTTTCTTTATGCGATGCTTCAAATGGGTGGCCTTTGCCCTTTTCGGTAATCACATGCAGAAAAACTGGCCCGCTTGTCGTATCGCGGATTGTTTCTAAAATTGGGACAAGGTGCTCAAGATTATGACCGTCAACAGGGCCGATATAGTTAAACCCAAGCTGGGCGAAGAAGGTTTGGCAGGCTGCAAGCTCGTCATGACTTGTGCCGTTTGTTTCAATGATGTTTTCGATATGCTGCGCAATTTGCGCATCCGTCATAATCCCGCGGCATTTGACAATCGATGAAAGATAGTTCGTTAAAGCGCCCTGTGCTGGGGCAATCGACATGCCATTATCGTTTAAGATGACTAAAAGCTGACTATCTGATGCGCCCGCATTGAGTAGCGCTTCATAGATCATTCCGCCTGTTGCGGCCCCGTCACCCACAACACTGATAATTTTATTCGTATCACCGTTAAAATCACGCGCTATGGCCATGCCAAAACCAGCTGAAACAGAGGTAGAGCTATGGGCTGCGCCAAAGGGATCATAGTCAGATTCGCTGCGTTTCGTGAATCCATATAAACCGCCTTTCTGGCGAATAGAGCGGATACGGTTACGGCGGCCTGTGAGTATTTTATGCGGATAGGTTTGATGACTTACATCCCAAATGATTTTATCATCGGGCGTGTTGAAAACATAATGAAGGGCTGTGGTTAATTCGATGACACCCAAACCTGCGCCAAAATGCCCGCCAATACCAGACACAGCATGTATCATCTCGGCACGAAGTTCATCTGCCAAAGCAGGCAGGTCGACTTTTGAGATTTTCTTCAAATCTTGCGGTGTGTTAACACTATCAAGTAAAGGTGTTTTCAAAGTCATATTTTATAATATCTTCGTTATATTTCACTGTAAAATTTTGTTGCAAGTTAATGATTTTCTACAGCTACAGCAACTTAAACTTTCCCGCCTGTCGATAAGTTGATGAGCTATTTTTTTGTATTTTGTGAGTTTTGATGGCTATAAATACGGCCCCGCCAGCCTGAATGTGAGCCTTTTAGGTGCAGCCAAGCGGAATGCAGGGTCATAGCCATGAATAAATGTGCGGTCAAAGGCATCAGTAAGCTTGCGAGCGGGCTACGGCCATAAGCTCGAATTGTTGGCGCATAAGTCACGGCCATAAGACTCCATGTTACAGCGCCAATCACACTCAGCGGCCAATATCCTGACGCGAGCCCGCTGAAAACAGCCAAGACTGGCCCTGCATACATGATAACCATACCGAAAATAGCGCCGAATAGCCTTAAATAAGAGAAGTTTAACTGTGTAAAAGCTGTGCGCGTGACCATTTTCCATAAATCTACTAATTTAGCAGATTCTCGAATGGAGTGGCTGTCTGTGCCGTGACCCAGCCATATATTATAGCCCCTTTGTTTAATTGCGGCGGCTAATGCACAATCATCAATCAATGTCTCTTTAATGGCAGATATACCTCCAATCGCCTCAAGCGCATCGCGGCGGATTAAGATGCAACCTCCCGCGCCGCCAGCAAAATGGCTCTTGGGATTTGCTGTTGCAGCAAAAGGATACAGCATTTGAAAGTAATAGATAAAAGCTGGGATAATCAGGCCTTCCCAAAATGTTTTGCAATTTAATGTAACCATAAGTGAGGTCATAGCGAGGTCGTTTTGCCGAGCTAATGTGACCAAACGTGCCAATGTATCAGGTGCGTGGATAATGTCCGCGTCAGACAGCCAATAGTAATCAGGGCGCTTTGATTCGGGGATAGATTTAAATCCATTATGCAAAGCCCATAATTTACCACTCCACCCCGGTTCTAATGGCGGGGCTTGCAAGATTTTTACTCGATGAGAATTACGAGCTGCGTTTATAACGCTTTGAGCGTGCTTTAATGTGTCATCTTCGCTATTATCATTGACGAGGATTATTTGGTATTGACCTGCGTAATCTTGCGATAAAAGTGATGAGATTGAGCGCTTTATAACGGATTGCTCATTACGGGCAGGGGTGATGGATATAATGCTTGGCCAATCTAGTTGATTGGCTTTTTGCGGTAAAAACTCTCTGCGGCGCCAGAAACCATGATGAAACAAGGTCAGGTAAAGCCATATGAGTAAACTCAACCCAGCAAACCCTAACATTGGATTTATCCCGCTCATAAATGCAAAAATCCTTTCAAAGCTGTTATAGCCATAGCAGGTTTGGAAAGTTTGACACGCTTTGCGATAGGGTCTTGTTGATAAAGGCGTTGTGTGAGCGTTTCAGCTATTTTTTGGATAATGCGCGTTTCAGCCGCCAAATGACGGCTTTTCATGGCAGGGGCCAGAGTTTTTGAAAGCGCAAGCAATTCATCTGTACCGCCTAGCATTTTATTAAAAACACTCCGCAAAGCTGGCTGTGTTGAGGCCGCATCAATCGCGCTTACATCTATATTGGCGTCTGATAACCAGTCTGTTGGTACATAGACGCGGTCCATTTCGTGATAATCATCGGCAACGTCTTGCAGGTGATTTATGACTTGCAGGGCATGACATAAGGCATCAGAAGCAGGGTACAGTGCTTTGTCCTCGCCGTGTAAATCTAGTAAATAACGCCCGACAGGCGCGGCAGAGCGTTGACAATAATCTATCAGATCATCCCATGTTTTATAACGCGATTGCACGGCGTCTTGCTGAAATGCTGAGATCAAATCTAGGCAGTGTTGCGGGGTAACATTTGTGTCTTGCAGAGAGCTATGTAGCAGATCAGCCGTCGCCAAGTCAGGATCATCACTGCCATAGGTTACAGCCTGTCCGCAGGCCTCTAAGCGCGTAATCTTAACACTAGATGGCAATTCTGGATTATCAGCAATATCGTCAATCGCGCGGGCAAAGTTATAAAATCGCATAACATGCGGACGAAGGGCCTTAGGCAATAGAAATGATCCAACAGGAAAGTTCTCTGTGCCTGCATGTTTGCCAGATGGCGTTTCGACCATGTTTATGTCTTTCCTGTGAAACTACGCATATTGCAGTGGCCCTAAAAAACGGCGCTGACTTCGTCAATCTCTATCATAAGCTATGTATATTGAAGCAGATAGGCTTGTGAAGCCCTATAGCAAAATGTTAAGAGCCGATAATCACAATGTTTCGAAAGCATATTATGTCGATAAAATCAGCTATTTGGGCATCGACTTGCACCCTTTTGGGGGTTTTACTTGCAAGCTGCCAAGACGTTAGCACCTCGCAAGCTGAAAAAACCGTGAGCAAGGCTCCTGCACCGTCTAATATATCGAGCGTTACAGCTTTCATAAATGTTGATGTTTTGACCATGAATGAACAAGGCCTGTTAAGCGATCAAACCGTCACGGTATCAGGCGATAGAATTATATCTATCGCTTCGGCAGAAAAAACAAATCTGCCTGAGGGTGCCGAAATCATTGAAGGGCAGGGCAAGTACCTTATGCCAGGGTTTGGCGAAATGCATGGCCATATCCCGCCGCTCTCCCAAGGCGATCAAGCCGTTAATGATACATTGTTTTTATATTTGTCGAATGGCGTAACAACCGTGCGCGGTATGCTTGGGACACCCGGGCAGTTACAGCTTCGCGAAGAGGCGAAATCTGGCGTGCGTCTCTCGCCAAATCTTTATCTGGCAGGACCAAGTTTTAACGGCAATAGCGTATCCTCACCGCAGCAAGCCACAGAGCTTGTCAATTCACAAGTCAAAGAAGGTTGGGATTTGCTGAAAGTTCACCCCGGGCTAACAGGGCCAGAATATGAGGCTATGGCGAGCCGTGCTTATGTGCTGGGTATCACATTTGGTGGTCATGTGCCTGAAGAGGTTGGGTTGATAACGGCCTTGGATTCGGGTCAACGTACACTTGACCATCTTGACGGATATATCAGTTACTTAGGAGGGTTTGATAAAGTCATTCCTGATGCAGATATGCGCGATATAGCGCGCAAAACCAAAGCAGCAGGGGTTGGCGTTGTGCCAACATCTGCGCTGTGGAAAACCCTAATAGGCGCAGCAGATATTAACCAGCTTAACAGCTTTGATGAGCTTAAATATATGCCCAAACGTACTGTTGAAAACTGGCAAAGCCGTATTGGTTTCTTAAAGCAAGGTAACCCCGAGATTCACGAATCGAACCGCCAACGGCTTTTGACAATTTTAGCTGAAGAAGGCGTCGAAATTCTATTTGGAACCGATGCTCCGCAGCTTTGGAGTGTTCCAGGTTTTTCTATTCATCACGAAATTGAGGCTATGCAGGCGGCAGGTCTTACGCCTGAGCAAATCTTAGTGAGCGGCACGTCTGCGGTTGGAGCATATTTTGAGACTTTTGATGCTTTTGGGACAGTCAGCCCCAATGGCCGGGCAGATTTGATTTTACTCAATGAAAATCCATTGGAAAATCTGGATGCGTTAAAATCGCCTGCGGGCGTTATGGTGCGCGGACAATGGATTTCGAAAGGTGAAATCGACCAAAAACTGCGTGAAATTGCCGTTCGAACGCAAGAATAAACCAATTTCAAATTTGTATAGATCATTTAAATTTCAGAAAATTATAAGGTACTTACCCTATGTCAGAAAATCCCTCTCAAGCGCCCAAACTGGCTGAAAAAGACAGGCCCGAACTGAGTCGTTTTCAATGGGATGACCCGTTTTTCCTCAATGAACAACTGACCGAAGATGAGCGGCTTATCAAAGAGAGCGCGCGCGCTTTTGCTAATGAGCATCTTGCGCCGAACATTATCAAAGCTTTTGCGGATGAGGTTGTAGATGCGTCTATTTTTAAGAAAATGGGTGATTATGGTTTGCTCGGTGTCACAACCCCTGAAACTTATGGCGGGACAGGCGCGGGCTATGTGGCTTATGGTCTTGTGGCGCGCGAAATAGAGCGCATTGATTCAGGCTATCGGTCTATGATGTCTGTGCAGTCTTCATTGGTGATGTATCCGATCTATGCTTATGGCTCCGAGCAGCAGCGCCAAAAATACCTGCCTGGTTTATCCTCGGGCGATTTGATCGGGTGTTTTGGCTTAACGGAACCTGATGCAGGCTCTGATCCTGCGGGTATGAAAACTCGCGCCGTTAAAACAGAGACGGGCTATAGGTTGACAGGATCTAAGATGTGGATTTCAAATGCGCCTATAGCGGATGTCTTCGTTGTTTGGGCTAAGTCAGACGCCCATGACGGAAAAATTCGCGGCTTCATCTTGGATAAAGACATGGCAGGTCTTTCCGCGCCGAAAATCGGCGGGAAATTTAGTTTACGCGCGTCAGTGACAGGCGAGATCGTCATGGATGGTGTCGAGGTGAGTGAAGATGCGCTTCTTCCCAATGTACAAGGGCTTAAGGGGCCATTTGGATGTCTGAACCGTGCGCGTTACGGCATTGGTTGGGGCTCTATGGGAGCGGCAGAGTTTTGCTGGCACGCGGCCCGTCAATATGGCCTAGATCGTCATCAATTTGGTCGACCTTTGGCGCAAACACAACTCTTTCAAAAGAAACTTGCAGATATGCAAAGTGATATTGCTTTTGGCTTGCAAGGCGCATTGCGGGTCGGACGTCTTATGGATGAAGCGAAAGCTGCGCCAGAGATGATCTCTATGATAAAGCGTAATAATTGCGGCAAAGCTCTTGATATAGCGCGGCAAGCGCGGGACATGCACGGCGGTAATGGTATATCAGAAGACTACCAAGTTATTCGTCATATGATGAACCTTGAAACGGTCAATACGTATGAAGGCACCCATGATGTTCATGCTTTAATCTTAGGGCGCGCGCAAACGGGCCTGCAGGCGTTCTTTTAAATGCAGGCTATTTGACAATGCAAAATGATAGGGTGCAAGCCGTTCATGAGAGTTTTTTAAGGCGTGTCAAAAATGGGCAACTGCCTAAAGCCGCAACGGCCTTAACGCTTGAAGATGCCGGACTGGCTGCTCATGAGCTTATAGATGTGTTTGGCGTGCAGCTTTTGACGCGTCATCTTGACCGCACGGCGCGAGCTTTGCAAAAACGCGGTGAGGGGTTTTATACGATAGGCTCATCTGGCCATGAGAATAATGCCGCAATAGCTTGGGCGTTGCGGCCAACGGATATGGCATTTCTGCATTATCGCGATGCCGCCTTTCAGCTAGGCCGTGCGCGTCAAGTCTCGCAAGCTATGGGTCAGCAAACGCCGCTTTGGGATATGTTGCTGAGTTTTTCAACATCCTCCGAAGACCCGATTTCAGGCGGACGGCATAAGGTTCTAGGGTCAAAATCGCTATTTATACCCCCGCAAACATCTACGATTGCTTCGCACCTACCAAAAGCTGTGGGCACCGCCTTTAGCATCGCTGTGGCCAAACGCGTTAAGCCTGAACATCAAACCCTGCCAAATGGCGCCATTATCGCCTGTAGCTTTGGGGATGCTTCGCTCAACCACTCAACAACGCAAGGTGCGCTCAACACAGCAAGCTGGGCGGCCTTTCAAGGCTCGCCTTTACCGCTATTGTTTATCTGCGAAGATAATGGCATCGGAATTTCAACTAAAACGCCAAATGGCTGGGTTGAGCAATCCGTTAAATATCGGCCTGCCATACAGTATTTTTCCTGTAACGGCCTCGATGTTCTCGACACGTTTTATACAGCCCAGCAGGCCGCACATTATATCCGCACGCATCGCCGTCCTGCTATTTTACACATGAAATGTGTTAGGCTTTTTGGCCATGCAGGGCCAGATGTGCAAACGGCTTATTTATCCAAAGAGGAGATTTCCAACACAGAAGCGTATGACCCATTATTGCAGACGGCCGCGCATATAATTGCCCGCAATATTGCATCTTCGGCCGAAGTTTTGGAGATGTATGAAAGCACGGCGCGGCGTGTAGAGCGCGTGGCTGAACAGGCAATAACACGCCCGCGTCTTCAAACCGCGCGAGCTGTGATGGACAGCATTATTCCGCCAAAACGAGAGACGAAAGCGGTTGCCCCTTCCAGTAAAGCCGCTCGTAAAACATGTTTTGGAGCAAGCGATATGCGGGCCATGACGCAGGCACAACATATGGGTAAACTCATCAATTTTGCTTTGACGGATTTGATGCTTACCCATGATGAAATTATTATGGCAGGTGAGGATATAGGCAAAAAAGGCGGCGTTTACGGAGTAACGCAGCGGCTGCAATCACGCTTTGGGCCTCACCGTGTGATTGATAGCCTACTGGATGAGCAATCTATTTTGGGTCTATCGATTGGATTGGCGCATAACGGCTTTATCGCTATGCCTGAAGTTCAGTTTTTGGCCTATCTACATAATGCCATAGATCAGTTGCGCGGTGAGGCGGCAACCTTACCATTTTTTTCCAAAGGTCAATATACCAATCCAATGGTTATTCGCATTGCAGGGCTTGGCTATCAACGCGGTTTTGGTGGGCATTTTCATAATGAAAATTCACTCGCGGCCCTGCGGGATATTCCAGGATTGATTTTAGCGTGTCCCTCAAACGGGCAGGATGCAGTGTTGATGCTACGAGAATGTGTCAGGCTTGCGCGCGAAGACCAACGGCTTGTGGTGTTTTTGGAACCTATCGCGCTTTACATGCAGCGCGATTTGCATGAGGCTGGAGATAATGGCTATCTTTATGAATATCCATCGCCTAGCAGCTCCCAAACCATAGAATTTGGGCAAATCGGCGTGCATGGTCAGGGCAATGACCTCGCCATCGTGACATTTGGCAATGGGGCTTACCTATCGCGGCAAGCGCAGAAAGTTTTGCAAGACAAGCATAAGATGAAATCGACTGTGATTGATTTAAGATGGTTGTCACCAATACCTAAACAAACTTTACTTAAAGCACTGAAAGGTAAGAAAAACATCTTAATCGTGGATGAGTGCAGAGCGCAAGGCTCTCACAGTGAGGCTTTAATGGCATTATTTGCAGAAAATGACTTAACGGCCTGCCGTATTGTGGCTGAAGATAGCTTCATTGCGACAGGGCCGTCATTTGGCGTAACCATGCCAAGCCGAGATAGCATTGTCGCAGCGGCGCTTAACTGCGTTCAATCAGAGATGAAGACATGAGCGTGCAAAAACAAACAGCTCTTGTCATATGCCCTGGCCGGGGAGTGTATAATGCCTCTGAACTTGGATATTTTAAACGTTATCATGCAGATAAGGTTGATTTATTATCCGATTTTGACAGAACGAGAGAGGCGCAAGGGCAGATTAAAATTGCAGATCTTGACGGGGCGGATCGGTTTTCCATGTCTAAATTCACGCGCGGGGATAATGCATCTGGCCTCATTTATGCGTGTTCTTATGCTGATTTTCTCGCCATTAACCGCGCAAAATATGACATTGTCGCTGTGACGGGCAATTCTATGGGCTGGTATAGTGCGCTGGCTTGCGGCGGGGCTTTGACAGGCCAAGCGGGCTTTGAGGTTGTCAATAGAATGGGCACAATCATGCAAGAGCATCTGATTGGCGGTCAGTTAATCTACCCTATCGTCGACGAGACGTGGCAAGAGATTGCGGGTGCAAAAGATGAAGTCCTCGCCATGATAGAGCGTATTGATGGATTATATCTATCTATCTGGCTTGGCGGTTTGATGGTTTTGGCAGGTACGGATGATGCCTTAAAACGCGCCGAAGCGGAACTTGAACCCCGACAAGAGCGTTTCCCAATGCGCCTTGGTAATCACGCTGCTTTTCATACGAAGCTTATGCAAAGCAATTCAGAACGTGGTAAATCGGCTCTTGGGAAAGATTTATTCACACAGCCCTCTATCCCCATGATTGACGGGCGCGGTCATGTTTGGATGCCGAATGCCGCCAATATAGAGGCTTTATGGGATTATACATTTGGTCATCAAGTGACGCAGACATATGATTTTACCCGTGCTGTGCAAACGGGTTTAAAAGAATTTGCGCCGGATATAATCATCGTTCTTGGCCCTGGCACCACCCTTGGCGGAGCAACGGCCCAATCTATGCTGGCTATTCAGTGGTTAGGGCAGACTATAAAGGCAGATTTTACCGCGCAGCAGTCGCAGGCCCCTTATATGCTTTCAATGGGTATAGATACACAGCGCTCATTGGTGATTGATTAGAGGCGTGCCTATCGTTAGGACATGGGCATATAAATAAAAATAACACATAAACCCCATAAGGAGAGATCATGAAGCTAACTTCTATTCTCATGAGCGGCGTAGCCATTGCCATTTTAGCTGGCTGTAATTCATCAAATGTATCTAACAGCGCCGCGTCTAAAGTAAGTGCGGCAGCTTCATCTTTTAATCTTGATCCAAGTGCGGCTGCGATTGAAAAGCATATGGCGTTTTTAGCCGATGATGCACTTCAGGGGCGCGAAGCAGGCTCTCAAGGGTATGATAAAGCCGCGGATTATGTGGCAGCAGAATTTGAAAAACTGGGCTTAAAGCCTGCGGGGCAAGATGGGACATATTTTCAGAACGTAAGACTTAAACGCGCTTACCGCGATGCTGGCGCGGGCGCTCTCTTTGCACAAAAGACAAATGGCGTTGTGATCGATATGGAAAATGGAAAAGATTTTGCCATTGGCGCATCTATTTCTAATGGACAAAGCACAGTCAGCGCGCCTGTTGTATTTGCTGGCTACGGCGTAGTTGCTCCCAAAGAAGGCCGTGATGATTATGCAGGGCTTGATGTGAAAGGTAAGATTGTTGCGACATTGGCGCGAACGCCAAGCGGTATCCAAACCGAAGAACGCGCATTTTATGGCTCTCGCAAAGGCAAAGAAGCCTCTGATAGAGGCGCGCTTGCTGTCATTTCACTTGAAACAAAAACATCCGAGAAGGTTTTTTCTTTTGATCGTCTTATCAAAGAAGGGCGCTTAGATGCTGCGCGTATGAGCTGGGTGCGGCCAGATGGCGGTGCCTTTAGCCGTGCGCCAGGCCTGAAAGGCGGAGCCACGATTTCGCGGGCAGGGGCCGCAAAACTCTTTAAAGACGCGCCAACCTCTTGGGATGAAATTTTAGAGATGGCTGAAAAAGAGGGCGGCGTAACACCGACTTTTGAACTCCCCGTTAAGATGACAATTACCCAAAAATCTAAAATTGATGAGGTGCAATCCGTCAATGTGGCAGGCATGATTGAAGGAACAGATCCGGCGCTCAAAGATGAAGTTATCGTATTGTCCGCGCATTTAGATCATATCGGTATCGCAACGACCGATGAGGACGATGTTATCAATAATGGCGCGCTTGATAATGCAGCGGGAATTGCGACTTTGTTAGAGGCTGCGCGGATGATGCAGGCCAATACACCGCCTCGGCGCTCTGTTATGTTCTTGGCTGTCACAGCTGAGGAAAAAGGACTGCTAGGCTCGCAATATTTTGCCAAAAACCCAACCGTGCCAAAAGAGAATATCGTGGCCAATATCAATTTAGATATGCCTGTTCTGACGTATGATTTTACCGATATTATTGTCTTTGGCGGTACGCGCTCAACGCTAGAGCCCGCGATTAAAAAGGCTGCGGCTGAGATGGATATTACCATTGGACCTGATCCATTCCCAGAGCAGGGCATCTTTACGCGCTCTGACCATTTTCGTTTTGTCGAAGAAGGGATTCCGTCTGTAATGGTGTCGACAGGTTTCGCAAATGGTGGTGAATCGGGCTGGGAAGTGCATTTTGCTGAACATTATCACCGTCCGTCAGATGATATGAAAAATAATCTCGATTTTAATGCAGGCGCGCGGTTTGCAGAGCTTAAAACCCGTATTGCCTTTACCGTGGCCAATCAAGATGAGCGGCCTTTATGGAAAAAGGGTGATTTCTTTGCGAAGCAATTTAACGGCCCTATGACGGATTAATATCGTTAAAATTTTCAATCTGAAGGGGCGGGCGTGAATTGACTTTTAAGGTCGCGCGCCCCACAAGGCCGTGACGTTTTTAATCATGAGGAGACGCTGATATGGGTAATGATGAATATCCTGAACTTGACGCAGCATTAGGCATTGAACCTCGCTATGATGCGCATAATTCAGCTAAATCAGGTGAGCCGACATTTACATTTCAAGCGGGCGATCCCTATTGCGCGGATATTACAGAGCTATGGGCCGCTCTTATGAGCGGGAGCGTGGCTGATGTTGAGGCGAGCCTTGAGGGTCTTACAAAAACTCTTAATGATGAAATCTCTGTTGGTAATTCATTTGGCAAAACGCAAAGTGAAAAGGGCAAAGTCACGAAAGCCTATCAATATGCGATTGATTTACGTGATTACGTAGCAGGTAATGCCAATGTTGAAGCTGTCTATGATGCGCATGACTCAGCCAAATCAGGTGAGCTGACATTCACACTGCAAGGCGAAGATCCATATTGCGCTGATCTTGTTGAATTATGGGCCTCTTTAATGTCAGGCAATGTCAATGAAGTGACATTACGCTTCACCCAAATTCGGCAATCTTTATTAAAAGAAATTGGCCAAGGGAACCCATTTGGTAAAATCCAACTCACCAAAGGCAAAGTGACCAAAGCCTATGAACACGCCGTCGAACTCAGAAAAATCAGGCATTCCGTTGATAAGGCATAGGGTAACTTTTAATACCAATTTGGCCTAGTGGCAACAACTACGCCCAAAATCGGCCAAATTTTGGAACAAGCCTAGAACGATTTATTAAATAATAATTTCAGAATGTAATGATTACAGTTATTTCTTTTTATATTTAAATCTCTAGTTGGCAGTATTTTTTAAATTTGAAATCAAACATTAATCATAAATGAGGGGTTGCAGTTGAGAACTGTACTCAACCGCAGACACCAACTCCGTCTACACCTTCAAATCCTAATGATCCTTTTTTTGACGAGCCTCATGATCCGCGCCGCAACCGCCGTTAAGTTTTCTCCATGTTCGTTTACGGGTTCAAAAGATAAATCTAAGGACCTAGATTGAGAAAGTGAGAAGTCACTGTTTAAGATTGGGAGGAGTGAAGCAAAGTGAAAAACTTTATTAAAGGCATTTGGGAAATAAGCGCTATGCCGCTAGCTTCGATCATACCATTAGTGTGTCTTCCTCTGTTGCCATTCCACCCTCTATACAACTTCCTCATAGGGTTAGTTTTGAGTATTATAATGTTTTATGTTTTCATTCGCGGTAGCAGGCGATAGGACAATCTATAAGGCCTAGTGTGAACAACTCTGCCCAAAAACGGCCAACTTTTAGAACAAGTGTAGAACAATCGGTTCTTCATGATTTTTCGCGACCACGCTCTGATAACTGCAAATTATCTCGATTTTGGTAACGATTTATTATGCACAGAAATGTAGATTTCTATGCATAAAGTGTGATTCTAATGTTTATGAAAGTCAATCTATGCAACCTGATACAACGGGTCTTAAACCGCCAATGGTGCTTATGAATAGCGGACAGCTAGCTATAAAACACTACAATGATTATCTGCATTTGTCCATACGTTCGGATGACAGTCGCCAAACATATCGGTCGGCTATTAGCTTGTTTTTCCGGTTTTGTGATGCTAGCGACATTGCTGAAATTATTGATATTGAGCCTATTCATGTGCGGGCTTATCTGGACCACCGCACTAAAGATTTGGGACGCATCGCCAGTGCGCGAACGCATTATTCTGCAATAAAAAGTTTTTTCCAATATCTCGTAGAAAAAGACTTTATTGCAAGCAATCCTGCCGCGTCCGTTGCTTACGCATTTGTCGATGCTCGTAAAGGCAAAACGCCTATTATTTCTGCTCAAGACGTTCGGCGGCTATTATTGTCTATCCCGGATGACCCTCATGACGATGAGCGTCCAGCCAAACATACTGACCTGCGCGACCGCGCGCTTATTGGACTAATGGCCTATACCTTTGTGCGGATTGGAGGTGCCCTCTCCGCAAATGTTGGAGATTTTCGATATGATAATGGCACGATGTGGCTCGATATGGTCGAAAAAGGTTCAAAAGAACATAGCCTTCCAATATCTGGCGCGCCTCGGGCGTTTTTAGAAGACTATATATCAGCTTGTGGCCTGACAGATAAAAATGCCCCCCTCTTCCAATCGGCCAATCGAAATGCGCAGTTGACGGGGAAAAGGTATGATCGAGGGAATTCGAGGCGCATGATTGCGGCGCGCGCTAAAGCGCTCGGAATTGCTGGCGATACAAAGAACCATACCTTCCGCGCCACGGGAATCACGCATTTTTTGGAAAGCGGCGGTAGAATTGACGATGCCCAAGATATTGCTAATCACGCCGACAGTTCTACGACGCGTCGCTATGATAGGCGCTCGAATCAACGTCTTGTTGAGGTTCTAAAACAAGTCGATTATTAACGTTACAGCGCCAGACGTTTAGAATGTCCAAATGACCAATCCCCTTAAATGTTGACGGCTCAGGCCTGTTGCGCTGCTATTCTTTTGTATGATGTTCTGTTCTGGCAAAACTCTGAGGTGTCATTCTGGCAACTTAAGCAAAACATGTAAGTCACTATAATAGTTGATTTATTCATGCGTTAACCATTTACCCTCCTCCGTTCAGTTATGGTTTATGTAAGATTAGTAGACCGCAGATAGGTGTTGATCATTCGGAGATCGATTCTGAACTGGTCGCTTTTGACATTCCGGTCAACAGTTCCCCATCTTATACATTGGGACGCGCAGATATTGGCTATGAAAACACAACGGCTAATGGCCGCGGTACATTAAGACTTGGTGTAAATGGTCGATTGGGCAGTGATGTCGAAGCTTATGGCGCTTCAATGACAGCGATTGTCCGGTTTTAGACTTTAAGCCTTAAATAATATATTTAAGCGCCGAAGATAAAACTTCGGCGCTTTTTTTTATGATGGCTCATTTTAACCGTGCCCTTCCCTTTATGGTTGATATAGTCTGATGGTACGCTGATTATATGGTTTGGTTTTACCACACAGGCTTAAATCCTCCTTAAAAAAACTCTGGGGGTAATATTTAAGTTTGTCTCGACAATGTAATTTGTTCATTTTATGTTCTTGCCTTATATTTAAGGTGAAACATGCAACCCATCCCCTCTCTTGGTAGTCTTTATATTGATTTTGATGCATTTTTCGCAAATGTGGAAAAGCAGGTTGAGCCGTCCATCCGTATGTGCCCTGTCGGTATTACGGCGCTTAATTCGGAATATTCCGCGCTAATAACATGCTGCTATATGGCCAAGCGCGCGGGTGTTAAGCGCGGTATGCGCGTGCATGATGCGCGAGAAATTTGCCCGAACATTACTATCCGCATGGCGCGTCCTGATATTTATGTTGAGTTTAATCAGCGCATTGCCGAGCAAATTAACAAGCACATCCCTGTTAAAAAAATTTGGTCAATAGATGAGATGGAATGCGAGCTTATTGGCCGTGAACGTGGTCGCGCCGAAGATATTGCTATGGCGATCCGAGATGATTTATACCGCTATATCGGGCCTTATGTTACCCCGTCTATCGGCCTTGCCCCTAATCAGTTTTTGGCCAAAATTGCCGCCGAGATGGAAAAGCCTAATGGATTTGTGGTGTTGAGAGCCGCAGACCTCCCTACCCCGCTTTTTCGGCTTAAGCTTACGGATCTTCCGGGCATTTCGGACAATATGCAAGCACGCTTAAATAAGGCAGGCGTGATGAGCGTTCAAGATTTTTGGAATATCTCGCCAAAACATGCTCGGGCCATTTGGGGGAATGTTGAAGGTGAGCGTATATGGGCGCAACTGCGCGGCTATCGTGTCGAAAAACCACCAATAAAACGCCGTATGTTCGGTCATAGCCGTGTTCTATCAGGCGCATTTAAACATCCTGACAAAGCCATTGCGTGTTTGCGACTTCTGACAGTCAAAGCTGCGCATCGATTACGGCGTGAGGGTTTCACCGCCGCTGCATTAACTGTATCGTTTAAGGTGCAAGAGCGCGCTCAATCTTCATATGGCTTGCCGACATATAGCAAACCCAAAAGTTTTAGATGGTCAGGCAATGCTCAGTTTTCACCCTGCCGAGATGACCATAGTTTGCTGTCTCATATGCACAATCTGTATAATCAAGGATTGCAGCAAACCCAGCCTTGGCGTCTGCGGCATGTGTCTGTGATGTTGCATGACATAGCAACCCCGCATGAACGCGGCCGCGATTTATTTGAAGGTCAAGATCAACGAAATTGGGATATTTTATCCGATACTATGGACGCATTTAATCGAAAGCATGGCGGGGCTTTCATTCATTTAGGCCCGCGCCCAAAGATACCCGGTGGATATGCGGGTGCAAAAATTGCCTTTGGTCGTATTCCTGACAAAGAAGACTTCTTTTAAAGTTAAGGACGATCTTAATCAGGGTCTCAACTGCTATCTATGTGTGTTTTACACATAACTTTCCGTTTTATAACTTTTATACTCATCTTGTTTATGGCAGCTTTACATTAACTTGGAGGGTATATTTTGGGGTCTCAAGCATTAAATGTTGCAGTCTATGAAACTGCACAAAGAGCAGAGTTGTTTCATAAAGACATCTCTACGGACATTAAATCCGTAAAGGCGGCGATAGACATGCGTCTTTCCGATATTATTCCGAGCGCGCAAACATGGCCTGTCAGGTTGCATCAAGCGCAGCGCCATACCCTGCTCTCGCCCGGAAAACGGTTTCGGCCCCTGCTATGTGTTTTTATCGCCAAAGGCGGCGGCATTCAAAACAGCGCGGTTTTGGATGCTGCGATTGACACAGCTTGCGTGGCGGAAATGGTACATGCGGCCTCGCTCATACTCGATGATCTACCATGTATGGATAATGCGGATTTACGGCGTAATCAGCCTACAGCACACATTGCCTTTGATGAAAGCACAGCCATCTTATCTGCGACAGCGCTGCTTAATGGTAGCTTCGGGGTTCTTTCCCAACTCCAACATATAAGCGCGCAACAACGCGTCGAAATGATTGATTTGCTCTCTTATGCTGTTGGGTCAAAAGGTTTAATTGCAGGGCAAATGGCGGATTTAGACAATACAAATCACGATGCAAGTATTGAGGAAATTGAACGACTTAATATGCTAAAAACAGGCGCTTTATTTGATTTTAGTATTCAATCGGCGGCGATACTCGCTGAAATGTCAGCCTCACAACGCGCAACATTGAAGGAGTTTTCCTATTATTTAGGTTTGGCATTTCAGCTTATGGATGATGTCAAAGACACCATTATGAGCGAAGCGCAAGCCGAAAAATCTGTTGGCCGAGATATTGGTAAGGCGACGATTTTGGCTCTTACAGGCTCTGAGGCGAGTAAAAAACGTCTCAATACCTATATCCTTCGCGCAAAAGAGGCTTTGGCTGCCGCTCGTTTAACAAATGTTGAAACCTTTAACGCTATATTAGATAAGCAATTTGCCTTTCTAAAAACCTAGAGCCAGATGGCATGACAGCCTTATTGCAGATTGAAGCCTTGAATGTTGTCTATGGGTCACATCATGCGTTGAAAGATTTATCCTTAACAGCCAATACGGGCGATTTAATCGGCATTATCGGCCCAAACGGCGCTGGAAAAACAAGTTTTATTAAAGCTTTATGTGGACGTCTTGAATATAATGGTCGTGTCTTGATTTCTGGAAATGACGTAAAACAAGGCACAGATCGGCGCGCGCATATTGGTCTTGTGCCGCAAGATATAGGACTTTACCCTCACCTAACGGCATTAGAGAATTTATCGCTCATAGCGCGCTTGTTAAAAGTCCCAAAAGCTCAAAAAATGCCCGCAGCCCGCAATGCGCTAGAGGCTGTTGATATGGGCTCTCATGCCAATAAGCGTGTGGCGCATCTTTCAGGCGGTATGAAACGGCGTATTAATGTCGCGGCTGCGATTATGCACAGTCCCGATCTTATTATTTTTGACGAACCGACAGCAGGCGTCGATGCGCCTGCACGCGATACGGTTCACCGCTTGGCCCGCAAACTCACGCAGAACGGCATGGCTGTTTTGCTTATCACCCATGAATTAGAACAAGCTGAGGCTCTTTGTGATAAGATTTTAGTACTAAATCAGGGCGAGACACTCGCTTTTGACACACCTGCTGCGATTTTAAACCGAAGCTTTAAAGGCGCGCGGGAGGTTGTTGTGCGCTATGCCGCCCCGCCAAGCGCTCAAAATTTGGCAGCTATGAAAGGATTTGAATTTACACAAGGCGAGTTACCGACAATTTGGAAAACTATGACACAGGCCAGTGAGGTTTCATTTGTGTCTGCATTTATGACCGCGATACGTGGTCATCATTCTGGCCGCAATAATGATGTCATTCAAGAAATTACTGTGCGCCGCCCAGGGTTAAACGCATTGATGCACCGTATTGAAAACACAGGAAATTTGCTGTGATTGGCGCTATGTTTCAAATTATGTGGTTGCGGCTATGGCGCGATAAAGGTGCGCTTATCTTGGCCTTTATCCTCCCGGGGTTTATTTTCGCCGTATTTGCGGCCATTTTTGCCAATGCGTCTGGCGGCTCGTTGGATTTACGGGTTGCCATGGCTTTGGAGAATGATGCGCCTTTATCCGCAAGTTTTGCCGAAAGCTTTGCGAAAAATGCCGATTTTACACTGACACACGAAGTAAATTGGACACAACAAGACGTAGCTGAACGGGTGCGTCTTGGTCAAGATGATGTAGGCTTTGCTATTATAGGTGATATTGCCAATTCAAACTCTCCCGCAATTTTGATCTTAAAAGACCCTAGCCGAGAGGTGGCGGCGACTGTTTTAAAGGGGCAAATCCGCGAGGCCTTTGCTGCGCAAATCGGTGTTGACGCTCCGCAATTATTCCAAGATGTCTCGGCTTTAACGCCAGACAACCCTTCTATTATCAAGGATCAATCAGTCACCTATTATGTGGGGGCAACAGCAATTTTGTTTTTGCTATTTTCGGCGATGCAAGGGGCAAACCTGACCATAGAAGAGCGCCGAAACGGCATTGCAGATCGCCTTATGGTTGGGCCAATAGGCGCGCTTGGTTTACTGACAGGAAAATTTACATTTCTTACCGTAATTGGTTTCGTTCAAGCCGCTATTATCATTGCGGTCGCGCATATATTTTTCAGCGTCCCAGTGAATGGCTTATGGATAGCTTTAGGCCTAGCCTGTCTTGGCTCTGCCATGCTTGCATCTGGATTGGCCTTACTGGTGAGTACCTTGTGCCAAAGCCAGCCGCAAATGCATACAGTCTCTACATTTATCGTGCTTTTATCGTCGGCGATAGGCGGGTCGATGGTGCCGCGCTTTATGATGCCTGCCTGGCTTCAAGATATAGGACACGTTACGCCAAATTTTTGGGCCATTGAAGCTTTTTATGGCATATTGGCCCGAGGACAATCTGTCATAGAGCTTTGGCCCGTCTGGTGTATATTATATGGCGGCGCGGCATTATGTTTGATATTAGCTGCGGGCATATCGCATAAGATGATGAGAGTATAATTGAGCCAAGACGTGCGTAATAAACCTAGCAATAGAGGGCCCTTCTTAGCCGCGCTCATTATAAGCGGCTGGCTGGCTGTGCATCTTTACAGCTTATTTTGGCATAGCCTTAGCGCGCCATTCTGGCAAACCCTTGGCCTTATTGCTCTTCAATGCTGGCTTTACACAGGGATGTTTATTGTCGCCCATGATACTATGCATGGCAGTTTATTTAAAAATGCGCGTTTAAACGCTATAACGGGTACAGCCATCATGTTTATTTATGCAGGGTTTAATTGGCGTTCTATGCGCCAAGCTCATCACGCTCATCATGACAATTCAGGCACGCAAGATGATCCAGATTTTAATGCAAGCAATCCTCATGCTTTCTGGCCTTGGTATATGAAATTCTTTTGGCAATATTTTGGCTGGCGGCAAATGGCCATTTTAATGTGTTTCACCGTAGCTTATATTTGGCTTGGCGCGCCTTATCTCAATACGATCATTATGTGGGCTATTCCCGCTATATTGTCATCCGTTCAGTTATTTTATTTTGGGACTTATTTAACCCACCGCCATAAAACTGCCTTTCCAGATCATCATAATGCACGGACAAATAATTTTCCGCTCTGGCTCTCATTGCTGACATGTTTTCATTTTGGCTATCATCATGAACATCACCTTTATCCGCATGAGCCGTGGTGGCGCTTACCTGCCCGTAAAGGCGGCACGGCCCAATGCTGATAAATAGTCTTATAACGCTTGCCTCTATCATTGGCATGGAAATCTTTGCGTGGGTATTCCATAAATATTACATGCACGGCCCGGGCTGGACTTGGCATGAAAGTCATCATGTTCAGACACATGGCCCCTTTGAAAAAAATGACCTTTATGCTGTGGGCTTTAGCGTTATCGCAGCAGGACTTTTTATTGCAGGGTCTTTATGGCTGCCGGCCCTTTGGTATGTCGCGCTTGGCTTTACGATTTACGGCATACTTTATGGCTTTGTTCATGACGGCCTTGTCCACCAACGCTGGCCTTTTCATATTCAAGCCAAGCGGGGGTACTTGCTGCGGCTTGTCCACGCCCATAGGCTGCATCATCACACAACAACCAAAGACGGCGCTGTCTCCTTTGGATTTTTATATGCTGAAAAGCCCGATAGGCTTAAAGCGCGTCTTAAGACCTGTAAAATTGCAGAAGATATTTGACGAGTAATTTCGGAACAAAAGAGCTTGTAGAGTGTTATCGGCGCGGTATTTTCCCTATGTCCGATGGCAGGTTTGATAATTCGCTATTTTTGCTAGACCCTGCCAAGCGCGGCATTATCCCGTTGGATGGTCTGCATATTTCCAAGTCATTGGCTAAATTTATACGCAAGACATCTTATACTGTGAGTTTCAACACAGCCTTTCCGCAAGTTATCGAAGCTTGCGCCATTACCCGGGATGAAACATGGATAAGCGAGGCTATCGAATATCTTTACACAGAGCTTTTTTTGCAAGGCGATGCGCATTCCGTTGAAATTTGGGACGCGGGCGAGCTAATTGGCGGACTTTACGGCGTCACGCAAGGCGGTGCTTTCTTTGGTGAGAGTATGTTTTCCTTTAAAAGCAATGCCAGTAAATTGGCTTTGGTGAAACTTGTCGAGCGTTTAAACGCGCGCGGGTTTAAATTGTTAGACACGCAATTTCTTACAGATCATTTGAAAACACTCGGCGCAGTTGAGATAGCGCAAGCCGAATATAAAACCCGCCTTGCCCGAGCCTTAGATATAGACGTCAAGTTTTATCCATAATGACGAAAAATCCATCTTGTAACTGTTTCAATTAAACTGTTTATAGAGATTATGAAACTTCTACATTTATTGACCCTGTCAACTGCGCTTGTGTTAACGGCGTGCGGCGACACAGACAGCAAGACGGCTGACGATAACAATGCGGCGGAAACCAAGCCCGCTTTTTTAAGTACGTATGTGCCGCAACCTTCCAAAACGACTTTTATACAAAATGCGCGTATCATTAACGGCGTTTCCTCGGATGTTTCCACAGGCCATTTATTATTGGTAGACGGGAAGATTTCAGCGATTGGAAGCGATATATCTGCACCTGATGGGGCAACTACGATTGATGCAGGCGGAAAATTTGTTACGCCTGGCATTATCGATATTCACTCGCATTTAGGCAATTATCCAACACCAAGTGTTAACGCACATGGCGATGGTAATGAAGTCACAAGCCCGATTACATCCGAGGTTTGGGCCGAACATGGCGTTTGGCCACAAGACCCAGGATTTGACGAAGCGCTTGAAGGCGGCGTTACGACCTTACATATCTTGCCAGGATCAGCGAATCTTTTTGGCGGACGCGGTGTGACATTGCGCAATGTTGCCTCCCGTACCGTGCAAGGTATGAAGCTGCCTGATGCACCTTACACATTAAAAATGGCCTGCGGCGAGAACCCAAAACGTGTTTATGCCAATCGCGGCGGCCCAGGTTCTCGCATGGGAAATGTTGCGGGCTACCGTAAAAATTGGATTAAAGCCACAGAGTATAAAAAGAAACGTGATAAAGGCGGTGATGATTTTAAACGTGACCTACAACTTGAAACGCTCGCTGATGTGCTAGACGGTAAAATTCTTATCCAAATGCATTGTTACCGCGCGGATGAAATGGTGCAGATTTTGGATATTGCGAAAGAATTTGATTATAAAATCACAACATTTCATCACGCTATCGAATCTTATAAAATTGGCGACATCCTTGCCGAAAATGATACATGTTCGGCGATGTGGGCCGATTGGTATGGTTTCAAGATGGAAGCCTATGATACGATTCGTGAAAACATCCCTTTTGTTCATGCCGCTGGTGCTTGCGCGATGATCCATTCAGATGATGAAAAAGGTATTCAGCGTTTGAATCAAGAAGTTGCGAAAGCTTGGGCGGATGGCAATCGTGCAGGATTAAATATTTCCAAAGCCGAAGCGTGGAAATGGCTTTCAACCAATCCTGCCAAAGCTCTCGGTATCTTGGACGAAACAGGGACGCTAGAAACGGGCAAACGCGCTGATTTAGTTATCTGGTCAGATGACCCGTTCTCGACTTATGCGCGTCCAGAACAGGTCTATATTGACGGAGCTGTCATGTTTGACAAAGCGGCAGGCATTAAGCCGAAAAGTGATTTTAAACTGGGTTATGGAGGTACACAATAATGTTGAAACGATTGACGACCGCCCTGCTCCTGACAGCCGCTTTAACTGCGCCTGCCTATGCCCAAACCATGTTAATTAAAGACGCAAATGTCGCCATGCCCTCTGGTGTGCAATCTGACACAGATGTCCTTATTATTGATGGCCGTATAAATGATATTGCAACAAATATCACAGCGCCAAATGGTGTTGAAGTGATCAATGCAGATGGCCAATGGGTCACGCCCGGGGTTATCGCTCCGTTCTCTCGCCTTGGACTTGTCGATATTGGCGGTGAAGATGCGACCAATGACATCACAGCGGGCAGCGCGCCGACATCGGTGAGTGAACGCGCCGCTGATAGTTTCAATCCGCGCGCAGTGGCTATTGCCAATACGCGCCGCCGCGGTGTGACACATGCTTTGATTTCACCAGATGCTTCTGGGGATAGTATTTTTTCAGGTACAGGCAGCATCATTGATTTATCAGGCGATTTCGATTCAATAAAAACCGAAGCGGCCTTTGTTCATGTGGTCCTTGGCGAAACAGGCGCGCGCCGCGCAGGCGGCTCTCGGGCTGCGGCGATGACACAATTACGTTCTGCTATTTCTGACGCCAAAGCTTACCGAACACGTTATAATGCTCCGACCGATGGTGATGCCTTGCCGCGCCGCGATGCATTAGCGCTCGTGCCAGTGGTGAATGGCTATATGCCGCTCATGGTCACAGCGAACCGCGCGATTGATATTCTCAATGTGATTAAACTTAAAAAGCAATATGACTTGGACATTATCATTCTTGGCGCGGCGGAAGGTTGGCAAGTCGCAGATCAGCTTGCCGCTGCAAATATGAAAGTCATTATCGACCCACATGATAACTTGCCCGTAAGTTTTGAAGCTGTTGAATCGCGCCTTGATAATGTTGTCTTACTTGACGCGGCAGGCGTTGATTATGCAATCGCGAATATCTCAACACTTGGCGTGCAAAAAGCCGCTGCCATCACACAGCATGCTGGTAATGCTGTCGGGAATGGTTTGTCGTGGGATAAAGCTTTTAAAGCCATTAGCGAAACACCTGCTAACTGGTTTGGACTTGATAATAGCACTCTAAGAGTTGGTTCAACGGCAAACCTTGTCGTTTGGGACGGGGATCCATTATTAGTGACCTCTGCGCCGACTCACATGATACTTGACGGAGAGGCGCAATCTCTAGAATCACGCCAAACAGCGCTACGAGATCGGTATTTTCCATTATCAGACAATACACGTCCGCATAAATACAGGTGATTTCAAGTGGTTATGTATGCTTGACCTTTACGGTCAGCGGCTTATGTTGCCATCAAAATTAAAAGGCTGGATTATCCAGCCTTTTACACGGAAAGATAACTCCTTTTGAGCGCTGAAAATACAATCGAAGAAATCTCTGCTGATGAGGTTGTGGATGTAACGTTCACAGAGCTTGGACTTGATACCAAGATTCTTAAAGCGCTTGCGGATATGGGATACGAAAAACCCACCCCTATTCAAGCACGAGCTATCCCTGCGGCTATGCAGCAACGCGATGTTCTCGGCATTGCGCAGACAGGTACGGGCAAAACGGGTGCCTTTACACTGCCAACCATGCATAAGCTCGCCAAGGGCCGCGCACGGGCGCGTATGCCGCGTTGCTTAATCATCTGCCCGACTCGCGAACTGGCGGCGCAAGTGGCCGAAAATGTCGAACAATATGGCAAATATCTTAAGTTAGAAATGGCGCTCTTAATTGGTGGTGTCAGTTTTGCCGAGCAAGATAGAAAACTGATGAAGGGCGTTGATATTCTTATCGCTACGCCGGGGCGCTTGCTCGATCAATTTGAGCGCGGGAAAATTCTCATGACAGGTGTTCAAACGCTTGTCGTTGACGAAGCTGACCGTATGCTGGACATGGGATTTATCCCAGATATTGAAAAGATTTTCAAACTGACACCTTTCACACGGCAGGTCTTGTTTTTCTCTGCGACAATGCCAAATGAGATTAAGCGCCTTGTCGATCAATTTTTGCATCAACCTGTTTCGATTCAAATCGCACGGCAATCCACAACAGCCGAAACAGTGCGGCAGCGCATTGTTCGTATGCCGTCATCTGATCCGAAACAAAAACGTACGGCCCTTCGCTATTTGATTGAGCATGAACCTGTCGAAAACGGTATTGTCTTTTGTAATCGTAAAAGAGATGTCGATATAGTTGCGAAATCCTTGAACGTCCATGGACATGACGCTGCGCCGATTCACGGCGACCTTGCGCAATCTTTGCGAACGCAAACGCTTGATAAATTTCGCAATGGAGAGATTAAATATCTTGTCGCATCGGATGTTGCCGCGCGTGGCTTAGATGTTCCTAGCGTTAGCCACGTCTTTAACTATGATGTTCCAAATCATTCAGAAGATTATGTGCATAGGATTGGCCGCACGGGCCGTGCAGGACGCGACGGGGATGCGATCATGCTTGTCGCGCGACTTGATAAGCTTAATTATGATGATATTCTCAATCTTATCAAAGTTGAGAGTATCGAGGAATATGACATTCCCGGCATAGAAGACTTCCCTAAAGATGGCGGTAAATATCGCCGCGGCGGACGTGATAAGGATCGTGATGGCCGTAAGCCTCGCGGGAGACATCGCGGTGATAAACGCAGTCAATATGAGAATAAAGGTCGCCGCTCTGAAGGTGAATCAAAAAACTCTACCCGTGGTGATGCAAAAACAACGGCGCAATCCGAGAGCAAAGCTAAAATCAGCACAGCCAAAGACGGCTCTAAAAAAGCGCAATCCAGACGCGTAGCGCCTAAGCGTAAAAATGTCGAGGACGGCGATGTTCTTGACAACAGCTCATCTAAACGCAGCAAAAAAACCTCGTCTTTAGATAATGTGACTAATGATGAGAGTAAAAAGATCCATCATTCTAAAACCTCGGATAAGCCAAAATCTTCAAGACATAAATCACAGCGCGATTCTTCAAAATCAGATAAAAAACCCAGAGAGCGTAATCCTCGCGGGAAAGATAGCGCAAAGCCGAAACCGCGTTATCGCGACAGTATAGGCAAGGCTGACCATGCGGGTTTTGGGGATGACACACCCGCATTTTTTAAAACACCGCTTAAAAAATAAACATTGCATTTTAATGTTTTGCAGTGATTAATTCATCTTAATTACCGATTATTTTATCCATTAGAACGTCGATTTCTTTGAATATTATGGCAAGATCTTCATCATGTTCTTGCATCAAGCAATGCCCTGTGCCTTCAATTTGTGTATCTTTGCAGTCGGCTATTACAGTCGAGCAGACTTGTTGATTGGCGCTTGTTTCAACAAAATCATCCTGTTGTGCCGATATAATTGATACAGGGATTTGAAGTTTTGAGAGATAATCATCTTGCATCAATTTTTGACTACTTTCAAAAAATTCTGCGCCCCATTGATTGGTAACATCGCCAACACGTTGATGAGGTTCTCGTGTAAATATCACATCTCGCAAGTAAAGCCGTTTAGGTTCAGAACTGCACATGCTAATATCTGCAAAAGAAAAATCTAAACCTTTGGGTGTCCAGTTTGCCCCGCCTAGCAAATAATGTTTAGCCTTACCTAATTTGCGCCCCATATTCATAAGACGCAGAGCTTTATCAAATTCAAGATCGCCAGCCTTAGGAACAAAGGCGGGAGCAAGTAAAAACAATCCATCAACTAACCCTTCATGTTCGGCCGCCATGCGCGTGGCAACATGTCCGCCAAAGGATATGGCAATGGGCATAATTTTACGCGTTTCAGGTAAGTTTTGCGCTGTAATAAAGGCGGCCAGGTCATCGCTATATATAGAAAAATCATCTATCCATAACTTCTCGGGTTGTTCGGGCCGATGCCTTTGCGAGCCGCCCTGCCCGCGTAAATCCAACCCCATGACATGATAACCTTGCTCGGCCAAATAATCGGCATGTTCACCATACATGCTCAAAGTAGCTGTATAGCCGGGCACGATGATGACAGAGGCTTTGGCCGCGCCGCGATTGCCCGTTTCACCCCAGCGTAATTTCGTACCGTCTTTTGTCTCAAAGGTCTTCCACGCCCAATCTGCTGGCATAGGCGGTACATAATATGCGTCAACTTGGGCTTGATACGCGGCGTCGACTTCGTAATATTTATGTGGTTTTTCGGGCCATATAAAAAAAGCCAATATGGCTATAAGTATAAACCCAAACAGGCCTAAAAATATCTTCTTTTTCATGAGCTTATGCCTTACTGTCATCTTCGTTTGGATAAGCATATGTATCTTGGTAATGTGGATCGGTCGTAAAACCATCATACCAAGATTTGAGTTTGGGCGCGCGGCTTTGCCAATCAATATGCGGGGCGCGATAACTCATATAATCCAGTGCGCAGATAATGGCTAGGTTTCCAAATGTCCAAGGCGTACCGAGCCAGTCGGATATAGTGTCTAATGTTTCAATAGCCGCTATCATGGCCGTATTATGGCGCTCTATCATCTGATCCCAATGCAGTTCGATAGGCCGAACTGTCTCGTAACGATAATTATAGACCGCATCGCTCAAACCGTCGCCCAGTGCATGTTGCCAGAGCTGTATAAAGCGTGAATGTCCGCTAGAGGGCAGAATTGGCAGCCCTGAAATTGTGTCTAAATATTCGCAAACTACAGGACTATCGAACAAAAATTGCTGAGGTTGCCATTCGAGTGCTGGGATTTTCCCAAGTGGATTATGCCCCTGTGTATATCCGCTGGCACCATCGGCGATTGCGGTAATTTCCTTAAGCTCTATGGCTTTAAGTCTGGCTAAAATCATAGCCTTACGCGCATAGGGAGAAATCGGATGGCAATAGAGTTTCATAAGCGGTGGTATAGGCCTATTTTTACATAAAAAAAAGGCGGGGATTGGAAAATTTTAACCATGTTAAAACCCTCCAACACCCGCCGAGTTGTGATGCGGTTGCTCCTTAAATATCAGGAGACACAACCACGGTATTTCTAATTTTGTCCGCAGGCACTTTGGAGATTTCCGTCTCGGCTACAATATCTTCTATTGTAACGGTCCCTCTTGGCTTTTTATTGACAAATTGCGTTTCACGATTACGCATAATGATAATATTTTGGCGGCCCATTAAGTTTGGCTTATTGGTAATATCCAAGGTGAAACTCACGCCGCCTGTGATTTTAGCGGCCTTACTGGGCAGCACTTCAACGTGATATTCACCAACGGGTAGATCATCAAAAGCATATTGGCCAAAGCTCGTTGTAAGAGTATATTTTACCCCCTTATCATCGGTTTTATCAGGCTTTGGCTCAGAGGCATTATCCGTGGTTTCATTGTCCTTGGGCGGATTTTCCTGAGCTTTCACCCCATCAATATTTTTAGCTATAACAGGTGTGAGTTTTAACTTTGCGCCTTCAATGCGTTCCTCGCCTGTATCATATTTACCATTACCGTTTTCATCAACAAATCCAAATCCTCTAATCTGGCCTCGTTGTACGATTGGCATAGGCACATCTGTGATCTGGCCATTTGCAATCGTTGCTTTTGTCGTGACATCTTCGGATAAATCAAAGCCAAGTGGCAATGTGCGCGCGTCGACTTGTAATTCATATATGCCTTCGCGAATATTTTGAATCGTATAAAAGCCTGCATTATCCGTGTGCAGAGCAAGCCCCGTCCCTTTGACTTTGATCAAAACGCGCGGCATTGGCGGTTCATCATCTTGTTTTATGCCATCTCTGTTTTTATCCAGAAAGGCACGGCCTTTAAGGACGCCTCGGCCATCTTCGGTCTTACGATAGCGGCGTTTTTCATTGAACTCATACTGCCCTGTTAGTTGCAGCCCAACACGTTGATTGCCGTTTAAGTCATTGCGGTAAGCAAGTCCTAGAGCCATATTGTTACCAATTTTTAGCCGGCGAGAGGCAGAGACAGTCAAAAACTTATCCGTTTGTGTCCCATTAAAGCCCGATACAGATTGCAGAACGCCAAAGGAGGCATTGATCTGGTTTTTTGCACCGAAAACCGTGCCTGAATTTAAATTTGCAAATACACCGCCGCGTGCTGTTACATTACTTCCATTCCATAAGGCGCTGACTGATGGCGATACGCTCAAGCTAGCATCTTTCGGCAATGGTAAATTAACGGGGCGGCGCGAGGCTGTTACAGATAAAGCTTGCTGCGTGTTCTGCTCCGTAGACTTGTCATTTCGATATTGCGCTCTGACAGTGTAATTTTCAAATTGCTTAAATGTGCTAACTGAAAATTGGCGTCCTGTTTCTGTTTCGCGCTCATCATCAAAATTTACGGTGAAATAATTTGCATCTGCTGAAAGACTAACACCAGATTGGCCGATATTCGTAGCCCCGCTAATACCGATATTAGTCACGGCTAAACCTTCATCGGATGTTTTCAGCGCGCCTGTCTTGGCATAATTGCCGCGCAGCGCTATGGCGGGATTGTTTAGAATTCCCGTATCATTAGCAGGCGCATAACGCGCATTAGCAGAAAATGCGAGTTGATCCAAACCACGGCGGCGCGTGTCTGGTACAAATTGATCATCGTCTTCAATCACAGCATCTGGGTTTGTGATCGCTGTGATTTCGTTTTCGGTTGCCTCGCGGTCAAGCCGGGAGCGTAAAAACTCCGCCCCGTCATATTGCGCATCAAGGTCTAAGCTAACCTCGCGTGTTGCATCATAACGCACATTTGCGCCAAGACGCAGATCAACAGAATCTTCACGTGCTGGCCCATTAAATACACCTAAAGACGCCTCACTACTCCATTGGAGTTTTTTGTCTTTTATACGCCCAAGACGACCAGATATAACCTCTAAAACGGCGGCTTGATCCTCCGTTAAATTGTCATGACGCGCAGATAAGCCCGCTTCCCAGCCATCTCTATCAGCGTAGCGTACACCTGCAGCAAGGCCGCCAAAGGTCGAACGTGTTTGATCATCTGAGATTTGGCGTACGCCATTTTCAGGCACACCAACAACAGCAGCCCAGCGGCCTTTCTCTGTTACCTTCTGCACCGCCACACCGCGAATACGGCGCAAACCAACCCCGTCAAGCTCGCGAAAGTCAGCAGCATAATCCCCAACCGTCCCTGTCGCGCCGCCTGTATGAACGAAATTTAAAGATAGCCAACTCGGCTCAAGCTCTGCTGCATTGGTAACTAAATCTTGCGTTTCGTAACGCAGTTGACCGTTAAAAGACCCGCCATGTGCGTTAAATTCCACCGTGTTTAAACTATCAGGCCCGAGAGAAAAACCGAGTGATTCAGGTGTGAATGGTGTGTTTTTCGTTGTCTCTTTTACGGAGCCTGTCGGCTTAATCGCGCCTGCAAGACGCTCATCTAGCGTAATATCAATACGGTTTGACCCGCCCGTTGAATCGACATGCGTACCTGTGAGAGTTTCAATCGCGCTCACAGGCAGAAGTAAATTAGCTGGATCGATATAAGTCACATCCTTAGACAGGCCAATCGGATTGCCTCTTAGCATAATCAGGCCCGTATCTAGGTTAAGGCTAAATTCAGCGCTATCTTGTGCGCGGCGTACGATGATAACACTGCCGCTCTCAACCACTTGAACGCTATGTCCAAGTTCTTCGGCTATTGGTAATAAAGGCAATAGCAGCACAGGCCCGACAGAGCGCGGCGCAGGGTTCAACGTGCCTAATGGCAACTCATTGACATAAATTTCAAAGCCTGTGGCGACTTTTAAGCGCGGATCTAGTTTAAAGTTAAACTCATTTTTTGTTTCATCAAATTTGCCCGCAGCACCCGATAAAACGGCAATAGCATTAGGCGTTAATAAAAAACGGTCTTCAGAGACTTCGCCAAAATGCTTTAAGCGTCCAAGCGCGCGGCCATTTTGTTTCACTATCCCTGTTTCGGTGTATAGCTCCATAACGACACCGTCTTGGCTACGGCGCACGATTAGCGCTTTGGTATCTGCGTCAAATTCCACATCATCATTTAAAGATTGGAAAATCGGCATAGCATTTACATATAATCCGCCATTATCTGCACGGTGAACCTCTGTGCTTTCCAAGGTTTCCCCATCAAGTTTGACAATGATGCTGCTATCGACTTCGGCTATGAGCTTAACATTGACGATAGGCGTTTTGGGTTTAACTGTCGTTTCAGGTGTTTCATTAATCGGTGTGGCGGGTTTTGATACATCCGCGACCTTGACGGCCTCGGTCTTTGGCGCAACCGTTTCATTCGCCCATGCATAAGAGTGCCCAATCATAAGATTGAACATGAGCGTTATAAACATGAAAAAACTAGATTTAAATATCTGTTTTACATGAATTTTTTTAAATTTACTGGAAGGTAGCTGTTCTAACACTCCGGCAACTCCATACGAGAGCGGCAGGTCGTATCCAGTAAGCAAGCGTCATTACGCTTTACATCGACTGGCGACCATCCACCCCGTACGGAGTTGAAGACGGAAACGGATGTGGAATCATTCGCCAGATCAAAGCGGAACTGCTGTTGCAGTCGGATTTGGCGTGATCCCAAACGGACATCATTGACAATCTTTTTAGACATCATTGAATTATTTGAGTTTTTTTGGTTTTCTTTAGAGGGTTTCTCTATTGGGATTGGTCGACGGCATTCCTCGACAATCCACCAAGCTTTTTGAGCTTTTTGATTGATCATGAAGGCTGTATCGCCTTCTATAACCTCAAACATGACAACAGGCGACGAAGATTTCGTCGTAGCCGCTGCAAAGGAACCTACCAAAGTTCCCATCAGCAAAGATATGAGTAAAAAAACTCTCATCTAAGTCACATATACCATTCACACCATAATCGCGGTCTTTGCCGCTTATGATGAAAACATAGCAAAATAGTGTTTATGGAGCGCTAAGACGGCATTAGAGAAATTGATAAAAACCCCCATAAAACCGCAGCTAAAAGTTAATGAGGTTTAGAAAATACTGTCAATTTTCTTAAGAAATCCAATCTAGCTTTAACTCTATTCCCATTCAATCGTTCCGGGTGGTTTGGAGGTGACATCGTAAACAACACGGTTGACCCCGCGGACTTCATTGATAATCCGTGTGGCTGTTTCGCCTAGAAACTCATGTGAGTAAGGATAATAATCAGCGGTCATGCCATCTGTGGATGTCACAGCTCGCAGCGCCAATACATAATCATATGTACGCCCATCCCCCATAACACCTACTGTTTTTACAGGTAAAAGCACTGCAAAAGCCTGCCATATATCATTGTAAAGATTATGTTTTTTAATTTGGTCTAGATATATCCAATCCGCATCACGTAATATATCAAGCCGCGCTTTAGTGATTTCGCCCGGACAGCGAATGGCAAGGCCTGGTCCTGGAAATGGATGACGCGCGACAAAATCTTCATGTAAACCAAGTTCGCGGCCCAGTGCGCGCACTTCATCTTTGAACAATTCTCGCAAAGGCTCAACCAATTCTAAGTCCATACGTTCAGGCAAGCCGCCTACATTATGATGGGATTTGATCGTCACGGACGGTCCGCCATCAAAGGAAACACTCTCAATCACATCAGGATAAAGCGTGCCTTGCGCGAGGAATTTGGCACCCCCAACTTTCTTAGCTTCTCGTTCGAAAATATCGATAAATGTCCCGCCAATGATCTTACGCTTACGTTCAGGGTCAGATACGCCGTCTAAAAGCCTTAAAAACTCATCGCCAGCATCAACATGGATCAGATTTATGTTGTAATGTTCACGAAATAGCTTTGTAACTTGCTCGCTTTCCCCTTTGCGCATCATCCCCGTATCGACGTAAACACACGTCAGTTGGTCGCCAATGGCTTCATGGATAAGCACAGCGGCAACTGAACTATCAACGCCCCCAGACAGACCGCAAATCACTTTACTACTCCCGACTTGTGCCTTGATATTGCTTATCATTTCGCCTTTAAAGGCCGCCATCGTCCAGTCGCCTTTAAAGCCAGCGATATTATGGGTGAAATTCCGTAAAATATGTGCGCCATTTGTGGTATGTACGACTTCAGGGTGGAATTGAACGCCGTAAAATTTGCGGGTTTCATCGGCTATCGCGGCATATGGCGCATTCGGAGAAATTCCAATTATTTCAAATCCTTGCGGTAATTTACTCACGCGATCACCGTGAGACATCCATACTTGCTCTTTACCCTCTAGCCCTGCAAATAACGGACTATCGCCCGAAACGTCTAAGACAGCTCGGCCAAATTCCTGTTCATCTGAGGCTTCAACAGCGCCGCCAAGTTGCGCGCACATTGTTTGCTGTCCGTAGCAAATTCCAAGTACAGGCACGCCATATTCCCAGATAGCTTCATGCGCGCGCGGCGTTCCTGTGCCGATAACGCTACTCGGGCCGCCAGAGAGAATAATCGCTTTTGGATTAAAGCGCGCCAATAAAGCTTCATCTATACGGTTAAAAGGATGCACTTCGGAGTAAACACCGCTCTCGCGGACGCGCCGCGCAATCAATTTTGTGACTTGGGAGCCAAAATCAACGATTAAAAGCTTCTCATGCGTATCGATGCGATCATGACTCATTTGCTTTTCTCCATAACAGCAAAGAAGAAACCATCCGTATTGGTGGATGCGGGAGTGAGTGTAAGCGTACAGCCATCTTCTGACCACGGTTTTGGCCCGTTAACGCCAAAGCGGTCTTCCCAAACTTCTCCAGCCGATAAAAGTGTAAAGTTTTCAAATCGTTCGAGGAAAGCGTAAACCTGCTGTTCGTTTTCTTCCGCAAGCATAGAGCAGGTTACATAAATCAAAAACCCACCATCTTTCACATATTCCTGCGCCTCATCCAAGACAGCGGCTTGTTCTTTCACACGGCGCTCAAGCGCATCTTCGGAAAGACGCCATTTTGCATCAGGTTTACGGCGCCATGTGCCAACGCCTGTGCAAGGCGCGTCAACTAAAACGCGGTCCATCTTTTTACTTTTCAGCGCTCCTAATGATGATGAAGGCGGTTGATGCACATTCACACAGCTCGCCCCTGCCCGCTGTGCGCGTTGATAAGTTGGCGCAAGGCGGCGTTTATCAATATCAAAGGCATGGACAACGCCCATATTCTTCATATCCGCAGCCAAAGCGATTGTCTTACCTCCTCCGCCAGCGCAGAAATCTAAAATTTTCTCACCAGGTTGTGCATTGATAAGCAGGCTAACAAGCTGACTGCCCTCATCCTGAATTTCAATCTCGCCCGTCATAAAGGCAGGATCACTTTGCAGATTGGGATGACGCTCTTGACCTGTCAGTGCAGGAATACGCAAACCTATGGGCGACAGCGTTGTTGGCGAATAGCCAAGTTTTTCCATTGCTGCGTCCCGCGTAGTTTTAAGTGTGTTGACGCGAATATCTAGGGGCGGGCGCGCTGTTAAAGCTATGCCCTCAGTCACGGCCTCATCTGAGAAATTATTTTCAAATGCAGGCCAAATCCATTCGGGAACATCAGCTTTAATCCAATCGGGCGCGCCGTCGAGGCTAATCATACCACCAAGCTTAGCCAATTCATCTGTGCTAAGGTTGGGCGTGAAAAACTTATCTTCATCTAAGGCAGTTTTAAGCTCATCAGGGCTATGCCCGCCCACAAAGACAGCCGCGCCTAATGCCAGAGCGCGCGCGGTTTCGCTATCCATACGGTACGCAATAGACGATTTCTGCCGCAAAGCATCATGAACATAATTACCGATCGCTGCCCGGTCACCAGAGCCTGCAAAACGATGCGCTTTGCCCCAATCACGCAAAGCCATATTTGCAGGTGTGCGCTGTTCCAAAATATCTTCGAGAACTTCGGCGGCTGCCTGTATTCGTCCGCCAAGTCGCATTATAGGGCAACCTGCTGCAGCGTAAAAGCAACCAGCATTACAATCAAGGCAAGCACTGTTATGAGAAACATCAAAAACCGCCAAGGGAATATAATGTTTTTAGTTAATTGTATAAGCGCATGAATAACGCGACCAATCACAAAAACCCAAGCGGCCACAATAATAACTGTTGTTGTGGTGCCTGCTACAATAATAAGTAAGCATAGGACATAAAACATTACAGGAACTTCAAATTGATTTTTGAAGTTATCACTGGCGTTATTTACATGATTTGGGAAACCCGTTTTGCGAATTTCCGCAAGACCTAATTTAGATATACGGCTCACACGCGAATAAGCGAGCCAGAAAAGTATGATGATACTTAGCGCCATTTGAATAAGCATCGGTAATATGAGTGGATGTGACATACTGAACCTAGCTCGGCATCGAATAGTTAGGGGCTTCGCGCGCAATATGTACATCGTGAACATGACTTTCGCGCAAACCCGCATTTGTTATTTTTACAAATTCCGCATTCTTATGAAGATCTTTAATCGTACGGGACCCTGTGTAGCCCATAGTCGCGCGAATGCCGCCTAAAAGCTGATGTAAGATAGGCGCTACAGGCCCTTTATAGGCAATGCGCCCTTCAATCCCTTCAGGTACAAGTTTCATAGAGTCGCTCACCTCTTTTTGGAAATAACGATCTGCGGAACCGCGTGCCATGGCTGAGACAGACCCCATACCGCGATAAGACTTATAAGAACGTCCTTGATAAAGAAATACCTCGCCAGGTGTTTCTTCTGCGCCTGCGAGTAATGAACCAACCATAGCGCATTCCGCGCCCGCAGCGAGGGCTTTGGCCATATCGCCAGAATATTTAATGCCGCCATCTGCGATGACAGGCACGCCCGCTTTATGGGCAGCTTTGCAAGCCTCAATAATCGCTGTGAGCTGCGGAACGCCTACGCCCGCAACGATACGTGTTGTGCAGATAGACCCAGGCCCGATACCTACCTTAATGGCATCAGCCCCCGCTTCAATAAGAGCTTTGGCAGCGCTTTCAGTAGCGATATTTCCCGCTATGATTTGAGCCTCTGGGTAATCGGTTTTAAGCCGCCGAACCGTTTCGATAACTTTTGAGGAATGGCCATGCGCGGTATCAATCACAACAGCATCTGCGCCCGCCGAAATAAGCGCCACAGCGCGGTTATAGCCTGCATCCCCAACGGTTGACGCCGCGGCGACGCGCAAGCGGCCATGTTCGTCTTTACAGGCATTGGGAAAGCTCTCGGCCTTATCCATATCTTTGACTGTGATAAGGCCGACACATCGGAAATTATCATCGACAACTAAAAGGCGTTCAATACGGTGTTGATGCAGAAGCGCCCTCGCCTCCGCTTCGCTTGCGCCAACTTTCACAGTGATAAGGTCTGTTGTCATCAAATCAGAGACTTTTTGCGTGAGATCATCAGCAAAGCGTACATCGCGATTGGTGACAATTCCGACAAGCGTTCCGTCATCTTTAACCACAGGAATGCCTGAAATATTATTACGGCGTCCAAGGTCCCGAAGTTTTGCCAAAGTTGCATCGGGATCAATCGTAATTGGATTAACCACCATACCCGATTCAAAGCGCTTAACCTTGCGCACTTCTTCGGCCTGTTCTTCTATGGAGAGGTTACGGTGAATAACACCGATACCGCCCGTTTGTGCCATAGCAATCGCAAGCGGAGCTTCGGTAACGGTATCCATAGCCGCGCTAACAAGCGGGACATTGATTTCAATCTTTTTCGTAAGACGCGTTTTCAGAACAGCATCCGCCGGTAATATATCCGACGCTTGCGGCTGCAAAAGAACATCATCGAAGGTAAGGCCTTCTCGAATCTCCATAGGAGTCTCCATCGCTTTTGCAGGCGGGGATTATCAGGGAAAATCTGTCTTGGCAAAGGGAAAGTGAAGGTAAAGACATCGAATATAACAAAGCCGGCTAAATTTAGCGCATTAAAGCAATTTTTAAAATTCAGATCGCTGATTTTTAAACCCTGTCGCCACCAAATAAATTTCAGGGCTGCCAGCGCGCGAGCTTTTAGGTTTGGCGTGTTTGACGGTTTTGAAATTTTGTTTCAGTTTCGTAAGTAATGTTTTTTCCGCGCCGCCTTGGAAAACCTTTGTCGCAAAACTTCCGCCAGGCTTCAATACATCCATCGCAAAATCAGCGGCAGCTTCGACAAGAGATACCGTTTTCAAATGATCCGTGCGGCGATGCCCAATCGTATTAGCCGCCAAATCCGACAGGACAACATCCGCCGAGCCGCCGAGCATATCTTTGAGGCGTTGCGGCGCTTTTTCATCCATGAAATCCATTTCAATCATTTCAGCGCCAGCCATGGTTTCAACTGGCAGTAAATCAATCCCAACAACACGGCTTGCACCGCGCTTGAGCGCGATCTGCACCCACCCGCCTGGCGCGCAGCCAAGATCCACAACCAGAGCGCCTTTTTTTAGCAAACCGAACTTATCATCCAATTCTTCGAGCTTAAACGCCGCGCGGGAGCGATAGCCTTTAATCTGGGCCTCGCGCACATAAGGATCATTAATTTGCCGTTCGATCCAAAGCTTTGAAGAAAGTTTACGCCCGCGTGCGGTTTTAACCTTCTTGGTCATCATACGCGTCGCATTCTTACCGTCATCAGGTTGACTCTGGCGGCCACGTTTGGCCCCGTCAGGTTTGCTGCCGCTCATTTGTTTGCCAGAGCCTTGATTTGGCCTGCGCGGCCTATATGTTTTCTTGCCACCTGCCATGATTACAAATCATTTCCAGTTGGGCTGAGAGTCTCTTGAGGCGCAGATATATCTAGCGCGCCCGTTGTTTCAATCTGCGTAGGCGGATTGGGTTTACCTGTCGGCATCTGATGTTTTGGTGCTGTTTTATGGTCCTGCATTAATCCGATGAGGATACCTTCGCGCAGACCTCTATCGGCGACCCTAATCATTTTGGATGGCCACATTTCACATAAAACATCTGTAATAGCGCAGCCTGCAACAAGTAATTTTGCGCGATCTTCGCCAATACAAGGCTCTTTGGCCCGATTTTCTGGGCTCAGGCTTGCCATATGCTTGGCTACAGCCACAGCATCCTTAGACCGCAGCCATAAGCCATCCACCTTATCACGTTGATAATATGGCAGTTTCAAATGAATACCTGCAAGCGATGTGATTGTACCTGACGTTCCTATTAAATGTCCGCGCCCATTCTCAAAGGCTTTTGTGAATCTTGTTGCACATCCTGCCTGATCTATCATGTCGCGCACATGATTACACATGTCTGCATACCATGTTTCGCGGTCATCATGTTCGGGTATTCTTTCTGATAATGTCACGACACCAATCGGCAGCGAAGCCCATGCGCTAATGGGCGGACGGTGTACGCGAAACTGCGCGTTGGGATCTTGTATTTTACGAATATCGACCCAGCTAAGTTCTGTTGACCCGCCGCCTATATCCACAACGAGGGCGACATCCTTTGTTGGGTCTACAAGATTAATACAGCCCATTACAGCCAGACGGGATTCAACACGCGGAGAAATCATCTCTAGACTTAACCCGCTTTCCGCTTTCACACGGCCAAGAAACTCGGTCCCATTACCAGCCTTACGGCAGGCTTCTGTGGCAACGCAGCGCCAGCGTTTGACTTTTTTAGATTTGATTTTTCGCGCGCATATTGTGATTGCATCAACCGCGGCATCCATGCTCTCTTGTGATAAACGGCCCGTAGACTCCAAGCCTTTGCCAAGCTTAACAACACGAGAATAACTATCTATCACCTTGAAATTATTGGCATTACCTCGTGCAATTAGCAGGCGGCAATTATTCGTCCCCAAATCAAGGGCTGCATATACATTATCAGAGCGCGAGCGTTTTTTGCCCCTACGCTGTCTTGACCGTCTCCGTTGACCTGATGAACGTGCATCAGAGGCAATAGAGCCGGACTCCGTTTCGTCCGGCATGGTATGTCTCACTTTTTATGGTAGGTCGCAAACTCTGCGCCGCTCACCATTGTTTCCTGATGACGTTAACGGAAAAACAGGGCGTGAGTAAAGTAAAATCAATGAATATCTATATGATCAGAATATTCCGCCCAATTAGGTTCTGGTTGCAAAGTCAAAACAGCCTCATGCTGAGACATAAATATCTCTCCCGTCAATTTGTCTAGGAAATCTGAGCGGAATAAACGCTCACGCACGCGGCTTTGCATATCTGAAAAATGTAGTTTTATTCCAGCGGTATTAAGACGCTTATTGATAGCCGCTAAACTGGATAAGGCACTCGCATCAATATGATTGACCGCTGTGCACATTAATATCAAATCGTGCATTTTAGGACTTTCAGCAACAATGCGGGCAACTTTATCTTCCAAATAGCGTGCATTGGCATAATAAAGGCTCTCATCAATTCGCAATGTTTTGACTTCATCATTTGTTTCGACAACAAATTTTTCAGCATCGCGATAATGCTCTGTACCTGGGAAACGTCCAACAAGCGCCATATGTGGTTTTAGTGTTGATTTGATGTGCAACCCCATGGCCAAGACAACCCCTATTAACACGCCCCATTGCACGCCTAATAAAAGCACAGCGAAAAATGTAGCCAATGCTGTGCTACCATCTGCGCGGCTATAAACCCATGTTTTCCAAAGCGCTTTAAAGTCCAACAAGCTAAAACAAGCCACGATAATAAGCGCGGCTAAAACGGATAAAGGCAAGCTTTGCAGGATTGGCGTAAGAAATACAGCCGATAAAGCCATAAAGCCCGCTACAATCAAACTCACAACGGGCGTTTTACCCCCTGCCGAAAAATTGACAGCAGAGCGCGACATAGACCCGTTAATCGGATAACCGCCCGTAAAGCCTGCGACCAAATTAGATGCGCCAAGCCCGAGAAGCTCTTTATTCGCATCAATGCGTCCGCGCGTGCGTGATGCCAGCTCTTGCGCTGTGGATGTGCTATCCACGAAAGCCACAATGGCAATCACAATAGCTGGAATAAATAAAATTTCAAAATCACCTTGCTGCATCATTGGAAAGGATAAAGGCGGTAAGCCTGCGGGTATAAGACCAACGACGCGCAGGTCATACTGGCTCCCCCATGCTAAAACGGCACTAATGAGGACAAATCCAGCAATAATGATAATCGGTGCCATACGGCTTAAAAGCTTCGCGCGGCGGCTTTTCATCCCAGCCTTCACAAGTAAAAAAGGTAAGATTTTACGGACAAACCAGAATAAAATAATTGCAACACTCCCCGTAATGAGCGCAAGCGGTTTTACGGTCTTTAAATTTGCCACTAATGAACGAACAAGCTCTATCGCTGTTGTGCCATCCGCATTGACGCCCAAAATATGTTTAAGCTGGCTGATGATAATCAATAAGGCGGCCCCTGTGATATAAGCCGACACAACAGGACGGGATATGAAATTCATAATAGACCCTGCTTTGAGCAGTCCCGCAATTATCAGCATAAGGCCAACCATAAAGGCTAGGGCTGCTGCGCTAATCAGGCGCATATCTTCTGGTAGCGCCGCGATACTTGCTGCCGTCATGAGCGAAATCACCGCTGTTGGGCCAACATTTACAAACCGTGATGAGCCAAGCAAAGCATAAGCGACCAGCGGAAAAATGGAGACATATATTCCGACCTGAGGGGGTAATCCTGCTAGCAGTGCATAGGCCAAAGATTGCGGAACTAATAGGATTGTCACAACAATGGCAGCCAGTAAGTCATCGGAAAAGACTTGGCTTGAATAGCCGCGCATCCAATCCCATTGACTCGACAATCGGGCTGCAAGACGCGCAGGCATATTTGGACTGGACTCGCTCATTTACCCGTACATGTCAGGAATATAGAATTTTTACAAGATTAAGAGGGAAATTTGATATTAAATCCAGCGGCGCACAGATTTACAATATTGCGAATATAGCTCACCAAATTTGCGGCGCATTGCCGCCTCTTCGGCTCCGATTTGCACTCGGTCCATATAGATCAAGAAAATCAAAAATATAGGCACGCCCAAAAAATCACCAAATTTATTCAAGCCTGCAAATAGAAGAAACACCATGGCCAAATACATTGGGTTCCTAGACAACCGAAATGGCCCTGTCGTGACAAGTGTGCTGGCGCGATCTGGATGTATTGGATCAACAGTTGTGCGGGCCATTTTAAACGCAAGAATAGCCCAAAGCATGATGATAAAAGCGGCCCCTACAAAAATATAGGCCGTGAGATTATTTGTAGTAAATTTTAAGCTCTGAACGGGATTGACCCGCGATATACCATAAATCGCAAATAGCGCGAGAAGCAAGAGCAATGGCGGCGCAATGCGCGGTCTCATGCTTGGCCCGTGCCTTGGGTTTCTAAAAACGCCGTTAATGGCCCGCGGAGCTGTTCTAGGCTATAACCAGCCTGCGCGGCGGCGTCTAAAACCTCATCTACGCCTAAGCTATCGACATGAGCAAAACACCAGAGCGCAACTGAACGTGTCCCGCTCGCGCAAAAGGCTACAATAGGCCGTGGTAAATTTGTGTAAGCTATGCGTGTGGCCTTAATAAGACCTTCACTTAATCCGCCTGCCATTGGGATATGATGGTAATCAACGCCAATATTTTGCGCGGCTTTTTCCATCTCCTCTGAAAGTGGTTGTAAAGGGGCTTCCATATCTGGGCGGTTATTAATGAAGCTCATAACGCCCTGCTCTGCTAGAGCTTGTAATTGCGCCGGCAAGACCTGTGCCGCAACAAATACGTCTCCAGGAAGCGCTTTCATAATTATTGCCCCAAACGCGTTTTCGCAGCGGCCACAATCGCTTCGCTTGTAATACCAAAATGTTTGAATAAATCCTGACCCGGTGCAGAGGCTCCAAAACTGCTCATGCCAATAAAATCATCCTCACGGTTTATGAGCGTCCCCCAACCTTGGCGAACCCCGGCTTCAATAACGATTTTAGGTAAGTCCTGCCCTGTCACCGACCGAATATATTTGTCATCTTGCTCTAAGAAAATATCAAGACATGGCACAGAGACAACCCGTGCAGAAATGCCGATTGCCGCGAGCTGTTCATGCGCCTCTACAGCCAAATGCACTTCGGAGCCAGATGCCATAAGAACAATTTGGTCAGCGCCCTTACCTGCGCGCAGCACATAAGCCCCGCGTTTTGACATATTCTTCGCCGCATTATCACGCACAGCCGGTACGCTTTGGCGTGTTAGAGCCATAACGGACGGGCCGTCTTTACGCTGCACAGCCAGTTCCCAGCACTCCGCCGTTTCAAGCGCATCAGCAGGGCGGTAAGTGTGCAAATCAGGAATAACCCGCAAACTGGCGATATGTTCAACGGGTTGATGAGTTGGCCCGTCTTCGCCCACACCAATAGAATCATGGGTCATGACAAAAATAGAACGTGTTTTCATAAGTGCAGCCAGGCGAATGGACGGACGGCAATAATCTGCAAAAACAAGGAATGTACCTGAATAAGGAATAATTCCGCCATGCAAAGCCATTCCGTTCATCGCGGCGGCCATGCCATGCTCGCGAATACCATAATTGATATAACGTCCGCCATAATTACCCGCTTGAATTTCAGAGGCTGTCGCAGGTGTTCGGGTTTTATTTGACCCTTCTAGATCAGCAGAGCCAGACATCATATCAGAAAGATTTTCTGTCAGAACTTTGAGTGCCTTCCCGGATGAAGCCCGAGTTGCCAATGTTGGCTGGCTAGCCGCTAATTCATCTTTATAGGCCTGCATGGCGTCTTGCCAGCCTGCGTTTAATTCACCGTTCATAGCCCGGGTGAAATCTGCGCCCAACGGGTTATTGGACAAGCGCGCCTTCCAAGCCTTTTGCACCGAACGGCCTTTACGCCCGCAGCGCGCCCATAATTTATACACATCATCAGGCACTTCAAATGGGCCGTGATTCCACCCTAAAGCTTTGCGCACGCCAGCAATTTCTTCATCACCCAATGGCGCGCCGTGAACTTTTGATGTTCCCGACTTTGTCGGGGCGCCTTTACCGATAATTGTTTTACACGCAATCAAGGTTGGCTTGTCAGATTTATGGGCCTTACGCAGGGCATTTGCGACTTTGCGCGGGTCATGCCCATCAACTTGAATTGTGTTCCAGCCTACGGCTTTGAAGCGGGCATGTTGATCGGTGCTATCGGAAATATCAACGGAGCCATCAATGGTGATGCTGTTATCATCCCAAAGCACAATCAACTTATTGAGCTTCAAATGCCCCGCCATGGAAATCGCTTCTTGAGAAATACCCTCCATCAGACAGCCATCACCCGCGATAACGTAGGTTTTGTGGTCGACAAGGTCATCTCCGTAACGCGCATTCATATGGCGCTCTGCCAGTGCAAACCCAACAGCATTGGCAATGCCTTGCCCAAGCGGGCCTGTTGTTGTCTCAACGCCTGGTACATGGCCATATTCTGGATGACCCGCCGTGATAGAGCCAAGTTGGCGAAAGTTTTTAATCTGCTCCATTGTAACCGCTTTATAGCCTGTCAAATGCAGAAGCGAATAAATCAGCATAGACCCATGACCTGCCGATAAAATAAAACGGTCACGGTCAGCCCAGTTAGGGTCTTTGGGGTTAAATTTTAGAAATTTGCTAAAGAGAACTGTCGCTGCATCGGCCATACCCATCGGCATGCCGGGGTGCCCTGAATTGGCCTTTTGTACCGCGTCCATAGATAACGCGACAATCGCATTTGACATATCGCGATGTTCGCGTTCTGATTTAGAAAGTTCCGTCATGTTATTCACCTGTGAAAAAGCGGGGCTTATATGATCTTTTCCGCCTGAATCATTTTGCCAAGTAAATGGCATGGCAGCGCAGTCAAATCTAGGGGCAAGCTTGTGCTAAATGTGGATGAGCCGTCTTTATCAATTAAAGCCCAAATGCGCGCGCGATATGGTAAGTTAACCCCGCGGCGGCATATGCTAAAACAAATAAATAGCCAAATGCAAAAAATGGCCATTTCCAACTATTCGTTTCTTTCCGAATAATCGCAAATGTCGATAAGCATTGCGGGGCAAAGACAAACCATGCCAAAAATGCCAGAGCTGTTGGCAGTGACCATTGACTTGAAATCAGACTCCCTAATTGTTGATCAATATTGGCCTCTTTGACCGCGTAAATTGTCGCCAATGAACTGACCGCAACTTCGCGCGCTGCCATAGCAGGAATTAAGGAAATTGCGATTTCTAGATTAAACCCGATAGGTTTTAAAACGGGTTCAATAAGGCTGCCGACCTTGCCTGCATATGTTGCTGCAATGGTCGTGGCCCGCGCGGGGTAGCTCGCCAGAAACCATATGATAACCGAAGCAGGCAGGATAATCCGCCCGGCTCTATTAATGAAAATCATGCCGCGATCCCATAATCCGCGTAGATAGTCTTTCAATACGGGCATTTTATAACTCGGCAATTCTATCAAGAGGCCCGTCGCTTCGCCGCGTGTCAAAGTACGTTTGAATATTGTCGCCATTATCATCGCAACAAGAACCCCTGCCATAACAAGCCCAAAAGCCACCAAACCTTTTTGGTTAAAAATGCCAACTCGGCCGTCTGGAATAAAGGCTCCGATAATCAGAAAATAAACAGGCCATCGCGCCGAACATGTCATGAGCGGCGAAATGAGGATTGTCGTGAGCCTATCGCGCTCATTTTCAATCGTACGCGCCGCCATTACGCCCGGAATGGCGCAAGCAAAACTAGAGAGCAGCGGAATAAAGGCGCGGCCATTTAAGCCTATTTTCGCCATAAGCGTATCCACAAGAAAAGCTGCGCGGGCCATATAGCCCGAAGCTTCGAGCAGCAAGATAAAGGCAAATAGGATAATGATTTGCGGCAAGAACACTAAGACGGCTCCAACGCCCGTAATAACACCATCCGTTACAAGTGATTTTATCCAACCATCTGGTAAAAGAGTCCCAACACCATTTGCGATAACAGCAAAGCCGCCTTCAATCGCGTCAATGGCTGGGGCTGACCACGCATAGACAGCTTGGAACATCACGAATAAAATCGTAAATAAAAGCAACAAACCTATGACAGGATGTAGCACGATTTTATCAATACGGTTCGTCAGGGTTTCGGCTTGGGCAATACGGCTTACTGACTGCCCTGTTATCAAGCGTGCCTTGGCTTGGATGTCTTTTAATGTCTCGGCTTCTCCCATTGGCGGTTTGGCTGTGCCTGATAGAACCTGCTTGCTCCATTTTTGTAGATATTCAAGCAAATGGGCGCGCCCAGATGCGCGTACGGCAACACTAGTGATAACATGTATGCCAAGCGCGCTAGATAATTTAACCGTGTCAATTTCCAGGCCATCACGAGCGGCCATATCCATCATATTCAAGACAAGGATGATGGGTAGACCATAATTCTTGGCTTGTAGCACATTATGCAAATGGGTTTCGATATGAGAGGCGTCCATCATGAACAAAATGGCATCTGGACGGCGCTCACCATCAAGGTTCCCGCGTACAGCATCAATCGCCACACGCTCATCCATACTATGCCCGCAATCTCCGTAGACACCAGGTAAGTCAAGCAGTTCAACCTCCTGCCCATTTGGTAAATCAAATTTTCCCTTACGATATTCTACCGTCACGCCCGGATAATTAGCCACTTTTGCCCGCCCGCCTGTCAATGCGTTAAACATAGATGTTTTACCGCAATTTGGCGCGCCTAATAAAGCCAAGCGTAATGCCGATATTGATTCGCTATGCGAGGCGGTGTCTATATCTGTATCACTCACGTTTTTGACTCCATTTCGCGTACCAATATCGCAAGAGCATCTTGTTTGCGCAGCGCGATTAAAGCCCCATTGAGGCTAACGGATATAGGATTGCCGCCAAATAATCCTTTATGCTTCACGGTTACATGGTCGCCTTCAGCAAACCCAATTTCACGAAGACGGGTTTCAAGGCTTTGGTTTTGTATAGAAAACCCTGTAATTACAGCCATTTTATCCTTAGGTAATGTGCTTAAATTGATTACATTGGATATATAGGTTTGGGTCATGAGCGCTCTCGTAATGCGAATTAGTCGCAAAAGCAAAGAAAACATAACGCCAATCTGTATTATTTTTATGCCCTGCCGATAAAGCGTAATTTTTTTCAAGGTTTCAAGCAGAAAGCTAGTGGACAGACGCCCGATGCTTGCCTATAAGCCGCCACGCTTAACAGCATGCCCGAATAGCTCAGTTGGTAGAGCAACGGATTGAAAATCCGTGTGTCCCTGGTTCAAATCCAGGTTCGGGCACCATTTCTTTTCTACTACTTCACTTGCTTTGGTTAATAATATTAACCTCTTAGTACCTTAACCACCATCTTCCAACGCATTTACTCTATTTTATATAACATAGCCAAAGTGCGAATATGGTGCATTTGTGCTAACTGCTCTTACTTTCGAACAAGTTCTCCCTGTACGTTCAAATCCTTTAAACTCACGACCGGCACCAGTGCCGGCAATGAGACTGGCAAGGCCTGTAAATTGTGCGGAAACTGAGCAGCCTACAGCGGCTATTCCTCCACTGGCCGTTAAGCTGGTACCTGCCAAGGCAGCATGTTCGGTACCACCTCGCACTTTCGGTTTAAAATTGTTTGAATTACCTTGAAACAACCCATTCGGGTCCGTATAGTCAAGCGGATTATTCCCCACATATCACTGTAGATTCAAATCCCCCGCCGCGAACCCTATCGGGTCGTCTTGGATGAACCTGCCTGTGGACGGGTCGTAATTGCCGGCGTGGTAGTGATATAGCTCGCTAGCCGCGCCCTATTATTTACTTTGATAGAGTGTAGAAAAATCCAAAATGAGGTTAGTTATTACCTTCTAGATGTTAAATAAAAATATGAAAATACTTTCCCTAAAAAATAACTAACCACAGCAACCAACAAAGCCCACTGAA
>CALFUN010000016.1 GCA_937929915.1 uncultured Caulobacterales bacterium | reverse complement strand
ACCCGTCATCACAGCGCGCACGCAATTTCCAAAGCTCAATTTTGATAAGACACGCTTGCAAATTATCGAAGCGGCAGAGCAAACGGAACGTCTTGATATTCCCAAACTCGCACAAATCATCAGCCTTGATGAAATGGCCAGTGCCTATAATGATCGCATAGTTTTTTTTGCAGATGAGGCAGGAGATGCCATACCAGCCTTGCAAGCCATCAGGTCTAATACGCCGCGGGCTGCATTCTTAATCGGCCCAGAAGGCGGGTTTACAGATTCAGAGCGACAAATATTACGCGCGCGCGATCATGTTATTCCAATTTCGCTGGGCCCGCGTATTTTACGGGCTGATACAGCCGCTTTGTCAGTGTTAACGCTCTGGCAATCCGTGCATGGGGATTGGCATAGCGGCCAATTCGAAGAGTGACTTGGTAAATAGTGACTTGGTAAATAGTGGCTTGGCAAATTTTCTGTCTGGGGTAGAGTATTGTTATGACACAACATTATAATCTTATCATCATTGGAGCTGGCTTATCAGGTATTGGGACGGCGTGTCACTATATGCGTGAGTGCGGCGCAGATGATTTTACAATATTAGAATCGCGCGCGGCGCTGGGCGGGACATGGGATTTATTTCGTTATCCTGGCATTCGCTCAGATAGTGATATGTATACGCTAGGATATAATTTTAAACCTTGGACGCAGACTAAAGCTATCGCTGATGGCGCGTCTATTCTTGATTATATCAAAGAAACAGCGGTTGAAAATGGCGTGGATAAGCATATCCAATTTCAAACACGGGTCATATCAATGGACTGGCAATCAAAGCTGGCTCATTGGCATGTAATTGTTGAGGATAAAGATGGGGTGCGCCGCGACCTTTATGCTAATTTTGTCATAAGCTGTGCGGGGTATTACCGCTATGATGCAGGCCATGAGCCTGTCTTTGAAGGTCGTGATGATTTTGCAGGCTCTGTCATTCATCCGCAGACATGGCCGCAATATCTCGATTATGCTGGCCGAAGGATTATTGTTATTGGTTCTGGCGCGACGGCGGTCACGCTTGTGCCAAATCTGGCGCAAACGGCATCTCATGTAACAATGCTGCAGCGTACGCCGAGCTATGTATTTAGTTTGCCATCGAAAGATTGGCTTGCAAATAAGCTCCGTAAAATTTTGCCAGATAATGTGGTCTATAAACTCATTCGTAAGAAAAATATTACTCGTACGGACATTATGAATGCACGGGCGCGCGACAAACCCCATCACATGAAACAGTTTTTGCTGAGCCGTGTCCGCAAGCAGCTTGGTAAAGATTATGATGTCGATAAGCATTTCACACCGAGCTATATGCCGTGGGATCAAAGATTATGCTTTGTGCCTGATGCGGATTTTTTCAATGTGATAAATGCGGGCAAGGCCGATGTGGTCACTGATCATATAGAACGTTTTACTCAAACGGGCATTTTGCTCAAATCAGGACAGCATTTACCCGCTGATATTATTGTCACAGCTACGGGGCTGCGCATATCTATATTAGGCGATATTCAAATGAAACTTGACGAGGTTGATATGAACCCTGCTCAAAGCTTTACTTATAAAGGTATTATGCTCTCAGATGTACCAAACTTTGCCAATATTTTTGGCTATTTGAATGCCAGTTGGACATTGCGCTCAGACTTGATTGGTCAATATATGTGCCGCTTGATGAACCATATGGCCGCCAAAGGACAAAAGACCGCGACGCCGCGCGCGCCAGAGGGCATGGTTGCGAGACCGTGGATAGATTTTGAGGCAGGTTATATTCAACGCGCCGCCGAGATTATGCCAAAGCAAGGCGATCGTGATCCGTGGCAAAATATTCAAAACTATAAACGTGAGCGCAGTTTTATCGGCACGGCGGATATAGATGACGGCGCGATAGAATTTACATAAGGCGCTTGCGTGATGGATAAATTTGCAGGAAAAATATGCGTCATCACGGGCGCGGCCTCTGGAATTGGCCGCGCGCTGGCTGTGGAATTATCACAATATGGCGCGCATTTGGCGCTATCTGATATAAATATGGACGGCCTTGCGGAGACGAAATCTTGGCTTGGCAGTAAGTCCGGCAAGGTCATGACGCAAAAATTAGATATCGCAAATGCTACAGCGATTGCGGCTTATGCCCAACAGGTTGAAGCAGAGCTTGGCGCGGCGGATTATGTTTTCAATGTTGCAGGGCTAACGCGTGTAGGGACATTTGTGAAGACGCCGCTGATCTCAATGGAGGCGGTTATGGATGTGAATTATTGGGGCGTTGTGCGCATGTCCAAAGCTTTTATAGACCAACTTATCCTAACCCAAGGCGTGCTTGTTAATATTTCTAGCCTGTTTGGACTCATTGGGTATAGCGGACAGACGCATTATTGCGCGTCTAAATTTGCGGTGCGCGGCTTTACCGAGGCTCTCGCATTGGAGATTAAAGATAAAGGCGTTGGCGTCTGCTGCGTCCATCCAGGCGGCGTGAAAACTAATATCGCGCGCAATGCCAAAATTGATCATCTGGCAAATTCAGGAAAAACTCTGGATAAAATGCACGCGGATTTTGATAAATTGGCGATAACCAGTTCGCAGAAAGCCGCGCAAATTATCCTCAATGGCGCAGTTGCGCGTAAAAAACGCATCATCGTTGGGCCAGATGCTAAAATTGTCTCCTTGATCCAGCGTGTCTTCCCGCAAGCTTATAGTAAAGTGCTGGATTTTTATGCAAAAGATAAGCTCCTCAATTAAAAGTGTGGTGTTTGATTAGGCTTTTGCTTGTCGCCGCGCCCTAAGCACAGTAATGGAGCGGCAGATATTGCGCATATATAATGTTGATTGATAGTAATTATGGCTAAAAACTCTCCCTTGATTGAAAATAAAGCTCAACTTGTAGCGCATTTAGCCGCGGGCTCTAAACCTAAGGCCAAATGGCGTATCGGCACTGAGCATGAAAAAATCGGGTTTTGTAAAGCCAAAAACCTGCCTCTACCTTATCATGGGGCTTGCTCCATCGGAGCGATGCTAACGGGTATGGAACGCTTTGACTGGGAAGCTGTTTATGAAGGGGAAAATGTTATTGCGCTAAAACGTGACGGCGCGTCAATTTCATTAGAGCCTGGCGGACAATTTGAGCTATCAGGTGCGCCGCTTGAAACCATTCACCAGACATGCGCCGAAGTCAGTGAGCATATGAAAGAAGTCAAAGTTGTTGCGGACGAAATAGGCGCGCATTTTCTCTCATTAGGCTTTCGGCCAGACACAAAACTCGAAGATGTGCCGGTTATGCCAAAAGGGCGCTATAAAATCATGCGCGATTATATGCAAAAGGTTGGGACGCATGGCCGCGAAATGATGTTTCGCACCTGTACGGTTCAAACCAATCTAGATTATAGTTCCGAGGCCGATATGGTCAAAAAATTCCGTGTCAGTTTGGCTTTGCAACCGATTGCAACGGCGTTATTTGCCAATTCACCCTTTATGGAAGGGCGGCTCAACGGCTATAAATCTTACCGCTCACGCGTTTGGCTTGATACGGATGATGACCGCACTGGTATGTTACCATTTGTCTTTGATGAAGGATTTGGGTTTGAGCAATATGTTGATTATACCCTCAATGTGCCAATGTATTTTATTCACCGGGGGGATGATTATTTAGATGCGTCTGGCAAATCCTTTAAAAATTTCATGACGGGCAATTTAGATGTTCTGCCCAATGAAATTCCGAGCATGGCAGATTTTGATGATCATTTATCGACGATTTTTCCTGAAGTGCGTTTAAAACAATTTTTAGAAATGCGCGGCGCTGATACATGTCCGTCAGATGAGCTTTGCGCGCTACCTGCTTTTTGGGTTGGACTGCTATATGACCAAAGCGCGCTGGATGCGGCGTGGGATATGGTAAAGGACTGGAGCGAAGAAGAGCGTTTTGAACTGCGTATTGCTGTACCTAAACAGGGTCTACAAACTCCGTTTAGACATGAAACGGTCAATGATGTTGCCAAACGTGTATTGGAGATTTCCCGCGCGGGATTGAATGCGCGCGCGCGCTTAAATGGTCACGGCGAGAATGAAAGCCTGTTTTTACAATCGCTCGATAAAATGACGGCGAGCGGGCAAAGTAATGCAGATCGTCTTATTACGCTTTTTAATGGTGAGTGGAATGGCGATACAGCACGCTGCTATACGGAATGTGTGTATTAGGCCAGTTGCCGCAATTTGGTACTAAAACAAACGCTATTCACTCAAACAAACACGATTAAAATGTGTCGGTAATTTCGATACTAAAGCGCCGGCCCCGAAACCGATCAAAATTTTCAGTTTGAATAATCTCGCCAGACCGGTCAGGTGAGAAAAGTACGCGGGGGCGATTTACAGCGCCATTGAGTAAATTATCGAGCCGCAATTCAACGTTCAAGCCCAGAAAGTTTTTATGTTCAAAACCGATACGGGTATTAGGCTCTACATTATTGCCGCCAACGCGCTGATCTATGCGGAAGAAATCTGTGGCGCGGTCAAGATCCACCCGCGCAAACCACGCGTAATCTGTATTTGGAATATCATGGCGTAGGTCAAATTGGAAATTCCACAAAGTTGTGCGGTTAATTTCGCGTGTCATATTGGTGATTGGATCATCAATCGATGAATCACGTAAGCCTGCGTCAAAATCTAGGCGTCCACCTTTAAAGCCATATTTATCTAATAGCCATGTGCCATTAATTTCAGCGCCGTAGCGAAAGGCACTGTCCAAATTCCCCGGGCCTTGTGAGCCGTCGGGGAATAGGATTTGGTCAATCGGGTCTTCGATGAATTCCGCAAATAGGCGTAATGTACCAGAGATGACTTTGTCATCAAAACGCTGCACTTCTAAGGATGTATTCCATTGTTGGCTGGGTACGATAAGATTGTTCCCCGCATTGGCGATGTCGTCCGTGAAATTCACCGTTGATACAAATGTGCCAAAGTTAAGCTGTCCTACCGCGCGCTCGACCCGCGTTCGGAATGTGTATTTTGGGCTATATTTATAACTGGCGGAGAAAAAGCCTTTAGGGCGGACAAATTCACGGGCAGGTTCATCCGTACTGACAACGGCCAGACGCGAATATTCCGTCCCGATAGAGGTTTGAAAACTGATTTTATCCGAAAAATTCCAGCTATGGGTTAGATTGCCTTCGGCGCGTTCTTCTTCGACGCGAACATTATTGAGGGTGTTTTCCGTATTTCCCGTTGCGAAAAATAGCGTATCGCTTTCCAGAAAATTAAACGCACCTTCGGCCGAAATTTGCAAATCTTGTTTTGGGGAAGGCTTGAAATTATATTCAAGACGGCCAATAAATTCGCCCTCATCTTGGTCATTTTCAAACAAAGATAAGGTCGGGATTTCGCCGTCTAATATATTGATAAACCTATTATCTGAAACGGAATTTTCAAAGCGGTTTAAGCCAATAATTTTTAAAGTCCCTGGCCCGACGGGTAAGGCATAGTCACCGCCAATTTCATAGACCCATTCATCTTCACCGCCAAAACTTTGACTTTGCCCAGATAATGCATCCCCAGATAGGACGGTAAAGTCTTCGATAATAGATGAGTTCCGATTTCGTAATGAGGTGGATAAGTTTAAATTCGCGACATGGCCGTTATCTGGTTCCCAGGTTAAATTTATATCTGCATTGGGACGGTTAATGCGGAAATTTACATCTTCGAGGCGCTCTTGAGTTTGCACGCCATTGCCATCAAAAAATTGCTCAAATCCATTTTCACTTAAGGTGAATTGGCCTGACTCTACGCTGACAACAAAATCAAAATTACCCCGTGAGCCTGCGATGGAGACATTGCCTTCTAGTAATTGCGGTTCTGTGCCTTGCTCGGCGCGGGCCGAATATCCCCAATTCCCTGACAGCTTGGTTGTTTGTTTTGTGACAATATTGGCAACCTGTCCAGAGAGGCCAGGAATATCCAAAGAGGCGCCATCCAAAATTTCGATCTGGACGACATTTTCTGCTGGAATGCGGCCCAAAATTTCATTGGCTCCCGAAGATTTAGAAGACGGGCGACGTCCATTGATAAGAACGTTCAGATTGGCTTGGCCAAATCCGCGCCCGCTTCCGTCTTGGCCCGAAATTGTGAACCCTGGAACGCGCTCAATCATATCGGCGGCTGTGCGCGGCTGGAATTGGTTGAAAAATTCAGGACGGTAAATTTCTTTATTCGTCTCTGATGTTAAGCCTTGCGCATTGACGCTGCTGTCTTGGCCCCACGCCTGTGACTGCGCGCCAATAATGGTCAGGCAAGCTCCCATAAAGAGAGTGATCATGTGACGAATTGAAGGCAATTTGTTTCCCGATTAGACAACGCGCTAAATTAATATGCGCTCTAAAGCGTCATACAGACATACTCAACCCAGAATGCAGTAAAAATACATGACAAATTGGCTATGGAATTGCGTCAAGCTCACGATTATGCCAGAAAGATTCCAAGACGCAGGGGGAATCACAATTTTACCTGCGGCAGGATAAATATAAAAACTTAATATTATAAACTCAAAGGGGAGTTTAATGACTGATACCATAAACGTGCCGTCATCGGGGAAAACATTTTTAGGCCATCCGCGCGGCTTGGTAATCTGCTTTTTAACAGAAATGTGGGAACGTTTCTCTTATTATGGGATGAGAGGGTTATTATCGCTTTACCTTGTACAACATTTTTTGTTCTCGGATGGCGAAGCGAATTTGATTTATGGGGGCTATATTGCCCTTGTTTATATCATGTCGATAGTTGGCGGAATTTTGTCTGATAAATATCTGGGACAAAGAAAGGCTGTAACCTTTGGCGCGCTTTTATTAGTCGCAGGGCATTTCGGTATGGCGTTTGAAGGGTCAGGATCTGTTGAATCGGTTGCGCATAATAACACATCTTATGTGATAGAAGATGAAGGGCGTGATGATAAGCGCCAACTTTTTATTGATTATGAAGGTCAACCGCGCCGTATAGTTTTTGAAAGCACGAAGTTCATTGAGCTTAATAATCAGCGATATATTTCAGTTGATGATTATGTGATTGAGAAAAAAAGACGTGGTTTTGTGCAAAATATTTGCAATCTTGTAGGTCTGGGATGTAAAGGTGAAGATCCGTCGACGACATTATTACTCGGCCAGAGCGCTTATAATGTGACCAATATCGCAAAAGATGATGCAGGTATTGTTTATACGGCTGATTATAACGGCCAAAATCTAACATTTTCCGAAAAATCTGAGACTGATATTTTAATCTTGCCTACGGCCACGAAAGATCAGGAACCAAATACGGATAATGCTATCGCGACTATGCAACACGGCCAGTATTCAACATCTGTTGAGCAACAATCGCTTTATGTAAATATCTTATTTTTCTCTCTAGCTTTAATCATTGCGGGCGTTGGTTTCTTGAAACCGAATATCTCAACGATTGTTGGGGATTTATACCCCAAAGGTGACCCGCGCCGCGATGGTGGTTTTACTCTGTTTTATATGGGGATTAACCTTGGGAGCTTTTTGGCAACATGGACATGCGGTATCATAGGTATCACTTATGGCTGGGCTTACGGGTTCGGGATTGCAGGTATTGGTATGGTACTAGGCTTAATCGTCTTTAGGTTTGGTGCACATTGGCTCGAAGGTGTGGCTGAACCTCCGTCCTTGTCTAAGTTAAAAGAAAAAGTGCTGGGGCCAATTAACATTGAATGGGCATGCTATTTAACATCTGTGTTAATTGTTATCGCATCTATGACAATGCTTAATTATGCGAAAGTTATCGGGCCACTGGCCGCTTTCGTGGGTATTGCATTCTTCGTTGGGTTTATCATTTACTCTTTTGTAAAATTAGAAGGCCGCGCACAAAAGCGCATGTGGGCTGCGTTGTATTTCGCGGTTGCGCAAATCCCGTTCTGGTCACTCTTTGAACAAGCAGGCTCGTCACTTACACTTGTGACGTCGCGTTTGGTTGATAAAAACATTGGTGGTTGGAATGTACCAACACCTGTGTTCCAATCTTTAAATGCAGGCTTTATCTTTATTTTTGCACCTTTAATTGCGGTTATGTGGGTGTGGCTTGCAAAGAGAAATTGGGAACCTTCAACACCTGTGAAATTTGCCCTTGGCGTGTTCGGTGCTGGACTTGGCTATCTGGTTCTTGTGGCAGGTATGAAGTCCGTTGGACCATCTGCGTTAACACCCGTATTCTTTATATTTGCAATTTATTGGGTACATACAATGGCCGAACTTATGCTTAGCCCTGTTGGGTTATCTGCAATGACCAAACTGGCGCCAGCTCGTCTCGTCGGTTTATTCATGGCAGGATGGTTTGTCTACTCAGGTCTTGGCAATGCTTTATCAGGCGTTATTGCTGCGGCTGCGGGTGCGGATACTGTTGGCGGACAGATTGTTGATGTGGCCGCAGCTAAAGAGAATTATATTCAGGTCTTCTCCTCCATTGGCTTTATTGGCATGGCGATTGGCTTTGTAATGTTATTGATTTCGCCGCTTGTTAAAGGCTGGATGCTCGAAGATGAGGTTGAGCTTGCAGCTCAAGATGCCGAAGCTGTTAAGGCTTAAGTTTAAACCTTTATCATAACATAAAAAAACCCGCTCATCGAAGCGGGCTTTTTTATGCGTTTGCAGTCTCTAAATTTAACGGCGGTTATTCATAATCATGCCGAGTATATCGTCCATTGTACTGCCGTCGCCATCTGCGTCGAGCATTTTGCCGATCATGCCCATGCCCTGTTGATGGGCTTGTTGTTGCTGGGCTTGCGCACGTTTGGCGCCGCCGCCAAGAAGCCCGCCAAGTAAACCGCCCAAACCGCCAGATTTAGCGCCGCCGCCCATAAGTTGCTGCATCACCATACCCGTCATAGCCGATTGCATACCGCCGCCGCCTTTGGTTTGTTTGCCAAGACTTCCCATGGCCATCATTGCGACCATTGGCAGCATTTTCTTTAAGATACTGCTATCCACGCCCGTTTGCGCTGATGCGCGTGATGCCACTTCGCGGCTAACCTCTTTGGAGCCAAATAAATGGCCTAAGATCGCATTGCCTTCGCTCACTGCGCCTGTTTGATTAAGCTGTGCAGGATTATCGAGATATTGATCGTGATTGCCTGTTTGCAGCGCGCCAACAAGCCCCGCAAGACCTTGAGGGCTGGCTGTATTTTGCTTAAGCGCGCTTGAGATGGCGGGCAGCAAAGCCGCAATCGCGCCTTGGCTCTGATTGGCATCAAGCCCGAATTGCTGGCCCATTTGCTGCGGCGCTTGCCCGCCCGCTGCGGACATAATCATGTCCATTAGGTTCATACCACTCATAGATTCCTCCTATAATATATTGTCGTCAATATAAGGCTTATACGCAAAATAGCGAGGAAAACCGACTCAGGCGGATTCTAATAGATAATACCGTGAATATAGCGCTCAATCGACAGTGTGCCGCAATGCATGGCGGCATTAATATGCAGAGCTAAACGGCGCTGCCGCCGACGGTTAGGTTTTCAATATACAGGCTCGGCTGTCCAACTCCGACAGGGACGCCTTGGCCTGCTTTGCCGCAGACGCCAATGCCAGGGTCAAGCGCCATATCATTACCTATATGTTTGATTTGTGTGAGTACAGTTGGCCCGTCCCCGATTAATGTTACGCCTTTGAGCGGCTCTTCGACTTTACCGCCGCGTATCCGGTAAGCTTCCGTGCATTGGAAGACAAATTTTCCAGAGGTAATATCGACTTGTCCGCCGCCAAAATTAACCGCGTAAACACCGTCTTTCAGGCCTGCAAGCATTTCGCTCGGATCTACATCTCCGCCGAGCATATAGGTGTTGGTCATACGCGGCATCGGGGCATGGGCGAAGCTTTCGCGGCGGCCATTCCCTGTTGGTTCTACGCCCATTAAGCGCGCATTTAACCTGTCTTGCATATAGCCGACCAAGATACCGTCTTCGATTAAAGTTGTAGAGCGCGTGGGTGTGCCTTCATCATCAATCGTCAGGCTGCCGCGGCGCTCTGGGATAGTGCCGTCATCAACGACCGTCACGCCTTTGCTGGCCACGCGTTGTCCGAGCATGCCTGCAAAAGCCGAGGTGCCTTTGCGGATGAAATCACCCTCAAGGCCGTGTCCCATGGCTTCATGTAATAAAATGCCCGGCCAACCCGGGCCAAGAACAACATCCATTTGGCCTGCGGGGGCTGGGACGCTTTCAAGATTAACTTGCGCTTGGCGCAGGGCTTCGGCGGCCAGAGGCTTCCAGAAATCGGGGCTAACATATCCATCATAGCTTTGGCGTCCGCCCGCACCGACATATCCGCTCTCGCGGCGACCATCTTTTTCGGCGACGATCATAATATTGAGGCGCACAAGGGGACGAATATCGTCATAACGTTCCCCGCCAACCTTTAAGATCGCAATCGCGCGGCGATTGGCGGATAAGGTTGCGGTGACTTGAACAACAGATGGGTCAAGGGCGCGGCAATAAGCGTCAATCTCTTGGAGTAGCTCGACTTTCAGGCCAAAATTTGGCGCAGCTATTGGGTCAATATCGGGATAAAGTTTGAGATTGGTCCGTGCGGGCGGCGGGCTTAAACGGCCTTCATGGCCGTGCTTGGCCATAGACACGGCGTCAACCGCGCGGCCTAAGGCGGCCGATGTCATTTCTGTGCCTTGCGCAAAGCCTGAGGTTTCCCCTGCAACGCAACGTAGTCCAAATCCGCGAGATGTATCAAAACTAGCAGTTTTGAGCCGTCCATCATCAAAGGTGAGCGATTCTGAAGCCGAGCGCTCTATGAATAATTCTCCGTCATCTGCACCAGATAAAGCTGTATCGACATGCTTTTGGGCCAAATTGGCGTCAAGCTCGCAGTCTTCGAAGATAAAATCGCGCATAATGCTGTACTTTCTATATATTATTTTCGGATAAACCGATTTAAACACTTTATCTAGTGGCTTTCGCAGGATAGTAAGCGCCCTAAATGCGACAATCCGCGCGGATATTCTAGCACGACTCCGTGAAAATTTTGTCGTAAAGGAAAATATTTGCAGGACAAGCTGCGAAATAAACACGGATGAGGATCACATGCGTTTCATACGCCCGAATTTCAAAAGTCTTATCGCAGGGAGTGTTGCAGCCCTTGCCATGGGCACAGCCGCTTTTGCTAATAAACCCACGCCCGGTGGTTGGTGGCTACAGGACGCGGCATCGCCTGTGATGGAAGAGCTAACACGCGTTCATAACATAGTATTTGTGATTATTTGCGTCATCCTAGCCGTTGTTATGGTGTTGATGGGTTACATCATGATCCGCTTTCGCGAAAAAGCCAATCCTGTGCCGTCTAAGACAACGCATCATGTTGGCTTGGAAGTTGTTTGGACGATTGTGCCTGTCTTGATCTTGCTTGGCATGGTTGTTCCGTCCATGCAGCTCTTATATTTGCAAGACAGATTGCCAGAGACAGAGATGACAATCAAAGCGGTCGGCAATACATGGAATTGGGAATATGAGTATCCTGATTACGAAAATGTCGATAGTTTTGTTGCCAACCCCCTTGAAAAAGCAGAAGCCCAAGCCAAAGGCGTACCATATTTACTTGCAGCCGATAATGCACTGGTGGTGCCTGTTGATACAAAAATCAAAGTCCTCGTAACATCTGTCAATAATATGCATAGCTGGGCGATGCCCGCTTTTGGCGTGAAAATGGATGCTGTTCCCGGTGTTGTGAACGAGACATGGTTTGAAGCCACGAAAGAAGGCACATTTTACGGCCAATGTTCAGAGATTTGCGGGGCATTGCATTATAAAATGCCCATCGAAATTCAGGTGGTAAGTAAAGCTGAATTTACACGCTGGGTCGCGAATGATGGCGCGTTTGGGTCACAGACTGCGGCGCTCAATACCGCAACAACTGTTGCAGCTCCGAAGTAAGGATAAGATTAATGGTTGCTATTCCTGATACCGGTTACAGCTCATATGATGAGAATGATGAAAAGCCGGGCTTTTTCGCACGTTGGTTTTATTCAACAAACCATAAAGATATTGGTACGCTTTATTTAATCTTCGGGATTATCTCGGGGCTTATTGGAGGTTTCCTATCCTTTATGATGCGTATGGAGTTGGCCGAGCCTGGGATTCAAATTTTCAATAGCGAACATCAATATCTTGTATTCGTGTCGATGCACGGTCTGATTATGATCTTTTTCATGGTAATGCCTGCATTGATTGGCGGGTTTGGTAACTGGTTTGTCCCGATTATGATCGGCGCGCCCGATATGGCTTTCCCGAGGATGAATAATCTCTCATTCTGGCTTTTGCCAACAGCTTTGATTTGTTTGTTAATTAGTTTTGTTGTCCCCGGCGCGGCAGAGGGAGACGGCTTTGGCGGCTCATGGGTGATGTATCCCCCACTCTCGACGACAGGCTCTCCGGGGCCAGCCTTTGACTTTATTATTATTGGCCTTTTAGCGGCGGGTTTCTCGTCTATTTTTGGCGCAATTAACTTCATTACAACAATTTTGAACATGCGCGCACCAGGTATGACACTGCATAAAATGCCGCTCTTTGCGTGGTCTGTTCTGGTTACGGCGTTTTTATTATTGCTAGCACTGCCTGTATTAGCGGCGGCTTTGTTTATGCTCTTTACGGACCGTATTGAAGGCGGGACAGGTTTCTTTGATCCATCGCGCGGCGGTGATCCGCAAATGTTCCAGCATTTATTCTGGTTCTTTGGGCATCCTGAAGTTTATATCATGATTTTGCCAGCTTTTGGGATAGTCTCTCATGTGATTTCGACATTTTCTAAAAAGCCTATCTTTGGCTATCTTGGCATGGCCTATGCGATGGTTGCGATTGGTGTTGTTGGTTTCGTGGTTTGGGCCCATCATATGTACACGGTGGGTATGGATGTGAACCTTAAGGCTTATTTCCTTGCCGCGACACTCGTGATCGCGGTGCCGACAGGAGTTAAAATCTTCTCATGGTTGGCGACGATGTGGGGCGGATCTATTCGTTACACGATTCCAATGCAGTGGGCGATTGCCTTTATTTTCCTCTTTGTTGTTGGCGGTGTGACAGGGGTTATGCTCGCCAATGCAGGTGTAGATACCTATCTGCATGATACATATTACGTTGTTGCCCATTTCCATTATGTGCTGTCTATGGGCGCTGTCTTTGGTATTTTCTGCGGATTTTACTACTGGTTCGGTAAAATGTTCGGTGTGATGTATAATAAATACCTCGCAGCAGCGCATTTCTGGCTGTTCTTTATTGGCGTGAATGTGATTTTCTTCCCGCAGCATTTCTTAGGTCTTAATGGCATGCCGCGCCGTTATATTGATTATCCAGAGGAATTTGAACTTTGGAACCAAGTATCATCAGTCGGTGCATGGATTACGCTGGCAGGTGTTGGGTTCTTCTTCTTAATGCTCATCGAAGCTTTGCTAATTAACCGCAAACGCGTTGGTGATAATTATTGGGGTGAGGGCGCGACAACACTTGAATGGACGCTTTCTTCACCGCCGCCATATCACCAATTCAATACGCTTCCGCGGATTGAGGAGAGTGATGAGCATTAATGGCCAGCGTAAGCGAACATAAATTAGAAGGGGCCGCATCCGAAACGATAGCGGCCTTTACTTCGTCTGGTTTAAGCCTTGCGGAGCCATCGGATTATTTCGCGTTGATGAAACCACGCGTGATGAGCCTCGTTGTGTTTACGGCTTGGGTTGGATTACTGCTCGCGCCGGGGCAGTTGCCTTTATGGAACGCGCTTGCCTCTATCTTATGTATTGCCGCAGGTGCAGGGGCCTCTGGCGCGCTGAATATGTGGTATGATGCCGATATTGACGCGCAGATGACGCGGACGAAGAAACGGCCGTTGCCGCGCGGCGTCATGGCTCCGGGAACGGCGCTGACCTTTGGGTTTTTGCTCTCTGTTGTCTCGGTATGGATGTTGGGACTGGCTACCAATTATGTCGCCGCAGGTCTCTTGGCTTTCACCATATTCTTCTATGTCGTCATTTACACGATGTGGCTGAAACGCCGGACACCGCAAAACATCGTTATCGGCGGCGCGCCGGGGGCTTTGCCGCCCATGATTGGCTATGCCGCAGTGACCGGAACAGTTACCATAGATAGCGTCATC
>CALFUN010000015.1 GCA_937929915.1 uncultured Caulobacterales bacterium | reverse complement strand
ATTTATCAGTGCCTCTGTTGGTACATCGTCATTATATCAAGCGGCTGAAATATCGAGTTTAAATGTGAGCGCGGAACCAGATGGATGGGAACCTGCCTTTGCGCAGGCCGAACAAACCCTGCGCCAAGCGCTTGAATTTGGCTTTACGCAAGCTGAATTGGACGAACAGCTGGCCAATTACCGAAATGGGCTCGAAGTTTCTGTGCAAACTTCGCCTACACGGCGCACATCAGGGCTTGCACGCAGTATCATGGGGGCATTTGGCGGTGAATATGTCATTACGACGCCGCAAAGCTCGCTGGAGCGCTATATTGCCCGCGAAGATGAAATCACACTTGAAAAAGTCGAAGCCAGTTTCCGTAAGGCTTGGAAAGATTTAGCAGATAGGCCGCAAATCTACATGTCTACGCCTGCGATTATCGAAAATGCTGAAGCGAAGTTGAAAAAAGCCTATGAGGATACGCGCGCTATCGCTGTGCAGCCACGCCCTGAAGATATTGTAACGGATTTTGCTTATACGGATTTTGGCCCTGCGGGCAAAGTTCGCGCGAGAGGCGAAATTGAAGACATCGAAATTACGACAGTCGAATTTGATAATAATGTCCGCCTCAACATTAAGAAAACGGATTACGAAAAAGACGTTATACGTATCCGCGCGCGTATGGGCGCGGGGAGTTTGACATTCCCCGAAGATCGCGGCTTTGGTAGCTATTTGCGGACGATTCTGGGACTATCAGGATTAGAGGCACATAGCGTAGATGATATTGCGACGATTATGGCAGGGAAAAGCGTTGGATCAGGAACGAGTTTTGGGTCCGAACGCATGACGATTAGCGGCTCAACTGTGCCAGAAAACCTTGATGATCAACTTAATCTGATGACGGCTTATGTGACCTCGCAAGCTTATCGCGAAGAACCGATTGCGCAGTGGGAGAAATCCGTACGTTCATTCTATCCAACACTGGACTCGACGCCTGGGGGTGTGGCAGGGCGTGATATTCCTGCGATTATCCGATCTGGGAACCCGCGCTATCTCTATCCGAGTGAAGCCGAGCTTTTAAATGTGGATTTAGATCTTATCCGTGATTGGATGGATAGGCATGTTAAAGATAGCGCCATTGAAGTCTCTGTTGTTGGTGATGTTGATATAGACACCATTATTACGGCTGTTGGGCGTACATTTGGCGCGCTGCCCACACGCAAGGAAAACTTCGTCGAATTGCCAGAAGATGCGGATGTTAAGCAGATTGCATTTCCAAAAGGCCAAACACGGCCCTTTAAGCTTACCCATAGCGGGGATGCGGAGACGGCCTTATTACGGATATATTGGCCTGCGCCTGATGGGCAAGATATTATGACAAGCCGCCATGTTAGCTTGATTTCCCAGCTTATGCAGCTTCGCCTGACAGAAGAATTGCGCGAAGAAGAGGGCGCTAGCTATTCGCCGTCGGCTTTTTCTTACTCGCCGCGCTTGTTTAAAGATTACGGCTATATCGGGGTGTCCTTAGAGCTGTCACCGTCAGAGATTGATGTGATGACAGAAAAAGTCGAAGAGATTGCGGCTGAATTTCGGGCAGGGCAATTTGATGCTGAGTTATTTGAGCGAGCGATAAAGCCGATTTTGGAAAATATCGAAACCAGTCTTGAGAGCAATTCATATTGGATGAATGTGATTGACACCGCCCAGTCAGATGATCGCAGTTTGAATAACCACCGGAGCCGATCAGAGGTGTATCAAAATATGACGGTTGATGACCTAAAATCGCTCGCGGCATCTATATTTGACCCATCCAGTGCCATTCGCGTACAAATTTTACCGTCTGAATGACTTAACGCATTCATACAAAATTTACCTATTTTCATGGGATTTAGGTAAGGTTTAAGCCTATATTAACCATGTTTCGCGGCATTTGACCTGTCGCGGGACAGCTTGGCCCATTTGGCAAGCCATCTGCAATGCCTATCGCAAATAACACCGCGCCGTTCATTTTGAATGACGCATTTGTGGAAAGCGATATGAAGATGTTTTTGAAACCTTTTATTAAACCTAATTTTGTCCAGCAGCTCACTCGGAAATTTTGCGCAGATACGGGAGGCAATATCGCCATAATGTTTGCGGTATTACTTTTCGTTATTGTTGGCGGTTTGGCCATGGCGATTGATTTATCGAATGGATATGCGGCCAAACAAAGGCTTCAAAATACGTCTGATGCGGTTGCGCTTTTTGCAGCACGCGATGGAATTGAAGATCAAAGTGAGCTTCAGGCAGTTGCGCAAGCTTATTTCGATGAGGTTTATCCTAATGCAACGGGTGAGCGGATTGAAATTTTGAATATTTCGCGCGATGGTGACCGTGTGGATATTCAAACCAGAAATAATATTGATACATTTTTCTCGTCAATATTTGGCCGCGATAGTCTTGATGTCTCTGTTCGCTCATCTACGACTTTTGCACAACAATCCTTGGATGTTTCGCTTGTTCTTGACACAACAGGTTCAATGCGAGGGGCAAAATTGGCAAGCCTGAAAACATCTGCAACACGGTTGATGGATACATTTGAGGGTTTTGACAATGAGAAGCTACGCGTATCTATCGTACCTTTTGGACAATATGTGAATGTTGGCGCAAATCAACGTAATCAAGCTTGGGTGCAGGGCCGTAGTAATAACCGTAACCGTCTTTGCATGGGGTCACGCGCTCAGCCATTAAACACCGAAGCTGAATTTGGTTCAGACCCAATTCCAGTTATTGGGAATGCCCAATGCGGAACGGCTATTCAGCCTCTGACAAATGATTTTCGCGCGCTAAAACGTACAATTAATGATCTTGATGCGAGAGGCTTTACATATGCACCATCAGGATTGGTTTGGGGCTGGAGAACGCTTGATGCAAAGGCTCCCTTTACTGAGGCAGCCAGCAGCGCACGCGGTAAAAAAGTCCTTGTACTTATGACAGACGGTGCCAATACGCGCTCAGTTGACGGCGATAGCCATGAAGGCAGAAACCGCGGTGCGGCTGATGAAGCCACACGAGATTTGTGTGCGCGTGTCAAAGGTAGCGACATTACGGTCTATACGATTGCTTATGAAGTTACGGATGCAGCGACACGTGATTTGCTAAGAAATTGCGCAACGAGCCAAGATAATTTCTTTAATGCGCAAAATGCCCGTGATTTAGATGCCGCTTTTACGAATATCTCATCTACATTGAACGAGCTTCGGATTACATCATAAGTTTAATCGAAAAAGATGACAAAAAAAGCCGCCTGAATCCAGGCGGCTTTTTTATTGATCTAATTTTTAGTCACACCAATGAGTTGGACATTAAAGAGCAATGTGGCGTTGGGCGGAATACCTGGACGGCCATTTGGGCCATAGGCTAAATCACCTGGGATATATAAGGTGCGCGCTTCGCAAGTCTTCATATCTTGCAGCGCTTCAACCCAGCCTTTAATGACAGCATTTGCAGGGAAATCGATAGTTTCGCCGCGACTATAGGAGCTATCAAATACGTTTCCATCGGGGAAATAACCATGGTAATGTACGGTGACGACTTCGCCGCCAACGGGTGATGCGCCATTTTCCAAACCGTCTTGCACGACTTTATATTGCAAACCTGAGGCGGTTGTTGTCACATCGCTGCGTTTACCGTTTTCGGCGTGCCAAGCGGCATAATCATCTCCAGAGATTGGCAAAGCAAGAGCATTATAAGCTTTGTGAGATGCCAGTATTTTATTATCCGGACATCGTGCGATGGCGTTATCTGTATTGACGACTTTATTGGCTTCGGTATCTTCAATCGTAACTTCAGATGATGTGCCGGCTGTGTCTTTTCCGCCGCAAGCTGCAAGCAAGCTTGCCGTAGATAAGCCCAATATAAGGGCGAGTGTTTTACGTTTTGTCATGAATAATGTCCTTATGGGATATTTGAAATTTATGCTTACTTTACCGATTAAAATGATTCTTAAAACGCATTTAGCAAATCAAAGCCCTTATGAAAAGCTAGCGCGCCAGCGCCTTCATTGCCGCCTCCAGTCCCGTTAATGTCATAGGAAACATACGCTCTGGCCCGATGATGTCTTGAATGATTTGGGTGCTTTGTGAATAGGCCCAATATTTCTCCTCGGTTGGATTAATCCAGACAAGATGCGGGTAAATATCGACGAGCCGTTTGAGCCACAATGCGCCCGCTTCGTCGTTCCAATGTTCCACTGACCCGCCGCGCATGGTCAGCTCATAAGGGCTCATAGCTGCATCGCCAATCATGACAACGCGGTGATCGGATCCATATTTATGGAAAATGTCCCAAGTTGGAGTTATCTCGGTTTGACGCCGTATATTGTTCTTCCAAACTTGTTCATAGAGGCAATTATGAAAGTAGAAATATTCAAGCCGTTTAAACTCGGATCGTGCGGCAGAAAATAAATCTTCGACCTGTTTAATATGGCCATCCATAGACCCGCCAATGTCAAAAAAGGCAAGGACTTTGACAGCATTTCGCCGTTCTGGCCGCATTTTAATATCTAGCCAGCCTTGGCGCGCTGTCCCCGCGATTGTGCCGCCAAGATCTAGTTCTTCGGCCGCGCCTTCGCGGGCAAATTTACGCAAGCGCCGCAAGGCGATTTTGATGTTGCGCGTGCCAATTTCTTTATCGCCGTCGAGGTTTTTAAAGGTGCGCTTATCCCAAACTTTCACGGCCCTGCCATGGCGACCTTCTTTTTGGCCAATGCGCACGCCTTCGGGGTTATAGCCATAAGCGCCGAAAGGCGAGGTGCCAGCCGTGCCGATATTCTTATTGCCGCCTTCATGGCGTTTATCTTGGTTCTCGAGCCGCTCTTTGAGGGCTTCCATGATTTTATCTAAATCACCAAGCGCCTCTATTTCGGCCATTTCTTCGGCAGAGAGATGCTTTTCTGCCATAGCGCGGAGCCAGTCATTAGGAATTTCACTTGCATCATGCCCGAATATATCGCCAATATAATCGACGCCGCGAAAAACATGGCCAAAGACTTGGTCAAATTTGTCGAGGTTGCGCTCATCTTTGACGAGGGCTGTGCGGGAGAGATAATAAAAACTATCAAGGCTCTGCTCGGCCACACCTTTCTCGACGCCTTCCAGTAATGTCAGATATTCACGGATAGAAACAGGCACATTGGCTGCGCGTAGTTCTGCGAAGAAATTATGGAACATCGGCTTTGCATTCCCCTAAATAGGCCGCACTAACGCCTTTGGAATTGGCGACGCATTCTGTACTATAGGTCTGGCCGTCACATCCGCAGACTGGGCGATATTCTTTGGTGCAGATTTGCGGCCGTAATGTACATGTGCCAGGCGCGTCGGCGGCGCCGCACATATCTTCAACCGAACGGCGGCAAAACTCATCTGGGCGGCATATATTGGCTGCGCCGCGTGTGCCGCAAAGACGGATTTCGCTTTCTATTTCTATGCTATTAGGGTCAAACACATTTGGCGGGGCAAGGTGGGGCTGATTATTCGTGCCTTTGACCTTGTTGCCGCCATCTTGGCGCGGCGTTGTATCCGTTGGTATAGCAACGGCGCAGGCCCATAAAAGGCCCGCCGTAATTATTATTAGCGCCGCTTTATACATTAACCTGTCCGAACGTGCGTTTCGACTTTTGCAGCCATATCAGGATCAAGCCCCATCGCCATGGCAAGACGGTCAAGATAATCACGCTCTCGCGGATTTAAGCCATTGGCAACACGCGCTGAGACAGCATAAATCTCAATCGCTGTTTGCGTATCTTTGGCGAGCGCGCCGATAGCTTTCGGGTTCGGCGCTTCGTTTAAGATGGCTTGTAATTGATGATGACTTGTTCCGTCATGCGTATCAATCAAGGCTTGCTCGTCTTGGCTAATCTGGCCATCGGCTTTGGCTGCGGCGACCATAGCGCGCAAGAGGATTTCGGCGCGATCATTGGCGGGCTTACCTTTTAAAAGACCCACAACTTCGTCAACAGATGTTGGCATCTTACCTGCTTGATGGGCTTTAAATGCCAGAACGCCCAGCGCGCCAAGTCCGCCCAGTGCCGCGAGTTTTCGGCCAGAACGACGCGAGAGCAAAAGTGCCAGTGCGCCAGCAGCTGCGCCTGCGCCAACGCCCTTGCGCAGAGCCTCGCGCGACACATCTGTATCCTCAAGGCCTAATTTATCAACGAGTATATCTTCGCCGCGCTTGGCAATGTCTTTGCCTTTGGCAGATAAATCAGCTGTGTGATCTTTACCTTGGGCGAGTAAGTCTTTGCCTTGCGACAAGATCTGTTCCAATAACTCTTGGGCTGTGCTTGAGATAGCTGTTACGGCATCATCTGTCATAATTTCCTCCTAATTTGCCTTTTGATTAAGACATTGCGCAGATAAGTACAAATGCTGCTTGAACTTTTCCTGAATATCCGTTTCATTCCGCGCATATTTATCACGTAATGAGACGAGTGCAGGTTAAACCATGAAAAAATTACTTTCGGCAGGCGGCGCAATTATCGCTTTAGGTCTAATTGGCGGGGCGGCTTATCTCAAAACACCTACGCCCGTAGCTTTTGATAGCCAAGCTGCCATAGAGGCTGCCATGCCTTATGATACGCGCATTATCCGTGATAATTACGGCGTTCCGCATATCTTTGGCAAAACGGATGCTGATGCGAGCTTTGGTTTTGGCTATGCTCATGCCGAGGATGATTGGGAGACAATCCAAGATGTCATTATCGGCGCACGCGGTATGACCAGCCAATTTAAAGGCAAAGCCTCCGCGCCGCAGGACTTTTTATTTGATTTATTTAAAGTCGAAAATACGGTTGATACTCAAATTGATACGATTAGCCCGCAGGCCCGCGCCGTAGCTAGAGCTTATGCTGATGCGCTGAACCTATGGGGGGCGCATAATCCAAAGCGTGTGATGAAAGGTGTGTTGCCGGTCAGTGAAATGGATGTGCATAAAGGCATGACGTGGGGCTCGCCGTTTTTCTACCGTCTTGATGAAACCCTGCAAGATTTATTCACCGCAGATAATAAGCCTGATGTTTCGCCTTGGAGTCAAACATCGTCTTTGCATTTGCCATCGTTAGAAACAGCAGCCACAGTGCGCGGCTCTAACGGCTTTGCTGTGGCCCCCGCGCGTAGTGATGATGGCCATACGCGCCTATTTGTTAATTCTCATCAACCACTGGAGGGGCCATATGCGTGGTATGAAGCCCATATGGTCAGCGAGCAAGGGCTTAATATTACGGGCGGCACGTTCCCTGGCGTACCGATTATTCCGCAAGGCGTGACGCCGAATATAGGCTGGACACATACAGTCAACCGCCCTGATCTTGTCGATGTTTATGCGCTTGAGGTGGATGATTTTGATACGCCCAAAAAATACAAACTCGATGGTGAGTGGCGAGATTTTGAGATCAGTCAATCTACATTCCGCATTAAATTATTCGGCCCGTTTTCATTGCCTATCAAACGCGATATGCTCTGGTCAGAACATGGCCCTGTCATTTCTGCCAGTACAGGGCATTACGCGATCCGTTTTGCAGGGCTACAAAGCATGGGGACTTTGGATCAATGGTACCGTATGGGTAAAGCGCAAAATATGGATGAGTGGCGCACCGCGCTAGAGATCAATGGCGTGCTAAGTTTTAATATAGTTTACGCAGATAAAGACGGCAATATTGGCGAAGTTTATAATGCGCGCATGCCGCGCCGTATAGACGGGCCAGACTGGCGCAAAGTTCTACCTGGCGATAAATCTGAATTGATATGGACATCGTTTCACCCGCCAACAGATTTACCGCAAATCTGGAATCCTGATTGCGGTTGGGTGTTTTCTGCTAATGCAACTCCGTTTCAAATGACAGAAGCTGCCTGTAATTTAAACCGTGAAGATTTCTCAAAAAACTTTGGAATTGAAGACCGTATCACGAACCGCTCGCGCCGGGCCTTGGCATTGCTATCGCCCGATAAATCCATTAGCCGCGATGAGTTAATTGCATATCGCTCAGACACAAAATATGACCCGCAATCCCATTTGATGCAGCTTGTCGTCGAATTGGTGGCGCAAGATTATGATGACGTGTTGTTGAACAAAGCCAAAGAGGTGCTGCGTCATTGGGATGGTGATGCCAGTTTTAAAAGTCGCGGAGCAGCGCTAGCGATTATTACGGGAACGCGTGCAAAGGGCTATGAAATCCGTGGTGATGAAATGGAGCCTGTGCAGGCTTTGCGGCAAAGCGCACAAGACTTGCAAGATCGGTTTGGTCGTCTTGACCCAGAATGGGGTGAGGTCTTGCGCATACAGCGCGGTCAGGTTGATTTCCCGCTTGAAGGCGGGCCAGATGTGCTGCGAGCTATTTACGCAGATCGCGACGGCGTGCATAATACAGGCACAATGAATGCTTTTGCAGGTGATAGCCATATCATGCTGGCTGATTGGGATACGGACGGTAATCTGGTTTTAGACAGCATTCACCAATATGGCGCAGCCACGCTAGATAAAACCTCGCCGCATTATTCTGACCAAAGCGCGTTATTTGCCAATGGCGGGTTTAAACGCATGGCCGTGAGCCTAGAGGAGGTTCTAAAAGTCGCAAAACGTGATTACCGCCCGAATAAAGATACGGCGCGGTAAGGTTAAAGGTAAGGCGTTTTAAAGCACCGTAATCTGGCTACGTAAAAGGAATTTGACGTTAGACAACAAAGCCAAAACTGCAGAGTATCCCGCTTTAAGCACGATTGGTAGGACGATAATGATAAGAGGATTACTAGCTACAACCCCTTTAAAATCACCATGTAATAGGTGCCATGTAGCTGTCTTTAAACCATAGGACGGCATCCATGGAATGCCTAATTTACGGCTCAAACTTAATTGCGGGCTTGCCATTAATTCTTGATGGTTAGCGAAAATTAAAAACAATCCTACACTCGCAAAGCCTATCAATATGATTGATAGGCAAATGACATTAAGCCATGCATTTGCGGTTTGTTTCTGCACTTATTTATCTAATTCATTTTGAACTTGATCTAGCGCCATTTGGTATTGCGGTGTTGGATCGGAAACAAAGTATAGAATGTTCAATATCCAAGATATTAAAAACAGACAAAATCCTGCAACAAGTGCGACCCAAAACATAGCATTAGGTGTCTTGGTAATCGTAGCATTGATTGTGAATTTATTATCTTTGTGTTCTTGAACTTCAATTATAGCTGATAAGGTGGACATAAAAGCCATAGAGACTCCATTCGCACCATTCATAACTCTTATATTGTTTCCAGATGAGTTAATGCCGCCGCCAACCCGTCTAAGTGCGCGCTTAGTGGCGTCGATAACCTCTTCAATAGATTTATCGGTTTTAACGTCTACTTCTGTAAAATAAATCGCCATATTTCCCCCAATTAATATAACCAGCCTCGTATGGCTGTAATGTTACTGATTGATTTGTTTGTAACGTTACAAAAATATCAAAAGGGGTCAATGCTATTTACGTCGATACGTCTTTCTTCTTCCAATAATCGCGGCGGCATCTTTGTCCAAGACGTACAAGCAATTCGTAGTTCAAGGTGTGCGCGCTTTTGGCTTCGATTTCGAGTTGATTGCCGCGGAATGCGACGACGCCGCCAACCTCTACAGATAGCTTGGCATTGGTCGCGTCTATGATTGTCAAATCCATCGATACGCGGCCAATTATTGGGACGCGCTCATCATGCAAAATGGCGTAGCCATGATTGGATTCAGAGACGGGTATGCCGTCTGCATATCCCGCACCGACCACAGCAATACGCATATCGCGCGGCGCTGTGAAGGTGCCGTTATAACCAACCGTCTCGCCTTTTTGAATGTAGCGCACTTGCAAAATCGGCGCGAGCAATGTTGCGGCAGGCGCGCCGACTTCTTGGCCCGGTTTTGTGGTCGCAACGCCGCCATAAAGTCCGATGCCTGGACGCACCATTTGGAAATGATAAGGTTTGCCAAGATAAATACCTGCCGTATTGGCGAGGGATAGCGGCGTGAGCGGGAATTGCGCCGCGGCTTTGCGGAAACGGTCTAATTGGATTTTATTCATAGGATTTCCCGCATCGCCCGCGCAGGCCAAATGGCTCATCACCCATTCAGGGGTGAGTGCATTCCAGAGTTTTTTATCGCGCGATAATTCAGTCACCTCATCCAGTGTTAAGCCAAGGCGGTTCATGCCCGTATCAATATGGATGGCAGTATATGGCGGGTCATTGACCTCGGCGGAGACTGACGCCCAGAACCGCGCTTGCTCTATGGAATTAATCACGGGTTTGAGCTTTGCGCCCAGCAGCACACCCCGATCGCGCGGAGCAGGGCCATTGAGTACATAAATCGCAGCATTAGGGCCAAGTCCGTCGCGCAGCAATTTTCCTTCGCCAGCAGTTGCGACAAAAAAGATGCGGCACCCCGCGCCGTACAGCGCTTTGCCTACAGGCACAGCCCCAAGCCCGTAAGCATCCGCTTTGACAGAGGCTCCGATTTTTGCCGTGCCGACTTTGGCTTTAAGCGCATCGTAATTGGCGCGAATTTGCTGTAAGTCTACGCGCAATGTTGGGCGGGTCGAATAATGGGGTGTGTCGCGATAATCCATGAGCGCAGGCCTAACCGAAGGCTAAGGCGAAAGAAAGGCTAGAATAAGAATAAATGATTGCTTCTGCGCTTAGCGCACGTAACTTGCGCCGTTCACATCAAATGTTGCGCCAACAGCAGATGGGCAGGCATCTGATAATAAAAAGGCGGTGAGATTCGCAATCTCTTCGGGCTGAGCCACACGGCCTAGCGGAATATCAGCCACCGCTTTTTTGCGGTTTTCAATGTCTTGCGGAGCCATGCGCGTTTCAACCCAGCCCGGCGCAATGCCGTAAAGATGGATATTTTCGCCAGACAATGCGCGCGCCCATGTTTTTGTCATGGCCAGCACAGCCCCCTTAGAAGCGGCATAGGCGGCATGGTCAATCCCGTCGCCGCGATGGCCTGCGCGGCTGGCGATATTGACAATTCTGCCGCCACCTTTTTCGCGGTAATGGGCGATGGCCGCGCGGCAAATATCAGCAGGAGCTTGGACATTGACGGCCATGGTTTTGGCCCAGCCGTCATCCCAGTCATTACCTGATAATGTAGAGGGCAGATAAATGCCTGCATTATTGACAACCGCGTCGATGCGTTCCGCTTTGCCTAAAGCTGCGTTGAATAAACGTTCACCTGCGCCAGATTGACTTAAGTCTTCGAAAAGAAAGCCATCATCTATGATCTCGCTCGGGCGGCTCGCATGGGCAATGATCTGCGCGCCAGCCGCTTCACAAACGACCTTAATCGCCGCGCCAATCCCGCGCGATGCGCCAGTGACAAGGATGGTTTTATTGGAGAGTGTTGTCATAGTTTTGCTGGTTATTCTTGATAAAATCGTAGTGAATCGAAGTGCGTATCATTTGATAAATCATCGGTTTTATACAAGGTTACAATAATTTGATTGTCATGTTTGCGTTCAAACACAGTGAAAACCTGACCGCGATTTGTTAGCGTTCCAACTGACTCTAATATCTCACTTAAATTAGTAAAATTATTTAGATCGTAAATAAGGTGTGCTGTTTTAATAGGGGTATAATGGTCAGTTAAGTCTGTGCCATCTATGGTCCAAAATGTGTGTGTCTTAAGCTTTAATTTTGCACGAACTTCACCATGACCATAAAGACGGCTTAAATCTGGATCGAATACAGACGACATGTGGCCGAAGACATAGGCTTGTGGTGCGCCGTATTTCTCATATGTTGGTTTTAGTGCGCGTGCAGCTGCATCGTTTTTAATGTCAAAATCCGTAGAGGTAAAGTTTGCAATTTCTGTTCGGTTAAATCTGTTGTCAAATACTTCCAATGTGTTGCTACAAGCTGTCAAGCAAGAGAGTGTTGCTGCGAGAAGCATAGATTGCAATAAAAATTCCATATACCTTCTATTGTGTTAATACTCGCCGCCGCCGAAATCATCTTCGGGGGCAAGGTTGCCGAATTGTGTGAGTTCTGGGTTAAAGGCGAGCTTGATTGTGCCGATGGGGCCGTGGCGTTGTTTGCCGACAATAACCTCGGCTTTGCCGTGGAGTTTTTCCATTTCTTCCATCCACTGATTATGCTCATCCGTACCCTCAGACGGTTCAGCGCGGGCGACGTAATATTCTTCGCGGAACACAAACATCACCACATCGGCATCTTGCTCAATTGAACCAGATTCGCGCAAGTCAGCAAGCTGCGGGCGTTTATCATCACGCTGCTCCACTTGCCGGGAGAGTTGCGCAAGTGCGAGGACGGGAATGTCAAGTTCCTTAGCGAGAGCTTTGAGACCTTGCGTAATCATCGAGACTTCTTGGACGCGGTTCGTGGAGCTATTCATGCCCGCCCCGCCAGTGAGGAGCTGTAGGTAATCGACGACAACCATATCAAGCCCGACCATGCGTTTGAGCCGCCTTGCGCGCGCAGATAAGGCGCCAATAGAAATGCCGCCCGTATCGTCAATATGTAGCGGTATACGGTTAATCTCCTCGGCGCTATCGCGGATATGCTCATATTGTTCGTGGTTAATATCACCACGGCGAATACGGTTGGACGGTACGCCCGAATGTTCAGCCAGCAGACGTGTGGCGAGCTGCTCTGATGACATTTCTAAGCTAAAGAAACCGACAACGCCGCCATTGACCGTCTTTTCTATCCCGTTTTCATCCTTCTCTCGGCGAAATTTTTTGGCAATGTTAAAAGCAATATTTGTCGCCAGTGAGGTTTTCCCCATAGACGGGCGTCCCGCCAAAATAATGAGATCAGATTTGTGCATCCCGCCAAGCTGGCGATCTAAATCAATCAACCCTGTTGATATGCCTGATAATTGGCCATCACGGGCAAAAGCTGCAGAGGCCATTTCAATAGATTGAATCAAGGCATGTTCAAAACTGACAAAGCCCGATTGCGTATCACCAAGTTCAGCAAGATTATAAAGCTTGGACTCGGCCTGTGTGATTTGTGCTTTGGCGTCTTGTTCACTGGCGGGGTCAGTGGCGAGGGTTTTAATGTCATCCGAGAGACGAATAAGTTCGCGCCGCATGGCCAGATCAAAAACAAGCTTGGCATATTCTGGCGCGGTCGAACCTGGCGGGGCATTGTCGAGCAAAAGCGCGAGATATTCAATGCCGCCAATATCATCAAGCATGCTGTCTTTGGAAAACCGGTTCTTTAGGATAATGGCATCGGCGAGCTTACCTTGCTCGATGAGTTTGGCAATAACTTCGAAGATTTTCTCATTCGCGCCAATGTAAAAATGCTTGGCTTGGACAATGCCAGATATGCGGTGGTAAATCTCATTATCATAAAGCAGCGCGCCAAGAAGCGCTTGCTCGGCATCGGCATCATGTGGAATATCGCTCTCAAGCCTATCATTAAGGCTAACAACGTTAAGGTCTGGGCCGTCTATGGGCGGGATGTCACGCGGGTCTTGCATGCGAGTTTCATAACTATATTCCGCCGTCATTTACAATGGATGGGCGCGAGATTTTACGGGCAATATGCAGAAAAAAATCAGAAGATAGTTTTTATACTTATACACAGATGTGAAGAGCGGGGATAAGTCAAGGTAACAGACGCGCATAGGATGAGAGACGCGCGCCTGTTTAGCCTGCATATTGGGGGCAGGCCAGTTGGGTTTGGCAGTGAGGCCCAAGCGGTTTTAGGCTCTGGTGAGTTCTGTCATAACCCGTTCAACATCATCGGCGAGCTTGCCAATATTATGCGTGATGTCATCGGCTGTGGCTGCGCCCAGTACTTTGCCTGTAAAACTATCGACGATAAGGGCTTTGGCTTTGGCCCCGTCCCAGCTTGCGCAATCCGCGTCGACTTTCAGTCCTGTGCGCTCGAGCGCTTTGCCGCCAAAACTTGCCCAATAGGCATCCGTGCCAAGGCCGTAAATGATAACATGACTATAGCCCTCATTGGCGGCGGTGAGGCGTATCTCGTCAATCTTATTATCTGTATCGATACCGTGAAATGGAATTTCAGGAATATATTTGAGGTAATCCCCCGTATTCATCACTTCGATTGTCGCGCCGCTTGTTTTGGCCGTACGCCGCGATAAAAGCTCCCAGTCAAATTCTTCGCCAAAAGGCGTTGGGATTAAGCGGCCACCATCCAGACGGGCTACGCCGATTTTAGTATCAGACTTTAGCTCTAGCGCAGGCTTGGCTACATCGCGCGGTAAGTGATTTGGTAGCGCACTATCGACAAGCTCATAGGTCGCTGTAGGCGCATCAAGTGTGGTAAATAATTCGAAAGCTTGGGCGCTATTGGCAAAGCCTGTGATGATGGCAGCGATAGCGGCGGTTTTAAGTAATTTAGTCATAATATATAGCCCTTTATGTATTTATGTGGATAGACTTTACATGCGTGATGATTAGGGCGCGCTTTTGCTAACTCTGTGCTGATTTTTGGGCGATTTCAAAACATTAGGGCATAGCGCTGCCCAATATGGCAAAGCCATGCCTTAATTAAAGAAAGTTTGGCGCGAATGAGGCAGGGGGGTAAGCGTTATGTTATACATCACTGCGATAATCCTACCTCGCCATAAAACTGCCTGATTAGTTGTTACAACAGCTTATATGCGTATTATCCGATTTATCACGTTTAGTTTTGCTCTCATAGCGCTGACTGTGTTTATAGTTTGGAGCTTTGCTTCGGCGCGGTCAGTGGATAGCGAGCGGAGCCGCAAGGCGGTTAAATATTGGATGCCAGTGCTACAAGTAGAACTTGCGCGTAAAGATTTAAAGCTTGGCGCGCCGATATTTCTACGGCTTACCAAAACGCAATCTAAAACTGATATACAGGGCCGTCTTGAGGTATTCGTGGAAAATAGCTCTGGGGAATTCGTATTTTTCAAATCATGGGATATTTGCGCCTATTCTGGCGCGCTGGGGCCAAAGCTACGGCAAGGGGACGGGCAATCTCCTGAGGGATTTTACTTTGTCACGCCTGCGCGGCTTAACCCATATTCAAAGTTTCATTTGAGTTTTAATCTAGGTTACCCCAATGCCTATGATCGCGCCCATGGCCGTACGGGGGATTTCCTAATGGTGCATGGCGATTGCGTGTCTATTGGTTGTTACGCGATGACAGATGTGGGGATTGAGGAAATTTATACGCTCGTTCAAAGCGCGCTGGGTGGCGGACAGCATTTCATTCGCGTGCATAGCTTTCCCTTTCCAATGACAGATGAAAACATGCAAGCTTATAAGAGTCACAAGGATGCGGCGTTCTGGCAAAATATTAAACAAGGCTGGGATTGGTTTGAAACACATCGCCGACCACCAAATGTAAAGGTGGAAGAAAGGCGTTATGTGTTCAACACAGACCTTTAATCCCTTTACGGCGTTAAGGTTTTCTTAACGCAATAACCCTTGGCAAAGCTACGGTGTTCTCTTATCGTTCTTTTATGTCATCACGGATTCGGATCATCGGGCTTGACCCTTCTCTTGTTGCTTGCGGGTGGGGTGTTGTCGAGGCCGAGGGGCTTAAACTGCGCCATATTGGGCATGGCGTGATACGGCCCAACCCCAAAGCTGATTTACATTTACGCCTGCGAGAGCTGTTTGAAACCATTGTTGACGTCATACAACTTCATGACCCTGAAGAGGCGGCTGTCGAAGAGGCTTTCATGAAAAATAATCCCTCAAGCGCGATAAAGCTCGGCCATGCGCGCGCGGCCTGCTTGCTCGCTGCGTCAACGTCTGGGCTAGGGGTCGGTGAGTATTCCGCGCGCTCTGTCAAAAAATCCGTTGTCGGGACAGGCACAGCAGATAAAGCCCAAGTTGCCCATATGATGAATGTCTTGCTGCCGGGATGCGGGGTGAAAGCGGGCGATGCGTCCGATGCGCTCGCCATCGCGATCTGCCACTCCCACCGCGTCAATGCAGCAGGAGCGCTTTATAGGCGGGTGTCTTAATCAAGCGCAGTCTATTCTCTATTTAAATCCGCGCTTTCTAGCTTAAGCGTTAGCAACATTTCGCTGACATCATCAGATAACAAATCCACGACGGCGGTGACGTTTTTATCTTCCAATTTTTCTTGCGTGCCTTGCGCGCGGTTTGAGGTTGAGACGCGTTTGGCGTCTTTAAAGGCGCTTGCCGTGCCATAAGGGTAGCCGCTGCGGACATCCATGAGAATGGCCGAGGCTGTGCTTTCAATTTCGACATTGCGGCTTGGTAGCGTGAAGAGGCCGAGAATGGATATATCAGCGATGCTTAAGGCATTTCTGTTTTTACGGCTGATGTGATTGACTTCATAAATAAGAACATAATCAAGATGCTGCCGCGCGCTGCCGCGCCGAATATTAGCCATGAGCAATTCGGCGGGAGATTGTCCTTGCGTTAACGGCGCCGCTACGCTTGCAGTAATTAATGGAGAGACAGGCACAAATTCGCCTGCGGCAAAAGGCAAGTCCTCTCGTGCATCCGCCCAAATTTCAAGTTCATCAAGCGGCACGGCTGTTAAATTATGGCGGTTAATCCGCGCTAGTCCGATGCGAGCAGGAAAGCTAAGGTCAGGCTCTATATTGGCAATGTCCCGAATTTCAGCATCAAGATGACTTGCGCCTTTGCCTTGGAAAGATTGGATGGTTGAGTTTTGCGTTATGCGTCCGCGATTCACATAATCTGCGCCGGATGTTAACTGCGTGGTCGCGCAAGCTGATAATAAAGCTAAAGCTACAGCGCAGGGCAGGTTGCGATAAAAATGCCTAAATGATGCCATGTGTCTCTCCGTTTCACGCCATTTCATGTGCTGGCTCGCTTATGCACATAGAGTTAGGCGGAAACAGGACGGGTTTATGGCGATTTTTAGGTCACAAAATTCATATCTTTTCGCTTGGCAGCCTATAGATGTTCCCCTATCGTTCTTTATGAGGCGCTGGAACAGACGGGTTGGCTTTCTATGCGAATCCTGATGAAAGTGACGAAATGATGGGCTTGAATATATGATTGGTATGATAAGCGGGACTTGCTTGATGGCAGGTATGGACGAGGCGATTATAGATTGCGCAGGTGTTGGCTATTTGCTGCAATGCGGCTCGCGCACATTAGGGGCTTTGACCGAAGGGCAGCCCACGCGGTTACATGTCGAAACTCATGTCCGCGAACAAGCGATTACGCTTTACGGATTTCATAGCGAGGAAGAGCGCGCATGGTTTGTGCGTCTTCAAACGGTACAAGGCGTTGGCCCTAAAGCGGCGCTTGCGATTTTAGATATTTTAACCCCGGGGGAGATTTTATCCGCCGCGAGCCTTGAGGATAAAACCGCCTTTGCGCGCGCTAAGGGGGTTGGCCCAAAATCGGCCAGCCGGATTGCCATAGAGCTATCGGGTAAACCCGCGCCAACGGGCCGCGGCTTTCAACCGGCCTTTACTGCGCCAAGCGGGGGAGTTCCAAATGCAGCGGCGCGCAATGAAGGCCTATCAGATATGCAGCTACGTAATGATGCAGTTTCGGCTTTGGCAAATCTTGGCATTGGACAATCTGATGCCTTGCGAGCTGTAGCGCAGGCCTATAACACATTTTCTGATGACCCGCCGCTTGATGCGCTCGTCAAAGCCGCGTTTAAGGAGCTTGGGAACTAGGTGGAAAATGACCGCATAATATCTAGCGATAGCCAGCTTGGCGATGGCCGTGACCGCGCGCTGCGGCCTTTATCCTTTGGTGATTTTGTCGGCCAGAAAGATGCGATTGCTAATTTGCAAGTCTATGTCGAAGCGGCGCGGCGACGCCAAGAGCCGCTTGACCATTTATTGCTTTCTGGCCCGCCGGGACTGGGTAAGACAACACTCTCGCAAATTGTCGCGCGAGAGCTTGGCGTGAATTTTCGCTCAACCTCTGGCCCTGTCATTTCAAAAGCGGGGGATTTGGCGGCGCTTCTGACCAACCTAGAGCCGCGAGATGTGTTATTTATTGATGAAATTCACCGCCTGAATCCTGTGGTCGAAGAAGTGCTTTATCCTGCGATGGAGGATTTTGAGCTTGATTTGATTATCGGCGAAGGGCCAGCGGCGCGCTCTATCAAGATTGATCTAGCGCCTTTTACGCTGATTGGCGCAACAACACGAGCAGGGCTGCTGGCGACGCCTTTGCGGGACAGATTTGGAATACCCGTGCGGCTCGAATTTTACGATACGGATGATTTAACCTCGATTGTTGCGCGGGCGGCAGGCAAGCTCGGCTTGCCAATGACAGATGACGGCGCGCGAGAAATTGCAGGGCGTGCGCGCGGAACGCCGCGTGTGGCGGGGCGCTTGCTGCGGCGCGTGCGCGATTTGGCTGAAGATATGGGGCATGTCACGGTAGATGCGGCGGCGGCAGATGCTGCGCTACGCCGTCTTGGGGTGGATGGTATTGGTTTGGATAAGCAAGATATGCGCTATCTCCATGCGCTCTGCGAGATGTTTGGCGGCGGGCCAGTGGGCGCTGATACGCTCGCGGCGGCGCTCTCCGAAGCGCGAGATGCGCTAGAAGATGTCATAGAGCCATATCTCATTCAGCAAGGGTTTTTGCAACGCACACCACGCGGCCGTGTCGCAACGCCGCGTGCCTATGCCCATTTAGGCCTCGCTGCACCAGAGATTAAACTCGCGCCAGATTTGTTTGAGGGGTAATTATGCCAGACGAATTCAAGCAAGAAACCCCAACCATGGGCGCGCTGCACGGGCGTGAGCATCATTATCCGCTGCGGGTATTCTATGAAGATACGGATTTTACAGGTATAGTTTACTATGCCAATTATTTGAGGTTTTTTGAACGCGCCCGCAGCAGTTTTTTCCGTCTTGTTGGCTTTCACCATTCAGAACTCTGGGACGGAGATGATCCGCTCGCCTTTGCGATTCGCAAAATTGATATTGAGTATAAAAAGCCCGCTCGCATTGACGATCACCTGACGATTATCACGACCTATGACACCTTTAAAGGCGCGCGGCTCTGGGTCTCGCAGGCCTGCTATCGCGGGGATGAATTGCTGGTGACGGCCGTGTCAGAAGCCGCCAGCATCACACCCGAAGGCCGCCCCAAACGCGCCCCGAAATGGATGATAGAGCGCTTGGGGCCGTATTTGTTGGAAGGGTGAGTGAATGGCCAATGACCAATTTGAAAGAAGAGCTAATGTTTCTCGTGTTTTATTAACACCATCGTTTCGGTTTAGAGTGTTGACTAATCAACGAACCGAATATTTTCGACAAAATAAATTGGTTACACTCGAATT
>CALFUN010000014.1 GCA_937929915.1 uncultured Caulobacterales bacterium | reverse complement strand
GCGATTAAAATTCCAACCGCAAAATAGCGTATGCCAATCGCTCGGTCTTTTTTCGCAAAAGCGCCGCTCACTAACAGGTTAGACGCCGAGAAAGCCAATAGGACTTCGGGGGCGATAAGTGAAAAAGTTTGCCACATGACTAATGTGCCCCCTTAGCCGCCGCTGACGCGCTAGCAATATCAGAGTTAAATTGCGTGATGAGATTTTCAACAGATGCGCTTGTGACATCGGTAATTAAAGACGGATAAACGCCCAAAACAATCGTAAACACCGCAAGGATACCTAATATGAAAAGCTCCCTGCCCGTGACATCTTGAATGTCATTAAGCTTTTCATTGACGACTTCGCCAAAGATAACCGCGCGGTACAGATAGAGCGCATAGACAGCCGATAATATCATTCCAAAGGCTGCGCCAAAGGCAATCCACGGACTGACTTGATAGGCACCGACCATAGTCAAGATTTCGCCGACAAAACCCGATGTGCCCGGCAAGCCAACATTAGCCATTGTGAACAGCAAAAACAGACCTGCATAGACAGGCATCTTAGTGACAAGGCCTCCGTAAAATGCAATCTCTCGCGTGTGCATACGGTCGTAAATCACACCCACACAGAAGAAAAGCGCGCCAGAAATAATCCCGTGGGAGAGCATTTGAAAAATCCCGCCCTGAATACCTTGCGTATTAAACGCAAATATACCCATGGTTACAAAGCCCATATGAGCTACCGATGAATAGGCAATTAGCTTTTTCATATCCTTTTGGCGATAAGCGACAAGCGAGGTATAGATAATCGCAATAACCGACATCCAGAATATAATCGGAGCTAGGCTAACGCTCGCATTTGGGAAAAGCGGCAGTGAAAATCGCAGAAACCCATAACCGCCAAGCTTTAGTAAAATCCCCGCAAGGATAACCGACCCTGCCGTTGGCGCTTGAACATGCGCGTCAGGGAGCCATGTATGGGCAGGCCACATCGGCATCTTGACGGCAAAACTGGCAAAAAAGGCAAGCCAGAGCCATGTCTGCGCGCCAGCGGGAATTTTCAAATCTGCAATTAAAATACGCATATCCGTTGTCGGCGCGCCAAATTGCTGTCCGCTATAATAATAAATCCAGAATATCGCCGCTAGCATCAGCACAGAGCCAAGAAGCGTATAGAGGAAGAATTTATAAGACGCATAAATCCGATTTTTACCGCCCCAAACGCCAATGATAATAAACATTGGCAGCAACACTGCTTCGAAGAAGAGATAGAATAAAACCAGATCAAGGGCGACAAAAACGCCAATCATCAATGTCTCTAAGATAAGAAAGGCTACCATATATTCAAGCTTGCGTTCCTTAATCGCAACATCAGACGCCAAAATACAAAGCGGTGTCAGAAAAGCTGTTAGCAAGACAAATAAAACCGAAATCCCGTCAACACCCACACGGTATTCAATCCCGCCGCCAAGCCATGGCACATCTTCCATAAATTGAAAGCCTGCCTGCGCGCTATCAAAATCAAATGTCATGATAAGCGCTAGCAGAAACACAAAGCTAGAAATCAAAAGCGCAACACGCGGCGCATTACTGTCAATTTGCGCGCGCCCTTTTTGACCAGACGCTTTTGCAACCACAATTAACGCCAAAGCCCCAACAAGCGGGAAAAACGTAATGATAGACAGAATTGGTAAACCTTCAAACATGTTAGCCTCCAAATCCGCGGAACGCGACAAGGATCAAAACAGACACCCCAAGTAGCATGGCAAAGGCATAATGGAACACATAGCCTGATTGTAGTTTTGATAAGCGTTTGCCGAAGCCTGCAACAAAGGCAGCTACGCCATTTGGCCCCAAACCATCAATGATTTTCACATCGCCAATTTTCCAAAAAATATCGCCAAAGAACCGTGTGGCGCGCACGACAGTCACCTCATAAAGCTCATCAATATACCACTTATTGAGTAGGAAGTTATAAAGTGGCCCGCCGCCTGTATTTTCAATCGCGGCAATATGCTTTTCCGCGCCTTGGCGAATATACATAAACCACGCAACAATACCGCCAGAGACAGATACAAGTAGCGGCATTAATAAGACCCAAAACGGATAGCCGTGAACTTTATTAAATAGCCAGCCAAAGAGCCCGCCATGATGCTCATCCGCGTGATGGGCATCGCTCGCTGTTGTTTCAGCCATTGCATAGAGATTGCCTGCAGGCAAAGCCGCATGATGCCCCTCGCCGTGGCTCTCGACAGGCAAAGCGCCGTGCCAGAAATCTCCAGCATTGCTCATGAAGCGTGAGTAGAAGGCCGCGCCTGCGATAACTGCGCCAATAGAGAGCAGAATAAGCGGGGCGCGCATTGTCCACGGGCTTTCATGGGCGTGATCGAATGTATGTTTATCACCGCGATATGTGCCGTGGAAAGTCATAAAGATAAGACGCCAGCTATAGAAACTTGTCATAAGCGCCGCAATGATACCCACCCAAAACGCAAAAGCCCCTGCATTAGATCCGCCAATGCCTGCACTATATGCGGCTTCAATGATGGCATCTTTTGAAAAGAAGCCTGCAAAACCGATTTGTGTTCCTGGAATGCCAATTCCTGTAATGGCGAGTGTACCGATAATCATCGCGCCATACGTCCACGGGACTTTACGCCAGATACCGCCCATTTTGCGCATATCTTGCTCGTGATGCAATGCGTGGATAACGGAACCCGCGCATAGGAATAATAGCGCTTTAAAAAAGGCATGGGTGAATAAATGGAACATGGCCGCATTATAAGCGCCTACGCCTGCGGCAAAGAACATATAGCCAAGTTGCGAGCATGTTGAATATGCAATGACGCGCTTAATGTCATTTTGGACAAGCGCCACTGTCGCGGCGAAAAAGGCTGTAAACGCCCCTATAGCTGTGATGAACCCTGACACAGCCGGCGCAAGCTCGAAAATTGGATGTACGCGGCAAACCAAGAACACGCCCGCCGTCACCATCGTCGCCGCATGGATAAGGGCTGATACGGGCGTTGGGCCTTCCATCGCATCGGGGAGCCAAACATGCAGCACAAATTGCGCCGATTTCCCCATAGCGCCGATAAATAGCAGAGCTGCGATTAATTCCATCGCATTATATTCACCACCTAAAAACGATAAAGTGCGTTCTGAATTTTGCTCTAACGCAGCAAAAACCGTATCAAAATGCACCGACCCAAAGACAAGGAAAATCGTCATAACGCCCAGCGCAAGCCCAACATCCCCAACACGGTTTGTCACAAAGGCTTTAATCGCGGCGGCATTAGCGGATGGTTTTTTATAATAATAACCAATCAGCAAATAAGATGCGAGGCCCACACCTTCCCAGCCAAAGAAAAGCTGAATGAAATTATCGGATGTGACAAGCATCAACATCGCAAATGTAAATAGCGACAGATAAGCAAAGAAACGCGGCTTGAACTTATCATCACTCATATAGCCCCAACTATAGAGATGAACGAGCGCAGACACAGAATTGACAACGACCAACATCACGGCTGTGAGCGTATCAATTTTAAACGCCCAATTCGCTTTCATGTCGCCAACATCCATCCAGCGCAGTACATTCACCTGCGCAGCTTCATGGCCGATACCCACTTTAAACAATGCCACCCATGACAAAATACCCGAGAGGAACAACAAGCCTGTCGTGATAATCATGGACGGTTTTTCTCCGAGCTTCTGCCCGCCAAAACGTGTCCCTGTCAGCCCTGAAATAGCCGCGCCAAGCAAGGGCGCAAATACGATGATGAGATATAACACTGTGATTAGCCCTTCATCAGATCAATATTTTCAACGGCGATATTGCCGCGATTACGGAAATATACCACTAAAATAGCCAGCCCGACCGCTGCTTCAGCTGCCGCAACGGTTAACACAAATAGCGCAAAGATTTGCCCCGCCATTGGGTTATTGACACCTGTCTGTACCATATGCGTTGAGAAGGCGACGAAATTAATATTAACGGCGAGCAAGATAAGCTCAACACACATCAAAATGATGATGACATTTTTACGATTTACGAAAATCCCGAAAACGCCAATCGTAAATAAAATTGCCGCGACAATGAGATAATGATGCAGTCCGATAATCATGGCTCTATCCTTCTGTCGAACTTGGTTTCATGGGACTAATACCTTGGCCAGGCGCAATATCGACAAGCTCCACGCCGTCTTCGCGTGTCCGTGCCATTTGCTTCATCGCATCTTGTTTGCGCACGCCCTCGCGTGTGCGTAATGTCAACACAATCGCGCCAATCATCGCTACAAGCAGGACAAACCCTGCCGCTTCAAACACACCTGCATAATCTGTGTAAAGCACTTGCCCAAAGGCTTGAAGATTGCTCTGACCATCCGTGCGGTCAACAACCGTGCTTGGTGTTTTGGACGCATAAGTCGCGCCAACCAAAATCATTTCTATCAGCAAGATAATCGCGACTAACCCGCCAATCGGTAGATAGCTAAGAAAACCCTCTTTCATTTCAGCAAAATCCACATCTAACATCATCACAACAAAGAGGAATAACACTGCCACCGCGCCGACATAAACCATGACCAATAATAGCGCGAGAAATTCAGCCCCCATAAGTACAAACAGCCCTGCGGCGCTAAAAAACGTCAAGATAAGATACATCACGGAATGTACGGGATTTCGCGCGGCCACGACCATAAATGCCGCAGCAACGGCAGTAAATGCGAGTAAGTAAAATGAGATGGCAATCAGCACGATTCTCTATTCCTTTGTAAGTCGCCGCCCGCTTAACGGTATGGCGCGTCCATTTCTAGGTTTTTCGCAATGATAGTTTCCCAGCGGTCACCATTTGCGAGTAATTTTTCTTTGTCGTAATATAGTTCTTCGCGTGTTTCTGTCGCAAATTCGTAATTCGGGCCTTCAACAATCGCGTCCACAGGGCAAGCCTCTTGGCATAGCCCGCAGTAAATACATTTGACCATGTCGATGTCATAACGCGTGGTGCGGCGCGAGCCATCAGAGCGCGGTTCGGCTTCAATCATAATCGCTTGCGCTGGGCAAATCGCTTCGCATAATTTACAGGCAATGCAGCGCTCCTCGCCGCTTGCATAACGGCGCAGCGCATGTTCTCCGCGAAAGCGCGGCGATAATGGCCCTTTTTCAAATGGGTAATTAATTGTGACTTTCGGGCGAAAGAAATATTTCATAGCCAGAATAAAGGCGCTGACGAATTCCATCAAAAACGCGCCGCGTATAACTTGTCTAATACGGTCCATAATTACACCTTATCTCCGAAGAATACGACCCAGCTTGAGACAATAACAACCGCTGCCAAGGATGTTGGCAAAAAGACTTTCCAGCCCAAACGCATAAGCTGGTCATAACGGTAACGTGGGACAATGGCTTTCACCATGGCAAACATAAAGAACAAAAAGGCTGTCTTGAGGAAGAACCAAAGAAATGGCGGAATGAATTGGACACCAATATCAATCGGGGCGTGCCAGCCGCCTAAAAATAGGATCGTCATCATCCCAGAGAGCAACATAATATTCACATATTCAGCAAAGAAAAACATCAAAAACGGCGTGGAAGAATACTCGACCTGATAGCCTGCAACCAACTCCGATTCCGCTTCAGGTAGGTCAAATGGCGGGCGGTTTGTTTCCGCTAGCGCCGAAATAAAGAACAGCACACCCATGTAAAACATAATTGGGAATAGCACGAGATTAATAGGGTTTTTGAAATCTAAGAAGAACATATGCCAATTAAATAACCCTCCCGCTTGCGCATCAACAATCTCCGTTAAATTCATAGACCCCGTTAGGAAAATGACCGTTAAAATAATAAAGCCGATCGAGACTTCATAAGATACCATTTGCGCCGCAGAGCGCAGCGCCCCCATAAATGGATATTTAGAGTTAGACGCCCAGCCGCCAATAATAATACCGTAAACACCCAGCGAGCTAATCGCGAGGACATAAAGCACACCAATATTAATATCTGAAATCACCCAACCCGGCGCGACAGGGACAACTGCCCATGCCATGAATGCCATGATGAGCCCTAGCACAGGGGCCAAAATAAAGAGAAATTTATCGGACCCTGCAGGCACGACAATTTCTTTGAAGAAAAACTTCAGCGCATCGGCGATGGTTTGCAAAAGTCCGAAGGCACCAACAACATTTGGCCCTCGTCGCATCTGTACAGCGGCCCAAATTTTACGGTCAGCCAGAACAAGCGCCGCGACTAATAAAGCCAGCGCGAGGACAAATGTTAAAGATTGTGCAAATTTTAGCGCAAACCAAATTAACGGCGATAAATCGCTCCATACGACGTTAGCTAACATTATTCCGCCGCCTCTTTCATATTTTTTCCGCTCTCAAATAAAGCTGAACACTCCGCCATGATCGTCGAGGCGCGCGCGATAGGATTGGTCATATAGAAATCCGTGACAGGATTAACAAAAACCTCTTTGGATAAATCACCTTTCGCACCAATCGCAGCGACATCAAATTGCGCCGCGCCTTGCACTCCCAGCGCAACGCCAAGGCTCATAAAGCTTGGATGATCGGCAAATAATTTTTCGCGTAATGCCCCAAGATTATCATAAGGTAAAACGCGGTTTAAATGGCCAGATAGCGCGCGAATAATCGCCCAATCTTCTTTGGCTTGACCTTTGGGCGCAACGGCCCGTGCGCCCATTTGCACGCGGCCTTCCATATTGACATATAAACCATCTTTTTCCGTATAAGCCGCGCTTGGCAAGATAATATCCGCCACATGTGCGCCATTATCACCGTGGCTACCTTGGTAAATCACGAAGGCCTCTTTCAGCTTAGATGTATCCAGCTCATCGGCGCCCAAAAGCATGACAGTTTTCACCGCACCTTGCGCCGCTGCGCTCAAGATTTCATCCGTAGATAATCCGCCTTCGCCTGGTACAAATCCTATATCTAAGCCGCCAACACGCGAGGCCGCCCCATGTAAAATATTCAGGCCATTCCAGTCATCGCGCACAGCATTGACTGATTTTGCCAGCGCGCCAATTTCCGCAAGCAAAGCCAATCCCGCCTTGCCGCGCAACGCGCCTGCGCCGATAATAATTACTGGGTTTTTCGCCGCTTTAAACGTTTTAGCAAACCCTTTTACGCTTTTAGCGCCAATCGCTTTTACAAAGGCCGCAACATCTGCTGGACTTGTGCCAATATGGTCATAATCATATGTAATATCAGAGGCTTGGCCAATCATACCAATCTCTGTATCGCCCGTAAGCCAAGCCTTGCGAATACGCGTATTAACCAAAGGAGCTTCATGACGCGGATTTGTGCCAATTAACAAAATCGCATCCGCGTCTTCAAGACCTGCAATCGTTGTATTAAACAGATAGCTTGGCCGCGTGCCTGTGCCAATTAATGACCCATCTTGGCGGCAATCTATATTTTTCACGCCCAGATTATCCATCAAGTCTTTGAGTGCTTTCATCGACTCAGCATCGCATAAATCGCCCGCAATCGCCGCAATCGTTTCAGGGTCGCCAGATAGCCGTTCGGCTGCAAGCTTCAAAGCTTCGTCCCAACCTGCTGCACGCAGCTTACCATTTTCGCGAATAAAAGGCTGGTCAAGACGTTGGCGCGCCAGACCATCCCAAACAAAGCGTGTTTTATCGGAAATCCACTCCTCATTCACATCGTCATTATTGACGGGCATAATACGCATAACTGCATCATGACGGCTATCGACACGAATATTGGCGCCAACAGCGTCCATCACATCAACGCTTTCGGTTTTATCTAATTCCCAAGGCCGCGCGTTAAAAGCATAAGGTTTAGACGTCAGCGCGCCGACAGGGCACAAATCAATCACATTTCCCGACATTTCGGATGTCAGGCTTTGTTCAAGATAGGTCGTAATTTCCGCATCTTCGCCGCGATTGACAAGGCCAATTTCCTGTACGCCTGCAACTTCAGTAATAAAGCGCACACAGCGCGTACATTGAATACAGCGCGTCATGACAGTACTGACCAGCGGCCCCATATGTTTATCATCAACAGCGCGTTTATTCTCGGCAAAGCGCGAAGCATCGCGGCCATAACCCATAGCTTGATCTTGCAAGTCGCACTCCCCGCCTTGGTCACAAATCGGGCAATCCAGCGGGTGATTAATCAGCAAAAATTCCATCACGCCTTCACGCGCTTTTTTCACAGTTTCCGAATTGGTACGAATATTGGCAGGCGTACCATCGCGGTTCGGCCGCAAATCCTTGACTTGCAAAGCACATGAGGCTTGCGGCTTGGGCGCGCCAACCCACTCCACAAGACACATGCGGCAATTCCCTGCCACAGACAGGCGTTCATGATAGCAAAAGCGCGGAATTTCCGCACCGCCATATTCCTCGCAAGCTTGCATCAGCGTATAATCCGCCGGCACTTCATGCTCAGTGCCATCAATGTTGATTTTGCGTAGGTCGCTCATCTCTGCTTACCCGTAAGTTTTCGAAACTTAGTTACAAGACACGTTGTTGAAATAACGATAGCAAGCGCTAAGCTCCAGCTGATTTGCGAAGACACAGCTGCATATTGCATGACCACGGCAAAGACAGCTGTTACAAATAACATCTTGATACTCACCGGAAGCCTAAGGGTGTTCCCGTAAATTAACATGGCTATACTTTTGATAAGACTCATAACTACTCCGCCGCCTCTAAGCCTTGCGACACAAAGACAGGTTTGCCCGCGCGGTAATTATCAATGCGTTCCTCGATTTCATGGCGGAAATGACGGATAAGGCCTTGAATAGGCCAAGCTGCCGCATCACCAAGGGCGCAAATCGTATGGCCTTCGACCTGCTTGGACACGTCCAGCAGCATATCAATCTCATGCGTCTCTGCCTCGCCGCGCACCATGCGTTCCATGACGCGCCACATCCAGCCCGTGCCCTCGCGGCATGGCGTACATTGCCCGCAGCTCTCATGCTTGTAGAAATAAGACAAGCGCGCAATCGCTTTGACGACATCGGTAGATTTATCCATGACAATCACAGCCGCCGTGCCAAGACCCGATTGATGCTCGCGCAGCGCGTCAAAATCCATTAAAACCGTGTCGCAAATCTCTTTGGGCAGAAGCGGCACAGATGAGCCGCCCGGTATCACGCATTTTAGGTTATCCCAGCCCCCGCGCACCCCGCCGCCGTAAGTTTCAATCAATGTTTTCATCGGGATGGAGAGCGCTTCTTCAATATTACACGGCGTATTGACATGACCCGAGAGTGAAAACACTTTCGTGCCTTTATTATTCTCGCGGCCAAAACTGGTAAACCAATCAGCACCTCGGCGCAAAATTGTTGGCACAACCGCAATCGACTCAACATTATTCACAGTTGTCGGACAGCCAAAAAGTCCTGCATTGGCAGGAAAAGGCGGCTTCAGACGCGGCTGGCCTTTTTTCCCTTCAAGGCTCTCGAGCAGCGCCGTTTCCTCGCCGCAAATATAAGCCCCCGCGCCGTGGTGCATATAAATGTCAAAATCCCAATCCGTTCCGCAGGCATTTTTACCAACAAGCCCCGCCGCGTAAGCCTCATCAATCGCCTCTTGCAGACGGTTACGCTCCAGCACATATTCGCCGCGCAGATAGATATAACAAGCATGAGCTTTCATTGCGAAAGATGCCACCAAACAGCCTTCAATGAGCAAATGCGGGTCATTGCGCAAAATATCTCTGTCTTTACAAGAGCCTGGTTCGGATTCATCGGCATTCACAACAAGATAATGCGGACGATTGCCAACCTCTTTGGGCATAAATGACCATTTTAGGCCCGTTGGGAACCCCGCTCCGCCGCGCCCGCGCAGACCAGATGCTTTGATTTGGTCGATAATCCAATCACCGCCCTGCTCTATCATTGCGCATGTGCCGTACCACGCGCCGCGCTGACGCGCTGCATCAAGTCCGCGCGGTTTAAGCCCGTAGAGATTTTGGAAAATTCGGTCTTTATCTTGGAGAAGCTCAGCCATTTTCTAACCCTTCTTCTTTGCAGCAGACTTTGCGAAAGCCTTGCCCTGCTTAACCCAATCATCGCGCTTGATACGGCCTGTCGCCAGCGAGTCAATCTTCTCTTCGACAAGCTTCACATCCGCCGCTTTCCACGCACCGATTTGCGCAAAATAATAAACGCCATTTGAATTAAGTTCTTTTTCGAATTTCGGGCCGATACCTTTAATTTGCTTCAAATCGTCTGGCGCGCCGTCCGTGGCCCCGTCTGTGTAAAGCACTTTGGGTTTGGGTTTATTGGCACTGCGCTTTGGCAAGCCTTTATTTGGGTCTTCATCAACTAAGCCCTTGGTCAAATCACGGCCCAAATTCCCAGAACGCTTTTTTGGATCAGGGTTAGCTTTGCGCGCAGGATCGACCCAGCCGCGGCGCGTGGCCCGTTTTTCTTTAGGGTCGCATTCATAATAATTGACCTTAGCTTTTTTCTCAGCATGAGGCAGTTTTACGATTGCACCCATTTTTTTATAAGCGGCATCTGTCGTTAGCGCTTGCGCCCCGCCCTCAGCTTCGGAGGTGTGGCGAGAATTTTGCGGGCCATAATCTGGCGTTTTACCAGCCGCTAAATCATCAATAAGCGTCTCAAAGCTTTCTGCGGTTAAGTCCTCATAATAGCTATCGCCTGCTGCATTCGAAATCTGCACCATCGGCGCATTAGCACAAGCGCCAAGACATTCCACTTCGAGCCATGAGAGCTTCCCATCCGCCGAAACGGTATTTTGCGGGCCAATTTTCTTCGCGCAAACATCTTTCAGATTATCAGAGCCGCGCAGCCAACACGGCGTTGTCCCGCAAAGCTGTATGAAATGCTCACCCACAGGGGACATATTGAACATGGTGTAAAATGTTACGACTTCATAGACGCGAATATAGGCCATGCCGAGCTTATCTGCGACAGCACGCATAGCAAGTTCAGGCAGCCAGCCGCCAGCATCTTTTTGCGCAATCCAAAGCGCAGGAATGAGCGCGCTGCGTTGGCGCTCTTTTGGATATTTAGCCACCCAAGCCTCGATGTCTTTATGGGCCTTGGCGGACAACGCGAAAGTTTCGGGTTGTACCGCCGCCATTCTGCGTGCGCTCACGATAAGTCTCCCATTAGCGGTCAATCTCCCCGAACACGATGTCGAGCGAGCCAAGTATAGCGGATACATCCGCAAGCATATGGCCCTTATTCAGATAATCCATCGCGGCCAAATGCGGGAAGCCCGGCGCGCGGATTTTACAGCGGTAAGGTTTATTACTGCCGTCCGACACCAGATAGACACCAAATTCACCCTTGGGCGCTTCGACACATGTATAAACCTCACCCGCAGGCACGTGAAAACCTTCGGTGTAAAGCTTAAAGTGATGAATGAGCGCTTCCATAGTTTGCTTCATAACAGCGCGGCGCGGCGGCACATATTTGTTGTCCTGCGTCATCACAGGGCCTTCTGGCATCATTTCCAGACATTGCTTCATAATCTTAACAGATTCGTACATTTCCTCGACACGGCACAGATAACGATCATAACAATCACCGTTCTTACCGAGCGGAATTTTGAAATCGAGTTCGGAGTAAACTTCATAAGGCTGATTACGGCGCAAATCCCATGCAATACCCGAGCCGCGCACTAAAACGCCAGAAAAGCCCCAATCATGACAATCTTGCTGAGAGACAACACCAATATCGACATTGCGTTGTTTGAAAATGCGGTTTTCCGTCAGCAGCGTTTCAATATCTTTGAGCTTTTGCGGGAATTGATCGCACCAATTCAAAAGATCATTCACCAAAGCGGGAGGCAAGTCCTGATGCACGCCGCCGGGGCGAAAATACATGGCATGCATACGCGAGCCGCAAGCGCGCTCATAAAACACCATCAGTTTTTCGCGCTCTTCAAAACCCCAGACAGGCGGCGTGAGCGCGCCAACATCCATAGCTTGTGTGGTGATGTTCAGCATATGCGAAAGGATACGGCCAATTTCCGAATAGATGACACGAATAAATTGCGCGCGGCGCGGTACTTCAAGCCCTGTGAGCTTCTCAATCGCCAGACAAAACGCATGTTCCTGGTTCATCGGCGCGACATAATCAAGGCGGTCAAAATAAGGCAGCGCTTGTAGGTAAGTCTTATGCTCGATCAGCTTTTCCGTGCCGCGGTGCAGCAAGCCGATATGCGGGTCTACGCGCTCGACAATCTCGCCTTCAAGCTCCAGCACAAGACGCAAAACGCCGTGAGCGGCGGGATGTTGCGGGCCGAAATTAATGGTGAAATTACGGTCATCACCTTGGAGTATGGCTTCGGTTGTGGTCATTATTCGGGTACCTTTTGGGTCTTCTGCACCGATATTTTCGCAATCTTCATTGGCGCCCCGATAAAGGGTGTGTAAATCACATCTAAAGCCTTTTCTTGCTGACCCAAGCCCGCGGAGCATAAAGTCGAATAAGTTGAGAGTAAGGTGGTTTCCATTGGCTTGAGCGGTTCATTTCCATTGAGTTTTTGAATAAAGGCAGGCTCTGGCCGCACCGAAGGCTCACCCCCGAGCCCGCGCCTGAAATTGATTAGTCCCTGCCACAAACTATATCGTATCAAATTTTCATTAGCTGTCTCAAAATCTTTGCTATCCATTGCCTTATGCAGATCGACGCGCGCTGACCACTCGCACGTGCGCATAGCAATTTCGCTATATTGTAAGAGCCGTTTTACATTCTTGGACTTTTTTTGAAACGGCGCTCTTTCATCGGATTGAACCTGCATGGCCGCAGCAAGCATTTCTAAAGATCGCGGTGAAAACTCAAACAAGTCATCTTCTGACAAATTCTCCGCAGCTCCCAGTAACATATTCGCATGTAAGAGACCATAATTAGCCGAGACTCGAGCCTCTTTCATTAATGGCTGCAAGCGTTTTTGAACCGTATTTAGGCGCGCTTCATAATCTGCAATTTTTATTTTTTCAGATGCCGTTAATTGAGAGTCCAAATCAGTCTGAAGATTATTAACCTGATCGCGCAGCATTTCACTTGCACATGTGGCGGCTATTTCATCCGCGCTTACATCTTCAAGCTCGGCCTGGGCGGCCTCAAGCGCTAAGTTTACAAACTCTTCATCGGCCGACTTTATTTCTGCATCACGCTTTTGCCAGTATTCTTGAGCTTTTATGGTGGCTTCATCACGCCTTGGTACATCCTTGACAAGATTATGACACAGCCTGCCCATCATAAGTGTCTCAAGCCTTGATAAATCATCACCTTGCGCAAATATGTGAGGTCCTGCAGATAAGGATAGAACAAACGCTAAAAATACAAATATAAATCTACGCATCACCCCTCCTCCACTTTCTCATCACCCGGCAAGATATATTTCGCGCCTTCCCATGGGGACATGAAATCGAAGCTGCGATATTCTTGTGGCAGGTTGACGGGCTCATAAATCACGGATTTACGTTCCTCGTCATAACGCACTTCGACAAAGCCTGAGAGCGGGAAGTCTTTGCGCAGCGGATAACCTTCAAAGCCGTAATCCGTGAGCAAACGGCGCAAATCTGGATGCTCATTAAAGAGGATACCATACATATCAAAGGCCTCGCGCTCATACCAATCGGCATTTGGGAAAACCGCAGATAGACTATGCACAGGCACAGTTTCATCCGTTGTCACTTTAACGCGAATACGTGTGTTATGCACCATAGAGAGCATGTGATAGACCACATCAAAGCGGCGCTCGCGCGCGGGATAATCCACGCCGCAAATATCTATCAAGCTAGAAAATTTGCAAATCGGGTCATCGCGCAGGAATGTGAGAACTTTGACAACCTCGACGCGGCGCGCATTGACGCAAATTTCTTCGCCAAATGCGCCGTGATCGATAACATCAATAGAATTGACCGCATCACCAAGTTGGGTTTGGATATGGTCTTTCAAATCATTCATAACATCTATCTCTTAGATCGCTAAAACTAGCGCTCGATATTACCTTCGCGGCGAATTTTCTTCTGGAGCTGCAAAATGCCGTAAACCAGTGCTTCTGCGGTTGGCGGGCACCCTGGTACATATACATCTACAGGAACAATACGATCACAGCCGCGTACAACGGCGTAAGAATAATGGTAATAGCCCCCGCCATTCGCGCAGCTTCCCATCGAAATCACATAGCGCGGATTGGGCATTTGATCATAAACCTTGCGCAAGGCTGGCGCCATTTTATTGGTCAGCGTGCCCGCCACAATCATCACATCACTTTGACGCGGGGAGGCACGCGGAGCAAACCCAAAACGCTCCACATCATAACGCGGCATAGAGGCCTGCATCATCTCAACAGCGCAGCAAGCTAGGCCAAATGTCATCCACATCAGGCTCCCAGTTCGTGCCCATGTGACGAGATCATCAGAGGCCGCCGTGATAAAGCCTTTATCGGCCAGTTGATCGGATAGACCGTCAAAATACGGGTCATGCTTTCGTGCATCATAGGCTGGTGTGCCCAAATCAACAGCGGAGGACATAGCGGGTTTGAGAATATCTGTCATAAACTTGCCCTACCCTATTCCCAATCCAGCGCGCCGACTTTCCACGCATAAGCCAGCCCCCAGACGAGCTCTAAAATAAAAATCATCACAACAAGCCACCCCTGCCATGTCATTTCAGCCAGTGAAACAGCATATGGAAAAAGAAAAGCCACTTCGATGTCGAAGATAATAAATAAGATGGCAACGAGGTAAAATCGCACATCAAATTTCATACGCGAGTCGTCAAATGCGTTAAATCCGCACTCATATGTGGATATTTTTTCCGCATCAGGGTCTTTGGGCGCGATAACCGCAGGCACCAACAAGAAAAGCACACTCAGAATTAAGGCAATTCCAAACAAAATGATAACGGGCAAATAACCTAATAAAAACTCGGACATAAGAGCTCTCTAATGCGGGAATAGGCCCGAGCAAGACTCGGATGCTAACCCTTGTGAACGCGGCGGAACCTAGAGAGGGATAGCCGCAAATGCAACGCCTTTATGGCAGTTTTTTAACAAATTACACTGCGGCGAATTGCGTAAGGTTTTCAGCGCATTATTTAGACCGCGCTCAGACCTCATATTATTGAATATCAGGCTCGCCGGGCCAAATAACAATACGCGTGACTTGCTCCTCTTCGCTTACAAAAAGCTCGCTTGTTACAGCATCTTGAACACTCATGCCTACATCATGAATCGTTTGGGGCGAACCGCTTACGAGGTGATGATGATCAGGCAGGTCTTTACCCTCGGCAATAAGGCGATAAGCACAGGTCTGCGGCATCCAATGAAGCTGCTCGACATTATCAGGCGTAAGCGTCACGCAATCGGGAACTTTTTTGGAGCGATTAGGGTAATCCGTACAGCGGCAGCTCGCAGGGTCAAATAGCTTGCAGGCCACATCTGTTATATAAATCTGCCCCGTATCTTCGTCTTCAAGACGAATGCAGCAACATTTTCCGCAATTATCACAGAGCGATTCCCACTCGCTACGGCTCATTTCTGCCATATTTTTGCGTTTCCAAAAGGGTAAGTCTGTCATATAGCTGTAATTATTACTCATAATGGCACTGTAAAGCGATATGCTTTATCTTGCCCCCTTTACACAGGCACAACAGACAGGCCAAGATTAAAAACAATAAGACGTAAAACAGTGATATTGAGACTAGATTCAGCGAACACCATAAGGGGATAGATGTAAACGGCTATGACGACGTTTCGTGCAGACATAGATGTAGACCAGAATAAAGCCATAAGCCGCCGCCGTAGCTTTGTCTTATTCTCACTGATTTTAGCTATAGGCCTCATCGCTGCGGGCTATGTATTTACGCGCTCTTATTTGCTCAAAGATTTACCAAGCCTGCCAGATAAAGCGACGATGTGGGAGTTAAATCTCCAGCCTAATATGACCTTGCTTGATAAGGACGGGGCTATCATTGGGCATCGCGGGCCATATATTGGCAAGCCGCTCAAGCTCTCTGAAATGCCCAACTATGTCGCCAATGCCTTCCTCGCCATTGAAGATGAGCGGTTTTATGAACATGAAGGCACAGATAACCGCGCGATTTTACGGGCTTTTTTCCAAAATGCTAAATCGGGCGGGAAAGGCCAAGGCGGCTCCACCTTGACACAACAACTTGTCAAAAACATGGTGTTATCACCCAAGAAAACCTATCGCCGTAAATTTCAAGAAGCCGTTTTGGCTCGCGATATGGAATCCGTCATGTCTAAGCCCGAAATCTTAGAGCTTTATCTAAACCGTATCAATCTTGGCCCGCGCGTTTATGGCGTCGAAGCCGCCGCGCAGCGTTATTTCAGCAAATCCGCACGAGATATAAATCTATCCGAAGCAGCATTATTAGCCGCAATCCCGCAAGCGCCGTCTCGCTGGAACCCGACATCAAATTATGACGGCGCGCTGGCACGGTCTCATCTTGTACTTGGCCGCATGCGCGCCAATGATCTGATCTCTGATACGGAACACGCCCAAGCTATCGCAACCCCGCCTGTCATAGCCGAGGACGCAATTCCGCTGATTACGCCAGATGTCATTGGGCATATTTTTGACCTTGTTGATGAGCAAGTCAAAAATCTTGTCGATGCCAAGCATAAAGACCTCATCATTCAAACGACGATTGATGTAGACATGCAAAAACAGGCGCAAAAATCTGTTGAAGAGATTTTAAGCAAACATGCGACACGGAAAAAAGCCTCCGAAGCCGCCCTTGTTACTTTGGACAATAAGACAGGCGCGATTCGAGCGCTCATTGGCGGGAGAGATTATAAAGCGTCTAAATTTAACCGCGCGAGCCAAGCCAAACGTCAACCTGGCTCCTCATTTAAAACATTTGCTTATGCTGCCGCGTTAGAAAATGGCTTCACACCCGGGACTGTGCGCATTGACCAACCTACGAATATTGGCGGATGGGAGCCTGAAAATTATACGCGCCGTTATCGCGGCCCGATGACACTACGCGAGGCCCTTAAGCATTCTATCAACACAATCGCGGCGCAAGTCACAGCAGAACTTGGCCCAAGAGCCGTTATTTTACTGTCTCAAAGATTTGGTATAAAATCCGAATTACGCCCTGAATATTCACTTGCGCTTGGCTCATCTGAAGTCACCTTACAAGAAATGACAACGGGATATTCTGTTTTTGTCAATGAAGGCATATTGCGGCCTTCATATTTGATTAGCGCGGTTAAAAACACATCAGGCACGCCGCTTTACACACGCCGCAATCGCGTAGGCTCACGGGTTTATCCTGTGCCTTACGCACATCAAATGACGCAAATGCTCAGAGATGTTATCCAAACGGGCACAGGTCACGGTGCAAAGCTTGGTCGCCGCGAAGCTGGCGGTAAAACGGGCACAAGCCAAGATTATCGAGATGCGTGGTTTGTTGGCTTTACCGCCCATTTCACAACAGGCGTTTGGATGGGAAATGATGATAATAGCCCCATGAAGGATGTGACAGGCGGCTTGCTGCCCGCCGATATTTGGAGGGGATATAATCGCGCCATTCATAAGGGTTATAAGTACCGCCCCTTAACGCCGCCAGAGGCATTAAAAACCAGCGACGACATTGCGCCGATTTTAGCCTTTTATTCGGATTTGACCCAAGCCCTAATTGCAGAACGCGACGTAGCGGCTGGCATTACTCCATAAAATTTATTATCTGGAAATCTCACCATCTGGCATATTCCTGACTGAATTGTAACCTCGCACTCATCTTCAGTTTACATTTCATGGCTATATTTAAAACATGTCACATGCGCAGGGATAGCTATGCCAGAAGGTTTTAAGACACAAGGTTTCACGGCGAGCCGCCATCTTAAACGCTTCGCCGTGATATGTCTGGCCGCTTTGGGTGCCGCCTCTACGGGTTTTGCAGCGCAGTCTAGCTCTGCAAATTCGCGTTTTATTGAGCCTGATGACGGGACTTATAAAACCATCATCGTGAATTCTGCTGGCGAATGCCAAAGCCTATGCGAAGCAGATTCAGAGATATGTCGCGGAACGATTAGCGTGCAGCCTGATGTCACAAAACCAGAGATTCAATGCCGCCTTAATAATGGCTTTGGCGCGAATCCCGCCTTCCCGCGTGTCCCGCCAACCCCGCTTATTTTAGATATAGCGCTTGCAGATTTAAACCGCTACCGCGCACAAAATGGCCTAAAGCCCGTTAGGTTAAACACGCAACTCACAGCTGTTTCACAAAGCCATGCAGATGACCGCGCAGCAGCCGGCAAAATCTCTCATGAAGGCTCTGACGGCCTCGGTCATGGTAACCGCTTACAAAATGCGGGTTATCTCTTTTCTATCGCTGCGGAAAATGTTGCTTCGGGCCAGAAAAGTTGGGAGCAAGTCTTCAAAGCTTGGCAAGATAGTCCCGGCCATAATGTCAACTTATTGCGCGATGATGTCACAGAATTTGGCGCGGCAGTAACTTACAACCCAAAAACATCGCAATCTGTTTACTGGGTAATGCTTGTCGCGGCACCTTTAGGATAAACATCACAGGCCGCGCACCTTTAGGATAAACATCACATGCGGCGGCGATGTTAAAATAAACATCGCGCACCATATGCCTTTGCCCTCATCATTTCAAAAAGTTTTAGTTGTCAGCCCCATAACATCGCGTTAGCCATATTTATGAATATTTTTAAATCCATAGCTTTAATAACAGCTGCTTGCCTTGTCCTTAGCGCCTGCGCCACGACGCCAGACCCTGCTAAAATTTGCACCGCAGATTGGATAAGTACGCGCAGTGATAAAGCTATATCGCGCATAGAAACCCGCTCTAAATCTTCTTTCAAATCTTTGAAACGTATAGGAGAGAGCTGGGCCAAAGGTAAAACAGCTAGCCCGCTACAGCTCTTAGCCCTATCGCGCTCAATGAAACGCTTGAAAAAAGAACTGACAAGCGGCCAAGGTGTCAAAGATCTTCGCACATTATCCAATACGTGTCATGACCCTGAAATTATTTCAACGGCCATGCATAATTTACTCGAGCGCCAAGGCCTGTCTAATAAATTCATCACATTCATAGAGCAAAGCCCTATTTTTGAACGTATAATCGAAGATATTGCGGCGCCTGAACTAACCCGTACATAATCAGAATAGCGACTGAAAATAAAAGCCAGCGGGGCCAGTTTCCACGTTTGGACGCTTGACCCCTATATGCGCTCTGATTAAACGCCCTTCATGACTTATTGCGTTGCCGCACTTTACCAATTTACCTCTCTGCCCGATTATGAGCATCTACAGCCATGGCTGCAAAAGATGTGTGATATGCTTGAGATTAAAGGCACCATATTGCTTGCGGCGGAAGGGATTAACGGCACGATTGCGGGCACGGATACGGCCATAGACGATTTACTTGAGTTTCTAAGAGCCGATCCGCGCCTTCGGCACGTTGATGCCAAATTTTCTCGCGCAGATAACCTGCCCTTTTACCGTATGAAAGTCCGCCTGAAAAAAGAAATTGTCACAATGGGCGTAGACGGGATTGATCCGAATGAAGTCGTCGGCACCTATGTTGAGCCGCAAGATTGGAACGCGCTTATCTCTGACCCTGAAACGATTTTGATTGATACGCGTAATGATTATGAAGTCGAAATTGGAACGTTTAGGGGCGCGGTTAATCCCAATACACAGACCTTTCGTGAATTTCCGCAATGGGTTGAAGATAATCGGAGCCGGCTAAACAAACCCAAAGTCGCTATGTTTTGCACAGGCGGTATTCGCTGCGAGAAAGCTAGTGCTTTTATGAAGCAAAACGGCTTTGATGATGTCTATCACCTTAAAGGCGGCATCTTGAAATATTTGGAAACACAGCCCAAAGCACAAAGTCTTTGGGACGGAGAATGTTTTGTATTTGATCAACGCGTTGCGGTTGGTCACGGCCTTAAGCAAGGTCAATATGACCAATGCTTTGCCTGCCGCTACCCACTCACCGAGGCCGATAAAACTCGGCCTGAATATATTAAAGGCGTGGCGTGCCACCGCTGCCATGCCGATATGAGCGATGAGCAAAAAGCGCGCTTTGCCGAGCGGCAAAAACAAATCGCTCTAGCCAAAGCCCGCGGAGAAACACATATTGGGCGGAAAATCTAAAGAGAGTTAAATATGAAAAGATCTCAAAGGGCTATGCAAATCTGGAGTTTGCTAATTTGTGCTGCAAGAGAACGTAAATCTTACACATATGGACATCTTGCAGATATTTTAGGCATGAACGGAGCTGGAGTATTCTCTCAAACATTAGGAAAAATAATGGATTATTGCGAAGATAATAATTATCCACCATTAACGGTTTTAGTTGTTAATAAGAAAACTGGGCTTCACGGTAAAGGTTTAACAACCGTTGAATATAAAAAAGAAAATAGTGATAGAGAAAGAGTTTTCCAATTCGATTGGTTCCAAGTAAAGCCTCCAACTACTAGATGTTTTGAAAAAAAATAATGACTGCTATTCTCTATTCTTTCCGCCGCTGCCCCTATGCGATGCGCGGACGGATGGGATTACATGTGAGCGGTTTAAATTATGAGCACCGCGAGGTGTTGCTACGCGATAAACCGCCTGCCATGCTCGCTTTATCGCCCAAAGGCACGGTGCCTGTTTATCAACATAGTGATGGCACGCTGATTGAAGAAAGTCTTGATCTATTATTTTGGGCATTAGAGCAAAATGACCCCAAAGCTTGGCTTGAGACAGAT
>CALFUN010000013.1 GCA_937929915.1 uncultured Caulobacterales bacterium | reverse complement strand
GCCGTCAATTTGATCATAGGCCTGGAAATCACCAAAATACTTCGTAATCGCCGCCGTCAGCGTCGTCTTACCATGGTCAACGTGACCAATCGTACCAATATTTGCATGCGGCTTAGTCCGCTCAAACTTCTCTTTTGCCATGTCTACTCTCACATGTTGTGACCTAGAATTAGGTCGGGTTTACATCTGCCCTCATTTAAGAGGAAATCTGGAGCGGGCGGCGAGAATCGAACTCGCGTCATCAGCTTGGAAGGCTGAGGTCTTACCACTACACAACGCCCGCGCTCTTAATTTTGTTAGTGGTGGAGAGGGTTGGATTCGAACCAACGTACACATAGTGATCAGATTTACAGTCTGACGCCTTTAACCACTCGGCCACCTCTCCACTGAATTTTTCAAACCGTGACCTGTGGTTTGAAAATTTGCTATGCCTCCAACAAAAAAAGACTCTATAAGTTTAGCCACAGGCGTGTTAGCGGCGCAACGAACAGAGTTAGTGTTCTGATTAGTGAGCGGGTATATAGAGATGAACGATAAGACACGCAATAGCCGATTTGCAAGAAAAACACGCCGTCAAGGTCAAAATGCAAATATACCTCAAAATACGGAAAAAACTCCGCAAAAACGCGCCTATAAAAGTAAAACACATGGCGCAACGGCGCGGCCACACCCCCCGCGCAAGTCTCAAAACCGTGACGCTGGACAAAATACCTCACAAAAAACAGGAAAATCACATTCAGAATCACGCCGAAAAGGCGCTGGACGCGAAGGCGGGTCAGGGTGGATGTGGGGGACACATGCCTGTTTGGCCGCTTTAGCCAATCCAAAACGCACAATTCACGAGATTATCCTAACAGAAGCGGCGCAGGCACGCCTGAATTCACCCAAAGGCGCCGCCATTGCGCGAATCGTTTTACCGCAAGTCCTTGATAAGACTGTTCCGCGCGGTGCCGTGCATCAAGGTATTGCAATAAAAGCCGCGCCGCTAGAATGGAAACCCCTCGAAATCATCGCCGATAATGCAGATGATAATGCCTTGATACTTATCCTTGACCAAATCACTGACCCGCATAATGTCGGGGCGATGTTGCGGCTCTGCTCGGCCTTTGGCGTTTGTGCCCTTGTCATGCAGACCCGCAAAGCGCCGCCGCTCTCTGGCGCGCTGGCTAAGGTCGCGGTGGGTTGTCTTGAGACTGTGCCTGTCTGCCTTGAAACCAACATTGCCAATACATTGATAAACCTGCAGCGCATAGGCTGGCAGGTCACGGGGCTTGCGGGGGAAACGGATATGAGCGTGAGTGAGGCTCTATCTGGCGGGGGCAAGCGCGTCATCGTCATGGGCGCAGAAGGGCCAGGCCTGCGCGAGCGCGTGCGCAAGAGCTGTGATCAACTGGCGCGTATTCCGATGATGAGCAGGAATGCCCTCGGCCAAGCTGAGAGCCTGAATGTCGCCACCGCAGCAGGCATCGCGCTATATGAGGCGCGGCGGGGGTAATCCCAATCTGCACTGCGACAATAAGGCCAAGCCCTGCGGCGGCACGGCCTCTCACTATTTATCTCTATATACCCTATATAGATTAGCAAAAGGAGACGTTTATGAGCGATACGTCACAAGGACATGAATTCCCTAAACCCGAACCGCGTATTGTCGATTATGACATTGCAATCGATACGCATGTTCCCCCCAAAACCCTCAGTGATAAAATCGCTTATGGTTTTGTGCGGTTTCTGCGGTTTTTCGCCGATAAGTTTTTTGCCAAACGCTATGGCCACCGCGCTGTCGTTCTTGAGACTGTCGCCGCAGTCCCGGGTATGGTTGGCGGGCTGTTGCAGCACCTTACCGCGCTGCGTAAAATGCGCGATGATGAGGGCTGGATCAGAACGCTGCTAGATGAGGCCGAAAATGAGCGCATGCACCTGATGACCTTTATTGAAATCGCACAGCCAAATTGGTTTGAGCGTTTTTTAATCATCACCGTGCAATTCATATTTTATAATGCTTATTTCTTTTTATACCTCTTTTCTTCGCGCACCGCCCACCGCGTTATTGGTTATTTCGAAGAAGAAGCTGTGATTAGCTACACGCAATATTTAGCCGAGGTGAAGGCGGGCAAACAAGAGAATATACCCGCCCCGCAAATCGCAATAGATTATTGGAATTTGGATAAGGATGCCCGGCTAATGGATGTGATTATCGCTGTGCGAGCGGACGAAGCCGAACACCGCGATGTGAATCATGGCTTTGTCGATATTCTGGATGCCCGCAAAGGGTAAATGCAAAAGGCCCATAATGGCGAGATTGCTATTAGCGGCATTTATCGGTTAAGAATGAAACCTCATTAAGTTAGGCGCATTATGCTCACAGATATTCTTGTTAATTTCACCCATGCTGCTGTCGTGGTCTTTGGCCTTTTAACAATGCTTTGGGCGATTAGTGTGGCTGTCAAAGATGCGAGCTTGATTGATATTTTCTGGGGCTTTGGATTTTTGGTTGTTGGCGCGGTGTGTTTATATTTGGCTATTCCTAAAACACCTTATCTTGTCTTGCTCGCCGCGATGCCGATAATTTGGGGCATAAGGCTCTCGCTTTATCTCGCTAAACGCAATTTGGGTCACGGCGAAGATGTCCGCTATGTGGCCATGCGCAAACGCGCCGAGAAAAAGGGTGTGAGCGAAATAGCTTGGCGCTTGCGGAGCCTCTTCACAATCTATTTTGGGCAAGGCGTGTTGATTATGATTGTGAGCGCCCCAGTTTGGGTGGCTATGGCGACGGGCACAAACACTTGGGAAGATGTAGCTAACTCATCAATATATAACGCTATGGTCAGCGACATAAGTCAGTACGAAGAAAATTATAAAGAAATACAGATAGCCCTCTTTTCTATCCTCGGCGCCCTCCTCTGGCTCATTGGCTTTCTCTTCGAGGCCATTGGCGATGCGCAGCTCTCCAAATTCATGAAGACCATGAAGAATTATGACGGCGCGTATAAAGACAAACCTGTGCTGGATACGGGCCTTTGGAAATATACGCGCCATCCCAATTATTTCGGCAATGCTTGCATGTGGTGGGGCATATGGCTTACCGCCTGCCAAGCGCCGTGGGGCTGGGCGAGCGTTTTTGCGCCGATTATTATGACCTTACTGCTCGTCAAAGTCTCTGGCAAAGACCTGCTAGAGCGCAGCCTCAAACGCCGCGCCGCCTATGTGGATTATATATCCCGCACCAGCGGCTTTATTCCTATGCCGCCAAAGATCCGCTAACCATGCTTGAACACACGGCGGCGCTCGACGCTGCTATGTATGCCCATAGATTCGCGATATTTAGCCACGGTGCGCCGGGCAATATCTATGCCTTGGTCACGCAATAATTTCACAATATGATCATCTGACATAATCGCATCTGCCGTTTCTTCAGAGATGAGGATTTTGATCTTACTACGCACGGTCTCCGCGCTATGGCCTTCCCCCCCGTCAAGGCTTGGAATCGCTGCGGTAAAGAAATATTTAAGCTCAAACAACCCGCGCGGCGTATGCATATATTTGCCCGAAGTCACACGCGAGACTGTCGATTCGTGCATCTCAATCGCGTCAGCCACATCTTTGAGCTTAAGCGGGCGCATATGGTCAATCCCATAGGCAAAAAACCCGTCTTGTTGCTTGACAATTTCGCTAGAGACTTTCAAAATTGTCCGCGCACGTTGATCGAGTGATTTCACCAACCAATTTGCATTTTGATGACATTCAGAAATAAATTCTCGTGCCTGCTCATTATCACCGCCCGCTGATTTAATTTCATTATAATAGCGATGATTGAGCAGAACCCGCGGCAGAGTATCCGCATTGAGTTCCACCGCCCAGCCGCCTTGCGGCGTCTCGCGAATGTAAACATCAGGCTCAATCGCTTGCGCCAGTATCCCGCCATAGGCCATGCCGGGTTTTGGCGAGAGATTACGCAGTTCCCCAATCATCTCTTTGAGCGCGTCCATTTTCACGCCGCATAATTTCGTCAGCTTTCCCAGATCATATTTGGCAAGCAATTCAAGATTTTCCGTCAACACTTTCATAGGCGCGTCAAGCTTATTGGCCTCGGCCAGTTGCAGCGCCAAACATTCAGATAGGTTACGGGCAAAGACGCCAGTTGGCTCTAAAGTCTGCATCTGTAATAAAACCGAGTTTAACCGAGTTTCAGACACCCCCAGATTGCCCGCCAATTCAGTAATGTCGCCGCGCAAATACCCCGCCTCATCTAATTGACCAATCAGATATTCTGCTATGAGGCGCTCTTTTTCGGCAAATCGCAGCAAGCCAAGCTGCGCGGTCAAATGCTCGGCCAAGGTCACATCCGCGGCGCTATTGGCCGCAGGGTCATAATCATTGGAGCCATTAAAAGACCCGCCGCTATTATTGCGCGACCAATCCACTGACCCGCCAACATCTGCCCCGACATCAGCAGGGGACGCATCAGGCTGGGCTGCATGGGCGGGCATATCCATATCGGCATTGGCCGCGCCAACACTAACAGTATCAACATCCGTTTGGACGGGCGTATCGCCCTGAATAGCCACGTCTTCTAAGCGGCGGTTCTCATCACCCGTTCCGCGCTCAAGCAAAGGATTACTCTCAAGCTGTTCATCAACAAAGGCCGATAGCTCTATGTTGGAGAGCTGTAATAACTTAATCGCCTGCTGGAGTTGCGGCGTAATCGCAAGTTGTTGGCTCTGACGAGCCTGTAATTTCGGCGCTATCGCCATAATATTCACCCATTTTTCACCAGACCTGAATGTTTTCAGTGTCACTTTGGTAATGGGTGTAGCGCAAAACCTTTAAAATATAGTTTGCGGCATGATTTTTGCTTAGGCCGCTTTTAAATGGATCTCATTCTGCTCCATGCGAGGTTCTAAAACATATATGGCTTGCTTAAATATACCTGCAACACGATGGATAGATTTATGATGCACAGACAGGCCGAGCCGTTCAAATGTGGCCTGCCATTGCGCGTCTGTACGATTATTATGCGGATGCCCAAAAAACTCAAGATTCATTAAGCTATCAAACCGTTTTGTTAGCCACTCCATAAAGCGGGTTTCATAAACATCTTCAATAACGATCAACCGCTTAGAAATCCGCGCAGCTTCAGACAAAACATGCTCAGGATTAGATGTATGGTGTAAAACTGTTAGCAACAAAGCGGTATCGTAGGCATGTTTGCAAAAGGGCATTTGAATGCCGCTGTAGAGCACTGGGCGCAAATCGTCACGAAAGCTGCTATCTTGAATATCAAGACCATCAACATCATAATTTTTCTGGCGCATCACATCCAAAACACTGCCTGGCCCGCTCCCGATTTCGATGTGAGACCCCATATAGGTCAAATGGCGTTTCATCCAGTTTAGCTTACGCGCGGCATCAAACTTCCAGCCAGCAAAGACAAGCGGGCCTAATATAGGTGTTTTCCAGAGATTGACCTTAAAGGTCGGGCTTTGTGTCATTATTGTCATGAGGTCTATCTAAGCCAAGACGGTCAAGAGAACCAATCACACCGCATAATATGGCCGTGAGGCTATTGTGAGACGGTGTGAGCCCAAGCTGCTGCATCAGGGATTGCCGCACAGCCAAGCCCATGCTAGCGGCAACGCCATGACAACTAAGCTTAAAACACGTGCCAAAATATGCGGCCTGATGCGACCCGAAGATGTAACTAGCGCGATAGAATATGGTGCAGGCTTTCTAGGGTTTATCGTTGAAGCGCCAAGCAAGAGACGGTTGAGCCTCCAAGAGGCAGCGGCTCTCGCGCGGCCTGCCCAAGGCATTCTGCCGCGCGTAGCCGTCACGGTAAATGCAGATGATGATATGTTAGCGCGCATTCTGGCAGAGATGGCCCCTGATTATATCCAATGCCACGGAGAAGAATCCCCCCGCCGCGTCGCAGAGATAGCGCGTAAATTTCGTATCAAAACCATCAAAGCCTGCCCCATTGCAAGTAATGAAGATATGATAAGTGCAGGCGAGTTTAGCAGCGCAGCCGATTGCCTCTTATTTGACGCCAAGCCTCCAGCAGGATCAGATGTACGCGGTGGTCATGGCATCGCGATAGATTGGAAGATTATCGCCCGCGCGCCAACCCCTAAAACCTATATGCTCGCAGGTGGATTGACACCCGAGACAGTCTGCAGGGCAATATCTGTAACAGGCGCGCCTATTGTTGATGTTAGCTCTGGCGTTGAGCGCTCTGCTGGCGTAAAGGACGCGCGTAAAATAAAGGCCTTTATGGATGCAGTAAACTGCAAATAAAAGACTAGGACAATAAAATGGGCAAGCAAGCTAACCAGACCTTTCCAGACGCCAATGGCCGCTTTGGTGATTTTGGCGGGCGTTATGTCGCCGAGACATTAATGCCGCCAATTCTTGAACTTGAAAAGGCCTATGAAGATGCCAAAGCTGACCCGAGTTTTCAGGCTGAACTCGACTATTATCTCACACATTATGTCGGCCGTCCGTCCCCGCTTTATTACGCGCAGCGCCTGACGGAACATACGGCAAAGCAGCATGGTTCCAGCGCGAAAATCTATTTCAAACGCGATGAGCTTAATCACACAGGCGCGCACAAAATTAATAATTGCATGGGGCAGCTTTTACTGGCCAAGCGCATGGGTAAAAAACGTATCATCGCCGAAACAGGCGCAGGGCAGCACGGCGTGGCAACGGCCACTGTTGCCGCGCGTCTGGGGATGGAATGTATTGTCTATATGGGCGCAACGGATATTGTGCGCCAAAAGCCCAATGTATTTCGGATGCGCCTCTTAGGCGCCGAAGTGCGCGCCGTTCATAGCGGCACAGCTACGCTTAAAGATGCGATGAATGACGCATTGCGCGATTGGGTCACCAATGTCGGCGATACATTTTATTGCATCGGCACGGTCGCTGGCCCGCATCCCTACCCCGCTATGGTGCGTGATTTTCAAGCCATAATTGGCGTTGAGGCCAAAGCGCAAATTATGGAACGCGAAGGCCGCCTGCCCGATGCCGTTGTCGCCTGTATTGGCGGCGGGTCAAATGCAATGGGCTTGTTCCATGATTTCGTTGATGACACATCTGTACGCCTTATCGGCGTTGAGGCCGCAGGACGCGGCGTCGATAGCGGCCTACACGCAGCGAGCCTGACGGGCGGACGTCCTGGCATCTTGCATGGCAATCGCACCTATCTGCTCCAAGACGCGCATGGACAAATTACGGACGCCCATTCCATCTCCGCAGGGCTTGATTATCCAGGTATCGGCCCAGAACATGCCTATCTGCATGATATTGGCCGCGCAGAATATGTCAGCGCCACAGATGATGAAGCGCTTGAGCATTTTCAGCTTTGTGCCCGCCTCGAAGGCATACTCCCTGCCCTTGAGCCAAGCCACGCCATCCCGCGCACCCTTGATCTGGCCAAAGAGCTTGGGCAAGGCGGGCTTATCATCATGAATATGTGCGGCCGCGGCGATAAGGATGTATTCACAATCGCCGATGCACTGGGGGAGCATATTAGCGAGGGCACAGAGGGGTGAATTTGACACTTCCACCTTTTAAACATAATCTTTAATAAATGAGTGACCGAAGCAAATTTATTCACCTTGATGCACATGTTCGCCAAGCTTGGAGAACTCATAAATTCACAGATAATACTCCAATTAACCTTGGAAGAACTGATAAAGAGCAAGCTTTTTTAGTAAAAGCTGACGGTATTTTTGAAATAAAGGCTGTTAAACGAAATGTCATAAAATGTGGCTCTAAAGACATCATCACAACTCGCTTTGATCGCAATGCTCTTAGGCCCTATGCAGGCGGTCATACACATCCTCGCGGAAAAGATGGTAAAATCGAACAATATCCAGGGCCGTTAGATGGAAGTATCGCTAAAATAACTTATCTGGATGGAATGTTATCTTATGTAATTTCATATAAAGGCGCATATGCTGTGTCATGGTCAGGTTTTGAATATGCAATACATAATATTATTGGTAAAAATTTATCTGAAAAGAAAATCAGCAAAATTATAAAAAAATGGCAAATCCCACAAAAGGCAATTAAAAAATGCATTGCGTAAAAGTTTTTTTATTATGCTTAATATCTGCTACGAACCTAAATTGTTCACAGACATACAACCCTCCATACACTTCAGGCTGGAGTAATAATAACACCTGCGCACTCAATCAAATATGTGAATTTACAGGCAATTTCTCTCAAGCTAATTTAGATAATATCTCACTTTTTTACCTATATGACGAAATGAATGATTGCATATTATTCTCTCCCAATCAAAATTTTGAAAAAGACTTTGAAGTGCAATCCATGAAATTACCTGATTTGCCTTATAGCGCTGATGTAATTGGCACCGCAAAACCACGGCCAATTACGCCTTATTTACAGAGTGATTTTTGTGCTGATAAATCATATATCATAGATATAGAATCTCACACAGAAACCATCATCTTAACGCATATAAGATAACTCCCCTCTTAATACCTCCCTAACCATATCACGCTTATCTTCGCGTTAAAGCCTCTATAAAATGCTATGGCGCTTTCATAATAAACTTATGGGAGCGTGGGATGATCTGTATAAAAACCTTAAAGAAATCATCAAAATTTAGCTTTGGTATGGCCTTTTTAATAGGCACCGCTTTGCCGCCTGCCGCTCTTGCAAATTCTGCGGGCCTTCATAACGACACCATTTTAAGCGGCATTATAGACTTGCCCCGCCAAGCGGAAACAGCTGCCATTGATGGCTGCGCCAAAGTACAAACGGGCCTGACCATTGGCGGCGGATTTATGCTCTTTACCTGCGAAAAGCTCCGTCCATATTACCCGATTTCTGAACATGAGATTGTTGCCAAACGTTATCATAGCGCATTGCAAGAGATGGGCTGGAGACAGGCGAAAACCTTGGATGACGGAGCGGAGTTCACACGCCGCGATACATATGGCTGTACCGCTAATTTATCTGTGCGGGTCTGGAAAGACCGCGCGATTAATGAAACGATTTTACGCAAAAGCCGCGAAGTTTATCGCCAAATCGTCTTCACAGCTAATTATAACGGCGCAGCTTGCGAGCGTTACTACCCTATGGTTCAAGCCATGAAACAACACAATAATACGAACCAGTTTGCCACGAGGTAAAACTGACAGAAATTAACACTAGTCAGGCGCGATGAAACCCCTTATTTGGGCGCGCTATGACACATCGTATTGACCAAAGTTTCGCCACTCGCAAAGCCAAAGATCAGGCCGTCTTTGTTGCCTATATTATGGGCGGGGATCCTGATCGTGAAACATCGCAGACATTGCTCAATGCGCTCCCAAATGCTGGCGTGGATATTATTGAACTGGGTATGCCCTTTACCGACCCAGCTGCTGACGGGCCAACCATTGAGGAGGCTGGATTGCGCAGTCTGGCAGCGGGAACAACCCTTATGAGCATCCTTGATATGGCCGCTGAGTTTCGCAAGGGCAATGACACAACACCGATTATCATCATGGGTTATTGCAACCCCGTTCATAATATGGGTTACGCCAATTTTGCCGCCAAAGCCAAAGATTCTGGCATTGACGGCGCCATTATTGTGGATCTGCCGCCCGAGGAAGACACGCAGCTGCGGCAAGCCTTTGACGCGCATGATCTCGCACTCATTCGTCTGGCAACACCTACCACAGATGAGGCGCGCCTGCCGCGGGTCGTGGCGGGAACCAAAGGTTTTGTCTATTATGTCTCAATGACAGGCATTACGGGCGCAGCCTTTTCTCAAGCGGGATCTATCACAGAACAAGTCACAAAACTACGCAAAGCCAGCAAGCTACCAGTCGTTGTCGGCTTTGGTGTCAAAACGCCCGAACGCGCACGCGAAGTGGCCAAAGATGCAGACGGCGTTGTTGTTGGCTCTGCGATTGTTAAGGCCTTACATGAAGACGGCCCGCAAGCAGCGCTTACACTCGTAAAATCATTGGCAGATGCCGTTCACGAATAAGGTTAAACCAACACTTCACAGGAAAAGACTTACGCGTTAGGATAAAGCATGAACTGGCTTTCAAAAATCGCGCCTCCAGGCGTCAAAAACATCTTCACTAAAAAAGATAGCCCTGATAATTTATGGGTGAAATGCCCCAAATCGGATGAAATGGTCTTTAGCGCCGATCTGCCTGGATTACTGCATGTCACACCTGCGGGTCACCATATGCGTATCGGCCCAGATATGCGTATGGAATATACATTTGATAATGCAGAATATACCGAAGTGGCTATTCCTGAAGTTGCCAAAGACCCGCTTAAATTTAAAGATGACCAAAAATATACAGATCGCTTGAAAAAAGCCCGTGCAAAAACAGGCGATCAAGATGCAATGAATATCGGCGTTGGTAAAATTCACGGCATTGACGCCGTTGTGCTTGTGCAAAATTTTGCCTTTATGGGCGGCTCGCTTGGCATGGCCGCAGGTGAAGGCTTTATTAGCGCCGCTGAATATGCGGTAGCTCATAAAATGCCGCTCATTGTCTTTACCGCAGCGGGCGGTGCGCGCATGCAAGAAGGGGCTTTATCGCTCATGCAAATGCCACGCACAACGATTGCCGTACAAGAGCTACGCGAAGCAGGCTTGCCCTATATTGTTGTCCTATGCGATCCAACAACGGGCGGAGTAACAGCCAGCTATGCTATGCTGGGTGATATTCATCTGGCAGAACCTGGCGCACTGATTTGTTTTGCAGGGCCGCGCGTGATTGAAGAAACAATTCGCGAAAAACTGCCCGAAGGCTTTCAACGCGCAGAATTTCTTGAAGAAAAAGGCATGATTGATCGTGTCGTAGCCCGCAGTGATATGCGCCGCGTATTGGCCGATATATTGGCTGTTTTAATGAAGACAGATGATATGCAAAAAGATGAAGCGCAAAAAGATGAGGCCACAACAGAGGTAGTGCCCGTTGATGTAAAGCCAGATGAAATAACCTAATCATGGTCAATAATGTCTCGGCGCAATTAGAACAGGCGCTTGCACAGCTTACGGCCTTGCACCCTAAAAAAATTGATCTTGGCTTGGGCCGTATTTTACGCGTTCTGGAAAAGCTAGGTAATCCTCAGCATAAACTCCCGCCTGCCATTCATGTCGCAGGTACCAATGGCAAAGGCTCGACAATAGCCTTTATCCGCGCAATGTGCGAAGCGGCGGGCTTGACTGTTCATGCCTATAATTCTCCGCATCTCGTCAAATTCAACGAACGCATCACACTGGCGTCTCAGCAAATAGATGATGCTACATTGCTCGATGTTATTACCCGTTTATGCGCCGCTAATGACGGCGAAGCCTTGTCCTTTTTTGAAGCCACAACAGCGGCCGCATTTCTGGCATTTTCCGAAAGCCCCGCAGATATAGCTATAATAGAAGTTGGTCTTGGCGGGCGATTTGATGCAACCAATGTGTTTGAGCCTGATGTGTGCGCCATCACCCCTATTGATTATGACCACGCCGAGTTTCTAGGACGTGACCTAGCAGGAATTGCCCGCGAAAAAGCCGGGATTATCAAACCGCATATACCCGTCTTTATTGGTAATCAAGGCGAAGTCGCTCGCGCGGTTTTGGGCGGGCAAGCCGGTAAGCACCACGCGCCCATTCAATGCCTCGGGGAGCATTTTCAAGCCTACCCCCAACATGGGCGCATGGTGTTTGAAAGCGATGACGTTCTCCTCGATTTACCGCCGCCAGCCTTGTTTGGCGCGCATCAATTTGAAAATGCAGGTCTGGCTATTGCTGTGGCACGGCATATGAAAATTTCTGACACAGCTATAGCCAAAGGTCTTGAAACCGCAAAATGGCCTGCCCGCATGCAGTCGCTAACAACAGGCCCGCTTGCAGATATGGTGACAAATATAGGCGGGGAATTATGGCTTGATGGCGGGCACAACCCACATGCGGCCCGCGCCATAGCCACAGCGATGGCAGGGCTTGAAGCCAAACAAGCCCGGCCTTTAATTCTGATTACGGGTATTTTAGCCAATAAAGATATTGGCGGGTTTTTAGATGCTTTTAGCGGGTTAGCCAGCGCCGTTATCGCTGTGTCTATCGACGGACATACATCCCTTGCGCCTGAAACCTTATCTGAGCTCACACAATCGCGCGGTATGATTGGCCAAGTTGCTAGCAATCTGACCGATGCTATGCAACGCGCGATTAACACAGGGCAAGCCTTATCACGCGAAACAGCCGATGAAAACATCATCGCGCCGCGCATTCTAATTTGCGGCTCGCTTTATCTTGCAGGCGAAGTCCTAAAAAATAACGCCTGAAACAATTTGTAATTTAAATTATATATGATTGCGCATAATTCTCTGCTCTAGTCTGTTTAAATTTGGGAGGGTATTATGCGCAGCATTATTTTCATTGTCATCGCGGGATTTTACCTTACGGGCTGCGCGACTGTTGCGCGCGGAACGCATGATAAAATGGTTGTATCAACACAGCCAAATCAAGCCCTCGTAACAACAGATAAAGAAACTAAAAATAGCAAAAAAGCGAGACAAAACTCTCCCGAACTTGAGCCAATTTATTATGGCTGTCCTGCCACACCTTGCGAATTTAAAGTACCTCGACGATCCGAATTTATCATGACGATCTCAAAAGAGGGATATGAAGATGTTGAAATCGGTGTAGATAGCGGCATTAGTAAAGAGAGCTTAAACGCAAATCTCGCAGGCTCTACTGGTATAGGGGCTGTTACTGGGGCCACTGTCGGTGTCGCAGTGGCAAGTATTAGCGGAGCGACTGCTGGCCTCGGAGTTAGCACTGGCGTTGCTGCTGCTGCCGCCGTTGCGCTGCCATTTGTCGTCATATCCACCGCTGCAGATGGCGCAACGGGCGCTCTTTTAAACATTCGGCCAAACCCCATTGTTTTAACCTTACCACCAGACGGTACGGAGTTTAAACCGCACCCAAAAGTTAAAGAAATCAGAGATAAGCGTGCAAAAAAGCGTGCCAAAAAAGAAAAGCGAAGAGCAGCAAAAATTAAAGCCTCGGAGCAAGATTAATGATATCTCGTAACATAAAATATTTTATAATAATTATGCTCTGCCTATCTCAAATTGCTTGCGCAACAATTATTCGCGGCACCAATGAAGATTTCAAAGTCAGAACAAAACCTACTGGCGCAAAAGTTTCGACAACTTTAGAAACAGCTTTAAGTAAAAAAGCCCGTAAAAAAGATTTAAGCCGAGCCGCTGAATATTATAACTGCCCCGCGACACCTTGCGAATTTAAAGTACCTCGCCGGTCTAAATTCGTCGCAATAATTGAAAAAGAAGGCTTTCAGCCTGTCCCCGTTATTGTCAATGGAAAGTCATCATTATCAGGCCAAGCGGCGAGCCTTACAGGCCCTGCGGTTGGCATATCTTCATCAAGTGCCGCAACTATAACTACGTCCTTTACCAGCGTTGAAGCCCTCGCCAATGTAGCCGCTTTGGGAGGGTTATCTGGCGCGGGGAGTATATTTGTGGGTGGTGTGTTTGCTGCACCTATTATCGCCGTTGATGCTGTTTCTGGCTCTATGCTTAGTCTCACACCAAACCCGCTTGATCTTCAATTAACACCGCTGAGTGATGAAACCAATATCACCCCCATAACATATGATCTTGATACTCTCTCGGATGGTAATGACACTTATGGAGGTAGAAAATTTAAAAAACCCGCACGTGAAAAATCAACTCTAAAAAACCCCGTCATTGAAACGAATGACGGGGCGAAATAATTACTTTGAGACATACTAATAAATGTGTGTATTATCCCACACTAGTCGTTTTATTTTGCTCATCATTTTGATTTATATATTCAGCGACCCATTCTGATAATTTTGCTTTGCTCATGACACCCACTTTTGTGGCAACCACTTGCCCGCCTTTAAAAATCATCAATGTCGGAATACCGCGCACATGAAATTTACTTGGAGTTTCAGGATCATCATCAATATTAACTTTAGCGATGGTCATTTTGTCGCCAACAGACTCGGATAACTCTTCTAGCGCAGGGCCGATTTGCTTACACGGGCCGCACCATTCTGCCCAAAAGTCGACAAGAACAGGTTTTTCGGAATCGATAACATCGGCTTTGAAGCTGCTATCGCTGACTTTAACGGTTGCCATTCTGGGCTCCTATAAAAATTTACGTATTTATGACTTAGGAAACGCATGGAGTTTTTGCAAGGCCGCGTCCATGACTCTATCTGGCAAGAATGTTAAATGCGGCACATCTGTCCACAATAAAGCGCAAATAATCTCTCGGTTTACATAAATCTCACGCGCCAATTCACGATAAGCCGCCATTTGCCCAAGATAAATTTCAGAGATATTTTCAATTTGCATCGGCGCGGGGCGATTCGATTTATAATCAACAATAAAGACCTTATCTTGGCTCACGCAAATTCGGTCAATTTGGGCATTCAAATAAAGCCCCTTTGGCAGTGTCTTCGCAGAGCCCGCCAGCGAAATCTCAGCACGGCTGCCTTGGGCAAATATTGGGGCAAAATCTTTATGATCAAGCACAGCAAAGACTTCGTCAATTATCATATCGCCCTGCCCGTCTTTTAAATCGGGATAGCCGTGCACCAAAGTTTGTGCGATGTCGCGGCGGCGATTGGGGGCAAATTCTGGCAGCACTTCAAGTAATTTATGAATGACATTTCCGCGCAGAAATTGATGCTTATCTTTCGCGCGGCGCGGCGAGCGCATGGCTGGCTCCGGCATATTTTGCGCGAGCAAATGTGACGGCGTGACATATCTTCGAGGCGGGTTTTCTTGGCCGATATTAACATCTATCCACGACGGCAGCTTTATCTCTAAGCTTTCAGCAGGTCTATCATCTGTTATAATGTCAGATATATTTGGAAGCGTGCCATAGCGCAATCCTGTCATATCATCACTATCAAAGGGCGTTTCAAAACGATCTGTCTTTAACGCCTCAAAGCTTTTTGACAGCCTGTCATACCAAGAGCCTTCTTTGATACCCGTCTTATTTTGCCCATTATCAAAGCCGCAAATAATTAAGCGTGATTCTGCGCGAGTCATTGCCACGTATAACAAGCGCAATTGCTCTTGAAGATCTTTGGCCTCTAGCGCATCTGCATAGGGTTTTAATGCACTGGGCAATTTATCTTTTGACGCCTTCCAAGCCAATCCGTTTTCAACAGGCAGCAAGCTTGCACTGGCATTTGGAGTTTGTGTCGTGTCGGGCAGAATGACAATAGGCGCTTCAAGTCCCTTTGCTCCGTGTACCGTCATTACGCGCACCTCACGCGCGGCGCTATCCATCTCGCGTTTAATCTGCACATCATTACCTTCAAAACTTTGCAAGAAACGTTGCAAGCTCGGCACGTGATTTAAATGATGGTCTAGGGCGCTGGCTAAGAAAGCTTCAAGCGCGTCTTGCGCTTCAAGGCTCAAGCGGCTGTAAACATGTTTGCGAAAGCTTTGGCCATTGTGACGACGTTCCAAAAACTGCGCATAAAAATCATACGGCATATTTATACGCGATAACGTAATTAAATCCGTCAATATCTCTGCCGTTGCAGTTTGACGGTTTTGTAGCGCTTCCCAAAGAGAGCCGCGACGGTCAACCGCGACATCAAATAGCTGCGCATCATCAAATCCGAAAAACGGACTTTTCAGCACTTCGGCAAGGGATAAATCATCACTGGGAAGCAGTACAAACCGCGTTAAAGATAACATGTCTTTGACAACAACACTGTCTTGTAATGTCAGGCGGTCAGCCCCCGCCACAGCGATATTATGTTTTTTTAATTGGCGAATAACAGCATCAAAAAACGGGCCGCGGCGACGCACGAGAATTAAAATATCACCCGCATCTATGGCCCGTAACTGACCACCATTTTCATGTTTATCATCTCTTTTGAAAATAGGCGCAGCGTCCTCTATCCAGCCTTTAATCTGGCGCGCAATATGTTTAGCCAATATCTCGCGTTGATTAGACTCACCAAGCGCATCAACGGGCCTTGTGTCCCAAGCTTCGCGGTCATCTTGTTTATCTGGACGCGGCACAATGGGCCATAGTTCAACCACGCCTTTATCCTCGCGCCATGCGGGGTGGGTAATAATATCAGAACTAGGCGGGAAGACCTCAGCATCAAACATATCGCGCAACCCGCCGCCTTCATTGAGCATATGGTCGACCACATCTAAAATCTGCTGTGTGGAACGAAACGACATGCGCATACGCACTTCGCCCATACCATCCACGGGTAGATATTGACGGATTTTATCCAAAAACATCTCTGGCACCGCGCCTTGAAATCTATAAATAGATTGCTTTTCATCCCCAACAGCAAATAATGTGCGCGGCGCAATCCGCGTATCATCTGGACTTGGCTGAAAGAACGGCGCGGCCAGCGCATCAATAATTGCCCATTGCTGCGGCGAAGTATCTTGCGCCTCATCAACAAGAATATGCTCTATCCCGCCGTCTAATTTATAGCGCACCCAATCCGACACGGCCTTATTGGAGAGTAAGTCACGCACAAATAAAATTTGGTCATTATAATCCAGACCACGCGCCGCATGTTTAGCCTCTTTATAAAGCACGCTATAGCGCTGCGCGATTATGTAAACAGCCTGTGTCAGACGTAAAATTTCCGCACCGCGCATTTGCTCGGTAATGGCCATAACACGCTGCGCTTGGATCGCGAGCGCATTTAAAATATCATCGCCTAAACCTTTTGTTCCAAATTTAGCCCGCAAAGATCCGCTTTTTGTCAGAAATACATCCTTATATATATCAAAAGCCTTTGCAGCATTTTCCGTTTCCATCGCCGCGCGCAGCATATGCGCCTTGTCAATATCGGTCTTAGATGGACTGCCTGAAAAAGCTGTCAAAAACATCATAAGGTCATGTTGATCTGTATCTTTCCAGCCCTGCGCTGCATAATCATCAGCAGAACGGCCCATATCTACGCCTAGAATTTGCGCAAGACGATCAAGGCCGTTGCCCGTCTCCCATTGACGGATTTTTTCACCTGAATTTGCCATCCATGTAAATAATTCATCCAAAGACTGATCGGCTTTCACCAAACTTAACGCAGCAATGGATTTTGCAAGCTCGCCAGTTTCATCCTGCATCGCTTCAATTAAAATTTGCCGCCTTATATCTGCGCGTAAAGCCGCGAGCTGTGCATCATCAAGCGGATCAAAACCAGGCAATATCCCCGCCTCTATCGGGAAGCGCGACAAGATACGTTCACAAAACGCATGAATCGTTTGCACCTTCAAACCTTCAGGCGTTTCCAGCGCTTTTGCGAATAATTGCCGTGCAAGTTTCAAATCTACCGACGGTGAAATATCGGTGAGTGTCTGGCCGAAAAGCGTTTCTAAATCTTTGGTCAACACCTGTGCGCTTGCGATTGACCAACTCCCAAGTTTTGTAAATAGGCGCTCTTGCATTTCGGCGGCGGCGGCTTTGGTATAGGTCAAACACAGAATATCGCTAGGCTCTACGCCTTGCAGCAAAATCCGCGAGACTCGATCAACCAAAACCCGTGTTTTTCCTGATCCTGCATTGGCAGATGCCATGCGCGTAAAGGCGGGGTTAGCAGCGCTGCGTTGTTGCTGCGTGGCCTCTTGCAAATTTTTATCGCGGATATTTTGATCGCGTATCATGATGGATCATCGGTCCCAATGCCCGACCACTCTCCGCGCCGCGCCAGATCGTCAAAATCGCCATTTTTATTAACATATTGCGCACGTGGTTGTGAATGATAAGCCGTCTGTGTTTGATCGAAAACTTCGATTAATTTACGTAAAGTCTTAACGGCTTCATCCGCTAAGACTTGTGCCGTTTTTAATTTTGCATGGTCATTTTCTGCAATACGGCGATGTTCAAATCCATCATTAGACCCTTTGACGCGCAAATATCCCAAAGCGCTTGTTGGCGCGGCTTTCATTTTATCAAGCCCGCCTATCTCCGCCAGAAATGCCGCTAGCGGGAGCTGCGGGTCAAACCCAGCTTCAATCGCTTTGACACTCGACGGCACGCCTGTCTTATGGTCGATAAAGCTGTAACCATCTGGGCGGCGTTCCACTAAATCCAAAATACCGCGTAAACTAAAATCTAAATCTTCAAATCTATATTCTGCCCAAACTTCCTGCCCGATAATATCAAACCCCTCATCGTTGCGCGCGATAAGCCAATCAATGAAATGACTTGCAAGGTCTTCAAACCGTACGGTTTCTTTGGCAACATCTTCAGGCGGGAAGCCGTAAAATAGCATAGCTTCTTTAAAGTCTTGGGTCAGTCGCTGTTTTTGTTCAAGCAAGAACGGCGCTTTATGAGCGTTCAAAAAGTTCTCGATACCCTTATGCACAGCGCTGCCAAATTCGCGCGGGCCATGTCTTTCATCCAGTCCGTCAAGCTTTACGAGTCCCAAACAATAGCGCGCATAAATCGCATATGGGTCGCGAATCCATGTCTGCACAGATGTAATGGACAGCCCGCGTTTATTCTCTGGCCCCCAACGCTTATCAACCGGCGGTGTCGGCGCAGGCGGCATAGCAGGCGTGACACGCTCGGGCTTATCTAACTGCGCGGCCCATTCCAAATATGGCATATCTGGCCGCAAAACAGCCTTCGCGCCAGTTTCTCCAAGCGCGCCGAGCAGTAAGGTTTGCAAACGCCACACCCAGCGCGAGGCTATCATCGGGCCAGAGCTAGAGCGCTTAGAGCGCGTTAAATACACTTTGGGATTGGCAGTTAATTCCGCAAAATCATGCGCGGCCAAACCATAGCGCCGCTCAGGCAAAGATAGTTTCATAGCTTTGCGCATACCGCGCGATAAAAACGGGCCAGATTTCGGAGTTATAGGCCAAATGCCTTCATTTAGTCCCCCTAAAATTGTCACATCAACCGATAACATCCGCGCTTCAAGCGGGCCTAAGATAGACAATCTTGGATGGGTACCCGCCTTTGGCCGTATAGTGACACCGTTCATCAAAGATTGCAGCAAACGAGAGAAGCCAAGCGCATTAACGGGCGGTAAGCTCATACCATAGGCAATTAGATTTTCCAGCAATCCAGCCGCACGCATACCAGCTTCATCCTGCCATAAATTTTGCGCACCGTCAGCAATATCATTACGAGCAATTATTTCAGCGGCCGTGATTAAATGCTCTGCCCATATTGCTGGGTTTGCCTGTGATACATCTACAGATATATCCAGAAGCGGTGCCATAGCCGCCATTAAATCTTTGACAATAACATCTTCCCCGCGGGGTATTTTCGGCAGTTTTTCAGGATTAGGAATCCCGCGATATTTTTCGCGTTCTATGGCTTGCCACTGCGCTGTTAGCGTTTGCGAATTTTGCCCCAAACAACACAGACCATGATTAAACACGACAGACAAAGCCAGCGGACTTTGCGGAGCTTGGCATAGCTCTAAAAGGCTATCTAAAAACACCCCTAAAGCCGTTTCAGACAAACGTCCGCCTTGGGACATATCCACATTAACGCCCCAGCGCGTCAACCGAGCCTTAACACGGCCTGCAAGCGCTTGGTCAGGCGTTACAAGCGCAGCAGTGCGGGCTTTGCTCTGCAAAGTTTCGCGCATAATAAGCGCAATGGCGAGCGCTTCATCATCATCACTACACGCTTCAATAAGAGATACGCCGTTCATCGCCCGCTGGAAAATATCTTCCCCGCCATTTTGGCGCAATACATCTATGCGTCCAAGCCAATCACTTGTGCGATTAACAGGAACAAGCGCCTCGGATAGAAGCAATCGCCGCGCAGCTAAATCAACAGTGCCCGAAATATCTGATGTCACAGCTATATCTGAAATAACAGGCCATGGCCGCACATTTTGGCGGTCTACATCCAATATTTCTAGTAGGTTCTTGAGTGAATATTGCGGGTGCTGCACATCAATATTATTCCAAACATCATCTGTTGCCTGTTGCAATCCTGGCAGGATAATCCGCCCTTTAGGAAGGTTGGCTACACAGCGCATTAAGCGCGCAGTCGCTTTCAACGTCCCTGTGGACCCTGCAATAATAACGGGGTAATTTGGCGGATTATCTGTCCATGTCTGCGTAAGCAAATTCAGCAACTCGACCTTACGCGCTTGCGCTTCCATCATCTTTAATTCGGTTAGGCGGGCGGGCCAATACTCTTCGATAATTTTATAAAGCGTCGCGGCATGCTGAAAATGTATCGCCGCTTCATTGCTCACATCTTGCCAAGCTTGCGTCTGGGTAAAGCGCACTTCTTCCATCGCCGCATCGTCCATAATAGAGAGCAACGGATCAGCCATAGCCAAAGCGGTTGCTGGGTCTAGCGGCATATCGGCAACGCGTTCATGATAACGGGCCACTAATTGCGCCAGCTCAAAACGGCGCTGCATCGGGTCAATCGCAGGCGCGACTTTGCCAATTAATTCCCCAGGTTCAAAGGGCGGTTCTTCGGGATTGACATCCGCAAGCGGACGCATACGCGGAAGCAATGCTGCAAGGCTATCATCATTTTGCGCCGCCAGCACAAAGGCTTCGCCCATCGCGCGCACAGCCCGCCGCGTCGGTAATAAGATAAGCCCGTCTTGCAATTCAGCCCCAAACTCTTCGCGCAGCCCAAGAGCAAGGCTGGGCAAGAACGGCACACCAGATGGCATATTGAAAACATTTTCACTCATGGCATTACGCGCATTTTTGAGATTGCTCCCAAACAGCCTGCGCAGCACGGCGCGCTTGCGGGTCGCCGACATGCATCCAATAACCCGTGAGTTCTGCGCCATAAATACGTGTTTTTGCCAGCCCTTCGTCCCAAATTACATTCCGAGAAAATTTTTCTATCTTAAACGGTTTGGCCAAATGCGGTTTGAAAATCTCAACGCCTGCATAAATATATGGGGCTGTCTTGCCGCTACGGCGGGATAATTGACCCGTGAGCGCCATATCGAAATCCCCTTTACCATCATAGCCCAAAGCCGCATCGCGCCGAGCCAGTAAAAATAGCTCATCCATCTTATCGGCATCCCACAAATTTAAAAGGCGTGGCAATACAGGCGCAAATTCCGCCCAAATTGCATCAATATTACAAATCAAAATTGGCGCTGTTCCAAGTAGCGGTAACGCCTTAACCACACCGCCGCCCGTTTCGAGCAAAACTTCACGCTCATCGGAGATCACAATCTCTATATCATAAGGCTGTTGGGTCAGGTAATCTTCCAGATGGTCTGCATGTGCATGGACATTGACAACTGCGCGCATAACGCCCGCCTCTGTTAGCCGCGCGAGCATATGCCCAATTAAAGGCTGCCCGCCAAGCTCCACCATAGCTTTGGCCCTGTCATTTGTCAGCGGCCGCATCCGTGTGCCATGCCCCGCTGCCATAATCATAGCGGTCTTTATCATGAGAGCGCCTCTGGTATATGTTTTTCAAACCATTTGCGAATAGGCGCTAAAACGGGGTGAGATAGATCATCTTGTAAGTGATGTTTCACACGCGGCAAAAGCTCGCGATATTGCGGTTTGCCAAATTTTAAATCCGCCCGCACAGGAAATCCGAGTAATTTTGTCCCGCGCTGCGCGCCAAGCACCGCGTAAGCCGCGCGGAAATTCGTATCATCTTTTACGCCAGACTTTTCGCAAAACCGTGCAATGAGGTCATCTTTGAGTGCAGGGCTTACATCGCGGCGAATATCCGTAATAAATGACATCAGATCATAAGCTGGATGCACCATAAGCGCGTCTTGGAAATCTATAAGACCAACTCTGGCCGTCGCCTCGCGCTCTGGGAGCCAAAACAAATTTTCAGCATGGAAATCACGCAAAGCCAACCCGCGCGGATGCGCCTCTAAGACAAGCAAAACCTCTTGCCACAGCGCAGTGAATTCCGCGCGCATATCGTTATCTATCTCACGCTGAAAATCCTTAGCATACCAATCATGGCATAAATCCATCTCGGCCAGCAGCGCTGCCTCGTCATAATCTCGCACCCGCCAATTATAAGTTTTATAGCGCATCACAGACGGAAAGCTTGACCGGTAAATGGCCGCCAGCGTATCGGTGGCCGCTTCATATAAGGGCCGTTCTTGGCTAGCATCCGCGCTGATGAGTTTTGCATATACGCCTGCACCGAAATCCTCGAGTAAAATAAAACCAAGGTTCATATCTGCGGCAATAATTTTCGGAGCTGAAAATCCGCGTATCACCAATTCATTCGCAATCGCAGCAAAACTTTCTGGGTTTGGGCCTGCCAGACGCGCAAGAGCATTATATCCCAGCCTGCGGCGATCTTCCACGCTTGCGCCCTCTGGTTCGCTTGGCGTCTCGCCGCTTTTAGGAGCATCCATCAAGACTGCTTTATGTGCGTTCATATTAAGCCGTTCATAGCGGCGCGTAGACGCATCGCCTTCAATAGCATGACGCGTGGCGGCGGCCCAACCGGCGGTTTGTAGGAAGTCTTGGATTTGCGTTTCGCGTAAAATATCAGACATTGCGCCCGTCCCAGCCTGTTAGTGTTGCGATACGCCCCTCCCCGTCAAATTGAATAGAAATATCCAAAACAGTATCTGGCAGCAAATCCCCGAGCTTATCAGGCCATTCTAAAATACATACAGCATCTAGCATGGCATCCATCAACCCTAGCTCATGGGCATCTTCGGGCCTGTCCAATCGGTATAAATCACAATGCCAAAGCTCGTAAGTTGGCAAATCATAGCTTTGCACAAGCGTATAGGTCGGGGACGGGACATCAACCTCACCAAGCTGGGCTTGCACGAGGCCGCGCACGAGGCTTGTCTTACCTGCGCCTAAATCGCCGCGCAGAGCTACGCAATCGCCCGTTTTCAGGGAACGACCCAATTTCGCGCCTAACGCCAAGGTCGCAGCTTCATCTGGTAAAAGGTAACTCGTCACACCCTTGTGATAACAACTTGCAAAATCATGACAAGCCCTTAGATAGACGATAAATCTACCAAATAGTGAGTAAATATCATGGCAAAAATTCTTTTCATCGATCATGCAGGCACATCGCGCGAAGTCGAGGCGAAAAATGGCACCTCTATCATGGAAGCTGCCGTGCAGAACATGATCCCAGGAATTGACGCAGATTGCGGCGGAGCTTGTGCTTGCGCGACCTGCCATGTTTATATTGATGAGAGTTTTTTAAGCAAACTCAAAGACAAAGACGATATGGAAGATTCGATGCTCGACTTTGCTGAAAACGTGCAAGATAATTCACGTCTGTCCTGCCAAATTCTTATGAGTGATGATCTTGACGGTATCAAAGTCACAACTCCTGAATCACAATAATCTGTTCAATAAGCCCGCAGCTAGCAACGCCTCATTGCGATAACTTTATTGTCCCGTGGCGCGTGATAGAAAGCCCGCATAAAAGTTTTAGACGTCATCTGAAAATAATTCTGGATGCGCGCCCTCTGTGCTCGCTTCATCGGGCAAGTAGCATGTGACATGCGTGCCTTGCCCTTCGGCGGATTCTAGCTCTACCCAACCGCCATGACGTTCCACAAAACGCTGTACAAGCGCCAGGCCAAGCCCCGCCCCGCCGCGGCTGCTCTCAAAGCTGTCAAAAACTTGGCTTTGGCGATCTGTTGGAATCCCCACACCATCATCTTTCACAGATATTTTCACGCCGCCGCCAGCTGCACGCGCTCCGCATAGCAGAATAATCCCGCCAGGTTTTGTAAATCGCAGCGCATTAGAGAGCAGATTGTAAACAACTTGTTTGAGGCGTGTTTCATCCGCCCGAATCACGCCAATATCTTCGCGGCAACGTAGCTCCAGTGAAATTTTCGTATCATCAGCTTTGGTCGCAACATAATCGAGCGCTTGGTTGAGCATTTGGTAAATATTAACATCCCCCAAATCTAAATCCAGCACATTGGCCTCTATGGCCGCTATATCGAGAATATCATCAATGATTTTCGCCAAATCTTCAGAGGCACTTTGGATAGCAAAGACATATTCACTTTGCTTGTCATTCATCTCGCCCGCGCCGCCATTTTGCAAGAAGTCAGAATATCCAGAGATTGTTGTCAGCGGCGTACGGAGTTGATAGCTCACATGACCGACAAATTCAGATTTCATACGGTCAGCTTCCTCCATCGCTTCGGCACGTTCAATAAGCGCAGCTTCAGCGCGGCGCGCATTTGTTACATCATCCCAAGCGATTAATGTCGCACCATCAGGCAAAGGCTTGGACAGCCATGTCAGCATCTTATCATCAGATCGGCGGATTTCCCCTTCAACTTGGCGGCGAATTTCAGGGTCAGGATCAGTCGCGCGCGCCTTTAAATCATCCCAAAATCCCGTATCGTGATAAAGCGGTAAACATAAATCAATAACCTCTGCAAACCGCGGATTATCTTTAAGATCATCCTCGCCAAGCCCCCACATACGCGCAAAGGCCGCATTTGAGATTTTCAGCCGCCCATCCGTGCCAAAAACGGCAATACCTTCCGATAACTTATCCAAAGTCGCGCCTTGAACATTAATCAAAGTCCCAAGCTGGCCTTTGAGTGTCATAGCATCGGTCATATCCGAGAATAAAAGTGAAATCCCGCCTGCGGGATCCCGCATACGCGCCAATCGTAATGTTCGCCCATCAGGCAGTCCCCATAGCTCATCAGGACTTTCATCGGGCCATTCTCTATACAAATTTAGCTCCGCTGTTTTCCACAAATGGTAGTCAGCTTGCGGTGGTAGCAAATCTCTCTGGCGTAAATAATCAAGCCATTCACTATGCGTGGGAGCATCTTTAAACCAGCTATCTTCAATTTTAAAAAGTGTCGCAAAGGCTTTGTTATGAAAGCGCATTTTCTGATTTGCACTAAAGGTAACAACGGCTTCGTCCATAGAATTTAACAATGTATCATGAGCGCGCACATGCACAGTTAGAGCGTCGCGCAAGGCTTCAGTCTCGGTTGCATCTGTTGCCAGCCCTGCAACCCCGCCATTAATAGGAAAAATAGACATTGCCGTAGCACGGTTTTGCCCAGCCATGACAATATTGCGCACAACATTAATCGGCGTATTATTTGAAAGAACCGTTTTGGCTTCTGCCGCAGAATGTTCATCTAGATGAATTTGTTTTTTAAGCACATCGCGCATATCGCTGGCCCCCACAGCATCAACATAGGCGGAATTAACCCATGTAAGGCTGCCAGACCCATTCATACGCCAAAGCGGAAATGGCGCGCGGCTCATCATTTCAATAAAAGCGACAGGCTCGACTTCGGCGGTTATACGGTTTGTTTCAAACCGCGATATGGCTTTGCGTTCATCCTCGCCTCTAATGGAGGCATCCTCTAGCCACAAAACAACTTGGCGACCTGCAACGCGGCCATCCGCTTCGAGAACATTGCCTTCTGGCAACACGATAGAAATTGAAAATGGCGTCCCTTTATAGCGTAGCTCACGCAGATAATGCCGCAAAGTTTTTGAATCTGCATCTTCTGAAATTGTATTTAAATCAGCAATACCATTTAGTACGCGCATGGATAAATCTTTTGCCCGACCGCTATCAGCAAAGCGCATCATCGAGGCCAGTGCAGCAGGGCTGCCGTAAACTCGCGGATCGCCCCACCCATCTTGGCTTTGCTGTGTTGTTTCTTCCCAGACCAATATCAGCCCTGGATAAGCCCCGAAGATAGAATCATAACGCCCAATTTGATTATCAAGCTCGACAGCCTTATCTTTCCAGCGCTGATCTTTATCCCCCTGCTGGCTGATTGCCCGAAAGGCAAATATAGCCGACACAATAGCCAGCAAAACGGCACCTATTGTAATCATCAGATTTGCGTCTAAATTTTCTGGCAACACTCGCCTTGATCCCCATATAAGTATGGCATATGCCGCGACTTCCCTCACGACGTCCCCATGGCAGTCATAATGAATCGGGCATAGACAATCATGCGGCGCATGAAAAGTGACAAAACCATGTTTTACGCATTCAATCGCGTATCAAAGGGAGAAATCTTTATTTGGCTGCTAGTTTTACAATTAAAGCCACAAGATCATCCGTAATTTTATCAACTTTACTGGCATCATCACCTTCGGCCATCACGCGGATCAACGGCTCTGTTCCCGATGCACGCACCAAAACGCGCCCTGCGCTGCCAAATTCAACCTTCGCATCTTTAATCGCAGATAACAGCTCTGGATGCATCATAGGAGACTGCCCTTCATATTTAACATTTTTCAGCATTTGCGGGACGGTTTCAAATTGATCTAAAACCTCGCTTGCTGGCTTACCCCTGCGGACAATTTCGGCTAGCACTTGCAAGGCGGCCACTGTGCCATCGCCTGTTGGCGTGAAATCCGTCATCAAGATATGCCCTGATTGTTCGCCGCCAAGATTATACCCATCAGCGCGCATACGCGCCGCCACATGCCGGTCTCCGACGGATGTACGGATAAAGTCCATACCGCGGCTTTCTATAAAGCGCTCTAGCCCAAGATTAGACATAACGGTCGCGACAATCCCTGGCTTTGTCAGCTGTCCATTATTATGCCAACCTGAGCCAATCAATGCGAGAAGCTGATCTCCGTCAATGATACGGCCCTTTTCATCACACATAATAAGACGATCCGCATCCCCGTCCAGCGCAATGCCTAAATGTGCGCCCTTTTCCAAGACCGTCTGGGATAAAAGCGCTGTATCGGTAGAGCCGCATCCAGCATTAATATTCAAACCATTAGGCGCGACCCCTATCGGATAAACTTCGTCTGCCCCTAATTCCCAGAGCGCGGCAGGCGCGGTTTTATAAGCCGCGCCATTGGCGCAATCTATTACGATTTTAAGGCCCGTCAGCCGCATACGGCGCGGAAAAGTAGCTTTAGCAATTTCAAGATAGCGCGCTTGCATATCTTCATACCGCACGACACGGCCAAGCTCAGCTGAATCTGAGAGTTTTTCCGTTGAATCTGTCCGCAAAATAGCTTCAATTTCAGCCTCAGCTTCATCTGATAATTTGCGCCCATCAGGGCCAAAAAGTTTAATGCCATTATCATGAAATTTATTATGAGAGGCTGTAATCATCACGCCCATATCCGCGCGTAATGTCCGCGTTAACAAGGAGACAGCAGAGGTCGGCAGTGGCCCGGTCAGCTTCACATTCATCCCCATAGATGTAAAACCAGCCACCAATGCTGGCTCTATCATATATCCCGATAGGCGCGTATCCTTACCAATGACAACACTTGATTTCAGCCCAGATTGACGGCGAAAGTACCGGCCTGCGGCTTGGCCAAGGCGCATGACACTCATCGGTGTCATTTTTCCCTGATTAGCCCGCCCGCGCACGCCGTCTGTTCCGAAAAATTTTTGCTGACTCACGGCAATATCCTTAAATGAATATAATTTATTATGCCTATGCGGCGTGATGATGGAAATGTCATTCTAAAGTTACAATAAATCAGTTTTATCTTGCGCCTTTAGCGTTTCAACAATGGCTTTGACATCTTGGGCGGCATCCAAATTTAACACAAGCACACGCCCCTCTTTTACAATAACGGCAATATTGTCGAGGCCAACAACACTCACGAGCGGCCCGTCCGTATCAATCAAAGCTTGGGTCGTATTTTCGGTAATCACAGCACCAGAAATAGCCATGCCGTCATCCCCCGCTTTTAATTCATGCAAAGCTTTAAAACTCCCAATATCGTGCCAACCCAGATCACACGGGATAACAACAGCTTTTTGCGTTTGCTCCATGACCGCCTTATCTACTGGCACAGACGGAATCTTTGAAAAAGGCTCCGCATCGAGATAAATACGGCCGCTATCTGCATTGGCCGTTTCATAAGACATGCGGCTATATTTTTCTACGTCAGGTGAATGACTTTGCATCTCAGAAATTAAAGTTTTGGAATCGAATAAAAATATCCCGCTATTCCAGAAATAACGCCCTGAGCTGACATAAGTTTCCGCGACAGATTTAGGCGGTTTTTCAACAAATTCTTCAACATTAAATGTACCCGGCGCTAAGTTATCACCCTTGCGGATATACCCAAAACCCGTAGCTGGATGGTCTGGCACCATGCCAAAAGTCACAAGATGGCCTTTGGCCGCCACAGGTGCGCCCGCAGCAACGGCTCGCCGAAAAGCATGTGGTTTAGAAATATGGTGATCAGCGGGCACCAGTAAAAACAGGCTATTTTTTTCGATTTTTTCCGCATGAAGCGCAGCCACAACAGCACATGAGGCCGTATTGCGCCCTTCAGGCTCTATGATGATTGCACCGATTTTACGGTCTATCTGCGCCATTTGCGCGGTTATCAAATCAGCATGGCTCGCATTACAAATAAAAACAGGATCATGATAAAGGTCGTTATCAAATCGCGCGACTGTTTCTTGCAGCATTGTCTTATCCGTCACAAGCGGCAATAATTGTTTTGGCTCGGCCTGCAAAGAAAGCGGCCATAATCGGCTACCCGCACCGCCTGACATTATAACAGGCGTAATTTTTTCAACATTCAACATATCGTTCATTCCCACATGACGTTTACAGCCAAGTATAAAAGAAATTTCTTAAAAGAGTATAATCACTGGCTACACCTATTTGCCAGCTCTCATGTCACTATGTTTGATTACGACCCCAGGCTTACAGTCCCGCCGCGATAGCGTAAAAGAACGCGGCAATTAAAAAGCGGGCCATCATCGGGCGGAGCAAAGCTCCAGGCTTGAACCGCTTTTTGTGAAACAGTGTCGAAAAGTCCGATAGGCAAAGCGCGCTCAACGTCAACATTTTGCGTTTGCCCCTGCGCATCAACGTCCAAACGAATAATCGCCCATCCTTGACGTCCAGAATTAAATGAGCGCCGCGGATATTCAGGTAAATCAAACTCTATCGCTGCAAGCTTTTCGCCGCCAAGACAGTCTTGATCACTCGCATAACCCTTCACCCATGGATCCGCAGGATAGCTGCTTTTTGGGACAAAAACGGTTTTTGTCGCGCAGGCTGTTAATATACAGATTGGCAATATACATACGGCAAAGCCTGCTCGTGAGCTTATCTGAACCAATCGCCGTAAGCCTCTCATCATTCCGTCTCGCCAAATCTTGCATTGACCAATTCCGTTAGCGCTTGGATCGTCATGGCGGCATCTTCACCTGTCGCTGTGATTGTTATGTCTTCACCGCACGCAGCGCCCAGCAATAAAAGCTCCATAACCGAGTCGGCTTCAACGGCCTCTTCGCAAACATCATTATGGCTTTGCACAACCACTAATGAATTATGCGCGCTCACACATTCCATAAATTTATGCGATGCGCGCGCATGTAGGCCGCGTTTATTTCGCAGCGTCAATCGTGCAGAGACAGATTTGACGCGATCAAATAATCGCATGAGTTCTAACTTTCGCCTGCAAGGATTTTAGACGCAATCGCGATATAACGTTGCCCCGCATCCTTAGCTCTAATAGCGGCCTCTTCAAGGCTCGCTGAACGGCGCGCTTCTGCTAATTTAATCAGCATTGGCAAATTAACCCCAGCCAGAACTTCGACCTTACCGTCTTGTAGCATAGAAATGGCCAAATTAGACGGCGTTCCGCCAAACATATCGGTTAGCAATATAACCCCCATATTGCTGTCAACCTTTGTGACAGCGGCGCGAATATCATCACGGCGCTGTTCCATATCGTCATCAGGCCCGATGCAGATTGTTTCCAAATTATCCTGCGGGCCGACAACATGCTCTGTTGCATGGCGTAATTCTGTGGCTAATTGCCCATGCGTGACAATAACAAGACCTATCAAGATACTCTCCCTGTTCAGCCATCTACATAATCAAATTTAAAATGGCTTGGAAAGCAAAAAATGACGGAAATGAGCATTAGGATTTGAATTGCCACCATGCACGTTTCTGCCCTAGTTTTTGCGACACAGTTTTAGGCTCATTAGGCCCGCCGCCCGTTATTTGGCGCGGCAAGGTCACAATAAACCGCGCGCCTTGCACATGGCCGTTAGCATCTTCCCAGTTTTGCGCATGAATATGCCCCTTATGCGCCGTCATAATTTGGCGGCAAATCGCAAGTCCTAGCCCAGAATGAGAGCCAAATTGCGCAGCTTTGGGCCGGTCTGTATAAAACCGGTCAAAGACGGTTTCCAAATTTGCGGGCGGGATGCCCGGGCCATCATCTTCTACCATAATCACAACTTGCCCATTTTGCACACGCCCTTCAACCCGCACTGTCCCGTCTTTTGGCGAGAAGGTCAAAGCATTATCAATGAGATTTCGTAGAACTTGCGCAAAGGGTGTTTCAAATGCGCGAATAAAAACAGGATGACTGGTTTCCAGTTTTGTTAAATTGATAACTTGCAAACTATCTTTACCACGGGTTTGTTGATAAAATTCTGTGATATTTTGTAAAATATCCGCAACATCTAAGCTTTGCGCCGTTTCGCGAGCCAAATTGGCGTCCACCTTAGAGGCTTTTGAAATATCCGAAATCAACCTGTCCATGCGCGAGACATCTTGTTGAATAATATCGACAAGCTTTGCGCGCTGCTCATCTGTTTTGGCAACTCTCAGCGTATCTGAGGCGGAGCGTAGCGAGGTCAAAGGGTTTTTAATTTCATGGGCCACATCCGCCGCAAAATTTGCAATATCGTCAATGCGTGAATACAGTCCCAATGTCATTTCGCGCATAACCGCCGATAAATCACCAATTTCGTCGCGGCGCTTGGATAAGTCAGGAATCGCATCACGTTTCTTTGACGAGCGCGTCACAATCTCTGCCGCACGAGCTAATTTACGCATGGGCAAAGTGATGAAAAGTGTCAAAGCCAAAGAGGATAATAACGCCGCCAAAAAGGCTAAACCAATTATGGGCGCAAGCGCGCTGCGCGCGGCATCAACTGTCACAGAGACATCATTGGCTTCGACAGTCACAACCCCCAAAACTTGCTGTACGCGCTGCACAGGCATAGAGACACTGACGATAAGATTATCTGTATCATCATAATATGGGCCTTTCACGGTCTCCCCCAACAGCGCTTGTCCAATATCCGCGCGTAAATCTCGCCGCAAGGCCTCTCGCTGCCTAACCCGCCATGGCAGATTATGCGTTTTATCGCTGACCCATGTCGTTAAACGCTCACGCAGAGGCGGCGGCTCTGGCGGCGGAGTATCTTCTGTAATAATCGGGTCAAGCGTTGAAACAGAAATTGTATCATTAAGCCCCGCCGTATCCACAACCACTTGCCCGCCGCGGTCATGCAGGCGCACACGCCACGTATCGGGTACATTGGCCCCGCGCAGCACTTGCCTTGCCCCCATTATATCAAGCTCCGCTGCCCCGCCAAAACCTGTCGCTTGCTCGCCAATATAGGTTGTCATGGTTGCCGCAAGCGAGCGCAGATTTTCAACCTTGGCATTCACCAAGCCTTGCTCAAATCGGTTCACCGCCAACGAGCCTGCGACCAATATCAGCAAGCCGATCATATTTGAGATAAAAATATTCCGCGTTAAGCGTGAAGACAATAAGCTGCGCCGCGGCCCCACACGCCGGTCTATAAGACGTACGGGCCGTTTTTTGACAGGTTTTTGGCGCGCCTTTGACGCTAGCAAGCTAGCTTTGCGCGCAGACCCCAGGCCGCTCGCTGCATCAATATCGTTAGACTTCTCGATATTTATACCCAACTCCATAAAGCGTTTCGATACCATCAAAACTCTTATCCGTCTTGCGGAACTTTTTACGTAAGCGCTTTATGTGACTATCAATCGTACGGTCATCCACATAAATTTGGTCATCATAGGCGGCATCCATCAACTGATCGCGAGATTTTACATAGCCTGGGCGATTGGCAAGGCTCTCAAGAATCAAAAATTCTGTCACCGTCAGGCGCACAGGTTCCCCGTCCCATGAACAGGCATGACGGTTGGGATCCAGCAATAGCTTCCCGCGGCGCATGATTTTGTCATCACCTTCGGCAGGCACAGGCGTAACGATAGAGGTTAAAGATGCACGGCGCAAAACCGCTTTGATACGCTCACCTAAAAGCCGTTGGGAAAATGGCTTTGTGATATAATCATCTGCGCCCATATTAAAACCAATCGCTTCGTCAAATTCATCATCTTTCGATGTTAAGAAAATCACAGGCAGATTTGAAGATTGGCGCACACGGCGCAAAAGCTCTATACCGTCCATACGCGGCATTTTTACATCAAACACAGCTAAATCTGGCGGGTTTGCTTTAATGGCCTCAAGGGCGCTCACCCCATCATGAAATTTACGAACCTCATAGCCCGCATCTTCTAAAAACATAGAGACGGATGTGAGGATGTTTTCATCATCATCAACAAGATATATTTTCGCCATGGATTTTCCTCCAGCCCGGCGTGGTGAGTAAGCTCTGTCCTTTACTAAACTCATTCTTTGCATTGTCTCAACCCTTACTTGTTTGATTGGCCTATTTTAATTTATAAACATGTCTATAAAAGGAATATGGCAAGGCTTGGGCGTAAATCTGCCTTAGTTTGGCCTTATGGATTTCGCTTTATGGCATCAGCCCAGCTTACAACCTCATGACAAAGCGCTTGCGAAGACGGCCTAAGATACCTACATGGGCAGGGAAGATATAAACGGTGCGCGCCAAATGATAGGCACTGCCATAAAAGAGGCTTTCATGAACGGTTTTCTACAATCAATTTTGATTCATTTCGTAAGTCCAATCATCAGCTTGCTGATTTTTATTATGTTTATCTATATGGCATTTTCTTGGTTGATTGCTTTTAACATTGTCAATTTACGCCATCCCGCCATGGCACAGATTTATAATATTACTAGACGTATCGTTGAGCCTATTTTAACACCCATTCGCCGCTTTATCCCGCCAATGGGCGGCCTTGATCTTGCATTTCTTGTCGCGATTTTAGGCCTATATTGGATACAAGGCTATATTATCCCAACTCTGCTTAGATTACTCGGGCCAAACGCCGCAATCTAAATTTTTTTATCTGCGTTGCCGCTTAGGCCATAACCGCCTATAGACAGTTTTATGATCGCAGAGCTTGGACATTTTTTACTTATACTCGCACTCTGCGTAGCTTTAGCTCAAGCGGTTTTACCTGCGATTGGTGCGCGCCAAGATAATGCGAGTTTGATGCAATTTGGCCGCCGCGCCGCAGGTCTGCAATGCGTGTTACTCGCCGCATCATTTTTTGCGCTAATTTTGGTCTTTGTCGGCTCTGATTTTACTGTCAAACTTGCCGCCTTACATTCCCATTCTGCCAAGCCGCTACTTTATAAAATTTCAGGCGTATGGGGTAATCATGAAGGCTCTATCCTGCTTTGGACATTGATGATTGGAATTTATAGCGCCTGTTTTGCAAAGTCTAAACAAGCTTTGCCTGATAAGCTCCGCGCCTTAACCCTTGCTTGCCAAGGAGCTTTATCGGTTGGGTTTATTGCTTTTATCCTTTTCACTTCAAATCCATTTGAGCGGCTATCGCCTGCCCCTATTGATGGCAACGGACTTAACCCGCTCTTGCAAGACCCTGGCTTGGCCATTCATCCGCCCATGCTTTATTTGGGCTATGTCGGGTTTTCGATTGCATTTTCAATGGCCATCGCCGCGCTTATTTTAGGCAAGGTTGATAAAGATTGGGCCAAATGGTTACGCCCTTGGACACTCACAGCTTGGAGCTTCCTGACCCTTGGCATTACCCTTGGCTCTATATGGGCTTATTATGAGCTTGGCTGGGGTGGTTGGTGGATGTGGGATCCTGTCGAAAATGTATCTTTCATGCCATGGTTGCTCGGCACAGCCCTCATTCATTCTATCATGGTCTTAGAGCGCCGCACAGGCCTAGCGCATTGGACTGTCTTGCTAGCAATATCCGCGTTTTCCCTCTCGCTTATCGGAACATTTGTTGTGCGCTCAGGCGTATTGGTAAGTGTCCATGCCTTTGCCGTAGACCCTGCGCGCGGGGTGTTTATTTTAATGCTATTACTGGCCGCGACAGGCGGGGCGTTATCGCTTTATGCTATGCGGGCCAAAACGCTTTTCGCGCCTGCCGAATTTGAACGTATTTCCAAAGATGGCGGTCTTGTGTTAAATAACATCTTACTCGCCACAGCGACACTGACTGTATTTCTTGGAACATTCTATCCACTTTTCATCGACGCCATTCAAGGGAATCAAATCAGCGTCGGCGCGCCATATTTCGACGCTACCTTCGCGCCGATTATGACAGTTTTGATTATATTCATGGGGGCTGCACCTTTACTGAGATGGCGGCAAGCACGTGTCTCAGAATTAAAGTCTTTGCGGCCAAGCCTTATCATCATTGCCATCAGCATCATCGCAGCCATTATTATCTTTAGAAAATTTGCGCTTGGCTTTATAGGCCTAGCGCTGGCCGCCTATCTCGCCGCCTCATCCATTATCGCTCTGGGCCGCCGTACAAAATGGAAAGCGGCATCACTGACAAAACAGCCTGCCAGTTTTTGGGGATTCTTTTTAGCCCATATGGGCGTTGCCATTTTCACAGCAGGGGCCGTGACTATGTCAAGCTGGAGCTATGAAGCTATTGGCCGTATCAAACCCAATGAAACTCTGCGCAATTCAGGCTATGAATTTACCCTGCAAATCCCTGCGACAGGACTGCGCGAAAATTATGAATATCTTGGCGCAGATGTTATTGTCACTAAAAATGGCAAGCCTGTCAAAACACTTTACACAGAACAGCGCTTTTATCCTGTTCGCAATATGGTCACGACCGAAGCTGGGTTTCATTTCACCCCCGCCATTACAGTATTTGCCGCGATTGGCGAAGGCAATAATAAAGATGGATATGTGCTGCGGGCGAATTATCAGCCGCTCGTAACCTGGATATGGTTTGGCGCAATTTTAATGGCGCTAGCTGGGTTTATATCCTTATTGAGTAGAGGCAATAGACGCCCTTTGGAGCAGGAAAATAGTTAAATGAAGCGTTTTATTCCTCTTATTATTTTTGCTTTAATTGGTCTTGCTTTTGCGATTGGCTTAACCCGCGACCCGCGCAAGCTTGATACGGTTTTAATAGAAACGCCTTTCCCGCAATTTTCGCTGCAAAGTTTAGAGGATCCGCAAGTTCTATTGACCGAAGCGAACCTAAAAAATCAAGTCAGCCTTGTGAATGTATTTGGCTCTTGGTGTATTGCTTGTAACGTCGAGCATCCTATTTTGATGGATATAGCCCAAAACGAAACCGTTAATCTTGTCGGTATTAATTGGCGAGATAAACGTGATAAAGGCCAAGACTGGCTTGAGCGGCAAGGTAATCCTTATGGCGATATTATCTTTGACCCTGAATCGATTTTAGCGATCAAACTCGGCGTCGTTGGCGCGCCAGAAACATTTGTAACAGATAAATCAGGCACAATTCGGTATAAACATATTGGCCCAATATCACGCGAGGATTGGACACAAACATTAAAGCCCCTTATCCTACAGTTGGAGACGGACTGATGCGCAGTTTATTTATTATTTTGGCTTTCATATTGTCGACACTATCCGTTGCACAAACAGCCCCCAGTTCAGATCAGATTGAAGCGAGTGCGCGCAAGGTTGGCCGCGCCCTGCGCTGTGTTGTCTGTCAAAATCAATCCATTGATGAAAGCGATGCCCCTCTTGCCGCAGATATGCGCGAGATTGTCCGCCAGCGCCTCTCCGCAGGTCAAAGCGAGGCGCAAGTCATAGCCTATATGCGCCAGAGTTATGGCGATTATGTCCTGCTCAAACCACCCGTACAAAGCAATACATATCTGCTTTGGGGATTGCCATTTATGGCATTACTGGCAGGGCTATTGTGGTTCTTTAAACCTGCAAAACCCATCCGCATGGCAGAGGATTCACAATGATTTGGCTTATTTTATGTATCCTTGCAATCATCGCCGCTTTGTATTTAACAATGCCATTATTACCGGCAAAAACCCAAGCGCAAAAAATACAAATCAGTCTATTTATCACACTATTTATTGGCGCAAATCTTGGCACATATCGCCTGATTGGCGCGCCTGAATTATCCAATATCTCTAAACCACAAACTCCGCCCCCGCCAGCAATCCTGCAAGCTGGCCAACCTCAAGTCACGCCTGAACAAATCACAGCTATGGTGGAAGGCCTTGCGGCGCGTCTGGCGGATGAGCCCGAAGATCCCGCAGGCTGGACACAGCTCATTCGTTCGCGCATCGTGCTAGGCGATATTCCCGCGCTTATTCAAGACCATAGAACTATGACAGACATTTATAAAAATCGCCCAGAGATCCTTGCGAAAATCTCACAAGATAGCGGATTTAATACCTTCGCCGAGCAAGTGGTTCAGCAGCCATAATTGTCTCTAAGGCGATGGCTTGTCCAGCAGGCTATCAAGGCGCTCGGCAAGATCATCTTCGTCTATAGTTTTGACCGCCGCATCGCTCGGTTTTGATATATCCTGTTTTATGCCCGATATTGACGCATCGCTTGTCTCTACAAAGGGCTCAGTAAGGCTATCTTTTGGAGTGTTTTTCGGCAGGCTTATCACAGATGGCAAGCGCGCTGGGTCTTGGCGTTCCGCGCGCGGGTGAATAAGCTCCCCCGTTTCGCCGAAACTAAACACCAATCGCCGCCAGTCTTGAGCGCTATAATCAAAACTCTCGCCAGATGGATCAAGGTCAGACCAATCAGCTTCGCGCGGTGCCGTTGCGGCGCGCTGCATCCACAACGCTGCATCAGCAGGATTTTTCAAAACGGTTTCAGTTTGCGCAGCTAACACGCAAAGCCGCGCAGATGGATGCTCATTGAGCAAGGGGGATAAAAGCGAGAGCGCAGTCACACCGTCCTCTTGGCGCAAAGCTTCTTCGGTCAAAAGTAAAATTGACTCGCGGTGCGCAGGATTGTGTTTGACCAAACCATTGATACGTTTTGCACGCGTCTTAACGGACTCGCCTGCTTGCAAATCTAAATAAGCCAATGCAAGTGCAGGATGCGGCGCTTGGCTCCATGATTTTTCAATCAAACTTGCCGCTTTTTTAGGTGAGCCAGAGGCAACATATTGTTTAGCCGCCAGCGCAGCAGCGGGCGAAAATTCTGGGGACATCTGTGCAGCTTTGCTCGCCAACTCCAAAGATTGATGCACTTGACCCGCATCATGCAAACGGTCAGCCTCAGCCGTTTGCAACACAGTGCGGCGGCGGCGCGCAACATCTTTGCTAATATGTTTACGGCTTTCCCCTAAGGCTAGTGTCTCAATCGCAGCCATCCATTGACAATCCGCGACTTGGGCTTGAAACAAGGTTTGAAACGCCCATAAAGCATGTTTATTTTCCGCATAAGCCGCCTGTGATTGCTCTATAGCAGCCGGTAAATTCCCCGCTTCGAGCATATTTTGCGCAAGGCCGCGCTGCCCTGTTGTGCGGGTTTTTTCAGACCCAAGCATGGCCTTATAATGCATTTGCGCTTCGGTAACATCCCCGCAAGCTTCGGCGGCATGAGCGCTGATGATACGGCCTAAATCCTCAGACCCAATCAAAGCCCGCGCGCGTTCCGCCTTCTTACGAGATTTATTCATATCCCCTTCTGCGCCCGCGACAAGCGCGTCTTCCATCGCATCTAAAGCTTGGTTACGGCGGCGCAGACCAAACCCGGATTTCAACCGCGCGGGCAACCGCCACAGCCACCCCAAAAGCGACCAAAGGCCAATGATAAAAAACAACAAGACCGCACTCAATATTATCGCAATCTGCCAAGATAATTCTATTGGCGAAAAGGCCAGAAACCCCGTTTGCGCGCTTGAACTAATTAGTAAGGTCACATCATCACCAATATAAAGCAGCAACCCTGCCAAAGCCGCGATGACAACCAAGGCTGCGATAATATATTTCATCATAATCCGAGCTTTCTTATAGTTTTAGTTCAGCGCATCGCGCCAGGCTTGCCCTGCAAGACGAATATCAGGCGGGAGCCTGTCAAACTGGGCCCGTGCCGCTTCGATATTGCCCTCATCAAGCGCCGTTTCAATGGCTTCGATAAGAACCGCCGGGTCAGCCGGGTCTTTAATTTTAATATGCTTGCCAAGCGTGCGTTGTAATAAAGGTTGTTTTTGGCTTTGTTGGCTCAGTGCGTCCAGTAAAGCCCGTTTGGGAAAATCACTCACAGCAAGCGCAAGCGGCTTATCTGCGCTCGGCATAAGCTGAGCCTGTTGCGTTTTGAGTTCATCTGAAAGAGCTTCAATTTCAAGCTGGGTTTCGGTCTGCTTTTCATAAATATCTTGCACAAGCTCGCGGATAGGTTCGGGAATATCTTCGGATGCAAGCTGTGTTTCAAGCTCTGCAAGACGCGCCTCTATATCACTCAAATCCAAGGCGGGCGAGCCTTCATTTTGCAAGCTTTCAAGCCGAGCCAGCAAGCTCTCATCAATCGGTGTTGCTTGCGGGGCATTTTCAAGCGCATCAAGACGAATTTCCAAGCCTGAAAGGTCAATAGGGTCTGCCGCAATCGGTTTTGCATCCTTGGCCAATCTGTCCAAGCGCTTATAGGCCGCCTCTAACCGTGAAATTTGGGTATCAATTTGCGTATTTTTATCCGTTAGGCGTGAAATTTGTGCCTCTATTGGCGTTAAATCTATGCGTGGCCCAGTGTTAGGGTTAGGGCTATTCGCCTTCGTGCCTGTAAAATAAGGCATCACATATTGTACAAACCCGCCGCCAGACGCTCCGCCAATAATAAGCGCGGATAAGGCGGTAAAACCCAGCGCAAACTTACCATATTTACGGCGCGGTTTTTTCAATGGCTCACGGCTCTCTTGCCCGTCCAAAACCTCATTATTTTGATGATTATCTGACGCAGATTCAGCCTCTACTAAGGCTTCATATGAGTTATCCGATTTTGTATCCGTCTCGTTCATATGTCTTTCACCTGAACATCAATTATGGCGCGATTAAGTCCGCTTTTATTAGCATAGCGGTCTCATTTGGTAAATTCGCAATCACCCTTGCCTGCGCGCGTAAATCTCCCAAAGCTGCATCGGTTGCCTGACTGATAGAGATAAAGACGCGCTTATGAATATCACGTAAAGCTCGGGCTGTCTTATCTTGCATGTAAAGCTCCCGAAAACTGCGCGCGGCCAAAGGCGAGTAAAAGGCAATATGGCTTACTGCGCTATAGTCTATTTTCGGCCAAAGATTTACGGCTTCGGATTGATAATATAAATCGCGCTGGCCCGTATAGCCCGCGGCTTGTAAATCCTCTATAATAGACCCGCGTATATGCCGCCCCGCGCAATGAATAATGGGGGTGGATTTAGGGATATTTTTCAAAATCAAGGCCGTCACATCTTCGGAGCATCCTTGCGCAGACACCACATCTTGAAACCCCGCAGCGCGGGCGGCATCCGCGCTCGCATCGCCAACCGTGATAACCTTATGCCCTGTCTTATAGCCATAGGTTTGATAGGCAAAAACAGCATTTTTTGAGGTAAAAACCAAAAGCGCATTAGGGTCAGGCGGCGCAGGTTTTTGAGGTGCATTGACCACGCGCAGTAACGGCGCGATTATTGTTTTAAAACCTTGCGCTTGCCAGAGCCGCGCGCTGTCATCCGCGCAAGGCTGCGTTCGCGTTATCCAGATCGTTTTAATCATCAAAAATGATCTGATCGCCAATCTCATCACGGACAGATTGCCCAAGGGCAAAACCAAGTTCATAAGCCTGCGGCGGCGCCGTGCAAACCTGCGTCACATCACGGGCAAACTGCAACGTTCCGTCCTTGGCAATCACTTGTCCGCGAAAGCGCATCTTTCCCTTATCTACCTGCGCGAGCGCGGCAATCGGGGTACGGCATGAGCCGTCTAACGCTTTTAAGAAAGCCCGTTCAGCGGTAATCGCCAGTTCTGTTTGGGCATGATTAAGCGGAGCCAGCAGCTCTCGCATAACCGTATTATCTTTGCGTAGCTCAATCCCAATCGTGCCTTGCGCGGGCGCAGGCAGCATAACATCAACATCAATCGCTTGCGTGATTTCATGCGCGGCTTCAAGGCGGCGCAGCCCCGCACAGGCCAGCATGGTTGCATCACACACCCCGTCTTCGAGCTTACGCAAGCGCGTCCCTACATTGCCACGCAGCAAACAAAATTTTAAATCAGGCCGTAACGCAGATAATTGCGCGCGGCGGCGGATAGAGGCCGAGCCAATTAAGGCGCCACGGGGTAAATCATCCAAGGATGTGAATTTACGCGAGATAAAAGCATCGCGCACATCGGCGCGCTCTAACACAGCCGGGATAATCAAATCCTCATGCCCGGTTGTCGCAACATCTTTCATCGAATGTACAGCAATGGCGATGCGGCCTTCCAGCAGAGCCGCCTCTAATTCTTTTGTGAACAGGCCCTTACCGCCAAAGTCTTTCAAATCACCTTGAATCACATCGCCTGTTGTTTGCATCACTTCAATCGGAAAATCTTGCAGCGGCCGGCCTGTGCTTTCTGATAAAAGACGCTGCACCAGATTGGCTTGATAAAGCGCAAGCGGAGAGCCGCGCGTCCCGATCTTCAACGGCGTCGTATTAAGAGGTGTTATATTTTCAAGCGCATCTTGCATTATTATGCGGGCTTCCTTATTTGAATGACCGTGACTTCAGTCAAAGAACAACCCCCTTTACGCCCTAAAAGCAATGCGGCGCAAGCCCGTGATATAACCATTTTGGGCATAGAAAGTAGCTGTGATGAAACCGCGGCCTCTATTTTACGCCGCAGGGCCGACGGAACCCTAGATTTGCGCAGCTCTATTGTATCGAGCCAAGACAAAGAACATGCACCCTTTGGCGGGGTTGTACCAGAAATTGCCGCGCGCGCACATATGTTAAAATTAGAACATATTGTCGATAAAGCTGTCACAGAATCGGGCTTAGGGTATAACGATATAGACGCCGTTGCCGCCACGGCTGGCCCCGGGTTAATTGGCGGCGTTATCGCTGGGCTTATGGCTGCAAAAGGGCTGGCCATGAGCCTTGATAAGCCTCTCATTGCAGTTAACCACCTCGAAGGCCACGCCCTCTCCCCGCGCCTATCAGAAGACTGCCCTTTTCCTTATTTGCTCTTGCTTATTTCTGGCGGGCATAGTCAACTTTTAGCTGTCACAGGGCTCGGGCAATATACGCGTCTTGGTAGCACGGTTGATGATGCGGCGGGCGAAGCTTTTGACAAAACAGCCAAAGTCATGGCTCTAGGCTTCCCTGGCGGGCCAAATGTTGAGCGCTGGGCCCAAGCTGGGAACCCAGAATCCATATCTCTGCCGCGCCCATTTCAAGGCAAACCCCATGCAGATTTCTCCTTTGCAGGCCTTAAAACGGCGGTGGCGCGCGCTTGGGAGGCTAGCGACCAATCCGGCAAAGCCAAGGCAGATATTTCCGCCAGTTTCCAGCGCGCCGTTGCCGATGTACTCACGGATAGAACCTTGCGCGCTATGGACATGTTTCGCGCTACACATGGCCATGGCCCTCACAGATTTGTGGTCGCAGGCGGCGTTGCGGCCAATACAGAATTACGCGCAAGGCTTGATCAGCTATGTATAGGCCAAAACTTTAAACTCTTCGCTCCGCCGCTAAAGTTTTGCGGCGATAATGCCGCAATGATCGCACTGGTTGGCGCTGAGAAGCTTATGCTGGGCCAAATTGATGATATGGACATCGCAGCGCGTCCGCGCTGGCCACTTGATCAAAGCGCCGCGGCACAGAATCCAAAAAGCGGATATGGCAAGAAAGGCCCAAAATCATGACTGATTTCCTTATTTATGCCCAAGACAAAGCCGATAGCCTCCATATTCGCCAAGCTGCGCGTGCCGATCATCTGGCTTGGCTAAAAACCCCTGCCCCCGTAACCCTTTTATCAGCGGGGCCATGGCTTGATAATGACGGCATCATGCGCGGGAGCCTGATGATTGTCGAAGCCGATACTCAAAACGCCGTTGAAGATTGGCTCGCAGATGATCCTTATAAAGCCGCTGGCCTGACTGACAGCGTGACGATAAAACCTTATCTTTGGGTCATTGGCCGGCCCCAATAATAGCTTGTATAGTCTTCATACAAAAAACAGGCCTAGACCTGCCACAAAAAACCAGAAACGTATATTTTGTAAATTAAAAATATCAGTATGAGATGAATTATGAGCCTGAGCCTTGTAAGTGACACATATATGGCAGATCGCGGAGAGCGCGAGCCAGCGCATAAGCCCCATTACCCACTAACACCGCCTGTAAATCTGGCGAGCGCTAAAGTCTTCACACAAGGACATCCGTTTCAAGCCTATGCAGAAATCCGCCAGCAAGCCCCAGTTATGTGGCACCCCATGTCTGGTAGTGAAGGCTTTTGGGCGCTCACTGGTTATGCCGATATACGAGCCGTCAATATGGACGCACAAACATATTCATCGCAAAAAGGCGGCATCCTGCAAGCCTATTTAAATGAAACCCGCCGCCATCCCTTGCTCCACCGCGCGGCACTGGACACAATGATCTGTCTTGATCCGCCCAACCATATGCAACTGCGGCGGGAGCATATGGCGTATTTTACTCCAGATTATGTGCGAAAATTAAAAACCAAAGTCGATGCCAAAATCGCAGATCTATTAGATGACTTTGACATTGCCGCAAAACAGAATAATGGCATTGCCGATCTTGTCCCGCATATTTCTGAGAAATTGCCGCTATTTACGCTCTGTGAAATCCTTGGCATTCCCGCAGCTGACCAGCCCAAAATTGCAAGCTGGATGAGCATGTTGGAGACGGCCCAATACACGCTTGAGCAAATGGAATATGGCGATATGAGCCAAATTGACCCCGCCCAAATCATGACATTTATGCAAGAGATACAAGCCATGTTTGATTACGGGCAACACATCCTCAAAGCGCGCCGTGCCAATCCGCAAGAAGATTTACTCTCTGCGATTGCTAATGTTAATATTGACGGAGACGTTTTACCCGATGAATATCTTGACGGCTCATGGCTCTTAATTGTCTTTGCCGGAAATGACACAACCCGCAATTCAATTTCAGGTACAATGCGGCTCTTAACAGAATTTCGCGATGCTAAAGCCGAGTTAATTGCAAACCCTAATCTCATAAGCAATGCGATACATGAAGCCATCCGTATGGTCAGCCCTGTGATTTATATGCGCCGCACGGCCGCGCAAGATACAGAGCTGTGCGGCCAAAAAATTGCGGAAGGCGAGAAAGTGGTTATGTTTTACGGCGCCGCTAATCGCGACCCATCTATATTTGAAAACCCAGATATATTTGACATTCACCGCAGTAATGCCAAAGACCACCTTGCCTTTGGTATTGGCCCGCATGTCTGCCTTGGACAGCGCGTTGCCAATATGCAGCTCGAAGCCGTATACCGCCAAATCCTAAGCCGCTTTCCTAATATAAGCTGGACAGGTGAGCAAACCATTGCCCCCAATAATTTCACCCATAGCGTGATGCGTTTAATGGTGGATGTCGGGTAAGTTTACTTTTTAAGGTACAACTTTAAAAACCATCCTTTTTCACACCTCTAAGAAAGCTCTCTAAAAATTTTAAAAAAGAATCGCTCTACCCCTTGCGAGTCTGGATGCGCGCCCCTAAATGATGTGCCATTAGCACTCGCACGGGGTGAGTGCTAAACCTTATGAAGAAACTTAACACTGAAACTTTAGCAAAGAGAGATAGACGTATGAAATTTCGTCCCCTCCATGACCGCGTCGTTGTCGAACGCGTCAAAGAAGATACAAAAACGGCAGGCGGTATTATCATTCCTGATACAGCCACAGAGAAACCCTCCGAAGGTAAAGTTATTTCCGTCGGGCCAGGCACACGCAATGATGATGGCAGCTATAACAAGCTAGACGTCAAAAAAGGCGATGTTGTCTTATTTGGCAAATGGGGCGGTACAGAAGTCAAGATCGGCGGCAAAGACCTGCTTATCATGAAAGAATCTGACATTATGGGCATCATTGGTTAATCTGAAACCTGCCTGTTTCAATTTAATATTTATGCGCCAGATATGTGGTGCGACTAAGGAGAATTACCATGGCGGCAAAAGACGTCAAATTCGGGTCAGACGCCCGTGCAAAAATGCTTGAGGGTGTCGACATCCTTGCAAATGCAGTAAAAGTCACACTCGGCCCCAAAGGCCGTAACGTTGTTATCGAACGCAGCTTCGGCGCGCCTCGTTCAACAAAAGACGGTGTATCCGTTGCCAAAGAAATCGAACTTGAAGATCGTTACCATAATCTTGGCGCGATGATGTTGCGTGAAGTTGCAAGCAAAACAAATGATAAAGCTGGCGACGGTACAACAACAGCAACAGTTCTAGCCCAAGCGATTGTTCGCGAAGGCCTTAAGCGCGTTGCAGCCGGCATGAACCCGATGGATCTTAAGCGCGGTATTGATAAAGCCGCCAGCGAAATCGCAGGCGACTTGCTCAAGAAAGCCAATAAAATCACAAAATCATCAGAGATCGCCCAAGTCGGCACAATCTCGGCAAATGGTGAAGCGTCTATCGGTAAAATGATTGCTGAAGCGATGGGCAAAGTCGGCAATGAGGGTGTTATCACTGTTGAAGAAGGCAAAACAGCCGAAACAGAACTCGATGTTGTTGAAGGCATGCAGTTTGACCGTGGTTACCTTTCTCCTTACTTCATCACAAATGCTGAGAAGATGAAAACAGAACTAGATGACCCTTACATCCTGCTCAATGAAGGCAAGCTAACATCACTCCAGCCTATGCTGCCAATCCTCGAAGCTGTCGTCCAAACAGGCAAGCCGCTTCTCATCATCGCAGAGGACATTGAAGGCGAAGCGCTCGCCACTCTTGTTGTCAATAAACTCCGCGGCGGATTGAAAATCGCAGCTGTGAAGGCCCCTGGTTTTGGAGATCGCCGTAAAGCGATGCTACAAGACATTGCTATCCTAACAAATGGCACGGTGATTTCAGAAGATCTCGGCATCAAGCTCGAAAATGTCTCTCTGAAAGACTTGGGCACAGCCAAGCATGTCCACATCACCAAAGATGACACAGTTGTTGTTGACGGCGCAGGTAAAAAGAAGAACATCAAAGCCCGCGTTGACCAAATTCGCGCACAAGCCGAAGAAACATCCTCTGATTACGACCGCGAAAAACTCCAAGAGCGTCTGGCCAAACTGGCTGGCGGCGTAGCTGTCATCAAAGTCGGCGGCTCAACTGAGATTGAAGTTAAAGAACGCAAAGACCGTGTCGATGACGCGCTAAACGCAACCCGCGCAGCCGTGGAAGAAGGCATCGTCCCAGGCGGCGGCACAGCCCTTCTGCGCGCGTCTCGCTTCATTGACGTCAAAGGCGCCAATGATGATGAAAAAGCGGGCATCGACATCGTCAGAGCCGCGCTGCAATATCCGCTCCGTCAAATCGCAGATAATGCGGGCGTCGAAGGCGCAGTGGTTGTGGGCAATGTCCTTGCGGAAAACAAAGCCAATTACGGATATGACGCGCAGAATGATAAATATGTCGACATGGTCAAAGCTGGCATTATCGACCCTGTGAAAGTTGTGCGCACAGCGCTTATGGACGCAGCCTCTGTGGCATCTTTAATCCTCACAACCGAAGC
>CALFUN010000012.1 GCA_937929915.1 uncultured Caulobacterales bacterium | reverse complement strand
CTCTATTGGTTCAGAGCCAACCATCATGCTCACAGGGCCAGAATTTGCCGCCAAAAAAGCGCTTAAACGTGCGGGCATGGATAAAAATGACATCGATATTTATGAGCTTAATGAAGCCTTTGCGGCCGTAGTGCTGCGCTTCATGCAAGCGATGGATGTTGACCATAATGACATTAACGTCAATGGCGGTGCGATTGCTATGGGCCATCCGCTCGGCGCTACGGGGGCGATGATCCTTGGTACCATGGTTGATGAGCTGGAACGCGCGGATAAAGAAACCGCGCTGGTGACTTTATGTATCGGCGGCGGCATGGGCACAGCCACCATCATAGAGCGCGTTTAACGCATAAGGTATCAGCCTAATCCCTAAAGCTACAGGCTGAATATAGATTTTAATATCAAGACGGATTGCAATATAATGAGTTATAAGAATTTCTCTTTAAACATAGATGCCGATGGCATTGTTCTGGCCACAATTGATGTGCCCGATCAAACCATGAATGTCATCACCCCTGACTTCATCGAAGAATTGATAAAATTTGCCGATGAATTTACCCAAAATGACGATATGACAGGCCTTATTTGGGCCTCTGGCAAAGCTAATGGCTTTATGGCGGGCGCTGACCTGACCATGATGAGCGATATTGGCGGCGACATCACTCAAGAGGGCGTGGACAAAGCCATGGGCCTGTCCAAAGCCTTTCGCAAATTTGAAACGGGCGGATATAGTCCGCGGCAAATATCGCGCGAAGGTAAAAAGGCCAAACCCGTTGCCGCCGCCATTGAAGGGCTAGCGCTTGGCGGCGGTCTTGAAATTGCGCTTGCCGCGCATTACCGCGTGGCCGCTGATAGTCCTGCGGTTAAACTCGGCCTGCCAGAGGTGCTAGTTGGCCTGCTGCCGGGCGGGGGCGGAACGCAGCGCACTATGCGTTTGCTTGGCTTGCAAAATGCAGCCGTAATGTGCACCCAAGGCAAGAATTTGGACCCCAAAAAAGCCAAAGCGCAAGGCCTTATCCACGACGTTGTTGAAGCGGGCACCACGATTGAGGCCGCAAAAGCTTGGATCAAAGCTAACCCCAAAACGCTTTCGCCGTGGGATATACGCGGCTTTAAAATCCCGGGCGGGTCTGGCGCGATGAACCCAAAATCTGTGCAATTCCATATGGCGGCAAATGCCATGGCAATGGAACAAACCAAAGGTAATTACCCCGCCGTGCAAGCCATTATGTCGTGTTTCTATGAAGGCTCGATCGTGCCAATGGACAAGGCGCTAGAGATCGAAGTCAAATATTTCGTCAAATTACTCTCTGGTGATGTGTCGAAAAATATGATCCGCACATTATTCATTAACAAAGGCGCGGCAGAAAAAGGCGCGCAGCGTCCCGCATCCGTCCCGGCCCTTGATATTAAAAAAGTCGGCGTCTTAGGCGCAGGCTTGATGGGCTCCGGTATCGCTCACGTGACAGCCAAAGCGGGCATGGAGGTTATCTCGCTTGACCGCACACTAGAAGATGCGCAAAAATCTATCGCTTATACGAAAAAAATTCTCGATAAGAATGTTAAACGTGGCCGTATGACCCAAGACAAAGCGGATGCATTCCTTGCCCGTATCACGCCTACAGATAATTATGATGACCTCAAAGATGTTGACCTCATTATCGAAGCTGTGTTTGAACGACCTGACGTTAAAGCTGATGTGATTAAGAAAACAGAAGCCGTTATTGGCCAAAATGTTGTCTTTGCCTCTAACACCTCAACACTTCCGATTGGCAGCCTTGCAAAACACTCATCGCGGCCTGACCAATTTATTGGCATGCACTTTTTTAGCCCCGTTGAGCGCATGCCGCTCCTCGAAATTATCCCGCATGAAGGCACAGGCGATGTCGCCTTGGCCGCAGCCTTTGATTATAATAGAAAAATTCGCAAAACGCCGATTGTTGTCAAAGATGTGCGCGGTTTCTTTACCAATCAAGTTTTCCCGCCTTATGTCAATGAAGCCAGCTTAATGGTCACAGAAGGCGTCAATCCAGCTTTGATTGAGAATTGCGCGGCGATACTTGGCCTTCCCATTGGTCCGCTGGCTGTATCAGATGATACAACACTCAAGCTTGGTTATGACATTATGAAATCCACCCAAGAGGAGATGGGAGATAAATATGTTCCAACTGGCACAGAAGATTTCATGACCAATATGGTAACAAAATGGGATCGCGCAGGTCGCCGCTTTGGTGCAGGTTTTTACAATTATGATGAAAATGGCAAACGCCTTGATCTCTGGAAAGGCATGTCCGAGCATTACCCGCTTTTAGACGAGCAGCCCTCTGCCGATACAGTAAAAGAGCGCCTGCTTTATGCGCTGCTGGCACCCACGGCGCGGACCTATGCACAAGGCGTTGTCCCGGACCCGCAAAGCGCTGATCTTGGCGCGATATTTGGCCTTGGCTTTCCGCCATATACGGGCGGGCCGCTCTCTTACATCGACACAATCGGCATAGATACCTATGTCGAAATATCAGACCGGCTGGCACAACATTACGGCGCACGATTTAGCCCGCCTGTGAAATTCCGCGAAATGGCCAAAGCGGGTGAAACGCTATATTAAAACACCACTTTCATTAAATAAAACACTTCTTTAAAACTGAACCCCGCATCAAGCGGGGTTTTGTCTTTGACTGATGATCTCCATATATCTCTGCCTAAAAATATAGGTTTAAACGGTTCCCGATGGTTATTTTTTAAAAGAGTTTTTACACATCAAAACCGTAGATGGCTTTGCCAAAACTTTAAGATATGTTATGCGCCGCATATATTGATAAAACTATCATAAATCTTAGCCCAAGAGAGCCGTCCATGTTTTTGGAAAAATACCTCCCCGCCCCGCAAGACATCCAAGCCAATGCTCCGCACATCACAAATATGTCGCGCCGAGGCTTTGTGGCAACGGCAGGAACATTTGTTCTAGGCGTGAGTATATTACCTGCTTGCTCGCCCAAAACCGATACTCCAACGAAAATAAGTCCCGCAAAGAATGGTATGACACCTAGCATGGCAAATGTCGTTACAGCCGAGTCTGGCCCGCAGCTTTTCATTGGTATTACACCAGACAATCAAGTCAGCCTGACGGTTCATCGCTCTGAAATGGGTCAACAAGCTTGGACAGCCGTATCGCAAATCCTCGCCGATGAATTAGATGTTGATCTAGATAAGGTCATCATCAAACAAGCCATTGGCCATCCCAAATATGGCAATCAGAATACAGACGGATCAACAACAATTCGTAACGGTTTTGAGTCTATGCGCCAAACCGGGGCGGCTATGCGCGCTATGCTCATTGACGCAGCAGCGAGTGAATGGGGCGTTGATGCAGCCGCGCTCACAACGGATATGGGCTATGTTGTCAATGGCAGTAAACGGTTAAGTTACGGCGAATTGGCCGAAGCCGCTAGTGCTCTGCCTGTCCCAGAGGCGGCGTCTATAGCGCTCAAAGCGCGCAAAGATTGGCGCTATATTGGCAAGCCTGTCGCCTCGAAAACTGTCCCGCGTATTGTGCGCGGCGATAGCCTCTATGGTATTGATGTCAAACGTCCCGGCATGGTTTACGCCGTTATCGCGCATCCACCTGTTTTATTTACTAAGCCAAAATCAATCAACAACACCGCCGCCCTAGCCGTGCCTGGCGTTATAAAAACCTTTGAACTGCCTGCCGCCTCTGCGCCCGCAGGATTTAACCCGCTTGGCGGCATCGCTGTGATTGCCTCAGACACATGGGCGGCGATTCAAGGCCGCGAAGCTTTGCAGGTTGAGTGGAGCGAAAGTGAAAACTCAGATTATGATTCTGATGATTTTCGCGAGACTTTACTTGAAACCATTCGCAGCAAAGGCGAAGCGCGCCGTAATCGCGGCGATGTTTACGCAGCTCTTAAGAGCGCCGATAAAACAATTAGCGCCGAATATTATGCCCCGCATCTCGCGCAAGCCCCCATGGAGCCGCCTGCCGCAACAGCCGAATGGACGGGTGATAAAGTCGAAATCTGGGCTTGCACCCAAGCCCCGCAAGGTATGCGTAGAACAGTTGCTGCCGCATGCGGTATTCCCGAAGATGATGTCACCATTAACGTTACATGGCTCGGCGGCGGTTTTGGCCGTAAATCCAAACCTGATTTTGGCGTCGAAGCGGCCCTCATTTCTCGCGATATTGGCAAGCCTGTCAAAGTGACATGGACACGCGAAGATGATTTAAAACATGGCTACGCCCATTCCGTCAGCGCCCAGCGCTTTGAAGCGGGTATGGACGCAAATGGCAAGCCCACAGCTTTTTTACATCGCACAGCATTCCCGCCCATCGGCTCAACATTTACCGCAGGCAATAACCGCCCAGGCAATGGAGAGATGGAAATGGGCGCGGTGGATAATCCGTTCAATATTCCAAACATCCGCGTCGAGTCAGGACAGGCCTCTGCCAAAATTCGTATTGGTTGGCTTCGTTCTGTGGCCAATGTTTATCATGCTTTTGCCGTACAAAGCTTCGCCGCAGAGATGGCACATGCAGCGGGCAAAGACCAAAAAGATTATCTATTAGAGCTTATCGGCGCTCCGCGTATTGAAGAGCCTGCCAAAGATGGAGCCGTAATTTCAAATTACGGTAAATCTCTAGACGATTACCCGCTCGATACGGCCCGTTTGGCAAATGTAACCAAGCAAGCCGCCAAACTCGCAAGATGGGGCCGCACTTTACCGGATGGTCATGGCCTTGGCATTGCGACGCACCGCTCGTTTTTATCTTATGTCTCAACTGTTATTGAAGTGAAGGTTGACGCGGATGGGACTATTACAATTCCTGGAATTTGGTCTGTCATTGACGCGGGTACAGTGGTTAATCCACGCCATGTGACAACACAGCTTGAAGGCGGGACACTTTACGGTATTTCCAATGCAATGTTCGGGCAGCTCACAGCCAAAAATGGCCAAATACAGCAAGCTAATTTCCCAGATTGGCGCGTGATGCGAATGCTCGAATCTCCGCGTGCCATGCAAGTCAAAATTATCGAATCTGATGCCCCGCCTGGCGGAGTCGGAGAGCCAGGCACACCGCCCGCAGCCCCAGCGCTCGCCAATGCAATTTTCGCCGCCACAGGCCAACGTATTCGTCAACTGCCAATCCTTGGCATGAATAATCAACTTGCGATTTAAGGAATAGACCCATGGCGATTACACTGAAAATTAATGGTAAATCCGAAACGGTCACGGCGGCTGAAGGTACGCCTTTATTATGGGTCTTGCGCGATCATATTGGGCTCACTGGCACAAAATTTGGCTGCGGCGTGGCGCAATGCGGAGCCTGCACAGTCCATGTTGACGGCGCGCCAATTCGCTCGTGCATTACAGCTCATGAAGATGTTGAAGGCTCTGATATTGTTACGATTGAAGGCTTATCTGGCAAGGCCGCCAATGTCATCCGCGCCGCGTGGGAAGCGATTGACGTGCCGCAATGCGGATATTGCCAATCGGGACAAATCATGTCCGCAGCCGCATTGATCAATGAAAATCCAAATCCAAGCGATCAAGATATTGATGATGCCATGAGCGGAAACATTTGCCGCTGTGCCACTTATCTGCGGATTCGTAGCGCAATTAAAGACGCTGCGAAAGCTATCTAAGTTAGCCTCCCGTCAGTGACATATGCCGCCCCACAGCGGGGCGGGCATCACGGCGCGATATGTCAAAATCATGCTTTTCAGGCTTGGCCCCCATGGCGCGGATAAGCGCAGCGTTTAAATCTTCATCAGGATTGTCACCGCGCATAGCTTGGCGCAAATCTACAAAATCATCTTGCCCAAGGCACATATAAATCCGTCCCGTACAGGTCACGCGCACACGGTTACAGCCCGCACAAAAATTCTGAGTGAGCGGCGTAATCAAGCCAAGCCGCCCGCCCGTCTCTTCAACCTTAACATAGCGCGACGGCCCGCCCGTGTGATAGTCAATCTGCGTGAGTGTAAAACGCGTCTCCAAATCATCTTTGACAGCAGTTAAAGGCAGAAATTGATCCACACGATCTTCCTCAATTACGCCCATAGGCATGACCTCAATCAACGTCATATCCATGCCTTTTCCGTGCGCCCATTGCATAAGGTCTGGAATTTCCGCTTGGTTGACACCTTTCATAGCAACGGTGTTTAGTTTCACTTTCAAGCCAGCTTCTAGTGCCGCATCAATACCGCGCAGCACTTGGCCGAGCCTATTGCGGCGGGCAAGCTTGGCAAAAACCTCTGGATCACGGCTATCCAGCGAGACATTAATTCGCTTTACGCCAGCTCTGACCAAATCACCCGCATAGGCCTCTAGCTGCGTACCATTGGTTGTCAGGGTGACTTCATCAACGACGCCTGATGTCAGGTGCCGCGATAAACCCTCAATAAAAGGTATCACATCACGCCGCACCAATGGCTCCCCGCCTGTTAGCCGAATTTTACGTACGCCGCGCTCGATAAAGACAGCAACAAGCTTATCCATTTCTTCAAATGTCAGCAGGTCTTTTCGCGGTAAAAATACCATGCTCTCGGCCATGCAATAGGTACAGCGCAGATCACAACGATCCGTCACAGATAACCGCAGATAGGTTATATCTCGGCCAAATTTATCGGTGAGCTTTTCTGTCAAATGCGGGCATCCTTATATGCATATGGCTTGCCCTTCCTTTCGCAGAGCCGCACAGTGATAGCAAGCCTGCAGATTTATCTTACAGGCTTATCTAACAGTGAATTAGGATTCCATTACGCATCATAATTTAAGATCGGCGCCAGCCAGCGTTCTACATCGCCTAGGCTCATATCTTTGCGGCGCGCATAATCTTCGACTTGGTCTTTTTCGATTTTCCCGACGCCGAAATAAACACTATCAGGGTGAGAGAAATAAATACCCGATACAGAGCTAGCAGGGTGCATGGCAAAGCTTTGCGTGAGTATCACATCCGTTTGTTCAGTTGCATTTAGGAGCCTGAACAAAGTTGCTTTTTCTGTATGGTCAGGTTGTGCAGGATAACCCGGGGCTGGGCGAATACCAGCATAACGCTCGGCAATTAAATCTTCACCAGATGCCGTTTCATTGGATGCATATCCCCAAAACTCGCGGCGCACACGCGCATGGAGATGCTCCGCAAAGGCTTCGGCAAGACGGTCACATAAGGCTTTAAATAAGATAGAATTATAGTCATCCCCCGCCGCTTCATATGCCTTGGATCGTTCATCTTCGCCAAGCCCAGCTGTGACACAAAACCCGCCAATATAATCACCATCCGGCGCGCAGAAATCAGAGATACAGAAATTAGGTTTTCCTTTTCCGCCTTTTGATATTTGTTGGCGCAATCCGTGGAAGCTGGCTTGTGTGTCTGTGCGCGTCTCATCCGTAAACACCGTCACATCATCGCCATTTCGGCCTGCAGGCCAAAACCCGTAAACCGCATTGGCTTTGACCCATTTTTCAGCGATCATAGTATCAAGCATCGCATTGGCGTCACGGAATAAATCTCGCGCAGCTTCGCCGTAAATATCATTGTCCAAAACCGCAGGATAACGGCCTTTAAGCTCCCATGTCGCAAAGAAGGGCGTCCAATCAATATAATCGCGCAAAGCCTCAAGTGGGTAATCTATCAGCGTTTTCGTACCTAAAAATGTCGGTTTTGGCGGTGTGTAATTCTCCCAATCTGTTGTCCAAGCATTATCTCGGGCTTCTTTGAGAGTTAGGCGCGCTTTAGCGCTTTGCCCGCGATTATGCGCCGCGCGGGCTTTGTCATACTCTATGCGAAGATTGGCCGCATAATCATCTTTCTTATCGCCCAACATCGCGCTCACCACACCCACTGCGCGGGAAGCATCTGTGACATAAATCGTCGCGCCATTTTTATAGGCAGGCTCAATCTTTACGGCTGTGTGGGTCTTTGACGTAGTCGCACCGCCAATTAAAAGCGGCATATCCATATCAAGGCGCTGCATTTCTTTGCCGACATAGACCATTTCATCAAGGCTTGGCGTAATTAATCCCGACAGACCAATCATATCAACATCATGTTCTTTGGCTGCTGCGAGGATTTTATCACAGGGTACCATCACGCCCAAATCAACCACATCATAGCCATTACATTGCAGCACAACCCCGACGATATTTTTGCCAATATCATGCACATCACCTTTAACGGTTGCCATGAGAATTTTACCATTCGACTTATCCGCCATGCCCATTTGTTCTTTTTCGTCTTCCATGAAAGGCAATAAATGGGCGACAGACGCTTTCATCACACGCGCTGATTTCACCACTTGCGGCAAGAACATTTTACCAGAGCCAAACAAATCTCCGACAACATTCATCCCGTCCATAAGCGGGCCTTCAATAACGTGCAAAGGCCGCTCGGCGGATAGGCGAGCTTCTTCGGTATCTTCGACAATAAAATCAGTAATGCCGCGCACAAGGGCATGTTCTAGCCGTTTCTCCACGGGTAATTTACGCCATTCATCATCGACAATGACAGCTTTGCCTTTACCATCACCGCGATATTTTTCCGCGATTTCAAGTAAGCGATCCGTGGCATCATCGCGGCGGTTCAAGATAACATCTTCAACCCGCTCGCGTAGCTCATCTGGAATATCATCATAAATCGTCAACTGGCCCGCATTGACAATCGCCATGTCAAGGCCCGCAGGAATAGCGTGATACAGAAATACGCTATGCATAGCTTCGCGCAAAGGCTCATTACCGCGAAATGAAAATGATACATTGGACAAACCGCCAGAAATACGCGCATGCGGTAGATTGGCTTTAATACGGCGGCACGCTTCAAAAAATGCGACAGCATAATCATTATGCTCTTCAATGCCTGTGGCGACAGCAAAAATATTCGGGTCAAAAATAATATCTTCAGGCGGGAAATTAATTTCCTCCGTCAGGAGCTTATAGGCGCGCGCGCAAATTTCATATTTATGATCGGCGGTTTCCGCTTGGCCTTCTTCATCAAAGGCCATGATAACGGCAGCTGCGCCCAAATCTCGTACCTTACGACCTTGTTCTAAAAAAGCAGCTTCGCCCTCTTTCATCGAAATGGAATTCACAACGGCCTTGCCTTGAACGCATTTTAGACCCGCTTCAAGCACGTCCCACTTAGAGCTATCAATCATAATCGGTACGCGAGAAATATCTGGCTCACCTGCCAATAATTGTAAGTAGCGTGTCATGGCCGCTACGCCGTCAATTAAACCATCATCCATATTTATGTCGATGATCTGCGCGCCATTTTCAACTTGTTGGCGTGCTACAGATAGCGCTTTGTCAAAATCACCTTTGACAATTAATTTTTTAAACCGCGCAGATCCCGCAACATTTGTACGTTCACCAATATTGATAAATTGAGTCGCCGCTGAGGTCATGATTACACCGCAATTTCAAAAGGTTCGAGGCCCGACAGGCGTAAGGTTTGTTTTATCTTCGGCAATGGTCTCGGCGCGCCGCGCGCCGCTGCATCTGCAATGGCCGCAATATGGTCTGGCGTTGTCCCGCAACACCCGCCCAGAATATTCACAAACCCTTCCTCTATCCACGGCTCTATCTGGCGGCGCATATCTGCGGGGAGTTCATCATATTCGCCAAAAGCATTGGGCAATCCTGCATTTGGGAACGACATAATATGCGTATCTGCAACACGCGAAAGCGCTTCAATATGTGGACGCATTTCATCTGCGCCTAAAGCGCAATTTAGGCCCACAGCAAACGGCTTTGCATGCGCGATTGAAATCCAAAAGGCTTCGGCCGTCTGTCCTGATAATGTACGCCCAGACCGGTCCGTAATCGTTCCTGAAATGAGCAAAGGCCGTTCATAGCCAACATTGACGAAAACTTCGCGCACGGCAGCAATCGCAGCTTTGCAATTTAATGTGTCAAACACAGTTTCGATAAGCACCGCATCAACCACGTCAATCATCGCTGTGATTTGTCCAATATAACTCTCTTTGACTTCATCAAATGTCACATCCCGATAGCCTGGATCTTCAACTTTAGGCGAAATGGAAAGTGTCTTATTCATAGGGCCAACAGAGCCTAGAACAGCACGGGGTTTTTCAGGTGTTCTCGCCGTCCATTCATCTGCGCATTGCCGCGCAACTTGCGCAGAAGCACGCGCGATTTCAGGCGCAAGCTCTGACATATCATAATCCGCTTGGCTAATTGTCGTTGCGTTAAAGGAATTGGTTTCAATAAAGTCCGCGCCTGCGTCTAAAAAAGCATTATGCACCTTGGCGACCACCTCTGGCTTTGTAAGCACAAGCAAGTCATTATTACCCTGCAAGGGCGATGGCCAATCTTTAAACCGCTCTGCACGAAAATCTTCTTCTTGCAAGCTTTGCTTTTGCAGCATCGTTCCCATAGCACCGTCCAGAATCAGAATTCGCTCTTTCGCGCTAGCAATGACTTTATCCCAAATTTCTGTCGTATTATGCATAATAAATCGTCCTGACTCGACACGGTTGGCGCTCACTAGCAGGTCTAAAATACAATGTATATAAAGAAATTCTTATATTGTTATTTTATGTAAATTATAACACAGGCTATGACGCTATTATGAAATCATCAAAACACAAGCCCCTGCCCAGAAAGAATGACGAAACATAATGTTTTCAAGGCAAAATTAAAGACAACAAAATGAGTAGTATAAAATGGCGGTTTTTCTGTATTTTCTAAAATAATATTTTCTAATACCTCAAATTTAGCTCAATAAAAGCCGCTTATCTGATAGGCTTCCTAGCTTATAAATGCGATAGAGATTCCAAACGTTACAAGGCATTTATCATGGCGTTACCTGCATTCGGCATTGCTCCGCAAAGTTTTGAGATTTTTCATAAATTCTACCTTGCCGATGAAGCCGAATTGATTGCGCGCCTAAGAGATAGCCTCAACCTATCACAAGCTGACCGCAGTAATATTTTCAATGCCTCCACAGAACTTATCTCAGCTTGTCGTGAAATCGCCCAAGATGGTGAACTTTTTGACGCATTTTTACAAGAGTATGGCTTATCCACAGAGGAAGGCGTGACCTTAATGCGCCTTGCCGAAGCTCTTATTCGGACGCCTGATAATCCGACAGCTCATCTTTTACTGCGCGATAAATTATCCGGCCGCGATTGGGCCGCCCATCACGGACAAAGCACATCAAGCCTTGTCAATCTATCTACGGGCGGTATGGCCTTATCCGCGGCTTGGGTAAAAATGACAGGCGGGGCACAGGCCGAAAATCTTGCCGCGCGTTTGGGCGATACAGTACTGCATCAAGGCGTCAAAGCCGCTATGGGCGTGATGAGCGGGCATTTTGTATTAGGCCGCGACATCGAACATGCCATCTCTAAATCTGCTGATTTTGAAAAGGTCGGTTTTTCATTTTCCTATGATATGCTTGGCGAGGCAGCGCATACCTTAGAAGATGCAGAGCGCTACCGCCAAAATTACCAATATGCGATTGACACATTAGCCAAAAAGTCAAACCAATATGCAAGCAGCGCTGCCGCGCCCGGAATTTCAGTCAAGCTCTCTGCATTGCACCCACGCTATGAATATAATCAAAGGGATTTATGCGTCCCTGCTTTGCTAGACAGCCTAAAACCCATGGCACTGGCTGCCAAAGCGGCCAATATGGGCTTGACCATTGACGCCGAAGAAGCCGACCGTCTTGAAGTCTCTATGCTCGTCGCAAAAGCCTTACTTGAAGATAAAGATCTTGCAAATTGGGATGGTCTTGCGATTGTTGTTCAAGCTTACCAGCGCCGCGCAATGGTGACGATACAGCACTTGCTTGCGAGCGCCCGCGCAGCGAACCGCAAATTTTGTATCCGTCTGGTCAAAGGCGCTTATTGGGATATGGAAATTAAACGGGCACAGGAAATGGGGCTTGAAAGTTATCCAGTGTTTACCCGCAAGGAAAATACGGACCTGTCCTATCTCGCCTGCGCCAGAGTTTTGCTAGATAATCGCGAGATTGTTTTCCCGCAATTTGCCACGCATAATGCCTCAAGCATGTCAGCTATTTTGCATATGGCCTCCGGCGGTGAAAATAAAGATTATACGGGTTTCGAATTTCAGCGCCTTCACGGCATGGGCGAAGTTTTGCACCGCGAAATCATGAAACGCACACATGTCCCTAGCCGCATCTACGCGCCCGTAGGCGCTTATAAAGACTTATTGCCCTATCTCGTACGGCGCTTGTTAGAAAACGGGGCTAATAGTAGTTTCGTCAATCAACTTTTAGATGAGCGAGTAAAAATAGACGATATAGCCCGCGATCCTGTTGAACATACATTATCAAATGCAGTCGCAGCCAATCCCGCTATCACGGCCCCGCGAGATATGTTTAGCGGCCAGCGCCTTGCAGCCAAAGGATTAGATTACACACAAGCCGTGACTGCCGTGCATTTGGAGAGCCTTACCCATACACCCTTAAATATATCAGCCCATTCGATTATTAACGGCAAAAAACCTGATGAAAGCCATAAAGACAATAACGATATTATTTATAATCCTGCCCAGCCAGATGAACTTATCGGCACCGCAAGCCATGCGACAAAACCTGATTTAGCTATAGCGCTTCAGGCCGCAAAAACATCAAGCTGGGCCAATATACCAGCCGCGCAGCGCGCTGCATGCCTCATGCGCGCAGCCGATAGGCTTGAGGCCCAGATGGATTATTTCATGGTGTTATGTGTGAAAGAAGCAGGGAAAACCTGGCTAGATGCCATTTCAGAAGTCCGAGAGGCCGTGGACTTTTTACGCTATTACAGTCTGCAAGCACAAACAGATAAGTTTGAGACCCGCAAAGCCCTTGGGACTATCGCGTGTATTTCTCCGTGGAATTTTCCGCTCGCAATTTTTCTAGGGCAAGTCAGCGCCTCTCTAGCGGCAGGAAATTGCGTGATTTGCAAACCCGCCGAACACACACCTTTAATCGCCTATGAGGCCGTCAAAATCTTACATGATTGCGGCGTGCCAAAAGATGCACTGCATTTAACCATCGGTAGCGGGGCTGTCATCGGCGCAGCCCTGAGCGCCTCACCCGAAATTGACGGTATATGTTTCACAGGCTCGATAGCTACAGCGAAACGTATCGCAAAAACGCTGGCAGATACTGACAGAGCAACCATTCCGTTCATTGCAGAAACTGGCGGATTAAATGCCATGATTGTCGACTCGACGGCTTTGCTAGAACAAGCCGTTAGTGATGTTGTCGCATCAGGGTTTCAGAGCGCAGGGCAGCGCTGTTCTGCCTGCCGCTTAGTCTGCCTGCAAGACGAAATAGCCGATGATTTCATCAAAATGTTGTCTGGATCTATGGAGGTGTTATCGCTCGGCAACCCTGAAAAACTCGCGATTGATATTGGCCCCGTTATTAATGCCGATGCCCGCTCTATGCTGGAAAATTATATCAGCGAGCAAAGTCTTAAATGGGAAAAAATTGGACATACCAAAAATACACCCAAACCTAAGACTGGATATTTTATACGCCCTACAGCCTTTGAAATTCCATCGCCGGCCCATATGTTAGATGAAAAGTTTGGCCCAATTTTACACATTACACGATATAAATCGGGCATGTTAGATAAATTAATAGATGACATAAACGGGCTGGGTTACGGGCTAACTATGGGGCTACATACGCGCATTGATAGCCGTATTGAACATGTCAGTCAGCACGCACATATTGGCAATTTATATGTGAACCGCAATCAAATCGGCGCAGTTGTCGGCGTGCAGCCTTTTGGCGGTGAAGGTCTATCAGGAACTGGGCCAAAAGCTGGCGGGCCGCTTTACATGATGCGTCTATCCAAGCCAGATACTCAAAAAGCGCCTTTCCGTAATGGTAATAAACACGGTGACACAATCACTTTACCTGGCCCAACAGGCGAGACAAATACACTTCATTTTCATCCAAGAGGCACGCTCTTACTATTTGCACATGAAGATATAGATATAACCCAGCGGCAAATATCTATGGCTACGATAAGCGGTAATCAATTAATTATCGCTACAGATGACCCCGAGCCTATTAAAGCGCGTCTTAAAGCGATGAGCAAAGACCCACATATGAAACCCGTGACATTCATATCCTTACAAGAGGGTATGACTTACATAGATAAAGATATTGACGGAGTTATTGCCGATGGCAGTCACCGCCAAGACATTGCTGCGCGCATGGCGAGACGTAAAGGTGTTATTCTGCCTATATTAAGCGTCAATGATGACATAGAGCGCTTTGTGATTGAGCGCACAATCACGATTAATACAACAGCGGCTGGCGGCAATGCTAGCTTACTGGCGCAGTAGGTGACATTTTGAAAATAGCTGTTTTACAAACGGGCCGTAGTCCCAAGCCGCTTATGGACGCGCATGGCGATTATGATGATATGTGTAAAGCTTTGCTTGGCCGCACGCCAAATGAAGCCAAGACTTACGCCATATTAGATAATATTTTCCCAGAGACACTCGACATATATGACCTATTCATTATCACAGGCTCGCCCCACGGCGTCTATGAAGATCATGATTGGATAGCGCCGCTCGAAAGACTTATACGCAGAGCTTACGCCAAAAATATTAAAATGCTTGGCCTATGCTTCGGGCATCAAATTATGGCCCAAGCCCTTGGCGGCAAAGTCATAAAAAGCGAAAAAGGCTTTGGTATTGGCGTTATGGATTACAATCTTGCACAAGCGGGCACCCTAGCACAGACAATATCCTTATGTGCATGGCACCAAGATCAAGTTATCACACCGCCCAAAGATGCCATAACGATTGCAAGCTCTGATTTTTGTCCCCATGCAGGACTGCGTTACGCCAATAAAGCCTTAAGCTTTCAGCCACATCCTGAATTTTCCAAAGACTTTGTGCAAGATTTAATTCATTTAAGACGCGGCAATACAATAGATGAAGACATGGCGCAGCGATCAGAATTAAGTCTTAAAAAAGATATTCACCCGCACATTATTCAAAGCTTGATAAAAACATTCCTTGCGCAAACAAATTAATTAATTATCTCGCTGAGACGCTGGCTTAATGCTGATCATAATCAATTATAATTTCATCTGTGAGCGGGAAAGATTGGCACGTTAAAACAAGGCCGCGCTCAACCTCGTAATCTTCAAGGCCGTAATTTGATGTCATTTCAACTTCACCCTTTACGACCTTCGCCGAACAGGTTGAACACACACCCGCGCGGCATGAAAACGGAACATCTATTTTATTCTCTATCGCGGCTTCAAGAACTGACATATCTTTTGCAGGCATTTGAATGATACGTGTTGTGCCATCCAGTATAATTGTAGCTTTTACTTTTTTCTCGCCATCAATATTGACATCAGATTTCGCACGCGCTTGTTTAGGCCGCACAGATGCGAAAAGCTCAAATTTGATATTTTTCTCATCCATGCCATGAGATTTTAAACTATCTCTTACAGTCAACATCATAGATTCAGGGCCGCAAATAAAGGCTATATCCGCTTGTTTGACATCTATCCATGTCGCAAAAAGCCTATCGCATTTTTCCTGATCGATACGTCCATTAAATAAATCAATATCGCCTGCATCATTTTTTAAGATATGCAAAAGACTAAACCGTTCCATATAAGTATTTTTTAAATCATCCAGCTCTTCTTTAAACATAATCGTATTGGCAGAGCGGTTGCCATAAACCAGTGTGAAACTGGATAAAGGTTCATCATCCAAAACTGTTTTAATAATGCTGAGTATCGGCGTAATGCCTGAGCCAATCGCAAAGGCCAGATAATGCTTGCTTATTTTAGGCTCTATATGCGCATAAAATTTTCCATTAGGCGGCATAGCATCTAATGTATCGCCGATTTTCAAATCTTCATTTGCCCATGTTGAAAACCAGCCCCCATCAACTTTTTTAATAGCGACGCGCAAAGCCTTATCATTAACCCCAGAACAAATAGAATAAGAGCGGCGTAAATCCTCGCCCGCAAATTCTTTTCTAAATGTTAGATATTGCCCTTGGATAAAGTTAAATTCGCCAGCCACCTCCTTCGGCGGCATAAGCGTAAGGACAACGGAATCCCGCGTGTCTTTTTTAATATGCGTAATTGTTAATGGGTAGAAACGTGCCATGATTGGCCCTCTAATAAGTCTTAAAATAGTCGAATGGCTCTAGGCAATTCTTGCAGCGATAGCTTGCTTTGCACGGTGTTGACCCAAATTGACTGACCAATTCTGTTTTCAGAGAGTCACATCTTGGGCATTGAATATCGGGCATGTCTGCCGCGCCAAGACGGAGCATGCCTGCGCAAGACGCCTCTCCCACAGGCGGGGCGATACCATAAGCTTTCAGTTTTTCGCGGCCTATATGACTGATCCAATCCGTTGTCCATGGCGGCGTCATTTGATTAATAATGTCTACTGAATCCAGACCATGCTTTAGCAAAGCCGTTTGTACATCCAGCGTGATAACACCCGTTGCCGGACATCCAGAATATGTCGGCGTCAATGTCACTTTAAGCCTATCTTTATTCCAGACAACATCCCGAATAATACCAAGATCAACAACAGAGACGGCTGGGATTTCAGGATCAGGCACATCTTCTAACCAAGCCCATATTTGCGCAATATCTGGCCGCTTTTCATATTGAGTGTTAAGCCGTTTACCCATGCTACCAAGTCAGATTTGGATGGCTGCGCTGCATGACTTGCATCTCCGCTAATAGGCGGCCCATGCTTTCACTATGCACGCCCGTTTTACCGCCGCGTTGCATATAACCGATTTTTGGCGCAACGAGACTGGCCTCGTGAAAACCGCGCGTAATTGCGGCTTGAAATTTACGCTCAACACCCGACAAATCTGCACCTATGCCTAAAGCTAACATCTCATCATCTAACGCATCTGACAGTGTAAGCTCGCCCGAATATCTCCATAAGTTATTCAAAGCCTCTTGTAATTTGCCGTGGCTTTCTTCTGTGCCATTACCCAAACGAATAATTAAATCCGAGCTGCGCGAGACATGGTAATTGACTTCTTTGATAGATTTTTCTGCAATCGCTGAAATCGTCGCATCAGCCGAACGTGTTAGTCCTTCCAAGAGATAAAAATGCCAAATATCAAAAATGAATTGTCGCATCAACGTATTGCCATAATCGCCATTAGGCTGTTCAACGAGTAGTACATTTAAATAATCTCGCTCATCTCTGAGAAGCGCTAATTGATCTTCGCTGCGCCCATCGGTATCTAGTTCTGAAGCATAAGCAAACCAATTACGGGCTTGGCCAATTAAATCCAACGCCGTATTCGCCGTGGCAATATCTTCTTCTAGCGCAGGTGCGTGCCCGCACCATTCGGAAAGGCGCTGACCGATGATAAGCGCATTATCAGCTAAACGCAGCACATATTGCTGAAGATTTTTTTGAGACTGAGCAGACATTACATGTTCCCAATTTCTTTAGGAATATCGTAAAATGTCGGATGACGATAAACCTTTGAATTCGACGGTTCAAATAATGGGCCTTTCTCAGAGGGCGCACTCGCGGTAATCGCGGCGGCTGGCACACACCAAATTGACAGACCTTCATTGCGGCGCGTGTAAACATCTCTAGCATTATTTAATGCCATTTCAGCATCAGCGGCATGCAAACTGCCGACATGCCGATGCGCGAGGCCATGTTGACCACGCACGAAAATTTCCCAAAGGGGCCACTCATTTTTCTGAGACATAATGGTTTCCAGTATATTATTTTAAAGCCTATGAATAAGCGCGTAAAAGGCTTTACTATTCAGCTGCTTGTTTGCAGGCCGCTCTTTTTTCTGCATTTACGATTAGCGCTTCGCGGAACCACGCCCCGTCATTCCATGCCTTTTGACGTGCGCCAAGACGTTCTTTATTACACGGGCCATCCCCAGCAATAACGGCGAAAAACTCATCCCAATTTATCGCGCCAAAATCATATCCATTTTTTTTATCGTTCCATTTCAGATCAGAATCTGGCACGTTAAGCCCTAAAAATTCAGCTTGCGGCACAGTTTGATCTACAAATTTTTGGCGTAACTCATCATTTGAATTTTGTTTGATGTTCCATGCAAAGCTTTGCGCGCTATGGACGCTATCCGCATCTGACGGGCCGAACATCATCAGCGCAGGCCACCACCACCGATTGAGTGCATCTTGCGCCATTGCCTTTTGCGCCTCGGAGCCTTTGGCAAGTACATTCATAATATCAAAGCCTTGGCGTTGATGAAAGCTCTCTTCTTTGCAAATCCGCACCATTGCGCGCGCATATGGGCCGTAAGAGCAATATTGCAGCGGCACTTGGTTCATAATCGCTGCCCCGTCGACAAGCCAGCCAATCGCCCCCATATCGGCCCAAGTCAATGTCGGGTAATTAAAAATAGAGGAGTATTTTGCCTTGCCGCTCAAAAGCTGCTCTGTCATTTCATCGCGAGAAATACCCAGCGTTTCAGCCGCGCAATATAAATATAGCCCATGGCCCGCCTCATCTTGAACTTTTGCCAAGAGAATAGTTTTACGCTCTAATGTCGGTGCGCGCGTAATCCAATTCCCTTCAGGTAATTGCCCGACAATCTCTGAATGGGCGTGTTGCGATATTTGACGCTTGAGTGTTTTGCGATACCCCTCTGGCATCCAGTCTTTGGCTTCAATTTTAATATCATTATCAATACGGTCTTGGAAATGGCGCTCATTTTCGTCCATCTGCTCGCGGGTTTTCACACCCTTTCCTGTTGCTTTTACCATTTGTGCATACATGATATTCACCTCGGCTATTTAAGTTTCGCAAGCTCTTTACAATAAATCGACCGATCGGTCAATGAATTGATAAGTCAGTAACTTTAATGTTAACTCACACCGTTTTTCGCTTTAGCGCAGCGCCGCGCTTATACGTTAAACCTTAGCATAGATTGAGGCGATACCTTGGCCAACCCCGATACACATCGCCGCAAGTGCCATATCTCCGCCTTTATAATGCAATTCTTCTATTGCGCTCATAACGATACGCGTACCTGACATACCAAGCGGATGTCCCAGCGCAATGGCACCGCCATTTGGGTTCACATGCGGTGCATCATCTGCCAAACCGAGCATACGCAACGTTGCTAAAGATTGTGATGCAAAAGCTTCGTTAATCTCCACCACATCCATATTTTTTATATCCAGTTTCGCTTTGGCTAGGACTTTTTGCGAGGCAGGCGCTGGCCCAATGCCCATAATACGAGGCTCCACCCCAACCGCTGCGCCCGTCACAAAACGCGCCCGCGGGGTCAAGCCATGGCGCTTAACACCTGCCTCAGACGCCACGATCACCGCCGCTGCGCCGTCATTAACACCAGAGGCATTGGCCGCCGTGATTGTTCCATCTGCTTTGACAAATGGCTTTAATTTCGCCAAAGTTTCAAGGGAGCTATTGCGCGGATGTTCATCCGTATCAAAGATCAAATCTTCTTGCCTGCGGCGAGGAATAGAAACAGGGATAATTTCTTTTGCCAAACGTCCCGATTTAATCGCAGCTTCGGCTTTATCTTGCGAGTTTTTTGCAAATAGGTCTTGATCTTCACGTGTGATGTTAAAATCTTCTGCCACATTTTCCGCAGTTTTAGGCATGCCTTCAGCCCCATAAACTTTTTCAAGTTCTGGATTAGTGAAACGCCATCCAATCGAGGTATCAAACATTTGCGCTTGGCGCGAAAAGGCTGTTGGAGATTTACTCATGACATAAGGCGCGCGCGTCATGCTTTCCACACCGCCAGCGATGATCATATCCGCATCCCCTGCCATAACCGCATGGCTCGCCATGATGATACTATCCATACCAGAGCCGCAAAGACGGTTCACTGTTGTGCCTGGTACAGCCTGCCCAAACCCCGCTAAAAGCGCGGCCATACGCGCAACATTGCGGTTATCTTCGCCCGCTTGATTGGCGCAGCCCAAAATCACATCATCAACATTATCCCAATCAATATTGCTATTCCGCGCTTTCAATGCCTTAAGCGGGATAGCGGCCAAATCATCTGCGCGTATAGTCGCTAAACTTCCGCCAAAACGGCCAATCGGTGTTCGGATAGCATCACAAATATAAGCCGTTTTCATCAGTTTTCCTGTTCATTTTTAGTTTCAATAATGTGCCCGCGTATGGTGCGCGATAAGCCTTGAAACGTCGCCAGCATACGCCCATCTTCGCCCGTGACAGCGACATTATAAACCCCTGAGCGCCCTTGAAGAGCTTCTTCACGCGCCGTAGCCGTCACTTTTTCTCCTGCCAAAGCAGGGCTTAAAAAGGCGATAGACGCTTGTTGCGCAACGCTGCGATCATTACGAGAATTACACGCATAGGCCAGCGCCGTATCCGCAAGCGCAAATAACATACCGCCATGAATAGTGCCGTGGCCATTGAGCATATCATCTTTGACGGTAAAACTAATTTGTGACCAACCCACACCGCCATCTTCGTAATCAATACCCCAAGCGGGCCCTGTACCTTCTTCGGACAGCATATGGCGTGCAATCCTTTGCGCAAATTTATCATTCTCTGTCATAAAATATCTATTAATTGACCGTTCGTTCGGTTTATTATAAAGCTTCGCATTATAAAATAAACCGCCAAATATAAAATACCACATTGGCGCAGTTCTTCATTTCAAAGGCGGCAATTATGACGGCTTACAAAACACTTCTTCTAAGCCTTCAAGACGGCGCAGCAATATTGACGCTCAATCGCCCAGACCGCCTCAATAGTTTTACAGTTGAGATGCATGAAGAGATGCAAGACGCCCTCACTGTCATTGAAAATGACAGAGATATTCGCGCTTTATTACTCACGGGTGCAGGGCGCGGCTTTTGCGCGGGACAAGACTTGAATGACCGCGCCGTTGCTCCGGGCTCGAAGGCCGTAGATTTAGGCCATTCTTGCGAGACATATTGGAATCCTATGGTCGCGCGCCTATCTGATATGGCCATTCCTGTTATCTGCGCGGTGAACGGCGTAGCCGCTGGCGCAGGGGCTAATGTCGCGCTGGCATGCGATATAGTCATGGCCGCCAAATCCGCCAAATTTATTCAATCCTTTGCCAATATTGGCCTTATTCCTGATTCAGGCGGGACATGGGTGCTACCGCGTCTTATCGGACAAGCCAGAGCCATGGCAATTACACTAACAGGCGAGCCTGTCCTTGCCGAAAAGGCGGAGAATTGGGGCATGATTTATAAGGCCGTAGATGATGATAGCCTTATGGACACCGCCTTAAGCTTGACCAAAAAACTCGCCGCTGGCCCGACATTGGGCCTAGCTGAAACTAAAAAACGTATTCGCCAATCTGCACAAAATACATTGACCGAAGAACTTGACCTTGAGCGTGATGCTATGCGCAAACTCGGCTATAGCTCCGATTACGCCGAGGGCGTTGCCGCGTTTATGGAAAAACGCAAACCCGTCTTTACAGGCACATAAACATAATCACTCCATACATTAGGAAATAAATATGTCCGCTATGATTTTAGAGAATTTCGTACACCAAAAATGGGTCAAAGGCCAAGGCGGTCTTGTCGATATTCAGTCTGCCGTGACGGGTGCAACTGTGGCCCAAACAAGCTCTAACGGGCTGGATTTCAAAGCTATGGCCGATTATGCGCGCGATATTGGCGGGCCAGCTTTGCGTAAAATGACACTCCATGAGCGTGCCTTTATGGTCAAAGATCTCGCGATCGCCTTAACAGAACGCAAAGAGGAATTATACGCGCTGAACGCCCATACAGGCGCAACACGCCGCGATGGCTGGGTGGATATAGAAGGCGGAGCGATGACATTATTTTCAACCTCATCTCAAGCGCGCAGACATTTCCCAGACGGACATGTGATTATTGACGGCGCACCAGAGCAAATTTCAAAAAATGGCACATGGATGGGACAGCATATCTATACTTCCATGAAAGGCTTTGCGCTGCATATTAATGCCTATAATTTCCCTGTTTGGGGCATGCTTGAAAAACTTGGCGGCGCGTTAATCGCAGGCGTGCCAGTAATTGTTAAACCTGCAACATCCACAGCCTATTTATGTGAACATGCCGTACGTATCATGATAGAAACGGGCATTCTACCTGACGGGGCGCTGCAGCTTATTGTCGGCCGCACTGGCGATTTATTTGACCATCTGACAGGTCAAGACATTGTTTCATTTACAGGTTCGGCCTCAACGGCTTCAATGCTGCGCACGCATCCTATTGTTATCCAAAACTCTGTGCGCTTTGTCGCGGAACAAGACAGCTTAAATGCCTGTGTCCTTGGCCCTGATGCCGTAGAAGGCACAGCTGAATTTGATCTTTTCATCAAAGAAATTGCCAATGAAATGACCGTGAAAGCTGGCCAGAAATGTACCGCCATTCGCCGCAGCTTTGTACCCGAAGCCATGATGGACGCTGCGCAAAAAGCCCTCACGGCTCGGCTGGCGAAAACAACGATTGGCAACCCCGATAGTGATGGCGTGCGCATGGGCGCATTAGTGAGCCTTTCGCAGCGTAATGATGTTCGCAGCAAAGTTACAGAATTATCCGAGCAGGCCAATATCGTATTTGGCGATATTAATACGCTTGATCCTATTGATGCAGATAATGATATGGGGGCGTTTATGTCCCCAATTTTGCTGCGATGCGATACACCATGGGAGTCGCCAAAAATCCATTCGGTTGAAGCCTTTGGCCCTGTCTCTACCTTGATGCCCTATAAAGACCTGAATGACGCCATACGTCTTTGCAATGAAGGACTCGGTTCCCTTGTTATGTCGCTCTTTACATATGATCCTGATGTGGCACGCGAGATTGTGCTGGGTTCGGCCTCATTTCATGGCCGCATCGCCATGATTAACCGCGATAATGCCAAAGAAAGCACGGGCCACGGCTCCCCGCTCCCCGTACTTGTTCACGGCGGGCCGGGCCGGGCGGGCGGCGGCGAAGAACTTGGCGGCGTGCGCGGCATTAAACATTATATGCAGCGCACAGCTTTGCAAGGCACACCCGACCTTATTGCAGGGGCAACGCAAACATGGATGAAAGGCGCCGCTCAAGTCACAGACGGCGCGCATCCCTTCCGTTTTAACTTTGATGAGATTTTCATGGGTAAAACCTTGCTCACCAAAGGCCGTACGATCTCATTGGCCGATATTGAACATTTCGCAGAATTTACTGGTGATAATTTCTACGCCCATATGGATCAAGCCGCAGCGGAAGCTAACCCGTTCTTCCCTGGGCGCGTAGCCCATGGTTATCTGTTACTCTCATTTGCCGCTGGGCTTTTCGTAGACCCTGCCCCAGGACCAGTGCTGGCCAATTACGGATTAGATAATCTTCGCTTCCTCACTCCCGTATCGCCCAATGATACGATCAAAGTCAAACTGACCGCAAAGACAAAAAAGAAACGCAATGATGAATATGGCGAAGTTCGCTGGGATGTTGAAGTCACAAATCAAAATGAAGAGTTAGTTGCGACTTATGATCTTCTGACTATGAACGCAATCGAGAGATAAGGTGACATCAGGCTATAGGCCATTATTGGATGAGGCTGAAAAGCTCTCAATCCCAGAACTACGCGCGCGGCAATTCACACGGCTCAAGCAAACTCTGTCCCATGCCTATGAAAATTCCGCCGCTTACCGCAAGAAATTTGATGCGGCAAGTGTAACCCCGTCTGATCTGCACAAATTAGAAGATTTGAAAAAATTCCCTTTCACAGATAAAGGTGATTTACGCCAAGCTTACCCCTTTAATTTCTTTGCCGTGCCTATGGAAAACATCGTGCGCGTTCACGCATCCTCTGGCACAACAGGACAGCCAACCGTTGTAGGCTACACCCAAGATGATGTCGATATGTGGGCCGATGTCGTTGCGCGCTCTATCCGCGCGGCAGGCGGACGTGCTGGTATGAAATGTCATATTGCTTATGGATACGGGCTTTTTACAGGCGGACTTGGTGCACATTACGGAGCTGAAAAACTCGGCTGCACTGTCATCCCGATGTCAGGGGGGCAAACCGAAAAACAAGTGCGGCTCATCCAAGACTTCAAGCCCGAAATTATTATGGTCACGCCAAGCTATATGCTCTCAATTTTAGATGAATTTCGCCGCCAAGGCCTCGATCCGCGCGCCTCATCTCTCAAAATTGGAATATTTGGCGCAGAGCCTTGGTCAGGCCAAATGCGCAAGGAAATCGAACAAGCTTTTGATATTGACGCGGTTGATATTTACGGCCTGTCCGAAGTCATCGGGCCTGGCGTTGCGAATGAATGTGTTGAAACTAAAGACGGCCCAACAATATGGGAAGATCATTTCTATCCTGAAATCATCAACCCAGATACTCTCCAACCTGTTAAAGATGGAGAGATGGGCGAGCTTGTTTTCACCTCACTCACAAAACAGGCCATGCCTATCATACGCTACCGCACAGGCGATCTAACTCGCCTTCTGCCTGGCACCGCTCGCAATATGCGCCGCATGGAAAAAGTCACAGGCCGCAGCGATGATATGATGATTATCCGCGGGGTCAATGTTTTCCCAACCCAGATAGAAGAAATCATCTTACAAATCCCGAGCCTTTCACCGCATTATTACTGCGAAATCACCCGCCCTGACAGGCTCGACATATTAACAATCGTTACCGAAGAAAATCCAAACATATCGGATACAGCCCGCATAAACGCCGCCCAAACATTACGTGAGCGGATTAAAAGCTTAATCGGCGTAACAGCTCACATTCAACTCGCTGCCCCCAATAGTCTCGTGCGCTCGACGGGTAAAGCCAAGCGCATCCATGACCTTAGGGATATATAGGCACGCAGATGGCACGGACACAATCACAAGACTTCGGCGACAAACGCGCCGCTATCATGAAACAGGCCGCGCAGCTCTTTGCGGTTAAAGGGTTTAATGGCGCATCTATTTCAGATTTATCCAAAGCCTGCGGCGTATCAAAATCTCTGATCTATCATTACTATGCTGCGAAAGAAGATATTTTATTTGATGTGATGAATAATCATATCGAAGATTTACTCACTGTTATTGTGAAAACACACGCTATTTCAACAGACCCGAAAGATAATTTTACACATCTGACAAAAGCGATACTCACCTGTTATGCAGGCGCAGAAGATGAACAAAAAGTATTGCTCTATGAACTTGCCAATTTAAAGCCTGAGCAAAGACAAAGCATTGTCAAAAAACAACGCGCGATCATTAGTAAATTTGAAAGCCTTTATAGCGATATATTTCCAGAATTAAAATCTGACCTCCCATTACTAAGATCAAAAATCATGTTGTTTTTTGGTATGCTCAACTGGACACATACGTGGTTTAATCCCAGCGGCACAATCAGCCGGGACAGGCTTGCAGAGCTTGCAGCCGATATAATCATTTAGACTGTTTATTGACCAACGACTTTCAAAAGGCCTTGCCGGGTTCCGACATAGGTTTCGCCATTTGGCGCGATGGCGATACTCGCCCAGTTATTATTATAGGCTATACCTGTTCCTGTCGGCACACGGATAACTTCCTTGCCTGTGTCAAAATCAAGCCCAACAAGTGACCATAAACGGTCGCCATTTGCTAATATTTCAAAGCTATAAAAATATGCAATGCCATTACCAAGGCTAAGTTTTGGCACAACACTTGGGACTTTTAAATCTGACTCCCAGATTACATCGCACCCTGTTTCATCTTCGCGCACATCAACACGCACAACCCCGCCCGTCACATCTCCGTAGTCTTTTTGAATAACAGCATTGGTGTAGCCGTGATTATTTTCGACAATCACCGAGCGCTTATAGCCAATCATCGAATTATCTGTGGCGCTGCCGCCGCTCGCAAAGATCGGCACGCGGCAAATTTGGCGATTTCGGCCCTCTGGCACATCGCCTATATGCGCGATGATTATAGCAATTTTATCATCTGCATTATCCGTCCACGTTACATATTTCCCGCCGCCTAAAATCGTCGGAGACGTACCGCTGCCTTGGTTGATAGACCCAATTTTTCGCCCTGTGCCTCGGTCATAAGCCAGACGCCATTTTTGTACGGGCAGGCCGTCTTCAAGCGCCATATGGTACATGGCATGGTCCGTCACGACATAGGCCCCGTTTTTATCAAGAGCAAAAGAGTTCTGCACTTCTTCGCCGCCAAAATTAGTTGCAATGACCTTAGCTGTCTTTGGGTCAAGCGAGCCAATACGGCCATTACGCGTCACCCACCAAATCAGGCCATTATGGTCGGGCATGACTGTTGTTATCGCATCGCACTCCCCTGTGGGTTTGAGATTGTTATAATGGAAACAATCATTGGGAACATAAGCGCTCATGTCCCAGCTATCTTGTAATTCAAACGCCCATTTGTCATCAGTCTTAACAGGTTTAATCCGCCGAATACGCTGCTGACTATCGGCTAAAACCGCGCGGTCTTGATCGTCTAAAAAGAAATAAGCCCCGCCAGATGTATCGGAAAATATAATGCGAATATCGCGCTTAACCGCCGCTTCAAAGGTCGATGGCCGCATAGGTAGATCATAAAAAGCCAGCAATTCCAAATTATCTTTATCCAGAAGCTGCAACCGAAAGCTCGTCAATCCGCCGCATAAAATAAGCGGATGCCCTGCTTTGATAAATGTAAATGTTGCGCATTGCCGCGCCGACTTACCGCCCGCGCGGCGCGAGATAACGGTTACGTCTTTTGAAAATATCGCTGCAGCCGGATGTGTATCTGTCTCCCAGCCGCCTGAATGCATGACACTGCTATCATTCATTGCCATAAATGGATGCTGCGGCTCGCCCGCGGGCGGCAGAGTTTTCGGGATAAAATCAGGGTCAAGTGTTACGGTTAAATCAACGCCCTTGGTGCTCATCGGTAATGGCGTAACAGCCGCAACCTCATAATCCATACGCCATTTAATAAAGAAAAATACCGCAATTAAAATTAGGATCAATACAGCCAAAGTTTTGGCTATAAATTTAAGCCATTTTTCCATAAACCCCCTATTACCCCTTAAGGCGGTAAGCCTTCTGGCGCCCCTGGCAAGACAGGTTGGAAATATCCAGCCCCCCAACCCCCATCAACAGCAAGCTCTGCGCCCGTAATATAGCTCGCCTCATCGCTGGCTAAAAATAGCGAAGCATTGGCGATTTCATTTGGCTGGCCAATGCGCTGTAACGGCACACGGCAAAAGGCGTGCGCCAGTTGATCTGGCGGTAAGCCGCGTGCATTCCCCATGGGCGTATCCACACCGCCAGGGTGAATAGAATTAACCCGTATGCCAGATGTTCCAAGCTCAAATGCGAGCGATTTTGTTAACCCCCTCACCGCCCATTTACTAGCCGTATATAGCGACAAACCATTACAGCCACGCATACCATCAACTGAGCTGATATTCACAATGGAGCCTGCACCCGCAGCCTTCATGATTGGCACAACATGTTTTGCGCCAAGCATCGGGCCAACGGTATTGACACCAAAAATTTTTATCGCATCTTCAGGATCAAATTGTTCAATCGGTGTGAAATGCACAAGTCCGGCATTATTGACCAATGCGTCAATTTTGCCGAACTTCTGCTGGACTGCGCCCACAAATTTTGCCCAATTATTATCATCTGAAACATCTAAAGTGTGAAAGACGGCTTCCCCGCCATTTGCTTGAATATCCGCCGCGACAGCTTCGCCTAAATCGCTCATCACATCGCCCAAAGCGACCTTCGCCCCGTGAGCTGCAAATAACCGCGCTGTTGCCTCCCCCATACCGCGAGCAGCGCCTGTAATGATACAGACTTTACCATCCAGACGGGCGTGTTGAGATATACTCATTACATAGCCACCGCAGGATCTGTCTCATCCAAATCAACATAGAATTGACGGAAATATTTGCGCCACGCCAAAATTGGCCCGTCGCCATCACAAAGCAGCGGCTTAGGGCGGTATTTTTTATTGTCCCAAACAATTAAATCTACGCTTTCAAACCCTGCAGATTCTTCACCTTCAGCTTCGCCGATGGAATGTTGATAAAGATGCGCCGCAATCGTGGCTTCTTTTGACCCTTCAGGGTATTTCTTCCATTTAAACATCATCCGCACGCGCGACATTTCTTCGTCGACAGGCGCGGGCATGGCATACATTAACATCGAAACGCCATCTTTAGTGTGGTAATTTGGCGCAAGACCCGGGCCGTGGCTCTCGCCAACAATATAGCCTTCCATAATATCATAGTGCCAAATATGCTTATCTGCGCGTGCCGCTACAGACGGAATAATCGGTGCACCATGCAAAAATTTTAAATGCGGTGTATCAACAGAGTTTTCTCCCATTTCTTGAATGCAGGTGCCAATATCCCAAGAGTGAAACCGCGTTTCAACATGATCATCTGGGTTTTCAAATTCTGGGTGAACGGGAAGTTCCCATTTCGGCGCTTCGCCTTTGGGATGATACCACGCCCAAATCGCGCCATATTTTTCTATAACAGGCAGAGCTTTCAACACAGCTTTTTTACGCACAATCCCTGGCATAACTTTGCCATATGGAATTTTTTTGCACCAACCTTCGGAATCAAATTCCCAATTATGGAACGGGCATTGAATGTTATTCCCAACAACCTTACCGCCATGCCCTAAATGCGCGCCAAGATGCGGGCAGAACGGGTCTGTCATCCCTACAGCGCCGTCTTCTCCGCGAAAGAGAACCCATTCTTTCCCAAACATCTTTTCTATTTTGATGTCACCCGCTTTAAGCTCATGTGAGAAATGCACACAAAACCATCCATAAGGAATAGGAAATGGGCAGCGTTCTAGCTCTTCGCCAGTTTGAATATGATCAGGATTTACAGGGGCGTTCATAGCTCTCTCCTCTTTTCACTTAAGTCTCTAATATTTCTGGCGTCAACGCTTTGGCAGGATGACGCTCACCCTGCACTTTGACAGCAAAGCTCATCGCTGGCCCTGGTGTTGGAGCTGTCTTAGTTTTGAGCGTATAATCCACAGGGTCGAGCGATAACTCAAGACGGTGAAACAAACGCGCCATGATAGTGCCCATTAAAACTTCGGCCAAATTCTGCCCAAGGCAGCTATGCGGCCCGCGGCCAAATGGAGCATAAACCCCTGGCTTCATATGCTCACGGCGATCTTCATTAAATCTTTCTGGATCAAACTTAAATGGGTCAGGGAAATATTCTTCCATGAAATGCGGCACAGATGTTCCAATAAAAATCAACTCATCTTTAGGGATAATATGGCCTTCAAATTCAAGATCATAATTGGTTGTACGCATTTGCGCGACAGCGATAGGCCAAAGGCGCATAGCTTCTTTGAGGCAGCCTTGAATATAATCAAGACCGCGAACATCAGCCTCTGTTACCGTGTCTTTTGCATAAAGCGCATCGGCTTCGGCTTGGACTTTCTCAAGTACGCCCGGTGTTTTCAAAATACCGTAAGTGGCCGCGGCAACTGTATTAGCCACCGTATCTAGGCCCGCCACATATGGCCCCGTTAATAGCACGCTTAAATCACGGGCTTGAACAAATTCAGGATCATCAATATGTGCCTGATACACATCCCCTAATAGATTATCTGGCAACTCTCCTGATTCTGCATAAGCTTGGAATTGAGCCACCATTTTTGCACCCAATTCATCCACCCGTTTGCTAGCTTTTTTAAACTTAGGAGATTGCAAGAAAATTTTAGGCCGCACGCGCGCGACTAAAACATTTAATAAAAACAATATATTTGTGCGAATATCTTTGACATATTCAAGCGGGGCTTCGCCGCTCATCATTTCGCCGATCATTTGCACAATCATATATTGGAAACCCTCAACGACAGGAACATTTTCACGTTTGCTCGGATTCCAATCCCGCATTATGGATTTATCAACAATATGTGTGAGTTCATGATAGCGCCCCGCCGCCGCTTCGCGCGAAAACCCTTTGCGCATAATCCCGCGCATCTTGCGATGTTCTTCGCCATCAATTTGCGTGAGTGTTTTCGATGCGCCGTAATGATCAACAAAATCTTGCCAAAACTCTTTCGACCGCAACCCATCACGCCCTTTTTTAGTCGACATCAATTTCGCAGCTTCTGTACCCGCAATCACATATTGTTTTCGCCCGAAAACATTAACCCGATAAATCGGCCCATAATCTCGATACGCTCTGACGAAAAACGCAGCAGGGTCTTTGGCCATTTCGATTGTATTCCCGACAAAAGGTATGCCTTTCACATTGGGAATTTTTCTATCTATAACGGGTTCATCTAATTGGGTGGCCATTACATCACCTCATTTTCATCTTCACCGCGAGCGCGTGCAATCGTACGAAAGCTCGTCGATAAAAGGTTGTCTATTTTTTGTTCTGGCGTTTGTGTAAAGGTTTTGAGCGCTTGGGCCATAAGCGGATAATCCGCTGCATTTAGCCGTTCAAACTGGCGTTTTGCTGCGCGTTTCATCGTTTCATCTTGAAATTCAAATTCACGCTGCCGCGTAATTTCTATCGCCCCCGCAAAAGCTGACATGCCAATGATGTTGAAAAGCTCCATAGCTTTTTCAGGTGTAAACCCGCGCGGCTCCATAGATTTTAAAAATTTTTCAATTAATTGAAACCTCACCTCAAAACCATAATCTGTGTTTTGATAGCTATTTATAAAAGACGGGTTTTCCGCGAGCAAAGTTTGCAGACTATAAACATATTCACGCGCTAGCTGCGACCAATGCTGGCCTGTATCTTCGGGCAAGGCAACATCAGATAAAGAATGCACCGCCGCAGCGCGCATAAGGGATTTGCGGCTATCAAAATATTGATAAAGCGTGGCCGTGCCAACATTAAGCTCCACCGCCAATCGTTTCATCGTCAAGCCCTCAAGGCCTAGCGCAACAGCCACATCCAATATTTCATCATGAGTGAGCAGCCTTGGACGACCATATGTTGTCTGTTTTTCTTGTGCTTTAACGGCTGTTTTTTTCATTATTTTGCATTTCCGAACGTTGTTCGAATACTCATATATGTTAGAGCATGAGTCAATGAAAAAGCTACCAAATCAGATAATGAATGCCAAAATGCTGGAGCATCTCGCAGCCAGCAAGCCCGCACGTGACCGTTTCGGCCCTGATACATCACGTAATTATCTTGCTTTTGAACTCAAAGATGCAAAGCCTGAAATATCGCAATGGCTCAAAGATTTACCTTGCCCAATAATTGGTGTTGGGACGGGGGCGCTGCGCTCCGCCTGTGATGTTGTTTTAACCGAGCCTAAAAAGATCTCGGCTATGATTAAAAATATAAACCATGCGCCTCTGGCGGCTATGATTTTGGTTCAGCATTTACGCGCCAGTGAAACTTTATCTTTAACAGATAGCTTGAGTGCGGAGAGCTTCGCCTATGCTACCGTGCAAAATGGGCCTGAATTTCAAAGATGGCTGACGGAATATAAAAATAGATCTTTGCCGCATAGCAAGCCCGATATAAACCAACCTCTCATTGATATACACATTGATAACAACACGCTTATTTTAAAGCTCAATAATCCTAAAACGCGCAACGCCATGAATACGCAAATGCGTGATGCTCTATGCGAAGCTTTGGATTTCGCCGTAACCAATACAGAATTTTCGAAAGTCATTCTAACGGGCAACGGCGCAACATTTTCTATTGGCGGCGCGCTTGAAGAGTTCGGGCAAACCCCTGATCCAGCAACCGCCCATTGGATTCGCAGTTTACGCCTGCCAGCTTGGTATCTGGCTAGATTACAAGGCAAGCTACAGCTTCATGTCAACGGCGCAGCCATAGGCGCGGGCGCAGAAATGGCGGCATTTGGCAGCTACGTCACAGCCTCGCCAAAAGCGTGGTTTCAACTACCTGAATTAAAATATGGCCTTATACCAGGTGCAGGCGGCACTGCCAGTATTGCCCATAGAATTGGCCGCCAGAAAACAGCTTATATGGCGCTATCTATGGAAAAGGTGAAAGCGAAGACTGCGCTAGAATGGGGATTAATTGACGCAATTATAGATTAGGCCTCATAGGCCAACTCCCCCGCCGTCCATGTCGCGATGACGTTCACATCAGCCAAAGACACACGCGCCGCCTGCCATGTCCTATCTAGCACGCACATATCTGCTAGCTCCCCAATATCTATACGCCTCGGCGCCGCTCCTGCATCGTGAGCAGGTTTTGTATAAAGCGCCAAAGCAGCATCAGGCGTTACGGCTTCACATTCAAACCCTTTAGGGCGAGACGTCGCTGCGGCCATCGCCGCCCATGGATTTGAATTTCCAAAAGGCGCGTCGCTACCTGCGGCCACTTTCAAACCTGCATCTATAAAGGATTTTAAACGCCAGAGGTTTTTATGTTCATTTTTTGGAACATCTTGAAGATATGCCGCGTGCCGCTCTTTGATAAAATTGGGTTGGGTGACAACAATAAGGTCAAGTTTTTTCATCCATTCAATCGCAGCCTCATCTGCAATCGCGGCATGCTCAATACGGCCCCCAGGTTTTGCACCCGCCATCTCTATCGCGGCGAGTGTTAGCATCAGTTCCGCCCGTGTTACGCAATGAGCAGCAATATTTCGACCAGTATGATAGGCCTGCTCTATTTCATCCGCCAATAGATCTAAAGGCGGTAAATCATGGTCGTGATAATGTAGTTTAAGATATTGCGATTGCTGTGCAGATAACTCCGCCTTGCCCATAACATTTAAGCGCAAAGGTTCGGCCTTCTGCATGTAATGTTCATATTCAGCGGCCCCGTTACTCGGCGTCACTTCAGTTACGCCCGTAACACCATAAGATAAAAGCTTATTTATCAACGGCTTTAAATCTGGGAAATTTAATTGTGTTCGAAGCATAGTGTCACGATCGAGCAAGCGCCCATTGACAGACTCCGGCAAACCTAACGCATCCATCGCCAGACTATTTAATATCCAAAGCCGTCCGCTGCGATGCTGAATTCGGACAGGACGCTTTGGCCCGTAACTATCTAACCAATCTCTATCTATCATGCCGGCAACACTATGATGATAACCAACGCCGCGTAGCCAGCCATCGCCTGCCACATTCAAGGCTTTAATAAATTGCGCTTTAGTCGTTATTTCTGGCGGGCCGCAACGCAGAGAATTTATTGCCGCAGCAAGCGCATTTAAATGTATGTGATGGTCGTGCAAAGCTGGTAATATTGCGCCGCCTTTTGCTTCAAAGACAGTCTCGCATGAAAGGTTTTTTCCAATATTTACAATACGGCCATGCTCAATCAGGACATCAACGATCTGTCCGTTAAGCTCTGCATTTCGGATTAACATAGCCATACCGAATTATCTGCGCCAAGAGTTTTGACCGTTCCGCGCGGCATGCGCATATCATAAAAACTTGGCCTATTTATATCCGCAATCTGCTGCCAATCTTGCGCTATATGCGGTAAATCCTGCGGTATATCGCCCATAGCATACCGCAGAACATCACACATAGATACATCAATTATGGCTCCGCCGCCTTGTGTCAAACTTGCTTGTATCGCTAAAGCTAAATGCAGGCCATTCACAGGGTCAGCAATGGCATCACCGACAAAACATGGCTCCGCATGAGCCCTCTCCATAATCGTTGCTAGTCCCGCCGAAATCCCTATGTCATCACCAAATCCAATGCGGTTTTCATCCTGTCCATAAGCCGTCAACCTCGCCCATATTTTCCCAGCTTTTGCAGCAACAAAATCTTCAGCGCAAATACCGATTTGGTGCAAAGCACGAGGCCGCGAGGCTTCGATAACAATATCGGCTTTATGCAGCAAAGTTTTCAAATGTCCCAAATCTTCAGCATTGCGAAAATTTAGCGCCACACAGTCTTTCCCAGCATTTAGCAAATCATAAAAACCTTGATGACCAAAACGCATCCCGTCAGGCCGTGTTGGACTTTCAACTTTAATCACGTGTGCCCCGTTCATCGCCAATAGGCTTGAAGCGAGCGGCCCTGCCCAAAGCCCGGAGAGATCAACAATTATCGGAGGTTTAGGACGAGTGCTAGCTGTGAATTTTTTGATCGCAAACCATAATTTAGGCGTTTCGGGCAGCATGTCTTGCGCAACAGCCAACCCAATTTCCGCAGCTCTTAACGTTAAATCACGCGTAGATCTTTGGCGAACAATATCTGAAAGACTCTCCCAATTTGCTGCATAGTCTTCGAGCCATGCTGGGACCAAATCCCAGTCATTATCGCGAACAAGATTAAGCGCTATGCGGCCATCCGCTGTATTCATCAAACGCCCATAACCACCCGCACATTGCCGCCCATTTCGAATGGTTTGCCGTAAACGCGCCCGCTCCCCTAACAGAGCGCTCCCATAGCTGGGTAAGGTTTTTGCATCAGGCGAGATGGCTTTGAGCGCCATTAACGCACCATCAGCATGGCTAGCGAGCGGCAATGGCAGCATTAAACCCGTGACTTGCAATAGCCCCGAATTTTGCCATGCAAGCGCAGGATGATCCGCTTGCGCCGTAATCCGAGCCTTTACATTTAAATCCGTCAGTAATTTATTCGCGTAAAGGGCGGCGTGGTCGCTTTGCATATTAATCTTGCGTAAATTCATCACGTATGACGCGGCGCAGCAGCTTGCCTGTTTCATTATAAGGCAATGCATTCATGCGTTTTATCACAGACGGAACCCGAGAAGATCGCAAGTTTTTACGGATAAGCGCGCAGATTTCATCATCACTAATCTCATCGTTGCAAACAACCGCTAGCCCGATAGCCTCGCCCCATTCTATATCAGTCACAGCAATAGCGGCGACGTCTTTGATGGCCTGATGCGCGCGTAATACATCTTCAATTTCACCCGGCGATATATTTTCCCCGCCGCGCACAATCACATCATCATGACGTCCGTCAATAAAAAGATAGCCTTCATCATCTACAAAGCCGCGATCTTTGGTTAAAAACCATCCATCCGCATCGAGCTGTGAGCCTAACGCCTTATACTCACCGCTGACTTGGTCCCCGCGCACATAAACGAGGCCAATCTCTTCGGGTGCGCAAATTTGATTGTCGATATTTCGGATTTGCAACTCTATCGACGGGATAGGCCGTCCCGCAGAGCCAAGGCGGCGCTGAATAGCTGGCACATGACTGCTATGAGCTAGGCGGTGATCTTCTGGCCCTAACATGCAGATTGTCGCGCTCGTTTCCGTAAGACCATAAGCATTGGTAAAATTAACATGCGGCAGTAAATCCATAGCTTTTTCAATAGTAGCACGCGGCATTTTACCTCCGCCATAAGCCACATTACGCAAGCTCGGTAAATCAAGCTTATCGCCTGCATATTCGGTAATACGCTGTAACATTGTCGGGACTAAAAATGCATGAGTTACATGTTCTTTTTGCGCCAAAGCTATCCAGTTTTCTGGAGCAAAATTTGGAAGCTGTACCATACGCCGCCCGGCATAGGTGGAGCTAAGGACAGCGGCGATACCTGCAATATGATAAGGCGGCACAGTGAGTAGCGCGGCTTCATCTTCGCCAGCGCTCATAAATTCTACAGTGCCGAAAATATAAGCCATTAAATTGGAATGCCGCAAAATCGCAGATTTTGGATCTCCTGTCGTGCCGCTCGTAAATAACTCCACCGCAACCCCGCCATCAATATCAGGCGCATCGCCCGGATAAGGCGCGCCGTTTACAACTTCATGAGGCATAATCGGTATGATTTTATCTATCGAAAGCGCTTTATCTGTTATGAGTTTTGCAGGTGCAATACGCTGCATTTGCGTATTTAATTGTTCAACTGACAGCCGATAATTAAGCGGGATAAATTGCGTGCCTGCGAGCGCTGCGCCAAATAAAGCCGCGGGAAAGGCTGGGGATGCTTCAGCTAAAAACCCTAATTTTTCCCCCTGCGTAATATTTGCCGCAACACACCTTGCACTTAGCTCTAACTCTGCAAATGTCATACGCGCATCACCGCAAATAAGCGCCTCTCGCGCGCCCATCGCTTCGCTCGCCATTTGCAAAATAAGATAAATATTCACGAAAAATATAGCCTAATCAGAACTGGGTAATTGCTTGGCTTGTTTAATATCTAGAGCCTTCCCATTGACAGAGACTGTACCTTCGCCGCCGCGCGTACAAAGAAATTCCATTGTGTCTTGCTCGTCCACATAACGTTTTCCAACAAGTGTGCCGCTCATCTCGCCGACCGCATCTAATAGCTGTTCTGGATCCCCGATCTGCATCGGCACACCGCCGCATTTTACATCTAGCTCACTGGCGGGCACGCGCAGCGCCATAATTTGCGTTTTACAAACTGCGCTAGACAGCTTTACACCAGGTTTAAATATCTCGCCCATAATCTATCGTCCTATAATCGCGCCAGCTACGCCCGAGGCTAAGAAAGCTGTTTGCGCATTTTTAATCTGGTTGGCGGCTGTACCGCGTATTTGGCGTACACCTTCGGTAATATTATTCATACCATGAATATAACCTTCGCCCATCAATCCCCCATTAGGAGAGAGCGGTGTTGTCCCGTCCAATTCCAAATGTCCATCCGCCACATAATCTTTCGCCTCGCCAATACCGCAATATTTAAAACCTTCAAGTTGGCGCAGAATTTGCGGTGTGAAATTATCATAGATCATCGCCACATCTGTTTCTTTTGGGGCAAGCCCAGCTGTGACAGCGAGCTTATCAGCAACACTTTCGCTATTTTCAGTTCGAATTAAATCTCCCGCATAAAAATCAGAAATAATCTCATGATTAAATAACATCGAATATTCCGCACCTAAAATACGCACAGCCACTTGCTTTAAATCTTTAGCCCTGTCTGCCCGCGTGATAAGAATAGCCACACCGCCATCAGATTCCTGACAACAATCTAATAGCCGCAAAGTCGGTTCGACAATCCAGCGCGAGCTTTGATGATCGTCAAGTGTAATTGGCTTACCATAAAACCAAGCCGCAGGATTAGTCGCTGCCGCCTTGCGGAACGTGACAGCAATGCGGCCTAAATCTTCGGAGGTAACGCCAAATTTATGCATATATGGCCCGCATGACAAAGCTTCCCAAGCCGCAGGCGTTTGCGCGCCAAAAGGAAAACACCATTCCATAAATGTCGAGCTATGCGCATCAGGGCTCATACTATGATGGGGCTGCCCAAAGCGATATTGCGAGCGTTCATTCATGGCACGCCAAATCACCATTACATCGCAAAACCCAGCTTCAACGGCGTGTTTGCCATGAACAATCGTTGATACAGATGACGCGCCGCCTTGCGGCAAGCGGGCTGTATATTTGATAGCCTCACAACCTAGCGAACGCATGATGTCAACTTCGTCTGAATTGTCCAAATCAAAAGTTAGCATGCCATCAATAGATTTCGGATCAATACCCGCATCTTGGCAAGCTTTCAGAACCGCTTCGGCAGCGAGCTGTTGTTCAGAGCGACCAGAGGCTTTAGAAAACTCGGTCTGGCCAATACCTACAATGCAGGCCTGTTCATGCGCGGCGGGCATTATGCTGATACCTTTTTAAAAACAGGTACAGCTTTGCCGCCTGATGTTGGCGCAAATTCTACTTTAACATCATCACCAATCTGGGGCAGTGTCTCTCCAATCCAGTTGGACACCATGCGCAAACCTTCTTCAAGTTCGACGAGAATGACAATAGGGCTCTCTTGAAAGCCATAACTTGCGGGCCTGACTTGGCGCACCCAAGATAAAACTTTGGCGTTTCCTGATAAGGTCGCTACCGATTTTTCTAAAGAATGACAATCAGGGCACATAGGCCGCGGCGGGTGCCATAATTTATTACAAGGCTCACATTTTTGGGCGACAAATTCACCGCGCGCACAAGCCTCCCAAAAAAAAGCCGTATCAATGCGCTGTATCGGATCAGGTCTCATGATTTATGTCTCCATTTCCAACGACAAACCCGTCCAATTACAAGCCCCATGGATTTTTCATTTCTTTTTGCCCTGGCAAAGGCGGATCGCATAATATGGCTGTTTCATTTGCCATAGCGAGTATTTCCGTTTCAGAATAGCCGATGTCTTCTAAAATTGCCTTGGTGCAATCTCCAACAATAAGCGGGGCTGATCCCATAACGGGTGGTGTATCGGATAATTCATAGGTTGCACCGATTTGCTCAAGTTTACCGACATAAGGATGCGGATATTCAACCGTCCAGCCGCGCGCTTTATAGTCTGCATTATCGAAAATATGGCGAGACGCCTCGGCATCCGATATAGCGGCAGGGATTCCTGCATTGTGTAACGCCGTCATACATTCGGAGGATTGACCAACTTTAAAACTCGCAATTTTATCATCCCCCGCAAGTTTATCCAAATCCGCTTTATGGGCGTCCGTTATCGCAGCCACTTGTATCCAAACCCCATCTGCACATTCATATAAGCGGTAATAATCGCCGTAACCTGTTTGGTCAGGATTAAGGCGTGGGCGATCCACAGCGGAGCCGTCAGGTCTTGCCACAGCATAGCTTGTATTCAGCAAGCAAGCATTGACAATGGATGTATCTACAAATTGCCCTTTGCCTGTGCGCTCGCGCTCCATGAGCGCATTGCAAATCCCCGTCGCCGTTAAAAACCCATTGCCCGTATCCCCCAGCGATGTCAGTGACCACAATGGGTGCGCATCTCCGCCAGCATGCAGTGCCCCATCTTCATGTTGCACGCCAGCCAGACACGCACCCGTCTGGTCATTGCCTGGTAAATTCTTACGCGGGCCGTCTTCAAAACCTCGCGAATGGCAATATATTAAATGCGGAAACTCATCTTTAAGCGAAGCATAATCCAGCCCCAAACGCTGCGCTGCAGGATAGCGCATATTATGCTGTACGACATCACATGTTGCGATAACTTTCTTAATGGCCTCTATACCCTTGGGGTGTTTGAGCATGACAGCAAAAGATCGTTTTCCTCGATTGGCCATATAAGCAATGTGGCAGCGATGCCAATAGCTATCCCAAAGCGTATTCATCTTAATAACGTCCGCGCCCATATCTGCGAGAAGTTGACAGCCAAATGGTCCCGCAATGGCAAGGCCCAAATCCAACACGCGAATACCATCAAGCGGGCCTTTACCTGTAGGTTTGGATGGCAGTTTATGTTTTTGCGGCTCTGGTAAAAGCTTTGCATAAGCTTTGACAGAGTCTGTATCTGCACCGCGCCCGCGCGTTGCCCCTTGCACAGCGCCTTGGCTATTGGTGAGACGATAGGTGATGCCCACTTGGTTTATTGGACCAAGCTCTGGGTCATCAAGGGTCATCACGCAATTATCTGCAATCAGAAGCGGGTCGCTCAGGCTTTCTTCTACGGACCGGCAGGGCTGCATGGTCATATTGCCATCAGAGGCGGCTTTAACCCAATCTTCGCAATTAAACTTTTTCACCGCATCGGCTAAAATCGGTTGGTAATGCGCCATAACAAGCAATTCTTCTGGGCCGATACCAAATCTATCAGGGTCATTTTGAACACTCAAATCTGGCGAAGCATTGAGTGTATCACCTTTAGAAGCCTCTAAAATAAAGCGCGGATTTGGCACCCAATTATGAAGCCACTTTCCGTCCGCACATTGGAAATGCCCTTTGGGAGAAGCGCTCCCCATAATCCATGTATTAAAGCCCTGCGCGTCAATATCTTCGGCGCGCTGCCATACGCCCGAACAACACGCCATCGCGCCTTGCTGCAAAGATGTACTGACTTTCTGTCCGCGCCCTGTTTTTTCACGTGCAAATAAGGCTGCGGAAATGCCCGTTAGAATCGAGAAAAACGCTCCCATACTCGGCCATTTAGAGGCCACATGTAATGGGCCTTCGCGGTTAGCGCCTTGCACATGATTTGGAGAAATCTCAACAGCACCCGCAAATGGGTCGTCTCGGCCCGCCATGTGATTAAGCGCACCTTCGGGCCAGCCGCGCTGCTCATATTGCAAGCCAGAACTGGCTGCGACAAGTGCATCATAACCCGGGCGGGTATCGCCCTCCCCGTAGCCCGTAATCGAGCCATAAATAAGCCTCGGATTTAATTGCGAGAGCGTTTCATAATCCACGCCCAAAGCTTTGGTTTTACCGGGTGTCATAGATTCTATCAGGACATCCGCATCAGCCACTAATTTTTTAAACACCCCCAGATCGGCATCTGATGTTAAATCCAATACAGCGTTTTTCTTACCGCGGTGCCAAACCTTATAACCCAGCAGACCTTCAAATGGATCGCCTTGCGGGCGCTCTATGCGCGTCACATCCGCGCCGTGATCGGCCAGCAACATGCCCGTCATTGGCCCTGCGATACCCCAAGACAAATCTAGAACTTTAATCCCGTCTAAAACACCTGCCATTTTCACCCTTACTTTTATTTTTACCTATAATATATTCATCCTCAAACGAGACTTGCTATATTTCTGGCTTCACGTTAGGGGTTTCCGAACGCTGTTCGAAAATAGCTACAACACGCTCACAGTCAACCCGTAAAGAGGTAAACATGCCAAAAATTAACGTCACAACGGCAAGCGGCAAAACGAAAACAATCACAGCACATACAGGCGCGTCTATGATGGACGCTTTAAGCGCACTCGGTCTTGTTGAAGGCACATGCGGCGGTGCAGCGAGTTGCGGCACATGTCACGTTTATTTTGCAGATAAGTCTATCGCTGGCGCACGAACCGAAGACGAGGGATATATGCTGGAAGGTTTAGAGGAATTTGTTGATATTCGTGCAGGCTCGCGCCTATCCTGCCAAATTAAAATCACAGAGGCTCATGATGGTATAAATATTGAAATCGCGCCAGATGCGTAAACTCAAATGCCGCAGATTTTAACAACTAAGATAGACGCGCTTACCTTTCGCGCACGCCTATTTGCACCAATATCTCAGCCGAAAAATATCACTTTATTTTGTCTCTCTGGCGGCGGATTAACGCAAGACTATTTCAACTTTGCACCAGAATTTAGCTTTACTGATCGTATGACCCGCTTGGGTTACGCCGTGATAACCATGGATCATATGGGGATTGGCGATAATGCTTTACCAGATAATTATCCATTCCACACACCGCGGCAAGCAGCACATAAATTAGTGCAAGCTTTGAAAGCTTGGCAAAATGACGGACTTATAACACATCCCGTAATCGGTATTGGTCATTCTATGGGCGGAATGATGATAATGCTTATGCAAGGCCCGTACAAACCTTTTACGGGCTTGGGTTTATTTGGATCAAATGCAGGCGGGCTGGATTGGGGTTTATCTGAAGAGGAGAAAACCTATATCAATCAAGAAGCGGCGTTTGAACGCGACTTAGAAACTCTATCACTCGCAAAATTTAAAACTCCATTTAGCCGTAGCGGCGGCGGGCCAAGTGGCAGTTCGATCGTTTTTGGCGGACAAACACCAGCTCTGACACAACGCTTACGTGATATATCTTGCAAGATGAATTCTGCCGCTGCGATGATGAGCATGACACGCGGTAGTTTTCAAACCGAAGTCAACGCTATTAACGTGCCGCTCTTCTTTGCCTTTGGAGATCATGATATTGGTATTGCGCCCGAAGACGCTCCTAAAGCATTTATAAATGCGCCCAGCAAAGAATTGATTATCTTAAAGGATACAGGTCATAATCATTTTGCGTTTTCATCCATTCAGTCGCTTTGTGAAAAACTCGATCATTGGGCGTCTAAGCTGGCTTGAGTCTCTCTTAATCGGTAATTTAACCAATAAATTTCATAACTATTCTGGTCGCCCATCTCAGCCCGTTTCAGCAAGGTTTGCAAAGCTGCCTTCCGCGCTTCTAAAGCCATTTTATTATCCATCTGAACGCCCAAAACCATGTTTAAAATATGCAAAGCTTCGAGCGGTTTGTCCTGCGCAATATAATCTTGTGCCTTTTGCGTGAGCGCCGCACCCCCTGCGAGCGAGACAATATCAACGTAAACATTGTCTTGTGGCACCGCGTAAAGCTCTGTGGTTTTATCAAAATGAAACCATGTGGCGTAATACTCCCAAATGGATTTAACAGCCCAAGATACCTTGCCGTGCTGCTGTGTTAAGGACAGATTAGGCGGGAGCTTTATATCCGTCATTAACTGCTCCACCGTCTTGCCAGCATTCATACCGTCAACCACAGCGTCATGCACATAGCCTACAGCATCGCGCATTTTGACCAATCCACTATCGATGATGACCTTATCTATGATTGGGTCTTTATGGCTTGGCACAATCATATCAGGCCCGAGGGAGATAATGACATTTAAGGATTGAATATATTCTGCGGGTTTGCGAATTTTCTCGCCGCGCATCGTAAAAATATTTGGAAATTGCGGAAAAAACGGCCCGAAGAAATCTCCGCTAAATAATATCTTTTTTTGCGGCAGCCATAGCACAATATTATCTGCACCTTCTGCGCCAGGCAGGGCATAAATTTCAAATTCAACACCGCCTTGTGAAAATTTAAGTGGTTCACCATTGCTAACAGTCTGTGTTGGCTCCACCCCGCCATAAGCTAACAAATTTAGGCGCGGCGGCGTTTCTGGCATGAACGGAAATAATGTGCGGTTGCGGCCCCAAAAGTAATCTTGCAATTCTGTGAGATAGCGCTGCTCTTCGGCAAATTCGGCATGGGTAATAATCTGTGTCTCGTCATCTTTCCAAAACTTTACCCCGCCCTGATGATCGGCATGGGAATGAGAAACAATAATATGAGATATATTCAGATCATCCACAGCATCATTGAGCACTTTAATTTGCTTCGGCACTTGGGTCGATAAGCCCGTATCAAATAAAACATCTCCAGACTTTGTCGTGATGATATGTGCATTGCCTACGCCAGTCGCCTGCCAAATACCGCTTGATATTTCACGGGCCTCTATAGGAATATTAATAAATTCTGCTGCCGCAGAACCTTCAACATCTGGGTTTTCCGATAAGCGTTTAGCCGCTATATCGCCGATCTTATCAAGCGTTTTGATTTGAGCAGATTTCTTAAAACGCGGAGAAAAATTAAATAATAAAACTAAACTTATGAACCCGATGAGCGTCAGAGAAGCCAGATATTTAAACGCTTTAATCATAGGTAATCACACCCTTATCCGTATGGCGTTTTTGCAAAATCTTCGCCCGAATACCTGACACATAAGTATCATAACCATTGTCTTGAAGCGTGCTGGACGCAGCAACGCTATTAGCGTAATCCAACGGAGCGCGCCAACCGGGGTGCGGTGCAAGCGCTACACGGACTCCATTAATCGGATGCTGACTGCGCCATTTGCGAATTTTTTCAGCCATGCGCTTTACGTGTTCGGGATATACGTCTGCAAGGTTATTTTCCTCGCCTGCATCATTGGGCAAATCAAAGAGGAATGTCTCAACCTGTGTTGATTGCGATTGATGATCTATGACTTGGACTAATTTCCATTTTTCTTCCATCACCGAGAGATGATATTTATTAAATATCGGCGAGTTAGAGGCAAAGTATAAATCACCATTACGCGGGTCTTGCCCCGTATTTATCAACGCATCCCAGCGGCCCTGACCATCAAGTTTTTTCAGACTACCAATCTCTACCCCTGCCGCATCAGCCAAAGTTGGAAATATATCTAATACAGACACAACATCATCCACATCTGTGCCTGCAGTAATTTTTTCTGGCCAGCGCATGAGTGCATTCACCCGAATACCGCCCTCAAATGTTTGTAATTTCCCCCCGCGAAACGGGCCATTATCTGCGCCAAAAGCCTCTAACCCGCCATTATCACTAAAGAAAAACACGAGTGTATTTTCCGTCAAACCCTGCGCGTCAAGTGTGTCCAAAATTTGGCCAATCGCCTGGTCCAGACTATCCACCATCGCAGCATAGGTACGCTTGGTAAATGGACGGTTAGGCCGGTGCTTATATTTATCTTCTAGCGCCCTAGGTGCTTGCATAGGCGCATGAGGCGCGAGAAACGGAACATACATGAAAAAGGGTTTATCAGGGTCGCGTATCTCTGTGAGATATTTCACAGATTCAGCCGCATGCACATCTGTCGCATAGCTATCTGGACGCTGCACAGACTGGCCATTTTCCTGTAGATCATACCCCTTGGCAACGGTATAATCATAATAATCAACTTGAGTATTTAAATGCCCAAAGAAATGCTCAAAACCGCGCGATCTTGGGACTAATGGCTCGGCTGCATGCCCTAAATGCCACTTACCGATTATCGCAGTTTGATAGCCCGCCGCTTGAAAACTTTGCGGCATAAAATGTTCTTCAGGCGAAACGCCGCCATTTTGCCATGGCTGAAACCCCGCATAAACTGTGCCAAGCTTCATAGGGTCGCGCGCCGTCATTAAAGCGCTCCGTGTTGGCGTACAAATTGGCATGGCATAAAAACGGTTGAGCGTTACACCTTCGCGCGCCAACCTATCAATATTAGGCGTTTCAATATCACTTCCGCGAAAACTTAAATCCGCCCAACCTAGATCATCTGCGAGCAAGATAAGAATATTCGGGCTCTCATAACTCGCGCTTGCAGGCTTTATCGGCGATACGGTTTTGTTTTGTAGCTCATTCGCTACGGTGCCAGGGCCGTCAGATATAGTATTACGAGCGTCTTGTTGTTGACAGCTCACACATAGACTACCGAGCAAAATATAGGCCGAAAAGGTCAATAGAAAAACTCTCATATCCTAACCCCTTATCATAAAATCAAAAAAAACGGGCCGTCAAAAACGGCCCGCTCCCCCACCTTAAGCTAATAATGCCTCAAGCTGGCCTAGAATTTCACACCTGCGGTAACACCGTAAGTGCGCGGCTGGCCAAATACCGCTGTATTAAATGCGAATGTATTAAACGGAAGACCGTCAATCGTATATTCATCATCTAATAGATTTTCTCCCCAAAGCGATAGAGACACATCTTGACCTTCAACCTCAAAATCTATGCCAATACGGCCCGATATGAGGTTTTGAGTCGAAAACCGAATTTCATCCGCTGCGCCTTGTGCTGGAATCGCTAATGCTCCGTCTTTATAACTATATGTGCCGTTCAAGAAGAAATCGATATTATCGGAAAGCGTTCGGTCATAATCAAACCCAACAGCAAAGGAGTTTTCTGGCGCGCCTTGCAAACCATCTTGCTGCGTTACAACCCCTGTTGCCGGATTGGTCACGGGGTCTTGGTTCCCGTCCACGTAAGCATATGTCCCGTTTAAAGTTAAATTCTCTGACACAGCAAAAAGGGCTTCGACATCCACACCCCAAATTTCTTGATCCGTATTTACAATCGCACGCGATGTGGCAATAAGCGGATCTAATGAAACTGTAGTTTGGAAATCTTCAAAGTCATAATAATAACCCGCAACATTTAGGCGGAATCTACTGTCCAAAAGGTCACTTTTAAATCCAACCTCATAAGCCGTAATTGACTCTTCATCAAAAACAAAATCTGAACTGGCCGTTTGGCCTGGCTCTATCAACCCGACAGCGGCCGCGTTAAATCCGCCCGAGCGAAAGCTTTCTTTATAAGATGCGTAGACCAAAACATCATCCGTTGCATCCCATTCTAAAACCACAGATGGGTCAAGACTTTCTGTGTCTGAGCTTGCAACATTTGGCGCGATAATATTTCCTGTAAGATCAATATTATCGAGGAAGAATGGTGAGTTTGCCTGCCCGACCCCATCTTTATTATCATCTGAATAACGCAAACCGCCCGTGATACGTAAATCATCTGTAACATGCCATGTAGCCTCGCCGTAAATTGCGAAAGCTTCTGTATCAATAGTCAGTGTATTGGCCGCCGATTGACGCGCCGCGCTTAAAAATGCCGAGATTGTTGGAATACAGAAATTATTTGTCGGCATTGGCGTCATACCTGTTTGCGCGCATGTTGTTCCATCGCCAATAACTTGGCTTAAAAACGGGAAGGCTGCGAGATTACCCCCGCCCACTTGTCCCAATAAAACGCCCGCAGCTGGAATAGGACCGCGGCTTTGCGCAGGTAAAGCTTGTATCCCTGGAAAGCCTGGAGCTAAATCCACCGTATCTAAAAATGCATTGACATTTGGCGCGAGGACAAGCGGGTTAAATTGCGCCAAGACGAATAAATAAGAATTTGCATCATTTGTATTGGCCTGAACGCCGTCATCATTGCCTGTATCTTCATCGTAATAGAATAAGCCGCCCGTGTAATCGACTTTGTCACCCCAACTCCCCGTATAGGTTAATTCTGCACTAAATTGTTCATGACCGGCCAATGTTACCGCCCCGCCTGGCGCTGATAGAAACACACCTGTATCTGGTGGTGTTCCGTCAAATTCAGTCGCAAAATCAGGCCGAAGCATTTGCCCGACAGCGCCAAAAGCAAAAGGCAACGGCGCTAAAGCTTGATTAAATCCGCCCGTAATCTGATTAATAATAGCGGGGTTCGCTGTCGGCAGTAAACTCACAAAACGGCTACTATCGGCTTCCCGATATGCCAGTGTTAATTTCACATCATCGGTATCATTAATGCTGTAATTTGCGATGCCCGTAACACCTACAATCTCCGTTTCTCCTTCTTCAATAGGCGCGAAACTGTTGACCGTGTCTTGACGTGATAAATCCGCTGACGGTGTAAGCGCCGCCGCGAGAAAAGCTCCTGGGTCATTGGTACCAGGCAGTGCTTGTTGGAATAGCGGCGTGCTGCGGGTGCGCGTATAATCGCCCGCGACATCTAATGTGAGCTGCGAGGTAGGTTCAACGCGCAAAGCAGCGCGTCCGCCAAGCCGTTCGGTGCCCCCGAAATCTTCTCCAACCCCCGTATTGTTAACCCACCCATCCACATTAGATGCAAGACCAGAGAGGCGTAGTGCGGCCTGATCGCTAATCGGAACATTTACATGAGCTTTGAGACGCTGATGATTAAAATTCCCATATTCTGCCTCTACTGAACCAGAGAAATCTTCTGTGCTTGGCGCAACCGATATAAGGTTAACAGCGCCAGATACGGTATTACGTCCATATAGGGTGCCTTGCGGGCCTTTCAAAACCTCAACACGGCCCAAATCTGGCGAGTCAAATGCTAAACCTTGCGTTCGGCCATAATAGACCCCATCAACATAAATAGCGGTTCGGCTATCTTGGCCAATTTGCGGGTCAAATGATCCAACACCTCGAATATTCACCCGAACGCCTGTTTCATCGGCTGGATTTGGTGTGGCGTAAACACCAGGGGCAAACGTCGCAATGTCTGAGATATTTTGAATGCGTTTACTTTCCAAGGCCTCAAGGTCAAAGGCATTAATACTAATCGCAACATCTTGAAGGTTTTGTTCTCTTTTTTGTGCTGTCACAACAACCTCATCAAGCTGTGCAAAAGCAGGCGCGTTAAAAGCTAATAATGAAGTGGTAACGGTTAAAGCGGTAAGCCCTTTGAACATTTTTGACGACATAATTGTCTCCCCCTATGTATTTTAGTGCGGCATTTTGCCTTTATTACTTAAAATCCTAGGCCAATATCGAAAAGGGCGCAATGCAATAGTCGCAAGAATTATTAAGAATAATGCGCGATTGGCTATATTTTAGCCTAAATTATATCATTTTGCGTAGATTAGTTGCATTTTTGATACGCATAAGAGAACCTCACTCATAATCTCTGCAAACGATTCAAAGCCTAGATATTTTGCCCATTCCAGCGCCAGACAATAAATTTGATATTAAAATACCTATTTTTCAAATGATAATCCTCTTACTTGAGAAAACCTCCCCTGACACATACACAATGCGTTATTTTTAATACATTTTGCTATGAATTTTTAAGCTTGAAAGCATTTTAATCTCGATTTGCGTAAATTATTACGCTAATCACTACGCAAATGGGAGGAAAGAGAGATCATGAAAACAGCCGTTATCACAGGGGCAGCCTCTGGCATAGGGGCCTGTGTCAAAACCCGCATGAAAGCTCAAGGCTATAAAATCATCGGTATAGATTTGCAGGGCGAAACCATTAACGCTGATTTATCGACTGATGACGGACGCAGAACGGCCATTACACACGCTTTAGACTTATCAGACGGCAAAATTGACCGCCTTATACTTGCCGCAGGGTTAGGTGGACATTTAGATAACGGGCAACTTGTTGCCAAGGTTAATTATTTTGGCGCTGTCACATTGCTAGATGGCCTGAAAGACGCCTTAGCCGCCGTGCAAGGCCGTGTCGTTGTGATTTCATCTAACTCCGCGCAAATGCGCACAGATCCTGATAGCGATATTGTACGGGCTTTATTGGACGGCAATGAAGACGAAGCTATGCAACATATTGGCGAGTCCCATGGTGCGCTCATTTACGGCCTATCCAAACATGCCATCGCCCGTGCTGTGCGTCGCCGCGCAGCCGATTGGGGGCAGGCAAACATTACTCTAAATGCGATCGCACCCGGTATGACAGAAACCCCCATGTTTCGCGGCGCAGCGGATCACCCTGTTATTGGCAAAAGCGTTGACGCCATTCCTATCCCTAAAACGCGCGTGGCAAGCCCTGAAGAAATTGCGGGCGTCATTGAATTTATGCTCTCCGATGCGGCGGACTATATGCAAGGCAGCATTATATATGTTGATGGCGGCACGGATGCGCAGCTTCGCCCTGATGCTTTTTAAGCTTAAGCTTTTCAGATTCACAAGCCAAGACGTACCTCTTATCTTGACTCATAGCGCGGCTTAGGCTTTTCTGAATGTCGTTCGGAAACTTATAAAATAATGATCGTAACGCAAAATAACGGGGAATAACATGGCCAATCAAAAAACAGCTTTTATCACTGGCGCGAATATGGGGATGGGCGCGATGATGGCCCGTAAGCTCGCAGAGCGCGGCTGGCAAGTCTTTGCAGGTGTGCTCCCTGGCGGGGATAGCTCCGAGCTTGGGACGCATGAAAATCTCGTTCCGATTGAACAAGATGTCACAAAAGACGCATCGGTTACTAAAAGCGCAAAAGCCGTAGCCAAACATTTAGGCGAGCGTCCGCTTAATCTTTTAATTAATAATGCTGGCATCGCCAATGTCGGTACAGGGCCGATTGAAGGTATAAAGATGAAAGAAATGCGAGTCATTTTTGAAGTCAATACATTCGGCCCTATGCGTGTTTGCCAAGCTTTTCTACCTATGATCCGCAAAGGCGGCGCAGAGTCGCGTATTATGAATTTTGCCTCTGGGGCGGTGCGCGCCAATCCCGCTTGTTCTGGGAGTTACAACATGTCCAAATGGGCGGTTGAAGGCTTAACCTGTACCTTACGTAATGAACTCGCCCCGTTCGGGATTGAAGTAACTTCTATCGAGCCTGGAGCCGTTAAAACCAATATGTGCGCCAATGCCGAAGAAACGACAAAACATATTTGGCAAAATATATCCGAAGATGTGAAGTCTGTTTACGCACCCCATCTATTGGAAACAACCACCACTAAAATGGTGGAACAAATTAATAAAGGTAATGAACCAGATTATGTTACCGATGAGGTCTTGGCGTTACTGGATAAAAAAACATGGAAACCGCGCTACCTCGTAGGCAAAGATGTAAAACCGATGAAAGTCATGCTCGCTATCATGCCCGAACGCGCCTTTGAAAAGACAATTCAAAAAGCCGTCGGCATTCCGCAGTATAAAGGCTAAGTCATGGTTGAAAACACACCCGATATTTCCGAAAAATTTAAGTTATTAAAATCATCTACATCGCGTCTGCGCAACAGCTCTGCCAGTGAACGCAGCGCGCGGATGAACGCGCTTTGGGATGCAACGATTAAGCGCAAGGATGATTTATTCAAAGCCGCCCATACAGAGCGCGGCACTCATGATCTGGATATGGCGGCTGAACTTGTCATGCTCAAAACAGAAATGGATTTCATTATAAAAAACCTGCCCAAATGGATGAAAGCCGAAAAGATTAAAAACTCACTCGCCACCATGGGTAAACGCTGTGAAATCCGCCGCCAATCCAAAGGGGTCGTACTGAATATGGCGGCTTATAATGCGCCCACGGCGGAGAGCTTTGTGCCAATGTTAGCCGCTGTGGCGGCGGGCAATGCTGTTGCGATAAAACCTTCGGAACTTGCGCCGCACTCTGCTCAAATCATTCAAGACATCGTTCATGAAGCCTTTCCGCGTGACGAAGCTGAGGTTTTTCTAGGCGATGTTGAAGTCGCCAAAACCTTATTAGAACAGCCCTTTGACCATATTTATTATACAGGCGGGACAGCCATAGGAAAGATCGTCATGAAAGCGGCGGCAAATAATCTTGCCTCTATCACATTAGAAATGGGCGGGAAAAATCCCGTCATCATTGACGAAACCGCCAAGCTTGAAAACGCCGCCACCAAGCTCGCTTGGGGCCGCGTCATGAATGCGGGGCAAGTCTGCATTGCGCCCGATTACGCCATTATACATGAAAGTGTGAAAGAGGAATTTCAAACATTATTGACGGATAAAATCAACGCGCTTTATAATTCAGACGGTGCAGGGCTAAATAATTCCGCATATGTCCCGCGCATCATCAATGCACGCCACACACAGCGTATTAAAACCTTGATGGATGATGCTATCAAAAAAGGCGCAAGTCTTGTGAGCGGCGGCACCGTCAACATCGAAGATAATTATGTTGAACCGACAATCATCACAGATGTCACCGAAGATATGGCCATTATGCAAGAAGAAGTCTTTGGGCCTGTTTTATGCGTCATAGGGTATAAAACCCGCGATGAAGTTTTATCTCATATCGCCCCGCGTAGAAATTCTCTTGCGATTTATATCTATTCGACCAATGATGATAATATTGAGTATTTCCTAGATAACACCTCATCAGGCTCTGCGGTTGTCAATAATAATTGCATCCAATCTGGCACAAATCCGCGCTTGCCATTTGGTGGTATTGGGAATTCTGGCATGGGCCGTATTGGCGGTTATGAAGGCTTTCGCTCTATGTCAAATGAGCGCTCTGTTGTGCATCAACCTTTAGATAAATTCCGAGATTTTCTTATTCAACTACCCCCTTATTCGGAACGATATACAAAGCTAATTATGAAGGCCATTCAGAAATAACCTTTAAATATAATTACGTAGCGCATTTGGCACGCGCAACTGCACATCCTTGAGGCACTAAATTATGAAACGATTTCTCAAGATATTCGCATTCATAGTTTTGGCCCTCATTGCTTTTGGTCTTTTAAAAAACTGCGAGCTTGGCCCGCCTGCCCCTCGTCCTGATTTAGACCTGCCCCTTGCTCCGCAAATGATAGACCCATCCAGCGCGCCTATTGATATGAATTTTCCTGAAGTTAATCCAATGGCAGCCCAAGGTGTAAACCCCATTCCGCATGGTGACCCAGCCCAGCAAGACTCCACACCTCTTTCAGGCCCGATAGATAAAACGCGCCGTTTAGACAGTCATGAAATTGCCTATCAATTCCTTGGCCCTGGGCATTTTGGAGCATCTACCTCCAGCAAATATGAGGATGGCCGCCGTGTCTTATGGACCAATGGGGTTAATGGCGTCTTTAAACTCGACTATGAAAGCTACCGCCTTATCGACCATTTGAAATCCGATGTTGCAGATAAATGGAATGAAGATTGGGCTAATAAAATTATCGCAAAATTAGATAAAAATAACGGCGCAACTGCGATTGTAACAGCGGTCAAATCTCTCTTACCGTTAAAATCACTCTCTGGTGTTTATACTGTTATTGGTATGAATAACTGGTTTTATATCGCGCATAATGACGGCTCTGTCATTGCTTATGGTGATGCCATAGACGGTGATGCTGACTCCAAAATCGTTGAGAAGGCTCGCTTCCAACTCCCCGAGCATTTAGCTGGCGCGAGCGTTGGGATGAATATGACCTATGATGGTTGGATAATCTTTCCGATGGAAAATGGGACGCTGATTGCCGTATCTCCTGATTTAACCGAATATCGATCGACCGCTTTGAAATATTCAGACATAGAAGATACAAAAACCCACGGTGTTGGCTATGGTTGGGTGCGTAATTCTATCGCCATTGATAAAGATGGCGGCATTTATGTCGCCTCTCGCAATCATATGCATAAAGTCATTTGGACAGGCGATGCGCTGTCCATTGACCCGTCAGACGGCGCATGGAGCGCGCAATATCGCAACGGCACAGGCGAAGGCACGGGCGCAACGCCAAGCTTGATGGGGTTTGGCGATGAAAACCGCTTTGTTGTATTCACAGATGGCGATATTCGCATGAATGTCGTACTTATGTGGCGCGACGACATCCCTGATGATTGGACGCAGCTTGACGGCGCGCCGTCTCGCCGTATCGCAGGTCAAGCCCCCGCAGATATGGGCGATTTAAATGTCACGAATATTCAATCCGAACAAACCGTTATTATCGCAGGTTACGGCGCACTTGTCGTCAATAACACACCGCGTAATGCACCGTTCTTTTTCCCCAAAAAAGGCGTTGGCCGCGGAGCCATTATCGGTCCGCTTGGTAATAATCCAAAATATCAACCTTACGGCATCCAAAAATTCGAATGGAACCCCGTCTTGCGCCGTATCGAAAAAGCCTGGGTGAATGAAACGATCAGCTCCCCTAATGGCGTGCCGTGGGTTTCAACGGGGTCTGGTCAAGTCTATTTCATTGGCGCACGCAATCATGAATGGACAGTTGAGGCGGTAGACTGGTTAACTGGTGAGCCTAGCTTTCATTACATTATGGGCGGACAAAAATATAATAGCCTATTTTCTGGGCCAGTGATTGATGAAAAGGGCCGCATCTTTGTTGGGGCCTATCATGGCCGTCTGCGGATACAGCCTGATATTAAGCCCTAATCATATTTCCTAATCATATTTAATGCGTCCCTTTTCACCGTGCGTTTTTTGCAGCACGGTCGTCGCAAGCGGGCCAAAACCTGTCCACATATCCTCTTTAACTTGATCGGCTGGAATGACCACATCTGCATAATCATGCGGAGCGCGCCAACCGGGATGTGGCTGGATTTTGACATATTGTCCGCCAATCGGGTGCAATGCGAGGCGCTTATCTAAGATATTTGTCAAGCGCTCGACTTGTGCAGGATTTTCCGAGGAAATATCCGCCGTTTCATTCGGATCCATCCAGACATTAAATAGCTCAGTCTTTACCTCTGTTACACGGCGTTGATGGTCAACCTCTTGTACCAATTTCCATGGCCCGTCGAGAACGCCATATTTAAATTTATTATAAATAGGCACATTTGATGTAAAGATAAGCGGCTGCCCGCGGTCTTTATCGCCTTTCCCTTTGACAGCATCCCAGCGGTCAAGACCGTCTATTTGCTTTTTATAATTCGGCGTCACACCTGCCGCCTTCATCAAGGTCGGATAGACATCCATAACGGATAATACATTTTCATTCACCGTATTAGCGGGCAAAACATCAGGCCAGCGCATGACAGATGTGACGCGAACACCGCCTTCGTAAGCTTCGAGTTTGCCCCCGCGCAGCGGCGTATTCACACCGCCAAAATTCCGAAATCCGCCATTATCAGAGAAAAATAAAACAATCGTATTATCAGCAACGCCCTGCTCATCAAGACTATCCAAAATACGGCCAATGGCTTGATCAAGACTATCCACCATAGCTGCGTAGGTTTTCATCGGCGCGCGCGGCGTGTCTATGCGGTTTGGATATTTGGCAATATCTTCGGGTTTGGCTTCGATAGGAGAATGCGGAGCCAGAAACGGCACATAAAGGAAAAATGGCTTATTTGGGTCGCGAATTTCTTTGATGAAACGCGTCGCCTGATTACCATGAACATCCGTGGCATATTCACCCGCATGGCTGACCGTTTTGCCATTTTCTTGGAAATCATGCCCGCCTGCAAAAGTGTGATCAAAATACAAAACATCTGTATTGAAATGTCCATAAAAATGATCAAAACCGCGCGCATTTGGCGTGTGTTGCTCAATCGTATGGCCTAAATGCCACTTGCCAATCATCGCCGTTTCATAGCCAGCTTCTCTGAAGTCTTCAGGCATAAACCGTTCTGTCGGGGAAATGCCGCCATTATCCCATGCCATGAAAACAGCATGCGCTGCGCCCAATTTAATCGGGTCGCGCCCTGTCATAAGGGCCGCCCGCGTCGGCGTACAAAATGGCGTAGCATAGAACCGCTCTAGCCGCATGCCTTCTTTGGCAAGGCGGTCAATATTGGGAGTTTGAATATCACTGCCATGATAACCAACATCGGCCCAGCCTAAATCATCGGCGAGCAATATAACAATATTAGGCGGGGGCGCATCTGCGGGCCTCTCTTTAACAAGCGAAGCCAGATTCACCGTTTGTGCCGTCGGGAAATCAAAATCAGACGATGCGACTTTGCGAAATTTCACTTTTACAAAAACAAAACCCGCAATCAAAATCACTGCTAAAATAGCTAATAGTTTCTTCACCATCATTGTCCCCTTTATGATTTAAATTATGTATTGGCCCCCATGGCATGCCGGGCCGCGACATAGCCAAATGTCATGGCAGGGCCAAGCGTAGATCCCGCGCCCGGATATGTATATCCCATGACAGATGAAGCCGTATTGCCTGTCGCATATAGCCCGCCAATCGGCGTGCCTTTTTTATTGAGCGCTTGTGCGTTAACATCCACATCTACACCGCCTTTTGTGCCTATATCGCCAGGATAAACGGGGAAGGCGTAAAATGGCGCTTTTGCAAGCGGCGCAAGGCATGGATTTGGCGTGATAGACGGATCGCCATAATAACGATCATAAGATGTGCTACCCGAAGCAAAATCTTCATCGATGCCCGTTTCAGAATATCTGGCAACTTTCTCAGCTGTACTTTCAAGGCCAGCCGCATCCACGCCTATAAGCTCCGCAAGCCCTGCAATCGTATCTGATTTTTTCACCACAGCTTTAATCGCATCCGTCCATTTACTGTCTGGATGGACGGCCGTTGGATAAAGCGGGCCAATGCCGTATTTCTCGCGCGCGCGGCGATCGAATATAACCCAGCTTGTCTTTGGGTGCGCTTGAAGCTTACGCCCAACCTCATCATAGCTGGCCGCCTCATTAAGATAACGTTCACCTTTATGATTGACGATATAGACTCCAGGTAAGGCACGTTCCGCAAATAATACACGCGATCTGTCATTATGCGGCAACCGCACAGATGGCCCCCACCACGCCGCATCCATCAATGTTAAATTCGCCCCTACAGCTGCCGCAGCAATATGTGCATCCCCCGTATTTTGTCCTGGTGTTGCGCTCCATTTTGTATCGGTTGGGCCTGGCAGGTTTTCTTCGCGCATGTTTGTATTATGCTCAAACCCGCCTGCGGCTAAAATCACACCTCGCGCGGCATTGACCTGCATATCCACACCATCTTTGGTGATGATAGCCCCCGTCACTTTGCCTTGTGTTTCAATCAAAGACTTTAACGGACTATTGCGCCAGATTGGTATTTTCCGTTTAAAAGCAGAGGTCAGGCATCGTCCCACCAAAGCATTGCCAAGACATAAGCGGCGATGGCGCTTACTCTTCATTCGCATCGGAATATCCAGACGATAAGACAGCATGAGCTTGGCCATAATCATCTTCCAGCCTTTCGCCCGCGTAATAATCTTTTTGGCTTCATTGACGGTAATTGTAAAACCGCCAAAAATTGTCTGCGGATGCGGCGGGCGCATATTGAAAAACTCTTTACCAAGTTTCGTTGCGGACATCGGCACAGGGTCAAGCGTGCGCCAGCCATCTTTACTACCTTCTTTTTCAGTTAAGTAATCCGCATAGGGTGTCGCAACAAAACAAATATCGGATTTATCTTCCATATCTTTGAGCATTTTTGGCGCATTTTCAACATAGGCTTTCAAACGATCCTCGGAGACGGCATCGCCGATACAAGCTTTCAGATATGTGAGCGCCGCCTGCGGTGTATCGCTTTGTCCGTGTTTGGCCATCAGGTGGTTACAGGGAATCCAAATACCGCCGCCTGACGTGGCCGATGTCCCGCCATACATATCGGATTTTTCAACCACGAGAACTTTGCCGCCATGGTCATGGGCTGTAATCGCAGCCGTTAAAGCGCCCGCGCCAGAGCCGACCACTAAAACATCTACGTCAATACTATCCATATAGTCCCCAAAGCTTATAAGTAATGTCTATATAGGCACTTTTCGAACGTCAATCGGAAAGTCGATTATAAAACCTCAAACAGACCCGCGGCGCCCATACCACCGCCAACACACATCGTACTCACAACATATTTTACGCCGCGGCGCTTACCTTCAATCAAAGCATGGCCCACCATCCGCGCTCCGCTCATGCCAAAAGGATGCCCTATAGAAATCGCCCCGCCATTTACATTCAAGTTTTCATTTGGAATACCAAGGCGATCACGACAATAAATTACTTGAACGGCAAAGGCTTCATTTAATTCCCACAGACCAATATCATCCATCGTAAGGCCGTGACGTTTCAGCAGTTTTGGTACAGCAAAAACGGGCCCAATGCCCATTTCATCTGGCTCACAGCCTGCAAATTCAATGCCTACAAATCGGCCCAATGGCACCGTCCCGCGCTGCTCGGCAAGTTTGCTATCCATGACAACCGCCGCAGATGCACCGTCAGATAATTGGCTTGCATTCCCCGCCGTGATGAAATGTCCAGTTTTGACAAAATGGCCATCTTTCCAAACAGGTTTAAGATGAGATAGACTCTCAGCACTTGTACCCGGGCGATTGCCCTCATCTTTGGTAAGCGTGACATCTTGCGAAGAGACTTCGCCTGTCTCGCGATTTTTAACTATCATAGTCGAAGCTAATGGCACAATTTCTGCGTCAAATTTCCCCGCCTCTTGCGCGGCTGCCGTACGGGCTTGGCTTTGCGCGGAATATTCATCCTGAGCTTCGCGGGATATACCGTAACGCTCAGCAACAATTTCAGCCGTTTCAATCATCTGAATATAAGCTTTCGGCGCGACGCTTATGGCCGCTTGTGATATAGCACGGTACGTATTTTTATGCTGGGTTTGCACAAGGCTAATACTCTCTACGCCGCCGCCAATCGTCACATCGGCATTGCCTGTCATGATAGATTGCGCAGCCATAGCAATGGCCATCATGCCCGAAGAACATTGGCGATCAACGGTGCTGCCTGCCACAGTTCTCGGCAAGCCAGCTATATAGGTCGCAAGACGGCCAATATTATAAGCTTGGCTACCTTGCTGCGCCGCACAGCCCAAAATAACATCATCCACCATCGCTCCGTCAATGCCTGCACGCTTGACGGCATGGCGCACAGCATGGCCAGCGAGGACTGGAGCCTCGGTATCATTAAACGCCCCGCGAAAAGCTTTACCAATCGGCGTTCGAGCCGTTGACACAATCAGAGCATCACGCATAATTTTATCCTTAATATTTTAGGTCTTGGTGATATTTGACGGCCCCCAATAGGCCTTCATTTCTATGACTTTACCGTCTTCATTAAACATGAATGTATCAATCACATCGATAATCATTCCGCCTTTAGGCAAATCAACTTCAACAGCCACATCCGCATCAACATGGCGCATCTCTCCTATAACAACTTTAAACGCAAACGCCGCGCTATTGCCTGCAATCCGGGTTGGGCCTTGTTGCACCAGCTTGGCGCCATTTTTTACGGCCATTTCATAAAATGCCAAAATCGCCGCTTTGCCCTCTTTGATAGGCGTGCCAACGGGATCTGTGACAGTGGCATCATCAGCATATAAATCGGCTATGCCTTGCGCGTCTTGTGCGTTGAACAAATCAAAATATGCCTGAACACTGGCACGCATTTTTTCAGTGAAATCCATGAGAGATCCTCTATGATAGTTTATGGGTAATAACGGCTAATCGTGTCAATAATACAAGCAGGCTTATCTTCGCCTTCAATTTCTATGGTCACGCGCAAGGTTGATTGAAATCCGCCCGCAACCTCTTTGATTTCAAGAAACTCACCGCTTGCGCGAAGTTTCGCATTCACTTTAACAGGCGCTAGAAATCGCACTTTATCCATACCGTAATTCAACCCCATAGACATATTATTGATATGAATAATTTCGGGCAGGAATTTCGACGCCAAAGATAAAGTTAAATATCCATGCGCAATCGTTGTGCCAAATGGGCCCGATTTTGCTCGGTCTGGATCCACATGAATCCATTGATGGTCAAGAGTAGCATCCGCAAAGAGATTAATCCGGTCTTGAGTAATTTCCAGCCAATCAGATGGTCCAATTTTCAAGCCTTCTTTACCCAGTAAGTCTTCGGGGTTTTCAAATATTGTTTGCGGCATATTTTATCCCTGCTCTAAGCTCTTTGAGAGGAGGTCGAAATGACCTCACCTGTCATATAAGATGAATAATCACTCGCGAGAAAAACCATGACATTGGCCTGCTCCCAAACCTCGCTACCGCGGCCATAGGCTTCTTTGGATTCAAGCTCAATTAACAGCTCTTGACTGGTGACTTTATGCAAGAATGGATGCAGCGCAAGGCTCGGCGCAACGGCATTCACCCTAACGCCAAATTCCGCGCCTTCAACACCCGCGCAGCGCGTGAGCGCCATAACACCCGCTTTTGCGGCTGCATAATGAGCTTGGCCCTTTTGTGCGCGCCAGCCAAGGACTGACGCATTATTGACAATAACACCGCCGCCATTTTCCTTCATATATTGCATGGCCGCACGGTTAACACGAAAGCAGCCATTGAGCGTCACATCCAGAACCGCCATCCATTGCTCATCGCGCATATCGACCAGATTGGCGGTGCCGCCAAGCCCGGCATTATTAATCATCACATCTATGCCGCCCAGAGACACCGCCGCCGCTTGAATAAGTGTCTCCACATCACTTTGTTGGGTGACATCGCAAATCGCGTAATCAGGCCGCTGTCCTGTTTCACGGTCAAGACTGTCTTGCGCCTTTTGTAAGCGGCCCTCATGAATATCAGAGATAAAAACTTGCGCGCCTTCTTCGATACATTTTTTCGCCGCTGCAAACCCAATACCTGTCCCTGCTGCCGCCGTAATGACAACACGTTTGCCCGTCAGCAAGCCATGACCTTTCACGTAATTTGGAATATTTTTTAAATCGGTCATGTTGAACGTTTTTTCCTCACCCTTTTATCACAATCCCGCCGCCGCGCGGCTCTTTAGGCATACCTAGCGCGCGTTCTGCGATGATGTTGCGTTGTATCTGATTTGTCCCGCCGTAAATTGTATCAGAGCGAGAGAAGAGAAATAGCTTTTGCAATTTATTATACTCACCATCATCTAATATTTCAGCAGATGCGCCCATGACATCCATAGCCAACTCGCCCAAATCACGGTGCCAGCTGGCCCAAAAAATTTTAGACATATAACCTTCTTTACTCAACTCACCGCCCTGCGACGCTTCGAGGGTACGCAGTGCCGTAAAGCGCATAATTTTTAACCCCGCATAAGCTTTGGCAATACGCTGACGAATCATTGGATCCTGCATCATGCCGTTTCTTTTAGCCAAGCTAGCAATCTGCCTGAACTCATCTGCGAAAATCATTTGCTGTCCGAGCGTCGATGCGCCGCGCTCAAACCCGAGCAATGCCATGGCAATTTTCCAGCCATCCCCGATACCGCCTATAATATCAGCTTCATCACACATTGCGCCCTCAAAGAAAACTTCATTAAATTCTGCCGTGCCGCTCATTTGTTTAATGGGGCGAATATCAATGCCTACTTGATCGAGCTTAACTAATAAAAACACTAAGCCGCACCGCCCAACAGAGCCGTCTTCTGCGCGTGCGACAACAAAAATATAATCCGAATCCATCGCCAGAGATGTCCAGATTTTCTGGCCATTTATAATCCAGCGTCCGTTTTCAAGACGGGCTTTGGTTTTAATATTAGATAAATCAGACCCTGCATTAGGCTCACTATAGCCTTGGCACCAAAATTCTGTACCTGCTTTAATGCCGGGCAGATATTTTTGCTTTTGCGCCTCTGTCCCATAAGCGATGATTGTCGGCGCGAGCAAGGTTTCTCCAATATGACCCGCACGTCCCGGCCCGCCATGGCGCGCATATTCTTCATTAAAGCTAACGAGGTCTTCAAGGCTTGCATCTCGGCCGCCATACGCTTTGGGCCAGCCCACACCTATCCATCCTGCCGCGCCCATTTCGCGCTCCCATTTCAAGCGCAAGCCCGGAAAAGCATCCTCATCACCAGGGGTGGCACGTCCGCGCAAACACTCATATTCACCGCAAAAATTAGCGTGCATCCATGCAGAAAATTCTGCTCGCAAATTTGAGGTCTGGCTCATGCGACATCCTCAAAAATAAGCGTCGCCAATCTATCATAATCGCGCGGCGCGCTACCAAACATAGATCTATTCGCACGGGCACGTTTGAAGAAAAAATGCAGCGGATATTCCCATGTAAATCCAATCCCGCCATGCAGTTGTATTGCATCACCGGTAATTTTAAAATAGGCATCTACCGCATAGGCTTTGGCTATCAAGGCCGCTTCGGTTTTATCGTCTGGCGCGGCAAGCGCTGCGGCATAAACCGCCGAACGCGCGGCCTCAATGCAGATAAACATATCCGCACAGCGATGTTTAATAGCTTGAAAACTCGCAATAGGCCGGTCAAATTGAACGCGCTGCGCGGCATATTCAAGCGTCATATCCAGACATTTTTGCGCCCCGCCCACACATTCTGCTGCAAGGCTAATGAAAGAGCGCATGACGATTTCATTTAATTGAATTTGAGTCGTCTTCCCGATAACAGTCATATCAAGCGGCGCAACACCGCTCCAATCTACAGCGCAAAAACTCCGCGTTGGGTCCATTGTTTTTTCGGGCGTGATAATCAGCCCGTTTGCCTCCGTAGGGATTGAGACAACCTCTATCGCATCGCCTGCACGGCGAGACAGAAAAATGGTATCAACACAATCCGCATAGACCGTATTATAGACCCGCTTATCTTTGGCATCATGACCGTCCAAATAAGCAGCGCGCATCTCGCCTGCGGCAATTTTTGGCAACACGTCTTGCTTTATTTCATCTGTGCCAATGCCATCTATAAGGTCAGCAACAATACCGCATGTCGTCAGAAATGGCAGCGAGCAAAGACTGGCACCCAGTTCTTCCATCACGATAACGCGGCCCAAATCACCTAAGCTTGCCCCGCCATAGGCTTCATCAATAGCAATAGCTGCCATACCAAGCTCGCCTGCAAAACCTGCCCATGCTCTGCTGTCATAGGCTTTGCCAGATTGATAAATCCGTTCAGGGCCCGCGCCCCCATCATACCAATCTTGTAGAAAACCGCGTGCGGCCATGCGGATCATCTCATGCTCATCTGTAAAAGGATAAGCCATTTAATACCCCTGCCCCGTATTGTTGATACAGACTTTACCTATCATGATCCATAAACCTTTTGCGCAGGCGGGGTGATCGCTTCTAGCGCTGCAATCACATCGCCAATTTCAGATATTTCATAACGCGCGCCTTTATCTTTTACGGGGCCAGTTTTCCAACCCTGCGCTATAGATAATTTACCCCCAAAACTTTCAAAACACTGCCCGCTGACATGAGCCGACTTTTCGCTGACGAGATAACATATTAACGGGGCGACATTGGCGGGGTCAAATTTATCAAAGCTACCATCTTCAGGAATTTTCATCATATCGGCAAAGACCTCTTTGGTCATGCCCGTGCGTCCTTGCGGGGCAATAGCATTTGCGGTGATGCCGTAACGGCCCAGCTCGGCGGCTTGGTTTAATGTGAGTGTTAAAATCCCGCCTTTCGCTGCGCTATAATTACTCTGTCCAACAGAACCCTGCAGGCCCGCACCAGAGCTTGTATTGATGATACGTGCATTCACGGATTTGCCTGTTTTGCTCTGCTGCCGCCAATATTTTGCTGCATGAGAACTTATACAAAAATGCCCTTTAAGATGAACGCGGATCACCTGATCCCAATCATCTTCGGATAGAGATGTAAACATACGATCACGATTATTGCCCGCATTATTAATCACAGCATGTAGACCCCCAAATCTATCTATCGCAGATTTTACTATATCAAAGGCCGCATCATAATTCGTAATATCATCCAGATTAACAATAGCGCTGCCGCCTGCTATATGAATTGCATCAACAACGGCCTGGGCCGTATCCGCGTTAATGTCATTCACAACAATATTGGCTCCCTGCTCTCCAAGAGCAAGGGCATAGGCACGCCCTAATCCACCGCCTGCACCTGTAATAATAACCGTTCTATCTTGACAAAATTTTGGCATCACAATCTTTCAATAATAGTAACATTAGCAACCCCGCCGCCTTCGCACATTGTTTGCAAGCCATAACGCCCGCCGCGCCGTTCAAGTTCATGCAGCAATGTTGTAAATAATTTTGTCCCTGTCGCGCCAAGCGGATGACCCAGCGCAATCGCGCCGCCATTGACGTTGACTTTATCATGCGCAAATCCTGTTTCTTTCATCCATGCCAAAGGTACAGGTGCGAAGGCTTCGTTACATTCTGCAATGTCAATATCATCAACGTGCATACCCGCTTGTTTTAATGCGCGCTGCGTGGCTGGAATGGGCGCGGTGAGCATCAGCACGGGGTCATCCCCCATAACATCCATATGATGAATACGCGCGCGCGGTTTTAAATCGTAACGTTTGAGCGCGGCTTCAGACACAATCAAAACGGCCGAAGCTCCATCACATGTTTGACTAGCGACGGCAGCCGTTAAAATACCGCCCTGCTCTATCACATCTAATTCAGCCATTTTTTCGAGCGTAGAATCTGCCCTAATCGTTTCATCTTGCTCCAACCCGGCAATCGGTGTTATTTCTGTATCGAAATAACCGGATTTTTGCGCATAATCAGCGCGTTTATGCGACTCGAGCGAAAAGACTTCTAAATCTTTTCGGTTAAATCCCCATTTTTTTGCAATTTGTTCCGCGCCGTAAAATTGGCTGATAGGGACAGTTCCAAAACGCTCTACCCATCCAGAGGAGCTTAGAAACGGATTGTCAAAACCGAGCGGGCGTCCCGCCAGCATAGAGGCGCCTATTGGAATTTTACTCATAGTTTGAACGCCGCCCGCAAGAATGACATCTTGAATACCGCTCATCACAGCTTGCGCTGCAAAATGCACGGCTTGCTGAGAGGAGCCGCATTGACGATCAATCGTGACGCCTGGCACAGTCAGATCATATCCCGCCGTTAGCCAGCATGTGCGCGCGATATTGCCCGCTAGCGGGCCAATCGTATCAACGCAGCCCATAATCACATCGTCATAATCTGCATCAGGGATATTATTGCGCGAGACAATCTCTTTAATGACATGCGCGCCTAGGTCAGCTCCATGAATATCTGCAAGACAACCACGACGGCGGCCCGTTGGCGTGCGGGTGGCATCAATTATATAAGCTTGTCCCATTATGGCTCTCCTGATTTCATCACATGTGTTTTAAATGTATGTTCAGGGCCAAGCTCTGCATCGCCATTTAAAACATAATCTTCTAATTTTTTCATATGGTAATTTCTATCCCCCCATTCCCCGCAAAGCGCCCAAGTCCGTTTCATAAAGAAATGTAAATCTACCTCATAGGTATAACCCATGCCGCCGTGAACTTGAATAGCGCTCTCTGCCGCCAGCATGGCCGTATCAATCGCAGCAATTTTGGCATTATGCACGGCCGCCCCGCCTTTCATCGCCGCAAGGTGGACCATAGGCCGCGTAAATTCAATTTGCGTGTGCACATTGGCAAGATGATGTTTGACCGCTTGGAAAGACCCTATAGCTTTGCCAAATTGATGACGGGTTTGAGCGTAATCTACAGATATATCCAACATGCGTTTGGATAAGCCTATCAACTGCGCGGCCGTGAGGATAGCGCCGTGAAAATTGATGCTATCAATAGCCGTATCATTCCCGCCCTGCGCTTTGACCAGATTCCGTAAAGGATCAATAGAGATCACAGCTTCATTGCTAGTCGAAAGTGCTGCATCTATATAAGGACGCAAGTTGCTGCGCACCGCGCGGCGTATTGGCCCCGAAAGCTCATCATTTTCTGCGTGCGGCACTGTAATGCCCGCTAGCTCAATATAGGGGTCTGGCAGGCCCGCATAACCTGCTGCTTCGGCAATCCCTGCCATCACGACCAATGGCTGCTCTAACCCCCCTGCGCTTTCTGGAACCATGATCCCCAGCAAACCCAGCTTTGCAAATTGCGGCCAGAGATTCGTCGTTGGCTCACCTGCGGCCATTTTGCGCATACGCTCGGGCGTATTTTCACCGTCGAAAAAGGCTTTGGCTGCATCGATTAAATCTTGCTGTTCTTGGGTGAAACGAAAATCCACGACTATGTCCTCGGCAAACCAAGTACGCGCTCGGCGAGGATATTGCGCTGAATTTCATTTGTGCCCGCATATATCGGCCCTGCAAGGCTGAACATATAGCCATCGAGCCAGCGGCCATTATCCACAGCGTCCAGCCCGCTTTCTAGCTCCGCTTGCGCGCCCATAATACTCATCGCCGTGCGGTGCATATGCCTGTCCATTTCTGACCAGAAAAGTTTATTTGCGCTGCTCTCTGAACTAATGGACGCCCCCGCCTGCACGCGCGATACAAGCTGATAGGTCGCCGCGCAAAAGCGTTCCGTATTCATCCAAGCCTGTATGACCTGTTCACCCACACTCGAAGACAAACGGTCTTTATGCGCTTTATAAAGCGCAACAAGCCGCGCCGCTGCCGCTTGGAACCGTGCAGGCGAGCGCAGTAAAAGCCCGCGCTCAAACCCTGCCGTTGCCATTGCCACGGCCCAGCCCCCATGTTCGGGGCCAAGCAAGTTTTCGGCAGGCACGCGCACCTCATCAAAAAATAATTCTGCAAATCCGGGGTCACCGTCAAGCTGCTTTATCGGCCTGCGCGTTAAGCCATCACTCTCCAGCGGAATGAGAATTTTCGACAAGCCTTTATGGCGGGCGCTCCGCGCCTCTGTACGTACCAAAGCAAAACACCAATCTGCAAAAACGGCGCGCGATGACCATGTTTTCTGACCCGTAATAACATAGTGATCCCCGTCGCGCACAGCTTTGGTGCGTATCGAGGCCATATCAGAGCCTGCCCCCGGTTCGCTCCAAGCTTGCGCCCAAATCTCCTCACCGCTAGCCATAGGCGGCAGGTAACGCGCTTTTTGCGCCTCTGTACCATATTCCATAATCGTCGGCGCCAGTAGAAAGATACCATTTTGCGAAACACGTAATGGGGCATCCGCGCGGTAATATTCTTCTTCAAAAATAAGCCATGAAATCAGATCTAGCCCGCGCCCGCCATATGCTTTGGGCCAGTTCACATTACCCCATCTGTCTTTGGCCAATGTCGCCTCCCATGCCCGGTGAAGCTCAAACCCGTCTGCTGTATCAAAACTTGGCAGGCGTGATTTAGGTGTATTCACAGCCAGCCAATCTCGCACTTCGGCGCGAAACGCAATTTGTGCGGATGTGTACTGAATCTCCACGATTAGCTCTTTTTCAAGGCTGTAGCTTTGAAATCCGCAGCCTTGCCTGTTTCAACAAAGGCATCCCGCGCGGTTTGGCTATCTTCATGCATATACATCTCAAAGGTAAAGCCTTGCTCCCAGCGGTAAGCCGCTTCAAGGTCAAAAGCTTCAATACCGTTCAGCGCTTGTTTGGCGATACGCAATGCCTGTCGTGATTTCATCGCCAGAGTTTGCGCATAAGCCATAGCCGCATCAATGAGTTGATCTTTAGGTACAATTTTTTCAATCCCCCCTAAACGATAAGCCTCTTGCGCAGGGATTTGACCGCCTGTCAGAAATGCAGCCCGAACCTTAGCTAGCGGTAACATGCGCTGTAAATGCGCTGCCCCGCCCATCGCCCCGCGATCAATTTCAGGCAACGAGAAATAGGCATCCTCAGAACAAATCACAATATCTGCTGCGCCGCACATAATAACGCCGCCGCCAATAATAAATCCATGCGCGGCGACAATAACCGGAATTTCGCAATGATGGATAGCTTTGCCTGTCTCGAAATTCCCTTTATTCACCGCGACAATAGCTGCGCTATCATCGGCCAGTTCTTTAATATCCACCCCTGCGCAAAAGCCTTTACCTTTTGAGCGAATAAGGATGGCCTTCACAGTTTCGCGCTTCCCAAGCTCAGTGATGATTTTTGGAATTTCATTCCATGTCTCGCTATTAAACGCATTGACGGGCGGAATATCAAAAACAAGTTCAGCAATATGGTTTTCAACATGTGTATGGATTGGCATATTACGCTCTCACTCTGTTCAAACTAGCTTCGGCCTCAGTGATAATCATTGAGACAATCTGCGCGCAGCTTGGCAGATCATCAATCAAACCTGCAACCTGCCCGCTGGGCAATACGCCTTCGGACGGGCGGCCTTCAACCATAGCCTTTTGGATAATCATCGGCGCATTACCCGCCATCAAAGTTTGCGCCAAACTCATATCAGTTTGACGGGCCATGCCCCAAGCGGTTTTGAGAGTCTGGGCTATAGACAGGCCCGTTTGGGATTTATATTTCATTCCATTTTGCAGCCCGCGCATGAGCAGGCCCAACTTAGATGATTTTTCTAACGCGTTGACAGTCTCGTTTAAAATCATACGTTGCGGCAGGCCATCAAGTTTAGTCGAAACAGGGATTTTTGTAACATCGGATTTCAGATATTCTGCCTTGGTTAACTCTGGTGTTGGACTATCTGAACTCATCATAAAGCGTGTCCCCATGGCCATACCATCCGCGCCAAATGTCAGAGCTGCCGCAAGACCGCGGCCATCCTTAAACCCGCCGCAGGCAATAACGGGGACGCCAAGATTTTGGTCAATAACTTGAGCCAATAAGAGCCACGTGGGCGTTGCACCTGTATGGCCGCCGCCTTCTTGGCCTTGGCAAACAAGAATATCAGCCCCCATTTTCACCGCCTTACTTGCATGGCGTGAGGCGCCAATCGTCGGCACACATTTCAGCCCAGCGGTTTTGACTTTTTCAATTATTTTCGGCGACGGGCCACGCCCATAAGATAGTGCAGCCACATCATAATCAATACATATATCAATGATGCGGTCTATATCATTTTGGAAGGCATGAATATTAACACCGAAAGGTTTGTCTGTTTTTGATTTAATTAATTTTATCTCTGCCTCGCACGCTTTTGGCGTCATTACCGCTGCTGCAAGAAAGCCAAAGGCACCCGCCTTGATACTCGCCGTAACAAGCTGCGATGTTGACACCCATCCCATCGCCGTTTGGATTATGGGGTAATCACAACCAAGCGCTTGAGTGAGAGGTGTTGAGAAAGCCTTATGCACGCAATTAACTCTGTTTATCTTTATTAGATTTGGCCATGCTCTTTCCGTCAAACCCTGCGATATAATCGCCTTTAACAATCGTATTATTGGCATGTGCAAAATGATGATAACCGTAAACCATATCCATGCCAGACCGTTTACCTTGTAAGTCTTCAATATGGTTACACGCTTGCTTGGTCAGTGCCATGGCAAGCCGTGGCTGCGTAGCAATTTTTTCGGCCCATGCTTTCACAGCAGCATCTAATTCATCGCGCGGGACAACCTTATTTATCATGCCAGCGGCTAAAACACGCTGCGCGCTCCAGCGTTCCCCAAGTAATAAAAACTCTTTGGCACGGCGCACATTAAGTTCAAAGGGATGCGCGAAATACTCAACACCCGGGAAACCCATTTGCACAACAGGGTCTTGAAAAAACGCATCATCAGAAGCAACAATCAGGTCGCACACCCAAGCCAGCATCAAACCACCCGCGATACAGCCCTTATGTACTTGCGCAATCGTCGGCTTAGGCACAGCGCGCCACCGGCGGCAAAACTCTAAATAAACTTCTTGCTCGCGCACATAGGCTTTTTCCGCGCCCGGTTTATTATCATGATTATAATTCATTGAACGGCGATCCTCGCGTCCGCGTTCAAAATCTCGTCCCGGCGTACCTATGTCATGACCCGCAGAGAAATGCTTGCCATTGGCGCGTAGCACAATAACTTTTATATCATCATCGCCTGTCGCTTTGAAAAACGCATCATCAAGCGCATAGAGCATCTGCGCATTTTGGCTATTATGATATTTCACACGATTAAGCGTCAGATAGGCAATTTTGCCATCAACATCATAAAGGACGGGGCGCTCTTCTTCGTAGACAATATCAACATCAACTTTTGGAACTGTTTCATTGCTCATGCTCACCTCCGGCCTGACGGATTATCTTTGAAAATAGCTGCCCGTAAATTATGCGGATCAAGCTTTGCGATAATTGCGAGTTGCTTGGCTGTTGGGGCAGCCGTTTCTGGAATATTATCTGGGCGCACAAGCTCAAAGCCCGTATTGTCTTGAACCTCATCAAAGCTCACACCAGGGTGGAGCGAGCGCACACGAATAGCGTGATTATCACCCTCAAAATCGAGAACACATAAATTCGTTACAATGCGGCGATGATCCAGCCCTTTGGGGTAAATCCCATTGGGGTAACGCGCAGGATTATAGCCCGCCCCGCTAACCATATCGACTTCGCCTTCAACAAAAGCTCGTTGACTGTGATTCCCAAAAAACATCGAGGTTCGATTATTCACCGTATTTCCTGGTAAGCCGCGCACACCCAGCATGGTTACTTTGGGCGCAGTGTAATCTCCAATACAAGACAGGTTCATTTGGCCATATTTATCAACCTGAACAGGGCCAACAAAGGCATGACGGTTCCCTTTTGGAATCAGATCAAAAACCCGCTCATAACCTATTCGACCTTCTTTTTTAGGCACATAGCCATTACGTTTGCCAACAGGAACAGGCTCTGCGGCAAAGTAAAACTCCCCGTCGCTCATCATCAAACCGGGCAGAAATGTTGTCTTAGCCAGCGACCCTGCAAGGCGCGGGACAAGGCCGATAACCGTGGCAAACACTTCGGGCGTTTCATCGCGGAAAATATCTGCTCCTGCTGCAATACATAATTCGGCTAAAGAAAATTCAGGCGATAAATCTGTCATATCAGCCTCCTAAAACACAGGCAGCGGCAGGCTACGAATATGCGCCGCACCGCCCACTTTTTCAGTATAATTATCGCTATGAACAAATTCGGATACATAGCTGCCCCAGCCATCTTTTGCCGCAGCGCTATAAGTTTTTAAATGCGCGACATCTATGCCGTAATCTGGGCCGCTTGAAGTGGGGTGTGCGCCAAAAGGCACTTCTGCCACGCCCGCCACTAAATTACGCTCAATCGGCATACGCATAATTTTATGATCATCATCAAAAGCAGATGTATCGACTATATGTTCGCACGTTAAATAGGCTTTATCGGCTGCACGGCAAAACCATTCATCAAAAAACACATCTGGCCCGCCGATAAAACTATTGCCAAGTTTATCAGCTTCGCTGACATGGCAAAGCGCAACATCAAGCTTTATCGCAGGCATAGCGACATAATGTTCATCACTATATGGGCTTTTAATAATTTGAATATCAGGATTATGGCGCATCACATCCGTCCCAAGCCCCGCTAGACAAGGCAAAAAGTCAAGGCGCTGCGCAGCGGCTTTCAGGCCAAGTTGAAACATGCCTTCATCAACTTCCATAACTTCAAATTCACCCGCCGAGCGTGCGCGGCGAAAATGCGCTTCTAGCGGAATGACATCAAGCGAGACAAAACCGAAAATAAGTTTTTTTATCTTCCGCGCGCTTGCGAGCATACCCACATCACAGCCCCCATAAGCCGCGATGGTTAAATCTTTCAAATCAGATTTTACAATCTCTCGGATCAGCGCCATAGGCTTACGCCGAGCGCCCCAGCCGCCAATACCAATGGTCATGCCATCTTTTAGGCTCGCAACTATATCTGCCGCGCTAATGGTCTTATCAATGACAGGGTCGATCATCTATTCCCCGACAACTGGGACGTCATATTCATGCCCCCAAATATCCCCAACAGTTGATTTAGTCGGTTTAAATTTCGACCAATCTTTGATTTGTTTGCCGTCATAGCCGACTTCAAAACCAATACCGCCAGGTGCAAAGAAATAGAACGAAATCATTTCATCATTAGCATGGCGGCCAAGGCTAGCAAAAATATGTAATCCCGCCTTTTTTACACGATCCATACAATGCCCGACTTCGTCCATATTGTTCATTTCTGCCATGAGATGAATAACGCCAGTAGGATTGGGGAAATTATATAGCCCGAGCGTGTGATGGCGCGGATTATCAGCATGCATGAAATAAATGCGCTGCTTTGGTAATCCTTCCGCAAAGGCCGGCAAGGACAGATCATCGCTCACACCAAAGCCCATAAGCTTACGATAAAAATTAATTGTCTTTTGAGTTTCAGGCGCGGGCAGCACCATATGGCCTAGCCCCATCTGACCTGTCTTAAAGCCTTTAATACCGTGACCCGCTTTAAAATCACCACCTTTATCGCGGCCATAGTAAAATTCAACAAGGTTTCCCGATGGATCAACCACAGAGGCAACCGCTTTTACCGCGCGGTGCGCAGCATCTTTATCACTGCCGCGCATAACGATAACTTTAGCTTTTTCAAAGGCCGCGATCTGCGCTTCAAAAGCTTTTTTAGAGGGCATCTGATACCCACCCGCAACAAAACGATCCGCTGTGCCTTTGCGGATCATATAGCGAAATGGTGCATTATCCATACGCAGATATTTTGCGCCTTTTTCGCCAAAAGATCTGGCACCGCCAAAACCTAAAACATCCTTGGCAAATTTCGCCCAAGCGCTCGGGTCTTGCATTTCTAAAATTACATAGCCTAAATTTGCAACGCTCATTCTATATCCCCTTTTGCTTTTTTAAATCTAACGCCACATCGACGATCATATCTTCTTGCCCCCCGACCATGCGGCGGCGGCCAAGCTCAACCAATAATTCGCGCGTATCCATATCATAATCTGCGGCAGCCTTTTCGGCATGACGCAGAAAACTCGAATAAACCCCTGCATAACCCAATGACAATGTTTCGCGGTCAACGCGCACGGGACGATCTTGCAGCGGCCGAACCAAATCTTCGGCGGCATCCATTAATTTGTACACATCACAGCCATGCCGCCACCCCTTTTTATCAATCGCAGCTATAAATACTTCCAGCGGCGCATTACCAGCGCCTGCCCCCATAGCCGCCAAAGAGGCATCAATCCGCCGTGCACCATTTTGTACACCAACGATAGAATTTGCGACACCGAGCGACAAATTATGATGTGCGTGAACACCGCGCTCTGTTTCAGGCTTTAGCACATCATTATAAGCCTGCAACCGCGCCGCATAACCCTCCATATCCAGCGCGCCGCCGCTATCGGTAACATAAATACATGTCGCGCCGTAATCTTCCATCAATTTAGCTTGCTGCGCTAAGGGTTTTGGGTCTGACATATGACTCATCATCAAAAATCCGATTGTGTCCATACCCAGCTCGCGCGCCATTTCAATATGTTGACGCGAGACATCCGCCTCGGTGCAATGGGTCGCGACTCGCACAGATCGCACGCCCAAATCATAAGCACGTTTTAGCTCATCAATCGTTGCAATACCCGGCAAGATAAGCGTTGTAACAACCGCATTTTCAACAACATCACAAACCGCTTCAATCCATTCCCAATCCGTATGCGCGCCAAAACCATAATTAAACGCCCCGCCATTAAGCCCGTCGCCATGCGCGATTTCAATGGCATCCACACCCGCATCGTCAAGCGCTTTGGCAATCGCGCGAACATGGTCGACAGAATATTGGTGGCGAATTGCGTGCATGCCATCGCGCAAAGTAACATCTTGAATATAAAGGCGATCTTCCTGCGGATTTTTAACAATACCAACCATTATGCGGCGGCTCCAAATTTCTTGCGAGCAATCGCTTCGGCCGTCCCCAGAGCTGCTGATGTCATAATATCTAAGTTTCCCGCATATTTCGGCAGATAATGCCCTGCGCCTTCAACTTCGAGAAAAATCGTTACCTTCGTGCCTGCATAAGTGCCAAGCCCCGGAATATGGAGTTTGTTATTGCCTGTGAAACTCTCAAACTGCACCTCTTGTTTCAGGCGGTACCCTGGCACATAAGCCTGCACTTTCGCGCACATATCTGCAACAGATTTACGAATATCATCTTCACGCCCGCCAATAGAGAGCGCATAGACTGTATCGCGCATTATCATTGGCGGCTCGGCAGGATTTAAAATGATAATAGCTTTCCCTTTTTGCGCGCCGCCGACCTGCTCTATACCTTTGGCCGTTGTGCGTGTGAATTCATCAATATTGGCCCGTGTCCCCGGCCCCGCCGAGCGCGAAGATACAGACGCAACAATTTCGGCATAAGGCACAGAATCTGATACGCGGCTGACCGCATAAACCATAGGTATCGTGGCTTGCCCGCCGCAGGTCACCATATTGACATTGCTAGCCTCAAGATGTGCGTCCATATTCACAACAGGCACGCAATATGGCCCAATCGCCGCTGGGGTTAAGTCAATCATCTGCTTGCCGTCACGCGCACAGATTGCGGCATGTTTAGCATGTGCGTAAGCCGATGTCGCATCGAAGACGATCTTGACATCTGTCCAAATATCAAGCTTTTGCGCGCCTTCCACCCCGTCATGACTTATCGCAATACCGCGCGCTTTCGCCATGGCCAAACCTTCGGATTGTGGGTCAATACCAATGACACAGCCCACCTCCAGCCTATCCGAGCTTTCAGTGATTTTAATCATCAAATCTGTGCCGATATTACCAGAGCCGATAATCGCTGTTTTAATCTTGCTCATACGAACTCCACCTCACACACACCCAGACCATCAATAGTGGCGCGCATATGATCCCCTCGATTGGCAGGATGTAGCGGCACAAGCGATCCAGACAAAATAATTTCGCCCGCTTCAAAGGGGATGCCATAATCACCCAAAGTATTGGCCAGCCACGCCACAGCATTTTGCGGCGAACCTTGCACAGCAGAGCCAAAACCTCGGCTAATCTCCGCACCATTTTTCTCAACAACGACCTCTAGCGCAGCTAAATCCAAATCGCGCGGGTCAACTTTATCATCGCCTAGCGCAAACACACCGCATGAGGCATTATCTGCCACTGTGTCACCAATTTTAATTTGCCAGTCTTTGATGCGGCTATCGACAATCTCAAAACATGTCTGCACATAATCAGTTGCGTCAATCACATCTTGCGCGCTGACCCCCGGTCCTTTCAGACTTTTTTTGAGCTTAAAGGCAATTTCAGCCTCTGCGCGCGGGGCAATATGGCAATCCATATGCACTATCCCGTCCGCAGCATACATCGCATCTGTGAGAAATCCAAAATCAGGCTGAAACACACCGAGCATATCTTGCACAGCTTTTGAGGTCACACCAATTTTCTTGCCAATGATTTTTTCGCCATTATCTTTTTGACGAATAGCTAGAAAAGCCAGCGAAACTTTATAGGCATCATCAAGGCTCATATCGGGGTAGCTTGACATTAAAGGCTCTATCGCTTGGCCTGTTTTTAAGGCGCCGAATAAAGCCTGTCCTAATTTGCGATAATCCATAACGCTCTCTAACCGTACTTTAGAAAGTCTAGGGAGGCCGCATTAAACATACGCGCATGCTCAATCATCACCCAATGCCCGCAGGCATTCACTTCAATGAAGCGCGATTGCGCATTGGCCTTTAAGCAAGTCTCTTTGCCTTGCGGGGGCATAAAATCATCATTTACCCCCCAGAAAGTCAAAATTGGGCAGCGAAGCTCCCTCATGCGCGGCCCCAATGCAGGTGTTTTCATAGTGGTGAGCACCTCTTTGGGCTGATGTTGCGAGACAGCCCAGCGCATATCAATCAACTCATCTGTGATATGGTTTTGCTCATAAGTAAATAAGCCCAGCACTTCGGCTTGTGAGGCTTTGCTAACACCAGCCGCATTTATTTCCATCATTCGCTTAATGCCCGGCATCGACCAATAAGCGTCTTGCGGCTCAAGACAACCCGGCCCCATTAATACGAGCTTTTCTACAAAATCAGGATGATCCAATGCAATTTGTATTGCCACGCCTGCCCCAAGCGAGTTGCCTATAAAGGCACAGCTCTTAACCCCCAAATTCCGTAGCCCTGCCATAAGCGTATCACAAAACAACCCAAGCGTATAATCACCTAGGTCCAGAGGCTTATCAGAATAACCAAAGCCAATCATATCTGGCAGAATAACGCGGTAACCCTCGCGCGCAAAAGCATCTTTATTTTGCCGAAAATTCGCCCAAGCGCTATTGCCTGGCCCTGACCCATGAAGAAAGACGACCACTTGGCCGCCTCTATCCCCATATTCAAGATAATGCATGCGAATAGGCCCCGCTTGCACATAGCGGCCCTCTGGCGGGCCTTTTTCTGGTATAGAGTGAGGCTGCGCCATTACACGAATACATCCGTGCTTTCTGCTCCCAAATGCACAGCCCCAAGATTACGCGCAAAGCCGATGGGATTATTGGCGACATGGGCGCGCGCGATGTGAACATCATGCCAAATATCTTGAATAGGTGAGTTTTTATACACACTACGCCCGCCTGCTATATCAAAGACAAGATCAACAGCCTCCATCATACGTTCAATGACAAGGCTAGCTTGATACCGATATTTAACGCGATCTTTCATTGGAATTTCATCGCCTGACGTTACGGCCGTCATCATTTCATCAAAATTACGGTACATAATCGCTTCGGTTTCATCAATCAGATTGGCTGCCTCAGCGACGCGGCGCGTCACATCAGGATCACCTGCAAGACGGGTCGGGTCTGTTGAACTCGCTGTAGCATTTTCGATAAATAAAGATAAAGCATGTTTAGCCGCCCCAATAGCAGGCGTACACACAACCCGCACAAACATTTGCGCCCACGGAATAGAATACATCGGATTATCTTGATAATGTTGACAGTTAAACCCGTCCATTTGGTGATGTGTACGATATGTCGGCACAAAGCATGGCGTATCAATAACAATATCATTTGATCCTGTGGCTTGCAGCCCCATAGCGTGCCACGTATCCTCAATCACATAATCAGGTTTTTTAACTAAAAATGTGCGGTAATGGATATTCTCTTTGCCTTGGTCAAAAATTAAACCGCCCAGCAAAACCCAATCGCAATGCCCAGAACCAGAACTCCACCCCCAGCGCCCAGAGAGCTTAAATCCGCCTTCAACAGTTTCAACCTTTGCCCCCGCAGGATTATAAGAGGAGCTAATGAGTGTATCAGGGCCAGATGCGTAAACCTCTTGCGCCGCTTGCGGGTCCATTAATGAGAGCTGATAAGCATGGACAGCTATAATCCCGCTTGCCCAAGCTGTCCCCATATCACGCTGGGCAATATCAACAGACGCTTTGAAAAACTCCTGCGGCGGGCGCTCTAATCCGCCATATTGCTTTGGTAAGAATGACCGAAAATATCCTGTCTTACGGATAGCGTCTATAGCTTTTTTTGGAATTTCGCGGTTTGCACGGCCCTCAGCAGCGCATTCGCTAACAATATCCAAGGCACTTGATACGTCCAGCGCGGCCTCAGCTGAAACTGATTTTAAAGCGGCTTGCCCCATAATAAACTCCCTCACCCAATAACAATCTAGAGTATCGTTTAAATTAGAATATCAATGAATGCGCATTTTTCAATGGTATTTAATACGCAATATTACATTTTTAAGGCTTAAAAACGCCATTTTGCGTAACAAACTGTCGCATCTCTCTCGTTTTGATAGAGTTTACAGCTTATATTTCATCACTTTGCCAGAGGCATTACGCGGCAAGCTGTCATGAAATGTAATATTGCGAGGCACCTTATAATTGGCCATCTTGTCTCGGCACCACATTATGAGCGCGTCGGGCGTCAATGCCTCGCCCTGTTTAGGTGTCACAATATGGGCACAGGTCACTTCGCCAAGCCGAGCATCTGCCATGGCTATCACAGCCGCATCAGAAATATCAGGATGCTGCAGCAGGGCCTTTTCCACCTCCGCAGGATAGACATTAAATCCGCCAACAATGACCATATCTTTTTTGCGGTCTGTGATTTTGATATAACCGCGTTCATCTTGCTGACCAATATCCCCTGTTTTAAGCCACCCATCAGACGTAATTGTTTCAGCCGTGGCTGCGGCATCATCCAAATAACCTTGCATAACGTTAAAGCCGCGCACCCATATTTCGCCCGCTTGCCCCGCAGCGACATCTATGCCTGCATCATCAACCAAGCGCAATTCTGTCCCTGGCAAAGGCCGTCCGCAAGTTGTCGCAATCGTATCAAAATCATCACCTTTTTGACACAGCGAAACAACACCTGTTGATTCCGTCAAACCATAAGCGGAAAACACATCATCAATCCCAAGATCTTCATGCATGCGGGCAATAAGGTCGACAGGAATAGTCGTTGCCCCTGTTGTCGCAACGCGCAGGCTAGAAATATCATGCGCGCTTAAATCAGGATGGCTCAATAATGTTTGGAAAATCGTTGGCGCGCCGGGCATAACCGTGATTTTATCGCGCTCTATGCGCGTTAATACATCTTTGGGTTCAAACACAGCCAAAGGGAAAATCGCAGCGCCTTTAATCAGGCATGATAACCACCCTGCCTTATAGCCAAAACTATGGAAGAACGGATTGACGATAAGATAGCGGTCATTTTCATGCATGCCTATAGCATCCGTGAAACTCTCAAATACTTGCACATTCTGCGCATGGGTTGTCATCGCCCCTTTCGGCGCACCTGTTGTGCCAGAGGTGAAAATAATATCAGAAATATCCGTATCTTTGACGGCTATTGGCGGCAACACTGCTTTGGGTCTTGCCAAGAAGTCTTCAAATGCTGATTGGCCGTCTGCATTCCGAATGACAATGATTTGCTCCAATTCTGGTAAATCCTGCCCGCTTAACATTGCGGGGTAATCATGGCCGAGAAAATTCTTTACCGTAAATAAAATTCTGCAATGTGAGCGCCGTAAAATATCAGCGGCTTCAGCTCCCTTATAACGCGTATTGAGCGTCACCATCACCGCGCCTAGCCTTTGCCCCGCAAGCGCGCAGATAATCCATTCGGCACAATTTGGAGCCCAAACGCCAAATTTATCACCCTGGCTTAATCCTATATGCGCCATCACAGATGCGGCTATCTCGACTTTATTTGCCAAATCTTGATAGCTTAACTGCCAATCGCCATCACTAATCGCCAAAGCCGCTGGGCGAGCCGCAGCTTGATCGAAAAGACATTGTAAAATTGTCGTCATGGCTTACTCATTTTACGCATTCAAAGAGTTTGACTATACATAGACGTGATTTTGCGCAACATATGAAGCTATATTTTACGCAAAACTTATGAGCCGAATAACATGACGTTTAAAAACAAAACCATCATTGTGACAGGCGGCGGTCGCGGTATTGGGCGCGGCATATCAGAGGCATTCGCCAGCCAAGGTGCCAATATCATTATATGTGGACGGCAAAACCCAGATACCCTCCCCATAAATAGCCATTTTATATCGCTCGATATTCGCATGCCAGAAGCGGCGCGGGCTTTAATAGATTTCGCTATAGAAAAAACTGGCCGCATGGATTGCTTAATCAATAATGCAGGGGGCGGCCCGCCTGTTGCCAGTAAAGACGCAAGCCCGAACCTGACGCAAAAAATCATCGCGCTGAATTTGCTAGCGCCAATTAATTTAGCCCAAGCCGCATATGAGCCTCTTAAACATAGCGGCGGGTCTATCATCAATATATCTAGCGTATCCGCCACGCGCAGTTCTCCGGGTTCCGTGGCTTACGGGGCCGCAAAAGCTGGGCTTTTAAATGTCACCACCTCACTGGCGATGGAATGGGCGCCTGATATTCGTGTCAATGCCATCATTGCAGGCCTCGTGAAAACTGATGCCAGCGCAAATCATTATGGCGGCGTTAAAGGCATGGCATATCTGGCCGAAAATTTACCAATGAAACGCATGGGCAGCCCTGAAGATATTGCCAAAGCCTGCCTATTTCTGGCAGATTCAGACAATAGCTATATATCAGGCGCCTGTCTTGAAGTTTACGGCGGCGGCGAACCGCCAAGCTTTCTAAAAATCGCAGAAGAGGCGCATAAGTTGGGATGACACATGAAGCACGCATCACCCGCATCGAGGCCGAACTTGCCATTCGCAACCTTATCGCCCGTTACGGCATGGCGGCCGATTGCGGCGATATATCAACTGCGCTCGACTGCCACACCAAAGACGCCGTCTATATTGTCAGTAATCCCAATGCAGGGCGCAGAGAGCATAGCGCAGATTTAGAGCTTAAGGGGCACGGCGCAATAGCTGATATGCTCGGCTCCGATATGCACCAATCGCTACTGCCTGATTGCGCCCATACGGCCGGCCCGCTTATGGTGGACATCACAGGCAAAACCGCTAGCGCAACAGGTTATTCACGCGTTTATCACGGCCAACGCCTCATGCGCGTAGCGGTCAATCATTGGGCCTTACGCAAAGAAGATGGCCAATGGAAAATCGCACGGCGCGAAAGCCGCGTAACTGGCGAAAACGCCGCGCAAGATTTATTACGAAAACACCTAAATCTAACTATTAAACCTCAACACTCAAATTAATGCCGTTAAAATAGATGTTGCCTCTCTTGGCATATCAAATATATCTGACCTTCCGCCGAGATAATTATCTATAAGCCAGCCCGTATTCAGAGCGTTAACCTGTGTAAATCCTGCTTGTTTTAAAATCGCGTCTAAATCACTTTCGGAATATTTACTCCTGAGCGGTTCTCCCATATTCGAGACAATATCTTGCAAATCATCAACGGAATTTTGCATAGCTTTATCGGCTAAAACATAATTTGGACTCATGAAGTCCATCACCATTTCGCTACCCTTTGGATATTGCCCCATGACAGATAAAGTTGTGCGTACGGCCTCATCTGTCAGATACATTTGCACACCTAGCCATGTGAAAAAAGTCATATAATTTTGACGCACTCCGCCCGCTTGCAAAGCTTCATTTAAGGTCTGGTTTTCAAAATCAAAAGCCACAAAGTTAAGATTTTCCGGCACAGCTATATTGGCTTGCGCAAGTTGATCTTTTTTCCATTGCTGCGTTGCGGGGTGATCAACTTCGAAGACCTGCAAACCCGCGGTTAAATCAAGGCAACGATACGCCGTTGAATCCAACCCTGCACCAAGAATAACGAGCTGTTTCACACCCCGCTTACGCGCCTCGGCCAACCTTTCTTCCACCACACGGCTGCGCATACATACAGCCCAGTCAACCCGCGCCATAAAGATGGCCGCTATTGATGTATCACTCAGGGCCGCAAAGGCATCGACCATATTATCAATATAGCTCTGCACAGCTTCAAGGCTACCAAGCCCCGTCAAGGCCAAAGCCAAATCATCACGCAGCACTTTAGGCTCTGGTGCAGTTAAGAAATGATGCGCGCGTTGCACGGCTGTTAAAAGCGCCGTTCGGCTGGGTGTGCCTTTAATCATAATCTACATATCCTTCTGGCCCAGCCGTATAGAGCCTTTTATAATCAGGTTGTGATAGCGCAAGCCCATGCTTGAATGTCTCGGTTAAATTAGGATTAGCGATATAGGGCCGCCCAAAAGAAATCGCATCCGCTTGCCCGCTCGCTAATGCGCGATTACCGCTTTGCAAATCATAACTATCATTCAGAATAACTGCCCCGTCAAACTCACTTGCAAGCGCGATATTATCGACGCCCGCCTTCATACGGATAACATGTAAAAATGCGAGTTTCATTGGGTTAATTGCTTGTATCAAACCGCGAAACGTCTCCTCGGGATTATCATCCGTTAAATCATTAAAAGGATTGCCAGGGCATATACGAAGTCCTACGCGCCCTGCCCCAATAGCCGCAATCATGGCTGCCAGAACATCAACCGTAAACCGCAAACGCTTCTCTAAAGTTCCTCCATATTTATCTGTACGTTTATTCGTGCCCGTAGAGAGAAATTGCGCAGGCAGGTAGCCGCTCGTGCCATGTAATTCCACACCATCAAAACCTGCATTTATCGCATTTTTTGCCGCTTGTCCGTAATCAGAAATTGTCTGCTCTATATCCGCAAGGCTCATTTCTTCGGGCCTATCAAACTCGGCCATACCTGCCGCATCTGTATAAATCTCGCCCTTGGCTTTAATGGCAGATGGGGCCAAGCTGCGCGTACCGTCGGCTTTATTATGATAACTGCCAATACGGCCGCAATGCATAATTTGCATGACAATTTTTCCGCCCTTCGCATGGACAGCATCTGCTACCTTTTGCCAGCCTGCAATCTGGTCATTCGTGACAATACCGGGGCTACGCACATAGCCCTTGCCATCAAAATTCGGATAAACGCCTTCTGTGATGATAAGTCCAGCACTGGCACGCTGTGCGTAATAAAGGGCATTCATCTGCGTCGGAGCATCCGCCTCGTTAGCGCGCGAGCGTGTCATGGGCGCCATAAAAATACGGGTCTTACAAGCAATATCGCCAAGTGTAATCGGGTCAAATAAAGTTGGACTTTGGGACATTAACGCACTCTGATTTTCGGGAAAGGCTGCCCTGCTCGCATAGTTTTCAAGAAAGCCTCTCGCGGAGCGGGCGCGGCGACTTCAGGTGTCACGCCATCTTTGGGCGGGTGTTTCCAAAAAACTTCCCAGCTTGGAAATAACGTATGATACGCCCCTTCATACGCCTCTTTGTCAGGCCAGCGCATTTTCCTATCCCCCGTCGGCGGGGCGTTTAAATCTGTAGCATACCAATAGCAAGGTAAGCGGCGGCGAAAATACCATTGCGGCCCGTCCGGCCCGTCAATTCGTTCATAATTATCCCAATAGATCATTTGCATAATCACCCAATCTGTACCGCCATCTTCACGCGGCGTTTCATGTTCATTTTTAGAGTAAACAATGCCATGTGCCGTATCAGGATCATCAAATTCAATCACATGATTGCCGATATGATGAGACGTACCGGTAAATTGCAGGCGCAGCGTATCATCAAGCCAAGCCTTAAGCGCGGCGCGGCCTGTCACATCTCGGCGAACGCGAATATCATGGGCAAATAAATTCACATGCGCATCAAGATCGCGCATATCCAGCGTCAACGCATATTTACTCACAAGCTGCCGTATAGCTTCCAAAGATTCGAGCCGATCTATACGCGCTTCTAGACGATTCATATAAAACTCCCAAATATGGAGCCAATATAGCAATAAAACTACGCATTTCTATCTATTCTTTTGACTTATATTAAGTTTTGCGTATTTTTATTCTATAATTTTTACGCAAAATAATTTCACGAGGCCATCATATCCCAGCGGTATATGACCCAGAATAAGAGACATAAATATGCTGAAACATAAAACGGCCTTAATCACAGGCGGCGGGCAAGGTGTTGGGCAAGGCATCGCGCTGGCACTGGCCAAACAAGGCGTAAATATTGTGGTTACTGGCCGTACATTGGAAAAATGCGAGGCAAGCGCAGAGCTGCTACGGGCGCGCGGGGTCAAAGCCCTTGCCTTGCGCTGCGATGTTAAATCTGTTCAAGATTTACAAAATAGTGTCGACGCAACACTCGCAGAGTTTGGACGCCTCGACATACTCGTCAATAACGCACAAGAGGTCGCGCGCGGGCCGCTATTATCAATTAGCGACGAGGCTTTTCAAGGTAATTTTGACTCTGGCCCCTTGGCAACATTTCGTCTTATGAAAATGGCTTATCCGCATCTCAAAGAGACAAAAGGGCATGTCATTAATTTATGTAGCTCTGTCATGAAACGCTGGGATGTTGGCACTTACGGCGTTTATGCGGCCGTCAAAGCGGCCACGCAGCAACTCACTCGCGCAGCGGCTAATGAATGGGGCAAGGACGGCATTCGCGTAAATGCGATTATGCCTCACGCGAAATCCCCGGCTTTGGCAGGCTGGATAGACGCCAACCCCGTGGAAGCCGAGCATTTTCAAGCTAGCATTCCAATGGGTTATGTCGGGGAATGCGAAGACGATATTGGAGCTTTTGTAGCGGTGATGTGCAGCGATGCAGGGCGGTATCTTTCTGGGCAAACCATCGCGCTTGATGGCGGCCAAGCATTTATAGGGTAAAATTATGTTTGATTTAACAAAACGCACAGCCCTAGTCACAGGCGCAGGGCAAGGTATGGGGCTAGGCATTGCTAAAGCTTTGACAGATGCGGGGGCGCGCGTTTTTATCAATGACCTTTACGCAGACAGAGCCGAAATGGCGGCCAAAGACATTGGTGCAACTGCGCTTGCTGGCGACATTACAGACAGAAAAACGCGAGAGAGTTTTTTACACGCAACACAGGGCGTGGATATTCTCGTCAATAATGCAGGTGTGCCGATTGAAATGCCGACAAGCCTGCGCCAAGCGCATGAGCTTGAAGAGATTGATTATCAAAGGCAGCTTGATTTGAATTATCACGCCATTCGCGGATTATGTATGTTGTTTCTCCCGCATATGAAAAGCCGCAAACATGGGCGCATCATGATTACAACATCTGAATCGCATCGTTTGGGATTTACCATGGGTTTATCCCATTACGCAGCGGCCAAGTCCGCAGCTCTTGGCTATATGCGCCAACTTGCCGCCGAAGTCGGGCATGACGGCATTACGGTCAACGCATTATCCTTGGGCTCTATGAATAATTTTGACGGCCATGAACGCGCCGCCCATAGCACAATGGTTGGACGCGCGGGCACACCCGAAGATGTCGGGGCCGCCGCACTTTATCTCTGCTCGGATGAGGCCAGCTGGATGACGGGACAAACCATTGCCCTAAATGGCGGGGCTTGCACGGCATAATCATTAAACCCTACATCAAGCCTTTATGGCTTAACTTTAAGCGCATGTCATTTCGCTATTAAAGTCCAAAAATACGTGTCATAAATTCTAGCTGTAAAGCTTTGCTTATTTTATCAGCCTCTGGATTGCTGCCAACTGTGTAACCTTTGCCAAGACAACTCCCCGCCAGTTCGCCAAGACCTGCTCGCACCATAGCGCGCTGCGGCCGTGTCATCTCTGGCGCGGGTTGAAAACGGCTTGATTTTCCATCCACTAGAAACGCTCCAGTTTCGGGGTGGAATGAAAACTGACAGCCGCGCACATAGCTACCCTCAAACTCACGGAGCGGCGCATCATTTTCCCAAGCATGGCCTGCCCCTGCGATAACATGACTTTCTACCTTGGTTCCTGCGGCTTCCATATCCTTATAGACACTCTGGCATAAATCAGGATCCACGCTATTATCAGCATCGCCGTGAATAGCCAGATAAGGCGCGCCAGTTGTGCCGCTATGACCAAGTGTTTGGTGACACGGCCCGTAAATATCCATATGTAATGCAAAAGGCGGAACGCCTTGCCCCATGATGCTTTGCAAGCGATCATCTAGCACATATCGCGTCGCCATACCGCCATAGCTATATCCCGTCACGCCAATACGCCTTGCATCAATCGCAGGGTGCGTGCCTAAAATCTTCAGGGCCGAATAGGCATCGGACATAATATCCACTTCGGTCGTTATCATAGTCTTCATCACATAAGGTGTTGTCTGAACCACACCACGCGGCGCGTAATAATCAACAACAAAACTTGCAATGCCATTTTGCGCAAAGAGCCGCGCATATTCCATTTCGCGCCCGTCTTTGATGCCGCCAGAGCCGTGTAAAATCACCATAGCAGGAACTGGGTTTTGCGCATTTGCCCCCTCTGGCAGAACCAATACCGCTTTGCCTGTATGAGTGTCCAAGGCTTCATAATCGTTCAATATGCGCGAAAAGTCATAAGGGCTTTTAATCGGGTAATAAATAACGCCCTTATCAGCTTCGGCCAATCTAATCTGCGGCGCAGGATAGTCAGGAAAAGCTGGGAGCGGCAGCTCTTTTGGCGTATCAACCGCAACATCCGTAGCAGGTTTAGTTGCAATATTCGTTTTATCTGGCGCGCAGGCATTGAAAGATAAACAGCCTGCCGCTAACACCAGTCCTATTCGATATTTGAGCATCATAAATCCCCTAAAATCTTAATCATTCGCCGCCTGTAATGGCGGCTCCATAGACGAGCATAAAATAAAAATAGATGGCAGAAGCGAGCTAACAACCACCCAGATATATAATCCATGCACCGCGCCGCCTTCAAGCATTTGCCCTGCAATACGGCCGCCAAGCATTGTTGAAATCCCGAAGCCCATAGGCACAAGCATAACCAATTTATTAGACCGATCAAACCGCACAATCGCCGCCGTTTGGTACAGGCAACCTAACGTAAACCCAAATTCCCATACCCAGCTTGCGATCATAAATTGCGTGAAATTTTGCGCCAGCAGCAGACCTGCAACACCTATTATTAAAATTATCATAGCGGCATAATGCGGCACACGCAGCCCGGCTCTTGCGCCAATAATTGCCCCCAGCGCCCCCGCGACGCCGCCTAGCCATTTTAGCACACCAAACATAAGCGAAAACTGCTCTTGGCTTGGTTCAAATTTCTGCGCAATCACGGCAAGAAAAAAATATAAACCAACATTGGCCAATAAATAGAGCGTAAAGATAATGAGTATTTTCCAAGAAATATGCGCCCGCTGCCAAGTTGGGAAACTTATCCGCGTTGCCACATCAATGGTTGATGTCTTTGGCGGACATAACAATGCTCCCAATCCAAGCAATCCTGCCATGCAAGCCAGACCCAACATAGCGCCGCTAAATCCAAATTTCGCGATAAATATAATCGGCAAAATACTTAAAAAAGCCCCGATAGACACAAGCTCTACAGATAACCGCGTGCCATATGCTCGTTCTGGGTCTGGCATATCCGCTAATATTCGCATCGCCAGCGCAATAGCAAGCGCGCAGAAAAACCCATAGCCAATAAAACCTACAAATAACGCACGGCTTGAGACTTGGCTCATAGTTAAACATACACATATTACAGCCAAAATAATCGCAAATGCTGTCAATCGCCAATTCACGCGATCAACCCATAAGGGCGCTGTTAGCGTCCCCAGCAAATAGCCTATCCCTGCCATAAAAGATAAACTCCCTAATTGCGCAGGGCCCATATCAAAATCCGTTTTAGCTGCGCTGAGTAAAAGCGGCATTGTATTAAATACAAGACCGCCAATCGCCGATACCATCGACACAGCAATAATCACAGCTAAGGCGTCTCTGGGCATATTCATCTGGCAAGACTGCGAGTTTTATAAAGACCATAAACCAAAGCCGCGCCGAGTGTTAAAACTAAAATAGACGCGCCAACATGAAACCAAAACAAAACTGGGTCGCCAATATTTCGGGCCATAATCGCAGGCACAAACAATCCAACCATCAATCCTCTGACAATAAAAATTATGGCAAATAGCCACAAAATTATACGGGCGATATGGCCGTTAACTTTGGGCCGTCTTGCCCGCCATGAAAGCCATGCCAAGCCAGCTAATAAACCTGCAATCGCACATGTGACAAAGACAGGCCACACCCAATTTCCATCTCGGAGCATCTGCACAAATTCATCTGGCGCGCCAAGAAACGCAATCGCCTCAGGCCCGATGATAAGAGCGACAATGTGCAAAGCTGACGCTAAGGCTAATATAGCCGCCGCATAGCTAAATGCGTGTTGCGCGCTCACACCTAATAAACCCGCGCGGGGTTTGGCGGATTGGGCGAACCAAGCATCTCACGGTGAGATGGCGGCTGTTTTCCATTACCATCTTTCATTTTATACCGATCTCGCGCAACTTCTGCACCGACTAACGTATGGCCGCTAATCTCCTGCGCGTTCGGGTCTGTGGCAATGGCGTGTAAAATATGCCCCGTAAATTGCGGTGTCTCGGCCATAGCAATAAAGTCTTTATATTGCTCGGGGTGAACTTCGGCAGCGATCAAAGCTCGCTCGGTTAAAAGCGGCCCCATCCAAATCGAAACGGCCTGCACATTATAATCTTCAAGATCAACAGCCATGTCATGCGCGAGCTTATCTAGCCCGGCCTTTTGCGCGCCATAAGCTGGCCCGTGCATATAACAGCTCGCGCCAAATGATGATCCCATCGCAATTAATCCACGCTTTTGTTGCGCCATGATTTTCGCCGCATGCCAGCTTGCCACATAGGCGGATCGTAAGCCAACATCGAGAATATTTTGCGCGCTTAAGTCTTTTTCCCAAAAGGGTTTTTGTTCAATTAATTGATGATGAATATAGGCCGCATTATTCATTAAAATATCAAGCTGGCCTTGCTCATCCATGACCTGTTCAAATAAGCGCGCAACCTGCGCATCATCGGCGCTATCACAAATCACGCCTATACCTTTACCGCCTATATCTGTGCAAGCTTGGGCGGTATCTGCGACAGTGCCTGGCAACGGTGTGCCGTCCCAGCCTTTGGCCTTGCCGATCTGTTTCGTGCGGCCTGTCACATAGACCGTCATGCCCTTTTCGGCTAAACCGATAGCAATACCTTTTCCGGCCCCGCGGCTTGCGCCCGTCACGATAGCGACTTTTGGCTGCGACATATCTCCCCCATCCACCTGTGTCATTTACTTATGAAATACGTAGCAGAGAAATTTAAATGCGCAATAATTTTGTCATATTTTTACGTATTCTAAGATATATATGGGTATTCTTCTTGCTATTGCGTATTTTTTAACAGAAAAAACAAACATAGTTAAGGGACACCTCGCCACATGACACCTGAACACAGCCATTGGCACTCAAGCATTGAAGCGCCTTTAAAGCTCACCTCTTCCCAAGACATATCTTGGTCAAACGAAGCCGATATGGTTGTAATCGGCTTTGGCGGAGCGGGGGTCGCAGCTGCGCTGCAGTCTATTGAAAATGGCTTATCCGTTTTAGCCATAGACCGCTTTGAAGGCGGCGGAGCCACAAAAGCGAGCGGCGGTGTTATTTATGCTGGCGGCGGCACGGCGGCGCAAAAAGAGGCTAGCATAGATGATGATCCAGAAAATATGTTTCATTATCTCAAGCTGGAAACCCAAGGCATTATTTCCGATGAAGCTTTGCAAGATTTTTGCCAGAAAAGCGCACCAACAACAGACTGGCTACGGGCGCATGGTGTTGATTTACGCGGCACGCTTTGGCCAGAAAAAACCTCCTACCCCGCCCCTCAATATTTTCTCTACCATAGCGATAATAGTCTTGTACCCAGTTACAAAAAACATGCCAAGCCTGCTGCGCGCGGACATCGTGGTTATGTTCCAATCAAGCAAGGGGCCAAAGCCACAAATCTTGGCGGTTCCATCTTTGACCCATTAAAAACCAGCGCCCTATCTAAAGGGTTAAATACCCTGCTCTTTACCGAAGTACGGCAACTCATAATCGATGAAACTGGCCGCGTCATTGGCGTTAAGGCGTTACAATTTCCAAATGCTGAAACGTTAGCAAACTATAAAAACTTACGCCAAAAAGCTCACAAACTTCTTGCGATGTTCCCGCCCATTATTCCAGGATCAAAATTCTTTTTTAAGAAAGCCATGAAGCATTTAAAAAAAGCCGAAGACATTGCTTTGCAACGCAAAGAAATTTTCATTCGCGCCAATAAGGGCGTGGTTTTATCGGCTGGAGGCTTTGTCTTTAATTCTAAGATGGTGGCACATTACGCCCCAAAATATAAAGCAGGTTACCCGCTCGGGACAGACGGAGATAATGGCGCAGGTATAAGGCTTGGGCAAAGCGTTGGCGGAGCCGTTGATAATATGGCGCGCATGACTGCATGGCGCTTTATCAACCCACCACTCTCTTTTGCACGCGGTATGATCGTCAATGCGCAAGGTAAGCGCTTTTCTGATGAGATGGTTTACGGCGCAACTTTGGGGGTAAATATGACCGAGCATCATGAAGGCCGCGCTTGGCTGATACTCGATAAGCAGCTCATCAAAACGGCCTTGGATGATGTAAAAGGCGATAAGGCGCTTGCCTTTCAGCGCGCCTTGGCCAAGCTCAATATTTATTTTGGGACTAAAAAAGCTAAATCTGTGCAAGCTCTCGCAGCCCTTATCGGTGTTCATCCGCAAGGGCTTCACGCAGAACTTACCGCCTATAACCGCATGGCCCGCGGCGAAATCTTGGACCCATTTGAAAAAGCGCAAGATGACATTGCAGAGCTTGACGAATCTGCATTAGTCGCGATTGACATTGGATTATCGGCAAAGCTGTTTCCTTGCCCAACCTTGACTTTGGGCGGGCTGAAAGTGAATGAAGCGACGGGCGCTGTACAAAATAATATGGGCCAAGACATTCAAGGTCTATATGCGGCGGGGCGCAACGCTATCGGCGTGGCTTCATGGAATTACATTAGCGGGCTATCTATCGCGGATTGTATTTATTCAGGTCGCCGCGCTGCCAATGCTATCACGCAAACACATTAAGCGGGTATATCGCGCGCAATTCGAAAGCCGATATGTGATGTTCCAAAGATTAAATCCTGCCCTTGTCGCGCTGCAGGCCGGTAACGATAACAATAAGACCGCGCACATAAAAACGAGCCGCCTTTAATCACCCCCACAGGTACATCCCCTTGAGTAGGGTCATAACCTTGCGGATAGATCCTAGCAGCCTCGCCGACATTATGGCTTGAGTAATAATTTGAAGATGTCCACTCCCAAACATTCCCAATCATATCATAGAGGCCAAATCCATTTGCGGGATAGCTCCCCACAGGCGCGGTGCCTGCATAACCATCTTCTTTAGAATTTATCGCCGGAAAAATACCTTGCCATGTATTGGCTCTATCTATGAGGGCCGCCTCTTCTGCTTCGGCCCAGCTTGTTAATTGCCCGTCCAATCCACCGCGCGCAGCATATTCCCATTCAGCCTCACTAGGTAATCGTCCGCCTGCCCATTTCGCATATGCCATCGCGTCTTCGCGCGTGAGGTGAATCACAGGCGCATTCACATCAGATATAGATGTTTTTGGCCCGAAAGGTCTGCGCCAATTTGCACCGTCAACCAGCCTCCACCAACTCGGCGTATCAGACCCATCAGGCAGTGTGAAAACGGCAGAGCTTGGCGGTATATCTGTGCCCGGCCCTGACGCATCACTCGCTTTCCAACCCAATTCAGCGCGAGTTTTATAGCCTGTCGATTCAACAAAATTTGCAAATTCGGCATTGGTGATTTCATGGGACCACATCTCAAAGGGTTTTAAGCACATTTGCATGACCGGCCCTTCTTCAGGGTAAATCCGTGTTTCGCCCATATTAAAACACCCCCCAGATAATGACACCCATTTTGCATCAGGCGCGGCAGGACGAGGCGGCACATCCGCATCATTCTGACACGCGCTCGCAGCAATGGCACCAAACCCGATAAGACCCACTAAAGCCCTAAACATATGCGCCAATATAATCTTGATATTGGGCAGTAATATCATCTGCTTTTAACCCAAAATCAGCCAAGCTATATTTATGTACGGCGCGATGCTCGCGGCGATTAGCTTCAATCCAGTCTGACATACCCGCTTCAATTTCGGCGCTCATGACAACGCCTGCCGCATCTAAGACACGCCGCCCTTCTTGAACGGGATTATGTGTTAAAGCCTTATAATTCACATCAATAAACCGTTCAGACCCGCGTGAGGCTCTAACGGTCATGAAATTATCTAGCCATGATTTCAGCCGCGCTGTCCAATATGTCCCAATATCTTGACGTGATATATCCTCACTGCCCATTTTATAAAGGCTGGACTCCATGCTGCAATATGATGGGACAGTCGAAACAGGATCGCGATGCGTCATGACAATTTTTGCCTCGGGGAATATATCTAATACTGTTTCCAAAGCCATTAAATGCCCCGGCGTTTTCAACACCCATGCTTTCTCCGCTCGCTCTGGGTCTTGCCACTGCAAAGATTGTAGAATTTGGACGAGGTCTTTATAGGCCTTATGCGGGTTTTGCTTGGATAACCACTGCGCGTAATCGGGAACGAAATACGTGCTTTCAATCATAGAGCTTGAAAAAAGCTGCCCTAAAATAATGACTTCCTCATCGGGTTGTTCAATATCCATCGGATGAATAGACATTAGCTCTGGAATTTTATCGAGCATATAGGCCAGTACATCCTTAGCCGCCTCTCGGCGCGCCGTTGGAACTCCGCGTGTTTCACCCTTTAGCGGAACATAATTCTGGGTTTCATACCACCTTACAGCCGTAAGATTTGGTGCAGCCGCAATCATGCGGTGCAGCATTGTACTGCCCGTACGCGGCAGGCCCGTTAGAACGGCGCTAACATGAACCACTTCGTCTAAAATTTCGGGATTGTCTTTGATAAGCTGGATATGACGAAGGCGTTTTATAAGGCTGGACACAATCATGTGCTGCGCGCCGTAAACCCCTTCAGGGCTTAATTGAGCTTGCCGATTCAGCGAGGGAATAAGAGTATCAATATTGGCAAAAAACCAGTCATCGCCAAAATCGGACAACCCTGTCTCTTGCACCGCTTGATCAATTAAAACATCTCGGTTTGGAACCATCATTATACGCTCTGCTTCTGATTATGCGTTTTTATTTTACACATTACTACGCAAAGATAGACAATAAGAAAGATTTTTATTTTTATTCGTAGAGTTTTCAGTTACGAAATACGCATGTTACTCAAAGATAAAGTTATTATCATAAGCGGCGTTGGCCCAGGCATGGGGCAAAGCATGGCGAAAATCGCAGCCGCGCAAGGGGCTAAACTTGGCCTTGGCGCGCGTAATCAAGATTTCATCGACAGCGTGGCGAAAGACATCACGGATAAGGGCGGACAGGCCATCGCGTTTTCCACTGATGTGACGCAAGCGCAAGACTGCGATACTCTTGCCAAAGCCGTAGCAGACAAGTTTGGCCGTATAGATGGTCTGGTCAATAGCGCCTATCTCCACGGTAATTGGGCCACAAGCGATGTAGCAAATCCCGAAGACTGGACAAATGTTTACGATGTAAATTGCCTCGGTGCCTTACGTATGAGCCAAGCTGTGCTTCCTGCTATGAAAGCACAAAAATCTGGCGCGATTGTCAATGTCTCAACCATGGCCACAGTGAATCCCTTCCCGGGCGAAGCCGCCTATGCCGCGAGTAAAGGCGGCCTTGGTGTATTGACCAAACATATGGCGCAGGATTTCGGCGCATTTGGCATACGGGTTAATGCTTGCCGTATGGGTTGGATTGGCGGCGCGCCCGTCTATGGCTATATTGACGCCCAAGTCGCCAGCGGACGCGCACGTGAGGAAGTTATCAGCGAAATTACAAGCCGCATTCCCCTTGGGATTATCCCGCCCGAAGATGACTGCGCGAAAGCCGTTTTATATTTCGTATCTGAATATGCCAATGTTGTATCTGGCGCTACGCTGGATGTGAATGGCGGGCAATATATGGCGCCGTGATATGACCCAAAGCCTCCAAGAGACAAACACCCAAGACATATGGGCAAAGTTCTGCCGCGAACTTGAAGCCGCTGGCCAAAATGTCCTCAGCGCGCCGCTTGCGCAAACATCTTTAGATAAGGCAGAAGGCGTACGCTATTTAACGCGGCTTTTGCGTATCGGCCTTGATATGCATCTAGAAAATGCCGATGCGGCTTTTCCGAGCTTTTATCAAGCCTCCCATGCCACAGCTAAAATCGGAGCCGATAATCCAGATAATTTTTACCAAAATGCTACAATTTCTGGCACGCAGACTTATCGTATTTACGGCACGCGCGGGACTGTACCAATTCTAAGTTTTGCAACAAAGGCCAACCGCTATGCTATTGATGGCAGCATGGCATCAACGGGCGAGCTTGATATTCGCGATGTGTCCTTAGACGCAGATGGTAAGTTTGAGATTATTGTTAGCTGCGAAAAACAAGACGGTAACTGGCTCCCGCTTGCAGAAGATTCCTCAATCTTGATTGTACGGCAAACATTTTTCGATAAATCGCAAGAGGTACCTGCAACAGTGTCGATTGAAGCTATAGGCAAGCGCGCAGCCACTCCGCCGCCGCTGGGCACAGACACATTAACGAGTGCGCTATCGCGTGTACCCGCTTTTATTGGCGGCACATCAAGTATATTTTTACAGTGGGCTGAATTATTCAGAGCCGAAAATTGCAATGCACTCAACACAATCGATCAAACTATGTTTTCCAAAGCGGGCGGCGATCCGATGATATATTACTTACATGGCTGGTGGGAGCTAGACCCCAATCAAGCCTTACAAATCACTAGCCCTATTCCCGATTGCGAAGGATGGAATTTTCAAATTAATAATATGTGGATGGAGAGCCTCGATTATCGCCACCATAATATCCACACAAATAATGGTCTTGCCGAATTAAATCCTGACGGTTCAGTGACTCTAACGGTCTGCGCTAAACCGCACACCAAAAACTGGATAGATACAGCTGGCCATATACACGGTACAATGCTTTGGCGCTGGACGGGCGCGGCAGACCATCCCCTTCCTCAAGTCGAGCTTATCCATGTCTGATTTGGAAGCCCGCATCATCAGGCTTGAGGCCGAAAGCGATATTCGTAGACTCAAAGCGCGGTATTTAAATGCTTGCGACGCCAAAGATATGAAATCTATTCGCGCCTGTTTCACGGATGACGCAGAGATCGTATTTCCGCCATTAGGCCATTTTAATCTCGATGGCCTCATGGGTATATTCGAGCAAATGGCTGCCAGCACGCCTATCATTGATGTGCATCACGGCCATAATGGCGAAATCGAGATTGACGGCGACACCGCTACGGGCCGCTGGAATCTTGGCTTTGCTACCTATGATCCACGCAGCAAAAGCTTTCGTATGCTGGCCAGTTTTTATGAAGACCGCTACCGCAAGACAGAAGCTGGTTGGCGTATATGTTATACTAAATCCACGCCTCGCACGATTATTGATGGGACATTAGCGGATGACAATCTAACCGCCAAATGGATGATGGATACTTAAATAGGAGACCAGAATGTTTGAAGAAAACGACCCCCTCACAACTTTGGATCCTGACGCCATAGTTGTTTCCGAAACTGTGGAAATTAATGCCCCTGCTTCCCTCGTCTGGGAGATATTACTCGACATGCCCAAATATGGTGAGTGGAATCCCTTTTGCGTTGCCTGTGAATCCACATTAGAAATGGGCGCGGCCGTCAAAATGACACTCAAAAGCTATGTGAATTGCGCGCCAGAGTTTTTTGAAAATACGGAATATATCTGTGCTTTTGAGCCTGAAAAACAAATCTCTTGGGCCCTGCCCCATTATGACGCTTGGCCTTATCCGGCCCGCCGAGATCAATATATCGAAGCGACCAGCCCCAATAGCTGTAAATATTACTCAACAGATGAATTTCGCGGCCCTAACGGCATTCACGTCATGCGCTTTGCGGGGCCGTGGGTAAAAAAAGCCTTTGACGATACGGCCCATGCCCTAAAAGCCCATGCAGAAAAACTCTATAAGACTTAAGTCTCGGCCGCTGTGAAATCTGCAGGCATATTATGAAAATAGCTCAACTCTTCGCGGCGATGGGTAATGCGCCATCCAGCCTTCGTACGGGTCAGTTCATCGCAATACCAAATGCCGACGAAAAATGTATGAGGCTGACTATCCTTTTCAACGCTCATGGGATTAAAGGCTATGGTGCGGGATGTCGCCATATCGCCCGTGATTTTTATGACTGGTAATCCGAGCATATGCTGCATACTGGAAAATTGTTTCAAGGCCCGTTCCAGATAGGCTTTCGTCTCTGATAGATTGCCTTTCGCTCCGCCTGCTGCGGTGTAATCAACAATCGCATCACTGGTGAATATATTATCCAACGCATCCCAGTCACGGCTATCAATCGCATCGCAATAGGCGGTCAGCAGATCTTGAATCTCAAACCGATCTGACATCTCTTGCAAATTTGGCATTACTCGGCTGCGGCGCTGTAATTTGCCACGGGCGCTATAATTTTGGCGATGCGATTATCATATTTGATAACATCAACAACAACAGACGTTTCAACAAGGCGCACGCCTTTTAGATCAAGCACCTTATTACTCGCAACTTGATGTACAGCCGATAGGCCTTCAAATAATCCAATCGCCAGAATATCAAAACGCCCTAGCAGGATAATCACCGCATTGATTTCAGGAAACTCTGCAACTTTCTCGGCAACTTGCTTAATCATGTTTTGTTCTGCGTGAATCCCGATATAGGCAAGTTGCGGCGTATCCAGATGCGACATATTTGTGACGGCCGTAAAGCGGATATAATTTTCATCCTCAAGGCGTTTAACGCGCGAGCGTATCGTCCCTTCAGTAAAGCCGAGCTGCGCGGCAATTTTACGGTTAGAGAGCCGCGCATCTTCAGATAAAAGCTGAATGATCTTTTGATCTAACTCATCTATTTTATAATCACTCATTTCACATTCCTAAAGCATAAACGCATAAAACTCACACATTTAAATCGGCTCGCACCTAAATCGGTGCGACATCAAAGTCATATTTAATTATGTCAACAGCAAAGCTTGGATCAAGGCTCCGTACGCCTTTGATTTGCGAGAGCTTACTGAGTAAAAAATCTGACATTTCTTCAAGATGTGCCAAAGTCACTAAAATCTCAATATCATGCTTGCCGCTAACAAGTTGAACAGACGCCACTTCATCCAATTTTGCCAAATCTTCAGCCACATCATTGGCACGACGTCCTTTCACATCAACCCCAATCGGCAATAATACATTATAATCAAAGGCCGAAAAATCGGACACTGCAACCACCTTCATCGCTTTGGCTTGTTCCATACGGCGGATACGCGTCGAAACCATAGATGTCGTCACACCTAACTCATCGGCGACTTTTTGATTGCTCGCACGGCCATCTTTTTTGAGAATTTCGATAATTGAATTATCCAATTCATTGAATTGAAAATTTTTTTCAGCCATCCCACATCCTTTTTTCACACAGAGGCTCTATTTTAACGCGCCGTCTATCTCAAAGCCGATAAACTATCTACGGTCATTCGTATATGGTTTAAAACAAATGCACATTTTATTGCACCCAAATCGGTGAACTCCACGCCCGGTCTTGCAAAATTGCCTGCATAGACGGATTAGGCTCACTACCATTACGCACTGCATCCCATGTACTCCAGCGGCATTTGGGGTTTTCTAACACACGCACATAATAGCTAGCCGCTTGTCCTGCCTGCCAATCTGGGTCTTGCCATAATGTTCTTAGCTCTGCGGCCCCGCTTCCAGATATTTCGCAGGTAGATATATCCACACTCGCCCCATTTTCCGCGCAGCGATGTGTCGTACTATCTGGTGCGCGGCCATCTGCGCAAGCCACATCATAGACCGTCTCGCCATCCGTTGTAACTTTGATGATTTGCGCGCGCTGTAACGGCGCACTTAACGCATCGCGAGACGCCCAAACCAAAAACTTCGGGGACGTGACCCCTGAGATTAAATCCCCGCCCATAGGTACACCTTGGTTATAAGCCGTTTCGATCATATCGCCGCTATTGATAATGTCATTATCAAAATCTTGCCCTGCAAAAAACCGTACACGAATGCGCGGGCCAGATGTTGCAAAAACTTCCTTGGCTTGCATTGATTCAAATAAATCTTCTCGCGTATTGGCCCGAGCCCAGACACCTGCAAGACCTGCTGCCGCATATTGCGGCGCTGAGATCAATAAGCTTTTATCAATAAATTCTTGCTCCCAATTTTTCTTCCCATCTGGCGGAATAGACCCGCGTGTTTCCAGCTCTAAATCCGAGCTAAACTTCCCAAAGAAATCTTCTTCGGACAAGGACGAGGCACTAACATGAGCATCTGTCGAGCCAATAAAGCCGAATTTATAGGGATTAGCGCCAAGCTCTGCATCAAATTTTAAGCCTTGCCCCAAAGACTGACGCACAAAACTGCCTGGCTTGATTTGTGCTTTGACGGGCATTCCAATCAAGATGTCATATAACTCATGCCCAGCCCATTCATCGTTAGGAGATAGTAAAGGGTGCGTTTCCGATGTCCCTTTAACTTGGCTAATTTCAGCAATAGGTTCGTTTAATATACGGTTACGCGCATAGTCTTGGGTGATTGGAGACCCATCAGTCATAACGGTATCAAACATTTGGCCATTCGACCCATTTGAATTATGCGGAATTGCAATGACTTGCGTGCCTTGCGCGCGCTGCTCGTTCATCCAATCCCATAAGTCTTCAGGATTATCCGAATCTAATGTGGTAAATAAACGGCTTGGCGCTTCATCCGCAAAGACAACATTACGATGCAAGTTCAGCGCGCCAAGATTATCTTCAATACCACCAATAATTTCCATGGCTGTAAATTCATAAGCCGCAAATGTGGTAAATTTTCCGGGTTGATTATGCTTTTGTGCCGCAGCAACATTTTCCGCCCAAGCACTATCAATAAAGTCACGATCATAAATATCGTCAATCTCATCACCCGTGACAATCGACGTGCCTATTTTGATAAATGCTTCACGCCGTGCCTCGCGCCCCCCTGCTAATAAGCCAAAAACAGACTTTGCCGTTTTCGTCTTTGAAATCGGATTTGAGCGATCTCGCATAGCGGCAATCACACCCATATATTCGCCGTGATCTGTGACGCCATAAAAATCAAGCGGCGGGCCAGAGAGCTGTATTAAATTCCCGCTGCCATTATCTATCCCTTGGCCTTGGGCAAATCGATAAGCATCATCAGCGGTTGTGCGTGTCCCGACAATAAAAGCATCAAATGAGTTTTTTGTATGGACATGTAAATCCCCGAAATAAGCATTTTTCGTGGCTGTGCGCTCTATATCTGCCGCATCAGTTTTAACGATTGTGATCTCATCTTTTGGTGCAGGTTTTTCCCCGCAGCCTGAAAGTAATATCGCGCTCATTGCCGCGCTGCTTAAAGCCAACCTCTTTAACATAATCATCCCCTAATCTAACTCATTTAATGACCGATTTGACCAAAGCGGCACGCGTTTTTCTGTAAAGGCTTTTATGCCTTCAACCGCGTCTTCGCTATTGCGCCATTTCACAAATTCTGGATAGCTATTTTGCGCCTGAATAGCGGCCTCAAGACTGCCTTGCGTAAGGCCTTTTTGAACCGTCATTTTAGAGGTTTGAATGGCTATCGGCGCGCCTTTCAAAATCATATCACAATAATGGCCGAGCGTTGCGTCAAGCTTATCTGCGGGCACAACAACATTGACAAACCCCATTTCATAACCTTCTTGCGCACTAACATGGCGAGACGTTAAAATGAGATCCATTGCGCGTTTTTCGCCAATTTGCCGTGGCAATCTATGTAGCCCTCCGCCAAGCGCCACCGCGCCCACAAGCGGTTCTGGGAGCCCAAAACTAGATATATCTGTCGCAATAATTAAATCGCAAACTAAGGCGAGTTCAAATCCGCCGCCAAGCGCATATCCATTCACGGCTGCAATGACAGGCTTGGCTAAATCAAAACGCTCTGCTAGCCCTCCATATCCGCCGCGCGGATATGGCGCATTCAGACCGTCTTTTAGGTCGCTACCCGTAGAAAAAGCTTTACCACCTGCGCCCGAAATAACGGCAATATATTGGCTATCATCGGCGGCAAAAGCGTCAAAAGCTTGATCGAGCAAATCATGCATCTCATGGGTAATCGCATTCATCGCCTCTGGCCGGTTCAAGCGGATATGCGTCACCGCGCCCTCTTGCGAGACTAAAATATGAGATGTGTTCAAATTTGCCAATCAACCCGTCTTTTTATCAATTTTCAGTTTTGTGATTGTCTTTCCATTGCCCTCCCATTCCGCATAAAATTGCGCAAAGAATTTACGAAATGGCAAGATCGGCCCGTCTCCATCACAGATGCTTGGCTTCGGCATATATTTTTGCCGATCCCAAATCACTTTATCTTGGTCTAATTGTTTACATATTTCACGGCGCATCGCTTTGGCCAGATTCGCCATCGGCCCTTCGGCCTCGGATTTTGGCTGCGTGAATGCAAAACGAATATGGGTGCGTTCTTGATCAATCGGAGTGATACCCGCGATCATTAATGTCTCTAATATGCCAGAGAACTTCGTCCAGCTTTGCCCAGCCCCAACCGTGCCATAGGCAATCGTGCCGTCAACAACCCCTTTGGGCGTTGGCATTTTTGCCTCAACACTGGCCGAGCGCTTATGCCCATCAAATTCAAAGTCATAATTCGGGAAACTATCCGTGCCGTGAATATATTTAAAATGGGCCGCATCAACACCATTTTCTGCCATATTCTGAACGGGGCCATGCACGATCCATTCATATTTTTTATACGCCGTCCAGTCTGGGTCATGCACTTGGTCAAAGCTTTCAGGCTTCCATTTCGGCGCTTCGTTAAACGGATGATACCAGACAAGAATTTGCTTATTACTCTCGGCCACATGCCATTGCAGCTCACAAGGGCGCGCGGCAGATGGCGGGATTTTTTCAGCATAAGGCACCGCTATGACGGCGCCTGTACCGTCATATTCCCATGCGTGAAACGGACATTCAAGCGAGTTCCCGCTCACCCGTCCGCCATAGCCCATATGTGCGCCAAGATGCTTGCAATAAGCGTTTAAAACACGTGCCGCTCCGTCTTCGCCGCGCCAGAGAACAAGGTCTTGCCCAAAATAGTAAAGCGGTTTGACTGCGCCAATTTCAAGCTCATCAGAATAAGCCACCATAAACCAGCCAAAGGGTAGAGGCAGGGTATCTAAATTGCGCTCTTTAACGCTGGCACGGTTTTCTACGGCGTTCATGCGCCACGCCGTAAGCTCATCACCGCGCAGGCCTTCTAGTTGCGCCCAAACAGCCACATGAGATGTTGTATTAGAACTCATATATCATCTCCTAATTTAAATACTCTCACAGCATTATCCCGGAGAAATTTCGGCCAGACTTCATCTTTGAAAGGTACTTTTTCCATATCTTTAAAAATACGATCAAGACCAAGCCCCATTGGGAAATATCCTGCATAAATAATCTTATCGGCCCCGCGCGTATTGGCATAATCAATAATAGCTTTAGGATAATGTTTCGGCGCAAAAGCCGAAGTTGAATAATATAGATTTGGGTATTTAATCATTAGCTTAACCGCTAAATCCTCCCAAGGTTCAGCTCCGTGGCGCATCACGACTTTCAGCTCTGGGAAGAACCAGCAAACCTCATCTAAATGCTCAACCTTTTGCGTGTGCATGGGTATGCGCGGCCCTGGCACCCCAACATTTAAAACAATAGGAATATCTAATTCAACGCAGGCGGCATAAAGTGGATACATACGTGCATCATTAATCGCAACTTGCGGACACGTGCCTGCGGGAAAAACAGACGCGGCCTTAACGCCATAATCAGCATGCAGGCGTTTAAGTCTGCGTACCTCATTCATGCCGTCATTCGGATTACACGGCACATCAAAAAAGATCCGATCAGGATAATCTTTCGCCGCTTTTCGCGATGTATCATCGTCGTTAAAGCCAACCATGGCGCGTTCGATATTATGCTTATCTAATTGCTCTATTGTCCAAGCAATAAAATCAGATATATCTGCGCTCGCTTCGGGAATGTCTTTGAACATATATTGCGCCGGCATTTTGAACATATCACGACTTTGCTGATCGTTAAGCAAAGGCCGAAAGCTCTCATACCATTCCGATCGGTCAGCATGGGTTGGAATCCCCAACATCGTATCAATAATTTTGACATCTTTGGGGTAGCCCATTACGCCGCCTGTTCTTTTTTCTTTCGCGCGAGATAATCTGCACGCGCTTTATGTTTTTCAATTTTGCCCATCGCATTTAATTCAAAGGGCTGCGTTTGAATAATAATATCTGTCGGCAGAGTATAAGCCGCAAGGTTTGCTCTCGCAAAACTCCAAATATCCTCTACATTTATGCCATCTTTTACCTGCGCGCTGACAATCAGACGCTCTCCAAGGCGGTCATCTTCAATGCCAAAAGCTGTCAGCGCCAACACCCCTTCGTGCCGCCCTAAAACCTGTTCGACTTCGGCGCAATAAATATTTTCCCCACCCGAAATTACCATATCTGTTTTACGGTCAACAATATAAATAAAGCCATTTTCATCCAAACGCCCTATATCACCCGTCTTAAACCAAGCGCCTGACATGGCCGCAGATGTATCTTTGGGGCGGCCATAATACCCTTGCATCAATGTCGCGCCCTTTGCCCATATTTCGCCCGTTTGCCCGATAGGTAAAGCTTGCCCGTCTCCATCGGTAATCTGTACATCCACCATCGGTAGAACTAGGCCCGAAGCAGATGGATTGGCTAAAAACGCCTCCCCATTGGCTTGCGAAATCGCGCCGCAAGTTTCTGTCATACCGTAGCCTGCTCCGATAAAAGCCTTGGGAAATTTCGTTCTGATTTCAGCAAGTAAATTGAGCGGCAAAGCCTGCCCGCCGCATGACACTGCCATAAGCGATGAGAGGTCATAAGTCTCAAAATCTGGCACATGCAGCACATCCCAAAACATCGTGGGTACACCGCCAAATGATGAAATTTTCTCAGATTCGATTAGACGAAGCGCCGCACTCGCGTCCCACTTATCCATTAAAACAAGCTTCCCGCCTGTTGCCAGAGCCGTCAGAAACACTGCGCTACACCCGCTTGTGTGAAATAACGGAAAAATAAGAAGTGAGCAGCTTTGCGGCATTTGCGCGCGCAGCGTGTCTACATCTATATTATAAGCCAGAGCCATTTTTTGAAACACTGCCGCCATTGCCATTTGCGTATTCATCATACCCGTAATGAGCGCGCGGTGCGCAATAGCTGCCGCCTTGGCCCGCCCTGTTGTGCCCGAGGTAAAGAACATTGCCGCAAGATCTTCGCTATTGGCATATATGGGGGTGAACCCTGTTAAAGGCTTTGGAAAATCCGTACTGGCTAGCACGTCCCCTGCATAGCCTGCCATCTCCAAATACGCCAGCCGCTTTCCATCACCAATGACAAGGACACAATCAGCATCTATAATGGCTTGCGACATCGCGCTACCCGTGCCGCGGCTATTCATTAAAACAGCCACACCGCCCGCATTTATAATTGCGATAAACGCTATCATCCATTCTGGGCAATTTTGCATGCAAATCGCTACAGACTGACCGCGTTGCAAATTAAAATCTCGCAAAAGCCAAGCGCTTAACCCATCAGCGCTGGCAAAGACATCGTCAAAACTCAATCGCCGCGTTCCAGATATAATAAACTCAGCGCTGCCAAATTGGCGCGCACGGTCAAAAATAACGCTCATATTTTCAGCTGCATGCCGAAAAACACGTAGGCTTACGCCATCTATATCGCGCTCGACAACCTCAAATGGCGCGCCCGCAGACATAAGGCCGTCAATAATTGGATCCGATATATGTCCTGTACTTGACATTAAAAGTGATGACCCTCCATTACCATCAATAAAAACAGACTATATTACGCAATATTGATTTTCAACACACCTTTTATATCAAATTGCGTATTTTTTTAGTTTATTTTCTACGCAAAATTACCTAAACTTCATTTCAAATATAATAGGCGAAATTCACAGGGGACAATTATGCGCAGCCTATCCGGAAAAATCGCGATTGTTACCGGTGGAAGTGACGGCATTGGTTTGGCGATTGCACAAAAACTGGCCAATGACGGCGCGCATGTCATTATTTGCGCACGTAATGAGGACAAGCTTGCGCAAGCGGCGGCAGACATAACCTCTAATGGCGGCACATGCGAACACCGCATCCAAGACGTATCAGATGCAACAGCTTACGCAGCAATGATCGCAGAAATCGCGCAAGAGAAAGGCCTTGATATTCTTGTGAATAATGCCCCTCATGTCGGTTTCGGCATGATTTCTGATACAGACCTTCAAGCTTTTCAACAAAATTTCCGCATTAATATGGACGCCCCTTATATGGGAACACGCGCCGCAATGACACATATGAGCGTCAATGGCGGCGGCTCAATCATCAATATATCATCGATCAATGGCGAGCGGGCCATGCAAGGCATGTCGGGCTACGGCGCCTCCAAAGCTGCGCTGCTGCATTTCACACGCAATGCTGCTATGGAAGGCGCGCGGGCTAATGTGAGAGTGAACGCCGTGACCCCTGGCCCCATCATGACGCCCGGTACGCGAGCTTGGTTTAACGCCGACCCTGACGCAGGCCAAGCCATTGCTCATGCCAATCCCATGGGCCGCATCGGCAATCCCGAAGAAGTGGCCAATGTTGTGCATTTTCTGGCCTCTGATGCAGCCTCTTATGTCACGGGTGCTAATATCCCCGTCGATGGCGGTAAAACCAATGAGCTTTATGTCCCAACATAACGCGCCAAATTTACCACGCCAAAACCTAGGAAAACATTATGACACTTAAAGGAAAAACTGCGGTGATTACAGGCGCAGGCCAAGGCATTGGTGCAGCGATTGCTGCCAAACTGGCCAATGAGGGCGCCCAAGTCGCGGCATTAGATTTAAACCTTGAGCAAGCGCAATCCGTTATCCGCAATCTTGACGGTGACCACGCCGCCTATGCCTGCAATGTCTCTCAAAGCGCCGATGTTATTAAAGCCATCCGCGCAGCCCGAGAGACATTTGGGCGGCTTGATTTTGCCGTGAACTGCGCGGGCATTGGCCAAGCCAAAGGTGATGGCTCGGATAAATTCTACGCCGCCATGAATGCCCGTAACGCGCAGCTTGCCGCAGGAGAAACCCCAACGACATTTGTTGACCACCTTATCCATATGGAAGATGATGGCTGGGCGGGCGTTATGGCGGTGAACCTAAACGGAGCCTTTTACGTTTGCCGCGAAGCTGTGCGCATCATGGCCGAAGATGAAAGGGCTGGCTCTATTGTCAATATTTCCTCAACTTCGGCACAATCAGGTGAAGGCTCTCCGCATTATGTGACGTCAAAATCGGCGTTAATTGGCCTAACACGGCAGTTGGCCCGCGAGCTAGCTCCGCGCGGTATTCGCGTCAATGCTGTCGCTCCTGGCCCCACCAACACGCCTATCATGCACGGCCTTCCGCAAGAGTGGATCACTAGCATGGAACAATCTGTGCCTTTGGGGCGCATGGCCGAGCCGAGCGAAGTGGCTGGCGCTGTATCTTACCTGCTCTCGGATGATGCAAGCTTTGTCACAGGCAGCGTTTTAGTCGCCAATGGTGGGAGCTATTGTTTCTAAGCAAAAACTTAAGTAAAACTTTTAGAAAGCGCCCTCTGGCCTAATTCGGCTGTCTTGCCTGCGCGGTAAATATACCAAGCTGCGGGAATGCCCCCAAGCAATGTTAATGACATCGAATAACGTATCGCATCTGCGCCATAAGCCGCGCTAAGATAATCATTGACCCAGCCGACAACCAGAACCCCTAAAACTAGCCCTGCAAATGTCAGCGCAAACGCCCAAATGGATGTACCCGTTGCGCGCAACTGTGCGGGCAGTAAATCTTGGAGCGCTGCCTGAACCGCGACAACCCAGCCTGCGCCTAATATACTTGCAGGATACACCAAAGCCGAAGCCATTTCGACATTTTGTGAAAAACACATCCCTATCGCAATCACCGTAAAGCCAAACAAACCTAAGGCCGATAAAATATATGGCGCGCGCACATCTTTTTTCGAAAATAAGTCGCATAAAAACCCCATTAACAATACGCCAACCATCCCCGCGAGTAATGCACCCGTTCCGTAACGCGCGCCAGCCGATTGATTGGAAATATCAAAAATACGCTCAAACATAGCAATGGCCCAACTGCCAAAAGCGATTGTCGAGAATCCGCCAAAAAACGCTGCTATTGTGAGGTATTTAAATGCGGGCGTTCCCATAAGCATAGTATAGACCCGTTTGAAATCAGGTTGCGGCCTAACATTACCCACACCAACATCCAAACAGCCGCGCTCTGGCTCTTTGACGAGCAAGACGGTTAACGCAGCCAATAAAATACCCGGCCCGCCCAGCCAGAGAAATGTGGTCTGCCAATCATAATGCGCGGCAATCGCTGTCCCGCCAATATTACCAAAAGCTCCGCCAAAATATACGCCCAGATTCATAATCGCAAAAGCAAAGGCGCGTTTTTTGGGCAGAAAATAATCAGATAAAAGCGAATAAGCAGGTGCTAGAAACGCCGCCTCACCTATGCCGACTCCAAATCTGGATAAAGCAAATGTGGCGGGGTTTTGCGCAAGGCCTGACATCATGGTAAACGCACTCCAGATCAAGGCTCCCATCGCAATAATATGCACGCGGTTATACCGATCCGCAAAACGTGCAATCGGTATGGCTGCCAGACAATAGATAAAAGCAAAAGCTGGCCCAATCACAAAACCCATATAAGTATCTGAGACTTGATAGGTGTCCTTAATCTTTTCAAGCAAAGCATTGGCCAAAGTACGGTCGGCATAATTGATGAAATAAAGCAGCAGCATCATAACCAACACAAACCACGCATAGCCGCGCTTTGGGGTCGCTAGAGGCGCAGGTCGTCGCACATGCGGTTCAATCTGATTTTGCGGCATAATTCGCAAGCCCCTCAACAAACATATGTGTCTATAAACTCCGCTTTATTACAAAACGCAGCCATCATCATATTGCGTAAACTTAACCCTATAAAATTACGCATTTCTAGCAAAATATTATAAATTATATCAATTTTCATCATTTTTATCGTGATTTTTTCTGCATAGGGATTATACTTACCGCATGAGGACACCCACATCAAAAGCTTTCACGCCTCTGGCAATTGGGCCATTAAAGCTGCGTAACCGCTTTATTAAAGCCGCAACAAATGAAGGCATGTGCAAAGGCGGAATTATTTCTAAAGGTCTTGCGAAGTTTCACGAAAATATCGCCATAGGCGGGGCGGCGATGACAACCGTGGCGTATTGCGCAACCTCCAAAGATGGACAAACTTTTGTAGATCAAGCTCATTTATCATCACACACCACACAAGATTTTAAAGTTCTGACCGACGCGGTGCATAAACATGGCTGTGCCGCACAAGCGCAAATCACCCATGCTGGCGCGTTCACATTTCTACCCAAAGATTTTTCATCTATGACCCCAATCTCTGCCAATGGCGGGTTTAACAAATTTGGCGTTATGACGGGACGTTACAGGAAAAAGAAAATGACACGCAGCGATATGGACGCCATTGCCAATGAGTTTGTGCAAGCCGCGCTCCATGCCAAAGAGGCAGGCTTTGACGCAGTGGAAATTCATATGGGACATGGCTATCTGCTCGCGCAATTCATCACACCTTTTTACAATAACCGAAATGATGATTATGGCGGCACAATTCAAAAACGCATGGCCTTCCCGGCTGAAGTCTTATCGAAGGTTCTCGACGCTGTCGGCAAAGATATGGCCGTGAACGTGAAATATAGCCAAACCGATGGTAAGGCGGGCGGCAATGGGATTGCCGAAGGCATAGAGATTGCTAAAATCCTGCAAAGCACAGGCGCGCATATGGCCCAGCTCTCTAATGGGTTAAATGTCGAATCTATTTCGGCAATGTTTGGCAACCCCTTGCCAGCCAGTTCGGCCAAACCCAAAAACCTTATCATACGCCTTGGTATGATGATGCAGCCCAAGAGCAAAGACCCTGAACGCGAGTTTTCACAGCTATATTCTCTGGAACTGGCAAAACAGATTCGCGCCGCCGTCAATATGCCGCTGTGTTATCTTGGCGGCGCAAAAGATATGGATAGTATAGAAACCCTCATGGCAGAAGGTTTTGACGCCATCGGCATGGGCCGCGCGCTCATTTTTAATCCACATTATATCAAAGCTCTTCAAAACGGCAGCACCGCACACAATGGCTGCACGGCCTGTAATCAATGCGTAACAATGATGTACACAGCTGGCGGGACAAGCTGTATTGACCCCAACGGAGCCCGCGGCCATGCTGCTGAATTAAATATAACGCCTGCATCAGCGGTTTAAAACATAAAGGCGACATAGGAGGACATTATGGCAACCACAGCAGAATATGGCATTGGCGAATTCACCTTCCCGCGCGGATGGTTCATGGTCGGAGAAAGCCATGAGGCCACCAATAAACCTGTTGCGCTGCGTTACTTTGGCCAAGATTTAATTATGTATCGCGGCGCATCGGGCCGTGTTGTCGTCATGGATGCCTATTGCCCGCATATGAAAACGCATCTGGCAAAAAATGAAAGCTCTTACATCGTCATGGACGGCAAACAAGTTGAAGGCGACGATATTCGCTGTCCTTATCATGCGTGGAAGTTTGGCCCTGACGGGATGTGTAACGAAATCCCCTACTCGCCAGCCCCTATCCCGCAAGCCGCTAAAATTCGGAGTTATCCCGTGCAAGAATGGGGCGGGCTTATCCTGATGTGGCATGACGAGGAAGATGGCGAGCCTGATTTTCAACCTCACCCCCTACCTGAATGGGACGACCCAAAATGGGTGAAATGGAAAGTTGATTATCTTGGCGAGCTGGATTGTCATCCGCAAGAGATCATAGATAATATCACCGACAAAGCTCATCTTGGCCCTATACATGGCTCAACCGATATGGAGCTGTTTGAAAGCGAATGTAAAGACCATATCATTCGCCAAGTCCTCGCGGCAGGACACCGTACATTATCAGATGAAGTCATGACCAATGATACATGGTATACAGGCCCTGGGCTACTGCTCTCGCGTATGGATGGCTATTATAATTCCCTTATGATGATTTGCCATACGCCCATCGAAGATGGCCAAGTTCGTGCGTGGCATGGCCTAATGGTCGAGCCGCCCAATCACCCAATGACAGCCGATGATGAGGCTGCCGTGCCTGCCTTCCAAGAAGGCTCTAAAATGGCACTGCTGCAAGATTTTGACGTTTGGGCCAATAAAGCGCCTTGCCTCTCTATCATGCAAGTCGTCGGCGACGGCCCCTTTGGCAAAGCAAGAGCGTGGTACAAACAATTCTATAACCCGCGCAAAGACATCAAAAAATACCAAGCCAAATCAAATGGCCATTGGATTACAAAAGGGACAAAACGCGACCCATGGAGCGATGCGGCGGAGTAAAGCTTATATTGAGAATACCTTTAGCAAAACACAGGAGAGATTCACTAAACAACCGAAAAGCGCTTTTGTCCTTGCCCCTTAAAACTCGACCATCTTTTACTTAGTAATTTGATGGAAAGGAATTGGGTCATGGCAAGGAAAAGATTTTCGGATGAGGGTGTCATTCGGTTGTTGCGTCAAATTGTACCCAAGGGCATATTAAAGGTTGAGACGGCGTCTGGAGCTGGCATTTTAGAGGCGTGTCGTTCCGCGGGTGTGAGTGATGCGACTTATTATAAATGGCTTAAGAAGTATGGCGGGATGGGCCCGTCTAAGGTCAAGCAAATGAAGGAGCTCGAGAAGGAGAACCAAAGGCTGCGCAAAGCAGTATCAGATCTCACCCTCGACAAACTTATTCTCAAGGAGAGCCTTGATTATTTAAAACCGCAATGAATTCAAGGGAGCCTGACGGCATCAAAGCTACGTCAGGCCGTTATCCACTACCGTTAAATGTGACAGATCCGGGGGTAATGATCGCGGCTGATAGACTATCACCTGATAGAAGGAAATCACCATCCCCCGCACCCCGTCCAAAATCATATCAGACGTAATATCGTTTAAGAGAAGAAAATCATCCGCCTCAGACAAAGTTAGATTCTCAAAGCCCTCAATCACATCACGGGTTTGGATCGCCTTAAGCGCATCACCGCGCCCCCCCGCTGCCGAGGGTAACACGCACGCCCTCGCCCGCATATGTGCTGTAATCCAGAGTATCAATGCCAGAACCGCCAGAGAGTGTGTCGTTGCCAAGGCTGCCGAAGATGGTGTCGTTGCCACTAAATCCATAAATGTAATCACTTCCAGCACCTACAACCAAATCATTTCTACCAGTGGCTGAAACATCCAGTATTAGAGTATCTTTATCCGAGCGTTGAATAGATGTGTTGCCGCCAAGACGCTGCACCCATTCAACTTCATCGCCGACTGCAATCAATTGGGAATTTAACATGACGCCGTTCGCAAGATTTATATTGGAAGGATCCAGGGTTCCGTGATAATTTACTCTGAGACGATAATCTGTCGCTAAATTACTGCTCTCAGAATATACCTTATTTGCCCAATAATCCGCCCGGTCGGGCCCATATACATCATTCGGTCCATATTGTTGTTGGCTTACTTGACCTGGATTTCGGTTATCACCCGCTCCATAAATAGCATGAGCAAGCTCATGCGTAAGCAGAAATAGGTTTTCTATTTGCACTACTTTTCCGTCAGTATCTATACTGAATACAAACCGCCTATCATAGCTATTGAGGTTGAAAGCAACAAATCCGGTACCAGTATTCGCAGATATTTTGCTACCATTCCCATTAAAATTAACGGTGATATCTCTACCTTTGAGTTTATTCAGACCATCAGTAAGTAATTTTTTCCTGTTGGAGTGTCATAAATTTGTTCAAATAACTTTATAATATCACTTTTGAAGCCAACAGGTATATTTAAACCAGTGAATTTAATTCTACTTAAAATACTTGTAGGTAAAGTCATACCAATCTCACTTACTGCCAATGTTAATTAAAGAGTTTAAAATTCTCTTTTGTATATTTTTTCCTGAATGTAGATTCATGGGGATGAGCCGACGAATGATGCTGAAATTGAAAACTTTTCAATATCAAATCTTCATGATCATAATAAATACAAGCGTTAACGGCCAAAAGATGTAAATTTGTACCAGCAATAGGAACCGGGCTTACCTTGATACTTTGCTCAATTTTGACAACGAAATTAACATCATAACAAGCCATGTCTTCCAAATATTCAACTGCGTATAAATACCCAAATGCATTTTCAAGCGGCGCAACTAAAGTGAATAGCGGCACATCAATATTCATTACTTTGTTGTCATTTGTACTGATAAAATCGGACCAATTGTCCGAAGGGTTTAAAAAGTAATCTCCATTCACTTTCTCTAATAATAATTTACTAGATTCAGATTTACTTGAAACACCAATAGACTTAGGTTGTGAAAGCTCAAATATGACCCGCTCAATCATAGGCTTCGACAAGAGAGTATGATTAGTTGAGCTTTGGCCAACTTTACTCTTATTTAAACTTGCTACACTTGAAATTTCATCATGGATTAACTTCCATCGGCTTCCACCTTGTTCTTCAAAATTATAAAATTTTAATTTTATATGCTGTGTAATGTTTGTTTGTATCAGAATAGCTTCAAAAATATCTTGAATTATTTTATATTCATCATCAAGAGAAGTTATACCATCCTCAAGAATATTACTCTTATTCAACTGAAAATTTGCAATGATTTGTTTTTGGTCGATGAATTTGGTGGAGTTTTGAACACTATCCACACTCTCAGAACTAGACCTCGCCTCAGTTACTTGACCTTGCGGTTCACCTCCCGCGCATGCCGTAAAAGACAAACCTATAAGCACTCCACATAAGGCTTTAGTAAAACCTTTTAAGTTCACACCAACGCGTCCGCCGCTGCCGAAGGTAACACGCACGCCCCCGCCCGCATATGTGCTGTAATCCAGAGTATCAATGCCAGAACCGCCAGAGAGTGTGTCGTTGCCAAGGCTACCGAAGATGGTGTCGTTGCCTTGCTTTGCGTTAATGGTCTGTGTAAAATTACCTCCATATATAGTTTCATTTAGATATGTGCCATCAAAAGCGGCTAACCTAAAATTACTGCTGAGAATAATTAGCGGGTTCAACACGTCCTCTGCAAGAACGCCAGCAGATTGTAAGTTACCTACTATAAAATTATAATCGCTGAGCCCGAATGGATTGGCTACGGGTATGTTGGAAGCATCGCCAACATGGACTGCACCGATGCCGGATAGACTTACACCGTTACGGTCATCAAGAGTAAGATCAAATTCATACCCACCACCACTATTACCCGCGACTGTGTCAATACCAGATATTCTAATTTCTGGTTGCCCATCTAAACTTAAATTTTGCGCTGACACATCACCTGTTCCTGTCAGTAATTGACCACTAGAATTGTAACCGTACAAAGTAACTCTATCAGTATATCTAACCGCATCAAATGAATCTTGAAAAATGATAAGTTGCGCAGGCGCCGCACTACCCGTGTCACCATTAAATTCAACAATAGCTAAGTCATCGCCCAAATCTTGGCCGTTAGTTAGGCTCTGCGGGTTATAATCAGGCAACACTATCGACGAGCCAGCATGATTTCCATAAGGAAAAGTCGAAATAATATTTGTTGTTCTAGGGTTTACCGTAAATGAACCCAAATCATCTTGACCCGTTGGTAAAGCCCTAAAATTATGCGCCGCTGATAAAGCAAAATTAGGAGTGATTAAGAAAGCACTCGCACGAGAAGTAATTTGTAAATTATTTCTATTGCACGTATTTAACCCCAACACATATTCAGGCACATTTGCGAGGTTGGTAATTGGGGCTAAGGTCATTCAAAACTCCTACATATACATTGTATTCATTAACGTGATGAGGGTTGAAGCGAGGGGTAAAACTCTGGATAATATAGCATAATACGTTGCTGGAATTTGCATAGCGGGTGAGGCACTTTATGCTCCTTCGAAAAAAGTAATTCGTCCTCTGAAACATCACCAAAATCATCCACCAGCGGTAAGTTGCCATAATATTCATTTCCAACCTTACATTGGAAAGATGTTGCTTCAAAAACGGGAGAACGATAAATTTTATAAATACAGCCTTCTTTATCTTTGTGATCAATTATTGTTCGAAAATTAGTATCGATGCAAAGACTGTCCTCTATCTCAATGTTCAAATCATTGGTGGTTAGACTCGGATCATCTAGGCTTTTTTTCAAACCAATCCTGGGCCTAGCCATGAAAGTATAACTGGCATGTTTATACTTAATCGCCCCCCTGTAACCCGCATCTCTAATTGCCTTTGTTTTTTGATTAAGCGAAACTTCCCATTCTTCTGGTGAAACGCGACTTAATACGTCTTGCCATTCACCTTCACTAAGATTTGGCAATTCATAACGTCCAGATACAACAATTTCTTGCTCGGCTTTTGTTAAAGATAGAAAATCTTCCTTCTTCGCAGCCAATAAGGCATCCCGCGAATATAATATTGAGTTTGAAGAAAAATCAGGATCTTTATAAGGCTTATAAATTGCAATTAATCCGTTATGCGTCTCGATGGTCGTGGTAGGTTTGCCTTCGGTAGTAAAATCGGAAAGCTCTGGCACATTAAACGGGATGTCCGTTCCATCAGCTTGCCGTGTGTCTTGCGCCGCGCCCGCAGGCTCATCTTGCGCCGCATGAGAAACGCCCTCCGCTACTTTGTCAGAACCGCCCAACATACAGCCAGCAAGCCCCAAAGCGGCGGCGCACGTTACGCTGATTGCAAATCTATGCATTCCCTTAGCCTCACCCTATTCCTCAATAGTTTATGATGCCCACATTTTAATCACGTCTCCCCCACGCCTTTGTAATGAGCGTAGCAAAGATTGTATAAATCACAACCCCTGTTTGATAAAGTTATTACAAAATAAGTTTACAACTATAATGACATAGATACATACAGGTAATAACTGAGCCATATGGCACTTGATTTGGTCTATTATATCGCACGGTTCAGCGGAGCTAAAACTGCCAAACTAGGTGCCTACTAAATGCACAGTACCTTCTATGCCTACCTACATTGTAATATTCAAAAGCCAACCAACCGCTATCTATAAATACAAAATCAGACATCTACCTCCCCCTCAAATCGATAGTCACCAAAACTCCCAGACAGTATATCTTGAATTAAACCCTCATCGGATATGTCACTTGCATAACCGCCCTCAAGCATAGCCATTTTCGTTGTGATGCCTTTTGCATATCCAACAACTGAATAGGCGCCATACTTAAAAAGCAGGTAATCATTAAATGCACTTAAAAATTTGATATGGCTTTTATCGGCTTCCAATTCAATTTCATTCCCTGTACTGTAAATCTCTTTCTTGACCTGCATTATTTCAGGACAGCTTATTATCTCACGTATTATGGGCAGAAAGTTATTTAACGTGAACAGTTTAGGCACAGAAGGCTTTAAATATTCACAATTCTCAATAAATT